>NZ_JBWKUN010000001.1:0-1801089 GCF_059420865.1 Janthinobacterium sp. GW821-FHT03C10 | reverse complement strand
GGTGTGGAAGTGCAGTAATGCATTAAGCTAACCAGTACTAATTGCCCGTACGGCTTGTCCCTATAACCTTAGCAGGTACAGAGGATGAGAAAGTACATGTTGCGAAGTTGTTGATCGCAATCATTACCCAAAATTCTAAATAATCCGCTTCTTCCAGATTCATGGCTTTGTCGCTCCACTGAGGACAAATGCCGGTACAAGTTATGCCTGATGACCATAGCAAGTTGGTCCCACCCCTTCCCATCCCGAACAGGACCGTGAAACAACTTTGCGCCGATGATAGTGCTGCAACCAGTGTGAAAGTAGGTTATCGTCAGGCTTGTTATTCGCAGTAAGAGAAAAACCCCCGCAATTGGCGGGTTTTTTTTCGTCTGGCGGTTGGGTGCGCCGCTGGTGCTGTCGGCTTACGCTGCGCTAAGCCGACCTACGCCGACCTACGCCGATCCGCCGACCGACGCTCAGTGTGTGGGGGCTGCCCCCGGCTGTTCAGCAGGCGAAAAAAAGGCAGCGCTGCGCGCTGCCTTTGTCATTTATCAAACCCATTAAAAGTGATAAGCGACTTTGACGTTCATGTAATTGACGCCGCTATTCGGTTTCTTGTAGCCGCCGTTCGAGAAATGCTGGATCTTCGCAGCGACTTCCCATTTGTTATTGAAGATATAGCCGACGCCGATATGGTCGCCGAACTGGAAGTGGGTCGACAGGCGGTTATCGTCGTTGTCGTACAGCTTGGACAGCATGTGTACGCCAATGCCGCCTTCCGCATAGAAGCCCAGCTTATTTGTATTTTCAAAGCGGAACACAGGGGTAAAGCCCAGGTCCCACAGTTTTTGATGCTGTCCAGGGACGTTGCGATAGCTCTTGCCATCCCAGCCGCCGATGCTGGCATCCCAGTAACCGCTCAGCTGCGTGCCATTCGATACAAACCAGGCCTTATCCCAGTTCGAGGTCACGCCGGCGCGTACCATTTGTACCTTTACGCCCTTGGCATATTCGCCGTAGACGGAGTCGATCAGTTTGTCGTCGGCGGCAAAGCCGGCGTTGGCCGCCATCAGCGCGGCAACGGCGGCGATGGATTTGAGGAGATTCTTCTTGAAGAACATAGAGGCTTTCATCGTAAAATTGGCCGATAGGCTATTGTCTTGTCTGCGCAGGCAGCTTTTTTGCATGCCGCTCTCGCCACTTGTTGATTTCAGGGGTTCAATTGACATTCTCTACAAAAATCGCATTTCTCGGTATCGGTCTGATGGGGGATCCGATGGTCCGCTGCCTGCTACGCGCTGGATATTCTGTCACAATTTGGAATCGCACGCACAGCAAGGCCCAAGTCCTGCGTGCGGCAGGGGCGCAGCCGGCCGTATCCGTGGCTGAGGCGGTCAATGGCGCGGACGTGATCATCTCGATGCTGGAAGCCGGTCCCATCGTGGCGCAGCTACTGCAAGAGGCGCTGCCGGTCTTGCCCGCTGGCGCGATCTGGATCGATATGAGTTCTACCAAGCAATCGGAAGCCCGGAAATTTCATGTCACTTTGCATGCCGCAGGCCATGGCTTCATCGATGCGCCCGTGTCGGGCGGCGTCGGCGGGGCGCAGGCGGGTACCCTGGCCATCATGGCCGGCGCCAGCACCGGCGATTACACCCGTGTGGAAACTATCCTGGCGGCGATGGGGCGCCCGACTCTGGTGGGCCCGCCCGGCAGTGGCCAGGTTGCCAAGCTGTGCAATCAGCTGATCGTCGGCGCGACCCTGAATATCGTGGCGGAAGCCTTGCTGCTGGCCCAGGCGGCTGGCGCGGATGCGGCCGCCGTACGGGCAGCCATCCGCGGTGGTTTTGCGGAGAGCAAGATTCTGGAGGTGCATGGCCAGCGCATGTTGGAGCGCAACTTTGTTGCTGGTGGTCAGGTGAAGAGCCAGATCAAGGATATGCACAACATCCTCGCGGCGGCCGAGGCGGCCCACGTCACTTTGCCGGTGACGCAACTGGTGACGCAGCGCTATGAAACCCTCGCCACCAGCCACCCGACGGCAGACCATGCGGCTGCCTTGCTGGCCCTGGAAGCGTTGAATCCGGACCAGCGCTTGGGCACCGGTCCGGATAAGCTGAGCTGAATCAAGCGACGGGCAGGCTCGCTTCGGCCAGCTTGACCCAGAAACTGGCGCCGATCGGCAGCAGGTTGTCGTTGAAGTCGTAGCTGCCGTTGTGCAAGACGCACGGTCCCAGGCCGTGGCCGCCGTCGCGGTGCTCGCCATCGCCATTGCCGATAAAGATGTAGCAGCCGGCCTTTTCCTGCAGGAAGAAAGCAAAATCTTCCGCGCCCATGGTCGGTTCGACATTCGCGTTGACCTTGTCGGCGCCCACCACGCTTTTCATCACGTCGACGGCAAACGCCGTTTCTTTCGCATGGTTGACCAGCGGCGGATAGTTGCGCTTGAAGTGGAAATCGACTTCCGCGCCAAAAGCGGCGGCCGTGTGCACGGCGATGTCGCGCATGCGCGCTTCGATCAGGTCCAGCACGGGCGTAGTAAACGTGCGCACGGTACCGACCAGACTGGCATCGTCGGGAATCACATTGGTGGCGCTGCCCGCATGGATTTGCGTGATCGACAGCACGGCCGTGTCGAGCGGGCTCTTGTTGCGGGTAATGACGGTTTGCCAGCTTTGGGCGATTTGCACGGCCACCATCACGGGGTCTATGCCCTTGTGAGGCTGGGCCGCATGCGCGCCCTTGCCCTTGACGGTGACGTGGAACTCATTGCTCGACGCCATCATCGGCCCTTCCACCACGCTCAGGGTGCCCGTTTCGGCGCCTGGCCAGTTGTGCATGCCGTAGATGGCATCCATGGGAAAGCGGGTGAACAAGCCGTCTGCTATCATTTCGCGCGCGCCTGCGCCGCCTTCTTCGGCCGGCTGGAAGACCAGGTAGACCGTGCCATCGAAGTTGCGGTGTTGCGCCAGGTAATGGGCCGCACCGAGCAGCATGGCCGTATGGCCGTCGTGGCCGCAGGCGTGCATCTTGCCCGGGTGGCGCGAGGCATGCTCGAAGGTATTCATTTCCTGCATGGGCAAGGCATCCATGTCGGCGCGCAGGCCGATGGCACGCTTGGAACTGCCATGCTGGATGATGCCGACCACGCCAGTGCGGCCCAGGCCGCGTACCACAGGAATGCCCCATTCCGTCAGTTTGGCGGCGACGACGTCCGAGGTGCGCTGTTCTTCGTAGCATAGCTCGGGGTGCGCATGCAGGTCGCGGCGGATACTTTGCAGCTCGGATTGAAACGCCAAGATCGGATCAACTAGTTTCATGGGACTCTCCTGTGGATGCTGGCACGCAGCAATGTATGGCGCGCCGGACCGCGCTTGTTTGATCAAAAACAGGCGCGGCTAATAGTGCATTGTAGCCCTTGTTTGCCGGGTAAATCCAGCGCACGGACGTGCTTGCCACGGCGCCAACAGCAAGCGTCCGGAATGGTTTACAGTATCGCCTTCCCCCAACGTTTTTGGATTGCACCATGACCACCACCCAAGTGCGCGCCGCCTGCCCGCTCGATTGCCCCGATACCTGCGCCTTGCTGGTCACCGTGACCGATGGCGTGGCCACCGCCGTCAAGGGCGATCCTGACCACCCGACCACGGCTGGCGTGCTGTGCACGAAGGTATCGCGCTTCACGGAGCGCACCTATCATGCGGACCGGCTGCTGCATCCGCTGCGCCGCGTGGGCAAGAAGGGCGAAGGCAAGTTCGAACGCATCAGCTGGGAAGAGGCATTGCAGACCATCGCGGCCCGCTTGAAGCCGATCGCCGCGCGCGATCCGCAGGCGATCTTGCCGTACAGCTACTGCGGCACCATGGGCCTGGTGCAGGGCGAGTCGATGTCCTCGCGTTTCTTCAACCAGCTGGGCGCTTCCCTGCTGGACCGCACCATCTGCGCGTCAGCCGGCGCCACGGGCTACCGCTACACGGTGGGCGCCAGCATCGGCACGGACCTGGAGCAATTCCAGAACGCCAAATTGATCATCATCTGGGGCGGCAACCCCATCGCCTCGAACCTGCACTTCTGGATGCGGGCGCAGGAAGCCAAGCGCAACGGCGCCACCCTGATCGCCATCGACCCGTACCGTTCGCTGACGGCCGAAAAATGCCATCAGCATATCGCTTTGCTGCCGGGTACCGATGCGGCCCTGGCGTTGGGCTTGATGCATGTCTTGATCACCGAAGACCTGGTCGACCATGACTACATCGAACGCTACACGGTCGGTTACGATGCCTTGAAACAGCGCGCTTTGGAATGGCCGCCCGAGCGCGTGGCCGAGGTGTGCGGCATCACGGCCACGCAAGTGGTGGAACTGGCGCGCCTGTACGGCCAGGCGTGCCGCTCTGGCGAGGGTGCCGCCATCCGCACCAACTACGGCGTGCAACGCGTGCATGGCGGCGGCATGGCCGTGCGCAATATCGCCTGCCTGCCGGCCCTGACGGGCGCCTGGCGCCATCCGGCCGGCGGCATGCAACTGTCGAGCTCGGGTTCCTTCCCCGTCAACCGCAAGGCCCTGCAGCGCCCTGATTTGTTGAAAGGCACGCCGCGTACCATCAACATGAGCACCATCGGCGATGATTTATTAAAAGAAAGCTCGCCCGAATTTGGCCCGCAAGTGGAAGCCGTGATCGTCTACAACTCGAATCCGCTGGCGGTGGCGCCCGATTCCTCGAAAGTGGCGCAGGGTTTTGCCCGCGAAGACCTGTTTACGGTCGTGCTCGAACACTTCCAGACCGATACCGTCGATTACGCGGACATCGTGTTGCCCGCCACCACGCAACTGGAACACGTCGATGCGCATTCCACCTACGGTCATCTGTACATGATGGCGAACAACGCGGCCGTGGCGCCGCTGGGCGAAGCGAAGGCGAATACGGAAATCTTCCGCCTGCTGGCCCAATACATGGGCTTTGACGACCCGTGTTTCCAGGAAAGTGATGATGCGCTGGCGGCCAAGGCCTTCGATGCGACGGATGCTCGTGCCGTGCATTTCGACTGGGAATCGCTGAAACGCAGGGGCTGGCAAAAGCTGGCCATGCCCGAGGCGCCATTTGCCGACGGTGGTTTCCCCACGCCATCGGGCAAGTGCGAATTTTATTCCAGCGCCATGGCGCAGGCGGGACTCGATCCCTTGCCCTCGTATATCGCGCCGCACGAATCGCAAGCCAGCAATCCCGCGCTGGCGGCGCGCTTCCCGCTGGCCATGATTTCCCCGCCGGCGCGCAATTTCCTCAATTCCACCTTTGTGAACGTGAAAAGCCTGCGCGCGGCCGAAGGCGAGCCGCACCTCGACATCCATCCAGACGATTGCGCCGCGCGTGGCATCGCGGCCGGCGACATGGTGCGCATCTTCAATGACCGCGGCAGTTTTGTCGCCAAGGCCAGGGTCACGGACAAGGCGCGACGGGGCCTGGTGGTGGGCTTGTCCGTGTGGTGGAAGAAACTCGCCAGCGACGGCAAGAACGCCAATGAAGTGACGAGCCAGCGCCTGACGGACATGGGCCGCGCGCCGACGTTCTACGATACGCTGGTCGAAGTGGAAAAGGCTGCCTGACATGGCGCGCTGGCCGGCCCGCCTGCTTGTCGGCATGCTGTGCCTGCCGCTGGGCGGCTGCACGCAGCTGCGCTACTACACGCAGGCGGCGCAGGGGCAATATGCGCTGTGGTCCGGCGCGCGCCCCATCGGTGACTGGCTCGATGATCCGGCCACCGAACCGCGCCTGAAAGTGCGCCTGGCCAAGGCGCAGCAAATCCGCCGCTTTGCCGTCAGCGAGCTGGATTTACCGGACAATGGCAGCTACAAGAACTACGCGTCCCTGCGGCGCCCGTTCGTGCTGTGGAACGTGGTGGCCACGCCGGAATTGTCGCTGCAGCCGCTGCAATGGTGTTTTCCCATCGCCGGCTGCGTCAATTACCGCGGCTATTACAGCAAGGACGAGGCGCTCGCGTATGCCGACGAGTTGCGCGCCCTGCATTACGACGTGCAGGTGGGCGGCGTGCCCGCGTATTCCACCCTGGGCTGGTTCGACGATCCCTTGCTGTCGACCTTTATCAACTACAACGATGCGGAACTGGCGCGCCTGATTTTCCATGAACTGGCGCACCAGGTGGTGTACGTGCCCGGCGATTCGGCCTTCAACGAATCGTTCGCCAGCGCCGTGGAAGAGGCGGGCGTGCAGCGCTGGCTGGCGCGCGAGGGCAATGACGCCATGCGCGCGTCGTACGCCCAGTATGCGGCGCGGCGCCAGGATTTTCTGGCCTTGCTGCTGACATACCGGGGCAAACTGGACGCCGTGTATGCGAGCGACGCCGGCGCTGCGGAGAAGCGCGCGCGCAAGGCGCAGGTGTTTGCGGCATTGCAAGACGCGTATCAGGTGCTCAAGCAAAACTGGGGCGGTTTTGCCGGTTACGACCGCTGGTTTGAGCAGCCATTGAGCAATGCGCACCTGGCTTCCGTGTCTACCTACAATGAATTTTTGCCTGCCTTCAAAAAATTGCTGGAAGAAAAAAAGAACTTTCGTGCTTTTTATGCTGCAGTGCACACAATGGCCCAGCTCAAGAAGCCTGAGCGCAGGCATGCGCTGGAACAATTGTCCAGCCCCTGACCCGTAAAGATTGTCCCGTATGCCGAGGCAAGCGATTCGGTAACAGCGTATTTATCATGCTGCAATGCAGCATAAAAAGGCCCTAGAGTTGCCGCTCGAATACTGTTGAAAGCGCTTGCATGGAAGCGCGGCGCCCGATAGCATCGCATTAGTAGCATAGAGCAATTGCTCGTCAGAATGCTCAAACAGACTGCAGGACGACAGAATCCGCAGCAATGATCCGCGCCGGCAGGGTGCGCCGGCTCCCCCACGATTATTCGAGACAAGAGGCACAGGATGGACAAAATTTGGCTGAAGTCGTACCCTCCCGGCGTCCCCGCCGACATCGATCCTGATCAATATCGTTCGCTGGTGCATTTGCTGGAAGAAGCGTTTCAAAAATATGCGGACCGCAATGCCTATGTCTGCATGGACAAGTTTCTCACCTATGCCGAACTCGATACCTATTCGCGTCAGCTGGGCGCCTGGCTGCAAAGCCGCGGCCTGAAGAAGGGGGCGCGTGTCGCCCTGATGATGCCGAACGTGCTGCAGTATCCGGTGGCGATCGCCGCCGTCCTGCGCGCCGGCTACACGGTGGTCAACGTCAACCCTTTGTATACGCCGCGCGAACTCGAACACCAGCTGAACGATTCGGGCAGCGAAGCCATCATCGTGCTGGAAAACTTTGCCCATACGCTCGAGCAAGTGCTGAGCAAGACGGCCGTCAAGCACATCGTCGTCGCCAGCATGGGGGAGATGCTGGGCGGCTTGAAGGGCATGATCGTCAATTTTGTCGTGCGCAACGTCAAGAAGATGGTGCCCGCGTATTCCTTGCCGAACGCCATGCGCTTCAAGCAGGCGCTGGCGCTGGGCAGCCGCATGAAGCTCACGCCCGTCGAGCTGAGCATCAACGACGCCGCTTTCCTGCAATACACGGGCGGCACCACGGGCGTGTCGAAAGGCGCGACCTTAAGCCACCGCAATGTGATCGCCAATGTGCTGCAGAGCGAAGCGTGGTCGGGCGCGGCGCTCGACCAGAACAGCCGCGAGCAGATGATCGTGGTCTGCGCCTTGCCGCTGTACCACATCTTTGCGCTGACGGCCTGCGCCATGTGGGGCACGCGCGTGGGCGCCCTGAATATCCTGATCCCGAATCCGCGCGATATCCCGGGCCTGATCAAGGAATTGGGCAAATACAAGTTCAACCTGCTGCCGGCGGTCAATACGCTGTATAACGCGCTGGTCAATCATCCCGACTTCGCCAAGCTCGATTTCTCGGGCTTGAAGATCGCCAATGGCGGCGGCATGGCGGTGCAGCAAGCCGTCAACGACAAGTGGCTGCAGGTGACGGGCGTGTCCATCATCGAAGGCTATGGCTTATCGGAAACGTCGCCCGTCGCCACCTGCAACCGCGCCGACAGCACGGCGTTTTCCGGCACCATCGGCTTGCCCGTGCCATCGACCGATATCGCCATCCTCGACGATGACGGCAAGGAAGTGCCGCTGGGCCAGACGGGCGAGATCGCCATCCGTGGCCCGCAAGTGATGAGCGGCTACTGGAACCGTCCCGATGAGACTGCCAAGGTCATGACGCCGGACGGCTACTTCAAATCGGGCGACGTGGGCATCATGGATGAGCGCGGCTACGTGAAGATCGTGGACCGCAAGAAAGACATGATCCTCGTTTCCGGCTTCAACGTGTATCCGAATGAAGTCGAAGCCGTCATCGCGGCCCATCCGGGCGTGCTCGAGTGCGCCTGCGTGGGCGTGCCGGACGAACACTCGGGCGAGGCCGTGAAAGTGTTTGTTGTGCGCAAGGATCCGAACCTGACCCAGGAAGTGCTGGCCGCGTACTGCAAGGAGCAGTTCACCGGCTACAAGCGGCCGAAATACATCGAATTCCGCGATGAATTGCCGAAGACCAACGTCGGCAAGATTTTGCGCCGCGCCTTGCGTGACGAGAAAAAGATAGCAGCATAAACAATGTGGATGCGCCAGGGGGCGCATCCCTTTTACAGATAAAGATGAGGCGAGATGGACAAGATTTGGTTGAAGTCGTACCCGGACAGCGTTCCCGCAGAGATTGATTGCACGCAATACCGTTCCGTCACGCATTTGCTGGAAGAGTCGTTCCAGAAATACGCGGACCGTAACGCTTTCGTGTGCATGGATAAATTCCTTACCTATCGCGAGCTCGACCAGCTGTCGCAGCAGATGGGCGCCTGGCTGCAAAGCAAGGGCCTGCAACGGGGTGCACGCGTGGCGATCATGCTGCCGAACGTGCTGCAATATCCGGTGGCCATGGCGGCGATCCTGCGCGCCGGCTATACGGTGGTGAACGTCAATCCGCTGTACACGCCGCGCGAACTGCAGCACCAGCTGATCGATTCGGGCAGCGAAGCGATCATCGTGCTGGAAAACTTCGCCACCACGGTCGAGCAGGTGCTGCCGCATACCCAGGTCAAGCACGTGATCGTGGCCACCATGGGCGACTTGCTGGGCGGCTTGAAGGGGACTATCGTCAACTTCGTCGTGCGCAAGATCAAGAAAATGGTGCCCGCGTTCTCCTTGCCGAACGCCATCAGCTTCAACAAGGTGCTGGCCGAGGGTGCCCGCTTGACCTTGACGCCGGTGCAGCAGGGGCATGACGATATCGTCTTCCTGCAATACACGGGCGGCACGACGGGCGTGTCGAAAGGCGCGATGTTGTTGCACCGTAACGTGATCGCCAACGTGCTGCAGAACGAGGCGTGGATGTCGCCCGTGATGACGCCTGAAATGCGCGCCACTTCGATGGGTTTCATGTGCGCCTTGCCCCTGTATCACATCTATTCGCTGACGGTCAGCGCCCTGATGGGCATGCGTCTGGGTGGCATGAGCGTGCTGATTCCGAATCCGCGCGACATCCCCGGCTTCGTCAAGGAATTGAGCAAGCACAAGATCGTCGTCTTCCCGGCCGTCAATACCTTGTATAACGCGCTGCTGAACAATGCCGACTTCGCCAAGCTCGATTTTTCCAGCTACAAGGTGTGCAATGGCGGCGGCATGGCCCTGCAGCGCAACGTGGCCGAACGCTGGCTGAAACTGACGGGTTGCCCGCTGATCGAAGGCTATGGCATGTCGGAAACATCACCCGTGGTGACGGGCAACCGCGTCGATATCACGGAATTCACGGGCACCATCGGCTTGCCTTTCCCGTCGACGGAAGTGGCGATTCTCAACGACGACGGCGTGGAAGTGCCGCTGGGCGAGCCGGGCGAAATCGCCGTGCGCGGCCCGCAAGTGATGGCGGGATATTGGCAGCGTCCGGACGAGACGGCCAAGTCGATGACGGCCGACGGCTACTTCAAGACGGGCGACGTGGGCGTCATGGACGAGCGCGGCTATGTAAAAATCGTAGACCGCAAGAAAGACATGATCATCGTCTCCGGCTTCAATGTGTATCCGAACGAGGTGGAAGACGTGGTCGCGTCCTGTCCGGGCGTGCTCGAATGCGCATGCATCGGCGTGCCGGACGCCAACGCGGGCGAAGCCGTGAAAGTGTTTGTCGTGCGCAAGGACCCGAACCTGACGGTGGAACAGATCCGCGAGCATTGCAAGCATGAATTGACGGCCTACAAGAAACCAAAATACATCGAGTTCCGCGATGAATTGCCGAAGACCAATGTCGGCAAGATCTTGCGCCGTCAATTGCGCGACGAAAAGAAGGTTGCCTAGGCGTTAACTTTGCAAGCCCGCCTTGCCGTCCCGGACGGTAAAGCTGGCCAGTGTCGCGATGGTAGAAGTGCTGTCGCGCACGTTCTCCAGGCCCTGGAACAGGGTCGTTGTTTTCTCCGGCGTGATTTCCAGCAACATATAGCCGCGCTTGTCGCTGCGTCCGTAACGGATGTGCGGGTTCATCGCCACGTACTGGTCCGTGCGCGCCTGCGGGCGGGAGCTG
Organism: Janthinobacterium sp. GW821-FHT03C10; assembly: GCF_059420865.1. NCBI lineage: Bacteria > Pseudomonadati > Pseudomonadota > Betaproteobacteria > Burkholderiales > Oxalobacteraceae > Janthinobacterium > Janthinobacterium sp. GW821-FHT03C10. The sequence goes on along the minus strand of NZ_JBWKUN010000001.1, from coordinate 1,790,535 downwards.
GAGGTGATCGAGGTGCCGCAAAACTCGGTCGCCAGCACGGGATTGGCCTTGCTGCTGGGGCGCGTGGCATTGCGGCTCAGTTCGGTCGCATAAAAGGTGTGCACGTCGCCCGACAACACCAGCGGATTGCTGGCCTGGCTGCTGCGCAAGGCGTCGAGCAGATGCTGGCGCGCCATCGGGTAGCCATCCCAGCCATCGGTCCAGACGCGTTCGTCACCGGGCCGCAGGATGGGCACCTGGCTCGATTGCGCCATCAGGGTTTGCTGGGCCAGGATATTCCAGCGCGCGGGAGATGCATCGAGACCGGTTTGCAGCCAGCGCTGCTGTTCTTCGCCCAGCATGGTGCGGTCGGGCTTGCGCAAGTCGGGGCAGTTGCGCGTGGTGACGGAATTCGAGCCGCCGCGGCCCGGTCTGGCGCAGGCGTGGTAGGCGCGGTATTGGCGGTCGTCCAGCACGTGGAAGCGTGCCAGGCGGCCCCAGTCGTAGCGTTGGTAGATGCGCATGTCGACAAAGCCCCTTCTGCCCAGCGGCAGCAGGCGCAGCGGCATGTGCTCATAAAACGCCTGGTAGGCGGCCGCGCGGCGTTGCAGGAACGTGGGTGTCAGTAGTTCGTCGCGGTCATTGCCGTAATCGTTGGCCACTTCATGGTCGTCCCACGTGACGATCCACGGTGCGGCCAGGTGCGCGCCCTGCAAGTCGCGGTCGCTCTTGTATTGCGCATAGCGGGCGCGGTACTCGTCCAGCGTAAAACTTTCATGCGTGCGCACGGCCCGGCTCGGGTGCTGCAGCTGATACGGCCCCCATTCGTAGATGTAGTCGCCCAGGAAGGCCACCAAGTCGGGCGCAGCCGCGGCAATGTGGCGGTGCGCCGCATACGCGCCGAATTCCCAGTGCTGGCATGAGGCGACGGCCAGTTTCAGCAAGGCAGGCATGGAGCCGGGCTCGGGCGCCGTGCGCGTGCGGCCCACGGGGCTGACGGCGTCGCCCAGCATGAAGCGGTACCAGTACCAGCGCCCGGGCGCCAGGCCGCCCGCGTCGACGTGCACGCTGTGGGCGAGGGCGGGCGTCGCCGTCGCTTGCCCCTTGGCGGCGATGCGCCGGAAAGCCTCGTCTTCGGCCACTTCCCAGCGCACGTTCAGGGCGATGGCGGGCGTGGCGGCTGCGTGCAGCGGGTCGTAGCAGATACGCGTCCACAGCACGACGGCGTCCGGCAAGGGCGAACCGGAAGCGACGCCGAGCGCAAACGGATAGCCGTTGCCATTGAGGCGCGTGGCGGCGCTGGCGCTGGACCCGGACAGCAGCGTGCCGGCGGCGGCCAGCGCCGTGATGCGCGCAGCGCTCAGCAAGAAGATGCGGCGCTGGCTATCCATGGCGTGGAATGATTACGACAATCAAGACGCCAATAAGGTCTCGATCGGCGGCACCTTGCGCGGCTTGCGGTCGGAGTCCGTCGCCACGTAGATCAGGGTCGCTTCCGTGACTTTCACGATGCATGCCTGCAGCCGGTTGCGCTCGGCATACACTTCCACGTTGACGGTGATCGACGTATTGCCCACCTTGACGATGTCGGCGTAGAAGGAGAGCAGATCGCCGACGAAGACGGGATTTTTGAAGACGAAGGAATTGACGGCAATGGTGGCGACACGGCCGTTGGCGCGCCGCGTGGCCGGCAGGGAACCGGCGATATCGACTTGCGCCATGATCCAGCCGCCGAAGACGTCGCCGTACACATTCGCGTCCGACGGCGCGGGCATCATGCGCAGTTCGGGCATTTTTCCGGCGGGCAGGCCGGCGGCGAGGCAGTTGTCGGGGCGGGCGGGGGAGGTGCTCATCTTTTATTCTCATGAAAGGCTACAATTGCTGCGATTGAACCATAAAAAGCCGACCTTCGCCATGCGCCGTTCCCAGACTCCCCCTCCGCCCCGCTCGCCAGCTTCCGCCAGCCACAGCGATTTCGCCACCATCAAGACCTTGTTGCCGTACCTGTGGGTCTACAAATGGCGGGTATTGCTGGCGCTGCTATGCCTGGTCGGCGCCAAGCTCGCCAACGTGGGCGTGCCCCTGATCCTGAAAAAACTCGTCGACGCCATGACGATCACGGCGGCGCACCCGCAAGCGCTGCTCGTGCTGCCTGTCGGCTTGCTGGTGGCGTACGGTTTGCTGCGCCTGTCGACCACCTTGTTTACGGAATTGCGCGAATTCCTGTTCGCCCGGGTCACGCAGCGCGCCGTGCGCACCATCGCGCTGCAAGTGTTCCGCCACCTGCATGCGCTGTCCCTGCGTTTCCATTTGAACCGCCAGACGGGCGGCATGACGCGCGATATCGAACGGGGCACGCGCAGCGTCGGTTCGCTCATTTCCTACACCCTGTTCAACATCCTGCCGACCCTGGTGGAAATCACCCTCGTGCTCGGTTATCTGGTCTTGCATTACGACATCTGGTTCACCGTGATCACGGCGGTGGCGCTGGTGTCGTACATCGCGTTTACCGTGCTGGTGACGAACTGGCGCACGCATTTCCGCCGCACCATGAACGACCTCGACTCGAAGGCGAATACCAAGGCCATCGATTCGCTGATCAACTATGAAACCGTGAAATATTTCGGCAACGAGGATTACGAAGCGAAGCGCTACGACGAAGGCTTGCAGCGCTATGAATCCGCCGCCGTGAAATCGCAGACTTCCCTGTCCTTGCTCAATACGGGCCAGTCGCTGATCATCGCTACGGCCGTGACATTAATTCTCTGGCGCGCCACGGTGGGCGTGATCGCCGGCACGATGACCCTGGGCGACCTGGTGCTGGTCAACGCCTTCATGATCCAGCTGTACATTCCCCTCAATTTCCTGGGCGTCATTTACCGCGAAATCAAGCAAAGCCTGGCCGACATGGAGCGACTGTTTTCCCTGCTGAACGAGAACCGCGAAATCGCCGATACACCGGACGCCAAGCCGCTCGTCACGCGGGGCGCGGCCGTGCGTTTCAACCACGTGGATTTCAGCTATGAAGCCAAGCGGCAAATCCTGTTCGACGTGGATTTCCAGATCCCTGCCGGCACCACGACGGCCGTGGTGGGCCACAGCGGCTCGGGCAAGTCGACCTTGTCGCGTTTGCTGTTCCGCTTCTATGAAGTCGATGGTGGCGGCATCACCATCGATGGCCAGGACGTGCGCAATATCACGCAGGATTCCCTGCGCGCAGCCATCGGCATCGTGCCGCAGGATACAGTGCTGTTCAACGACAGCATCGAGTACAACATCGCCTACGGCAAGCCGGGCGCCAGCAAGGAGGCCATCGTGGCGGCGGCCAAAGCCGCATCGATCCATGATTTTATTGAAAGCTTGCCAGATGGTTATAACTCCATGGTGGGCGAGCGGGGTTTAAAACTGTCGGGCGGCGAAAAGCAGCGCGTGGCGATTGCCCGCACCTTGCTGAAAGACCCGGCCATCCTGATCTTCGATGAAGCCACCTCGGCGCTCGACTCGAAGGCCGAGCAGGCGATCCAGGCGCAGCTGAAGGAGATTGCCAAAAACCGCACCACTTTGGTGATTGCGCACCGTTTGTCGACGGTGGCAGACGCCCAGCAAATCCTCGTGCTCGATCATGGCCGCATCGTCGAGCGGGGCACGCATCCGCAATTGCTGGCGGCGGATGGCTTGTATGCGCAGATGTGGCAACGCCAGCAGGCGAATCGGGACGATGAGGCGGAAGAGGACGCGTTGGCGGGGCTGGCGCCGGCAAAATAAATCGGCAAAGGGGAATCAGTAGGAAAAATGCTACAGCCGCGCCGATTCAGGCGCGCGTATAGCGCCTATTTGAGGGCAATCGCAGAAAACGGCTGGTCCGGCGCTGAAAATGAAATAAAATTAATTCCATTGGTGGCGTCTGCACCACAGTTGTTTCGTTCGGAATCGATCCCGTTTGTCCGCCCAGGAGAATTTATGAAATTGACCAAAATCATCGCCACGCTGCTCAGCGTCGGCGTCATCAGCAGCATGTCGCCAGTCCAGGCTCAGGAATTGACCGGCACCTTGGCCAAGATCAAGAAAGCCGGTTCCGTCACCCTCGGCGTGCGCGACGGCTCCGTGCCCTTCTCCTATCTCGATGACAAGCAGCAATACCAGGGTTATTCGATCGACCTGTGCATGAAAGTCGTCACGGCCTTGCAGAAACACCTGGGCATGAGCGAACTGAAGGTGGTGATGAGCCCCGTCACGTCGGCCAACCGCATCCCGCTGATGGCCAACGGCACCATCGACCTTGAATGCGGCTCGACGACGAACAACCTGGAGCGCCAGCAGCAGGTGGCATTCGCCCCGACCATGTTCGTCATCGGCAACCGCGTGCTGTCGAAAAAATCCTCGAACATCAAGACGCTGGAAGACTTGCGCGGCAAGACCCTGGTCGCCACGGCCGGCACGTCGACCATCAAGCAGATGACGATTTTGAACAAGGAAAAGAACCTGGGCATGACGATTGCCGTCGGCAAGGATCATCCCGAGTCGTTCCTGATGCTGGAAACGGGCCGCGCGGTGGCCGAAGCCAATGACGACATCTTGCTGGCGTCGCAGGTGGCCAACTCGAAGAACCCGAACGACTACGAAATCACCAAGGAAGCGTTGTCCGTCGAGCCGTACGGCATCATGCTGCGCAAGGGCGACCCGGCCTTCAAGAAAGTGGTCGATGATGCGCTGATCCGCCTGTACAAGAGCGACGACATCAACCGCATTTATGCGAAATGGTTTACCTCGCCGATTCCGCCGAAAAACATCAACCTGAAATTCCCCATGCCGCCGCAACTGAAGGCCGTCTTCATGAATCCGACCGACTCGGGCGACCCGGCGGCATATGCGGCCGTGCCCGAAGCGCAGAAGACTTCGGACAAACGGAAAAAGTAAAGATTGCGTAACAAACCGGGAGGCGCAAGCCTCCCGATTTATTTGCGGGACGGGTGGCCGGCTGGCCGCTGTCCTCGGGCTGCATGCGAAGGATGATCATGAATTACAACTGGAATTGGCGCATTTTCTGGGAGATTTCTCCCGATGGCGTGGGCACGTATATGGACACCTTGTGGTCCGGCCTGGTCTGGACCCTGGCCACGGCCGGTGCGGCCTGGATCATGGCATTGATATTGGGCCTGGTGGTCGGCACCATCCGCACCCTGCCGAATAAATGGCTGGTGGGCGTAGCCAATGCCTACGTTGAATTGTTCCGCAACGTGCCGCTGCTGGTGCAGATGTTCCTCTGGTATTTCGTCATGCCGGAATTGCTGCCGCCGGACCTGGGCGCCTGGGTCAAGTCGCTGCCGAATGCGCCGTTCGTCACGGCCGTGCTGTGCCTGGGATTTTTCACCTCCTCGCGCGTGGCCGTGCAGGTGACGACGGGCATCGAGGCGCTGCCGCGCGGGCAGAAACTGGCCGGCACGGCGCTGGGCCTGACCCTGCCGCAAACCTACCGTTTCATTTTGCTGCCGATGGCCGCGCGCGTCATCCTGCCGCCGCTGACCAGCGAATTTTTGAACATCATCAAGAACAGTTCCGTGGCGCTGACCATCGGCCTGATCGAACTGACGGCCAGCGCGCGCGCCATCCAGGAGTTTTCCTTCCAGGTGTTCGAGGCGTTTTCGGCCGCCACCATCATCTACATCGTCGTCAACCTGCTGGTGGTGGTGCTGATGCACCTGATCGAGAAAAAGGTCGCCATCCCCGGCTTCATCGTCGCCGGCGCCAAGACGGGAGGACACTGATATGTTCGGTAATTTCGACTTCGATGTCATCTCCCGCTCATGGGTCTACCTGTTCCAGACCGGCATGGTGTTTACCCTGAAACTGACGGCGCTGTCCATGGTGGGCGGCATCGTGCTGGGCACCGTGCTGGCGCTGATGCGCTTGTCCGGCAGCCGCCTCATCTCGGGCGTGGCGTCGACCTACGTCAACCTGATACGCTCGATCCCGCTGGTGCTGGTGATCTTCTGGTTTTACTTCCTCGTGCCGTATATCGCCGCCTGGATCATCGGCGCGAACGAACCCGTGAAAGTGGGTGCGTTTTCTTCCGCGCTGATCACCTTCATCATGTTCGAGGCGGCCTACTATTGCGAGATCATGCGCAGCGGCATACAGTCGATTCCCCGCGGCCAGGTGTGGGCGGGCCAGGCGCTGGGTATGAACTACTCGCAGACCATGGCCTTCATCGTGCTGCCGCAAGCGTTCCGCAACATGATCCCCGTGCTGCTGACGCAGACCATCGTGCTGTTCCAGGACGTGTCGCTCGTGTACGTGCTGTCGATTCCCGATTTCGTCGGCGCCGCCTCGAAGATCGCCCAGCGCGACGGCCGCCTGGTGGAGATGTACGTGTTTGTCGCCGTCGTGTATTTCGTGCTGTGCTACGCCTTGTCGTTCCTCGTCAAACGCCTGCAGAAACGCGTCGCCATCATTCGCTAACCGTAAAAGAAAGAACAAGATGATTGAACTCAATAACGTCAGCAAATGGTATGGCCAGTTCCAGGTACTGACCGATTGCACCACCAATGTCGACAAGGGCGATGTGATGGTCATTTGCGGCCCGTCCGGCTCCGGCAAATCGACCCTGATCAAGACCGTCAACGGCCTCGAACCGATCCAGCAGGGGCGGATCATCGTCGACGGCATCACCGTCAACGATCCGAAAACGAATCTGTCGAAACTGCGCGCGCGCATCGGCATGGTGTTCCAGAATTTCGAGCTGTTTCCGCATTTGTCGATCCGCGAAAACCTGACCATCGGCCAGATCAAGGTGCTGGGCCGCAGCGTCGACGAAGCCAATGCCAAGGGCTTGAAATACCTGGACCGCGTGGGCCTGCTGTCGCAGCAGGATAAATTCCCGGGCCAGCTGTCGGGCGGCCAGCAGCAGCGCGTGGCGATCGCCCGCGCGCTGTCGATGGATCCGATCGCCATGCTGTTCGACGAGCCGACATCGGCGCTCGATCCGGAAATGATCAACGAAGTGCTCGACGTGATGGTGGGTCTGGCGCAGGAAGGCATGACGATGATGGTCGTCACGCACGAAATGGGTTTTGCCCGGCGCGTGGCCAACCGCATCGTCTTCATGGACCAGGGCAAGATCATCGAGGATTGCAGCAAGGATGACTTCTTCAACACGACCCGCTCGGACCGCGCGCGCGATTTCCTCGCCAAGATCATCCATTAATTTTCCATCACCTTGAAGTTGAGTACGAATGCCTGACATGAAACACCTCGCCGGCGCCATGCTGGCGCTGGGCCTGCTGGCCCATGCCCACGCGGCCGACAAGATCGCCGTCGACATCGCCCTGCGCGACGCCACCCTGATCGACGTTGCAGGCGGCCGCGCCGTCAAGGGCAAGGCCGTGCTGCTCAAGGGCGACAGCATCGTCGCCGTCGTCGATGAGGCGCAGCTGCGCGGCTACGCGCCGAAGCGGACCATCCGCCTGCCCGGCAAATACCTGATGCCGGGCCTGTGGGACACGCACGTGCATTTCGGCGGCGGCCCGGAACTGATCGACGAGAACAAGCAGCTGCTGCCACTGTACCTGGCGCACGGCATCACCACGGTGCGCGACTGTTCGGGCGACTTGCCCGACACGGTGCTGGCATGGCGCCGGCAGATCAACGCTGGCCAGCTGCAAGGCCCGACGATCTTTACCTCTGGCGCCAAGCTCGAAGGCATCAAGCCGCTGTGGAAGGGCACCATCGAAGTGGGCACGCCGCAGGAAGTCACGCGCGCGCTCGATGGCCTGCAGGCGCAGCAAGTGGACTTCGTGAAGATCACGGAAAACACCCTGAAGCCGGAGCTTTACCTGGAAGCGTTGCGCCAGGCGCGCGAGCGGGGCATGCGCACTTCGGGTCATATCCCGGTGCAGCTGACCCTGGCGCAGATGGCCGATGCGGGCCTGGGCACGATCGAACATCAATCCTACCTGCTGCGCGCCACGACGCCACGCGAACAGGAGCTGACGGAGAAGGTGGCCGCGGGCACGATGACGGGCAAGGAGGCCATGCGCGAAAGCCTGCAAAGCTACGACGAGGCGACGGCGCGCAAGGCCTTCAGCTACCTGGCAGCGCGCGGCACGGCCATCGTGCCGACCCTGTGGGGCTCGCGCGTGACGGCTTACCTGGACCGCGAAGACCACACGCACGATCCGGCCCTGCAGTATATCGGCAAAGGCTTGCGCGCCACCTACGACTGGCGCGTGCAGCGCGCCGCCAAGGATGGACCGGAAGCCATCGCCCAGCGCCACGCGCAGTTCGAGCAATCGGCCAAGCTGCTGCCGATCTTGCAGCAGCAGGGAGTGAGCATCATCGCCGGCACGGATGCGGGCTTCTTGAATTCCTTCGACTATCCGGGCCAGGCCCTGCACGATGAAATCGGCCTGTACGTGCAATACGGGCTGACGCCGCAGCAAGCCTTGCAGTCGGCCGTCATCAACGGCCCCCGCTTCCTGGGCAAGCTGGAGCGCTACGGCAGCGTGGCGGCCGGCAAGGCGGCCGATTTGCTGGTGCTCGACGCGAACCCGCTGCAGGACATCGGCGCCACGCGCCGGATCCGCCTGGTGGTCAGCCGTGGCCAGGTATACGACCGCGCCAAGCTGGATCAGATGCTGGCCGAGATCCGCGCCTGGGTCGCCAAGCAGGAGACGGCATCGGCCAAGTCCTGATGCTCTTCGTGCTTTTTTAGTAAAGACAAGGACGGCCGGTTGATACCGGCCGTTTTGCCGTCTGCCAGCCAGCATGCGCGGGCTCTCCCGGCGGGCGGGACGGTCCTGCGGCTGGTAAAATGGCGCTATCCGCAATGACCGCCCGAGAGCAGCCGCCATGTCCACACCCGATCACACCCCAGATTCCATCACCATCACCCGTCCAGACGACTGGCATTTGCACCTGCGCGACGGCGCCGTCATGGCCAGCGTGCTGCCGCACAGCGCGCGCCAGTTCGGCCGCGCCATCGTCATGCCGAACCTGAAGCCGCCCGTCACCACCACGGCCGATGCCAGCGCCTACCGCGAGCGCATCCTGGCGGCCGTGCCGGAAGGCGTGAACTTCGATCCGCTGATGGTGCTGTACCTGACGAACAACACCTCGCCCGATGAAATCCGTCGCGCGCAGGATAGCGGCATCGTGCAAGCCGTGAAACTCTATCCGGCCGGCGCCACGACGAATTCCGACCTGGGCGTGACGGATCTGAAGAATTGCTACAAGGTGCTGGAAGTGATGCAGGAAGTGGGCATGCCCTTCCTCGTGCACGGCGAAGTGACGGACCCGGAAATCGACATTTTCGACCGCGAAGCCGTCTTCATCGAGCGCGTGATGCGTCCGCTGCGCAGCGCCTTCCCGGCCCTGTCCGTCGTGTTCGAGCACATCACCACCAAGGATGCGGCGCAGTATGTGGCCGAAGCGGAAGGCCCGATCGCCGCCACCATCACCGCGCACCATTTGCTGTACAACCGCAACGAGATTTTCAAGGGCGGCATCCGCCCCCATTACTACTGCCTGCCCATCCTCAAGCGCGAAGAGCACCGTTTGGCCCTGATGACGGCCGCCGCCAGCGGAGACGAGCGCTTCTTCCTCGGCACCGATTCTGCGCCGCACGCGCAAGGCGCCAAGGAAATGGCCTGCGGCTGCGCCGGTTGCTACACGGCCCTGCACGCGATGGAAATGTATGCGGAAGCGTTCGAGCGCGCCGGCGCGCTCGATAAACTGGAAGCGTTCGCCAGCTTCCACGGCCCGGCCTTCTACGGCGTGCCGCGCAACACGGACACCATCACCTTGCGTCGCGAAAGCTGGACCTTGCCGGCCTCGCTGCCGCTGGGCGACAGCCACGTGATTCCGCTTAACGCGGGCGAACAGATCAACTGGAAAATGGTCTAAGCATTCATGCTGCCATCGATAGACTGGACCCGCCCCTGGTTTGCCACGGTGCTGCCGGCGCGACGGCAGCTGGACCTGCAGCGCGACACGGTGATCGCGGCGCTGAACGGACGGGCGCGGGCGCTGGACTTGCGCAATCCGTCCGGCTTGCCGCTGGCCTTCGTGCCGCAAGCGGACCTGCCCGAAGGCGTGGCCTACGAGGAGTTCATCGGCGCCACGGGCGGCGTGCCCACGCGCGACAATCTGCACGATTTTTTCAACGCGCTCGTGTGGCTCACCTTCCCGCGCATCAAGCGGCAGTTGAATGCGCTGCAGGCGGCGCAGATATCCCTGTCCGGGGTCGGCAAATCGCGCGGTCCCGCGCGCGACGGCGCGACGATTTTCGATGAAAATTCCGCCTTGCTGGTGCTGCGCGACAGCGATGCGGGGCGCGCGCTGGAAGCGGCCTTGCGCGGACACGACTGGCGCAGCGCGTTCATCGCGCAGCGCGAGAAATTTGGCGCGGGCGGCGACGCCGAAGTCTGGCTGTTCGGCCACGCACTGATGGAAAAACTGGTGGCGCCGCGCAAGGCCATCACGGCGCACACGCGCGTGATCTTTGCCGGCGACGCTTACTTTGCGCTCGACGACGCGGCACGCCGCGCCTGGCTCGACGAGCGGGTGGCGCAGGACCTGGCGCGGCAAGGCCTCACGACGGCCGACTTCACGCCCCTGCCGGTGCTCGGCTTACCCGGCTGGTGCGAAGGCCAGGATGACGATTTTTACAATGACGCGGCGGTGTTCCGCCCGAAGCGCAAGGCAGCTGGCGCAGAAAGAGATCAATAGATGGAAAATACCGTCCGCTGGGGCATCCTCGGCACCGGCAAGATCGCCCGCGCGATGGCCAATGGCTTGCGCGACGCGCCTGGAGCGCAGCTGGCGGCGGTCGCCTCGCGCAGCGCCGCCGGCGCGCAAGCCTTCGGCGCCGAATTCGGCATCGAGCGTTGCCACGGCTCTTACCAGGCGCTGGCTGACGATCCTGGCGTGGACGTGATCTACATCGCCACGCCGCACACCCTGCATGCGGAAAATGCCCTGATGTGCCTGGCCGCCGGCAAGCACGTCGTGTGCGAAAAGCCGTTCACGATGAACGCGCGCGAGGCGCAGGCCGTGGTCGATATGGCGCGCGACAAGAAGCTGTTCTTGATGGAAGCGATGTGGAGCCGTTTCCTGCCCGCCGTGCAGGAAGCGCAGCGCATCATCGCCAGCGGCGAAATCGGCGTGCTGCGGCAGGTGCAGGCCGATATCGGCTTTGTCGCCCATTTCCCGCCCGAGCACCGCATGTTCAATCCCGAACTCGGCGGCGGCGCGCTGCTCGACGTGGGCATCTATCCGCTGTCGATGGCTGCCTTCTTCCTCGGCCCGGTATCGCAGGTGCAGGCGCTGGCCGAGATGGGCGCCACCGGCGTCGATGAGCAGGTGGTGTTCTCGCTGCTGCACGCGGGCGGCGGCACCTCGTCCTGCGCCTGCAGCCTGCGCGCGCAGACGCCGACGGAAATGACGATTTCCGGCAGCCTGGGGCGCATCCGCCTGCCCAACCGTTTTTACAAGCCCGATCAGCTGATCGTCGAAATGATGGATGGTGCACGCCGCGTCGTCGCCGCGCCGCACCTGGGCAATGGCTACGCGCACGAGGCCATCGAAGCGATGCGCTGCATCCGCGCCGGCCTGCTGGAAAGCCCCGTCATGCCGCACGCCGACAGCGTGGCGCTGATGCGCAACCTTGACACCATGCGCGGCCAGATCGGCCTCGTCTACCAAGCCGACCAGGCGTGAACAGGAACCCCATGACATTGCACGCATCCCGTCCCAGCCTGAAGACCGTCCTCATCGCCAGCGGCGTCGTCCTGACCCTGGCGATGGGCGTGCGCCACGGCCTGGGCTTCTGGATGCAGCCGATCTCGCAAGCGAACGGCTGGACGCGCGAAACGTATTCGCTGGCGCTGGCCATGCAAAACCTGATGTGGGGCGTCTTCGGGCCGTTCGCCGGCATGGCGGCCGACCGTTTCGGCACCATGCGCGTCGTCATCGTCGGCGCCATCAGCTACATGGCGGGCCTCGTGTGGATGGCGCTGGTGACGCAGCCCACCCTGTTCATCGTCGGCTCGGGCATCTTCATCGGCCTGGCGCTGGCCTGCACGGCCTTTGGCGCCATCAGCGGCATCATCGGCCGCAGCGCGCCGCCCGAGCAGCGCTCGTGGGCCTTCGGCATCTCGTCGGCGGCCGGCTCGTTCGGCCAGTTCCTGATGATGCCGGTCGAGCAGCAGCTGATCTCCGCCGTGGGCTGGCAAAACGCCTTTTACGTGCTGGCCGCGCTGGTGCTGCTGGCCATGATCCCGATGGCCTTCTACCTGCGCGAGCCGCCCGTCTCGCACGCCAGCGGCCCGCAGCAAAGCGTGGGCGCCGCCTTCAGCGAAGCCATCGCCAGCCGTTCGTTCTGGCTGCTGCTGGCGGGCTATTTTGTCTGCGGCTTCCAGCTGGTCTTCATCGGCGTGCACTTGCCGGCCTATTTGAAGGACCAGGGCCTGATGAACCCGAACATCGCCGTCACGGCGCTGGCCCTGATCGGCCTGTTCAACATCGTCGGTTCCTACTATGCGGGCAAACTGGGTGGCAAGATCGCCAAGCGCTACCTGCTGTCGGCCATCTACGTGACGCGTGCCGTGGTCATCACCGTGTTCCTGCTGGCGCCATTGTCGGCGTGGTCCGTGTATCTGTTCGCCGCCGGCATGGGCGTGCTGTGGCTGTCGACCGTGCCGCTGACGAACGGCATCATCGCCGGCATCTTCGGCGTCAAGCACCTGTCGATGCTGGCCGGAATGGTGTTCTTCTCGCACCAGGTGGGCAGTTTCCTCGGTGCGTGGCTGGGCGGCTATCTGTACGAGCACCAGGGTAGTTACCACATCGTGTGGATGATCACCATCGGCCTGGGCTTGCTGGCCGCGCTGATCAACCTGCCCATCGACGAGCGCGCCGTCAAGCGCACGGCGGTGGCCGCGTAATGGCCAGCTGGCGCACGTGGCTATGGCGCCTGGCCGGCGCCGCGCTGCTGGCCATCGTCTTCCTGGCCTATCTGCGGCCCGACTTCATGCTCGACCTGGCGAACCGCTTCTGGATGTGCATGTAGGCTGCGCGGGCGCAAGGCCGTTTGCAAAAAGTGGGATTACGCTGGAAGTCGGATTACGCTACGCTAATCCGACCTACCCGACCTATTGCGGTGTCTTTTCGCGTAGGTCGGATTAGCGCGCAGCGCGTAATCCGACAGCACCTGAAAGCAATACCGGCTTTACACCTTCAAAAACTCTTCTTTTCCACCCAGCCAGCGCGCCAGGTGCGCTTCCACGGTGGCTGCGGCCGCCGCCGTGGAAGCGTGCAGCAGATCGTGCGCCACGTCGCGGGCCTGATCGACCAGCCATTGGTCCGTTTCCAGGTCGGCGAAGCGCAGCATGGCCTGGCCGGACTGGCGCGCGCCGAGGAATTCCCCTGGACCGCGGATTTCCAGGTCGCGCCGGGCAATTTCAAAACCGTCCGTCGTTTCGCGCATGGTCATCAAGCGCTGGCGCGCCACGCCGCCCAGGGGGCCCTGGTACAGCAGCAGGCAGACACTGGCTGCCGAGCCGCGGCCCACGCGGCCGCGCAGCTGGTGCAGCTGCGACAGGCCGAAACGCTCGGCGTGCTCGATCACCATCAGCGAGGCGTTCGGCACGTCGACGCCCACCTCGATGACGGTGGTGGCCACCAGCACGTGGATATGGCCGGCGATGAAGGCATCCATCACTTCCTGTTTTTCCGCCGGCTTCAAGCGGCCGTGCACGAGGCCCACCTGCAGCGCAGGCAAGGCTTCGGCCAGCATCATGTAGGTGTCGGTGGCCGTCTGCAGCTGCAGCGCCTCCGATTCCTCGATCAGCGGGCAGACCCAGTACACCTGGCGGCCTTCCAGCGCGGCCGCGTAGACGCGGGCGATGACTTCATCGCGCCGGTTCTGGTCGATGGCGCGCGTGACGATGGGGCTGCGGCCGGGCGGCAGTTCGTCGATCACCGACACTTCCAGGTCGGCGTAATACGTCATGGCCAGGGTGCGCGGGATCGGCGTGGCCGACATCATCAGCTGGTGCGGCACAGCCGCGCTGTCGCCCTTGTTGCGCAGGGTCAGGCGCTGGCCCACGCCGAAGCGGTGCTGCTCGTCGACGATCACCAGGCCCAGTTTCGCAAACAGCACGTTATCCTGGATCAGCGCATGCGTGCCGATCACCAGCTGCGCTTCGCCCGATTCGATCAGGGCCAGCGCCGCCGTCTTTTCCTTTTTCTTCAGGCTGCCCGTCAGCCACGCCACCTTCACGCCCAGCGGTTCCATCCAGGCGGCGATCTTGCGGAAGTGCTGCTCCGCCAGAATCTCCGTGGGCGCCATCAGCGCGGCCTGGTAGCCGCTGTCGATCGCCTGCGTGGCAGATAGTGCCGCCACCACCGTCTTGCCGCTGCCGACGTCGCCCTGCAGCAGGCGCTGCATCGGATACGGCTGGCGCAGGTCGGCGCGGATTTCCTCGAGCACGCGCGCCTGCGCGCCCGTCAGCTTGAAGGGCAGGGCGGCGCCGAAGGCGTTCGACAAGGTGCCGACGATGGGCAGCGAGGCCGCGCCTTTCGAGCGGCGCGCGCGCTGGGCGCGTTTGAGCGACAGCTGCTGCGCCAGCAGTTCATCGAACTTCATGCGCACCCAGGCTGGGTGCGATCGGTCCATCAGCGCGCTTTCATCGATGTCCTGCGGCGGATAGTGCAGCAGGTGCACGGCGGCGCGGAACGGCGACAGCTGCATCCCGCGCAGCAGATCATCGGGTAATGTATCCCGCCAGTCGATGCGGCGCATGGCGTCGGCGATTTCGCGCCGCAGCACGTGCTGCGACAGGCCTTCGCCGGACGGATACACGGGCGTGAGGGCCGTGGGCAGCGGCGCGCCCTCGTTGACCACCTTGTACGTCGGGTGGACCATCTCGGCGCCGAAAAAGCCGTGTTTGAGTTCGGCGCGCGCGCGCACCCGCGTGCCTTCGGCCAGCTGCTTGACCTGGCTGCCGTAGAAATTCATGAAGCGCAGCAGCAAATTGCCCGTTTCGTCGGCGATCGTCACCAGCAATTGCTTGCGCGGCTTGAAATTGACTTCGCACTTGGTGACGACACCTTCCACTTGCCACGACTCGCCGCCGCGCAGACAGGCGTCGCGTATCGTGTACACCTTGGTTTCATCCTCGTAGCGCATCGGCAGGTGCAGCACCAGGTCCATATCCGTGCGCAAGCCCAGTTTGGCCAGGCGGCTTTCCGTGCTGACCACTTTTTTGGCGGCCTTCGGCTTGGCGGCCGGCTTGGCTGTGGGAGGAAGATCGGGCTTGGGTTCGGACATATCGGAGATTTTTGTGCCGCTAGCGTAAAATAGAGGGTTGTCCGGCACACCCTGTGCGTACCGCAGTCGTTGTGTTGCGGCGGATTATTGTAATGCCTGTATAGGCGCACAGTATAGTGCCAGACGTTCCATTGCGCACTCCTAATCATTTTTGACGTACTTTTGAAGCAAAACGCATGTATTCGCTTTCCGATTTCGATTTTAATTTGCCGCAAGAAAACATTGCGCAAACTCCGTTGGCCGAGCGCAGCGCCTCGCGCCTGTTGCACCTGGACGGCGACGCCCTGGTTGACCGCAGCTTTGCCGATATCGTCGGGCTGTTGCAGGCGGGCGACCTGCTGGTGATGAACGATACGCGCGTGCTCAAGGCGCGCTTCTTCGGCGTCAAGGAAAGCGGCGGCAAGATCGAGGCGCTGGTCGAGCGCGTGCTCGACGACCGCACCGTGCTGGCCCAGGTGCGCGCGTCGAAGTCGCCGCCGCCCGGCTGCCGCATCCGCCTGGCCGACGCCTTCGACGTGACGGTGGGCCAGCGCGCCGGCGAATTCTTTACCTTGCACTTCGAGGCCGACGTGTTCGAGTTGATCGAGGCGCATGGCCGCTTGCCGCTGCCGCCCTACATCGAGCACGATGCGGACGAATTTGACGAAACGCGCTACCAGACGGTCTTCAACAAGGTGCCCGGCGCCGTCGCCGCGCCGACGGCGGGCCTGCATTTCGACCAGGCCCTGCTCGACCAGTTGAAGGCCAAGGGCGTCAACTTTGCCTATGTGACCCTGCACGTGGGCGCCGGCACCTTCCAGCCCGTGCGCACGGAAGTGCTGGCCGAACACAAGATGCATACCGAGTGGTACACCATGCCGCAGGAAACCGTCGACGCCGTGCGCGCCGCGCAGCAGGCCGGGCGCGACGTGGTGGCCGTCGGCACGACCAGCCTGCGCGCGCTGGAATCGGCCTCGCAAAGCGGCCGGCTGGTGGCGGGCAGCGCCGATACGGCCCTGTTCATCACGCCCGGCTACGCCTTTAAAACGGTGACGCGCCTGATCACCAACTTCCATTTGCCGAAGTCGACCCTGCTGATGCTGGTGTCGGCCTTCGCCGGCTATGAGCCGATCCGCCATGCCTACGCGCATGCGATCGCGCAGAACTACCGTTTCTTCAGCTATGGCGATGCGATGCTGCTCACCACGCAATCGCGCGCCGCACTGAACCTTGATACTCCCGTGAAAGACTGACCATGCTGGAATTTACATTACTCAAGACCGACACGAGCGGCCTGACCAAGGCACGCCGCGGCACCTTGAAACTCAACCATGGTGTCGTGCAGACGCCGATCTTCATGCCAGTGGGCACTTACGGCTCGGTGAAAGCCATGTCGCCGCTGGAACTCAACGAGATCGACGCGCAGATTATCCTGGGCAACACGTTTCACCTGTGGTTGCGTCCAGGAAACACCGTCATGGAAAAATTCGGCGGCTTGCACGGTTTCATGGGCTGGAACAAGCCGATCCTGACGGATTCGGGCGGCTTCCAGGTGTTTTCGCTGGGCGCCATGCGCAAGATCACGGAAGAGGGCGTGCATTTCAATTCGCCCATCAACGGCGATAAGCTGTTCCTCTCGCCGGAAGTGTCGATGCAGGTGCAGCGCGTCTTGAATTCCGACATTGTCATGCAGTTCGACGAATGCACGCCGTACGAGATCCAGGGCCGCCCGGCCACCATCGAGGAAGCGGCCAAGTCGATGCGCATGTCCTTACGCTGGGCGCAGCGCTCGAAGGACGAGTTTCACCGCGGCGAGAACCCGAATGCGCTGTTCGGCATCGTGCAGGGCGGCATGTTCGAAATGCTGCGCGACGAGTCGCTGGCCAAGCTCGAAGAGATCGACTTCCCCGGCATCGCCATCGGCGGCCTGTCCGTCGGCGAGCCGAAGGAGGACATGATGCGCATGCTGGCCCACGTGGGCCCGCGCCTGCCGGCCAACAAGCCGCATTACCTGATGGGCGTGGGTACGCCGGAAGACCTGGTGGCGGGCGTATCGAACGGCATCGACATGTTCGATTGCGTCATGCCGACGCGTAACGCCCGCAATGGCTGGCTGTTCACCCGTTTCGGCGACATCAAGATCAAGAACGCCAAGTACAAGGAAGACCAGGCGCCGCTCGACGAGACGTGCAGTTGCTACGCCTGCCGCAACTTCTCGCGCGCCTACCTGCACCATCTGCACCGCTCCAAGGAAATCCTCGGCGCGCGCCTGAACACCATCCACAACCTGCATTACTACCTGGACCTGATGCGCCAGATGCGCGAGGCGCTCGATGAAGACCGTTTCCACGCGTTTACGCTGCAATTCCATGCGGAACGGGCACGCGGAACTTAAGAAAAGCTTAGCTTGCGCCCTGGCGGCAGCAGGGCCGGAAGTTTTGTGTATTGGTGCTTGGACGGGGGCGATAAAGCATTGCATAATGCCTTTTTAGCCCCACTTAAAGTTGCTATGCCTGCAATTCGGGTTATGACGTATAGCCAATGCTAGAATACAGCGCTATTTTTTCAAACTGATTAGAACTGGAGTCACCGTGTTTTTCATTTCCAACGCTTATGCGCAAGCCCCAACCGACGCCCTGGGCCTCGGCGGCAACCTGACCAGCTTCCTGCCGCTGGTATTGATGTTCGTGGTCATGTATTTCCTGATGATCCGTCCACAGCAAAAACGCGCCAAAGAACAACGGGCGATGATGGACGCGCTGGCCAAGGGTGACGAAGTCGTCACCGCCGGCGGCATGCTGGGCCGTGTTGTCAAGGTAGTGGACGCTTACGTCACCATCGAAGTGGCGACCGGCACCGAAATCACGGTGCAAAAGAGTGCCATTACCACCTTGCTGCCTAAAGGCACCCTGAAGGCACTGTAATTTCTCGCTGTCATTGCCTCGGCAATGATAGACCCGGGGCGGCTATCGGTCGCCCCTCGCGACGCCTCCGACGCTCAACACTGAACGCTGAATCACTATGAATCGCTATCCTGCTTGGAAATACATCATCATCGTCGTCGCCTTATTGCTGGGCGCACTCTATACGGCGCCCAACTATTTCGGTGAGTCACCGGCGCTGCAAGTAACCAGCGGCAAGTCGACCGTCAAAGTGACGGGCGAGCTGATGACGCAAGTCGAGCAAATATTGACGAAAGAGAACGTCAAGTCGGAAGGTGTCACCATGGATGGCGCCGGCAACCTCGCCTCCGTGCGCGTGCGGTTCGCCGATCCCGATACCCAGTTCAAGGCGAAACTGGTGCTGGAAAAGGACCTGAATCCCGATGCCAGCGACCCCGCGTACATCGTGACGGTCAACCTGCAAGCCAATACGCCGATGTGGATGCAAAAATTGCATGCCTTGCCCATGTTCCTGGGCCTGGACTTGCGCGGTGGCGTGCACTTCCTGATGCAGGTCGATGCGAAAGCCGTACTGAACAAGAAAGTCCAGGGCGTCCAGTCCGCCGCGCGTAGCGTGTTGCGCGACAAGAATATCCGCCACGCCGGCATCGAGCGCGTGGGCGATAGCGTGCAGATCAACTTCCGCGACGCGGAAACGCGCCTGAAGGCAAAAAATGTGCTGTCCGACCAGATGACGGAACTGGCGTTTGCCGATGCGGGCGAAGGCAGCGACCTGAAACTGAATATCACCCTGAAGCCGGCGGCCCTGAAGGCGACCATCGACGAAGGCGTAAAACAGAATATCTCCACCCTCTCCAAGCGCGTCAATGAGCTGGGCGTGGCCGAACCGCTGATCCAGCAGCAAGGTCCCGACCGCATCGTGGTGCAACTGCCTGGCGTGCAGGACGTGGCCCGCGCGAAAGCCATCATCGGCCGCACGGCGACGCTGGAAGTGCGCCTGGTCGACGAAAGCATCGTGCCCGGCACCGAACTGTCGAGCGCTATTCCGTTCAACTCGGAATTGTTCACCGTCGGCAAGGGCGTGCCTGTCGTGCTGGCGAAAGACGTGATCCTGACGGGCGACTATATCTCCAGCGCCACGGCCAGCTTCGACCAGAACCAGCAAGCGGCCGTGTCGATCGACCTGAACGGCGACGGCGGACGCAAGATGCGCGAAGCGACGCGCGAACGCGTGGGCAAGCGCATGGCCATCGTGCTGTTTGAAAAGGGCAAGCCGGAAGTGCTGTCGGTCGCGACCATCCAGCAGGAACTCGGTTCGCGCTTCCAGATCACCGGCATGGGCGGCGCGGAAAACGCGAATGAACTGGCGCTGCTGCTGCGCTCGGGCGCCCTGTCGGCACCGATGACCGTCATCGAAGAACGCACGATCGGACCGCAGCTGGGCGCGGAAAACATCGCCAAGGGCTTCCACTCGACCTTGTACGGTTTCATCGCCATCGCCATCTTCATGATCGCCTACTACATGTTGTTCGGCGCCTTCAGCGTGCTGGCCCTGGCCACCAACCTGCTGTTGCTGGTCGGCTTGCTGTCGATGATCCAGGTGACCTTGACCTTGCCAGGTATCGCCGCTATCGCGCTGGCGCTGGGCATGGCGATTGACGCCAACGTGCTGATCAATGAACGTATCCGTGAAGAGCTGCGTGCGGGCAATACGCCGCAAGCGGCGATCGCCGCCGGCTTCGACCGTGCCTGGGCCACGATTCTGGACTCGAACGTGACCACCCTGATCGTCGGCCTGGCGCTGCTGGCCTTCGGCAGCGGCCCCGTGCGCGGCTTCGCCGTCGTGCATTGCCTGGGTATCCTGACCTCGATGTTCTCCTCCGTGTTCGTGTCGCGCGGCGTGGTCAACCTCTGGTATGGCCGCAAGAAAAAGCTGACGACCTTGTCAATCGGCACGGTGTGGGTGCCGGGCGCCAGCAAATAAGCGACGGCCCCGACTCACCCAATAGCGTCAACAGCGATCGCGTCCGGTGGCCCAGCCGCCGGACGCACAGAATAGAACTCAGAGGATTTCATGGAATTTTTCCGGATCAAAAAAGATATTCCCTTCATGCGCCATGCGTTGATTTTCAACGTGATTTCGGCCGTGACCTTCCTTGCCGCCGTCTTCTTCCTGGTGCACAAGGGCTTGCACCTGTCCGTCGAATTCAAGGGCGGTACCCTGATGGAGGTGAAATACCCCAAGGCGGCCAATCTTGAAGGCATACGCGGCACCCTCATCGCCATGGGCTATGAAGAGCCGGGCGTGACCAGCTTCGATACGGCGCGCGACGTGATGATCCGCCTGCCGGTGGAAAATGGCGTCAGCGCCGCGAACACCTCGCAGCGCGTGTTCGAATCGCTGTGCAAGGCCGAGCAGGGCACGACCAAGGCCATCGACACCGTCACCGCCAAGGGCGAACATGTGCTCAAGAGCGCCTGCATGGACACCGCCGGCAATGAAGCGGTGGTACTGCAGAAGGTTGAATTCGTCGGCCCGCAAGTGGGCGAGGAACTGGCGCAGAACGGCTTGAACGCGCTGGTGGTGGTGATTATCGGCGTGATGATCTACCTGGCCATCCGCTTCGAATGGAAATACGCTGTCTCGGCCATTATCGCCAACTTGCACGACGTGGTGATCATCCTGGGCTTCTTCGCTTTCTTCGAATGGGAATTCTCGCTGACGGTGCTGGCGGCGATCCTGGCGGTGCTCGGTTATTCCGTCAACGAATCGGTGGTGATCTTTGACCGTATCCGCGAAAACTTCCGCAAGCAGCGCAAGGCTTCCGTGCATGAAGTGATCGACAACGCGATCACCAGCACCATTTCGCGTACCATCATCACCCACGGCTCGACCCAGATGATGGTGCTGTCGATGCTGGTCTTCGGCGGCCAGACCCTGCACCACTTTGCACTGGCGCTGACCATCGGTATCTGCTTCGGTATCTACTCGTCCGTGTTCGTCGCGGCCTCGATCGCCATGTGGCTGGGCGTCAAGCGCGAAGACTTGATCAAGCCGATCAAGGAAAAAGACGAAACCGACGGCGCCGTGGTGTAAGCGCAGGTTTTTTGCAGGTCGAATGAGGAACGATCACCGTTTGCGGTGGTCGTTTTTTTTATGGTGGATGACGATGAAGCGTTTGATAGTGATGGGCATCATGGCGGGCATCGGCACCTTGGTCAATGCCGCGCAATTGAGCCGAGTGGACAGCGGTGCCATCGCCCTGCGCGGCCCGATTGCCGAGGGCGACGTGGACACGCTGCGGCAGCTGGCCACGCCGGGGACGACGCTGTTGCGCGTGAACAGCGAGGGTGGCGATGCGCAGGCGGCCATGCAGCTGGGCCGCTACCTGCGCCGGCAGCAATGGGATATTGCCGTTGACACCGTGTGTGCGGGCAGCTGCGCCCTGTATGTCTTCCCGGCCGCGCGGCACAAGCGCATTCCGGCCGATGCCGTGCTGGCGCTGCAGGAATCGGCGTTCCTGCGCGCGCAGGCGAGCCCGGCACAGATGCGCCGCACCCTGGCCGAGGCTGGCGTGGCGGCCGAGGACCTGGAGCGCGAAACGGCGGCGCTGGCGGCCCAGTTGACGGAGACTGCGGCGCAGGAAGCGGCGTTTGCCGCGGAACTGGGCATTGCTTCCGCCTTTTACCGCGATTTCCCGCAAGTGGCGGCGCAGGCCGAGAGCGTGCGCCAGCGCTTTCCCGACCAGGAAGCGGCCGTCCACTGGTGGCCGGCCGCCGCCCGCCTGCAGCGCTGCTACGGCATCGCCGGCGTGGACGAGGGGCCGCGCGCGGTTCGCCTGGCGCCCGGTGGTTATCTGTATGTGCCGGCCCTGTCGGCCCTCGTCATGGGCGACCAGGCCTTGCAGGACTGTCCATGAGCCGCAGCGGCCGCTTGTTCCTGCTGATGGACGCCATGCGCGCCAGGCGCGTGCCCGTCACGGCGGCCCAGCTGGCGCAGCAGCTGGGCGTATCCGAGCGCACGATCTACCGCGATATCCAGACCCTGGCCGAACTGGGCGCACCCTTGCAGGGCGAGGCGGGCATCGGCTACGTGCTGCGCCGCGGCGCCTTCCTGCCGCCGCTGATGTTCGGGGCCGATGAACTGGAGGCGCTGGTGCTGGGCGCGCGCTGGGTGCGCCGGCAGGGCGACGCGGGCCTGGCGCAGGCGGCCAGCAATGCCCTGGCCAAGATCGCGGCGGCCTCGCCGCGCGACTTGCGCGACAGCATGGCCGAGACCAGCCTGTGGGTGCCGCTGGGCCGCCCCGCCGATGGCACACAGCCGGCCGACCGCTACGTGCAGCCCGTGCGCGAGGCGATCCGCTACGAACAGAAACTCACGCTTGCCTATCAGGATGAGCACGGCAGCGCCACCTTGCGCACGGTGTGGCCCTTCGCCCTGGCCTTTTTCGAGGGCAAGCGCCTGCTGGCCGCCTGGTGCGAACTGCGCGGCGATTACCGGCACTTCCGCATCGACCGCATCGCCAGCGTGCGGCAGCACGAGGAGCGCTATCCCACGCGGCGCCACGCCTTGCTCGACACCTGGCGCAAGGCGCATGAGATTGATCCGGAATCCTGATATTCGCTCCTGACAAAAACTGTCAGTGACGGCAACTACGATGGTGGCTTCTTCACTCACCGGAGCCTTTGCCATGCGCCTGTACCATCACCCCATGTCCTCGAATGCCCGCCGTGCCCTGATGACGGCGATCCACCTCGGCCTGCCGCTGGAACTGGCCGAAGTCGACCTGATGAATGCGGACGACCGCCGCCGTCTGCTTGAACTGAACCCGAACGGCAAGGTGCCCGTGCTGGCCGACGGCGCTTTCCTGCTGTGGGAATCGTGCGCCATCATGCAATACCTGGCCGAGCAGGTGCCGGGCCAGACGATTTATCCGCAGGCGCCGCAGGCGCGCGCCGACGTCAACCGCTGGCTGTTCTGGGCCGCGCAGCACTTCGCGCCCGCCGTCAGCGTGCTGGCCTGGGAACGCGCGTGGAAGGGCATGACGGGCAATGGTCCGGCGGACCCGCTGGAAGAGGCGCGCGGCGAGCGCGACCTGCATGAGTGCGCCGTGGTGCTGGACGCGCACCTGGCGGGACGCAGCTGGATCCACGCAGACGATGTGACCCTGGCCGATTTCGCCGTGGCCGCGCCGCTGATGTACAGCGAGGCTGTGCGGCTGCCGCTGGCGCAGTACCGGCATATCCAGGCGTGGTTCGCCCGCGTGCGGCAGTTGCGCGCCTGGCAGGAAACGGATGTCGAACTGCTGCCGGGATAATCTGCGCGCTAAGTGTGCCAGCGCACGGAGCCGGCGCGGCACACCGCATAAGATAGGGCTGTCTCTTTCAGGACATCCCTAGCTTTGGACTTTACCCGCTTTCGAGCGGGTTTTTTTTCGCCGTTATTGGCGCTTGCTGTTGATGGCGAGTGCTCACATTTAGCGCGTGAAGCACATCAATGCACGAGCACCTTCAGCAGCGACTGCACTTCATCGTCGGATTCTTCCATGATGCTCGACAAGGTCGCATCGTCGCCGATCACGCAATCGATGCTGCCGGCGGCGCGCGCGGCGCGCACGGCGATGGCGGCCGGGCTTTCATTGAGGGGCGACGAGACGGGCGCCAGGTCATTCGCCAGCAGCAGGGTGTCGCCCAGCGATTCGGGCGGAATGGCGCGCAAGCCTTCCCACAGCGCATCGATGGCGCCCATCACCGCTTCCGGCACCTTCAGCTTGGTCAGGACGCCATGGCCGATGGCCTGTTCGCCATGCTCGACCCAGTCCTGCGGTTCGCCATCGAGGATGCCGGGGAATTCGGCCGCGCGCGACAGCAGATAAAAGCCGCCCACTTCATGCATGATGCCGGCAAACAGGGCCGTATCGGGATCCACCTTGGTCACGCGGCGGGCCAGTACCTGCGACAGGGCCGCCACGTGGGCCGTATGTTCCCATAGCTGGTTGGCCTTCGCCTGCAGCGCGGGATCGGTGATGGTGCTGCCCAGCTGGCGCACGATCAGCGATGCCACCACCGACTGCAGGGTACGCACGCCGAGCCGTTGCACGGCGTTGCGCACGCTGGTGATTTCATTGCCGGAACGGTTGAACGCCGCCGAATTGGCGATGGCCACCGTGCGCGCGGCCAGCAGCGGGTCAGCCTGCACCAGCTTGGCGGCGGCCTCGATATGGCAGTCGGGATCGGCCAGCGCCTCTTGCAGCTTGAGCGAAGCGTCCACATTGGCAGGAAAGGTCAGCTCGCCACGAGCGGCTTGCGCGGCGATGCTTTTAAAGGCGTCGAGTCTGTTCATTGAAAAAATTATACTCGCAATATTTCCGTACGGAACTTTTTAACCGTGATCTTTTCGCAAACAGCTGGACAAAAGGCAAGCAAAGCCCCGTAAACGGAAAAAGGCATGCCTATATTGTTGACATGCCTCTTTTTAACGACAGCGATCGTCACAGCGCTGGACAGGACGACTGCGCAGCAGGTCCTGTTCAGCGCTACTACAGAACTTCGCTGAAGATCGCGTCGCAGCCTTCCACCAGCTCGTCGCTGTCTTCCAGCTCATCCGTCAAGCCCAGGTCGAACAGTTCCTCGACGGCGTTCATGAAGCTGTTGTGCTTGGTGGCGCCGATCAGGCGGTAGATTTCGCCGTCTTCGTTGCGCACGCCGATGATCAGTTTTTCCTGGCGCACCAGTTCCGGCGTGCTGGCGTTGAGCAGCAGGTTGCCGATGATGTGTTTATCGAAATGAGCGGGCTTTTTGCCTTCGAGCAGTGAGGTTTTCAACTTGGTTTCCTTTGTCTTGTTTGAATGTCTGTGCTTGGTGAATGGTCAGCCGTGACCGTTGGCGATCGCGTGTTTCAAGCCTGCCAGGGTGCTTTCCAGACGTATGAAATCGTCTTCGGTATAGCCGTCGAACAGGCGCTGGCCTTGCTTTGTCAGCTTGGGGAACACGTCATGGAACACCTGTTCGCCCTCGCAGCTCAGGCGCACGTAATAGGAACGCTTGTCGCGTGGACAACGTTCGCGTATCACCAGCCCCTTTTGTTCCAGCCGGTCCACCACGCCCGTCAAAGTCCCCTTGGTAATCAGGGTTTTCTGGCCCAGTTCCTTGTAGGACATACCGCAAGTGTTGCCGAGCGTGGCAATGATGTCGAATTGCGCATGCGTCAAGCCGTACTGGCGCACGAAGTCGCTAGAAAACCGCTCGAAGCCTTGCATGCATTCGGCCAGCAGCCGGATACTTTTTAAATATCGTTCACCCATGGCAGTGATTATATCCTTCCGCCCCGCTTTTTTCCGCCGCGCCAAGATGCGCCCCCGTATGAGGGTCTCGCTGGGGCGGAAGTCCGGTATCATGTGGGCAACTCAGCCCTTGCCCCGATCCCGCCCCGCCGATGTCCTTCGCTAATCTTTCCCGTATCGGCCTCGACAAACCGCTGCGTTTGCTGCTGGTGCATGCCGGCGATGCCGAGTCGATCACCTGGGCCGGCCTGGTGCAGCCGCTGCGCCTGTGCGCGCGGGCGCTGGGGTCGCAGGCGTTCCAGCTGGACGTGCGTACGCCGGAACAGGTGGCCGCGCAGGGCGGCCACTGGCATATCGCGCTGCTGGTGGCCGATGAAACGCAGGCGCCGCTGCGCGCCGAGCTGTGCCGGGCCGTGATCGAGCGCTGCCGTTCGGCGCCGTTCTGGGGCGGCGTGGGCGCCGCCGTGCTGTGGCTGGCCGACGCGGGCGTCATGGATGGCGTGCGCATCGCCTTGCCGTGGGCCTTGTATGCCGATGCGGAAGCGAAGGCAGAACGGGCCATCCTGACGCCGCATTTGTTCGACATCGACGGCCCGCACATCACCTGCTGCGGCGGCGCGGCCAGCATCGATTTTTCGCTGACCCTGATCGAGACCATCTTTGGCGCCGACGTGCAGGCGCTCGTCAAGGAAGCGCTGTGCGTGGACAAGGTGCGCGGCAAGGAAGAGCGCCAGCGCGTGGCCCTGCAGGCGCGTTTCGGCGTATTGCAGCCGAAGCTGTCCGAAGCGGTGACCTTGATGGAAGCCAATATCGAGGAGCCGTTGTCGACCGACGACATCGCCAGCCTGGTGGGCCTGTCGCGGCGCCAGCTGGAACGGCTGTTCAAGCAGTACCTGGGCAGCCTGCCGTCGCGCTACTACCTGGAGCTGCGTTTGCAGCGCTCCAGGCAACTGTTGCTTGATACACATTATTCCATCGTGCAAGTTGGCCTGATGTGCGGCTTTTCCTCCGGCTCGCACTTTTCCACGGCGTTCGGCACCCTGTTTGGCAATACCCCCCGCGAAGAGCGGCAGCGCAAGCTGATGCCGCCGGTCTAGCCAGCATCCAGGCAGCTGTGATGAATTGTGAAAATCCTTGTCGCAGATTCAAAAGAGTTTTAGCATCCCGCTTTTTATAATGCAGTACACACGTAGCTGTCGTAGCTGCGGAGTACCTAACATATTGATGGGGAAATGCTATGAATGCCAAGCTTGATTCGACCGTAACGGCTCGTCCAGTCACCCGGGAAACCTTTGACCAGGTCCTCGTTCCTACCTACGCCCCTGCAGCCATGGTGCCCGTGCGCGGTTCCGGACTGGATCTGTGGGACCAGTCGGGCAAGCATTACCTCGATTTCACCTCCGGCATCGCCGTCAACAGCCTGGGCCACTGCTATCCGGCCCTGGTCGACGTGCTGACCAAGCAAATCAATAATTTGTGGCATTTAGGCAACGGCTATACGAACGAGCCTGTGCTGCGTCTGGCGCTGGCGCTGACGGAAGCGACCTTCGCCGACCGCGCCTTCTTCTGCAACTCGGGCGCGGAAGCCAACGAAGCGGCCCTGAAGCTGGCGCGCAAGTACGCGCACACCAAGTTCGGCGCGCACAAGTCGCGCATCATCTCGTGCTTCAGCTCCTTCCACGGCCGCACCCTGTTTACGGTCTCCGTCGGCGGCCAGGCCAAGTACACGGAAGGCTTCGAGCCGCTGCCGCCGTCGATCGACCATATCGCCTACAACGACATCGAAGCGGCGCGCGCCGCCATCGGCGATGACGTGTGCGCCGTGATCGTCGAGCCGGTACAGGGCGAAGGCGGCGTGGTGCCGGGCAATCCGGAGTTCCTCAAGGAGCTGCGTGCCCTGTGCGACAAGACCGGCGCGCTGCTGATTTTCGACGAAGTCCAGAGCGGCATGGGCCGCACTGGCGCGTTGTTCGCCTACATGGGCTACGGCGTCACGCCGGACATCCTGACGGCCGCCAAGGCGCTGGGTAACGGCTACCCGATCGGCGCCATGCTGACCACGAATGAACTGGCGCAAACGCTGGCCGTCGGCACTCACGGTACCACCTACGGCGGCAACCCGCTGGCCGCCACCGTGGCCCTGACCGTGCTGGAGACGATCAACACGCCGGCATTCCTGGCGCGCGTCAAGGAAGCCAGCGTCAACACCATCGCCATGCTGCAAGGCTTGATCACGGATTACCCGCAAGTGTTCTCCGTGGTGCGCGGCAGCGGTTTGCTGCTGGGCCTGGTCGTCAGCGATGCCTGGAAGGGCCGCGCGAAAGACATCCAGAAAGCGGCCGAAGCGCAAGGCTTGATGGTGCTGATCGCCGGCATGGACGTGGTGCGCCTGGCACCGGCCCTGATCGTTTCGGACGAGCAGATTGCCGAAGCGGGCCGCTTGCTGCGCGCCGCCATCGACGGCATGCTGAAAGCCTGAGGCTAGCCTCGCTCCCTGTTTGATCACCGGCCCGCCGCTTTGCCGCGGGCCGGCTTGGTTCTACCCGGGTTTTCAGCCCATGTATCGTCAGCATTGAAGGAGTACCCATGTATGTTGTCCGTCCGGTAGAAATTGCGGATATTGCAGCCCTCGAAGCGCTGGCCGCGGTAACCATGCCGGGTGTCCATACCCTGCCGAAGACGCGCGAGAAGATCGCCGCCTCCGTCGAGCGCTCCATCGCCTCGTTTGCCGCCCATGTCGACATCCCCAGCGAAGAGTCGTATCTCTTCGTGCTTGAATCCCTGCTCGACAAGAGCATCGCCGGCACGGCCGCCATCTTCGCCTCGGCCGGCTCGAACGGCACCTATTTTTCCTTTCGCAACGACGTCATCCAGCAAGTCTCGCGCGACCTGAACATCAGCCACAGCGTGCATGCGCTGACCCTGTGCTCGGAACTGACGGCCTATTCGCAGTTGTCCGGCTTCTACGTGCGCAACATGGAGCAGGCGGGCCTGGAAGCGGCCCTGCTGTCGCGCGCGCGGCTGCTGTTCGCCGTGCTGGCGCCGCACCGTTTCGGCGACCGCTTCTTCGTGCCGCTGGCCGGCATCACGGACGCCAACGGCCAGTCGCCATTCTGGGATGCGCTGGGCCGCAAGTTCTTCCAGATGGATTTCCTCGATGCCGAAAAAGTCATCGGCGGCGCGCGCAACCGCACCCTGATCGTCGAACTGATGCCGCACTACCCCGTGTACGTGCCGCTGTTGCCCGGCGACGCGCAGGCGGCCATGGGCCAGATCCACCCGAGCGGCGAACTGGCGTTCAATCTGCTGACGGAAGAAGGTTTTGAAGCGGACGATTACATCGACATCTTCGATGGCGGCCCGATCCTCCAGGCGCACAAGCATGCGCTGCGCTCGTTTACGGGGTCGCTCACGCGCCGCGTCGTCGCAGGCGTCACGCCCAGCCGCACGGGCCTGAAAGTGCATTACGCGATCGCGTCGGGCGCGGAGCGCAACTTCCGCGCCGTCACCTTCACCTGCGATGCGCTCGAAGCGCAGGACACCGTCGGCTTGCCGCCCGAGCTGCTGGAAGCGCTGGCCGTGGCCGAAGGCGACAGCGTCATTTGCGTGCGCATCTAACCGAGAGAACATTATGCTAGTAGTACGCGCCATCAACGCCAATGACCTCGATGCCCTGTACGGCCTGGCCAGCCAGGTCGGCACCGGCATGACCACCCTCAAGCCGGACATGAAAATGCTGGGCGACCGCCTGGCCATCGCCTGCGCCTCGTTCGCCGAAACCATCGCGCCCGAAAAGCGCGACTACATGTTCGTCATGGAGGATACGGACACGGGCCGCCTGGCCGGCGTGTGCGCCATCAAGGGCGCCGTGGGCCTGGAAGAACCGTTCTATAACTACCGCATCGGCACCCTGGTGCATTCCAGCCGCGAACTCGACGTGTTTACGCGCATGGAAACCCTGTACCTGTCGAACGACCTGACGGGCAGCACGGAACTGTGTTCGCTGTTTTTGCATCCCGATTACCGCAGCGGCAACAACGGCAAGCTGCTGTCGAAAAGCCGCTTTTTGTTCATCGCCCAGTTCCCGCACCTGTTCACGGAAAAGCTGATCGCCGAAATGCGCGGCTACCAGGCGCCGGACGGCAGCTCGCCGTTTTATGAGGGCCTGGGCCGCCACTTCTTCAAGATGGATTTCCACCACGTCGACGACCTGACGAGCCTGGGCAAGAAATCCTTCATCGCCGAGCTGATGCCGCGCCAGCCCATGTACGTGGCCTACCTGCCCGACGAGGCGCAGGAAGTGATCGGCAAGGTCCATCTGAGCACGGCGCCTGCGCGCCGCCTGCTGGAACAGGAAGGCTTGCACTTCGAAGGCTATGTCGACATCTTCGACGCCGGTCCCGTGCTGCAGGCGCGCGTCTCCGAACTGCGCGCCATGCGCGACAGCATGCCGGCCGTCCTCGATGCCGCGACTGTGCCAGTGCCTGCGCCTGAAGCGTGCGGCGACGCCGCCCAGGCCGAACCTTACCTGGTGTCGAACACCGACCTGAAAGATTTCCGCATGATTGTCACCAGCGCCAATCCGCACAGCGGCAAGCTCGCGCTGGACGACGATGAACTGCATCTGCTGCGCTGCCATCAAGGCGATACCGTGCGCACCTTGTCACTCAACCCGAGGAAGCATCCCCATGTCTAATGTGAATACCACGCAATCGAACTTCATCAACGGCGCCTGGCTGCCGGGCACGGGCCGCGAACTGGTCACCATCGATCCGTCGAACGGCAAGCAGACCTGGGCCAGCCTGGAAGCGACGGAAAACGAAGTCGGGCAAGCTTGCCAGGCCGCCCGCGCCGCCTTTGAAGCGTGGGCCGATACGCCCGTCGACGAGCGCATCGCCATCTGCGTGCGCTTTCGCGAGCTGCTGAAGGAACACGCCGAGGCGCTGGCGCTGCTGATCTCGGAAGAAGTGGGCAAGCCGCTGTGGGAGTCGCGCACGGAAGTGGCCACCATGGCCAACAAGATCGATATCTCGGTGCAGTCCTACCACGCGCGCACGGGCATCACGCAAAGCAAGATCGCCGATGGCGACGCCGTGCTGCGCCACCGTCCGCATGGCGTGTTCGGCGTCTTCGGCCCATACAATTTCCCCGGCCACCTGCCGAATGGCCACATCGTGCCGGCCCTGATCGCCGGTAACACCATCGTCTTCAAGCCCAGCGAATATGCGCCGCGCACGGCCATCAAAACCGTGCAGCTGTGGCAGCAGGCAGGCCTGCCGGACGGCGTCGTCAACCTCGTCAACGGCGGGCGCGACACGGGCGTGGCGCTGGGCGCGAATGCGCACCTCGATGGCGTGCTGTTTACGGGGTCCTGCCAGACGGGCATCAGCCTGCACCGCCAGTTCGGCGGCCAGCCGGGCAAGATGCTGGCGCTGGAAATGGGCGGCAACAACGCCCTCGTCGTATGGGACGTGAAGGACGTGGACGCCGCCGTGCACCACGCGATCTTCTCCGCCTTTGTCTCGGCCGGCCAGCGCTGCACCTGCGCGCGCCGCCTGGTGGTACAAGATAACGCAGCCGGCGCCGCCTTCGTCGCGCGCCTGGTGGAAGTGGCGGCGAAACTGGGCATCGGCGCGTCCGATGCGCAGCCGCAGCCATTCATGGGACCCGTTGTCTCGAGTGCCGTGGCCGCGCGCCTGGTGCAGGCGCAGGCGGACATGGTCGCCAGGGGCGGCAACACCCTGCTGCAGATGCGCCAGTTGAATCCCGAGGCGGGTTTTGTCACGGCCGGCATCGTCGACGTTACCAACGCTGTCGGCATCCCCGACGAGGAATGGTTCGGCCCGCTGCTGCAGGTGATCCGCGTGGCCGATTTCGATGCTGCCCTGAAGGTTGCCAACGCCACCGAATTCGGCCTGGCCGCGGCGCTGCTGTCCGACGATCCGGCCCTGTGGCAAACCTTCCAGACGCGCGCGCGCGCCGGCATCATCAACTGGAACCGTCCCACCACGGGCGCGGCCAGCACGGCGCCGTTCGGCGGCATCGGCAAGTCGGGCAACCACCGTCCGAGCGCCTATTACGCGGCCGATTACTGCGCCTACCCGGTCGCTTCGATCGAGAACAGCGTATTGGAACTGCCGGCCAAGCTGTCGCCCGGCCTGAATTTTTAAGGAACTCCCATGCACAGCACGCGCGAATACAATTTTGACGGCCTGGTCGGGCCATCGCATAACTATGCCGGACTCTCGTTCGGCAACGTGGCCTCGTTCAGCAATGTGAAAAGCGCCTCGAATCCGAAGCAGGCCGCCTTGCAGGGCCTGGCCAAGATGCGCGCCCTGGCCGCGCGCGGCTTTGCGCAAGCCTTGCTGCCGCCGCAGGTCCGGCCGAATTTCCGCCTGCTGCGCTCCATCGGTTTCACGGGCAGCGATGCCGAAGTGCTGGCGCGCGCCTACAAGGAATCCCCTGTGATTCTGGCCTGCGCCTATTCCGCCTCGCCCATGTGGACGGCGAATGCCGCCACGGTCAGCCCGTCGGCGGACACGCAGGATGGCCGCGTGCATTTCACGGCCGCCAACCTGAATAACAAGCTGCACCGCGCTTTCGAGCACGCGCAGTCGGCGCGCAGCCTGCGCGCCATTTTCAGCGATGCCAAGCACTTCGCCGTGCACGACGCGCTGCCGTCGACGCCAGCCTTTGGCGACGAGGGCGCGGCCAACCACACGCGTTTGGGCGCGAGCCACGGCGCGCCGTCCGTTGAATTGTTCGTGTATGGCCGGGTGGAGTTCGATCCCTCCGCGCCGTCGCCGAAGCGCTATCCGGCGCGCCAGACCCTGGAAGCGTCGCAAGCCGTGGCGCGCCTGCACGGCCTGGATGCGAAGCGCACCGTGTACGTGCAGCAGAACCCGGACGTGATCGACCAGGGCGTGTTCCATAACGACGTCATCGCCGTCGGCAATGGCAATGTGCTGTTCTATCACGAGCAGGCGTTTGCCGATGAAGGGGAAAGCCTGTCGCAGCTGCGCCGCGCCGTCGCCGCCACCGGGACGGAACTGCAAGCCTTGCGCGTGGACACGGGCCAGGTACCGATCGCGGACGCCGTCAGCAGCTATCTGTTCAACAGCCAGCTGCTGACGAAAGAGGGCGGCAAGATGGCGCTGGTGATCCCGCAGGAATGCCAGGAAAACCGCGCCGTGTCGCGCTACCTGGAAGGCCTGGTGGCCAGCGCTGGCCCCATCGATGAACTGATCCATTTTGACCTGCGCCAGAGCATGCGCAACGGCGGCGGGCCCGCCTGCCTGCGTTTGCGCGTGGCCCTGACGCAAACCGAGGCGCGCGCCATGCACCAGGGCGTGATCATGACGGAAACGCTGTACCATCGGCTGGTGCAGTGGGTGGAAAAGCACTACCGCGACCATCTGGAGCCGGGCGACCTGGCCGATCCGCAGCTGGCGCTGGAAGTGCATGCTGCGCTTGAAGAATTGACGATCATCCTCAACTTACCTGGATTGTACGACTTGTAGGCGATAGAAAAACACACAGAAAATCCGAGACAGACTATCCGTAGCACAGAATTGGACGGGCGACCCCCGTCTCTTGACACCGCTGCCGCCCAGCCACAAGCCCAAACGACAGCGTTGGACATTCACATTACCGTAATGGAGATGCAAGATGAATCACACGCCACAAGATTTGCGTACACAAACGCTGGAGCTGATTAACGCGGCTGGCAATGCGGGCAAGGCGGCAGCGCCTGTCGTGCAGCTGGTGCAGGCATGGCTCGACTCGCTCGACGCCGAAGACCTGGCCGACATCGCGCCCGACAGCCTGGCGCCCGTGCTGGTCGACGGCTTCACGCAAGCGGCCAAGCGCACCGGCAGCGGCTGCCAAATTGCCACCCTGCGTTATGCGGATGGCCGTGGCGGCATGGCGAGCGCCTTGCTGATCCTGAACGAAGACATGCCTTACCTGGTCGACTCCATCGTCATGGCCATGCGCCGCCAGCACCTGGCCGTGCGCGGCGTGATGAACACCGTGCTGCCCGTGCGCCGCGCCGCTGACGGCAGTGTCGAAGCGGTGCGCCAGCCTGGCGATCCGCTCGAATCGTATGTGCTGGTGCTGCTCGACGAAGAGCTGGCGCCGGAAGCCCTGGCCGCGCTGGTCGCCGCGCTGGAAACGGTCGCGCGTGACGCTGCCGTCGTGCGCCGCGATGCCGCCGCCATGAGCGAGCGCCTGGCCACCGTCGCCGCGGCCGCATCGCAGCATGGCGAAGAGGGCGCGGAAGTGGCCGCCTTCCTGGAATGGGCCCGCAGCGGCGGCTTTGAAGTATTCGGCTACGCCTACTACCGCGTCAAGCCGGGCGTGCGCGAACTGGAACGCGACATCCCGAGCCGCGTCGGCGTGCTGCAGGATACGGCGCACCCCGTGTATGGCACCTGCCTGGCGAATATCCCCGGCGACTTCGACACCCTGGCCAAGCGCGACTCGGCGCTGTCCATCGTCAAGGCCGACGTGGCGGGTACTTTGCACCGCGACCAGCAGCTGGACTTCATCGGCGTGCGCGACATGGATACGCAAGGCGCGATCCTGGGCGAGCATTGCTTCGTCGGCCTGTTCACCCGCGCCGGTAATTCCACCCCGCTGGCGGCGCTGCCGTTTGCGCGCGGCCGCGTGGCCAAGGTACTGAGCCTGGCCGGCGTGCGCCAGCATGGCTTCCGTGCCGAGAAATTCCGCGAAATCCTCGAATCCCTGCCGCGCACCGAGGCGCTGGAAGCGGACCTCGACTGGCTGGCGCAAGTGTGCGGTTCCGTCGTTTCGCTGTACAAGCAGCCGCGCACCAAGGTCTTCGCGCGCCGCGACGTGTACGCGCGCCACCTGAACGTGCTGGTCTACCTGCCGCGCGAGCGCTACAGCGCCAGCGTCGCATCGAGCCTCGCCAAAGCCCTGCAAGCCAGTTCCGGCGCCACGCACGTGAGCACGCAAACGCTGGTGGCCGACGGTCCCCTGGCGCGCGTCTACCTGATCGCCCATGCCGCCCGTTACCCGCTGGACCTGGAAACGGATATCGAACAGCCGCTGCTGGGCGTGCTCGATGGCTGGCATAACGGCTTTGCCGTCGTGGCCGACGCCGTGCCCGACGTGGCCCTGCGCGCCAGCCTGCGCAAACTCTGCGCCACCTTGCCGCTCGACTACGTGGCCGCCACCGCGCCGGCCGTCGCCTTCCGCGACCTCGACACCATCCTGCGCAATACCGATCCGGCGCATGTGGCCGTACGCATCGAGACGGGCGCCGTCACCACCATCCGTTTGTACTCGGCCAACAAGGTGCCGCCGCTGTCGACCATTTTGCCGGCCCTGCACAATGCGGGCGTGGCCATCGACCGCGAACAGGCGTATTCGGTTTCGCTGTCCGACGGCACGCGCTATTTCGTCACCAGCCTGACGGTCGATGCCGCCAGCGCGGCGAAACTGGCGCAGCCATCCGTCGTCGCCGTGGCGCAGGAATTGTTTGCCGCCCTGTTCAACGACACGGCCGAAGATGGCCGCCTGAACGGCCTCGTCATCGAAGGCGGCTTGTCGACGCGCGAAGTGCAGCTGGTGCGCGCCTACACCAGCTACTGGCGCCAGACGGGCAGCCGCTTCTCGGTGCGCTACATCGCCGAAAGCCTGCGCAAGCAGCCGGCCCATGTGAAAGCCCTGGTCGAAGCCTTCCTGCAGCGCTTCGATCCTTCGCTGTCCGACGCGCAGCACGCGCAAGCCCTGGAAAGCATCGCCGCCATCAAGGCTGGCCTGCCCTCCGTGAACCACGCCGATACCGAGGAAATCCTCGGCGCGCTGGCCGACCTGATGGCAGCCACCCTGCGCACCAGCTACTTCCAGAACAATCAACAAGGCGACAAGATCATCTTCAAGTTCGACACCAGCAGCCTGGCGCTGGTGCCGGAACCGCGTCCGTACCGTGAGATCTTTGTCTTCTCGCGCCGCTTCGAAGGCGTGCACCTGCGCGGCGGCCCCGTCGCCCGCGGCGGCTTGCGCTGGTCGGACCGCATGGAAGACTACCGCACCGAAGTGCTGGGCCTCGTCAAGGCGCAGATGGTCAAGAACGCCGTCATCGTGCCGGCCGGCGCGAAGGGCGGTTTTGTCTGCAAGATGATGCCGAAGGATGCCGTGCGTGAAACCATCGCGGCCGAAGGCGAAGCCGTCTACCGCCTGTTCATTTCCAGCCTGCTGGAAGTGACGGACAACCGTTCGCTCGGCAATATCGTCCCGCCGGTCGATACCGTGTGCTTCGACGATGCCGACCCGTATCTGGTGGTGGCCGCCGACAAGGGCACTGCCACGTTCTCGGACATCGCCAACGGCATCGCCGTGCAGCGCGGTTTCTGGCTCGGCGACGCGTTCGCCTCGGGCGGCTCGAACGGCTACGACCACAAGAAGCTGGGCATCACGGCCAAGGGCGCATTCGAAGCCGTGAAGCGCCACTTCTATGAAATGGACCACGACCTGAACACCACCCCGATCACCATGGTCGGCGTGGGCGACATGTCGGGCGACGTGTTCGGCAACGGCGTATTGCTGTCGCGCCAGCTGAAACTGGTGGCCGCATTCGACCACCGCCACATCTTCCTCGATCCGACACCGGATGTTGCCGTCTCGTTCGAGGAACGCGCGCGCCTGTTCGCCTTGCCGCGCTCCTCGTGGGACGACTACAACAAGGACTTGATATCAACTGGCGGCGGCGTGTATCCGCGCTCCGCCCGCACGATCGAACTGTCGCCGCAGATCCGCGCCGCGCTCGATATCGCCGAGACCTCGCTGGCGCCGGAAGAGCTGATGCATCGCATCCTGAAATCCCCGGTGGACCTGTTCTACAACGGCGGCATCGGTACCTACATCAAGGCCTCGACCGAGACGCACGCACAGGTGAAGGACCGCGCGAATGACCATATCCGCGTGAATGGCAATGAGCTGCGCGTGAAGGTCGTGGCCGAAGGGGGGAATCTGGGTGCGACGCAAGCGGGCCGCATCGAGTTCGCGCTGGCGGGCGGACGCATCTTCACCGATGCGATCGACAATTCGGCCGGCGTGGATTGCTCGGACCATGAAGTGAACGTGAAAATCTGGCTGGACGTGGAAGTCAATGCGGGCAAGCTGACGGAAGCGGAACGCAACCGCGAGCTGTATGCGATGACGGACGACGTCGAGCGCCTGGTCTTGCGCGACAACACGCAGCAGACGCACTTGCTGGTGCGCGAGCTGCAGGCGCAAGGCGAGAGCGCCGTGCAGGATGGCTATGCCGCCCTGATCGCCAGCCTGGAAGAGGAGGGCGCCCTGTCGCGCGAACTGGAGCAACTGCCGTCGGTGGCCGAACTGGCACGCCGCAAGCTGGACAACCGTGGCTTGACCACGCCGGAACTGGCGGTGGTGATCGCCAACGTGAAGAACCGCTTCAAGCGCATCCTGTCCGCCCTGCCGCTGACGGACGAAACGTGGGCCGAGCCGGTCCTGAAACCGTACTTCCCGTCGTTGCTGGTGGCAACCCGTTCGGCGCTGGACCACCCGCTGGCCAACGCCATCCTGGCGACCGTGCTGGCCAATGAAGTGATCAACCGTTGCGGCCCGCTGATGATCCGCAACCTGGCGGCGGAACACGGCGTGGACGAGTCGGCCGTGATCCTGGCCTGGGGCCAGGCCTGGGTGGCGCTGAACCTGGCGCCCGTGTTCGACGCGCTCGACGCGGACGCCTTGACGGTGCCGCGCGACGTGTCGATCAAGGTCGATGCGCAAACGCGCGTGCTGCAGCAAACGATGATCGCCGGCGTGCTGTCCGTGCCGGCCGAGCAATTGCGCGGCGCGGGACTGGCCGAACTGACGCGTTTGTTCGGTGCGGAATCGAAGCGCGAGCTGCTCAAAGCCGTCGGCATCAAGTCGGAAGCGGCGCTGGTGCCGGGCTTGACGCCCGCCTTCGTGCAGGCGTGGGATGCGGTCGATGCGCTGGAAGTCGTTGCCGGCTTCCTGTTCCCGGCCCTGTCCGTGCCGCGCCCTGCCTCGATGGATCTGGCCGCCTTCCTGCAAGTGGGCCTGGCCCTGCGCAGCCAGGCGGGCATCGACACGCTGGAGCGTGGCCTGAAGCTGGCCGCGCAAGGCAAGTCGCAGGAACAGTTGCGCAACTACGCGCAGCAAGCCCTGCGCCGCACGCAACAGCGTCTGCTGACGCAGGTGCTGGCGCGCGCCGAGCAAGGCAATGCGGGCCAGGCCGTCGATGCGGTGACGGGCGCGCTGGGCCTGTCGGCCTATGTGGCGGCGACGGAACTGGAGCAAGCCATGCTGGACGTGTGGACCTTGTCGGAAGCCGTGAATAAAATCACGGCGAAAACCCCAGCGGAAGCGGCGGTGTAATGACGCAAGAAGCAACGCAAGTAGTAACCCAGGTAGTGCAGGGCGCTGGCGGCTTGCCGCCGGCCGTGCAGGCGCTGGCGCAGGCCGATTTCAGCGGCGTGGCGCAGCTGTTCGCCAACGCCGGTTTCACGGTGGCCTTGCCGGCGCCCGGCATGCTGCAAGTCGTCAAACCGGGAGCAGGCCGCGCCAGCGTGGCCGTTTCTGTCGGCGTGCATGGCGACGAGACGGGGCCGATCGAAGTGCTGGCGCATCTGCTCGACGCGCTGTCGCGCGATGCGTCGCAGCTGGCCGTCGACCTGCTCGTCTGCGTGGGCAATGTCGATGCGATCCGGGCCGGCAAGCGTTTCATCGACGCCGACCTCAATCGCATGTTCCGCCCCGTGCGGGGCGGCCTGGCGCAAGCGGCGGAAAGCGCGCGCGCCGATGAAATGATCGCCGCGACCAAAGCGTTCTTTGACGCGGCCGGTCCCGTGCGCTGGCACCTGGATTTGCACACGGCCATCCGGCCTTCCGTGTACCCCACGTTTGCCATCGTGCCGGACCTGGTGGCCGACGACGCCAAGGCGCAGCTGATAGCCTGGCTGGGCCAGGCGGCCATCGGCGCCATCATCATGAACCCGCAGTCGGCCGGCACCTACAGTTATTATTCGGCCGAGCATTGCGGCGCGGCCGCCAGCACGGTGGAGCTGGGCCGCGTGGGCACCCTGGGGCAGAACGATTTATCGCTGTTCGACGACGTGTCGCGGGCGCTGGACGGCTTGTTGCGCGGCTTGCCCGCGCAGCCCGTCAAGGCGCAACCGCACGTGTTCAAGGTGGCGCAGGAAATCATCAAGCACAGCGATGAATTCCGTATGGCCTTCGATCGCGGCACGCAGAATTTCACCTCCTTGCCGCAGCACGCCGTGATCGCCAGCGATGGCGACCACGTCTACACGGTGCAGCACGCGGAAGAGCTGGTGGTGTTCCCGAACCCCGATGTGCGGGTGGGCTTGCGCGCCGGATTGATGGTGGTGCGCGTGGCGTGATTGTTCAGCGATGACGCCGTATCAGGCGCCAGCCGGGGAAACCCGATTGGCGCTTTTTTCATAAAAAATGCCGCACGGAAATAATTATCCATTAAGCAATTGATTGGTTTAAAATATTTACCCTTTGCAATTTTTGGACCGATCATGTTGAAACGCCTGCTGACAGCCTTGCTGTGTCTGACCCTCTCCGGCCTCACGGCCGCCGCTCCTGCCGATGAGAAGGCCGCCGCGCCGGAAATGACGGCCGAACAATTCCTCGCCCAGCTGCACTTGCAGCGCGGCAAGATCACCTTGCCGGGCGGCATCGCCACCCTGGATTTGCCCGCCAACTTCCGTTACCTGTCGCCGGCCGATGCCGAGCGCGTGCTGGTCGATGCCTGGGGCAATCCTCCGGGCATGGAATCGCTGGGCATGATCGTGCCTGCCAAGACCAGCGTGCTCGAGCGCGATAGCTGGGGTGTCATCGTCACGTATGAAAAGGAAGGGCATATCAAGGATGACGATGCGGACAGCATCAAATACGACGAATTGCTCAAGGATATGCAGGCGTCCGTGCTGGAAAACAATGCGGAGCGCAAGAAGCAGGGTTATCCCGGCATCCATTTGATGGGCTGGGCGGAAAAACCCAGCTATGCCAAGGATACGCACAAGCTGTATTGGGCCAAGGATTTGATGGTCGATGGCGGCGAGCACTCGCTGAACTACAACGTGCGCGTGCTGGGCCGCGAAGGCGTGCTGAACCTGAATGCGATCGCCAGCATGCAGCAGATCGAGGCGATCAAGAAGGAAATGCAGCAAGTGACGGCGTTCACGGAATTTACCGACGGTAACCGCTACACGGATTTCGACAGCAAGACGGACAAGGTGGCCGAATACGGCCTGGCGGCGCTGGTGGCCGGCGGCGTGGCCAGCAAGCTGGGCCTGTTCGGCAAACTGCTGGCGCTGCTGCTGGCCTTCAAGAAAGTACTGATCCTGGCCGTGGTCGGCGCCGGTGCGGCCATCGTCAAGTTTTTCGGCGGCAAGCGCAAGGACAAGCCGCAGCCGCAGCCAGTACAGCAGCAGGAAGCAGCCGAACAGCCCGGCCATGCGCCGGACGGCAAGGTGAATCTGGAAAAATAAGGGCAACTGTGCCGCTTGGTGCGCCGGCGCACAGGAGTGGCATTGTGCGCGCTGCCGGAAGACAGCGCCTCGGGTACACTGGCTCATCGTTCACTATCAGGAGTCCGCCATGTCCGTGTCCATGTATCAGGCCACCATCCCCGTCTTCATCCGCGGCTTGCGGGTCGTCTCGGCCCTGCTGGAAAAAGCGCAGGCCCACGTGGAGGAAGATGGCATCGTGCCCGAGATTTTACTGGGTGCGCAGCTGGCGCCCGACATGCTGGACTTGACGGCGCAGGTACAGCGCGTCAGCGATACGTCGAAGATGTCGGTCGAGCGCCTGAGCGGCGTGCCGGCGCCGAAGTTCGAGGATAACGAAGCGTCGTTCGAGCAGTTACAGGAGCGCATCGCCAACACCATCGCCTATATCGACAGCGTCAACGCGGGCCAGATGGCCGGCAGCGCGCAGAAGGAAGTCGTACTGAACTGGACTGACGAGGGGACAACATTCTCGGGCGACGATTACCTGCTCAGCTTTGCCTTGCCGAATTTCTATTTCCACGTCTCCATGGTCCACGCCATTCTGCGCAACAATGGCGTGGCCGTGGGCAAGCTCGATTATCTGGGACCGTACGATTAACGTTGCGTTTGCTGCTGAACCTGGTCCTGCACCGCATTGCCCAGCATGCCGCCGCCGATCACGCCGGCCACCGTCGCCAGC
Organism: Janthinobacterium sp. GW821-FHT03C10; assembly: GCF_059420865.1. Lineage (NCBI taxonomy): Bacteria > Pseudomonadati > Pseudomonadota > Betaproteobacteria > Burkholderiales > Oxalobacteraceae > Janthinobacterium > Janthinobacterium sp. GW821-FHT03C10. The sequence continues at coordinate 1,749,823 of NZ_JBWKUN010000001.1, read as the reverse complement.
GCCTTGCCGCGGCCGCCACCTACCTGATTGCCGATCAAGCCGCCGATGACGGCGCCCGTGCCGATGCCCACGTAGTTGGGCTGGGCGGGCGCAGGCACCGGTTGCGGCTGGCGTACGGGTTCGCGGTAGGCCGTCTCGCGGTAGTCGTCATTGTTGTCACGGTAGGCAGGACGCGCCTGCGCCACTTGCGTGTGGTGCACGACGCGCTTGTGCACGACGGGTGCCGGCGCCGGAGCGGGGGCGGCTTGTGCCACCACGGGAGCGGCCAGCGGTGCCGCCACTGGCGCTGCCAGGGCGGCCACGTCGGCAGGTACGGCAGGCACGTTCGCCCGCGAATTGGGCAGGATGCCGGCGATGGACGCCGCGCCCACCAGGCACAGAACGGTCACGGAAATGGCGGCGCCGGCCATCAAAGGGTGGATGCGGCTGGCGGTAGTCGTCGTGTTCATGTGTTCTCCTGGGGTGGTATTGCGGGTGTTGTTGATGTGTCCAGATTAGCGGCCGCGCCTGCCAAAGGCTAGCCCTTGCGCTGTATCAAACGTAAGCAGGTGTAAGCCGTACTTTCCAAAGCACAGTAGAATCGGGGCTTCCCCTATTCCGGAGTGCGCCATGAGCCAGTTATTCACGCCGTTTGCACTGGGGCCGCTGCCGGTGGCCAACCGCATTGCCATCGCGCCCATGTGCCAGTACTCGGCCGACAACGGCAACGCCACCGACTGGCACATGATCCACCTGGGCCATTTGGCCCTGTCCGGCGCGGGCTTGCTGATGACGGAAGCGACGGCCGTCTCGCCCGAGGGACGCATCTCGGCCGACGACCTGGGCCTGTGGTCGGACGCGAATCAAACTGCACTGGCCAAGGTGGTGCAGGCGATCCGCCGCCACTCCCCGATCCCGCTGGTGGTGCAGCTGGGTCATGCGGGACGCAAGGCGTCGAGCCGCGCGCCTTGGCAGGGCGGCGCCTGCGTGCATCTGGCCGAGGGCGGCTGGCAAACGGTGGCCCCGTCCGCCATCGCCCACGCGCCTGGCGAAACGGTGCCGCTCGCCCTCGACGAGATGGGCTTGCTGCAAATCAAGGGGGCGTTTGTGGCCGCCGCCCAGCGCGTGCATGCGCTCGGTATCGAAGGCATCGAACTGCACGCGGCGCATGGTTACCTGCTGCACCAGTTCCTGTCGCCCCTGTCCAACCAGCGCAGCGATGCGTATGGCGGTAGCCTGGACAATCGCATGCGCTTTCCGCTGGAAGTCTATGCAGCCGTGCGCGCCGCCGTGCCCGCCAGCATGGCCGTGGGCGTGCGCATTTCCGCCACCGACTGGGTCGATGGCGGCTGGGACATCGAACAAAGCGTGCGTTTCGCGCAGGAACTCAAGCAGCTGGGCGCCGACTTCATCCACGTCTCCAGCGGCGGTATTTCGCCGCAGCAGCAGATTCCCGTGGGACCCGGTTATCAGGTGGCGTTTGCCGAACGCATCAAGCGCGACAGCGGCTTGCCCACCATCAGCGTGGGCCTGATCACGGAAGCGCAGCAGGCCGAAGACATCATCGCCAATGGCCAGTCCGACATGGTGGCGCTGGCGCGCGCCATCCTGTTCGATCCCCGCTGGCCCTGGCACGCTGCGGCCCAGCTGGGCGCGCAAGTGTCGGCGCCGCCGCAGTACTGGCGCTCGCAGCCGCGCGAATACAAGCACCTGTTCGGCGACACGACCCTGGGCCAGCGCTAACAGGTCTGCTCTGCTACACTGACGCTTCTTTCCCATTTCTCCAGGACGCTTCGACATGCGCCATTGATACTGCCGTGCTGTGCACGGCCTCGCCCTTCCCGCCAGCGCGCCATTGCGCCGCGCGGGTTCGCCAGCCTTGCTCAAGGAGTATCCATGCCCGCATTACTGCAACTCGACCGTCTTTCCTTTGCGCTGCCCGATGGCCGTGCCCTGTTTTCCGATTTGCAATTTGCTTTTGCCCCGCAACGTATCGGCCTCGTCGGCGATAACGGCGTGGGCAAGAGCGTGCTCGCGCGCCTGCTGGCAGGCCGGGCGCAGCCGTCTTCTGGCGCCGTGCGCTGCGACGGCGCCGTGCATTACGTGGCGCAGGAACTCGATCCGGAGCGCTATCCCACCGTGGCGGCGCTCGCCGGCATGGACGACTTGCTGGCGGCGCTGGCGCGCATCGCTGAAGGCAGCGTCGACGAGGCCGACTATGCCCTGGTGGGTGAACGCTGGGATGCCCACGCCCGCCTGCGCCAGGCGCTCGATGCGCTCGATTTGCGCCATGTCGATGCCGGCACGCCAACGGCTAGCCTGAGCGGTGGCGAACGCCAGCGCATCGCCCTGCAAGGCGCCTGGCTGTCGCAGGCGGACTGGCTGGTGCTCGATGAGCCGAGCAACCATCTCGATGCGCGGCAGCGCGCCCGCCTGGTGGCGCAGATGACGCGCTGGCCGGGCGGCTTGCTGCTGGTCAGCCATGACCGCGGCTTGCTCGAGCACGTCGATACGATCGTCGAGCTGTCGCCGCAGGGCTTGCGCAGCTATGGCGGCAATTACGCGCTGTATGCGCAGCAGCGCGCGCTGGAACAGGCCGGTTTTGCTGCCGCCCTGCAGGCGGAAAAGGCCGGCGCCAGACGCGAGCAGCGCGAAGCGCAGCAGCACGCCGAGCGCCAGCAGCGCCGAGTCGGACGCGGCGAGAGGGAAGGGCGCGAAGGCAACCAGAGCAAGCTGCTGCTGGACGCGAAAAAGGAGAAAAGCCAGGATAGCCAGGGCAAGCTGCGCGTGCGCGCGCAAGAGGCGCAGCAGGCCCGCCAGCAGCGCGTGATGGATGCCAGCGCCCGCTGCGCGCCCGAGGCCGAACGGCTGCTGCTGGCGCCCGACAGCGCCGTGCCGAACGGCAAGCTGATCCTGGAGTTGCGCGAGCTGGTCTTGCCGCACGGCCAGGCGCAGCCTGTGAACCTGGTCTTGAGCGGGCCGCGCCGTCTGGCCGTGACGGGCGACAATGGCAGCGGCAAGTCGACCTTGCTGCGCGTGATCGCCGGACAGCTGGCGCCCGCCAGCGGCGAGCTGCGCCGCCATGCGCGGGTGGCGTGGCTGGACCAGCATGCGGGACTGCAAGATGGCGAGTGGAGCGCCGTGCAACGCTTGCAGGCACGCAACAGCATCGTGCCGGAAGGCGAGCTGCGCACGCGGCTGGCGCTGCTGGGCATCGCCGGCGCGCGCGCCACCATGCCCAGCCGTTTGCTCAGCGGCGGCGAGCGCATGAAGGTGGCGCTGGCGGCCGAACTGTATGCGCAGGCGCCGCCGCAACTGCTGCTGCTCGACGAACCCGACAATCATCTGGACCTGGCCAGCCTGCAGGCGCTGGAGCAGATGCTGCTGCAATACCAGGGGGCGTTACTTGTGGTTTCGCACGACCAGGCATTTTTGCAGGCGATAAACCTTGACCCCGAGGGCTTGACATTGCACAAGTGACAATTTAATGAAAAAAGTCACGCTCGATGCCTGTAGAGCATGCTTCATGAACCGATGCTGAATTTTGTTTGATTGTCGGTATAATCCACTGAATAACCGGGCCTATTTGTGAACTAAAACTGCTGGTTCACCAATATGATGACGTTTAATCTGGCACTGTTGTCGGTCACTACCGCGCTGCCAGGGCGTCATCCTGCGTGCCCTGCCGTGCATGAATTTTGGTTTCGCTTATATTGTTTTCTTGGAGAAATAGCATGTCGTTTTACGAAAAACTCAAAGCCCTCAACATTGAACTGCCAGTCGTTGCCGCGCCAGCTGCCGCCTACGTGATGCATGCCCGCACAGGCAACACCGTCTTCCTGTCCGGCCACCTGGCCAAGAAGGATGGCAAGGTCTGGGTTGGCCAACTGGGCAAGGACGTCACCACGGAAGAAGGCAAGATCGCGGCGCGCGGCATCGCCATCGAACTGATCGCTACCCTGCAAGATGCATGCGGCGGCGACTTGAACAAGGTCAAGCGCATCGTCAAGGTGATGAGCCTGGTCAATTCCACCTCCGACTTCACGGAGCAGCACCTGGTGACCAATGGCGCCTCGGAACTGTTCGTCGAAGTCTTCGGCGACAGCGGCAAGCACGCCCGCTCCGCCTTCGGCGTGGCGCAAATCCCGCTGGGCGCATGCGTCGAGATCGAGCTGATCGCCGAACTGGCCTAATCAGCTGAGCATGCCGGCGCTTGCCGCCGGCTCGCCCTTTCCTCCTTTCCAGCAAGAGCGGAACCGCCATTGGGGTGGAGGGATCGGTGTATTCAAGAAAAAAACGGAGACACGTAATGAAAACGAGTGAACAAGGCTTGCACCGCGGCCTGGGCGAGCGGCAAATCCGCCTGATGGCGCTGGGCGCCGCGATTGGCGTGGGCCTGTTTTTGGGTTCCGGCAACGCGATCAAGATGGCCGGTCCCGGCATCATGCTGTCGTACATCATCGGTGGCGCGGTCATCTTCATGATCATGCGCGCGCTGGGCGAAATGGCCGTGCACAACCCGGTTGCCGGTTCCTTCAGCCGCTATGCCCAGGATTACCTGGGCCCCCTGCAAGGCTATCTGACGGGCTGGAACTACTGGTTCCTGTGGCTGGTCACGTGCGTGGCGGAAATTACCGCCGTTGCCATCTACATGGGCATCTGGTTCCCCGACGTGCCGCGCTGGATCTGGGCCCTGGCGGCCTTGGGTTCCATGGGCGCGATCAACCTGCTGGCCGTGAAAGCCTACGGCGAGTTCGAATTCTGGTTCGCCCTGATCAAGGTCGTCACCATCATCCTGATGATCGTCGGCGGCACGGGCATGATCGTCTTCGGTCTCGGCAACGGCGGCGTGGCCGTCGGCATCTCGAATCTGTGGACGCATGGCGGTTTCTTCCCGAATGGCGCGCAGGGCGTATTGATGTCCTTGCAGATGGTGATGTTTGCCTACCTGGGCGTGGAAATGATCGGCCTGACGGCCGGCGAAGCGGCGAACCCGAAGAAATCGATTCCCGACGCCATCAATTCCGTGTTCTGGCGTATTTTGATTTTCTATGTCGGCGCGCTGTTCGTCATCCTGTCGATCTACCCATGGAATGAAATCGGCACCACCGGCAGCCCGTTCGTCATGACGTTCGAACGCCTGGGCATCAAGACGGCGGCCGGCATCATCAACTTCGTCGTGCTGACGGCAGCCTTGTCGTCGTGCAATGGCGGCATCTTCAGCACGGGCCGCATGCTGTACAACCTGGCGCTGCAAGGCCAGGCGCCGAAGGCGTTTGCGGAAACGACGGCCAGCGGCGTGCCGCGCCGCGCCATCCTCGTGTCGGTCTTCGCGCTGCTGCTGGGCGTGCTGCTGAACTACCTGGTGCCGGAAAAAGTGTTTATCTGGGTCACCTCGATCTCCACCTTCGGCGCCGTCTGGACCTGGGGCGTGATCCTGGTCACGCAGATCCAGTTCCGCAAGACCTTGACGCCGCTGGAAATCAAGAACCTGGCCTTCCGCATGCCGTTCGCGCCGTATGGTTCCTGGATTTCGCTGGCGTTCCTGGCGCTGGTGATCGGCCTGATGGCGTATTTCCCCGATACGCGCATCGCCCTGATGGTGGGACCGGCCTGGCTGATCCTGCTGACGGTGCTGTACTACGCGCTGGGCCTGGCGCCAAAGGACAAGCGCGATGACGTGCCGCAAGGCTACGAAGCGGGCTGGCCGCCGGCCGATGCGCCACACGGCAAGAAGTAAGCCAGCGTCGTTGAGCTGAGCCAGAAGCGCGCCCCTGCCCCTGCAGCGGCGCGCTTTTTCTTTCATAGAAGCAACTTCGGCCGTGCCCGCACTGTTGCGGCTTGGCCGGCGCACGCCTGGCGTTGTTTCCTTGCATCAAAGTTCTGTTTAGCTGAACCGGTGAAAGCCCTATAATCGCTTAGTTTTGAGAATGGACGCGATCTTTCCGGTTTTTTGCCAGGTAGGGCCGGAGCGCCGTTTTTATGTGTTTTTACCCGTCATGTTCCGAACAACACCTGACAAAACCGTAGCGAGCGGAAGTGAGTTGTGGCTAAGAAGCGCAGCTGTGCGAATGCACAGTGAGCATCGCAGGCCGCGAATCGCGACGCGCAGTAGGTTTTGGCAGGTGTTCAAGTGCATGCCTCATAAAGGAAGTCTAGTGAGCCAAACCCTGGTCCAGAAACTCTGCCGCACCAAGCCGATCGATACCACGGTCGAATATGGTGAAGGCCTCAGCAGCAGCGGCTTGAGCCGGTCCATCGGCCTGTTTTCCCTCACCATGATCGGCGTCGGCGCCACCATCGGCACGGGCATTTTCTTTACCATGGTCGAAGCCGTCCCCAAGGCGGGCCCGTCGGTCGTCCTGTCTTTCCTGATCGCCGCCATCACGGCCGGCCTGACGGCCTTGTGCTATGCGGAATTGTCGTTCCGCATCCCCGCTTCCGGCTCCTCGTATTCGTTTGCCTACGCCACCGTGGGCGAGTTTCTTGCCTTCATCATGGCCGCCTGTCTGCTGCTCGAATACGGGTTGGCGGGCAGTGCCGTGGCCATCGGCTGGTCGTCCTACCTGAATAACTTCCTGGAAAATGCCTTCGGCTGGCACATCCCCGAGATGCTGCGCACGCCGATGATCGTTTCCGGCCCGCATGGCATGGAGTTTCATGCCGGCCACATCAACCTGCCGCCGATCTTTCTGATCTGCATGTGCGGCTTCTTGCTGCTGCGCGGCGCCAAGGAATCGGCCCTGATGAACGCCATCATGGTCATCATCAAGCTGTCCATCCTCGTATTCTTTATTGCCATTGCCTTTTCCGGCTTCAATGCCGACAATTTCTTCCCCTTCTTTAATACCGACAATAGCAAGGGCTTTGCCGGCATGACGGGCGTCACGGCTGCGGCCGGCACCGTCTTCTTCTCGTTCATCGGCCTCGATACGGTGGCGACGGCGGGCGATGAAGTGAAAGATCCCAAGCGCAACGTGCCGCGCGGCATCCTGTATGGCTTGCTCATCGTCACCGTGTTTTATTTGCTGGTGGCCGTGGCCGCCCTCGGCGCGCAACAGGCGAAATTGTTCGAAGGCCAGGAAGCGGGCCTGGCGGTGATCCTGCAAAACGTCACGGGCAAGACCTGGCCCGCGCTGGTGCTGTCGGCCGGCGCCGTCATTTCCGTCTTCAGCGTGACCCTGGTGACGATCTATGGCCAGACGCGCATCCTGTTTGCCGTCAGCCGCGACGGCCTGATCCCGAAATCGTTCCAGAAGATCCACCCGCGCACCCTGGTACCCGTCAGCAATACCATCATCGTCTGCCTGGTGGTGGCTCTGGTGGCCGGTTCCGTCGATGCGACTTACCTGTGGGACATGGTCAGCATCGGCACCCTGACGGCGTTCATGGTGGTCTCGATCGCCGTGCCCGTGCTGCGCCACAAGCAGGGCGCGAACCGCATCGAAGGCTTCAGCGTGCCGTTCGGCCCTTACGCGATACCGGGCCTGAGCGTGTTTGCCTGCCTGTACATCATGCGCGATTTGCCGCATACGACGTTTGTCGTGTTCAGCGTGTGGATGGCGGTGACGGTGGCCATTTACTTCCTGTACAGCATGCGGCATTCACACCTGGGCAAGAAGGCCCGTTGATGCAGTCTGTTCCATCCAAAACCGCCGCGCCTGCTGGCGGTTTTTTTTATTTCTAACCGGAATTTACATGATGAAAATAACTGATCTGGCCGCCTGCGGCTTGCTGGCAAGCAGCTTAATGGGAACCATGGCGCAAGCCGCGCCTGCCAGCGGCCCGGTGCTGCGCGATTACCGCGCCGTCGCCCTGTCGGCGAATGGCCAGCGCATCGCCGCCATCGAGTCGAGCAAGGCGGAACAGCCACAGCCACAGCCGCAGCGCCCGCACGCGGCCATCGTCGTGCGCGACGCCGCCAACGGCGCCATCGTGCAGCAATTCGACCCGTGTGCCGTGTGTTCCTACGACAAGCCCAGCTGGTCGCCTGACGGCAGGCAACTGGCTTTTGTCGGCTACGATGCCAAGGCGGGCATGGCGCGGCTGTACCTGGCCACGATGACGCAGGCACAGGCGCGCGTGTTGACGAGTATCAAAGGTGTGGCCAGTACGGCGCGCTGGTCGCCGGACGGCAAGCAGCTGGCGCTGCTGGCGACGGTGGGCGCGCGCAAGCTGGCCGGCGCCGTGGAGGCGGGCGCGCGCCAGGTGGGCGAAGTGGGCAGCGAAGACGATGCCCAGCGCATCGCCGTCGTGCCTGTCAGCGGCGGCGAACCGCGTCTGCTGTCACCCGCCGACACCTATGTGTATGAATACAGCTGGACGCCCGATGGGGGCGGCTTTGTCGCCACCAGCGCGCAAGGCAATGGCGACAGCAACTGGTGGGTCGCCAAGCTCAGCCATATTGATGCCGCCACGGGCGCCCTGCGCGTGATCGCGTCGCCGGCCATGCAGATGAACCTGCCCTCGGTCTCGCCGGACGGCAAGACGGTGGTCTTCATCGGTGGCCTGATGAGCGATTTCGGCTCCATCGGCGGCGATATCTATACCGTCCCGCTGGCCGGCGGCACGCCGCGCAATCTCACACCCGATTACCGTGGCACCTTCAATGGCGTCGTCTGGCGCGGCGCCGGCTTGCTGGCGACGGCCCTGATCGATTCGCAGCTGGCGCTGGTGCCCGTCGACGTGCAAACGGGTCCGGCCCAGCCGGTGCTGCTCGGTGAAATCAGCAGCGGCGGCAGCGATGGCCGTCTGTCGTTCAGCGCCGATGGTTTGCAGGCCGCTGCCGCGCAGGAAGACTTTACGCACGCCAGCTATCTGGTGGCGGGACCGGTGGCCCAGCTGAAAAAAATCACGCGCGACAATGACGGCTTCGCGCCCCAGCTGACGGTGCGCAACGTGGGCTGGAACAACGAACAATACAAGGTGCAAGGTTGGCTGCTGGGGCCGTTGAAGACGGACGCGGGCAAGCGCTACCCCATGGTCGTCAACGTGCATGGCGGCCCGGGCGCGGCCGCCTCGCCCCGCTACGTGGCGGCGAGCTCCCTGATCCGCGAATTGACGGAGAAGGGCTATTTCGTCTTCCTGCCCAATCCGCGCGGCAGCTTTGGCCAAGGCCAGGCATTTACGCGCGCCAACATGGCCGACTTCGGCGGCGGCGACTGGCGCGACATCCTGGCCGGCATCGACGCCGTGGAAAAAGTGGCGCCCGTCGACGGCCAGCGCCTGGGCTTGATCGGCCATTCGTATGGCGGCTTCATGACCATGTGGGGCGTCACGCACAGCGACCGCTTCAAGGCGGCGGTGGCCGGTGCTGGTGTATCGAACTGGATCAGTTATTACGGCCAGAACGGCATCAACCAGTGGATGATCCCCTTCTTTGGCGCCTCCGCCTATGACAATCCGGCCGTGTATCGCAAGGCTTCGCCCATCGAATCGATCAAGGCGGCGAAGACGCCGACCCTGATCTATGTGGGCGAGCGCGACGTGGAAACGCCGGCTGCCCAGTCGCTGGAATTCTGGCATGGCTTGCGCGCCATGGGCGTGCCGTCCAGCCTGTTCATCTACGACGGTGAAGGCCATTCCTTCCGCAAGCCTGAGCACCAGCGCGACTTGCAGAAGCGTACTATCGGCTGGTTTGAACGCTACTTGAAGTAGTGATCAGTGGCCTGCCAAAGGCAGGCCAGCCTGGATAAAGCGGCTGACAACATGTTCAGGGCTAGGCGCCGTGCCGAAGGCAGTACGAATGTACGACGAGGCGCGGCAACAACGCCATGGACTTTTTGTCAGGCGCGCGGTGCAACGATGTGCACGATCGCCGCGCTATGTACCACGATCTTGTCCGCATCTGCCTGCAACAGGCGAATGCGGCGCTGCACCAGCGGCCAGCCCGACCAGGCCACGTCGCTGACGGGCGGCGCGGCAGGAGGGGCCAGCGGCGCGCTGATGGCGATCTTGTCGTCGAGCTGTTCCAGCGCGCGCGACAGGGTCAGGCACACTTGCGTATGGCTGTGGCTGAGCAAGGCGTTAACGGGCGCGACGGGCAGCTGGCTGGCATGCCGCCCGAGGATCGAGCGCAGCGCCGCCACGTGGGCGACCAATAAGTAATTTTGCACGATGAACAGGTTGATGTCTTCCACGGCCCGCTGCTTGCTGGCCGGTTCGTCGAGCATGCGCACCAGCGCCGAGCTGAGCGCGGCCAGACTGTCCATCAAACGCTTGCGTTCGATGCGGTAGGCGAAATCGTCGAAACATTTTCCCTGCAGCAGCGCGAAGCTGGCCTGCATATAGCTGAGGTTCACGTTGAGTACCTGGCGCACGAGGCGCGGCAGGCTCTGGTATTCCCAGTTGGCCAGCACAAAGCTGAACACGGTGGCCACCGCCGCGCCGATCAGGGTGTCGATCAAACGTTCGCTGACGAGGTTCGGGTTGCTGGGCGCCACCAGGTGCATTTGCAGCAAGATCATCAGGCTCACGGCAATGGCCGTGTAGCGGTAGCGCAGATAGATGAAGGTGGGCGTGGCGACGATGGAGAGGAACAAGATGGCCATCAGCACGATATTGCTGTGCACGAAGCGGATCACGATGGCCGTGATGACGCAGCCGATGATGGTGCCGATGATGCGGTCGGCGCGGCGCTGGCGCGTCATGCTGAAGGTAGGGCGCAGGATGATGACGATGGTCAAGACGATCCAGTAGCTGTGCGCCGCATACGGCAGCCAGTGGCCGATCAGCAATCCGACCGAGATGGCCATCGACACGCGCAGGGCGAAGCGGAACACGGGCGAATCCAGGCGCAGATTCGATAGTAAGGTCTTCAGTTCGTATTTCTGCTGCGACAAGAAGGGCGCCATGTCCGCGCCGCTCCAGAACGGCACGTCGGCATAGACTTTTTGCGTGGCAAGATGCAGCTCGGCGATCATTTTCAGAATCGCGCGGATCTTGTTGCGCTGCGCGCGCAGGGTCGCCAGCGCTTCCTGCGCACCGTCGCCTTTGGCGTGCAGGCGGGCGATCTCCGCTTCGATGTCGGCCCATTCCTTGTCATAGCTGATCTGCGCATACGAGGCGCGCTTGCGCGTGACGGCATACGCCACGGCTTCGATATCGCGCGCCGCCTTGTAGGCAAGGTCGTGCAAAGATTTCAAGACATCGGAATCGGCCAGGTGCTGGCGCAGCAGCGCGTAGTCGGTATGCGTGGAGAGGATCAGTTCATACAGATCCAGCATGCACACGTGCACCTGCACGACGATGGCATCCTTGCTGTTCTTGTGGCTGCGCAAAATCAAGTCACGCGACGCCTGCTGGCGGTCGGCCAGAATGCTTTGATGGCGCACCAGCTTGTTGAACTGTTCCGTCAAATTAAAACGCGTGTCGTAGAAATCGGCCTTGATGTCGATGTAGGCGGCCAATTCGAACAGGGCTTCGGCCAGCACTTGCTGTTTGATACGGTGGCGCAAGACCCAGGCAATGGCCATGGCATAGGCCAGATAGATCAATCCCCCCAGCATGAACAGGCCCGCGTGGTGAAACGATTGCTGCCACGTCATCTGGTGTTCCATCGACATGGTCATGATGAACAGGGCGGCCAGTTGCAAGGGCATGGATTTCTTGCCGTACACCACCATCATGCTGGCGAGAAAGCTGACCAGCACGAGCACCGTCATCAGCAGCCACTGCACGGGACCGCATAGGCTGATCAACAAGGTGACGGCGCTGCACAGCAGGACCGAGGCCAGCATTTCATTGAACTTGTGGCGCAGCGGGCTGGGCATGTCCATCAGGGTCGTACACAGGGCGCCGATGCACACCGTCATGGCGGTGGCGCTGTCGCTGATTTCCTGGGTCAGCAAGGCCAGGCCGACCAGACCGATGGCCACGCGCAAGCCCAGGTAAAAATAATGGCTGTAGATAAAGGTGCGCAGGTTCAGTGCGTAGTGCATGGGATTACCTTGTGGGCAGGGCACAGAAAGAGGCGCCGCACCGGGGTCTCCGATGCGGCGCCAGGATGTTGCAGTCGCTACAGTCCCCAGTTACATGAGGGCGATGACGGGATAGCGCCGCCATTCCGGCTCGGCAAAGCGCTGGCAGTGTTCAAAAATGAAGTCGAGCACGGCTTCCTGATTGCTCAGCAGGGCCGGATTCGCTGCCTTCCACTCGGCAAATTTAGCGGCCAGCGCCGGTTCGTCGCGCAGCAGTTCCGACGCCATGTCTTCAAAGACGTAATCCGAAAACGCTTCTTTCTTCTCCAGCACGCTGTTGAAGAAGCCCCAGCGGAAGAAGCTGTCGTGCGCCTGCGGTTCCAGCGTTTCCACGGCATAACGCGCGTTGTCCTGCTCCAGGCTGACCACATAGTCGCCCGCCTGCAAGGTGAACTGGCCCGTGCGCGCTTCCAGTTCCACCGTGTCGTGGAACATGTGGCCTTCGTAGGCGGCGGCGCGCGTGCCGACGTTGGCAATGTGGTAGTAGCGCGCCGTTACCGTCTGTTCGGCGGTGATGCGGGTCATGTCGACGCCGTTCCAGCGCAGGCGCTCGATCACTTCGCGCCACGCTTGCGGCACGACATAGGCTTTCGGCGCGGCCACGGTGACGTCCGCATCGAAGCGGTTGTAATAGGCGATGTCGCGTTCCCACGGCTGCGAGCGGTCGTAGGACAGGCGCTGGTAGTCGCCCAGCACGCTTGGCGTGTATTTTGCTGCGTAGCCCTTGAAGGGGAAGGTCGACGGTTGCTCTTCGTTCATGGCCCAGTGGATCGGCCACTCGGCTTGCGTGCGTCCCGCTGCTTTGGCTTGCGCGCGCAGTTGCTTGATCTGTTCGCCATGTTCGATGGTAAAGGCCATGGTGATGTCGAGCAGGGCGCGCATGGAAGCGTAGCGGTCGGCAAAGGGCTTGAGCATGTGCGTTTCCGGCATGAAACCGATGACGTGATGCAGGGCCGCAAAACCGGTCGAGAAACGGGGTACTTCGAGGAATTCGGCGATGCCGTGGTCGGGGCTGTCCTTGACGGGGTTCACATACGGGCAGGTGGGCCAGCCGGCCTGTTCCATCTGCGCAAAGATGTGCGGCAGCATGGTGTCTTGCAGGAAGGGACCGAGGCCATTGCCCAGCTTATCCGTCTGCGTGTGGATCAGGGTCATCGTGTACGGGTAATCGGCGCCGTTCGACGTGTGCGTGTCGACCATCACGTCCGGGTCCCAGCTGGCCAGCAGGCGGTTGAACACTTGCGCGTTCAGGCTGTCGCACTTGATGAAATCGCGGTTCAAGTCCAGGTGGCGGCTGTTGCCGCGGAAACCGAATTGCTCCGGGCCATCCTGGTTCACGCGCGAGGTATTGGCGCGGTTCAGGCTGCCGTCGACGTTGTAGATCGGGATGAACAGCAGCACGGTGCTGCCCAGCGCCGCCAGGCGTTTCGGCTGCGTGCAGAGGTCGCGCACGATGGCCATGCAGGCGTCGATGCCTTCCGGTTCGCCTGGGTGGATGCCGTTGTTGTTGAAGAACACGGTGCGGCCCGCGCGCTTGATCTGCTCGCGGTCGAACACGCCGTCCGCGCTGACGACGCCAGCGTGGATGGGCACGCCCGAGTCGGACAGGCCGATCTGTTCGAAGTGCAGCACCTGCGGATAGCGTGCGGCGAGATCTTGATAGAAGGTGATGCATTCCAGCCAGGTCGTGGTCTGGTTGTGGTTACCGAGTTCGTAGGTCGTGCGCAAGTCTGGTGGCATAGCGGTCTGAGTCTGGGAGGGGGAAGGCGCGCTGGGTAAGTACGCCCGCTAGGGGCCAATTGTAGCACCGGCGTTGGCGCCTTGAGGCGCGGCAGATGGGCCGGGTCGAACTTGTGTTATGAATACGTTTCACGCGCAAGGGAGGCGGCATGGGCAAGACGGCGATGGCGGCACTGGTGTGGGGGATATGCCTGGCGGCACAGGCGGCGCCGTTGCGCTTGCCAGCGGGCAAGGAACCGATGGCGCAGGGCGGCTCCGTGACGGCCGCCGCACAGGGCGCGCTGATACGCTACCGGGGCTGGCTGCTGGCCGTCGATGGCGCCGTATCGGAGGAGCGGCCCGACGTCTTGCTGACGTCGGCGGAGGCGGGCCAAGTGCCGCAGCTGCGGGTCGGCGCGATGCAGCGTGCCTTGCCCGTATGGTCGGCCTTCGAACTCGTCAAGGGCAGCACGCGCCTGCGCATCACGGCGCTGCCGGGGCCGGATGAGGTGGCCGCGCTGCTGCTGGACTTTGGCGATGGCGATTACCGCATCGTGATTCCCGCCACGGGCATCGCCCGGCCAGCCTATCCGCTGCTGGCTCAGCGCTTTCCCGGCGCCGACCTGGCCTTGCTGCTGCAGGATGGCCGGCGCGTGATGCTGCCGCTGGGAAGCGGCCGCGCGCACGTGTTTGGCGAGGAGCAAGCCGCGCCTTACCGTTTCACCAAAATAAAACGTTAGACGAAAAAAAGCCACTCCCGCAGGAGTGGCTCAGGGAACAACCGCCCGTTGCCGGGCTTATTAGTTGTTGTTATCCGCGAATTACTCGGCGCCCATTTCTTTCAGCAGGTTGTCTGCGTGGTCGATGTGTTTCATGTTCCACAGCATGTAGCGCAGGTCGACCTGGATCGAACGGGTGTTGGCCTTGTTGTAGTCCCAGTCGGAAATGATCGAGTCCAGGGTGCCATCGAATGCCAGGCCGATGAATTCGCCTTTCGCGTTCAGGGCAGCCGAACCGGAGTTGCCGCCGGTGATGTCCAGGGTGGCCAGGTAGTCGACCGGCACGGTTTTCAGCTTCGGATCGACAAATTTGCCGAAGTCCTTGGCTTTGATCGCGGCCAGCTGCTTCGCCGGTGCATTGAACTCGCCTTCGCCCGTGGCTTTGGCGGCGACGCCATTGACGGTGGTGAAGGCGGTCCAGGTGGTGCCGTCGGCGCCATGGTCACGGCCGGCAACACGGCCGAACGTCACGCGCAGGGTGCTGTTGGCGTCAGGGTAGACGGCTTGGCCCTTGCTCTTCATGAAGGCGATCTTTGCTTTCATGTAGTTGGCGTAGGCTTGCTGGATCTTGCCGGCCAGTTCTTCCTCTTCCGCTTCGTTTTTCAGCGAATCCGGATACATGGCGACGGCGGCCTGGATGAAGCTGTCCTTGCTGGCCTGGAATTCGGCTGGCGTGCGTTTCAGCCAGGCTGCGCGCTCGGCCTTGTCGCCCAGCTTGCTGCCGGCATACAGTTTGTCCAGGGCGGCGGCCAGGTCGGCTTGCGACATGCCGTCCTTGATGCCGATGGCGGCGTCGAAGCTGGCGCGGCGCTGTGCGGCCGGTTGCGCGGCGTACTTGGTCAGGCTGTTCAGTACCAGCGCCTTGTCGACTTTTTCATCGTAGGTGCGCTCGACCGAGGTGATGCCCGCTTCCAGGCGTGGCAAGTCGCGCGTCTGGTAGCCGGACTTGCGTTCCGTATCGGTCTTGGTGCCTTCGTTGGATAAACGGTACAGGCTGCGTGCCGTGTTCAGCAGGCGTGGCTGGGCGTAGCTGAGGAAGAAGTCGCGCTTGGTGTCGGCATCGCGTTCGGCGATCAGCTTTTCCACTTGCTCGATGTCGCCGGCAAATTCCGCCTTGCGGGCAGGATTGGCGTTGACCCAGGTTTTCAGGGCTTCGTGTTCCGTCGTCTTGCGCGCCAGGAAGTCGCTGCCGGCGTAGGAATCGAGCATGCCTTGGCGGTTCTTGTAGTAATTATTCACGCCAGCCACCTGACCCGCGTATTTCAGGGCAACGTCCTTGTTGTCCTTGGTTTCGCGCGCGATGATGGCCAGGGTTTCGCCCGACGCTTTCACGAAGGCCGGGTAGTTCCAGTCAAACGTGAACGCCACTTCCGATGGCAGGCGGTGACGGTTGGTGCGGCCCGGGTAGCCCAGCGCCATGACGAAATCGCCCTCCTTCAAGCCATCCTTGGCCAGTTTCAGCACGTGTTTTGGCTGGTACGGCACGTTGTCCTTGCTGAAGTCGGCAGCTTTGCCGTCTTTGCTGACATAGGCGCGGTAGAAACCGTAGTCGCCCGTGTGGCGCGGCCACATCCAGTTGTCGGTGTCGCCGCCGAATTTACCCACGCCCGCTGGAGGCGCGTGCACCAGGCGCACGTCGCGGATTTCCAGTTGCTTGATCAGGTAGAACTCCAGGCCGCCGTAGTAGCTCGACACGGTGCAGCGGAAGCCCGCTTCTTTTTCGCATTCGGCGACCAGTTTCTTCTGGTTTTTCTCGATCGCATCGATGCGGGCCTTGCCTTGCAGCTTGGCCACGTCGGCGCTGATGATCTTGTCGCTGACATTCGTCACGGCCGAGGTGACGAAGATGCGGCTGCCCGGGGCGGCCGGCAATTCTTCAGCGAACGTCTTGGCCAGGAAACCGTTGGCCAGCAAATCGCGCTCCTTGGTCGAATTGACCGCCACGCTGTTGTAGACGCAATGGTGGTTGGTGGCAACCAGGCCTTGCGGCGAGACGAACGACGCCGAGCAGCCGCCCAGGCTGACGATGGCGCCCATCGGGAATTCGGTCAGTTTGGTCAGGGTGGCCGGGTCCAGTTTCAGTCCGGCGGCTTTCAGTTCCTTGGCTACTTGTGGCAGCTGTTGGGGCATCCACATGCCTTCGTCGGCGTGTGCGAAGTTGCTCAGGATGGCGAGCGCGATGAGAGATTTTTTCATTCGAGTTCTGTTCTTTTACATTGTAGGGAAGTCGGAATCAGCGGTGTACCCGCTGATTATGCAGCGGGCGACATAGAGTATCCGTATCGGACTCGCACTAGTCAATCACATTTTCCTGGCAGCATATTCGCAAGTGCTTGCCTGAATGATATGTTTTGCGCTGGCGGAGGCGCTGGAAGCGGCTGGCAACCCGCATTTTCTCGTGCGGCGGTTGTGGTATTTGTCCATACGTGTCCTGGCGGCAATGAAAAATGGCCGGGCGCTTGCGCGGCCCGGCCACTTGCCATGCCCTGCTTTTTGCTTGCTTAGCGTATTTTGCCGCGGCGCAAAAGATTGACGATGCCCAGCAGGATCACGGCGCCCAGGAACGAAACGAGCAGCGAAGACAGGCTGAAATTGTCGCTATTGATGGTGCCCGTGCCGAACAGCGGCGCCAGCAGCCAGCCGCCCAGGAAGGCGCCGACGATGCCGACGACGATATTGAGGAAGATGCCCTGTTGCGCATCGGTTTTCATGACCATGCTGGCCAGCCAGCCGATGACGCCGCCAATAACGATCCAGATAATGAAATTCATGTAGTCCTCCGCGCGGTGGATAAGTGGGTGTGGCATGTCAGAACAACATCATGCCAATCGATAGTGATGCCGCACGATAGAAAAGTCCAGCGGATTCGCATGGCGCATGCAAAAGCCCGCCTGGCTGCGGGCAGCGAAGCGGGCTTATCATGCGGCAAGATCGTGTTTAGTCGGCCTTGATCGCTTCCACCTGGATGGCCAGCTTGACTTCCGGCGAGAACGCCGGCATGCCGTAGTTCAGGCCAAAGTCGCTGCGCTTGAATTCCGCCGTGGCATCGGCGCCGCACACCTCACGCTTGTAGCGCGGGTGCATGATGCACTTGAACTTGCTCACGTTCAACTTGACGGGCTTGGTCACGCCCAGCAGGGTCAGTTCGCCATCGACTTCCACCAGCTGCTCGCCGTTGAACTTGAGCGAGGTGCTCTTGTAGGTGATTTGCGGGAATTTCTCGACGTTGAACATGTCCGCTTTTTTCGCGTGCGTGTTCATGGCGTCGAGGCCGAAGTCGATCGAATCGGCATCGATGACCAGATCCAGGCTGCCGCTCTTGGCGGCGCGGTCCAGGGTCACCGTCCCCTTGGTCTTGTTGAACTTGCCGCGCCACACGGACATGCCCATGTGATCGGCTTCGAAGCTGGGGAAGGTGTGCGTCGGGTCGAGATTGTAGGTGTCGGTAGCGGCCATGGCCGAACCCGCGCCGGCGGCTGCCAGCACGGCGATCATCAAGTGCTTCAATTTCATTGAATTCCTAACTAAGTTAAACAACAGATTTTTGGGCGTTGATCTGATATGTAACGCCTGAAAAACGTTCAGGGCAAGAGCAACGCAGTCATGGACGTTTTCTCAGGTGTTACTGAGCAGCGACGTGGAATTTAATCGTGACCTCGTCGGCAACCATGCTCGTGTCTTTCCACTCGCCTTCGCCGATGTTGTAGGTCAGGCGCTTGATCGGCAGGGCGCCGTCGAACGCGTATTTGCCGCCATCAGCCTTCACCGTCAGGGGGAAGGTGACGTCGGTGGTCTTGCCTTTGATGCTCAGCTTGCCGCTTACCGTCAGCTTGCCCGCGCCGGCGGCCTTGATGCTGTTCGAGACAAAGGTGGCTTTCGGGAACTGGGCCGAATTGAACCATTCCTTCTTCGCCACTTCCTTGTTGTACTCGGGGTCGCCGATATCGATGCTGGCCGTCTCGATCTCCACCGACGCCTTCGAGGCGTCCGGCGCGGCCGGGTTGTAATCGATGGCGATATTGAATTTCTTGAACTTCGCTTCCACGGGCACGTTCATTTGCTTGAACACGGCCGACACGCTGGTCTTGGCGGGATCGACTTTCAGCAGGGTGGCGGCGGTGGCGGCTACGGACAGGCCCAGCAGGGAAGCGAGGACGATACGTTGGGTGGTTTTCATCTTGTTTTTTTCCTGTAGTTTCAGTGAGCAAGGGGAAGTCGATGTCAGGGCAGCATGCGCTTGAGGACGCCGTCGCGGTCGATGAACTGGTGCTTCAGGGCCGCCAGCACATGGGCGGCCACGGCGGCGGCCATCGTCATGTTCAGAACATAATGAATTTCTTTTAAAAGCGGCTTAAGTTCCGGATTCGGCGCCATGATGACGGGCAACTGGAACAGGCCCAGGTAGACCACCGGCACGCCGGCGGCCAGGGTGTACAGGTAGCCGGAGATGGGCACGGCGAAGATCAGGATGTACAGCAGCACATGCATGGCATCGGCCGCCTTCTTTTGCCAGGCAACCATGCTGGCCGGGTGCGGCGGCGGCACGTTGGCCTTGCGCCACAGCAGGCGGATGGCGGCGATGGCCAGCACGGTCACGCCCAGCCATTTATGCCAGGAGAAATATTTGAGTTTGGTGGGCGTCAGGCCGGGAATATCCGTCATGACCAGGCCCATGACGAAGGCGCTGATGATCAGCAGGGCGGTCAGCCAGTGCAGGATGATGGCGGTGGTGGTGTAGCGTTGCATCGGCGGCTTTCTTGAATGTAGTACGTGTTAGGACTAATTCGGCCTAATATACCAAAGAAAAGCAAATTGCGCTGCGTGCTGGAGATTCTACAAGAAAGAGTGCGGGAAAAACCGCGGGGCGGGCAGCATTTGTATGCTGGCCGCCCCGCGGGAGCGGGATCGGACGATCCCCATGTGGAAACGGCTTAGATGGCTTTGGCCAATTGCGCCGCGATGCCGATGTAGTTGCCCGGCGTCATGCTCAGCAGCACGTCCTTGGCATCCTGCGGAATGGCCAGGCCATTGACGAAGGTTTGCAGCGCCTCTTTCGAGATGCCCTTGCCGCGCGTCAGCTCTTTCAGCTGCTCGTACGGGTTCTCGATGCCGTAGCGGCGCATCACGGTTTGTACGGGTTCGGCCAGCACTTCCCAGGTCGCGTCCAGGTCTTGCGCCAGGCGCGCGTGGTTCACTTCCAGCTTGTTCAGGCCGCGCAGGCAGCTGTCATACGCCAGCAGGGTGTAGCCGAGGCCCACGCCGATGTTGCGCAGCACGGTCGAATCGGTCAAGTCGCGCTGCATGCGCGAGACGGGCAGTTTTTCCGACAGGTGCTTGAGCACGGCATTGGCCAGACCCAGGTTGCCTTCCGAATTTTCGAAGTCGATCGGGTTGACCTTGTGCGGCATGGTCGACGAGCCGATTTCGCCCGCTTTCAGCTTTTGCTTGAAGTAGCCCAGCGAGACATACGTCCAGATGTCGCGGTTCAGGTCCAGCAGGATCGTGTTGGCGCGCGCGAAGGCGTCGAACAGCTCGGCCATGTAGTCGTGTGGCTCGATCTGGATGGTGTACGGATTGAAGACCAGGCCCAGGCGCTGTTCGATGACGGCCTGCGAGAATGCGGGCCAGTCGAAGCCCGGGTAGGCCGACAGGTGGGCGTTGTAGTTGCCAACGGCGCCATTCATCTTGCCGAGGATTTCCACTTGTTCGATGCGTTTCACGGCGCGCTGCAATCGGGCCACGACGTTGGCGAATTCCTTGCCCAGGGTGGTCGGGCTGGCCGTCTGGCCGTGCGTGCGCGACAGCATCGGCACATCGGCGTTGTCGTGCGCGATCTGCGTCAGCTTGGCCACCAGGCCGTTCAATGCCGGCAGCATCACGCCGTCGCGCGCGGCCTTGAGCATCATGCCGTGCGAGGTGTTGTTGATGTCTTCCGAGGTGCAGGCGAAATGGATGAATTCCGACGCCGCCACCAGTTCCGGCACGTCCGCCACTTGTTCCTTCAGCCAGTATTCGACAGCCTTGACGTCATGGTTGGTGACCGCTTCGATGGCCTTGATGCGGGCCGCGTCGGCTTCCGAGAAGTCGGCCGCCATCTTGTCGAGCAGGGCGTTCGCTTCGGCCGAGAACGGCTTGATTTCGGCGAAACCGGCTTGCGACAGCGCTTGCAGCCAGGAAATTTCCACTTTCACGCGGTGGTGCATGAAACCGGCTTCGGACAGGATCGGGCGCAGCAGATCGGTCTTGCTGGCGTAGCGGCCATCGAGCGGAGACAGGGCCGACAGCGTGGAATACGGAGTAGTAGAAGTCATGAGAGCGGACGCAAGTTAAAGAAACGGTTGGCGTGTGGCGCGCGGGGAGGGCAGGGCTATTGCAATACAGCAACACTGACGGCGCCACAGTAAAGGGCGATTTTACCACCGCTGGGGGCCTGCCAGCCGTCCGTCGGCTGCCGGCGCCTCCCATTTTGGCCGAATCCGGCCCCGATGCGGCATGCCTGCCACACTGGGCGGTGCGCCGGGTGCGTGCCGCCAAAAGGCGGCTGCCGCCGATGCTATACTGAGCGCTGCTCCTTACCTTAAAGTACCTATGAAACTGATCGGCTCCCTCGCCAGCCCGTATGTCCGCAAAGCCCGTATCGTGCTGGCGGAAAAAAAGCTCGACTATGTCTTTGAGCTGGAAAACGTGTGGGTGCCGGAAACCCGCATCGCCCAGGCCAACCCGCTGGGCAAGGTGCCCTGCCTGGTGATGGAAGATGGCAGCGCGCTCATCGATTCGCGCGTCATCGTCGAATACCTCGACACCCTCACGCCCGTCTGTAAACTGCTGCCGGCCGGCGGCAATGGCCGCGAGCGGGCCGATATCAAGAACTGGGAAGCGCTGGCCGACGGCATCCTCGACGCGGGCGTGCTGGTGCGCCTGGAGCGCACGCAGCGCCCGCCCGAGCAGCAAAGCGCCGCCTGGATCGCGCGCCAGCTGGACAAGGTCACGCTGGGCCTGGCCGCGCTCGAGGCGCGCCTGGGCGAGAGCGCGTATTGCGCCGGCAAGAACTACACCCTGGCCGACGTGGCCGTGGGCTGTACCCTGGGCTGGCTCAGCTTCCGCTTCCCGGAAATCGACTGGCGCGCGGAGCACCCGGCGCTGGCGCGCCTGTTCGACAAACTGTCCGAACGGCCATCGTTCAAGGACACCGTGCCGCAGTGAGCGCACGATGACCGGTTCCGACTCGAAGGCGCAGCAGCGCCTGCAGATGGCCGATATCGCGCGCCTGGCCGGTGTGTCCACGTCGACCGTGTCGCGCGCGCTGAGCGGCAGTTCGCTGGTCAATGAAGAAACGCGCGCGCGCGTCATCGCGCTGGCCCGTTCGCTCAAGTATTCCATCAATATCGGCGCGCAAAACCTGCGCCTGAAACAGAACCGCACGGTGGGCGTGGTGGTGCCGTATGACGCGGCCACGCGCCAGCACCTGTCCGATCCTTTCTTTCTGAGCATGCTGGGCAGCCTGGCCGATGCGCTGACGGAGCAGGGCTTCGACATGCTCATTTCACGCGTCGATGCGGAAACGCTCGATGCGGCGGCCCAGTCCTTCGACAGCGGCCGCGTGATCGGCATCATCCTGATCGGCCAGTGGCGCCACCATGAACAACTGAACCAGCTGGCCGCGCGCCAGGTGCCCATCGTCGTGTGGGGCGCGCAATTGCCGCAGCAGCTGTATTGCACCGTCGGCGGCGATAACGTCGCGGGCGGCAGGCTGGCCACGGAACACTTGCTGGCGGCGGGGCGCCGGCGCATCGCCTTCTTTGGCGACGCCAAGCTGCCCGAAGTGGCGCAGCGCCACCAGGGTTATGCGCAGGCGCTCGCCGCGCAGGGACTGGCGCCCGACCCGCAACTGTACGTGGCCGGTTCCTTCCTGCCGCAGGGCGGCGCGACGGACGTGCAGGAACTGCTGGACCGCCAATTGCCGTTCGACGCCATCTTTGCCTGCAGCGACTTGCTGGCCATGAGCGCCATCAACGCCCTGCGTGCGCGCGGCGTGGCCGTGCCGGAACAGGTGGCCGTGGTCGGCTACGACGATATCGAACTGGCCGCGTATTTCCATCCGCCGCTGACCACCGTGCGCCAGCCGATCCGTACTGCCGGACGCGCGCTGGTGGCTTCGCTGCTGGCGCTGGTCGACGGCGCGCCTGCGCCATCCCGGCAATTGCCAACCGAGCTGATCGTACGCGCCTCGGGCCGCTGAAGCACCGTTGTCAGTCATTGCAACCGATTGCAATAATTTCAAATTTCCCCCGTTATTTTTATGCTGCACAGCAGCATAAAAAAGGCTGAATTCGCCTGACATCCCGCCTGTTTTCCTCTATGTTGCCCGTGTTTTTCTCTTAAAAACAACAACATTTCCATGTTGCAGTGCTCGATTGCAATCGATTGCAATAAATTCTTATTCGTTGAATAATGACGTACCGGCCCAGTCAGCGCGACACGGCATGCGGCGGCCAGGACTCATAACAAGCCGATACCTCGACGTATCGGCATACAACACTGGAGACAAGATGAAGACACGTACTGCTCAACGCGGCGGCATGGCCGCCGCCGTCGCCCTGGCCATGCTGCAATTGGGCGCAGCCCAGGCGCAATCGACCGGCAACACCGCCAGCGCCGCCCCTGCCGATGGCCTGAACCTGGAACGCATCGTGGTCACGGGCACCACCGGCGGCACGTCCAAAATGAAATCGAGCAATTCCGTCAGCAGCATGGAGCTCGATACCATCCTGCACAATGCGCCGACCAGCGCCGCCGAAGTCCTGCGCTCGGTGCCGGGCTTGCGGGCCGAGTCTTCGGGCGGCGAAGGCAATGCCAACATCACCGTGCGCGGCCTGCCCATTTCCGCCGGCGGCGCGCGCTATGTGCAGATCCAGGAAGACGGCTTGCCCGTGCTGCAGTTCGGCGACTTCAACTTCACCACGCCCGACAGCTTCGTCAAGATCGATTCCACGCTCGACCACCTGGAAGTGGTGCGCGGCGGTTCGGCTTCCACCCTGGCCACCAATTCGCCGGGCGGCATCATCAATTTCATCAGCAAGAACGGCAAGGAGAAGGGCGGCAGCGTGGCCATCAGCCGCGGCCTGGGCTACGACCAGACGAGGGTCGACTTCGACTATGGCGCGCCGGTGTCGGAGCGCACGCGCTTCTTCATCGGCGGCTCCTGGCGCACGGGAGAAGGCATCCGCCACAGTGGCGTCAACAGCGAAAAGGGCGGTCAGATCCGCGGCAATGTCACGCATGAATTCGACAGCGGCTTCGTGCGCCTGTCGTTCAAGCACCTCGACGACCAGTCGCCCACGGCCCTGCCGGTGCCGGTCAGCGTGCGCGATGGCCGCATCGCGGAAATCGCCGGCATCGACCCGCGCAAGGCCAGCTTCTATTCGCCGTACTGGGTGCCCGACATGGTGCTGAACAAGGATAACCAGCGCGTGGCCACCCGCGTCAACGACGGCTTGCACGTCAAAAGCGATACCGTGGGCCTGGAGGCATCGTTCAAGCTGGGGCAGGGCTGGAGCGTGAGCGAAAACTTCCGCTACGCCGACAATTCGGGGCGCTTCACCGGCGTGTTCCCGTCGAATAACGGCAGCGACGGCAGCTATGTGTTTGCCAGCGGCCCGAATCGGGGCAAGCCTTATATCGGCCGCGCGTTTTCCGCCGTGGTGTTCAACACGTCCATCGACGACGCCAGCAATATCTTGAGCGACACCAAGCTGGCCAGGACGTTCGTGCTCGACAGCGGCAAGCTGACCACCACGGCCGGCCTGTACCTGTCGCAGCAAAAGCTGGGCCTGACCTGGAACTTCAATGAATACCTGATGCAGGCCACGGGCGACCAGCCGGCGCTGTTGCAAGCGGCCAGCGGCACGCCCGGCTACATCGGCCCGGCCTTCGGCGCCTGCTGTTCGCGCGCCGTCGACATGGAATACCGCACGACCTCGCCCTACCTGAACCTGGCCTGGGAAAGCGGCGCGCTGAACCTCGACGGCGGCCTGCGGCGCGACCGCCAGCATGCCAGCGGCATGGCCAATATCGCCACCGGCGCGCAAGCGTACCTGCTGTCGACGGTGCAGCAGGTCGACTACACCCTGGGCCACACGTCGTACTCGCTGGGCGCGAACTACAAGCTGCAAGCCAGCCTGGCCGTGTTTGCCCGCGTCAGCGAAGGCGTGGCCTTCAATGCTGACCGCATCCTGTTCGGCACGCCGCTCGATGGCAGCGTGCCGGTCGCCATCAACACCGTGCGCCAGCTCGAAGGTGGCGTGAAATGGCGTCAGGGTCCCCTGAGTACCTTCGTCACCGTGTTCCAGGCCAAGACGAGGGAAAGCAATTACGAAGCGACCACCCAGCTGCGCACGGCCAACAGCTATGAAGCGAAGGGCGTGGAACTGGAAGCGGCCTACAGCGCCGGCGACTTCCGCATCAACGGCGGATTGACGTTCACGGATGCCGAGATCACGGGCACGGCGGCGGCCGACGTGGCGCTGATCGGCAATATGCCGCGGCGCCAGGCGCGCGTCGTGTACCAGATCGCGCCCACCTATGAATGGGGAGCCGCCACCCTGGGCGCCAGCCTGGTCGGCACGGGCAAGTCGTGGGGCGACGATGCGCACACGATCACCTTGCCCGCCTACCAGGTGCTCAACGCCTTCGTCAATTACCAGCTCACGCCGCAAATGCAGGTGGCGCTGACGGCGAATAATCTGCTCAACAAGATCGGCTATACGGAAGTCGAGGGCGATGGCCATGCGGCCCGCTCGATCACGGGGCGCGCCGTCAAGGTCAGCCTGAAATACGCATTTTAAGCAAGGATAGGATTCATGATGTCGATACGCAGCCCCCTGGCGCGCCTGCTCGCGCCGCTCCCCACGCACTTGCGCGCCGATGCGGCGCGCCGCTATGCGCGCCAGGAGGCGGTCTTGCTCGACCGTCTGGGCAGCCTGTATGGCCAGCGGCCTGATTTCCTGCCCTGGCTGGGCGACCTGATGGAAAGCGTGGGGCGGCTGTATGCGGCGCGCGCGCCGGCGCTGCTGCGCCAGGATGCGCAGCGCGAAGAACAGCCGGACTGGTTTGCCAGCCAGTCCATGCTGGGCTACAGCGCCTACGTGCAGCGCTTCGGCGGCAATCTGCAGGGCGTGGCGGCGCGCATTGCCCATCTGCGCGAACTGGGCGTGACCTATCTGCACCTGCTGCCGTTCTTGCGTGCGCGCGCCGGCGAAAGCGATGGTGGTTTTGCCGTCGCCAGCTTCGAGGAAGTCGACCCCGCCCTGGGCAGCAATGCCGACTTGCTGGCGCTGACGGCGCAGCTGCGCGCGACCGGCATCAGCCTGTGCTCGGACCTGATCCTCAATCACGTGGCCGACGACCATGCGTGGGCGCTGGGCGCCAAGGCGGGCGACGCGCTGCTGCGCGATTTTTTCCACACCTATCCCGACCGCGTGCAGCCGGACCGCTACGAGCGCACCGTGGGCCAGGTCTTTCCGCAGGCGGCGCCCGGCAATTTCACGTTCGTGCCGGAACTCCAGCGCTGGGTCTGGACCACGTTCTATCCGTACCAGTGGGATTTGAACTACGCCAATCCGGCCGTTTTCGCGGCCATGGCCGGCGCCATGCTGGGCCTGGCCAACAAGGGCATCGAAGTGTTCCGCCTCGATTCGACGGCCTTCCTGTGGAAGCGCGACGGCACGGACTGCATGAATCAGCCCGAAGCCCACAGCCTGCTGCAAGCCCTGCGGGCGATTGCCGCCATCGTCGCGCCGGGTGTGCTGCTCAAGGCCGAAGCCATCGTGCCCACGCCCAAGCTGCCCGCTTACTTTGGCAGCGATGCGGCGCCCGAGTGCCATATCGCCTATCACAGCAGCCTGATGGCCGCCGGCTGGGGCGCGCTGGCGGAGGAAAGCACGGACTTGCTGCAGCAGGTGATCGCGGCCACGCCGCCGCTGCCGCCGGCCGCAAGCTGGCTCAGTTATGTGCGCTGCCACGACGACATCGGCTGGAACGTGCTGCTCAATGAGGCGGGCGCGGACGGACCGGCGCGCCTGGCGCGCATCGCGCAGTTCTTTGCCGGCGCCACCGGCAGCTATGCGCGCGGCGCCGCCTTCCAGAGCAGCAGCGCCGACAGGGCGCATGGCAGCAACGGCATGGCCGCCTCGCTGGCCGGCCTGGAAAGCGCCGTCACGGTGCAGGAGCAGGAATACGCGTTGCGGCGCCTGCTGCTGCTGCATGGCCTGGCATTGAGCTTTGGCGCCTTGCCCGTGTTGTACATGGGCGATGAACTGGGCATGACCAACGATCACAGCTACACGCAGCGTGCCGACCGGGCGATGGACAGCCGCTGGCTGCAGCGTCCCGCGTTCGACGACAGCCTGCTGGCATGGCGCCACGATGGCGTGAGCGCCAGCGGCCGGCTGTACCTGGCGCTGCGCCAGCTGATCGACGTGCGCGGGCGCTTGCCGGCACTGGCCGCCGCCGCGCCGCGCAGCGTGATGCAGGCCGATGCGCCGGCCGTGCTGGCGCTGCTGCGCGGCGACGGATTTCTCAACCTGAGCAACTTCAGCGGCGTCAGCCAGCGTTTCACTTTGCCCGCGGGCGAATGGCGCAACAGCCTCGATGGCAGCGTGCTGGCCGGCACGGTAGGCCTGCAGCCATGGCATATGCTGTGGCTGGAGCGGGAGCAAGATCGGGAGCCAGCATGAGCAACGCCAGCGCGCACCGTCCGCATCTGTCGTTTTGGCAGATCGTCAACATGAACGTCGGATTTTTCGGCATTCAGTTCAGTTTTGGGCTGCAGCAAAGCAGCATGAGCCCCATCTATAAATACCTGGGCGCCGATGAGGCGAGCCTGCCGTACCTGTGGCTTGCCGGTCCCATGACGGGGCTGCTCGTGCAACCGCTGATCGGCGCCATGAGCGACCGCACGGTGACGCGCTGGGGCCGCCGCACGCCCTATTTTCTGATCGGCGCCATCCTGTGCAGCCTGGGCCTGCTGGCCATGCCGTTCAGTCCCACCCTGTGGATGGCCGCCAGCCTGCTGTGGATACTCGACGCGGCCAACAATGTGACGATGGAGCCGTACCGCGCCTTTGTCAGCGATAAGCTCGACAAGAAGCAGCACTCGCTGGGTTTTCTCACGCAAAGCGCGTTTACGGGGCTGGGGCAAACGCTGGCCTACCTGACGCCGTCGCTGCTGGTCATGCTGGGCATGAACAAGGATGCCGTCAATGGCAGCCATATCCCGCACATCGTCATCGCCGCCTTCCTGATCGGCGCCGTGTTCTCCCTCGCTTCGGTGCTGTGGACCCTGAAGACGACGCCGGAAAATCCGCTCACGGCGGCCGAGCTGGCGGCCATCCGCAGCCGCCCGCCGGGCTGGCGGCATACGCTGGCCGATATCGGCGCGGCCCTGCGCGATATGCCGCCGACGATGAAGCAGCTGGCCCTCGTCAACCTGTTCCAGTGGTACGCCCTGTTCTGCTACTGGCAGTACATCGCGCTGTCGCTGGCGGCGACCCTGTTTCACACGACGGATCCCGCGTCGCAAGGTTTTCGCGACGCGGGCCTGCTGAACGGGCAGGTGGGCGCGTTCTATAATTTCGTCGCTTTTGTCGCCGCCTTTGCGCTGGTGCCGTTCACGCGCCGCTTCGGCCCCAAGCGCATGCACAGCCTGTGCCTGTGCGCGGCCGGCGTGGGCATGCTGAGCATCCCGCTGATCCACAGTCCGGCGTTGCTGTTGCTGCCCATGCTGGGCGTGGGCCTGGCCTGGGCCAGCATCATGGGCAATCCCTACATCATGCTGGCCGGCTGCATTCCGCCCGAGCGCACGGGCGTCTACATGGGCATTTTCAATATGTTCATCGTCATCCCGATGATCATCCAGATCTTCACCCTGCCCCTGTATTACCGCAGCTGGCTGGGTGGCAATCCGGAGAACGTCATCCGGCTGGCCGGCGCCCTGCTGCTGTGCGCGGCGGTGGCGGTGCTGTTCGTCAAGCTGCGCCCGTCGCAGGCCACAAAGACTTGAGGACGGACGAAAAAAAACCGGCACTGCCGGTTTTTTTTTTTGATGCTGCGAAAAAGATTACTCTTCAATCGCCATCTGACTTTGCAGGTAGTTCTGGATGCCGACCTTGGCGATCAGGTCGATCTGCGTTTCGAGCCAGTCGATATGCTCTTCCGTGTCTTCCAGGATCATCAGGAACAGGTCGCGCGAGACGTAGTCGCCCGCTTTTTCGCTGATGGCGATGCCTTCCTTGACGGTGGCGTGCGCGGCGCGTTCCAGCTTCAGGTCGCATTCCAGCATTTCCGGCGTGTTCTCGCCGATCAGCAGCTTGTGCAGCGCTTGCAGGTTAGGCAGGCCGTCGAGCATCAGGATGCGGTCGATCAGCTTGTCGGCGTGTTTCATTTCGCCGATCGATTCTTCATATTCCTTCTTGCCCAGCTTTTCCAGGCCCCAGTGCTTGTACATGCGCGCATGCAGGAAGTACTGGTTGATGGCCGACAGTTCGTTGGTGAGCTGTGCATTGAGCATGCGGATGACTTCTTTATCGCCCTTCATGGCATTTCCTTTGTTCTGTGTCGCGTTCGATGATGAAACCGCAGGCTGCTGGCGTTCACGGCCGGGTGGCGCAGGGCTGCCTGGTGGCGCGCAGGTTGCCGGTTTCGCTATGCCCGCATGATAGCGCAAAATATGGGTGGTTTTCGGTGTGAAACGGCATTTTTCCGTCTTTTTAACGTAAATATCGTGCGAATAAAACCCATTCTCAAGTGGATTGCCCGCTTGCGCCGTTTTTTATTTGTTAAGGAAAATGAAGGCCATTCTCATTCGCGTTTCTGGCCCGCTTTTGGCGCCGCCGGATCGCGTGCATGACCGCGCTGAACAGGCGGGAAATGTTGGGCCATTCTTGCTTTTGTGGCTTCTTGGCCGCTGCCGGCGATGCGATAATCAGGCAGCGTTATTTACTGAAAAAAGGATAGCAAGATGATGCTGCATATACCCGGCGTGCTGACGCCGGAACAGGTGACGCAGTTTCGCCAGCGCCTGGCGCAGACGGACTGGGTCGACGGGCGCGCCAGCGTCGGGGCGCAAGGGGCGCAAGTCAAGCGCAACCGCCAGCTGGCCGAAGGTTCGCCGCTGGCGCTGGAGCTGGGCGAGATCGTCAGCCGCGCGCTGATGGCCCATCCGCTGTTCTTTGCGGCCGTGCTGCCGCTGCGCATCCTGCCGCCCTTCTTCAACAGCTATGCGGGCGGCGAGCACTATGGCCTGCATATCGATGGCGCCATCCGCACGCCGAAAAACGGCATGCAGTCGATGCGCGCCGACGTCTCGTCGACCGTGTTCCTGAGCGAGCCGGACGAGTACGAGGGCGGCGAGCTGGTGGTGGTCGATTCCTACGGCACGCACGAAGTGAAACTGCCGGCCGGCGATGTGATCGTGTATCCGTCGAGCAGCGTGCATCAGGTGCTGCCCGTCACCAGCGGCGAGCGCATCTGCTCCTTCCTGTGGACGCAAAGCATGGTGCGCGAGGACTGGAAGCGCAGCATGCTGTTCGAGCTCGATCAAAACATCCAGAGCGTGCGCGCAGAGCATGGCGATTCGCCGGCCACCGTGGGACTGACGGGGCATTATCATAATTTGCTGCGCATGTGGGCGGAGATGTAATCGTGGTGATGTCGGATTACGCGCGGCCTTTGGCCTCGCTAATCCGACCTACGATACTGCGTGATGCACCGGCAAAAAAAAGTCTGCCTGGCCCGGGGATGTAGGCTGGCAGACTGAAACAAGCAAATCGCTTGACTAAAAACGGGCGCAAAAAAGCAAGCAGGGCACAGGGTGCGGTGCTTGCGGGCTGGCAGCGGCCCTAGGGCCGCAGGAAGGCTAGCTCAGCTGGAAGGTCAGGGGGACAAGCACGTACACGGGCACGGGCTTGCCGTTTTCGATCATGGGCTTGAACAGCGCGCGCTGCGCGGCCTGGCGGCCCGCTTCGTCGAGATTCGTGTAGCCGGTCGATTTCTGGATCAGGATTTGCTCGGGCAAGCCCTTTTCATTGATCAGGATGCGCAACACCACGGTGCCGCTTTCGCCCAGGCGGCGCGACAGATTCGGGTAGATCAGCTGCGGCGCCTTGATGTATTCGACGCTGCTGACGGTGCGCGGCGTCGCTGGCGCCGGTGGCGTCGGCGCCGGTGCCGCTGGCGCCGTCGGCGCGGCGGTGGCGACCGGTGCCGCTTCGGCGCGCGTCGGCTGCGGCGGCGTGATCGTCGGTTCGGTGGGCACCACGGCGATCAGCGGCAGCGGCGGGATCACGGCGCGCGGCACGGGTGCGCTCAGTTCCACGGTTTTCGGTACGGACGGCGCCGGCGGTTTCGGTGGTGCCGGCGGGGCGATGATGCTGATGGTCGTGATGGTCGGCATGGCCGCCGTGACGACGCGGCTCAGCAGGCCGCTCTGGATGGCGTAGAAGCCGGCGATATGCAGGACGACGATGGCCATCAGCGGCGCGAATTTGTTGCGCTTCTTGTCGAAGTCGGCAAATTGCTGCACGGCCTGCACCGTTACGGGCGGGGGCATCATCGTCATGGCGTTCATCGCTTTCTTTAGTTTGTCAGTACAGCTCGCATCAATACGGTTTCTTGCAGCGCCACGGTGGCGGTCAGGTGATCGTTCAGCACTTCCCGCGCGCAGGTGTGGCATTTGCCGCAGCAGGTGGCCACGCCCAGGTCGCGGCGCAGTTCGGCCATGCTGGACAGGCCAAGATCGACGGCTTGACGGATTTCACGATCAGATATGTTGTTGCAGACACATACAATCATTGATACACCTTCTGGCTGGAGGATGAACAGACACTAGTACCGTGAAGCATTGTTGCTAGTGTTTTAATGAGAATCATTATCATTACGTTTCATTGTCGCGCAAAGTGCAGGACAATGCAAGCGATTTTGATCAAATGTGCGGCAGTTGGCGGGCTGGCCCGGCAGCTTGCCATGCGCTTTGCGCGCATGGCGCAGCCCTTGATGGGGGCGGCTCTCCGGGCTAAATAAAAACAATTCGCATTCATGTTTATAATGCTGGTATTGTCTCGGACGGTCGCCGTCCGGACACATTGAAAGGCCGCTTGTCGGTAATGCGCAACAGTTGCGTTTTACCTCACAACATCAGGACATGCGCCAGGCGCAGCAGTCTGTCCCGGTGTTCTTAATTTGAACGGAATTTGCTCATGACTCTAGTTCCACCCATGATGACGCTCGACGCGCTGGCAGTCGGCCAGAGCGGCACGGTGTTGCATATCACGCCCCACGCGGCAGGACAGACGGAAGACGGCGTCGACCTCGTCCGCCGGTTGATGGAGCTGGGATTCGTTCCCGGCGAACGCATCCGCATGCTCAAGCGCGGCATTCCCGGCGGCGATCCGCTGGCCATCAAGGTCGGCAATGCCACGTTCGCACTGCGCCGCTTCGAAGCGGCGCTGATCACGATTCAACCGCTGTCTCAATCGGAATAACCATGGGTGCTGTCGAAACTATCGTGGAAGCGGGCGCGCACAAGCCGCCGCACCAGCCACAAATCGCCTTGCTGGGCAATCCGAACTGCGGCAAGACGGCCCTGTTCAACCGTTTGACGGGCGCGCGCCAGAAAGTGGCGAACTACGCCGGCGTGACCATCGAGCGCAAGGAAGGCCATTTCACCTCGCCCGCCGGCAAGCCCGTGCGCGTGCTCGACCTGCCGGGCGCCTACAGCCTGTCGGCTACCACGCCCGACGAAGCCATCACGCGCGACGTGGTGGGCGGGCTGCGCCGCGGCGACCCGCGTCCGGACGCCATCATCTGCGTCGTCGACGCCACCAATCTGCGCCTGAATTTGCGCCTGGTGCTGGAAGTCAAGCGCCTGGGCCTGCCCATGCTGCTGGCGCTGAACATGACGGACGTGGCGCGCAAGCGCGGCATGCTCATCGACACGGCCAGGCTGTCGCAGGAACTGGGCATGCCCGTGGTGGAAACCGTCGCGGTGCAGCATGACGGCGAAAAGGCATTGTTGGGCGCCATCGATGCCATGCTGCCGCTGCCGGCAGTGGAACCGAAACCGCTGGCGGCCATCGACGCCGTCAGCGTCGAAGAGACGCAGCGCGAAGTGCGCCGCATCCTGGCCGCCGTCAGCAACGACACGCGCGACAGCGGCAACCTGACGGAAAAGATCGACGACGTGGTGCTGCACCCCGTCTTCGGCCCCATCATCCTGGCCGTGCTGATGTTCCTGATCTTCCAGGCCGTGTTTGCCTGGGCCGCCACGCCGATGGAAATGATCACCGATGGCGTGGGCCACCTGGGCGCCCTGCTGACGGCGAACATGCCCGATGGCCACCTGAAAAGCCTGCTGGTGGAAGGCATCATCGGCGGCGTCGGCAGCGTGCTGGTGTTCCTGCCGCAGATCCTGATCCTGTTCTTCTTTATTTTGAGCCTGGAAGACTGCGGCTACCTGCCGCGCGCGGCCTTCCTGCTGGACCGCCTGATGGGCGGCGTGGGCCTGTCGGGCCGCGCCTTCATCCCGCTGCTGTCGAGCTTTGCCTGCGCCATTCCCGGCGTGATGGCGGCGCGCACCATCCAGAATCCGCGCGACCGCCTCGTCACCATCATGATCGCGCCGCTGATGACGTGTTCGGCGCGCCTGCCCGTGTATGCGCTGATCATCGCCGCCTTCATCCCCGAGCGCGAAGTGTGGGGCTACCTGAGCCTGCAAGGCCTGGTGCTGTTCGTGCTGTACTTCGCCGGCATCATCTCGGCCATGGCCGTGGCCTGGGTCATGAAGCGCAGCATGGGCGTGCGCGGCAACCAGCCGCTGCTGCTGGAGCTGCCGGCCTACCACTGGCCGCATCTGCGCAACCTGGCCGTCAGCCTGTGGGAGCGCGCGAAGATCTTCCTCACGCGCGTCGGTACCATCATCCTGAGCCTGATGATCATCCTGTGGTTCCTCAGCACCTTCCCCGGCGCGCCGGACAACGCGATCCATCCGCCCATCTACTACAGCCTGGCCGGCATCCTGGGCCGCGGCCTGGAAGTGGTCTTCGCGCCCATCGGCTTCAACTGGCAGATCTGCATCGCGCTGGTGCCGGGCATGGCGGCGCGCGAAGTGGCCGTCGGCGCGCTGGGCACCGTATACGCCTTGTCGCAAACGGGCGACGCGCTGGCGTCCACGCTGGAGCCGTTGATCGCCCATTCGTGGTCGATGGCCACCGCGCTGTCCTTGCTGGCCTGGTACGTCTTCGCGCCGCAGTGCCTGTCGACCCTCTCCGTCGTGAAACGCGAAACGGGCGGCTGGCGCTATCCGCTGCTGATGGCCGGCTATATGTTCGCCCTCGCGTATGCCGCCTCGTTCATCACGTACCGCGTCGCCCTGATGCTGGGCGCTTAGGAGAAAACCATGTGGCAAACCCTTATCGTCGCCCTGATCGTCGCCGCCGCGCTGCTGCATTTTTCGACCAGGTACCTGCCGGCCGGCGTGCGCCGCGCCATCGTGCGCGGCCTGGTGCGCTGCGGCCTCGATGAGGCGAAGCTGTCGGCCTTCTTCAAGGTGGCGCCGGGCTGCGGCAGCGGCTGTGGTTCCTGCGGCTCCTGCGACAGCCCGCCGCCGCCGTCAAATACACCGCCGGCCGACGGCAGCAGCAAGCGCGTGATCCTGATGCAGGTACAGCGCTAAAGCCTGTATTGCAGTGTAGCCACGGGTGCGCCCGTGGGCTACACTGGGCTTTTCGCATGGCAAGGAGTGGCAATGGCGATACTGTTGATCTTCATGTTTCTGTTTGCCGTCGCCACCTGGCTGCTGGCCAGCCGGCGCGGCCGCCACGGGGGACTGTGGTTCGGCATCGGCCTGTTCCTCGGCCCCTTTGCCTTGCTGGCGGTAGCGGCCCTGCCGCCCGTGCCGCCACCCTGACCCCGTTTTTCAAAACCCGCCATTGCGGGTTTTTTTACGCCTGCATGCCCGCGTGGCGCAGCCGGTACTGGCGCGGCGAGCACGCCATGACGCGTTTGAAGGCGTGGCTGAAGGCGCTGTCCGAATCGTAGCCCAGCGCCTGCGCGATCGAGGCGATGGGCGCGCCGCTGTCCTTCAGGCGCCGCGTGGCCAGGCGCATGCGCCAGCGCAGCAGGTAGTCGAGCGGCGTCACGCCCACCCTGGTTTTGAAGTGCAGGGCAAAGGCGGAGCGCGACTGGCCGGCGACGGCGGCCAGCTGCGCCAATGTCCAGCGCTGCGCCGGCTGCGCATGCATGGCTTCGATGGCCGCGCGCAGCCGGGGATCGGCCAGCGCGAACAGCCAGCCTGCCGGGTGCGAGGCCTGCGCTGCCAGATGCTGGCGCAGCATCTGCAGCAGCATCATGTGGCCCAGGTGGCGCGTCATCAGCGCCGCGCCGGGCGCCGTCGCCTGCAGCTCCTGCGCCAGGCGTTGCAAGGCCCAGTGCAGCACGCCGGCCTGGTCCGTGTCGCCGCGCACGTGCAGCAGCGGCGGCAGACAGTCGAGCAGGATGGCCGCCTCGTCGCCAAAGCTGAAGCGTCCGCCGATCAGGAAAAAATCGTGCTGTGGCGCGCCGTGGCGGGCCACGCCGTGCTGCGCGTGCCGGTACACTTCCAGCGCCGGCGCGGCCGGCAAGCCGGGTGCGCTGGCCAGGGTGAACGCATGCCCCTGCGCCAGCAGGAAGCAGTCGCCTGTATGCAGTTGTACGGGAGCGTCGATGCCCGCGACCGTCAGCCAGCAGCCGCCTTCGATCACGGCGTTGAACTTGATGCCGTCCGGCGGCGGAAAGTCGATGGCCCAGTCGCCGCCCGCCTTCAGGCCGGCAAAATAGGAACTGCGCGTATCAAACAGCGAAAGTACATCGGAGAGTAAATCCATGGCGGAGCTCAATTCTGGACGATGGCGATAGTATTGAAGATTTTATGCCATTCACAGTCCAGTTCTTTGCGCGCAACATATCCATCTCGCCAGCCATTCGGACTGGCGCCACTTGCAAAGGCAGATCCCATGGACAGCATCAACAAGCAACAAATTCCCCTGCGCTCCGGCTTTGATGCCGCCACGACCGCCACCGAGGCGCTGGCCGGGCGCGACCTGTCCGGCGTGCAGGCCATCGTCACGGGCGGCGCGTCGGGCCTGGGGCTGGAAACGGTGCGCGTGCTGGCCGGTGCCGGCGCCAAGGTACTGGTGCCGGCGCGCGACCCGCATCAGGCGCAAGCGGCCCTGGATGGTATGGCCGGCGTGGAGGTCGCCGCGCTCGACCTGCTCGATCCGCAATCGATCGATGCCTTTGCCGCCGCCTTTCTTGCCACCGGCCGCGCTTTGCACGTGCTGGTCAACGGCGCCGGCATCATGGCCACGCCTCTGCTGCGTGATGCGCGCGGCTACGAGGGGCAGTTCGCAACGAATCACCTGGGGCATTTCCAGCTGACGGCACGCCTGTGGCCCGCCCTTAGGCAGGCGCAAGGCGCGCGCGTCGTGTGCGTGTCGTCGCTGGGACACCGGCAGGCTGCCGTCCACCTGGACGACCCGCATTTCCTGCGCCAGCCGTACGATAAATGGCGCGCATATGCGCAGTCGAAAAGCGCGAATGCCTTGTTTGCCCTGGAGCTGGACCGGCGCGGCGCGGCGCACGGCGTGCGCGCCTACTCGCTGCATCCGGGCGCCATCCTGACGCCGCTGGTGCGCCATCTGGACCTCGACGACTTGCGCCGGGTCGGGGCGCTCGATGACGAGGGCCAGGTGAATCCACCGCCGCAATCGGGTTTCAAGAATGTGGCGCAGGGCGCGGCCACCGCCGTCTGGTGCGCCACCAGCGCGCAGCTCGATGGTCTGGGCGGCGTGTATTGCGAGGATTGCGACATCGCCACTCTGGTGGCGGACGACAGCACGGGGCCGGGCGTGCGGCGCTGGGCCGCCGACCCCGCGCAGGCACGCCGGCTATGGGCGCAGAGCGAGCAGATGACGGGCATGCGCTTCGATTGCGACGCGGCATAAAAAATGCCGGGCAGTGCCCGGCATGTGCATGATGGCGGCGTGGATTTACGCCTTGCCGGCCAGCTTGTCGACGACCGGCACCAGCGCGGCCGGGCGGCAGCCGAAGGCGGCCAGGCGGCCTTGCGCGTGGGGCGCCAGGTCCAGGTCGTAGGGCAGCCGGCCTGCCACCAGCCACAGTTTGTCGTGCGGCAGGGCGTCGATCAGGCGGCGCTGGCCGTCGACGAACATGGCGTTATACGTTTGCAGCACGATCTGCCCCGCGCCTTGCGCAAAGGCGATGGCCTCGTCGACTTCGTCGTCCAGCGCCTCGGCCGACAAGGCGTATTCGCGCACATCCAGGCCCGCTTCCAGCAGGGCCGGCAGCATCGAGCTGCGCGCTTCCTTGTTGCGGCCCAGCGCCACTTCGTCGATCTCGCTGCGCGAGCGCACTTCCACCGTCAGCAGGGTCACGGGCAGGCCCGCGTCGAGCGGGCGGTAGTCGCCCTGCACGCGCAATGCCGCTTTTTGCAGCAGCTGAGACAGGGCCATGGCGGCCGGCTGCATCAGCGCTGGCGGGGCGAGGGGGCGTGTGCGCCAGTCGCGCACGGCACGGTTGCGCTTGAGTTCCGCCACGCGCGCGCACGCCGCGTCGATGCGGGAGAGCGCAATGTCGCCCCGCTCCACGGCGGCGATGACGGCCTCGATGGCGGCCGTCTGCTGCGCTTCGCGGTGCGAGATGAGGACGATGTCGGCGCCCGCCTGCAGGGTGGCGATGGCGCCCTGGGCGATGCCGATGCCGTCGGCAATCGCCGCCATTTCCAGGCAGTCGGTGATGACGACGCCCCGGTATTTCAACTCGTCGCGCAGCAGGTCCGTCAGCACGCCCTTCGACAGGGTGGCCGGCACGCTGGTGTCGGCTTCGAAGGCAGGGAAGACCACGTGCGCCGTCATGATGGCGTCCACGCCGCCGGCAATGGCCGCCCGGAAGGGCGCCAGTTCCACGGCGCGCAGGCGTTCCTTGTCGTGCGGGACCAGCGCCATGGCGTAATGCGTGTCGATGGCCGTGTCGCCGTGGCCGGGGAAGTGCTTGGCGGTCACGGCCACGCCGCTGGCGCGCTGGCCGCGCATGGCTGCCATGCCGTAGTCGATGACGGTGGCGGCATCCTCGCCATACGCGCGCACGCCGATGACGGGGTTGTTGCGGTTGTTGTTCACGTCCAGCACGGGCGCGAGCAGCATATTGATGCCGACCTGGCGCATTTCATCGCCGCTGATCTGGTTCATGCGTTCGCAGTCCTCGATGGAGCCGGCCGCCTGGAAGGCCATCGCCGCGGGAATCGGCGTGACGCCCTGCTCGATGCGCATCACCATGCCGCCTTCCTGGTCGATCGAGATCAAGAGCGGGATGTCCGACACTTCCGCGTTGATTTCCTGCAGCTCGCGGCACAGGGCCGACACTTGCGCGGGCGTGTGCACATTGCGGCGGAACAGGATCACGCCGCCTACCTTCTTTTCGCGTATCAAGGTCTTGATATGCTCGTCCGCCTGCAGGGCGTCGAAGCCCACCATGAACAACTGTCCTATTTTCTCGCGCAAACCCTGCTCCATGCTGCAACTCCTCCGGTATTGATTGTGACGACGGCATACGTATTCTGGCACCGTGGTGGCGCATCGTGGCGGTCACCGGAAAAGCTGCCTTGGTTTTGTACTTGTTTTGGTATTGTATTGGATTTGGGTTTTTGCGCAAGTGGTTATTAAGTGGTATTAATGCACTTGCGCAAGCACCCCATCAATCGAGGCGCTGGAACGAGGCCGATTGCGCCTTGGGCCAGTACAGGCCGAACACGGGCGGCAACTGCGGCAGCTGGCTCGGGTCGAGCAGCTGGCCCGCTTCCAGGAAGGGCAGCAGGGCCGACGCCAGTTTCACCTGGTTCGGCGAGATGCGCCGCACCAGGTGGTGCGGACGCAGTTCCTGCGGATGCGCCAGGCCGGCGGCGGCGATCAGCTCGGCCAGCGCCTTCATGGTGTTCTGGTGGAAGTGCGCCACGCGGGCGATTTTGTCGGATACCACCAGCGCGCGCTGGCGCTGCGGGTCTTGCGTGGCCACGCCCGTGGGGCAGCGGTCAGTGTGGCAGCTTTGCGACTGGATGCAGCCCAGCGCGAACATGAAGCCGCGCGCCGAATTGCACCAGTCGGCGCCCAGCGCCAGCAGGCGGGCGATGTCGAAGGCCGTGATGATCTTGCCCGAGCAGCCGATCTTGATCCTGTCTCGCAGGTTGGCGCCCACCAGGGTGTTATGCACGAGCACCAGCGCTTCCTGCAGGGGCGTGCCCACGTGGTCCGTAAATTCCAGGGGCGCCGCACCGGTGCCCCCTTCGCTGCCGTCGACGACGATGAAGTCGGGCGTGATGCCCGTTTCCAGCATGGCTTTCACGATGGCGAAAAATTCCCATGGATGGCCGATGGCCAGCTTGAAGCCCGTCGGCTTGCCGCCCGAGAGCGTGCGCAGGCGGTCGATAAACTGCAGCATTTCCAGCGGCGTGGAAAAGGCGCTGTGCGCCGCCGGCGAGACGCAATCCTCGCCCACCATCACGCCGCGCGTGGTGGCGATCTCGATGGTTACTTTCGGGCCGGGCAGCACGCCGCCATGTCCCGGCTTGGCGCCCTGCGACATTTTCAGCTCGATCATCTTGACCTGCTCCGAGCTGGCGTTGGCGATGAAGCGCTCTTCCGAAAACGTGCCGTCCTGATTGCGGCAGCCGAAGTAGCCGGAGCCGATTTCCCACACCAAGTCGCCGCCGTTTTCGCGGTGGTAGGGGCTGATGCTGCCTTCGCCCGTGTCGTGCATAAAGCCGCCGCTGCGCGCGCCGCCGTTCAGGGCCAGGATGGCGTTGGCGGACAGGGCGCCAAAGCTCATCGCCGAGATATTGAAGACGCTGGCCGAATACGGCTTGGCGCGCGGGCAGTCCGGATGGTTGCCGATCTCGATGCGGAAGTCGTGGCCCGTGACCTTGGCGGGGGCGATCGAGTGGTTGATCCATTCATAGCCCGCCTCATACACGTCGAGCTGGGTGCCGAACGGGCGCTTGTCCGTCTGCTCCTTGGCGCGCTGGTAGACGATGCTGCGCTGGCTGCGCGAAAACGGCGTCGCCTCGCTGTCGCTTTCCAGGAAATACTGGCGGATTTCGGGGCGGATGCTCTCAAAAAAGAAGCGGAAATGCGCAAGGATGGGATAGTTGCGGCGCAGGGCGCGCTTGGTTTGCAGCAGGTCGCTGATGCCGACCAGGGTCAGGGCACCGGCCAGCACGGGCAGCCAGTAATGGTCGTAGTAGAACAGGGACAGGACAAAGATGGCTGCCGTCGCAATGAAGGTCAGGTAGCGAAATGGTACTAGGTGCATGGGCACTCCGGGGAAGTCAGACTGATATTGCTGAGTGTACCGGTGATTTGTGGATCTTGCTGAATGGGAAAGTGTGCGGTTGGAGCGATGCTATCCACGCATGCGACACCTGACAAAACCGTAGCGAGCGGCAGTGATTTGTGGCCGAGAAGCGCAACCGTACTTTAGTACGGTGAGCATCGCCGGCCGCAAAGCGCGACGCGCAGTAGGTTTGGTCAGGTGTTCACCGTTGTGCGGCGCGGATGCGCTCGACCCGTTCGGTGCTGGCCGGATGGCTCGACAGATACGGCGTGCCTTCGTCCAGCTTGCCCAGGGCGACAAACACCTGCGCCAGGTGTTCCAGTGGAATAGCGTTCTGGCGCAGCATGGCGATCGCGTAGTCGTCCGCCTCGCGCTCCACGTCGCGCGAGTATTTCAGGTCCAGCAGCAGCGGCGGCAAGGTCGCCACCACGGTCGAGACGTCGCCGAACAGCAGCGCCGCGCCGGCGCCCACGGCCGAGGTCTGGATCAGGCGGCGCGTCAGGTGGCGCTGCTGCAAATGGCCCAGTTCATGCGCCAGCACGCCCATGATGGCGTCGTCGTCCGGCATCAGTTCCACCATTTCATCGGTCAGCACGATGTCGCCCGACGGCAGGGCGAACGCGTTCGGACCGATCTTGCTCTTGCGGAAAACGATGCGGTGTTCGGGCGTGCTGTCGCCGGGCGTGGCCAGGCGCGCGAACCGGGCGCGCAAGGCTTGCTGGCGCTTGCCATCGAGCTTGCTTGCCTCAAACACGTGGCCGTCGAGGAAATCGAGCACGCCCTGGCCCAGCTGGCGCTCGACGGACTGGGGAATCGCATACGCGACCCCCTTCGCCACCACGGGCAGCAGGTACTGATAGCTGAGCCACAGGGCCAGCACGGTGGCGACCGTGGCCAGCAGGGCGCCGCGCCAGCTTTGCTGCAGCCGCACCACCCAGCCGTCGCGGTGGCCCGTGTCGTGCAGCAGGCTGTTGAAGGCCGCCTGGTCGGCGATCTCCAGGTAGGCGCCGTCGGGAAAGCTGACCTTGCGCACGGCGTGGCTGCTGCGTTCGGACACGTGCAGCTCGCCCAGCGGGCAGCTGCGCGCGATGTCGCCGGCCAGCACGGCCATCCCATCGTGCACGCTGAGCGTGACGTGGTACAGGCGCGAGGTCTGGCCGTCGAAATAGCGCGCGGGCACGGGGGCCGCGCCCGGCGCTTGGTGATCGAGCGTCATGCTACAGCGACAGGTCGAAGTCCAGCAGGTCGACCATGCCTTCGCCCGTGGCAGAGACCTGCTCGCCGGTGGCGGCGACGAAGGCGTCCAGGCTGCCATGCACCAGCATCGATGTCGCTTCCAGGCGGTACTTCAGCCAGCGCACCTGGGCGAACGGCGAAAACAGGCCCAGGGTGACGACGATACCGAGCAGGTTGGTCAGCATGACGAAGGTGGTGCGGCCCCAGGTCAGCTGCGACTGGAACTGGTGCTGCTGCAGGCGCGTGTGGTTCCAGATCAGGTTCTGGATCATGGTCAGGAACAGCGGCAGCACGATAAAGGCCCACGCATACAGGGCGGCCACGGCGCCGAAGATGCTGCCGGCCTTGGTGACATCATTGGCATCGGTGGCAAAGGTGGCGAAGACGCTGGCGAAGACGACAAAGATCAGGACCAGGAATCCGGCCAGCAGCAGGGCGAAGAACAGCAAATAGGTCTTGTAGAAGCTGCCCACCGTGGCGTCGAAGCTGAAATTGCTGCTGCCGAAGCGGCTCTGCGTGTGCTGGAAGCGCTTCAGGCGCTGGTGCAGGAACGGCGTCATCAGGCCAGCCGTGAAGGTGTTCAGGATCGGCAGCCACAGGAAGTATTTGTAGGCTTCCCTGGCGCTGCCGTCAAAGCCGAAGCGGATGCCGCGGTAGCTGGTGTTGTAGAGCTTGAACTGCAGGCTTTTCCAGACCAGCCATGGCAGCACGGCCATCATCAGCACGAGCATGATCAGGCCGACGATGGGCGAGACCTGGAAGGCGATGTTGTAGCCGCCGATCAATACCACGGCCGCGATGCGGCCCTTCAGGATGGCGACGGCATTGCCGTGGTATTCGAAGCTGCTGCCAGCGAGGTGGGTGCTGGAATAGAAATAGCGGTTGCGGCGCACCTTGGCCCAGGCGGAATAAATGCCCAGGGTGACGATGCTCAGCAGCAGGTTGACGATCCAGATACGGAAGTATTCGCTGCCGGTGGCGCTGAAGGTAATGCCTTCGCGCTGGGTGTTCGGGTTGTTGGTGTCGATATCCACGCCAGGAATCCTTGCAATTGAAAAAGAATTAAGATGCATGATTGTCAAGAAGTTGTCAATAAAAAT
This sequence comes from Janthinobacterium sp. GW821-FHT03C10, assembly GCF_059420865.1. Taxonomy (NCBI): domain Bacteria; kingdom Pseudomonadati; phylum Pseudomonadota; class Betaproteobacteria; order Burkholderiales; family Oxalobacteraceae; genus Janthinobacterium; species Janthinobacterium sp. GW821-FHT03C10. The sequence continues at coordinate 1,707,598 of NZ_JBWKUN010000001.1, read as the reverse complement.
ATTGTTCAGGCGTAATATATTTCGTCTGAATGACCGAATCGGAGCGGCGCGCGCCCTGTGCGCAGCGCCCGGCTATACTGGGACTCAACCATTGCCAACGGAAATCGCCATGATCGTCGTCCACCATCTGAACAATTCGCGCTCGCAGCGCGTGCTCTGGCTGCTCGAGGAGCTGGGCCTCGACTACGAGGTCAAGCGCTATCAGCGCGACCCGAAAACCATGCTGGCACCCGCCTCGCTGAAGGCTGTGCATCCGCTGGGCAAGTCGCCCGTGATCACGGACGGCGCCAACACCATCGCCGAATCGGGCGCCATCATCGATTACCTGGTCGAGCGCTACGGCAATGGCCGTTTGATACCGGCGGCGGGCACGCCCGAGAAGCTGCGCTGGACCTACTGGCTGCATTTCGCGGAAGGCTCGGCCATGCCGCCCCTGCTGATGAAGCTGGTGTTCGACAAGGTCGAATCGTCGCCGATGCCGTTTTTCGTCAAACCGGTCGCGCGCGGCATCGCCGGCAAGGTCAAGAGCAGCTTCATCCTGCCCAATATCAACAGCCAGCTGGCCTACATGGAAGCGGAACTGGAGAAAAGCAAATGGTTTGCCGGCAATGAATTCACGGCGGCCGACATCCAGATGAGCTTTCCGCTGGAAGCGGCGGCCATGCGCGGCGGACTCGACGAGCGCCTGCCGAAGCTGACGGCCTTCCTGCAGCGCATCCACGCGCGGCCTGCCTACCAGCGTGCGCTGGAAAAAGGCGGACCGTACGATTTCGCAAAGTAAGCGGCGTTGACGGGCTATGCGCGGGGCGCCATACGGTAAAATGCCCGATTCAACCAGTATCCACTTACCGCATGGCCAGACTCCTCGCTATCGACGGCTTGAATATCGTACGCCGCGTCTACGAAGCCAGTCCTGAACCCGATTCCGACCTGAAGGCGGAGATCGCGCTGCGCCATGCGCTGTCGTCGTTCCGCACGCTGATCAACGACCACGAACCGACGCACATCCTGCCCGCCTTCGATTTCGGCGGCCCGACCTGGCGCCACGCCCTGTATGCCGGCTACCGCGAGGGGCGCCAGCCCATGCCGCAAGTGCTGCGCGACGCCTTGCCCGGCTTTTACGCCACCCTGGCCAGCTTCGGCATGCACGTGGTCAGCATTCCCGAGGTCGAGGCCGACGACGTGATCGGCACGGCCGTCATGCGCTGGCTGCACGAGGGGCGCGGCGCGGCCGTCATCGCCACCACCGACAAGGATTTGCATGGCCTGATCGCCCACGGCGCGCTGGTATGGGACCATTTCAAGGGCATCTGGCACGACCGCGCCTGGGTCGAGAAAAAGTTCGGCGTGCCGCCGGAACTGCTGCCCGACCTGCTGGCGCTGATGGGCGATGTCACCGACAGCATTCCCGGCGTGTCGAAGATCGGCCTGAAGACGGGCGCGAAACTGTTGCGTGCCTACGGCAATATCGACGCCGTGATGGCCGGCGCGGGGATTTTGCCCGGCGCGCTGGGCGAAAGCCTGCGAAAAGAGCGGGAAATACTGTATCTTTCAAGAAAGTTGGTCGAACTCAAGACCGACGTGACGTTGGGCGTCACCTGGAACAAGCTGGCGTGGGAAAAGTAGAGCGCCCAAAAAAAGCTCATGGCGTTGTTGCCTTGCCTCGTCGTACATTCGTACTGCCTTCGGCAACGCGCCTAGCCCTGAGCATTTTGATGGGCGCTCTCTGAGTGGAACTCGCAATAGAAAATCAAGCAAGGGATGTAATCATGATGTTAAAGACTGTCCTGATCGACAGCAGCGCCGTGGCGCGCGGCCTGCTGAACACGGTCCTGACCGATGGCGGCTACGATGTCTGCGGGCAGACGCATACCAGCGCGCTGGGGCTGGCGTTGCTGGTCAAGCACCATCCGCATTTCGTCTGCATCGCGCGCGAGCAGGTGGAAGACGGGACGAATGTGGTGCAGACCATCCGCGCCCAGTATCCGAAGACGCTCATTTTCATGGTCTCGGGCGGCATCGACGCCGCCTCGCTGCAGGCGGCCCACGCCATGGGCGTGTCGGGCTTCATCGTGAAACCGTTCATGGCCGACACGGTCCTGAAAACCGTGCGCAATACGGTGATCGCCATGGTGCGCAAGCAGCAGGCCTTGGCCGCCGCTGCGCAAGGCAATTCCTAGACGCCGGCCAGGCCCGTCGCGCCGGCGATGATGCCGCCGCCGAGGCACACGTCGCCGTCGTACAGCACGGCCGACTGGCCCGGCGTGACGGCCCATTGCGCCTGGTCGAAGGCCAGGCCGAAGTGTTCATTCCCCTCCGGCAGCAGCTGGCAAGCCACGTCGGCCTGGCGGTAGCGCGTCTTGGCGCTCAAGGCGCCCGCCTGCGGCGCCGTGCCGGCGACCCAGCTGGCCTGGTCGGCGCTCAAGGCCGGCGACAGCAGCCACGGGTGGTCGTGGCCCTGCACCACCCACAGGGTGTTGTTGGCGATATCCTTGCGCGCCACATACCAGGCGTCGCTGCTGCCGTCCGCGTTCTGGTACGACTTCACGCCGCCGATGCCGATGCCCTTGCGCTGACCCAGCGTATAGAAACTCAGTCCCACGTGTTCGCCCACGGTCTTGCCGTCGGCCGTCTTCATCGGTCCCGGCTTGTACGACAGGTAGCGGTTCAGGAATTCGCGGAACGGACGTTCGCCAATAAAACAGATGCCCGTCGAATCCTTCTTTTGCGCGTTCGGCAAGGCCAGCTTCTCGGCGATCTGGCGCACTTGCGTCTTCGGGATTTCACCGAGCGGGAACAAGGTCTTGGACAACTGCGCCTGGTTCAGGCGGTGCAGGAAGTAGCTTTGGTCCTTGCTGGCGTCGACGGCCTTGAGCAGTTCATAGCGGCCCGCGTCCGTCGGCGCCTGGCGCACGCGCGCGTAGTGGCCGGTGGCGATCAGGTCGGCGCCCAGGGTCATGGCGTGGTCGAGGAAGGCCTTGAACTTGATTTCGGCGTTGCACAGCACGTCCGGGTTCGGCGTGCGGCCGGCCTGGTACTCGCGCAGGAAATCGGCGAACACGCGGTCCTTGTATTCGGAGGCGAAATTGACGGCTTCGATATCGACGCCGATGACGTCGGCCACGCTGGCCGCGTCGATCCAGTCCTGGCGCGTGGAGCAGTATTCCGAATCGTCGTCATCTTCCCAGTTTTTCATGAACAGGCCGATGACTTCATAGCCTTGTTCCTTCAGCATCCATGCCGCGACCGAGGAATCGACCCCGCCCGACATGCCGATCACGACTTTCTTCTTGCTCATCTTGCTTTCCAGTGTACTTTAATAATATGGCAATGCGTATTGCTATGCGCTATTGAAAACGGACGCATGCGTGTGCAGCAGGGCCAGCGGCGCGCGCCGGCCGGCCAGGTATTCGTCCACGCACTGCAGCACCAGCGGGCTGCGGTGGCGTTCCTGGCACGCCGCCAGCTCGTCGCGCGTCATCCACAGGGTGCGGATGATGCCTTCGTCCAGCGGTCGGTCGTGCTCGGCGCCGGCCGTGCCGCAAAAGGTGAAGCGCAGATAGGTCACGTCCTCGCCCGTGCGCAGTGACTGGTAGCGCGACATGTACATGCCGACCAGTGCCGTGGGGATGAAATCGTAGGCCGCTTCTTCCAGCGTTTCGCGGATCACCGCCTGTTCCAGCGACTCGAACGGGTCGAGGTGGCCGGCTGGCTGGTTGAGCTTGATGCCTTCGCTGGTCTCTTCTTCAATCAGTAAAAACAGGCCATCGCGCTCGACGATGGCGGCCACGGTGACAGAGGGTTTCCAGATTCTCGGCATGATTCCATCCTTGAAAGAGCCGACATTTTATCTTGTTCTGCGCGCGCGGTTTGAAGCCGGCCTTTTGTTGCGCGGACATATTGATAAATGACAACGTTTTAGCAAATAGCGGTGGGAGGTACTTACGTCTTTCCCGGGGAGCGCACTAGCATGGGGGCTTAGTTGGCAAGATGGCAGGAAGCGCCCGCTAATATAGGCTTTCCCTGTGGTCAAAACAAGCGCGCACGCTTGCTCGACTGTGGTGAGATTGACACACCTTTCCCACAATATGGGCGCCGCGCCGCATGGTGAAACAAATCATGGATGCGGATGAAATTAGTGTCGTACGACTAAAAGTTGCTGCTTCACAAACGTTTAACGCGCTGCTTTCCGTGTTAGATTCTAGTCAGTTTATCAATTAGCGGAGGCATCATGAGGATAGGCATACCGGCCGAAACACGGCCTGGTGAAACCCGGGTGGCAGCCACGCCCGAGACAGTCAAGAAGCTGGCAGCCAAGCATCAAGTCGTCGTGCAGTCGGGGGCGGGCCTGCAAGCCTCGATTCCCGACGACGCGTATGCCGCCGCCGGCGCGCAGATCGGTACCGCCCAGGAAGCCTATGGCTGCGCCATCGTGCTCAAGGTGCGCGCACCGGACGCCGGCGAACGGGCCCTGATGGCCAGCGGCACGGTGCTGATCGGCATGTTGAACCCGTTTGACGCGGACAATATCGCTGCCATGGCGACGGCGGGCCTGTCCGCCTTCGCCCTGGAAGCCGTGCCGCGCATCACGCGCGCGCAGTCGATGGACGTGCTGTCGTCGCAGGCGAACATCGCCGGCTACAAGGCCGTGCTGGTGGCGGCGAATACCTATCAGCGCTTCATGCCCATGCTGATGACGGCGGCCGGCACCGTCAAGGCGGCCCGCGTGCTGATCATGGGCGTGGGCGTGGCCGGTTTGCAGGCGATCGCCACGGCCAAGCGCCTCGGCGCCGTCATCGAGGCGTCCGACGTGCGCCCGCCCGTCAAGGAGCAGGTGGAGTCGCTGGGCGCCAAGTTCCTCGACGTGCCCTTCCTCACCGATGAAGAAAAGGAAATCGCCAAGGGTTCGGGCGGCTATGCGCGCGCCATGCCGGCCGACTGGATGCGCCGCCAGGCCGAACTGGTGCACGAACGGGCGAAACTGGCCGACATCATCATCACCACGGCACTGATTCCCGGCCGCGCCGCGCCCGTGCTCATTTCCGAAGAGACGGTGAAAGCCATGAAACCCGGTTCCGTCATCGTCGACCTGGCCGTGGAGCAGGGCGGCAACTGCCCGCTGTCCGAGCTGGGCAAGACGGTCGTCAAGCACGGCGTCTACATCGTGGGCGAGCCGAATCTGGCGACCCTGGTGGCGGCCGACGCCTCGGCCCTGTATGCGCGCAACGTGCTGGACTTTTTAAAGCTCATCATCGACAAGGACGATCAATTGCTGATTGACCGCGAGGATGAAATCATCAAGGCCAGCCTGGTTTGCGCGGGCAATGACATCCTCAGAAAATAACGCGGCGCCGGAGAGAACAACATCATGGAAATCAGTCACACCATCACCAACCTGATCATCTTCGTGCTGGCCATTTATGTCGGCTACCACGTCGTCTGGACCGTCACGCCGGCGCTGCATACGCCGCTGATGGCCGTCACCAATGCCATTTCCGCCATCATCATCGTCGGCGCCATGCTGGCGGCCGGCCTGACCGATGGCCCGCTGGCGCAAGTGGCCGGCACCCTGGCCGTGGCGCTGGCCGCCGTCAATGTGTTCGGCGGCTTCCTCGTCACGCAGCGCATGCTCGAGATGTTCCGTAAAAAAGAACCGAAGGCCAAGCAAGGAGCAAAAGAATGAGTCACGCCATGAGCTTCGTCACCATGAACCTGGTGACGATGATGTACCTGATCGCCTCGGTGTGCTTCATCCAGGCCCTGAAAGGCCTGTCGTCGCCATCGACGGCGCGCCGCGGCAATGCCTTCGGCATGAGCGGCATGGCCATTGCCGCCGTCACCACCGTGGCGCTGATCCTGAAGCTGAAGGAACAGCAGACGGGCGGCATGGGCCTGACCCTCGTCCTCATCGGCATTGTCACGGGCGGCGCCATCGGCGCCTACCTGGCGAAAACCGTGGAAATGACGAAGATGCCGGAACTGGTGGCGGCCATGCACTCGCTGATCGGCCTGGCGGCCGTCTGCATCGCCGTGGCGGCCGTGTCGGAACCGTGGGCCTTCAATATCGCGAAACACGGCGAGGCGCTGCCCATCGGTAACCGCTTCGAACTGTTCATCGGCACCTTCGTCGGCGCCATCACGTTTTCCGGTTCCGTGATCGCCTTCGGCAAGCTGTCGGGCAAATACAAGTTCCGCCTGTTCCAGGGCGCGCCCGTCAGCTTCAAGGGCCAGCACATGCTCAATCTGGTGCTGGCGCTGGTGATGGTGGGCCTGGGCCTGGCGTTCTGCTTCGCCGATGGCGTCGAGCCGGCCTGGACGCCGTTCGTCATCATGACCCTCATCGCCTTCGCGCTGGGCGTGCTGATCATCATCCCCATCGGCGGCGCCGACATGCCGGTGGTGGTGTCGATGCTCAACAGTTACTCGGGCTGGGCCGCGGCCGGCATCGGTTTTTCGCTGAATAACTCGATGCTGATCATCGCCGGCTCATTGGTCGGCTCTTCCGGCGCGATCCTGTCGTACATCATGTGCAAGGCCATGAACCGCTCGTTCTTCAACGTCATCCTGGGCGGCTTCGGCGGCGATGCGCCGGCGGCCGGCGCGGCCGGCGCGCAGGAACAGCGTCCGGTCAAATCCGGTTCGGCCGACGATGCCGCCTTCATCATGAGCAATGCGGAAACCGTCATCATCGTGCCCGGCTACGGCCTGGCCGTGGCGCGCGCGCAGCACTCGTTGAAAGAACTGGTGGAAAAGCTCACGCACAAGGGCATCACCGTCAAGTACGCGATCCACCCGGTGGCGGGGCGCATGCCGGGCCATATGAACGTGCTGCTGGCCGAAGCCGAGGTGCCGTACGACCAGGTCTTCGAGATGGAAGACATCAACGGCGAATTCGGCCAGACGGACGTGGTGCTGGTGCTGGGCGCGAACGACGTCGTCAACCCGGCGGCGAAGGACCCGAAATCGCCGATCGCCGGCATGCCGATCCTCGAAGCCTATAAGGCCAAGAGCATCATCGTCAACAAGCGCTCGATGGCGTCCGGCTATGCGGGCCTGGACAACGACCTGTTCTACCAGCCGAACACGATGATGGTGTTTGGCGACGCCAAGAAGGTGATCGAGGATATGCTCAAGGCAGTCGAATAAGCGGTATTTTTTGCCGTAGGTCGGATTAGCGGGGCAAAGCCCCGCGTAATCCGACGTATTGGGGCCAACAATGTTGTCGGATTACGGCCTTCGGCCTCGGCGGCCCCGCCTAATCCGACCTACGCTTGTCTTCAGGCTGCGACGACCTTATTGCGTCCCTGGTGCTTGGCCGCGTACAGGGCCTTGTCGGCATCCGACATGGCCGCGTCCAGGGTTGCGCCGGCCGTCAGGGAGGCCACGCCGATGCTGATGGTCACCTGCAGCGAGCCGCCGTCGGGCAGCACGGTGACCGCCGCCGCCACGGCTGCGCGGATGCGTTCGGCCACCTGGTGCGCCTGCCGCAGGCTGGCGTCGGGGAACAGCAGGCCGAACTCCTCGCCGCCGAGGCGCGCCGCCACGTCGGTGATGCGTCCCGTGTCGCGCAGCGCCTGCGCCACCGTGCGCAGCACGGCGTCGCCCACGGCATGGCCATAGCGGTCGTTGATCTTCTTGAAATGGTCGAGGTCGGCCACGCCCACGGTCAGGGCGGCGCCGCTGCGCGCCGCGCGCGCCATCGCCTGCGCGGCTTGCGCTTCATAGGCGCGCCGGTTGGGCAGCGACGTCAGCGCATCGTGCAGCGCCTGCTGTTCCAGCTGCGCCAGCAGGCTGGCGTTCTTTGCCGCCAGTTCGCGCCGTTCCCGCACGTCAAGCAAAAAGGCGCCGAAATAGCGCATGCCGTCGACCACGCCCAGGTCCAGCGCCTTCATTTCGATGGGGATCATTTGCGTGTCGCGGTGGCGGATGGCGAATTCGCGTATCTTGCCCAGCACGCTGGACGTGCGCGAGCTGCGAATGTAGTTGATCACGTGGTTGTCGTGCTGCGCGCCGACGGCGTCGGGCAGCAGGCCGTTCAGGGTCTGGCCCAGCAATTCCCCGCCGGCATAGCCCGACAGCGCCTGCATGGCGCCATTGATATAGCGGATGCGGCAATGTTCATCGATGATGATGACGGCGTCGAGGGCGTCTTCCAGCAGGCGGGAAAAAAGCACTTCGGGAAGAGCTGCAGGCGGTGCTGCGGGCAATGCATCTGTCATGGAACGGTCGCCAAAAACCAGGTGACAGCCATTGTCGCATCCGCGGGCCGTTTACTCCATGCCGGATCGCCCGCCTGTTTCTTTTTCGCCCGTGCTCTTTGCTTATTGATAAGGCTCAGCGGCGGCCGTACATCATCAGTTCTGCCAGGCTCTTGCGCGCCGGGCGGAAGGCGTCCAGCAAGCCCAGCGACAGGCCCAGCAAGCCTTGCGTGGGAGCGCTGCCCGTGAAGATGCGCGCCATGGTGTCGGTGACGCGCACGGTCAGCCCCCTGTCGGCCTGGCGCAGGCTGGCGTAGCGTTCCAGCGCTGCGGGGCTGCTGTCCTGCGCCAGCACGCGGGCCAGCACGGCGGCGTCGCGCAAGCCCAGGTTCAAGCCCTGTCCCGCCACCGGGTGCAGGGTTTGTGCCGCGTTGCCGATGGTGACCGTGCGCGCCGTGCCGTTCGCCTGCGCGTTCAGGCCCAGCGGATAGGCCAGGCGCGCCGTCGTGTGCGTAAAGCGTCCCAGGCGGCTGCCGAAGGCGGCGCCCAGGCGGGCCAGGAAGGCAGCGTCGTCCAGGGCCAGCAATTGTTCGGCGCGCGTGGGCGGCACGCACCACACCAGCGCGTAGCCGTCGTCCTGCGGCAGCAGGGCCAGCGGACCCTCATCGGTAAAGCGCTCGTACGCGCGGTGGGCGATGGGGGCGCTCGTGCGCACATGGGCGATGATGGCGCTTTGGCCATAATCGCGGCTGACGGCGCGTTCCGTCTGCTGGCCGAACAGGCCGCCCTCGGCCTGCACCAGCAGGCCGGCGCGCAAGCTCGACGGGGCGCCCGCCTGGTCGATCTGCACAGACACGCCGTCGGCGTCTTCCTCACTGCCCGTCACCATGGCCGGGCGCAGGCTGGCCACGCCCAGGCGCTCGCACACGTCGGCCAGCGCGCTGACGACGGCGCCGTAACGCGCCACGTAGCCGAGCGCCTCGACGCCATGCTCGCTGCGGTCCATCAGGCTGCGCCCGAACTGGCCGCGGCGCGACACGTGGATCTGGTGGATAGGCGTCGCCTCCACGGGCCAGGCGCCCGCGTCCTCGAGTATCTGGCGGCTGCCGTGCGACAGGGCGATGGTGCGCGGGTCGCGCCTGGCCTGTTCGAGGGATTTGGCGTCGAGCAGGGCGATGCCGGCGGCGCGGCTGCCGCGCTGCACCAGCAGGGCGGCCAGGGCCATGCCGACGGGGCCGGCGCCGCAGATGGCGAGATCGAAAGTGGATGGTGTATGCATGCGGCGGGGTTAATCCTGTGACATCAGTTGTTCGATTTCAGCGACGCTCCTGGGCGCCGTGCTGAAGACTTCATGGCCTTGCGGCGTGACCAGCACATCGTCCTCGATGCGGATGCCCGTATGCCAGAACTGCTCCGGCACGCCGGCGCCGGGACGCACGTAGATGCCCGGTTCCACCGTCAGCACCATGCCCGCTTCGAGCGCGCGCCACGGCTTGCCGGGCGCGTCCGTGTCGCGGTAGGCGCCCACGTCATGCACGTCCATGCCCAGCCAGTGGCTGGTGCCGTGCATGTAGAAGGGCATATACGCCTTGTCGGCGATGACGTCCTGCACGCCGCCGTTTTTTTGCCGCTCCAGCAAACCCAGGTCCAGCATGCCCTGCGCCAGCACCTGCACGGCTGCCTCGTGGATGGCGCTGTGCGGCAAGCCGGGGCGCACCATGTCCAGCGCCGCCTGCTGCGCCGCCAGCACCAGTTCGTACAGCGCCCGCTGCGGGCCGCTGAAACGGCCGTTGACGGGCCAGGTGCGCGTGATGTCGGAGGCGTAGCCATCGAGTTCGCAGCCGGCGTCGATCAAGACCAGTTCGCCGTCTTTCAATACCGCATTGTTGGCGCTGTAGTGCAGGATGCAGGCGTTGCCGCCGCCGGCCACGATGGAGGAATACGCGGGGAACTGGGCGCCGCTGCGCCGGAATTCGTACAGCAGCTCCGCCTCCAGCGCGTATTCGTGCAGGCCGGGCCGCGTGGCGCGCATGGCGCGCGCGTGGGCGGTGCTGGAAATGGCGGCGGCGCGGCGCATCAGCTGCTGTTCTTTTGGGTCTTTCAGCAGGCGCATGGCGTCGAGCATGCCGTTGAGTTCAATCGCCATGGCCGGCGCCGTGACGCCGCTGCGGGCCTTTTGCCGCACGTTGTGCCGCCAGAGCTTCACCTGCGCATCGAGACTGCCGCCCAGCGCATAGTAGATGGCGGGGGAGTCGGCCAGCAGGCGCGTCATTTCCGCGTCGAGTTCCTCGATGGGGAAGGCGGCGTCAAAACCGAAGCTGGCGCGCGCCGCCTCGGGGCCATGGCGGAAACCATCCCAGATTTCGCGCTCCGTGTTCTTGGCGCGGCAAAACAGGATGGCGCGCGCGGGCGCCGTGGCGCTGGCGGCCACCAGCGCCACGGCGCTGTCGGGTTCCGTGTAACCGCTGAGGTAATAGAAATAGCTGTCGTGGCGGTACGGATAATCGCAATCGCTGTTGCGCGGCACTTCGGGCGCTGTGGCAAGGATGGCCACGCTGCCCGGCAGCATCTGTGCCAGCAGCGCCGCCCGCCGTGCCGCGTAATTGGCCATCATGCCGCCGGTGCCCTGGCTGTCGCGCCGTTGAGCGCGTCGAGTTGCTTTGGGGTGCCGACATTGGTCCACTCGCCCGTATACACTTCGCCGCCCACGCGGCCCTGGTCCGCGTACTGGCGCAGCAGATCGCCCAGTCTGGCGTGGCTGCCCGGTGCGATGCCGTCGAACATTTCAGGACGGTACACGCCGATATTGGCGAAGGTCCATTTGGTGTCGTCCGTATTGTTGATCGAGAACAAGGTCAGGCCGAAGTCGCCCTTGGGATGGAAGTCGGGATTGGGCACCAGGTAGGTCCAGGCGATGTCGCGCTGGTCGGCCGGATACGGCGTGCCCAGCACATCCTTGTCGGCCAGCACGTCGAGCACCTGCTTGAAGTCGAAATAGGGGCAATAGATGTCGCCGGAGATGGCGAGAAACGGCTCTTCTCCCAGCAAGTGGCGCGCCTGGGCGATGCCGCCCGCCGTTTCCAGCGGCGTGCTTTCCGGCGAATACGCGATGCGCGCGCCATACGCGCTGCCGTCGCCCAGGGTCTCTTCGATCAGGTGGCCCAGATGGGAATGGTTGATGACGATGTCCGTGATGCCGGCGCGCACCAGGTTCAGCACATGCCAGACGATCAGCGGGCGGCCGCGTACTTTCAGCAGCGGTTTGGGACAGGTATCGGTAAGCGGACGCATCCGTTCACCGCGGCCTGCGGCAAAGATCATGGCTTTCATGGGTAGTCGTTTTCAGTATCGGTAAGTCGGCTGCGCGGACAGGCCGCGCAGCAGGAAAGTGCCTAGAACGTATAGCCGACTTGCGGCGTTTTATTCTCCAGCGCATCGAGCAAACGCACCAGCGGCTTGAGTTCCGTGTAGCGGTTGGCCGTCTTGCGCACGTAGTCGAGCACGGTCGGCAGGTCGCCCATGTACAGATCCTTGCCGTCGCGGTAGTTCAGGCGCGCGAACAGGCCGAGGATTTTCAGGTGGCGCTGCAGGGCCGTGAATTCGAAATCGCGGTAGAAGGCGTCGATGTCGGGATTGACGGGCAAGCCCAGCTGCTTGGCGCGCTGCCAGTAGCGGATCACCCAGTCGAGCACCAGTTCCTCGTCCCACTGGATATACGCGTCGCGCAGCAGCGAGGCGATGTCGTAGGTGACGGGACCGAAGACGGCGTCCTGGAAGTCGAGGATGCCGGGATTGGGGATCGAACCATCGTTGATGTGCATCAAATTGCGCGAATGGTAGTCGCGGTGCATGAATACTTGCTGCTGCGACAAGATATTCGCCGTGATGGCCTCGAAGACCTTGTCCAGCTGGGTTTGTTGCACATCCGTCAAGGTGGCGCCCAGGTGCTTGCCGATAAACCATTCCGGGAACAGATTCATTTCGCGCAGGATGAAGGCGCGGTCGAATTCGGGCAGCACGTCGGGGGCGCTGGCCAGCTGGATTTTCATCAACGATTCCAGCGCTTCGGCGTACAGCACGCTGGCATTGTCGTGGTTCAAGGCGTCGAGATAGGTGGTCGTGCCCAGGTCGGAGAGCAGCAGGAAGCCATTCTCCAGGTCTTGCGCGATGATGTCGGGCACGGACACGCCGGCGCTTTTCAGCAAGCCGGCCACCTTGACAAAGGCGGGCACGTTTTCGCGCTCGGGCGGCGCATCCATGGCGATCAGTGTACTTCCCGGCAATGTTGCATTGCCTGGCAGCACATCGAGACGGTAGTAGCGGCGGAAGCTGGCATCGCTGGAAGCGGGGCGGGCGGAATCGGGCGAAACGAGGTTAAGCGAGGTCAACCAGGCTTTCAACAGGGTCAGGCGAGCGTCGGCGGATGCCGGCGCGGCAGGGGAATTGGGGGAGAATGACATTAAGCGGCCTGTGGAATCGGGTTGATGGTGCAGATTCCCATATAATAAGGGATTCAAATCAAAAAATCGCCTGTCAATGGTGCTTGCCCCTTCCAATTCATGAGCTGGTTTTCGGCCTCCCCCCCTTCGCAGCGCTGGGCTTTCGCCATCAGCGCGCTCGTCGCCGCTACGACGGTGCCTGTCCACGCCCAGAAAGCACCGCGTCCGGTGCATGTGGAAGATCCCGACGCGCCCACCGTCATGACGGCGAACAGCATGAACGGACGCCCGGAGCGGGAGATCAATCTCGACCAGAATGTCGTGATTGAGCGCGGAAAAACCACAAAAATGACGGCCGATACAGCTTGTTACAAACAAGTTGAAGATCAGTTCGATGCCGAGGGCCATATCAAGATGTGGCGTTTCGGCGATTACTACACGGGCGACGTCCTGAAGCTGAACATGGAGACCGGCAAGGGTTTCCTGCTCAACCCGACTTACCGCTTCGAAGTGGGCGGCGGCCAGGGCAAGGCCGAGCGCGTCGACTTCATCAATCCCGATGAAGCCACTGTGATCGACGGCACCTATAGTACTTGCGAGGGACCGAATCCTGACTGGTACCTGAAATCGAGCACCTTGAACCTCGACACGGGCCGCGACGTGGGCACCGGCAGCAAGACCATCATCTATTTCAAGGACGTGCCGATCCTGGGCACGCCGGGCATCTCGTTTTCGCTGTCGGGTGCGCGCCGCTCGGGCTGGCTGGCGCCCACGCCAGGCTTTGCCTCGAAGAACGGTTTCGAACTGCTGATGCCGTACTACGTGAACATCGCGCCGAACCGCGACCTGACCCTGTACCCGCGCTATATCCAGCGGCGCGGCATCCAGCTCGGGGCGACGGGCCGCTACATGGGCGAGACGGATGCCGGCCTGTACCAGGGCGAAACGTCGTTCGAGTTCTTGCCTAACGACAAGCAGACCAAGACCAACCGCTACATGATCAAGTCCAAGCATGAGCAGGCGCTGGCCAAGGACTGGAGTTACAGCTGGGATCTGCGCGAAGCGTCCGACAATAATTACCCGAACGATTTTTCGAAAACCGTCGCCACCGCCACCGAGCGCCAGTTGCTGCGCGAATTGCGCACCGACTATCGCACCGAGGACTGGAGCCTGACGGCGCGCGTGCAGAATTACCAGGTGCTGCAGGATCCCGATGCGGTCAACAATCCCAGCCTGACCGTCACGCGTCCGTATGACCGTTTGCCGGCGGTGAACTTTCATGCTGGCAAATACGATGTCTGGGGCGGCTTCGACTGGACCTTCGACGCGGAAGCGACGCGCTTCGCGCATCCGACTCTGGTGCAAGGCTCGCGCCTCGTGGCCGTGCCGCAAGTGAGTTTCCCCATCCTGCGCCCTGGCTACTTCATCACGCCCAAGCTGATGCTCAATGCCAGCGCGTATCAGCTCGACAATGACGCCAGGACCAAGGCACTGTTCCCGTCGACCTCGTTTACGCGCGCCGTGCCGACGTTCTCGGTCGACAGCGGGCTGGTGTTTGAACGCGACACGAATCTGTTTGGCGCCAAGGGCGGCACGCAAACCCTGGAACCGCGCCTGTTCTACGTCTATACGCCGTACCGCGACCAGTCGCAGTTTCCGAACTTCGATACGGCCGCCGGCACGTTCAACCTGACGCAGATCTTCACGGAAAACCGGTTTGTCGGCAGCGACCGCATCGGCGACGCCAACCAGGTCACGGCCGCCCTGGTGTCGCGCTTCCTGCAGGCGGACGGCACGGAGCGCATGCGACTGACCTTCGGCCAGCGTTTCTATTTTGCCGACCAGCGCGTGCAGCTCAATTCGAGCACGCCCGTGAATCAGTCGCGTTCGGATATCCTGCTGGCCGCGACGGGCCGCGTGTCCGAGACTTGGACCGCCGACAGCCTGGTGCAGTACAATCCCAGCGACCGTCAACTGGTGAGCTACAACTACACCTTGCAATATCAGCCCGGTGCCAAGAAGGTATTGAATTTTGGCAATCGTTTCCAGCGTGGAGATGCTGGTTGGCGCAATGTTGAAGTGTCGTCCCAATGGCCGTTGACGGACCGCCTGTATGGCGTGGGACGCATCAGCTATTCCGTGAAGGATCGCAGCATGCTGGAAAGCCTGGTCGGCCTGGAATACAAGGGCGACTGCTGGGTGTTCCGCATGGGGGCGCAGCGTTTCGTGACGACGAACAAGACTGTCTCGACACCGATCTTCTTCCAGCTGGAATTGACGGGCTTGTCGAGTGGCCTGGGCTTGGGCGCGAATGGCCTGGAAACTTTTACAAAAACCATCCCCGGTTACCAGACACTGAGCCAGCCACTCCGTTAAGATAGGCACCGTTGCCGCCGCCGGTGTTCCCGGCGCTGGCACAAACCGGTTTTTTTATTCACCTGAACTCATGAGCGCTCTACACATTATGCGTAATGCCAGTATGCACCAACTCAAAATTGCAACGGTTTTGTTGTGCGCCATTTCCGGCGCCACGACCAGTAGTGTCTGGGCGCAACAGGCTGCGCCAGCGCCTGCGGCCAAGCCCGCTGCCGCTGCCCCAGCGCCGGTCAAGGGCTTCACGCCCCCCGCGTCGAGCAGTGGCCAGACCATCGATTCCATCGCCGTCGTCGTCAATGACGATGTGATCACGCGCAATGAAGTGGCGGCCCGCATCAAGAGCGTGGAGCAGCGCATGAAGGCGCAGAATATCCCGCTTCCCGACCCTGCCGACCTGCGCCGCCAGTTGCTAGAGCGCATGATTGTTGAACGCGCGCAAATGCAGCTGGCCAAGGAAATGGGCGTGCGCGTGGATGACCTGACCCTGGACCGCGCGATTGGCCGTATTGCTGAACAGCAAAAGATGACGGTGCAAGAGCTGCGCAACCAGATGGAAAAGGAAGGCACGCCGTTTGCGACCTTCCGCGAAGAAATCCGCGATGAAATCATCATGCAGCGCCTGCGCGAGCACGAAGTCGACGCCAAGATCCAGATTTCCGATTCCGAGGTGGATAACTTCCTGGAAGCGGAAAAAGCGGCAGCCAGCGAACAGGTGGAGATGAACCTGGCGCAAATTCTCGTGCGCATTCCGGAAAATTCCAGCCCCGAACAAATCGCCGCCCGCCGCGCGCGCGCCGAAGAAGTCAGCCGCCAGCTGCGCACGGGCGCCGATTTCGCCAAGATGGCCGCCACCTATTCCGACGCCAGCGATGCGCTGAGCGGCGGCGATATCGGCTGGCGCCAGAGCGACCGCCTGCCGCCCCTGTTCACGGAACAGTTGCTGAAATTGAAGCCAGGCCAGATCACGCCTATCATCAAGAGCAACACGGGCTTCCATATCCTGAAGCTGGTGGACCGCCGCAGCGCTGCCGAGGCGCAAGCCGTGGCCGCCGTGCAGCAAACGCATGCCCGCCACATCCTGCTGAAAGTGACGCCGACCCTGTCGGCGGCCGAAGCCAAGCGCAAACTGCTGGAATTGAAGGAGCGTCTCGACAACAAGGCCGCCAAATTCGAAGACCTGGCCCGTTTGTTCTCGAACGACGGTTCCGCGGCCAAGGGCGGCGACCTGGGCTGGCTGTATCCAGGCGACACCGTGCCGGAATTCGAAACGGCGATGAATGCGCTGAAACCGGGCGAAGTGAGCCAGCCGATCGAATCGAGCTTTGGCTTCCACCTGATCGAAGTGCTGGAACGCAAGAGCGACGACGTCTCGAAAGAAAAGCAGCGCGCCGCCGCACGCAATGCCTTGCGCGAACGCAAGCTGGAAGAAGCGACGGAAAACTGGGCGCGCGAAGTGCGCGACCGTGCCTACGTCGAATTCCGCGCGGACGACCAGTAATGCTGCTGATTCATTGCGCATGAGTAACTTGCCCCTTGCACGCCGTCCGGCCATCGCCATCACCTGTGGCGAACCGGCCGGTGTCGGCCCGGAAATCTCCATACGCGCGGCCTGGGCCATGCGCAATGAAGTCAACTGCATCCTGCTGGGCGACGCCGCCTTCCTGGCGCTGACGGCCAGCCTGATCGATCCGGAGATCCGCCTGGCGGCGCTGTCGCTGCAAGCCGTGCGCAACAGCGGCTTGCCCCAGTTCGGTCCCGGCCGCCTGGCCGTGATCGATATTCCCACTGTGAACAATGTCATTCCCGGCGTGCTGGACAAGGAAAATGGCCGCTCCGTGCTGGCCACCCTGGACGCGGCCGTGGAAGGCATCGCCGCCGGCTGGTTTGGCGCCATGGTCACGGCACCCTTGCAAAAAAGCACGATCAACGATGCAGGCGTAGCCTTTTCCGGCCATACGGAATACCTGGCAGAAAAAACCGGCACGCCGCAAGTGGTGATGATGCTGGCCGGAGAACCGGGTCACGGCGAGCCGACCTTGCGCGTGGCGCTGGCCACCACGCACCTGCCATTGAAGGACGTGTCCGCTGCCATCACGATGGACAGCCTGGCCGTCACCCTGGATATCATTCAGCTTGATTTGCAACAGAAATTCGGCATCGCCGCGCCGCGCATCCTGGTCACCGGCCTGAACCCGCACGCGGGCGAGGGCGGCTATCTGGGACGCGAGGAAATCGAGGTGATCAGCCCCGCGATTGCCGCGGCGCAAGCGCGCGGCATCGATGCGCGCGGACCGTACCCGGCCGACACCTTGTTCCAGCACAAATACCTGGCGGACGCCGACTGCGTGCTGGCCATGTACCACGACCAGGGCTTGCCCGTGCTGAAATACGCAACCTTCGGGCGCGGTATCAATATCACCCTGGGCTTGCCGCTGATCCGCACTTCGGTCGACCACGGCACGGCGCTGGACCTGGCCGCGCAAGGGCTGGGCCTGGCCGATGGCCACAGCATGGAGCAAGCCCTGCAAACGGCGCTCGACATGCTGCGCGCGAGTATCCCGACCAGAGCGTAGGTCGGGTTAGCCGCAAGGCGTAACCCGACGCTGCCTGCTCAACGATCCCGCCGGCCTGTGCCGGCTTTACCGCATTGATAGAAAACACATTATGAAACACGTTGCCCGCAAACGCTTTGGCCAGAACTTCCTGCATGACCGCTTCGTCCTCGACGACATCACAGCCGCCATCGGACCGCAGCCGGACGATGCCATGGTCGAGATCGGCCCCGGCCTGGGCGCGATGACGGAGCAGCTGCTGCGCCATTTGAAACAGATGCATGTGGTGGAACTGGACCGCGACCTGATCGTGCGCCTGGAAAAGACCTTCAACCCGGCCAAGCTGACGATCCACTCGGGCGATGCGCTGAAGTTTGATTTCGCGCAAATCCCCGTGCCGGCCGGCCAGAAGCTGCGCATCGTGGGCAACTTGCCGTACAACATTTCCAGCCCGCTGCTGTTCCACCTGGCGGACTTCGCCCCGCTGGTGCAGGACCAGCATTTCATGCTGCAAAAGGAAGTGGTCGAACGCATGGTGGCCGAGCCGGGCAGCAAGGCGTATGGCCGCCTGTCCGTGATGCTGCAATGGCGCTATGACATGTCCTTGCTGTTCATCGTGCCGCCGACGGCCTTCGATCCGCCGCCGAAGGTGGAATCGGCCATCGTGCGCATGATTCCCGTGGCCGAGCGCCTGGCGTGCGACCAGGCCACTTTGGAAGCGGTGGTCATGAAGGCCTTCTCGCAGCGCCGCAAGGTGATCCGCAATTGCCTGGCCGGCATGTTTACGGAAGAGCAGATCAAGGCGGCCGGCATCGATCCGACCCTGCGTCCGGAAACCGTGGGCCTGGAGCAGTATGTTGCCCTGGCGAATCTGCTGAAAGCACCTGCTTGAGTTTTAACTTAAAACCACTGGTCGACCTGCTGTAAATCCTGGCGCAACGCTGAAAAGCAGTCGTCCACATGGTGGTTGCGGCTGATTTCATTGCGCCGCATCAAGGCGATCTTGCGCTTGCAGGTGGGCTGGCGCAGGGGCGCCACATGCAGATCCTCGTCGTTGAGGAAGGTCGTGTACAGGCTGGGCATGATGCCCACAGCGATGCCGGCGCGCACCACGCCATACAGCGATTCGCTGTGGATCATCTGGTACAGGTTTGAGGGGCTCAAGCCATGCTGGCGCAGCGCGCTCGAGGCGAACTCCCAGATGCTGCCCTTGGTAAACACGACGATTTCCTGGCCCGCCAGCTGTTCCCAGCGCACTTCCTTCAGCGGCGCCAGCGCATGGCGTCCCGCCGTCACCAAGACCAGCTCGTCCTCGAACAGGCCCACGCTTTCCAGCGAGACGGAACCAGGCACCTCGATGCCCACGCAAAAGTCCAGCTGGCCCGAGTGCAGCGCATGCAGCAAGCCGTCGTTGGGCATGTCCGACAGGACGATTTCCACTTCATCGCCATGCTGCTCGCAGTAGCGCGCCACCACCACGGCCGTCATCGCCATGGCCGAGGGAATCGCGCCGATGCGGATGCGGTGCCGGCCGCTGCCGATGGCGCGCTGGATATCGGCAAAGGTGTTGCTGGCCGTATTCAATAAATGTGTGGCGTAATCGAGCGCCAGCTTGCCTTCGCGCGTCAGTTCCAACTGGTGGGTTGTGCGGTTAAACAACTTTTTTCCCAGTTGATTTTCCAGCAGCTTGATCGACGCGCTGAGGGCCGGCTGGGTCACGCACAATTCCTGTGCAGCCTTGCTGAAGCTGTTTACCCGGGCTAGGGTGGCAAACGCTTGCAAATGTCGTAAGGAAATTTTCTTGCTCAGTTCATGCATGGCTTTGCTTATTAGAAAAAGTAATGGATTTATAAAAATAAACAAATTTTCTTATCCCGCAATTTACCATATTCTGGACTGGTCCTTACTTGTCTTGAAAGCAACAATATTCGGGAGAAGAGCCTGGAATGCGGCGCCGGCAGGTGCGGCGGTGCGCCAGACTAGGGATGTATCAATAAAATAATTCCAAAAAAACTCAGGGTTTATTCTTTTTAGGGTGGCGGCGATGAACAAATGGATGACGGGAACGATGGTGGTGGGTGGCTTGCTGGCGGCGCAGGGCGCGGCGCAGGCGCAAAGCAGCGTGCAAGTGTATGGCTTGCTGTCGGCCGGCATCGGCTATGTGTCGGATGAGGGCAAGGGCAGCCGCACGCATGCGCTGAGCGGCACGAACCAGAATCCCCGCATCGGTTTTCGCGGCCAGGAAGACCTGGGCGACGGCACCAAGGCCGTCTTCGTACTGGAAAACGGTTTTAACGTGATGACGGGCACGGCCTCGCAAAGCGGCCGTTTGTTTGGCCGCCAGTCGTACGTGGGCCTGTCGAGCAACGACAAGGGTACGCTCACCCTGGGCCGCCAGTACGAAGCCGTGAAGGATCTGCTGGGCCCGGTGGTCATCGCCAGTAACGGCGTGCACATCGGCGACAACGACAATGGCTACAACAACTTGCGCGTGCAAAATGCCGTCAAGTATGTCAGCCCGAACATCAGCAACCTGTCGTTCACGGGCTTGTACGGTTTCAGCGAAAATCCGGAAGACTCCAACCGCAACCGCGTCTACAGCATGGGCGCCGGCTACAAGGTCGATGCCTTCAGCTGGGCCGTCGCCTACACCAAGATGGATCGCCCGAACAGCCCCGATGCGCCGAATGGCGCCATCGGCAACGACTACGGCAGTTCCCTGCTGATCTTCAACAAGAGCGCCGTCAAGGGCGCCGGCGTGGACAGCCAGGCCATCGCCGGTACGGGAGGCTTTTATAATGTCGGCAGGACCAAGTTCGGCGCGCTGTACACCAACGTGCGCTACCACTACCTGGATCAAAGCAATCTGACCTTGCAAAACGTGGACCTGAATGTGAACCACAAGCTGACGGAAGCCTTGAACCTGGGCGCCTCGTATTTCTTTACCACGGGTAAATATGATGTGATCAACAAGACGCCAAAATGGCATCAGGTCAACTTCCAGGCCGATTACTTCCTGTCCAAGCGCACCGACGTCGCCGTCACCTGGAGCTACCAGAAAGCGGCAGGCGATGCGACGTTCGCCCGCGTGTTCGGCTTCGGCGCCTCGGGCGGCAAGACGCAAAGCGTGCTGATCGTCGGCATGCGGCATTATTTCTGATTCTGATTCATCTTTACAGGCGCTGTCCCGCAGCGCCGCCCCCTGAAAGGAAGCATCTTGAAAAAGCACCTCATGTTGGCGTTGAGCCTAGGCTTGCTGGCCAACGCCGCCCACGCGGAAAAACGCGAGCTGGTCATTTCGGCCTATCCGATTGCCCAGCCCTTGTTCATGAAGTATGTGTACGAGCCGTTCAAGGCCAAATGCGGTTGCGATATCAAGGTGGAAACGGGGAATAATGCGGACCGCATCGCCAAGCTGGTGGTGCACGCCAAGAACCCGGTGATCGACCTGGTGCTGCTGTCCGATTCCGGCATGCTGGAAGCGGCGCAAAAGGGTGTCATTCAGCCCATGGATTACTCCAAGCTGAGCAATTACAAAGCCCTGTACGACGTGGCGAAAAACCCTATCGGCGGCAACTACGCCGTCGGCTACACGCTGTACTCGGTGGGCCTGGTGTACCGCAGCGACAAGGTCGCCCCGCTGACGTCCTGGAAGGACCTGTGGCGCCCCGAACTGAAGGGCCGCGTGGCTTTCCCCGACGTGAGCACCACGCAGGGCCCCTTGATGCTGCGCATGGCCGACGCGGCCTGGGGCGGCAAGACGGATGACTACGCCACGGGCTTTGCGAAGATCGTCGGCATGAAGGGCAACGTCGTCACGTTCTCGAAAAACAGCGCGCAGCTGGCCGCCCTGTTTGCGCAGGATGAAATCTGGGCCGCGCCCGTGGCGCGCTTTACCTGGTCGCAAATGCTCAAGACGGGCCTGCCCCTGAAATGGAGCATCCCGGCCGAAGGCCAGGCGGCCGGCATGAACGTGATGGGCATCGTCGCCGGTTCGAAGAATGCGGACCTGGCCTACCAGCTGATGGATTTCTGGCTGTCCAAGGAAGTGCAGACGCAGCTGGCGACCAACCTGGTCGACTCGCCCGTCAACAAGGACGTGCGCCTGTCGGTGGCCGCCGCGCAATTCAATACCTATGGCGCCGACCAGATCAATTCGCTGAAATTCGTCAAGCCGGAAACCATCATCAAACAGCGCAGCAACTGGATGACGCAGTGGAACAAGGCCATGAGCAAATAGTGGTGACGAGGAGAGAACGCCATGTTTGCTGATCCAAAAAAGCGCCTGGGACTGCTGCTGGTCCTGCCTGCGCTGATCTTTATCGTCGTCTGCTTCCTGCTGCCCGTGCTGGCCTTGCTGGTCGACGCCTTCCGCGTCGGCGACGGCATGCAGTGGGGCGTCGACCGCTTCATCGAATTCTTTTCGCAGGAATTCAACCGTACCATCTTCTGGCGCACCCTGCGCATCGCCGCGCTGGTAACCCTGGCGTCCGTCATCCTCGGCTACCCGGCCGCGCAAGCCGTGGCGCGCGTGTCGCCGAAGTGGCGCGGCCTGGTGGTCGGCATGATGATCCTGCCGCTGATGGTTTCGCCCATCGCGCGTACCTATGCGTGGATCGTCTTGCTGGGCCGTAACGGCGCCGTCAACGCGGCGCTCGTCAACATGGGCTTCACGGAAGAGCCGCTGCGTTTGCTGTTCAGCGAATTCGCCGTCTTTGTCGGCCTGCTGCAATTGCTGCTGCCGCTGATGCTGATGTCGCTGGCGGGCGCGCTGGAAAACCTGCCGCGCGACGTGGAACCGGCCGCGGCGACTTTGGGCGCGAATCCATGGCAAGTGTTTTGCAAGGTCACCCTGCCGCTGACGCAGGAAGGCCTGGTGGTCGGCGGCACGCTGGTATTTACGGGCTGCGTGACGGCCTACGTGACGCCGGCCCTCCTGGGCGGCACCAAGGTGCTGATGCTGGAAACCCTGCTGTACCAGAAGGTCAGCGTGGAAAGCGATTTCGGCGCCGCGAATGTGATCGCCGTCATCCTCGTCTGCATGACCCTGCTGGTGAATGCCGGCCTTAAACGTATTTCCTCGAGCCGGAGCTCCGTATGAAAGAAAGCCTGTTTTCACGTGCCGTTTTATGGCTGGTGTTTTTGTTCCTGCTGGGGCCTTTCGCCATCGTCGTGCTGGCCGGTTTTAGCGGTGGCGAAACCTTGGCCTTCCCGCCCGAGTCCTACTCGCTGCGCTGGATTATCGAAGTGTGGTCGGCGCCCGAGTTCCGCCGCGCCTTCCAGACCAGCCTGGAAATCGGCCTGATCGCCACCGTCATCGCGCTGTTGCTTGGCATCCCCGTCGCGTATGCGTTTTCGCGCATGCCGCCGCCCGGCATCGGCGCCATCCGGCAAATCCTGACGTCGCCGCTGATTATTCCCGCCATCCTGGTCGGTTTGGGCTTGCTGCACCACCTGGTGCTGACGATCAATGCGCCCGTGTACGTGGGCCTGCTGATCGGCCATATCGCGCTCTTGATTCCGTACTCGGTGCGCGTCGTGTACGCCAGCCTGGTGAACCTGCGCGTGGATATCGAGGATGCTGCCATCACCCTGGGCGCGTCGCGTTTGCGCGCCTTCTTCATGATCGTGCTGCCGAATATCCGCAACGCCGTGATCGCCGCCTTCTTCCTCGCCTTCGTCACTTCGTTCAACCAGGTGCCCGTCTCGCTGTTCCTGACGGGTCCTGGCATCAGCACCTTGCCGATCGAGATGCTGGGGCATATGGAAAACAGCTTCGATCCGTCGATCGCTGCCCTGTCGACCTTGCTGGTCTTGTTCACCATGGCCTTCGTGATGGTGACCGAGAAGGTGCTGGGCATTTCTAAATACATGTAAGAGGCAACACACGATGAGTTATCTGGAACTGCACAAGCTGAACCTCGGCTACGCCAAGAACACGACGTCCGTGAAGGACCTGGACCTGCACGTCGAGCAGGGCGAGCTGATTTCCCTGCTGGGCCCCAGCGGCTGCGGCAAGACCACCACCATGCGCGCCATCGCCGGCCTGATGCCGCTGCAGTCGGGCCGCATCGTGCTCGACGGCCGCGAAATCGGCAAGCTGGCGCCGAATAAACGCAATATCGGCATGGTCTTCCAGTCCTACGCGCTGTTCCCGCACCTGAACGTGTACGACAACATCGCCTTCGGCTTGCGCCTGCGCAAGGTTGCGCCAGCCTTGTTGAAAACCAAGGTCGAAGCCGTGATCGCCGCCGTGGGCCTGACGGGTTTTGAAACGCGTTTGCCGGCGCAGATGTCCGGCGGCCAGCAGCAGCGCGTGGCGCTGGCGCGCGCCATCGTCGTCGAGCCGGCCCTGCTGCTGCTCGACGAGCCGCTGTCGAACCTGGACGCCAAGCTGCGCGTGCAGATGCGCGCCGAGCTGCGCCGCATCCAGCGCGAACTGGGTATCACCATGCTGTACGTGACGCATGACCAGGAAGAAGCGCTGGCCCTGTCCGACCGCATCGTCGTCATGAACGGCGGGCGCATCGAGCAGCTGGCCGCGCCGGAAGCCGTGTTCAATACGCCGTCGACGCGCTTCGTCGCCAACTTCATGGGTTTCGAAAATCTGTTCGACTACCGCGACGGCGCGCTGCACCATGCCGGCGCCAGCCTGCCGTACACGTCCCCCGTCGCTGCCGGCACCACGGTGCTGGGCTGGCGTCCGGACAAGGTGCGCGTCTGCGCGCCCGATGACGCGGCGGCTCACTACCCGGGCACCGTGCTGGCGCGCGGCTTCCTGGGCGACACCGTCGAATACCTGCTGCAAACGCCGCTGGGCCAGGTCAAGGGCATTTGCGCGGCCGGCGGCGCCGCCTGGCGCGAAGGCACGGCCGTCTCGTTCGTGCTGCCGTCCGACAGCGCCCTGTGCCTGGCCGCCTAACCTCGACTGAAAGCCACCATGACCCAAGCCTTGAAAAAGATCTGGCTCGACACCGATCCCGGTTTCGACGACTGGCTGACGATGCTGCTCTTGGGCAGCAATCCCGCTATCGAGTGGCTGGGCGTGAGCGTGGTGGCGGGCAATGCGCCCGTCGACATCACCTACGACAATGCCTTGCGCATCAAGGCCCATGACGGCTTGACGGTGCCGATCTACCGCGGCTGCGAAGAGCCGCTGGCCGGCGTCATCGAAACGGCGCAGCGCATCCTCGGCGACAGCGGCATGCCGACCACGGGCGAGGTGCTGCCGCCCGGCGCCGACAGCGATGCTGCCGGCCACGCCGTCGACGCGCTGATCGCCGCCGTGCGCAAGCATCCGGGCCAGATCACCATCATGGCGATCGCGCCGATGACGAACCTGGCCACGGCCTTGACGCGCGCGCCCGATATCGCGGGAAAAATCGTCGAGATCATCCTGATGGGCGGCTCGACCGACCAGGGCAACCACACGGCGGCGGCCGAATTCAATATCTATGCGGACCCGGAAGCGGCCGCCCAGGTGTTCAAATCCGGCATCCCGCTGCGCATGTTCGGCCTGAACCTGTGCCGTCAGCTCTTGGTGACGAATGCGGAAGTGGAACGCCTGCGCGCCCTCGGCACGCCGCGCGCGCTACGTCTGGCAGGCTACCTGGAAGCGTATGTGCGCATCCGCAGCAGCGACGGTTCCGTGCCCATGCCCATGTACGACCCGGTAGTGGCCCTGTATTTGGAAGCGCCGCAGCTGTTCCAGTTCCAGAGCGCCCACGTGGCCATCGAATTGACGGGCGAACTGACGCGCGGCATGACGGTGTGCGAATTCCGCGTGCCGCGCCGCGCCGCCATCAACACGCAGGTGGCGATGCTGGCCGACGGTCCCGCCGCCATCGAGCGCCTGATGCGCCGCCTGGCCGCCATTCTCGTCTGACCCACTTCACTACGAAACGAGCTTCATGTCTAATTCTCCCCTGAGCATCGAACAGTTTTTACGCGCCATGCCGAAAGTGGAGCTGCATTGCCACCTGTTCGGTACGGTGCGCCAGGCTACTTTCCGCGCGCTGGCCGCCAAGACGGGCAATGTCGTCACGCCCGAGGAAATCGACGCGTTCTATACGCGCGGCGACAAGCCCGTCGGCGTACTGCGCGTGCTGCGCGCGCTCGACGCGCACCTGATCGTCTCGCCGACGGACCTGTATTGCCTCGCGTATGAATACCTGGAAGACGCGCATGGCCATGGCGTGCGCTATGCGGAGTTCTTCTGGAATCCGACCGGCACCGTGCGCGTCTCGGGCATCCGCTACGAGTCGGCGCAGGACGCCATCGTGGCCGCCATCCGCGATGCGCAAAGGGGTTTTGGCGTGATCGGCCGTCTGATCCCCAGCATCGACCGCGAAGCGGCTCCCGCCGAAGCCGCGCAGATGGTGGAGTGGATGAAAGCTTACCGCGCGCCGGAAGTGATCGGCATCGGCATCGACTACCGCGAAAACGACCGTCCGCCGGAGCTCTTCATCGAAGCCTACCGCGCCGCGCGCGCCGCCGGCTTCAAGTGCACGGCGCACGCGGGCGAATTCGGCATGCCGTGGATGAACGTGGCGACGGCGATAGACGAATTGCAGGTGGACCGGGTCGACCACGGCTACACGATCGTCGACAACCCGGAGCTGGCGCAGCGCTGCGTGGAACGGGGCCTGGTGTTCACCGTCGTGCCCACCAATTCGTATTATCTGCGCACCCTGGCGCCCGAGCGCTGGGCGCTCGACCACCCGATCCGCGCCATGGCCAAGCTGGGCCTGAAACTGCATCCGAACACGGACGATCCGACCCTGCACCACGTGACGCCGACGGGCGCCTGGATGATGATGCGCGAATTCGGCTTCGGCCTCGACGACATGCGCGGCTTCATGTTGAATGGCCTCGATACGGCCTGGATAGACGAGAGCACGCGGCGCGACTGGCGCGCGGAATTTACGCGCGAGTTCGACGCGCTGCGGGCCAGGGTCATCGAGTAAATCAGGCCGACGCCGGTGGTGGGGCCAGCAGCGAGGGAAACGCCCGCTGCGGGCAGCTTTGGCGCTCGCACACCTTGCAGCCCGTGCCGATCGGCGTGGCGCTGGATGGGTCGTGCAAATCGAGTCCCTTCGAATAGGTCAGCCGGTGCGCCTGTGAGATATCGCAGCCCAGCGCCACGGCAAAGGTCTTGCCCGGCGCGCGGAAACCCGGTGACGCCGTGCTGACCTGGCGCGCGATCCACAGGTAGGTGCAGCCGTCGGGCATGCTGGCCACTTGCGTGAGCACCTGGCCCGGATGGCTGAAGGCGTCGTAGACGATCCACAGCGGACACGTGCCGCCCACCCTGGAAAAATGGAAGTCCGTCGCCGACTGGCGCTTCGAGACATTGCCCGCGCGGTCGACGCGCACAAAGAAAAACGGCAGCCCCGCCGCATCGGGGCGCTGCATGGTACTCAGACGGTGGCACACGGCTTCGAAACCCACGCCGAACTGGTGCGCCAGGCGCTCGATATCGTAGGCGCGCGTCTCCGCCGCCTGCAGGAAGCGCTGGTACGGCATCAGCAGGGCGCCGGCGAAATAATTGGAAAACGCCAGGCGCGCGCCCGTCTGCGCGGCCGCGCCCGAGAGTCCTGCCGCCAGCACGAGCGCGTCGATCAAGTCGCTGTGCTCGAGCAGGCTGATTTGCGCCGCCATCTGGAAGGCGCGCTGGCCGCCTGTCAGGGTGTCGGGCAAAAACAGGATATGGTGTTGCGCGTCGTAGCGGTGCTTGCGCACCATGCCCGCGTCGCCATCGGACAAGCGCACCTGGATGCCGTGGCGCTCCAGCAAGCGGCCTTGCAGCGCGTCGAGCGTGCGCAGGGCGGGATCGAGTTCGCCCGCCACCAGTTCGGCCGCCCGGTCCAGTTCATCGATATAGTTTTGCCGCCGGTTCAGGTATTCGCGTACTTCCTCGTCCGTGGAGGGCGCGGCCGAGCTGGCGCCGCGGCTGCCGTCGTCGAGGCGCGCGGCCAGCGTATCGGCCCGTTCCGCCATCACGCGGTAGCGCCGCTGCAAGAGCAAAATCGAGCGCGCCAGTTCCGGCATGTTTTCCACCAGCATTTTCAATTCCGCCATCGAGGTGGGCGGCGCGTCGGGCAATTCGCCAAACACGTCGCGCACGTCCGCCACCAGGCTGGCGCTGTCGTGTTCGGAAAAGATTTGCGGGTCAACGCCCAGCACCGTGCCGATGCGCAGCAGAATCGGCACCGTCAGCGGGCGCTGGTTGCGCTCCATCTGGTTCAGGTAGCTGGGCGAGATGCCCAGGGCCTTGGCCAGCGCCACCTGCGTCATGCGCCGTTCCTCGCGCAGCCGCTGCAGGCGCACGCCCATGAAAACCTTTGCCATCGCGTTTCCTCTTCCCCGGTTTGTGGAATCTGCAAATTTACAATCTTTGCAGATTAACAGATTCGTCTTTGCATTATCTCGCATTTTCACGCCTTGTTTGCAGGCTGGATTGTGCGAATAATGCAAACAGACCTATACCCCAACGAGGAGACACCGAGTGACCACGCAAACCGCAATTCCGACCGTTCCACTGTTGATCAACGGCGAGTGGGTTGAGTCCCGCACCACCGTCTGGCGCGACGTCGTCAACCCCGCCACGCAGGAAGTCCTGGCCAAGGTGCCGTTCGCCACGCCCGATGAAGTGAACGCGGCCATCGCCTCGGCCCAGCGCGCCTTCAAAACCTGGCGCAAGACGCCGATCGGCGCCCGTGCCCGCATCTTCCTGAAATTGCAGCAGCTGATCCGCGAAAACATGGCCGACCTGGCCGCCACCCTGACGATGGAACAGGGCAAGACTTTGCTCGATGCGGAAGGCGATGTGTTCCGCGGCCTGGAAGTGGTCGAGCATGCCGCCAATATCGGCACCCTGCAGATGGGCGAATACGCGCAAAACGTGGCTGGCGGCGTCGACACCTACAGCGTGATGCAGCCGCTGGGCGTGTGCGCCGGCATTACCCCGTTCAATTTCCCCGCCATGATCCCCCTGTGGATGTTCCCGATGGCGATTGCCTGCGGCAATACCTTCGTGCTGAAACCATCGGAGCAAGATCCGCTCGTGACGGAAAAACTCGTGCGCCTGGCCTTGCAGGCGGGCATCCCGGCCGGCGTGCTGAACGTCATCCACGGCGGCGAAGACGTGGTCAACGCCCTGTGCGACCATCCGGATATCAAGGCCATCTCGTTTGTCGGCTCGAGCAAGGTGGGCACGCATGTGTACCAGCGCGCCAGCCTGAACGGCAAGCGCGCGCAATGCATGATGGGCGCCAAGAACCATGCCGTCGTCTTGCCGGATGCCAATAAAGAACAGACCCTGAACCAGCTGTTGGGCGCCGGTTTCGGCGCGGCCGGCCAGCGCTGCATGGCCGCGTCCGTTGCCGTGCTGGTGGGCGAAGCGCGCGAGTGGCTGCCGGAACTGTCCGCCAAGGCGCAAACCCTGACGGTGGGCGCGGGCAAGGACAATCCGGACCTGGGCCCCGTCATTTCGTGCGCGGCGAAAGAGCGCGTGCACAGCCTGGTTGCCAAGGGCATCGAACAGGGCGCCGTGCTGACCCTCGATGGCCGCGACGTGAAGGTCGATGGCTATCCGAACGGCAACTTCGTCGGCCCGACGATTTTGTCCGGCGTCAAACCCGGCATGGTCGTGTATGACCAGGAAATCTTTGGCCCCGTCCTGATTGTCGTCGAAGTCGATACCCTGGACGAAGCGATTGCGCTGGTGAACGCGAATCCGAACGGCAACGGCACGGCCCTGTTCACGCAAAGCGGCGCGGCCGCGCGCTATTTCCAGGAAGAAATCGACGTGGGCCAGGTGGGCATCAACGTACCCATTCCCGTGCCCGTGCCCCTGTTCAGCTTTACGGGTTCGCGCGGCTCCAAGCTGGGCGACCTGGGTCCGTTCGGCAAGCAGGTCGTGCTGTTCTACACGCAGACGCAGACGATCACCCAGCGCTGGTTCACGGATGCGGCCTCGGTGGGCAAGGTCAACACCACCATCAGCCTCAAGTAAGGAGCTGCCATGGACTTTGAACTGAGCGACGAGCAGCGCGAGTTCCAGCAGGCGGCGCGCGCGTTTGCCGACGGCGAACTGGCGCCGCACGCGGCCCACTGGGATGCGGAATCGATCTTCCCCGTGGAAACGATTGCCAAGGCGGGCGAGATGGGCTTTTGCGGCCTGTACACGCCGCAGCGCTGGGGCGGCCTGGGCTTGAGCCGCCAGGATGCGGCCATCGTCTTCGAAGAGCTGGCCGGCGGCTGCACCTCGACCACGGCCTACATCACGATCCACAACATGGCTACCTGGATGCTGTCGCGCTGGGGGCAGGAAGCGCTGTGCGACGAGTGGGTGCCGGCCCTGGCCGCCGGCCAGAAGCTGGCCAGCTATTGCCTGACGGAACCGCAGTCAGGATCGGATGCGGCGTCCTTGCGCACGAAAGCCGTCAAGGATGGCGACTTTTATGTGCTCGACGGTACGAAAGCGTTCATCTCGGGCGCGGGCCAGACGGACATGCTGATCGTCATGGCGAGAACCGGCGGCGAGGGCGCGGCCGGTATTTCCGCCTTTGCCGTGCCGGCGAATTTGCCCGGCATCGTGTATGGCAAGAAAGAAGAAAAGATGGGCTGGAACAGTCAGCCCACGCGCATCATCAGCTTCGATCAGGTGAAAGTGCCTGTCGGTAACTTGCTGGGCGCGGAAGGCGAAGGCTTTGCCATCGCCATGAAGGGCATCGATGGCGGGCGCATCAATATCGCCGTGTGCTCGGTGGGCACGGCGCAGGCGGCCCTGACGCGGGCGCAGGCGTACATGAAGGAGCGCACGCAGTTCGGCCGCGAGCTGGCGCAGTTCCAGGCCTTGCAATTCAAGCTGGCCGACATGCTGACGGAGCTGGTGGCGGCGCGCCAGATGGTGCGTCTGGCAGCCTGGAAACTCGACCAGGAAAGCCCGGACGCTACGGCATATTGCGCCATGGCCAAACGTTTCGCCACGGATGTGGGTTTCAATGTGGCCAACGATGCGCTGCAGTTGCACGGCGGCTACGGCTACATCCGCGAGTACCCGCTCGAGCGCCATGTGCGCGACACGCGCGTGCACCAAATCCTGGAAGGGACGAATGAAATCATGCGCCTGATCGTCGCGCGAGCGATTCTGAAAGACGGCGCCACGGAGACCTTACGATGACTAAAGTGTATACCAATCTGCTGCTGGAACGCCGCGGCCACACGGCCCTGGTGACTCTCGACAACCCGCCCGCCCACACGTGGACCCTGGCCAGCCTGCGCGCCCTGAAAGAGTTGGTGGCCGACCTGAACCTTGATCCGGACGTGTACGCGCTCGTGATCACGGGCGGCGGCGCCAAGTTCTTCTCGGCTGGCGCCGATCTGAAGGTGTTTGCTGACGGCAATAAAGACACGGCGTTCGCCATGGCCGCCGCGTTTGGCGAGGCCTTCGAGGCACTGTCCGCGTTTCGTGGCGTTAGCATCGCCGCTATCAATGGCTATGCCATGGGCGGCGGGCTCGAATGCGCGCTGGCCTGTGATATCCGCATCGCCGAGGAACACGCGCAGATGGCCTTGCCGGAAGCCTCCGTCGGCTTGCTGCCGTGCGCGGGCGGCACGCAGCACTTGCCGTGGCTGGTGGGCGAAGGCTGGGCCAAGCGCATGATTTTATGTGGCGAGCGCGTCGATGCGGACAAGGCCCTGGCCATCGGCCTCGTCGAGGAAGTCGTGCCAACTGGCAAGGCTGCTGCCACGGCGCTGGCCCTGGCCGCCAAGGTGGCGCGCCAGAGTCCCAGCAGCGTGACGGCGTGCAAGATCCTGATCCAGGGCGCGCGCAGCCATCCGCTGGTCGATTCCCTGCCCGACGAGCGCACCCTGTTCCTGGGCCTGTTCGATACGCAAGACCAGAAAGAGGGCGTGCAGGCGTTCCTGGAAAAACGTCCGGCGGAGTGGAAGAATGGTTGAGACTTTGCTTGAAACCGTGAAGATCGAGGAACGCGACTGTCCCGGCGGCATGAAGCTGGGCGTCATCACCCTCGATGCGCCAAAATCCTTGCACGCCTTGACCCTGGACATGATCCGCGCCCTCGACGGCGCCCTCGTGCGCTGGGATGCTGACGACGCCATCGCCTGCGTGGTGCTGCAATCGTCGACGGACAAGGCCTTCTGTGCCGGCGGCGACGTGCGCAGCCTGCGTTCGGCCGTGGCCGAGCAACCGGGTGTCGTGCCGAACCCGCAGGCGCTGGCCTTCTTTGCCGAGGAGTACCGGCTCGACCACCGCATCCATACGTATGCGAAGCCGCTGCTGGTGTGGGGCGGCGGCATCGTCATGGGCGGCGGCCTGGGCCTGATGGCGGGCGCCAGCCACAAAGTGGTGACGGAAAGCACGCGCATCGCCATGCCGGAAATCACGATCGGCCTGTTCCCCGACGTGGGCGGCAGCTGGTTCCTGGGCCGCATGCCGGGCCGCAGCGGCCTGTTCCTCGGTTTGACGGGCGCGCCGATGAACGCGGCCGACGCGCTGTTCGCGGGCCTGGGCGACTATTTCCTGCGCCAGGAAGAGCGGAACATGGTGCTCGACGCGCTGGCGCTGGCGCAATGGCAAGCTGATCCGCAGGCGAATCACCAGCAGCTGAGCCGCTTGCTGCGCGGCTTCTCGGCGCCAGCCTCCATGCTGCCCGTCTCCGAAGTGCGCGCCAACTTCGACGCCATCGCCGCGCTCACGCAAGCACCCACCTTGCCCGAAGTGGTGGCCGCCATTGCCGCGTATGACGGCGATTCGGTCTGGCTGCAAAAGGCGGCCCACTCGCTGGACAAGGGCGCGCCCACTTCGGCCGCCTTGGTGTGGGACATGCGTGTACGCACGCGGCACATGAGTCTGGCGCAAGTGTTCCAGCTGGAACTGATCGTTGCCGTGCAATGCTGCGCCCACGCAGACTTCAGCGAAGGCGTGCGCGCCTTGCTGATCGACAAGGACAACGCGCCGCAGTGGCAACCGGCCAGCCTGGCCGAGGTCAGCGCAGCGTATCTGGACGAGTATTTTGCGGCGCCGTGGAGCACGCATCCACTTGCCGACCTACACATTTAAACATTTAAGTAGTGCATAAAAATGCTCAGGGCTAGGCGCCTTGCCGAAGGCAGTACGACTAGTACGACGAGGCAAGGCAACAACGCCATGGGCTTTTTTAGGCGCTACAGGAGATATTTACCATGCAACATATCGCATTTATCGGCCTGGGCAACATGGGCGCGCCGATGGCCCGCAACCTGGTGGCCGCCGGCTTCCACGTGTCCGTGTTCGACCTGGCGCCGGCGGCGGTGGCGTCGCTGGTCGAGGCGGGCGCCACGGCGGCCGCGTCCGCCAGTGCGGCCGTGCAGACGGCGGACGCCGTCATCACCATGCTGCCGGCCAACAAGCATGTGCAGGAGCTGTATCTGGGCGCCGGCGGCGTGCTCGATTCGGCCAAGCCGGGCGCCCTGTTCATCGATTGCAGCACCATCGCGGCCGACGTGGCGCGCCAGGTGGCGCAGGCGGCCAGCGAGCGCGGCTTTGCCATGATCGATGCGCCCGTCTCGGGCGGCACGGCGGGCGCGGCAGCCGGCACCCTGACCTTCATCGTCGGCGGCAGCGAAGCGGCCTTGCAGCAGGCCCGGCCCCTGTTGGAAAAGATGGGCAAGAACATCTTCCATGCGGGCGAGGCGGGCGCGGGCCAGGTAGCGAAGATTTGCAACAACATGCTGCTGGGTATCTTGATGGCGGGGACGGCCGAGGCGCTGAACCTGGGCGTGGCGCATGGCCTCGATCCGAAAGTGTTGTCCGAGATCATGGCCAAGAGTTCGGGCCGCAACTGGACCCTGGAAGTGTACAACCCGTGGCCCGGCGTCATGGACGGCACGCCCGCCTCGCGCAATTACACGGGCGGCTTCGGCACGGCGCTGATGCTGAAGGACCTGGGCCTGGCGCAGCAGTCGGCCCTGTCGGCGAACGCGCCCACGCCCTTGGGCGGGCTGGTGCGCCAGCTGTACCAGATGCATGCGCAAGCCGGTTATGCGCAGCAGGATTTCTCCAGCATCGTGCAGATGCTGCAGCCAGGCTTGAATCAAGCCGCCTGAGAAATTTTGGACAAAAAAAAGCCCGCTGGTGAAAGCGGGCTAAATCCAATTCTTGGAAGAGTTGGAGGAGACAGATGCATTATGCTGCATCGCCACATATAACTCCAATTTATCTTTCGAATATCAACTATAGATTTTCATGATATCTCTTCCTGGCAGCCGCGTCGCGGCTGCCAGCGTCACCGCATCAGGCCGGATTGCAGGCGATCTGCACGGTCGTCACGTTCGCTTCGCCCATGACGCCAACGCCGGTGTTCGGCGCCACGCTGCATTTCAAGCCGGTCGGCTGGGCAAATATGCTGATGCCATACGTGTCGCCATCGGGAACACGCGACGCCAGGGTGAAGGTCGTGCTGTCCTTGGCCACCGAGGTTTGCGCATTGCCGTTGATCAGGATCAGGCCGTCGGCTGTCAGGCCAGTCACCGTGCCGCCTACCGTGTAGCTATTTTGCGTGCACATGACGGCCGCCTGGATGCTCAGGTAGTGACCGGCCGAACCGGTCCCGCCACTGACGGTGCAAGTCATGTGGGCTGGCTGGGTCTGCACGGTGATGTTGTAGTCGGTGCCATAGTCGATGCGCTTGGCAAAGGTGAACGAGGTCTGGCCCGCTGTAATCGGGAGGTTGACGCCGGCGTTGGCCAGGACCAGGCCGTTGGTGTTCAAGTTGCTGATGGTGCCGCTGACATCATACGAGGCCTTGCCGCCGCAAGCAGCCAGTCCCAGGGTCAACAGCAGCGCGGCGACAGGGTGGCGCAGGCAGGATAACTTCATGTATTTCTCCAATCCAATATAGTGGTGACGAATCGCGTGGCTTACAGCGCCGTGCAGTTCAGTGTGGCGCCGGTCGTGGCGGCTGAACCCATGGTGCCGACGACGTCGCGGCCGTTGGCGCTGGCAGAACCCACGAAACTGCACGTCTGGCCCGTTGGATACGTCGCGATGGAAATATTGTAGGCGATGCCGTCATTGACATTCGGGAACGTATAGCTGGTGCTGCCTTTCAGCGGGCTGGTGGTGGTATTGCCGATGGCCAGGGTCAAGCCGTCGGCGGTCAGGCCCGTGATGGTGCCGCTCAGCGGGTAGGAGTTGGTCACGCAGCTCACGAAGGCCGTGGTCACGGTATAGCTCGATGCCTTGCCGACGCCATTGGTAATAGTGCAGACGGCGCCCTTTGGCTGTTGCGCAATGGTGATGTCGTAGCGGTCATCGGTGCTGACCAGCTTGGTGAAAACAAAGGAGGTCTGGCCTGAGGCGACAGGCAGGCGTTCGCCATCATTCAGCAGAATCAGGCCATCTTTTGCCAGATTGGAGACTTGGCCGCTCAGATACAGGTTGCCGCCGCTGCCGCCGCAGGCCGCCAATGTGACGGCGCAAGCCGCCGCCAGCATCGAGCGCAGGTACAAATTTTTCATACATTCTCCAAAACGAATTAGGTTGGGTAGCGCAACGCGGACGCTGGCGCCGCATTGGAATGGCGCCTATTTTAGTCTATCTGGCAAGCCGGATGATCTTGCCTTGTATCACCCTGTAACAATTTTTCGCCGGGAAGCGCTGGCCCGGCCCCATTTCATGGGGGCGCCGCCATGCTGGCGGCGTCGATCAATGCGACAATAGATGCAGGCTGCGCACTGTGGCGCGGCATCCACCGTGAGTCCCATGTCCCTTGCTCCTGTAAAACCTGCCGTGCCGCCCAAGGCCATCCTGTTCGACCTCGACGATACCTTGTGGCCCATCGCGCCCGTGATTGCCGCCGCCGAAACCCTGCTGCACGACTGGCTGGCCACGCATGCGCCCAAGGTGGCGCAGCAGTTTTCCATCGAGCTGTTGCGCCAGCACCGCCTGGCCATGCTCAAGGAACAACCGCATTTCCATGGCAATCTGATCGAGTTGCGCCGCGCGGGCCTGCTGACCGCCTTCGAGGCCGCTGGCGAGGATGCCGCCCTGGTCGACGGCGCCATCGCGCAGTTCCTGGCCGCGCGCCATCGGGTCCAGCCGTATGACGATGTCTTGCCGGGCCTGGTCTGGATGCGCCAGCGCCTGCTGCTCGGCTCCATCTCGAATGGCAATGCGGACCTTGAAATTATCGGACTGGCGCAGCATTTCAAGGTGTCGATTGCCGCCAGCGATTTTGGCGTGGCCAAGCCCGATGCCAGCATCTTCCTGGCCGCTTGCGCGGCGCTGGGCGTGGCGCCCCATGAAGCCGTGTATGTGGGCGACGATCTGTATTTCGACGTGACGGGGGCGCAAGGGGCGGGCATGCGTGCCGTGTGGATGAACCGCAAGGGCAGCGACGCCCACCTGGCCGCCGGCGTGCAGCCCGACGCCATCTGCGCCAACTTTGATGAATTGCTGCTGTGGCTGCAGGGGCAACTGGAAGATTGATCGCCGCTGGCCGGGCGAACGTGCATAATAGGCGCTGTTGATGCAGGTTCGGCCGCTTTCGCTGCCGCTTGCTTAATAAAGATTATTTGCTTACCTAAAACACCATGCAACTCGATACACGTGCCCAAACACTGCTGAAAGCCCTGGTCGAGCGATATATCGCCGACGGCCTGCCGGTCGGTTCGCGCGCCTTGTCGAAAATTTCCGGCCTCGACCTGTCGCCGGCCACGATCCGCAACATCATGGCCGACCTGGAAGAGCTCGGTTATGTCTCCAGTCCCCATACTTCGGCCGGACGCATCCCCACGCCGCGCGGCTACCGCATCTTTGTCGACACCCTGCTGACCGTCCGGCACCTGGACGAGCACCTGGTGGAATCGCGCATGCGCCTGCAGACGCCGCAGCCGCAAAAAACCATCGCCAACGCGGCGCAGATGCTATCGTCGCTGTCGCAGTTCGCCGGTGTCGTGCTCAGCCCGCGCCGCGAATCCGTGTTCCAGCAAATCGAATTCCTGCGCCTGTCGGAAAAACGCATCCTGCTCGTCATCGTCGCTCCCGGCGGGGATGTGCAGAACCGTTTATTGCTGACGGAAGCCGACTATACGCCGGCGCAATTGGTGCAATCGGCCAATTACATCAACCAGAATTACGGCGGCCTGTCCTTCGACGCCGTGCGCGTGCGCCTGCAGGGCGAATTGCGCCAGTTGCGCGACGATATGGGCAGCCTGATGCAGGCGGCCGTGGAAGCGGGCAGCGAAGCGATGGCCGACCATAGCGACGACATGGTCATTTCCGGCGAGCGCAACTTGCTCAGCGTGAGCGATCTGTCATCGAATATGCATTCGCTGCGCCAGATGTTCGACATGTTCGAGCAAAAGACGGGCTTGATGCAGCTGCTCGACGTGTCGAGCAAGGCGACGGGCGTGCAGATTTTCATCGGCGGAGAATCGAACCTGGTGCCGATGGATGAGATGAGCGTGGTGACGGCGCCGTATGAAGTCAACGGCAAGATCGTGGGAACCTTGGGAGTGATCGGACCGACGCGCATGGCTTACGAGCGCGTCATTCCGATCGTCGACATCACGGCCAAGCTGCTGTCGAGCGCGCTCAGCCAGCATTGATGCGGTTCAATGCTGCGCCGGTCGGCCCCTTGCGGGAGCGGCCGGCGTGGGTCAGGCTGTTTTGTGCGGGCAGGCTGTCTTGGTGCAGTTGCCGTAGATGGCCAGGGCGTGTTCGGCGATCTTGAAGCCGCGCTCTTCGGCCACTTTTTGCTGGCGGATTTCGATTTCTTCGTCGAAGAATTCTTCGACCCGGCCACAGTCGAGGCACACCAGGTGGTCGTGGTGGGAGCCTTCGTTGAGTTCGAAAATCGCCTTGCCGGTTTCAAAATGGTTGCGGTTGAGCAAGCCTGCCTGTTCGAATTGCGTGAGGACGCGGTAGACAGTTGCCAAACCGACATCCATATTGTCGGCCAGCAGAATCTTGTAGACGTCTTCCGCGGTCAGGTGGCGTACCGGGCTACTCTGGAAGATATCGAGTATCTTCAGCCGTGGCAGGGTGGCTTTCAGGCCGCTTGCCTTGAGATCACTAGGATTGTTACTCATGTTTGTTGCTCGTATGTGGGTCAGGTGCTTTATCATATAGCGTTTTGTCGGGGAGTGCCAAAATATGCATTTTTTGGCGGGCCGGTCACTCCTGGCGTTTTGTTCATCCAATTGAGGTCATTTATGCGCGTAACCCCGGCTGTATTGCCATCTCTCTGGCACCGTCTTTCATTTCGAGCACCAGTCGTGGCAGGCATGGTCTGTGTCGCGCTGGCCATGTCCGGCTGCGCCAGCCGTGGCATCCTTGGCGAAAAGCCGGCAGCTGCTCAAAAAGAAGGCAAGGAACTGGTCCCCGAACAGGGAGCGCAGACGACCACCATTACGCCGCTGCAGAAATTCATGTGGTTTTTCTCGCCGTACCGTCCAGACATTCAACAAGGCAACTTTGTCTCCGAAGAGATGCTGGCCCAGTTGAAAGTGGGCATGACGCGCGACCAAGTGCGTTTCGTCCTCGGCACCTCGCTGCTGACCGATATCTTCCATGCCGACCGCTGGGATTATCCATTCCGTCTGGCCCGGGGCAGTGGCGAAACCACCAGCAGCCGCGTGGTCGTGTACTTCGGCAAGGATGGCAAGGTTGAACGTTTCGAAGGCGGCAACTTGCCGACGGAGAAAGAATATATCGACCGTATCGCCGGTCCGTCGCCCTTCGCCAAGGTCGCCAAGGCCGACGTGCCTGCCGCCGCCGTGCCATCGCCCGTGGCGCCAAGCGCCGTGCCGGTACCGGCCGATGCCGCCCCTGCCATTCCTGTGAGCAAGCCTGACGTTGCACCGGCACCTGCCGCCGAGCCAGCACCTGCGCCTGCCGCCGAACCCACCAAATAAGTTGCTGTAAGAGAATAAAATGACTGAACTGAAAATCGCCATCGCTGGCGCCAGCGGCCGCATGGGCCATATCCTGATCGAAGCGGTCAGCAATGCGCCCGACGCCGTGCTGACCGGCGCCCTCGACCGCGTCGGCTCGCCGACCGTCGGCCAGGATGCCGCCGCTTTCCTCGGCAAGCCTGCCGGCGTGCTGATCGAGTCGGACCTTGCCACCGGCCTGGCCAATGCCGATTACCTGATCGACTTCACCCGTCCCGAAGGCACTTTGCAGCACCTGGCGTATTGCGCCGAGCATGGCATCAAGATGATCATCGGCACCACCGGTTTCGATGACGCGGGCAAGGCCGCCATTGCCGCCGCCGCCGAAAAGACGGCCATCATGTTCGCGCCGAACATGAGCGTGGGCGTGAATGTCACCATGAAATTGCTGGAACTGGCCGCGAAAAG
This sequence comes from Janthinobacterium sp. GW821-FHT03C10, assembly GCF_059420865.1. NCBI lineage: Bacteria > Pseudomonadati > Pseudomonadota > Betaproteobacteria > Burkholderiales > Oxalobacteraceae > Janthinobacterium > Janthinobacterium sp. GW821-FHT03C10. The sequence continues at coordinate 1,668,658 of NZ_JBWKUN010000001.1, read as the reverse complement.
CCTGTCCGAAGGCTACGACATCGAAATCATCGAAGCGCATCACCGCTTCAAGGTCGATGCGCCGTCGGGCACGGCCCTGCAAATGGGTGAAGTGGTGGCCGGCGCCCTGGGCCGCGACCTGAAGGAGTGCGCCGTGTACGGCCGCGAAGGCGTGACGGGCGAACGCGACCCGTCGACCATCGGCTTTGCCACCATCCGCGGCGGCGATATCGTCGGCGACCATACGGTGCTGTTTGCCGGTATCGGCGAGCGCATCGAGATCAGCCACAAGTCGAGCAGCCGCGTCACCTACGCCCACGGTGCCCTGCGCGCGGCGCGTTTCCTGGCCGACAAGCCGACCGGCCTGTTTGACATGCAGGACGTGCTGTCGCTGAAGAACTGAGGAAGACCATGGCCACTGCCATCCTGAATGGAAAAGACATCACCGATGAAGCGAGCTTTCACGCGCAATGCGTGCAAGCCTTCGGTTTCCCCGCGTTCTACGGCAACAGCATGGATGCCTGGGTCGATTGCCTCAGCTACCTGCGCGACGATGAAAACATGACGCAGTTCCGTTTGAAGCCGAACGAAGTGCTGGACATCGTGGTGCAGGACGCTGACGCGATGAAGGCGCAAGTGCCTGATTTACTGGAAGAAATCACGTTTTGCATCGCCGGCATCAATGAACGCTATGACGATTATGGCGAGAAGCCGGCGTTGAAGCTGGTACTCAAGTGAATGGAATCGTAGGTCGGATTAGGCCCTGCGGGCCGTAATCCGACAACATTGTTGGCTGTGCAAGTCGGATTCCGCGCAAGCGCCAATCCGACCTACGTCCAGACGACCAACATTTACACCACCTTGCGCTCACGCAAGCCGTCAATCTCTGCACCGTCCAACCCCAGCCACTGCTGCAGCACCTCGTTCGTATGCTGCCCCAGCAAGGGCGGCGGCAAGCGGTATTGCACCGGCGAGCCGGACAGGCGCACGGGATTGGCCACCAGCGCCACCGTGCCCGCCGTCGGGTGCGGCATCTCCACTTTCAAGCCCCGCGCCACCACTTGCGGGTCGGCAAAAACCTGGTCGATGCGGTTGACGGGGCCGCACGGCACGGCTTGCGCCTCGAACGCGCTGATCCACTCTGCCGTCGTGCGCATGACCGTGGTCTGGCGCATCAACGGTATCAACACCGCCCGGTGCGCCACGCGCTGCGGGTTGGTGGCGAAGCGTTCGTCCTGCGCCCATTCCGGGTGGCCGGCGACGGCGCAAAAACGCGAAAACTGTCCATCGTTGCCGATCGCCAGAATCATGTCGCCATCGGCCGTGGGAAAGTCCTGGTAGGGAACAATATTCGGATGCGCGTTGCCCATGCGCTGCGGCACCTTGCCCCCGCACAAGTAGTTGGCGGCCTGGTTGCCCAGCGCGGCCACTTGCACGTCGAGCAGGGCCAGGTCGATATGCTGGCCCAGGCCCGAGCGCTCGCGTTCGGCCAATGCGGCCTGCACGGCGATGGTGGCGTACAGGCCCGTCAGGATGTCCGTTTGCGCCACACCCACTTTTTGCGGTCCGGCGCCCGGCTGGCCATCGGGCACGCCCGTGATGCTCATCAGGCCGCCCATGCCCTGGATCAAAAAGTCATAGCCGGCGCGCGCCGCATACGGCCCATCCTGGCCGAAACCCGTGATGGAGCAGTACACGAGGCGCGGGTTGAGCGCCAGCAAGCTGGCAGAGTCCAGGCCATATTGCTTCAAGCCATCGAGCTTGAAATTTTCCAGCAACACGTCCGATTCGGCGGCCAGCTGGCGCACCAGGGCTTGCCCTTCAGGCGCGGCCAGGTCGATGCACAAGGAGCGCTTGTTGCGGTTGGCGCACTGGAAATAGGCCGCTTCGGCCGTGTCGCGGCCGTCCTCGTCCTTCAGATACGGCGGCCCCCAGGAGCGCGTGTCGTCGCCGCGGCCCGGCTGCTCGACCTTGACGACGTCGGCGCCGAGGTCGGCCAGCATTTGCCCGGCCCACGGGCCGGCCAGCACGCGCGACAGGTCCAGCACGCGCAAGCCGGTCAACGGCGCGGGCCGCAGGGTGGAGGCGAGGGTGGAAGCCAAGGCATCCATTAGTTGAAAGCGGCGATGCCGGTGATGGCGCGACCGATGATCAGCGCGTGCACGTCGTGCGTGCCTTCATAGGTGTTGACCACTTCCAGGTTGACCAGGTGGCGGATGACGCCGAACTCGTCGGAAATGCCGTTGCCGCCCATCATGTCGCGCGCCACGCGGGCGATATCGAGCGCCTTGCCGCAGCTGTTGCGTTTCATGATAGACGTGATTTCCACGGCCGGCGAGCCCTCGTCCTTCATGCGGCCCAGGCGCAAGCAGCCTTGCAAGCCCATGGTGATTTCCGTCAGCATGTCGGCCAGTTTCTTTTGCACCAGCTGGTTGGCGGCCAAGGGGCGGCCGAATTGCTGGCGGTCCATCGTGTACTGGCGCGCCTTCAGGTAGCAGTCTTCGGCCGCGCCCAGCGCGCCCCAGGCGATGCCGTAGCGGGCGCTGTTCAGGCAAGTAAATGGACCTTTCAGGCCGCGCACGTCGGGGAAGGCGTTTTCTTCCGGGCAAAATACTTCATCCATGACGATTTCGCCGGTGATGCTGGTACGCAAGCCCACCTTGCCGTGGATTTCCGGCGCCGACAGGCCTTTCCAGCCTTTTTCCAGCACGAAGCCGCGGATCGCGCCTTCATCGTCCTTGGCCCAGACGACGAACACGTCGGCGATGGGGCTGTTGGTGATCCACATCTTGGCGCCGGACAGGCTGTAGCCGCCCGGTACCTTGCGCGCGCGCGTGACCATGCTGCCAGGGTCGGAGCCGTGGTTCGGTTCCGTCAGGCCGAAGCAGCCGATGAATTCGCCCGTCGCCAGTTTCGGCAGGTATTTCTGTTTGGTTTCTTCGTTGCCGAAGGCATTGATCGGCACCATCACCAGCGACGATTGCACGCTCATCATCGAGCGGTAGCCCGAATCGACGCGCTCGACTTCGCGCGCGGCCAGGCCGTAGCAAACGTAGTTCAGGCCGGCGCCGCCGTATTCTTCGGGAATGGTCGTGCCCAGCAAGCCCAGCTCTCCCATTTCGCGGAAGATGGCGGCATCCGTGCGGCCATGGCGGAACGATTCGAGCACGCGCGGCACCAGGCTGCCCTGGCAATAGTCGCGGGCCGCTTCCAGCACGGCGCGTTCGTCGCCCGTCAGTTGTTCTTCCAGCAGCAGGGGGGAATTCCAGTCGAATACGGTTTTGCTCATCACAGGCCTCGCAGGTGAGCGCCGGTGATCGGCGCAAGATTGAATATGGCTCATGGTAGGTTCTTGCCTAGCCTTGCGCAAACGATTTTTTCGCACCCAGACATGCGTGCTACGCATATCTTGCGGCATACTAGAGGAATTTCACCGGCCGGATACCCCCATGTCACGCAAAATTCCCATGCTGCAGGCGCTAAATTGTTTCGAGGCGGCCGCGCGCCACCAGAGCTACACGCACGCTGCGCGCGAACTGTCGCTGACGCAAAGCGCCGTGTCGCGCCAGATTTCATCGTTGGAAAGCTTTCTTGGCGTGCAACTGTTCCAGCGCACGCGCCATGGCGTGCTGCTGACCAGCGCCGGCGCCGCGTATGCGCGGCAGATCGCGGCCCGCCTCGATGGCTTGGAGCGCGACACGCTCGACACCATGGCGCGCCAGGGCGGTGGCGGGACCTTGCAGCTGGCCTCGGTACCCACGTTTGCCACGCGCTGGCTGATGCCGCGGCTGTCGTCACTGGCGGGCATGCACCCGGACATCGTCGTGCATATCGATGCCTACACGAAACCGTTCATGTTTGCCGATACGGAATACGACGGCGCGCTGTACGCGGGCACGCCCGAGCAGCTGGCGCGCTGGCCCGGCACGCGCGCCACCTTGCTGATGCATGAAGAAATCGTGCCCGTCGCCAGCCCCCGCCTGCTGGCGGCGCGCAGCGCCTGGCAGCCGCAGGATTTGCTGGACCTGACCTTGTTGCAACAAAGTACGCGCCCGGGTGCCTGGCGCCAGTGGTTTGACGCCATGCAGGTCGATGGAGAAGGGGCGCGCTACGGCGCGCGCTATGAGCTGTTTTCCATGCTGGCCATGGCGGCCGTGCAGGGGCAGGGCGTGGTCTTGCTGCCCCGTATGCTGGTGGAGGCGGAACTGGCGCGCGGCGAGCTGCGCATCGCATGCGAGCGCCCACTGCGCGGCCAGCGCGCGTATTACCTGATCACGCCCGAGGCGGCGCATGAAAAGCTGGCCTTGCAGCAGTTCCGGCTATGGCTGCAAGGCGAGGCGGCCTAGACGACCTTGGCCGTATCGAAGTGAGGATTGTCGATCAGGCCGATCTGATTGCCGAACGGGTCGAGCAATTCCACCGTGCGGATGCCGTCGCCCACGTCCGTGATCGGGTGATGCAGGGTGCCGCCCAGTGCCACGATGCGCTCGACCTCCTGCTCGATGCCGTCCACGCCCCAGTACGTCACGCTGCCCTGCGTGCCGGGCTGGCCGTCCGGCAGCAGGCCCAGCTCGAAGCCGCCGATGGCAAAGCCGACATAGAACGGCTGGTCGAAATACGGTGCCGTGCCGAACACCTGGCTGTACCAGGCCTTGGCCTGCTCCAGGTCGGGGACGGGATAGGTGACGGTGCGTAAACCCTTGATCATGTTCTGCTCCTGGTGAATGAAGAATAACGCCATCATGCCACCGGCGCGCGCCGCGCGATTGGAAAAATGGAAGGCGCTCACGCGCGTCGGCCCGTCAGCCACGCTTCGGGCGAGCGGCGGGTGAATTCCTGGAAGTCGTGGATCAAATGCGACTGGTCGAAATAGCCGTATTGCAAGGCCACTTGCGCCCAATCCGGCTGCTGCGGCAGGCTTTTCAAGCCAGCGCTGGCGGCCCTGAAACGGCAGATGCGGGCAAACAGCTTCGGGCTGATGCCCACTTGCTGGCGAAATTGCAGCGCCAGGTGCTGGCGCGACACCCCCAGCTGCTGCGCCAGGCCGTCCACGCGCACCTGGCCGCATGTGCGCTCGATGGCCGCGATGGCATGGTCGGCCACGCCGGCCTGGCGCCGTGGCGGCGCGGCGCGCAGGCGCAGCAGCAGATAATCCTGCAAAATGGCAATTCTTTGCGCGTTGGACAAGGGTTCGCTCCACAGGGCGTCACCCAGGCGCGCCGCCAGTTCGCGGCCCCACAGCTGCCGCAGATCGGCACGTCCATCATTGAGTTCGCACAAGGGCAGCTGGAAGAAGCGTGCCGCCGCGCCCGGCTTGAAGCGGGCCGCCACCGTCTGCACGAGGCCCTGGCTGACGACGGCAATCGGCGCCGTCATCATGCCGACGGCAAAGCTGGCGTCCTGCTGGTCCTGGCACAAAATATCGATGCAATTGTCGGGCAAGACCTGGTGCGTCAGGGGCGTGGCGCCCGTCTGCACGCGGCAGGTCCAGACGCAGTCCAGCCAGGGCCGCAGGGCGGGGATGGGGGCGACTTCCTGGTAGATGATCATGGCCGGCTTTGATGCAAAGAACAAGATTGTGTATATATCACACAGCATAATTGTGCGCTCGCAAAAATATGCCGGCCCGGGCCGCCAGCGCGCCGCGCTATCGGGCGGCGACAACCAGTATAATGCTCGGTTCATATCCACTATTGGCCGCACATCATGCAAGATAAATATAGTCCCGCCGACGTCGAACAAGCCGCCCAATCGCACTGGAAGGCGATCGACGCCTATAAAGCCGTCGAACACGACCCGCGTTTCCCAAAAGGCAAGTATTTTGCCTGCTCGATGCTGCCTTACCCTTCGGGCAAGCTGCACATGGGTCACGTGCGCAACTATACGATCAATGACGTGATGTACCGCTACCTGCGCATGAACGGCTACAACGTGCTCATGCCGATGGGCTGGGATGCGTTCGGCATGCCGGCGGAAAACGCGGCCATGGCCAACAACGTGCCGCCCGCGCAATGGACGTATTCGAACATCGCCCACATGAAACAGCAGATGGAATCGATGGGCCTGGCCATCGACTGGTCGCGCGAAATGACCGCCTGCAAGCCTGAATACTACAAATGGAACCAGTGGATGTTCCTCAAGATGCTGGAAAAAGGCATCATCTACAAGAAGACCGGTACCGTGAACTGGGACCCGATCGACCAGACCGTGCTGGCCAACGAACAAGTGGTCGACGGCAAGGGCTGGCGTTCCGGCGCGCTGATCGAAAAGCGCGAAATTCCCATGTACTACGCGCGCATCACCGATTACGCGGAAGAATTGCTGGCCTATGTGGACGACAAGCTGCCGGGCTGGCCCGAGCGCGTGCGCACCATGCAGACCAACTGGATCGGCAAGTCGACGGGCGTGCGCTTCGCCTTCCCGCATGAGATCAAGGACGCGAACGGCGCCCTGATCGGGGACGGCAAGCTGTACGTCTTTACTACCCGCCCGGACACCGTCATGGGCGTGACCTTCTGCGCCGTGGCCGCCGAGCACCCGCTGGCCATCCACGCCGCGCAAAGCAATCCTGCACTGGCCGCCTTCAACGCCGAATGCAAGCTCGGCTCCGTGATCGAAGCGGACATGGCGACGATGGAGAAGAAGGGCATGCCGACCGGCCTGTTCGTCACCCATCCGCTGACGGGCGCGCAGGTGGAAGTCTGGGTCGGCAACTACGTGCTCATCACCTACGGCGACGGCGCCGTGATGGGCGTGCCGGCGCACGACGAACGCGATTTCGGCTTTGCCAAGAAATACAATCTGCCGATCAAGCAAGTGATCGAAGTCAAGGGCCAGGAATTTTCGACGGACGCCTGGCAGGAATCGTATGGCAGCAAGGATGGCGTGTGCGTCGCTTCCGGCAAATACGACGGCCTGCATTTCGCTTCCGCCGTCGACGCGGTGGCCGCCGACCTGGCGGAACTGGGCCTGGGCGAAAAGAAAACCACGTTCCGCCTGCGCGACTGGGGCATTTCGCGCCAGCGCTACTGGGGCACGCCGATCCCGATGATCCATTGCGCCGATTGCGGCGTGGTGCCGGTGCCGGAAAAAGACCTGCCGGTGGTGCTGCCGGAAGACTGCGTGCCGGACGGCACGGGCAACCCGCTGAACAAATATGAAGCTTTCCTGCAGTGCGACTGCCCGCAGTGCGGCAAGCCGGCGCGCCGCGAGACGGACACCATGGATACCTTCGTCGATTCGTCGTGGTACTACATGCGCTATACCTCGCCAGGCTCGAACGATGCCATGGTCGACGCGCGCAACGATTACTGGATGCCGATGGACCAGTACATCGGCGGCATCGAACACGCCGTCATGCACTTGCTGTACGCGCGCTTCTGGACCAAGATCATGCGCGACTTCGGCCTAGTCAAGTTCGACGAGCCGTTCGTCAACCTGCTGACGCAGGGCATGGTGCTCAACGAAACGTATTTCCGCAAGGACGCCGCGGGCAAGACCACCTGGTTCAACCCGGACGACGTGCGCCTGTCGCTCGACGACAAGGGCCGCCCGCAAAGCGCCGTCCTGGTGGCCGACGGCCAGCCGGTGGAAATCGGCGGCACGGAAAAGATGTCGAAGTCGAAGAACAACGGCATCGACCCGCAAGCGCAGATCGAGCAGTACGGCGCCGACACGGCCCGTCTGTTCACCATGTTCGCTTCGCCGCCGGAACAGACGCTGGAATGGTCGGGCAGCGGCGTCGAAGGCGCGAACCGCTTCCTGCGCCGCGTGTGGAACTTCGGCTATGCCCAGTCGGCGACGATCCAGGCCGCACTGGCTGGCGGCGCCGCACCGGCCACGGGCGACGCGCAGAAAAACCTGCGCCGCGAATTGCACAAGCTGCTGCAGCAAGCCGATTACGACTTGAAGCGCATCCAGTACAACACCGTGGTGTCGGCCTGCATGAAGATGCTCAACACCCTGGAATCGGCCAAGCTGGACGATAGCGCGCAGTCGAAGGCGCTGATCGCCGAAGGCTTCTCCATCTTCCTGCGCCTGCTCAATCCCGTCGCGCCGCACATCACCCACGTCTTGTGGGAAGAGCTGGGCTATGCGGGCGTGCACGGCGACCTGCTGAACGTGGCATGGCCGCAGGTCGACCCGCAGGCACTGGAGCAGTCCGAGATCGAGATGATGATCCAGGTGAACGGCAAGCTGCGCGGCTCGATCACGGTGGCCAAGGATGCGGACAAGGCCAGCATCGAGGCGGCCGCGCTGGCGTGCGAAAGTGTGCAGAAGTACGTCGAGACCACGCCGAAAAAGATCATCGTCGTGCCAGGCAAGTTAATCAGCATCGTGGTGTAATCATGACGACTTCCTCTCAAGTATCGCTGTTGGGCCGTCGCGCCGTGCTGGCGCTGGGCCTGACCGTCCTGCTGTCGGCCTGCGGCTTTCATTTGCGCGGTTCGAACGGCAGCTTCATGCTGCCGTTCGCGACGATGTACATCGGCTTGCCCGATACGTCGCCGCTGGCGATCGGCCTGAAGCGCTATATCCGCGCCATTGGCAGCACGGAGGTGGTCAATACCAAGGATGGCGCCGACGCCGTCCTTGAGGTGCTCACCGACCCGGAGAGGAATCGTACCAAGACCATTTTGTCGCTGAACAAAAATGGCCGCGTGCAAGAGTACCAGCTCGGTTACTCGATCAATTTCCGCGTGCTGGACAAGGCCGGCAACCAGTTGCTGGCGCCGACGACCATCAGCCTGGTGCGTCCGATCACCTTCGACGAGTCGCAGGTGCTGGCCAAGGAAACCGAGGAAGCGGCGCTGTACCGCGACATGCGCAACGACATGGTGCAGCAGATCATGCGCCGCCTGGCGGCCATCAAGCCGGTACTGCCGGCCATGTCGGTGGCGCCGGTGGCGCCCGTGACGCCGGTCGCCCCGCAGCAGTAACGGGGACGCCATGCAATTGCGGATAGACGCGCTCGATGGGCATGTGGCCAAGCCGCTGGCGCAGCTGTATGTGATCACCAGCGACGAACACCTGCTGGCGCTGGAAGCGGCCGACAAGATCCGCCGCGCGGCGCGCGCGCAGGGGTACTCCGAGCGCGACGTGCTGACGGTGGAGCGCAGCTTCAAGTGGGGTGAACTGCTGGCGGCGAACCAGGAGCTGTCGCTGTTCGGCGATAAAAAACTGATCGAACTGCGCATCCCCACGGGCAAGCCGGGCAAGGATGGCGGCGCGGCGCTGCAAAGCTACGCGAAGAACCTCAGTCCCGACAACCTGACCCTGATCACCTTGCCCAAGCTGGACTGGGCCACGCAAAAGGCGGCCTGGGTCGCCAGCCTGCAGCAGGCGGCCGTGTATATCGACATTCCGAATGTGGAACGGGCACAGTTGCCGGCGTGGATATCCCAGCGCCTGGCCGCGCAGGGGCAAAGCGCCGAGCGTGCCAGCATCGACTTCATCGCCGAACGGGTGGAGGGCAATTTGCTGGCGGCGCACCAGGAAATCCAGAAATTGGGCTTGCTGCATGCTGCGGGCAAGCTGACGTACGAACAAGTGCAGGACGCGGTGCTGAACGTGGCCCGCTACGATGTCTTCAAGCTGTCCGAAGCCATGCTGGCCGGCGATCCGGCGCGCCTGGTGCGCATGCTCGAAGGCTTGAAAGGCGAGGGCGAGGCGCTGCCGCTGGTCTTGTGGGCCGTCTCCGAAGAAATCCGCACGCTGTTAAAATTGAAGGCCGGCATGGCGCAAGGGCGTCCGTTGGGCGCGCTGCTGAAGGAATACCGCATCTGGGGTCCGCGCGAGCGGATGATGGAACCGGCCCTGCGGCGCATTTCGCTGCCCGTGCTGGAAGCGGCCCTGCAGCAGGCGGCGCAGGTGGACAAGATGATCAAGGGCTTGCGCGCCAAGGGCTACGCGGGCGATGCCTGGGACGCCATGCTGCAGTTGGGACTGAAGATCGCCCGAGGCTAGTTTTTTACTATATGGATACGAGCATGGACATCACAGAATATATGCAGGACGTGGGCACGCGCGCGCGCGCCGCTTCGCGCGCCATGGCGCGTGCCGACAGCGCCACGCGCAACCGCGCTTTGAGCCTGATCGCCGCCGCCATCGTGCGCGATGCCGACCTGCTGCGCGCGGCCAACCAGCGCGACCTCGATGCGGCAGCCGCCGCCGGCCTGGCGCCGGCCATGCTCGACCGCCTGACCCTGTCCGACGCCGCCATCGCCACCATGGTCGAAGGCTTGACGCAAATCGTATCGCTGGCCGACCCGATCGGCGAAATCTCGAACATGAAATTCCGCCCGACGGGCATCCAGGTGGGGCAGATGCGCGTGCCGCTGGGCGTCATCGGCATCATCTATGAAGCGCGTCCGAACGTGACGGTGGACGCGGCCGGCCTGTGCATCAAGAGCGGCAACGCGACGATCTTGCGCGGCGGCTCGGAAGCGATTCACTGCAACCGCGCGCTGGCCAAACTGGTGGCGGAGGGCTTGCTGGGCGCAGGCCTGCCTGCCGATGCCGTGCAAGTCATCGACACCACCGACCGCGCCGCCGTCGGCGCTTTGATCACCATGCCGCAGTACGTGGACGTCATCGTGCCGCGCGGCGGCAAGGGTCTGATCGCGCGCCTGATGGAAGAGGCCACCGTGCCGATGATCAAGCACCTCGACGGCATCTGCCACGTCTACATCGACGCCAAGGCCGATATCAGGAAGGCGATCGATATCGGCTTCAACGCGAAGTGCCACCGCTACGGCACCTGCAACACCATGGAAACCTTGCTCGTGTCGCGCGCCATCGCCGCCACCGTGCTGCCGCAGCTGGCCGAACTGTACCTGACCAAACAGGTGGAACTGCGCGCCGATGCTGAGAGCCATGCGATCCTGGCCGCCGCCGCTTATCCGCACCTGGTAGCGGCCACCGAGGAAGACTGGTCCACCGAATACCTGGCCGCCATCCTGTCGGTGAAGGTGGTCGACGGCATCGACGAAGCGATGGACCACATCAACCGGTATTCATCGAAGCACACGGAATCCATCATCACGGAAGACTACAGCGATGCGCTGCGCTTCCTGCGCGAAGTCGATTCCGCCTCGGTGATGGTGAACGCCTCGACGCGTTTCGCCGACGGCTTCGAATATGGCCTGGGCGCCGAGATCGGCATCTCGAACGACAAGCTGCACGCGCGCGGTCCGGTGGGACTGGAAGGCCTGACCTCGCTCAAATACGTGGTCTTTGGCCACGGCGAAGTCCGTAAGTAGCCTCTTTCGCGGGCTGCCCACAAGGCGGCCCGTGCTCTCATTTTTCTCCACCTCCGACACTGGGAACCCCATGCTCTTTCTCTGGACCAAAGCCTTCCACATCATCTTCGTCATGTCCTGGTTCGCCGGCCTGTTTTACTTGCCGCGCATCTTCGTGAACCTGGCGATGGAGACGGAAACGGTGGCGACCGAGCGCCTGTTGCTGATGGCGCGCAAGCTGTACCGCTTCATGTCCCTGCTGGCGCTGCCGGCCATGGTGCTGGGGCTCGCGTTGATGTGGATGCTGTACGGCGGGGGCGAAGGCCGCATGAAGATGCCGGGCTGGATGCATGCCAAGCTGACGTTCGTGGTGCTCTTGCTCGGCTATCACCACGCCTGCGGTTCCATCCTGCGCAAGTTTGAAAAAGGTCTCAACAAGCGTAGCCACACCTGGTTCCGCTGGTTTAATGAAGTGCCGGTGGTGATGCTGCTGGCCGTCGTCGTGCTGGTCGTGGTCAAGCCTTTCTAAGGGAGTCGAGATGAGTGCAAGCCAGAGCAAAGTCGTGCAGTATTTTTTTGCGCCCCACTCGCCATGGACCTACCTGGGGCATGCGCGCCTGATGGCCATCGCCGCGAAGACGGGTGCGCAGATCGACGTGCGTCCCTTTGACCTGGGCAAGGTCTTCAGCGTCTCGGGCGGCCTGCCGCTGGCCAAGCGCGCACCGCAGCGCCAGGCGTACCGCCTGGCCGAACTGGCGCGCTGGTCGGCCTTTTTGCAAGTGCCCTTGAATCTGCAGCCGAAGTTCTTTCCCGTGTCGCCGGAAGCGTCGGCCAAGCTGATCATCGCCACGCGCCTGGCGCACGGCGTGGAAGCATCGCTGAACCTGGCGCACGCCATCATGCGCGGCCTGTGGGCCGAAGAGCGCAACATCGGCGACGAGGAAACCCTGGTGCAGATCGCGCTCGATGCCGGTTTCGATGGCCGCCAGCTGCTGAAAACGTCGGAAACGGCCAGCGTGCAGGCCGAATACGACGCCAACACGGAAGCGGCCACGGCCGCCAGCGTCTTCGGTTCGCCGTGGTACATCGTCGATGGCGAAGGGTACTGGGGCCAGGACCGCCTCGACTTTGTCGAGCGCGCGCTGGGTAGGTCGGATTAGCGTGGCAAAGCCGCGCGTAATCCGACAAGCGCAGTGTGCGGCATGTCGGCTTACGCCCTGGCGGGCTAAGCCGACCTACGCCAACCTACGCCGACCTGCGCAAGATATTGGATGTAGGTCGGATTAGCGCTGCGCGCGTAATCCGACAAGTTTTGAAATTTTTAGTTAATTGTTTTTCAACGGATAAAAGGTACACCATGGCTTCATATTTTTGCCCATGCCCGCGCGGCATGGAAGCGGCGCTGGCCGAGGAACTGGGCGAGATCGCCCAGGATAGTGCGACCATGAAGGTCCACAACCAGGTGCCGGGCGGTGTCCACTGTTCGGGCGACCTGCTCGATTCCTACCGCATCAACCTGCATTCGCGCATCGCTTCGCGCGTGCTGATGCGCATGGCCCATTCCGGCTACAAGACGGAAAACGATATTTACGACCTGACCCTGGCGCAAGCCTGGGAAGACTGGTTCGGCGTGCATCACACGATCCGCGTCGACGTCACGGCCGTCAAATCGCCGCTGCGCAGCCTGGAGTTCACGACACTGAAAATCAAGGATGCGATCTGCGACCGCTTCCGCGACCAGTTCAACGAGCGTCCATCGGTCAACACCAAGACGCCGGACATGCGCATCGTCGGCTTCCTCGACGCGCACACGTTCACCGTCTACCTCGACACTTCGGGCGAAGCCCTGTTCAAGCGCGGCTGGCGCGAAGAGACGGGCGACGCGCCGCTGCGCGAAAATCTGGCCGCCGGCCTGCTGCGCGTGTCGGGCTGGAAGCCTGGCATGGTGCTGTTCGACCCGATGTGCGGTTCCGGCACCATCCTGGCCGAAGCGGCGCAGATGCTGCAGGGGATTCCGCCGGGCGCCTCGCGCCAGTTCGCGTTTGAAAACTTCCACGACTTCGATCCGGCGCCGTGGAATGTCATGAAAAACGCTATCAAGGTCAATCCGCTGCCGGCCGAACCGACCATTTTCGGCAGCGACATTTCGGGCGACATGGTGGCCATGACGCGTCATAACCTGCGTTGCGCCGGCGTGCGCTTCGACGTACCCCTGAAGCAGATCGAGGCGCAGGAAGTCAAGCCGCCAAGCGACGTGCCGGGCATCATGCTGACCAACCCGCCGTACGGCGAGCGTATCGGCGTGCGCGGCGACAGCACCATCCCCGAAGATGAACTGTCGACGTCGTTCTATTCGGCCATGGGCACGACCCTGAAGCAGCGTTTCGCCGGCTGGACCGTGTTCCTGTTCACGGCCGACCTGGGCCTGCCCAAGCTGCTGCGTTTGAAGGAAGCGCGCAAGACGCCTTTCTTCAACGGCGCGCTGGAATGCCGTTTGTTCCGTTTTGATATGGTCGCCGGTTACAACCGCCGCGAAGAAGCCAAGCCAAAAAACATTTGATTAAACCTACTGCGCGTTGCCACTTGCGGCTTGCGATGCTCACCGTACTTTCGTACGGTTGCGCTTCTCGGCCACAATTGGCGGCCGCTCGCTACGGTTTTCTCAAATGTTTTAAGCGCTAAAAAATGCTGTATCACGCGCGCGGACCGGAACCGGTCCGCGCGCCACTTTGGATCCGCCATGTTTCCCACCCCTCCGGCCGATGTGCCGCCCGACCCGGTCACGCCCGTTCCGCCTCCCACACCAAGCCACATGGCGCCGCTGAGCCGCGGTGCGCTGGCGATGATGCTGGCCGGGCTGTCGATGCTGGGGCCCCTGTCGATCGATACCTATCTGCCCGCGTTTGGCGCGATCCAGGGTTCGCTGCAGGCGTCGCCGCTGGAAGTGCAGCAGTCGCTGACGTTCTACATGCTGGCCTTTGCCGGCATGGTGCTGTGGCATGGCGCGATCTCGGACACCTTCGGCCGGCGCAACGTCATTCTCGTGTCGCTGCTGATGTTTGCCATCGGCTCGCTGGGCTGCGCCTCGGCGCACACGGTGCATTACCTGTGGTTCTTCCGCATCATGCAGGGCGTCTCGGCCGGCGCAGGCGTGGTGATCAGCCGCGCCATCATCCGCGACCTGTATGCCGATGCGGCGGCGGCGCGGCTGCTGTCGCTGGTGACGATGATCTTTTCCATCGCTCCGGCCGTGGCGCCGATCCTGGGCGGCTGGATCGTCATCTGGTTCGATTGGCGCTCGATCTTCCTGTTCCTCGCCTTTTACACGGTGGTGCTGCTGGCGTTCTGCTACTGGCGCCTGCCCGAAACCCTGCCGATGGAAAAGCGCCAGCCCTTCAATCCCCGCTTCCTGGCGTCGAGCTATGGCCAGATCCTGCGCTCGCCCCTGTTCCACATCAAGGCCGGCATCGTCGCGCTCAATTTCGCGGGCCTGTTCCTGTTCATCACGGCCGCGCCGGAAATGCTGCCCAAGCAGCTGGGCCTGGGGCCGTCGCAATTCGCCTGGCTGTTCATTCCCTGCGTGAGCGGCATCTTCATGGGGGCCGCGGCGGCCAACCGCATCGCCGGCAAGGTCACGTTCGCGCGCCAGATCGGCATCGGCTTTGCCTTCCTGCTGTGCGCCGCCAGCGTCAATGTCGTGTATCACCTGTTCCTGCCGCCCTCCTTGCCCTGGTCGGTGCTGCCCCTGTTCTTCTATACCTTCGGCATGTCGCTGGTGGGGCCGGGCGCGACCCTGCTGGCGCTCGATCTGTTCCCGCACATCCGCGGCACGGTGGCCTCGTGCCAGTCGTTTGCCAGCACCTTGCTGGGTGCCGTGGTGGCCGGCGTGATCTCGCCCCTGCTGTCCGGTTCCGTGCTGTGGCTGGCGTCGGGCCAGCTGGCATTTACGGGGCTGGCGCTGGCCCTGTGGCTGCTATCGCGGCGCTTCCGCCACCGTTTGCTGGGTTCCTTCAGGGCATAAGTTTCCACTATAGAACGCTGGATTTATTTCAACTTAATTTTCTATATTGCAAGTAATATCCGGCGCTTATGATAAGATGATCTCTTTTCCCGGCATCCTCTCAGGCGACATTTTTTGGGTTACAGGAGTGGAGGATTCCTCTGAACGTGGCCGCGCTTCGCTGCTGAGCGCTCTTCCTTTTCGAACCGGCAATGCCTGATACGATGCATCAATCTGATCAAGATATTCGCAATCGCCTGCTGATTGCCCGCCTGCCGGCCATGCCGCAGATCCTCATCAAGCTGATCGCCCACCTGCAGGCCGACGATGCCGGCATGCCGGAGCTGGCCGCCCTGATCGCCAAGGATGCGGGCATGACCAGCAAGATCCTCGGCGTGGCCAACAGCTCGGCCTACCATCGCCAGAGCAAGGTCGTCAGCCTGGAGCAATCGCTCGTGTCGCTGGGCACGGACATGATCAAGACCCTGGTCATCAGCGAATCCGTCTTCCAGACCTTCAGCAGTTTTCCCCATTCCGGCAGCACGGATCTGCGCGCCTTCTGGAAAAGCTCGCTGTCGGCCGCCGTCATGGCGCGCGCGCTGGCCAAGGCCATGGCGTATCCGCACGTCGAGGAAGCGTATCTGGCGGGCTTGCTGCACAACGTGGGCCGCCTGGCCTTGCTGGCCACGGCGCCGAAGGAATACGCGTTCAACTTCACGGCGCGCGACGATGCCGCCCTGTGCGCGGTGGAGCAGCGCACCTTGCAAATCACGCATGCCGAAGCGGGCGCCTGGCTGATCGAACGCTGGCATCTCGACTCCTTCCTGGCCGACAGCGTGCTGTATCACCATGAACCGCTGGCGCGCCTGGAAGCGAGCCATCCCCTGATCCGCATCGTGCGCCTGGCGCACCTGCTGTGCTGCCATGCCGACGATGCGGAATCGATCGCGCAGGCGGCAAGCCTGTGCGCGCTGGACGCCGGGGTACTGGAAGAACTGGCCGGCAGCGTCGCGCGCCAGGTGGCCCAGGCCGCGCAGCACCTGGGCATCGACCTGGCCGGCGCGGACGAAATCGCCACGCCGCCCGCCTATGCGCCGCCAGCCGTCGACCCGGTGCAGCAGCGTCTGTCCGACGAAGTGCGCAACATGGTGCTGGTGTCGGAAGTGGGCCAGACCTTCGCCCGGCAACAGGGCGAGAGCGGCCTGCTCGAAGCCGTCACGCGCTCGGCGCGCATCCTGTTCGATTTCGAGACGGCCGTCATCCTGCTGCAAAACCCCACCGGTCATGCGCTGGTCGGCGTGGCAGCGGGCGAACATCAGCAGCGCCTGGCCGGCTTCTCGATCCCGCTGGCCAAGGGCGGGCCCCTGGCCGCCTCGGCGCTGGAGTGTCAGCTGGCCTTTTTAAAACGCGACATGCCGGCGCTGGGCATCGTCGAGGAGCAGCTGTTCCGCATTCTCGGTACCGACAGCCTGGTCTGCGTGCCTTTGGCGTCGGGCCAGCGCAGCCTGGGCGTCTTGATCGGCGGCGTGGCGGCCTGGCAGATTCCCGCCTGCCAGAAGCGCGAGGGTTTCCTGCGCGCCTATGCCAACCAGGCCGCCACGGCGCTGGAAGCGGCCATCAGCGCGCGCGGCCTGGCACGGCGCCAGCTCGATCACGTGGCCGAGGAGTACCGCGCCGCGTCGCGCCGCGTCGTGCATGAAGTGAATAACCCGCTGTCCATCATCAAGAACTACCTGAGCGTGCTCGATCACAAGCTGGAGAAGCAGGAGCCGGTCACGGGCGAGATGGCGATCCTGAACGAGGAAATCGACCGGGTCGGTCAGTTGATCGGCGGCCTGGCCGATCTGCAGCCGGTGGCCGCCAGCGGCGTGACCGATTGCGCGCGCGTGGTCGACGACGTGCTGCGCCTGTTCCGCGCCACCGACTTCCTGCCGCCGAAGATCGAGGTGGTCACGCGCATGCAGGACGCGCCATGCGAGGTGGAGGCCGATGCCGGCATGCTCAAGCAAATCCTACTCAACCTGCTGAAAAACGCCGTCGAAGCCTTGCCCGATGGCGGGCGCATCGAAGTGGCGAACCGTGGCCACGTCAACCGCGACCGGCGCCTGTATCTGGAACTGTGCGTCAGCGACAATGGCGCCGGCCTGGCGCCGGACGTGCTGGCCAATCTGTTTTCGCCCGTGCGCAGCAGCAAGGAAGGGGCGCATCACGGCCTGGGCTTGTCCATCGTGCATGACCTGGTCACCCGCCTGCATGGCGTGATCGGCTGCCGCAGCGGCAAGTCCGGCACCGCGTTTGAAATCCTGCTGCCTATTCCCATGCCGGCGAGCGCCGCGGCCGCGCTGCCCGCGCCCGGCAATACCGCCTTGTCCTCGTAACGTCCATGAACTCCTCCGCCATTCCGTTTGACCTGGAAAACAGCCCGCGCATCCTGCTGGTCGACGACGAGCCCCGTCTGCTCGCTTCCCTCCACGAATTGCTGAAGGACCGCGGCTACCAGCTGTACACGGCCACCTGCGGCAGCGAGGCGCTGGCGCAGTTGTCGAAACTGCGCTTCGACCTGATCCTGCTCGATCTGCGCCTGCCCGACATGAGCGGCCATGAAATCATGGACCACATCAACCGGCGCGGCATCGAGGGCGACGTGATCGTCATGAGTGGCGACGTCGGCATCGAGGCGGCCATCGGTGCCCTGAAACGCGGCGCCTACGATTACCTGCGCAAGCCGTACAGCCGCGAGGAGCTGCTCAAGACGGTGGAGAACGCGCTGCAAAAGCGCAAGCTGGCGCTGGAGAATGAGCGCATCGCGCTGCAGCTGGAAAACTCGGAAAAGATGTACCGCTACCTGGTCGACAGCTCGCCCGACATCATCTATACGCTAAACCACGAAGGCCGCATCACCTTCATCAACGACCGGGTGCACCAGTTGCTGGGCTTTAGCCGCGAAGAGCTGATCGGCAGCCATTATTCGATCCTCGTGCACGATGAAGACCAGGAGCGGGCGCGCTATGCCTTCAATGAGCGCCGCCTCGACGAGCGCGCCTCGCGCAACGTGGAACTGCGCCTGAAATGCCATAGCGGCAGCGGCAGCGACCGGACTTTCAGCAATACGCTGATGACGATTCCGCTCAATTCCATCGGCATGCACGGCCACGATCACGAAGCGAAAAAGCAGGAGTATTTCGGCACCTACGGCGTGGCACGCGACATCACAGACCGCAAGCGCGCCGAGGAAGTCATCTCCTACCAGGCCTACCACGACATCCTGACGGACCTGCCGAACCGCATGCTGTTCAAGGACCGCCTGGGGCTGGCCGTGATCCAGGCGCGGCGCAAGCTGACGGAGCTGGCCGTGATGTTCATCGACCTCGATCGTTTCAAGCTGGTCAACGACACGCTCGGCCACGTGAAGGGCGACGAGCTGCTGCAGCAGGTGGCGCTGCGCCTGAAGGATTGTTTGCGCCGCGGCGATACCCTGGCGCGCCAGGGCGGCGATGAATTCACCATCGTGCTGCCGGAACTGCGCGACCGCCAGGATGCGCGCCTGATCGCCGACAAATTCCTCGAATGCCTGCACCAGCCTTTCGACCTCGATGGCAACCAGGTGCATATTTCGGCGTCCATCGGCATCGCCATCTATCCGGGCGACGGCGAGACCATCGACGAGCTGCTGCGCCACGCCGACATCGCCATGTACCAGGTCAAGGCGCTGGGCAAGAACGGCCACAGTTTCTATCACGAGTCCATGCTCGACGTGTCGCACCAGAAGATCGCGCTCGAGCAAAGCCTGCGCAAGGCGCTGGAGCTGAACCAGCTGGAGATGTATTACCAGCCGCAGGTGGACGTGATGACGGGCCGCATCGTCGGCGCCGAAGGCCTGATGCGCTGGAACCACCCGCAGCGGGGCTTGCTGACGGCTGGCGAATTCCTGCCGTTCGCCGAGGAAAACGGCTTGATGCTGCCGATCTCGGACTGGATGCTGGGCGCCCTGTGCCGCGACCTGGTGCAGTGGAACGCGGCCGGCGGCGAGGCCGTGCGCCTGTCGCTCAATTTGTCGCCGCAATACCTGGACCGGGGCGACTTCTTCGAGAAGATGCGCGGCGCGCTGACGCGCTATGGCATCGCGCCGGAAAAGATCGAAGTGGAAATCACGGAAAACATCTGCATCCGCAACCCGCAGTATGCGATCGAGCAGTTGAACAAGCTGTGCCAGCTGGGCGTGTCGGTGGCCATCGACGATTTCGGCACCGGCTATTCGTCGTTGTCGTACCTGCACCGCTTCCCCATCCACACCATCAAGATCGACCAGTCCTTCGTCAAGGAGATCCACGACGAGCACGGACACTATCCCGTCATCCTGGCCATCATCTCGATTGCGCGCGGCCTGGGCCTGCACCTGATCGCTGAAGGCGTGGAGACGGAAGGCCAGGCGCGCTACCTGCAGGACAAGGGCTGCACCACGATGCAGGGCTATCTGTACCACCGCCCCATTTCGCTGGGCAGCTTCATCGGCGTGCTGCAGGAGCAGAACCGCCTGATCGCCGATGCCGCCCCCGCGCTGCCGCAGACGCTGGCCATCGAGGCTTGACCGTGTCGCTCGCCGATCCCCGCTACACGGCTGCGCATTACACGGCTGACTACCTGCGCCTGAAGGGGCTGGCCGAGAAGGGCAATGCGAATGCCCAGCACAGTCTGGGCTTCATGTATTTCAATGGCCAGGGCATCGGCCAAAGCTATGCGCTGGCGCTGCACTGGTATGGTCTGGCTGCCGCGCAGGGACTCGAACACGCGCAGTACAACCTGGGCGTGATGTGCCAGAAGGGCCAGGGCGTGCCGCAGGATTTTGTCCAGGCCGCGCATTGGTACCAGCAGGCGGCCGAGCAGGGCTACGCGGCGGCGCAATACAACCTGGGCTGGCTGTATGCCAAGGGCCAGGGCATCGCGCAAGATAGCGGGCAAGCCATGCTGTGGTTTAGCCGCGCGGCGGAACAGGGCGACGCGGGCGCGCAGAATAATCTGGGCATGATGTATGACAATGGCAAGGGCGTGCCGCAGGATTTCGCGCAAGCCATCGCCTGGTACCGCAAGGCGGCCGAACAGGGCTATGCGCGCGCGCAGTTCAACCTGGGCCTGCGCTACGACAATGGCCAGGGCGTGCGGCAGGACCGCCAGCAGGCGACGGCCTGGATGCGCAAGGCGGCCGAGCAGGGGTATGCGCCGGCCCAGTTCAACCTGGCGCTGCGCTATGAGAATGGCGACGTGCTGCCGCAGGACAGCCGGCAGGCGATCGCCTGGTACCGGCGCGCGGCCGATCAGGGCCATGCCAGTTCGCAGTTCAACCTGGGCCTGATCTACGACAATGGCCAGGGCGTGCCCTGCGATAAACAGGCGGCGCTGGAATGGTATGTCAAGGCGGCGGGACTGGGCCATGCGGCGGCCCAGCACAACCTGGGCCTGCACCATGAGCATGGCGCACAGGACTATGCCCAGGCGCAAGCGTTTTACCGTCAGGCCGCCGAGCAGGGCTTTCCCGCCGCGCAGTATCAGCTGGGACTGTTGTACGAGCATGGCCAGGGCATGCCAGCCGATGCGCAGGAAGCCATCTTCTGGTACCGCAAGGCGGCCGACCAGGGGCATGTGCGGGCGCAGTTCGACCTGGGCCTGCGTTATGAACATGGCCAGGGCGTGCCGCAGGATCTGTCGCTGGCGCTGGAATGGTACCGGCGCGCCGCGGAGCAGGATTACGCGCCCGCGCAGTACATGCAGGGCGTGTTGCACGATCGCGACGATGGACCGGCGCCCGACAGCCAGCAAGCCTGCGCCTGCTATTGCCGCGCCGCCGCGCAGGGCCACAGCCTGGCCCAGTTCGCGCTGGGCCTGCGGCATGACAATGGCCAGGACGTACCGCAGGACTATGCCGCCGCCTGGGACTGGTATGCGCTGGCCGCGCGCCAGGGCCATGCGCGGGCACAAATGAATCTGGGCCTGATGGCAGCCAGCGGCCAGGGTAGTCCGCTCGATTTGCAGCAGGCGTATATCTGGCTGTCGATGGCGGCGGCGGCCGGCGTGGCCGGCGCGGAAAAATCCTTGCGCCAGACGGCGGCACGCATGCGCGAGACGGATCTGGCGCGGGTGCGCGAACAACTGGCGGCGATAGCAGACTGAGCCAAGCCGCGCGCGTTAGCGTGCGCGAATACAACAGCAGGTGCTGTATAGTCCTTTCCCTTCGCCATCTGCGGCCCCCTTGTTTCCTCCCAGGCGCATAAAATTGCTGCGGCATTTGCAGTTTTGATGTGCTAAGGTGCCTGAAGAAGGTGGTCCGTCTATTCTTTTGAAAAGGAAAACCATGCGCCTGAATCCTTTCCCTGGCCGTCCGGCCGCCATCCTGTGTGCGCTGGCGCTGCTGTCGTCCGGCGCGGGCGCCGCCGGGCCCCTCGATGCCCTCAGCAACCAGGATGCCAGCAATGGCTTGAAGGCGGCGCTGGAAGCCGGTTCGGCCGCCGCCGTTGCCAAGTTGGGCATCGAAAATGGTTTCCTGAACAACGACAAGGTCAAGATCAAGCTGCCCGGCATCCTGGAGCAAGCCAAACCCTTGCTGAAAATGACGGGCCGCGGCCAGCAGCTGGACGATCTGGTGGTGTCGATGAACCGTGCCGCCGAGTCGGCCGTGCCCATGGCCAAGCCCCTGCTGCTCGATGCGGTCAAGTCGATGAGCGTGACGGATGCGAAAAATATCCTGTCCGGCGGCGACACGTCGGTGACGGACTTTTTCCGCCAGAAGACATCGGCGCCCCTGGCCGTCAAGTTCCTGCCCATCGTGAAATCCGTCACCGACCGTTCCGGCCTGGCCGGCAAATACAACAGCACCATGAGCCAGATCGGCAAGACGGGACTCGTGCCGCAGCAGCAGTCGACGGTGGAAGGCTACGTCACGGACCGTGCGCTTGACGGCCTGTACCTGATGATCGGCGAGGAAGAAAAAGCCATCCGCAGTAATCCGCTTGCCTACGGCAGCAAGATTATCGGCAAAGTGTTTGGCAGTTTGAAGTGACCGTTCCAGCGTGCGGTAGGACCGCAGACGGCGTTTGCGCGGCAGAGACAGGTGTGGCGCAAGGGAAACAAGTTAAGCATTTGCTACAAGAAAACAATGTTAAAATTCTGCGGCATACACTCCTGAGGCATGGTTAAGCAACGATCAGCTGCCTGGGAGTGCGCGGTTTTAGTGGCGAACTGATGTGTGGCATTGCAACATGCCCGTCGGTTGGCCTTTTTTCGTTTTATTCACGTTTCCCCAAGCTCATTGATTTTCTGAATATATTCTCAGGAATTCCAGATGCAGGATATTTTAGGTAGCCGGATTTGTTAAGCGTACTCAGAAAATCAATCAAATATACCTGGTGTGGCTGTCTGGTGCTTGGCGCGCCTTCGGTGATGGCCGCGACCCCGAGTCATGGTGGTCAATCCGGCTATATCAATATGCCCAGCGCCGTGGTGGAAACGGACGGCACCTTCAGCGTCGGCTACAGCTACGACAGTCCGTATGGCCAGTTATGGGCCACGGCGAATATCCTGCCTTTCCTGCAGATGACGGGACGTTATGTGTCGATCACGGGTATTCCCGGTTTTACCAATGTGCCCGGCGAATATGGCAGCGGCTATGGCCGCTACAAAGATAAGGTCGTCGACGGGAAATTGCGCCTGTGGACGGAAACGGAGTGGATGCCGTCTGTCGCCGTCGGCATGACGGATCTGTTCGGTACCGAGTTATTCAAGGGGCAATATGTCGTTGCCACCAAGACTTTTGGCGCCAGCAAGAATATCGAAGCGAGCCTGGGCTATGCCCATAAACGCCCGGACGGCGTGTTTGCCGGCGCGCGCTGGACTCCTGCCGCGCTGCCGCGCTGGTCGGTGGTGGCCGAATACGATACCACCAATTACTTGCGCGACTTCCGCGCCAGCGAAACGAATGCGGGCAAGCGTCGCAAGGGCGCTTCCGTGGGCCTGGAATACCGCTGGGGCTGGCTTGCCCTGCAAGCGGCCCGGAGCCGCGATCAGTTCAGCGTGAACGCCTTTATCAGCATTCCATTTGGCGAACGCGAGTTCATCCCCAAGGTGTACGAACCAGCGTATTTCGTGGACGACAAGAATCCGCCGCCGCTGCCGAGCAAGGAAGAATGGCACCGCGATGCCGTCTATGGCGCCGACCTGGTCAATGCCCTCGTGAAGCAGGATTACAAGAATATCCGTGTCGAGCAGGAAGGCAATGTCCTCAGCCTGAGCCTGACCAATAGCCGTATTTCCAACATGGGCCGCGCCGTCGGCCGTGCCGCGCGCACGGCGGTTGCCTTCACGCCGAAGGGCGTGACGACCCTGCGCATCACGTATACCAAGCTGGACCAGCCGATCGCCACCTACGAATTCTTCGATTTGCCCAAACTGAATGACTATTTGGCAGGCAAGATCGACCGCAAGGCTTTCCTCGACGTCGTGCTGCTGCGCTATCCGGAAAAAAGCGATGTCATCCGGGACGATCAGCAAGGTTGGCTGCAGGAATTCCTCGACAAGCCGGCGCCCGTCGTTGCCGCTGCGCCTGCGCTTTCACCTACGTCTTCACCGGCACCTGCGCCCGCACCGGTACTGGCTGCGGCCCCCGCACCTGCTCCGGCCAGGCCCGCCGATGTCCTCAAGGACGATGGCAAGCTGGCCGTCGGTGTCGGCGTCGACGGCGACGTGGTGCAGATCAAGTCGCTGGATCGGGAGGCGAACCGTTTCAAGGTCGCTCCCAAGGTCGGCTTCTTCTTCAATGACCCGAGCGGCGCCTTCCGCTATTCGATTTCGGCGGTGGCCAATTACGACCGCCGCCTGGGCGACGGCCTGTACCTGAATACAGCCGCTAGTCTGCAGTTGCTGGAAACGGTGTCGGGCGTCAAGCAGCCATCGAACAGCAACTTGCCGCATGTGCGTACCGATGTGGCGGAATACCTGCGCGGCGGGCGTTTCTCGCTGAGTCGCGTCTTGCTGAACAAATACAACAACCCCGCCGAACGCGTGTATACCCGCATGTCGGCCGGCCTGTATGAAGACATGTTCCGCGGTGTGGGCGGCCAGGTGCTGTACTTGCCGAAGGATAGCCGCTGGGCGGCTGACGTGGCCGTTGATGCCTTGCAGCAGCGTGGATTCAAGGGATTGCTCGATTCGCGCGACTACAAGACGGTGACGGCGATCGGTTCCCTGCATTACCGCTTGCCGCACGACATTACCGTGACGGCACGCGCCGGCCGCTTCCTGGCCAAAGACACGGGCGTGCGCATGGAATTCAAGCGCCGCTTCCAGTCCGGTATCGAAGTCGGTGCCTGGTACACGCATACGAACGGCAACGACATCACCAGCCCTGGCACGCCGTCGAAGCCATACCAGGACCGCGGTATTTTCCTGTCCGTACCGCTGAACAGCATGTTGCCGATGGACACGCAATCGACGGCCGGCTTTGCCATCTCGCCATGGACGCGCGACGTCGGGCAGATGGTGGCTTCGCCGGGCGACCTGTACGACATGTTCGAGCGTCCGCGCGCCGATATGCACAGCTACGATGGCCTGGGCAATTTTGCCGAGCGCCCGGACGAACAGCACCTGCCTGCCGTCAATCCGCCGGACCGGCCATTCGTCAACCCATGGCCGGCGTTTCGCGCACGCCTGGATCAGTCGTCTTCCGCCTTGCCCCAACCGGCCGAGTGGGTCAAGGCCACGGCCCTGATCGGCGGCGTGGTGGTTGCTTCCGCGCTGGCCGACAAACCCGTCGACCGTTTCGTCAAAAAACATGAAGATTCCAAGGTCTACCGCAACTGGGACAAGCTGGGCAAGGCCATGCCCTACGCGGCAGTGGGCGCCGCCGCCGCCGCTTTCGCCCTGGGCGATGAGCGCCTGCAAAATACGGGACTCATTTCCCTGCAATCGGTTGCCGCGGCAACGGGCGTGGCGGTGGCTGGAAAATATGCATTTGGTCGCGCCCGTCCGGAAGAAGACCGCGGAGCGTGGAGCCGTGTCGGCAGCGGTACGTCCCGCTCGAATTCCTCATTTCCTTCCGCGCATGCCGCGATCGGCTTTGCCGCCGTGACGCCGTTTGCCAAGGAATACGATGCGCCATGGCTGTACAGCGTGGCCGCCGTCGGTTCCGCCGGCCGCGTGTTTGGCCGCAAGCACTGGGTTTCCGACACGGTCGCCGGCGGCATCATAGGTTACGCCATGGGCAGCTGGCTGTGGCACGCGCAGCGCGACCAGAGTAAATCGGGCCTGTCGATCAATCCCGGACCGAAAGAAATCAGCGTGACCTGGCAGGGCAAGTATTAAACGCGTATCGCGCCTCTTTACTCATACAACATCATTCATCCAGACAAAGACCAGCATGAAAAAGCAACTTCGTACTCCCCCGCCTTTCGTGAAACACGTGATTTTCTCGGCTTTCCTGCTGGGTGCAACTTCGGCCTATGCCGCAGGGCAGGATCTGGACACGGCTGACATGCCGCGCTCAAACCCGTCTCGTTCACAAGCAAGCGAATTGGGTGCCGGTACCTTGCCTAGTATCCGTAGCGGCCGCAGCGACCCGCGCCAAGCGAAAACGCTGGCTGCCAATAATCTCAGCAAGCAGGCTGCGGCCGAGGCCAAGGTTGGCGCTTTCGAAGAGTATGTCGATGGCGTGACGGGTAAGAAACTGAACATCTTCGGTAAGGATTTGTTCGGCGATGTGCCATCCACCTTTGCGCCGCTCGATGGTGTCCAGGTGAATCAGGAATATGTGATCGGCACGGGCGACGAGTTGCAGGTACGCGGCTGGGGCATGGTTGACATTGACGTCAGTGCCACGGTCGACCGCAGCGGTGCGATCTTCATTCCCCGCGTCGGATCCGTCAAGGTCAGCGGCGTGCAGTACAAGGATTTGCAGGGCTACCTGAAGAAAGCCATTGGCAAGATCTACACTAATTTCGACCTGACGGCGAGTATCGCGCAAACGCGTGCCGTGCAAGTGTACGTGGTTGGCCATGCCGTACGTCCTGGCACCTATACCTTGAATTCCATGAGTACCCTGCTCAACGCCCTGTTTACATCGGGTGGCCCGGACGCTACCGGCAGCATGCGCAATATCCAGCTCAAGCGCGGCAAGGATACCGTCAGTACCTTCGACTTGTATGACATGCTGGTCAAGGGTGACAAGAGCCGCGACGTCACCTTGCGCGATGGCGACGTGATCTATATTCCTGAAGTGGGCCCGCTGGTAGCCCTGACCGGTAACGTGAAGCAGCCCGCCATTTTCGAGTTGAAAGGCAGTGCGACACTGGCCGACGTATTGAGCTGGGCTGGTGGTTTTGATTCGGCAGCAGAGACCAAGCAAATCGTCGTCGAAAAGAACATCGACAATCAATATAGAACCGTACTGGACCTGGTTGCTGACAAAGGTATCTCCAGCAGCCAGTTGGCAGGCATTGCCGTCAAGCCGACCGATATCCTGCGCGTGTTCGCACCAGGCGCCGTACCGGTCCAGGCGCAAATCCAGAATGAATACGTGCGCGTGGCTGGCGAAGCAAAGCAGAGCGGTATTTTCCTGCTGAAAAAAGGTGAAACCCTGCGCGAGCTGATCGCCCGTGTCGGCGGCGCCAATGAAAACGGTTACCTGTACGCCACGCAGTTGAACCGTGAATCCGTACGTCGTGCCCAGCAGATCAAATTGAATCAGGTGGCTGACCGCTTTGAACGGGAGCTGGAATCGAATGCGACCCAGCGCATGTCTGCATCTGGTGACAAGGAAAATGCAGCGAAGACCGCAGCCGAAGTGGAGCAGCAGCGCCGCATCGTGCAAAAACTGCGCACCATCAAGGCTGAGGGCCGTATTGTTCTCGATCTGCCAGGTGTCGATACGCAAGTCAAGAATCTGCCCGACCTGCCGCTGCAGGACGGTGATTCCATCCTGATTCCGCGCCGTCCCGGCACTGTGGATGTGCTGGGTTCCGTCTTCCAGCAAAACGCCTTCGTTTACCGCCCGCAGCGTACGGTCAACGACTATGTTCAGCAAGCTGGCGGTATCACCGCAAATGCAGATAAATCCGAAATGTATGTGATTCGGGCCGATGGCACGGCGCAGAGTGGCCAGGGAACCGGCTGGTTCAGTGGTATTGGCGGCACGGCGCTTAATCCAGGTGACACGGTAGTGGTGCCCGAGAAAATCGAACGCAGCACGTTTATGCAGAGCCTGAAGGAATGGACTGCGATTTTCTATCAGTTTGGTTTGGGTGCAGCGGGCCTGAAGGTTCTTAAAGATTAATGCTCTTGACCATTGCGCCAGACTTGGCAGGTGAAACTGCGTTCTATACTTGAAAGTGAATGATGTCTGAGAACACAAAAGATGTAACTGAAAATAAAAAAAGCGGTGATGAAATTCGCTTTGTAGATTTGCTTGTCGCGATTGCCAGACAAAAACGGATAGTGCTTGGTTTTCCTCTGTTTTTCGGAGTGATAGCGTTGGTTACGGTCATTTTGATGAAGCCAGTTTTCATCTCGACAGCAGTTATTATGCCACCTCAGCAACAAAATTCAGGCATGGCTGCTATGCTTGGTCAGCTGGGTGGGCTTGCAGCTGCGGCGAATATTGGCGGAATAAAGAACCCCAATGACTTGTACGTTGGTATGTTGCAAAGCCGGACGGTCGCGGATCGGTTGATTGAGAAATTCAAGCTGCAGGAGCGTTACAAAGAAGAAACCTCCGATAAAACACGGGAAAAATTGAAGCGGCTTAGTACGATTCAAAGTGGAAAAGAGGGATTAATTACAATTATATTTGAAGATACTGATCCACAAGTAGCGGCAGATATCGCCAATGCTTATGTTTCTGAATTGAGTCGATTGAACCAGAAATTGGCGGTGACGGAAGCTGCCAAACGTCGTGTTTTCTTTGAGGCACAATTAAAGGATGCTAAGGAACAGTTGGCCTTATCTGAAATTGCCATGCGTAGCACACAGGAAAAAACGGGTATGCTTCAGCTTGAAGGACAGGTCAAAGAACTGATCGCTAGCACAGCGCATCTGCAGGCTCAGATTGCCGCTAAAGAAGTGCAATTGACGGCTATGCGTAGTTTTGCGACACCTAACAATCCAGAGTTGATGCGCCTGCAGCAGGAATTAAATGGCTTGAGTGCGCAGTTGTCAAAAATTCAAAATGGAAAGATGACGGGTGACGGGAATCCTCTTGTGCCTACTGGTAAGATTCCAGCGGTCGGTGTCGAATATATCCGTGCACTACGTGATGTTAAATATAATGAGGCAATATTCGAATTGTTGGCAAAGCAATTTGAGTTGGCTAAAATTGAGGAAGCTAAAGATTCTTCCCTGATCCAACAGTTGGATAAGGCGATGCCAGCTGAACAGAAGGCAAAGCCGAAGCGGGCATTAACGATATTAATAGCCATTTTTATTGGTCTTCTGTTCGGTATTATCTTTGCCATCATAAAGGATATATTCACGTCGACTGGAAACAGCGGTACTTCCGCATGGTATGAGTTTTCTAGTGCGTGGAAACAGAAAAGGTCTTGAGTATTGCGTGAGGTTTGATCTTTTTTCGATGATCTACTTATGCATAAATCAATTTAGTTGCGTATTTTTGGGCGGAAATTTATAATTTTTAATTAAATTGCCTGATCTCTGCCCAGATTAACACATAGTCTTTTGCTTGGAATAAAAAAATGAAAGCTGTCATACTTGCTGGTGGACTGGGTACTCGAATTAGTGAAGAGACCTCTACGAAGCCAAAACCCATGGTCGAGATTGGTGGGAAGCCAATTTTGTGGCATATCATGAAAAGCTACTCGGCACATGGCGTGAATGATTTCGTTATCTGTTGTGGCTACAAGGGTTATGTCATTAAAGAGTATTTTGCGAATTATTTCCTGCATATGTCGGACGTGACATTCGATATGCAGAATAATCAAATGGAAGTCCATACTCGCAATACTGAACCATGGAAAGTGACCTTGGTTGATACAGGTGATGAAACGATGACGGGCGGCCGATTGAAAAGAGTGCGTCCGTATATTGCCGACGAGGAAATGTTTTGCTTTACTTATGGCGATGGCGTTAGCGATGTCAATATTGGTGAATTGATCACATTTCACAAGGCGCATGGAAAACTGGCAACGTTGACTGCAACCCAGCCTCCAGGGCGTTTCGGAGCGCTGAACCTGGAGGGGCAGAAGATCAACAGTTTTCAGGAGAAGCCCCAAGGGGATGGCGCCTGGATTAACGGTGGATATTTCGTGTTGTCTCCTAAGGTCATTGATTATATAGATGATGATTCAACAACCTGGGAAAAGTCTCCGATGGAAAATTTGGCTAAAGATGGACAGCTGGACGCATTTTTTCACCATGGTTTCTGGCAACCGATGGATACATTGCGCGATAAGATTCATCTGGAAGAAATGTGGCAAACTGGCAATGCTCCTTGGAAAACATCCAAGTAGAGTGATAATGGATATTTTGCGGAATAATTTTAAAAGTCAATTTTGCTTGCTAAAAATATAATTATATTGGGTCTGGTGTATGCGATCCGACTTATTTTGCCGCTGATGGTAATACCGATTTTAACCCGCAGAATTATGGCGGAAGATTTTGGTGTGTATATGTACGCTATTTCTTTCGCAGCCTGGTTGTCGATATTTGTGGAATATGGATTTAATATATCGGCAACCAGGGAAATTGCGAGTTCGAATAGCCAAACGGAAATATTATCTGTAATTGCAGGTACGCAGAGTGCGAAGTTTTTGCTGGTTCTCGCTACACTTCCGGTTCTGCTCACTACGGTTTTTATCGTTCCTGTTTTTGACGGCAACATGTATTGGGCAATCACCGCTTGGCTGCTTGGCATCCTGACGGCATTGACGCCTATATATTATTTTCAGGGACGCGAGACCTTAAAAATTGTAGGTGTTGCCGAAATTATCATTGGAGCATTAACGCTGGCTTCGGTATATTTTTTGATACATGGGCCGGAAGATTTCTATCGACTCGCTATTATCGTTTTGATAGCGCGTTTTAGTAGTACTGTTGTCTTAAGCTATCGGATGTATAGCGAATGTAAAGTGAGAATTTCTGACATTTTTCATTTGAAGGGGGGTCTTACTCATTTGGGGAATGGATTTCATCTTTTTATTTTTCAAGGTGCCGTCAGTTTATATACTTCCTTCAACGTTGTTTTGCTTGGATTTTACTGCAGTCCAGTTCAAGTTGGAGCTTATGCGTCTGCCGAAAGATTGATGCGGGCCGGCATTGGATTCTTGGGCCAGTTTTCAAATGCGATTTTTCCACGGATAAATTCGTTGAAATTGAAATTTCCCGAAAAAGTAAAAAACTTTCGCTTGCAAGTTTTGGGAGGTTTTTTTCTTATTGGTCTGCTTGGAATGGTTCTCACGCTTGGCTTTGGTCCGATCATCGTTACCTACATGTTTCCGAGCATGGCGGCCCAAGTAACGGATGTGTTAAAAATATTGTCTCTGGTTGTTCCAGCAATCGCTCTCAGTAACGTTTTGGGATTTCAGTATTTATTGGTTGATCGCCATGAGAAGATATTCAATATCATTATTGCCTGCGCGGCGATAATTAATATAGTTATGGCATATATTTTTGTCAAGAAATATCAGGAAAAAGGTATGGCTGTTTCCTGGGTAATTATCGAATGGATTATAGTTTTTGCAATATCGCTGATGATCTTTATTCTTCAGCGTAGAAAAAAACCCATTATTATGGATTAAACATGTTTGGAAATATATATAGCGGTAAGAAAGTATTGGTCACGGGACACACTGGTTTTAAGGGTACCTGGCTGACAATGTGGCTGCTTAAAATGGGAGCGCATGTTTCTGGTTTTTCCGACTGCATTCCTACTCAGCCGTCCATCTTTGAAGAAACGGGTTTGGCTGGAAAAATCGAACATAACTTTGGTGATATACGCGATTTAAGCGCAGTGAAAACCGTGATCGAAGAATTTAAACCGGATTTTATTTTTCATCTGGCGGCGCAGCCTATTGTCTCGGTCTCGTACAGTGAACCGATTGATACCATCACCACAAATGTAATAGGTACTGCCAATGTACTTGAAGCGCTGCGCATATTGAATCCTGCCTGTGTGGTGGTGATGATTACCTCAGACAAGTGCTATGAGAATGTCGAATGGGTTTGGGGATATAAGGAAACAGATCATTTGGGAGGGCGGGATATCTATAGCGGCTCGAAAGGTGCTGCTGAGGTCATCATCCACTCCTATTATTATTCCTTCTTCAGGGGTGCAAATTGTAAGGTTCGATTGGCAACAGGGCGTGCTGGCAACGTGATTGGCGGCGGTGACTGGGCCAAGGACCGGATCGTCGTAGATTGTATGCGTAACTGGTCAGAAGGCCGTGCAGTGGAAATCCGTAGCCCAGCTGCAACGCGTCCGTGGCAGCATGTGCTGGAACCTCTCAGCGGCTACCTGACCCTGGGAGCCGCGCTGTACGCCAATCCGGAATTGGCCGGAGAGTCCTTCAACTTCGGGCCTCGTTCCGAACAGAATAGAACCGTTCTTGAACTGCTTGGCGACTTGAGCAAGCACTGGCATTTTATCGAGACTGAGCAGGCATATAACGTGACTGGCAACATCCCGTTCCATGAAGCTGGATTGCTTAAACTCAATTGTGACAAAGCACTGTTCCATTTACGCTGGGAAGCAAATCTGGCGTATGTCGATTGTGTTCGCTTAGTCAGTGATTGGTATTATCAATATTACAAAGAATCTGCTGACATGTATGCATTGACCATGGCTCAAATTGCTGAGTATGAGGAGCAGGCTGTCGGACGGAGCTTGGTATGGACTCAGTAACTCTTGCAACGACGCCACTGCTTACGCCCCTTCGTCAAATCGCCCATCCCAATGGTGACGTTTATCATGCGATGAAAGCCAGCGATGCCGGCTTTGCCGGCTTTGGCGAAGCGTACTTCACGACCGTACATTGCGGGGCCATCAAGGGATGGAAGCAGCATACAAAAATGTACATGAATCTGGTCGTGCCGGTCGGGAGTGTGTGTTTTTATTTGCATGATGAAAAAACAGGCAGTACGACGCAGTACGAACTGGGGGCTAACAACTACGCTCGGTTAACTGTACCACCTGGCTTCTGGATGGCTTTTTCCGGTGTTGGCGCTAGCCTGAATCTGGTCTGCAACCTGGCCAGCATCCCCCATGACCCTGCGGAAGCGATAAATGTGCCGATTGAAACCTACCCATTGGAAAGTAACGGATGAGAATATTGCTCTCTGGCTCGGGTGGTTTATTAGGCAGCGCACTCATGGCAGTTGCGCAAACAGCAGGCTTTAGCTGTGATCCGCTGCGACGCCCTGAGCTGGCTGCAGGCGCTGGAATTGCTGATGTACTGGCAGAAATGATGTCGGGTTACGACTTTGTCATTCATGCTGCCGCCAATACCAATGTGGAGCAATGTGAGGAAGCGCCGGACGAGTGTTACCGAGATAACTTCTTGTTAACCGAGGCAATGGCTATTGCTGCCGTAAAGGCAGGAGTTCGTTTGATCTACATCTCCAGTACAGGACTGTACGGCACGGCAGAAACGCGTCCTTATCGTGAATATGATATCGCAGTTCCAACGACGCATCACCATCGGAGCAAATACCTGGCCGAGCAGATAGTCATGAGCAGCAATGTGCATAATTTGGTTGTGCGGACCGGATGGCTGTTTGGTGGAAGCGCCGCCAATCCGAAGAATTTTGTCGCGCGGCGTATCGATGAAGCGCGTGCGGCTTTACTTGGACGCGGTTATATCGAGTCGAATACTGAACAGCGAGGTGTTCCCTGCTTTAGTGAGGATATTGCCCGCAGAATATTGTTGTTGGCCACCACCGGACTGACGGGTATTTTTAATTGCGTCAACGCCGGTAACGCTTCGCGTTATGAATATGTCAGCAAGATTATTGAATTGGCCTCTATCACTATCGAAGTTCTTCCGTCCAGTGCCGTATCATTCAATCGAAAAGCACAGGTATCCAATAACGAAATGGCTGAAAACTGGAAGATGACGTCGCTGGGATTGATCGCGATGCCGTTTTGGCAAGATAGTTTGGAGTCATATATTCACAACCATCTGTTAAGAATTGCTGAGAACTGAAAAATGACAATTGAAATGATCGATACTGTCATCCTTGGCGCAGGCATAGCTGGCCTGGGGGCTGCATTAAAAGCAAGTGAGTGCGGTTTGAATGCAACGATATTTGAGGCTCGCCGGACGACTGGCGGTTTGCTCGATAATTTTTCCATTCAGGGTTTTCGTTTTGATAATGCTGTACATTTGAGTTTTGCCAGCGAAGAAAAAGTTCGAAAAATTTTTGATCAGACTGCATACCTTACTCATCCTGCAGATTCTTATTGCTTTGATCAGAAAATTTGGTTGAAGCATCCTGTCCAGAATAACTTATTTCCCTTGCCGGCCGAGGACAAGGTTAGTCTCATTAAATCATTTCTTGATCGCCCCGCCACATTAACTGGTACCGATTATGAAACCTGGCTACGTCATCAATATGGAAATGGATTAGCTGAGCGCTACCCAATTTGCTATACGCAGAAATATTGGGGAACTCCTGCTGCGTCTCTGTCCACCACCTGGATTGGCAATCGTATGCGGCGCGCTGAAATTGATGAGATATTGTTCGGTGCATTGTCTGCAGAAACACCAAATACATATTACACGAAAGAAATGCGCTACCCTAAAGTGGGTGGTTATAAGGCATTTATACAACCGTTGATCGACGCAGCCGATATCCGTCTTGAACACAAGGCTATTGAAATTGACGCGGAGAAGAAGATAGTCACTTTTGAAAATGGAGTGCAGATAAGATACCGCCATCTGGTCAGTACATTACCTATTCCGGTATTGGTGAAATTGATTCGAACTGCACCGGCAGAAGTGGTTGGTGCTGCTGCAGAATTAAAGGCGACATCGATCGATTTGATATCAGTTGGGTTTAACAAGAATTTGGTCAAGGATCTGTGGTTCTATATTTATGATGAGGACATTTTAGCCAGTAGGGCTTATTCTCCATCAGTAAAATCCCCTGAAAATGTTCCAAAAGGAACTAGCTCCTTGCAGTTTGAAATATATAGTCGTGGTAATGAATCAAAATTTAACGAAAAAGATTTGATCGAGAATACGCGTTATGCATTGAGAAAAATGGGTATTGCCGAAGATGACGATATCATATTCATGGATCACAAGTTCTTACCATATGGAAATGTTATATTCGACTTGAATATGGAAGAAAACAGGAGGATGGTGTTGGATTGGGTAATCTCATTGGATGTTTCAAGCTGCGGGCGTTTTGGTGAATGGGATTATCTTTGGAGCAACCAGAGTTTCCTGAGTGGATATAATTATTTGCAGGGTAATGAATGAAGAAATTATTGAGTATTTGCATCCCAACATTTAACAGGCAGGGATATCTGGATGCTTTGTTGACCAATATAGAGAAACAATTGAAGCAATTTGATTTGTATCAAAAAGTTGAAGTGATTGTTTCAGATAACTGTTCGGAGGACGAGACTGTCAGCATTGCTGGAAAATATGCCAACTTCGTCGATTATAGCCGTAATGATAAAAATATTGGTCCTGACGCCAATTTTTTGCACTTATTTAGCAAAGCTGAGGGCGAATATATCTGGCTCCCCGGTGATGATGATGAGATCCGCGGTGATACCATCGCTTATATTATTAATTGCATAGAAGAGCTGAAATTTGATTTCCTTTATCTGAAAACAGAGGGCGAGCAAATAGATCATGTGCAGCGTGGTGCACTGAAACTTTCTAATGTCGAGCTTTTGACGCGAGTCAATATTTTCACGACGTTTATGACTTCTCAGGTTATTCGTGCCGATTTGATCAAAGAGCAAATTGAAGATGCACGGGTTTATCTGGGCGGTTTCATGGCGTATTATAAAATATTTCTCGAGGCATTGTGGCGCTCTGAAAAATGCTTTATTAGCAATGGTAAGGAGATTTTTGCAAATGCTGACAATACGGGAAATTACCTTTTCTATAAGGTTTGGTCACAGTCAGTATTTGACGTTTTACTCTCTTCTTCATTCTCAAAAAATAAAAAACTAGTTGCATTGATGAAAATTCGAATGTTCTTGGCTTTAATTTTACCAATCACATACAAGTTAAAAACCGGAACCAAGGGATTTTATTTTCTCTCGGAAAATCCAGAGCAGAGCATGGAGAAATATTTTAACGCTCCATTATATAGAGTTATTTTCCGGGCTTATATCAGGTTTCCTGGCTGGGCACTTTTTCCATTGCATAAGTCACTTCGTATTTTTACAAAAATTCATGCAAAGATCATAGGTGGAGTGCTGTAGTTTCTACTGGACTCTGCTGGAGAAATACGCATTATTCGTGCTGAAATTTCCATTCCGTGTGAGAGCGGCTTTCGGCAGGTATGTCATTAACAATGATTATGCGTTGTGGATTTTTGCTGGTGATTTACTCTGTCGGAACATTAATTTTGTATGCGAAGCCAGACTTGCGTGGGAAAGTTATAAATGAAGAGAATTTTTAAAGCAATAGATAACAACGGGATTTGGGGAGTATACATTTTTTTTTCCTTGCTCCGAAATTATATCAGAGTGTATTGGATAAGAAAATTATTGCAAGTTCCAGATATATACTTCCAAGGTGCACCAAAAATTATCAATAGAAAGGACATCTTTTTTGGCAGAAATTTTCAGTGCGGAAAAGGTGCGTGGATAGAGTCCGTTGGAAACGTTTTAGATGGAGCAGAGAATTCTCCAAAAATAAAAATAGGAGATAATTTTACCGCATCTGAATATTTGCATATAGGTTCGGCATATTCAGTGTTAATTGGTGAAAACGTATTGATTGGTAGTCATGTATTGATTACGGATCATGGGCATGGCTCTTATGGAAGTACTGGAAGCCATCCTGACGTTCCTCCAAATAGCAGACCTTTATCTGTTCGTGGCCCTGTTGTAATCGGTAATAATGTCTGGCTTTGTGATGGCGTGAAAATTCTATCGGGAGTAACCATCGGTAATGGCGTGGTCGTGGCTGCCAATTGTGTGGTTCGTGAGAATATTCCTGATAATTCGATATACGATGGTCGGGTCGTGAAACGATATAATCAGATCGAAAAGAAATGGTCTATAGATGAATGAAAATAAAATTTTATGTGTCGCAATTCCAACCTACAAACGACCAGAACTCTTGGATAAGTGTATTGAGTCAATATTTTCATCATCTGGAAATGCTGATGTACAAGTTTTAGTAATGGATGACTCGCTGGGCGAGGAGAATGCATGGGTTTACGATAAATATAGAAGCGCAGGAAAAAATATACGGGTTATTTATAACAAAAAAAACTTGGGTATTGATGCAAATATTTGCGCATGTATTGAAAATGCAGATGCTGACTATGTGTGGTTGATGGGAGAGGATGATCTGATGCGTAAGAGCGGCATTCCGACCGCATTGGCGATGATTAAGGACTGCGCACCAGTTCCATTTGTTTATACGAATTACTCTTATATCACTGCAGATCAGAAGAAACAGTTCAGGGAGCGTTCTATTGAAATCAAGGAGGGATTGCAACCTTTTAAGATTTTCTTCGAGAAAAATTTATGGTCGGCTGGTTTTATAGGTGGTTGTATAATAAGAAAAGAATCATTCCTGGCTACGCGTTATCGTGAGTTTATCGGTACTTATTATGCGCACGTTGCTGGAATTTGTTTGTCGAGTATAGGTATGCAAGTAGCGGTGATTGCTCAACCGCAGGTTGGAAATAGAGTAGGTGATGCATCGACATTCACATGGTCAGAAGACTCGTATGGTGTTTTTCAAGGATGGCGGCGCTTGCTTTCGATGCTGGAACCAGATTTTGGCACAGAGTCCTATGCGCGAGCACGAGCAAGCCATATCCAGGCGCATGGATATCTTGGCTATAAGTTTTTAATTGGAAAAAAAGCAGACGGATTGCTACAAAAAACAGATATTTCTGCCTTGCTGACGAGTGAAATATCTCGTTCGGAGAAGTGGCGGATCATTCTGGTATCAAATTTTGCCCCACGTTTTATGTGCAAGTTGTTGCGAAACACTTATTCAAAGATCAGAGGTTTGAAGCTGACATATTTTCATTTAAGCTAAAGGCAATAATGTTTTTCAATAACTTCGAGCCTGAAGAGAAAATATATCAGCGAATCGGATGGCTGGTGGCCATTATATGGATAATATCGGCCTTGCCTGACTTGGTAAATACATTTTTAGGCAATCGCACTGGGAATGATTCCTCAATCACGCCGGTTTGGATCAAGGCGATAAGAGATGTATTTACATTGGGCGTTGCTTTATATTTTTCACGAGAGTTGGATCGGCGCAATCTGTTGTGGCGCCTTTTCGCTGTCGTTTTTTTTATGGCATACGTTATCTACGGGACCTTGAATGAATTTCCCGTATCTGTTTCTTTCCGAGGTACGCTCTGGATACTTGCATTATGCTGGTGTGCGACAGCGAATGCTGTGAGTAGCAGAAGATTGTATGTCATGGCGCAGGGAATATTTGATATAACGCTACCTGCGGCCATCAGTATATCTCTGGTCTTGGGATTGTTGGGGGCTGGTATGTATTTTGAAGGTGTCGGGCCATATGAACGTAATCCCGGACTGTTTTTGACCCCGTCTGCCACTGCATTCATGGCTTGTTTGATATTTTTGCTTTCACCGGCGAAAAATAAAAAAAATGCATATCAGGCTTTTGCTATGGGTATCCTCACTTTGAGCGGGATTTTCTTTATTAATGCTGCGCTGATGTTTGGTCGCCTGAACAGGAAAATATATATCATTGGAATAGGTGCAATTGCGGCGATTTTGCTTGCTATTGGTATCGATGGGATTATTCAGGCTGTTAGCTTGATCGCCGGATTTTTGCGTAGCAGTGAAGCCGTCACGCTGACCCTAGGAACGCGGGTTCTTATTATTTTGGAAACCATAAGAAAACTGTCATTTTTTGGCAGCTATCCTGTTGGATTGAATATTGCGGCCAATCAGGATATCGATATTTTTTTTCCGGATAATGCTTACTTATCATTGACGTACGCTTACGGTGCATTTGGAATTGCACTTTCTGTTGCGATAACTTTTTTTGCTTTTAGAGCCCGCAATTTTGGGTTCTTCATCTTGATATTGACTGCAAGTTTATTTTATGTTTGGTTTGAGAACTTGTTATTTTGTGTTTTGATTGGATTGGCATTAAACAAGAACATTAATGATGTAATGAGTTACGACGAGACGCGCAAGATATGAAGCAGTTAGTAATTCTTCCATTTATGCCTGCGGCAAATGCCAGCCAGGCTGGTCATAGGTTGTCATTTGATATTATTAAAAATATCAGATTAACGAATGAGGTCCATTTGTTTCTTATCGTTCGATCTCATGAGCGCGACGTCCCTCCCGAATTGTCTGAGCTTTGTGGTAATGAAAATATTCATGTTGCTGTTATTGAAAATACTTCAGTAATTCTAAGTTGGCTGGCAAGTGGCTTTGATGACTATTTTCGATTTGTAACCCGTTATACGTCGAAGATATCCAGGGAGCTAGTTTCTTATTGTTCCAGGAATCAATTTTCTGTTGTGCGATTTGAGTTCTCTCAAACTTTTAAATATGCACGTGATCTTATTGACTCAGGTTGCCAGGCAAAGATCCATGTTTCTATCCATGATTTGCAACTTCAGGTTATTTTGAGGAAAAATAACCTGGAATCTTTGTTATTGCGCTGGGCGTATAGAACAGAAAAAAGAATGCTGGCGGCGGCGGATGAAATTTTCGTTTTGTCAGAGAAAGATAAGGTATTTGTTCAATATCTTCTGGATATCGATGCAAAGGTGACTGTTGTGCCTCCATCATTGTCATCTTTTGTGTATAACATTCACCGCATTCCGGATAAGGTAGAGAAGAATACTCTGCTATTCTGGGGGGCCATGGGGCGCGTGGAAAATGAATCCGCAGTGCTTTTCTTTGTCGAGAATATTCTGAAGAAATTAAGAAGCGCGGGATATATGTATAAGTTGTATGTTGTCGGATCCAATCCTGGGAAAAAAATTCAGGAGCTCGCTTGCGCACATATTTGTGTCACTGGATTTTTGGAAGATCCGAGCATCTATTTTGAGAAATCATCGATAGGTGTCGTTCCCTTGTCTATGGGCGCGGGCGTAAAACTAAAAACATTGGAATTATTACAGTCTGGATTGACGGTATTAGCTAGTCCCGTCGGTGCAGAAGGTATACCGGGCGGCAATGAAAAATTGATTATTGCGGATATTGCGAGTTTCGAGCAAGAACTTGTTAGGATGTATGAAAAGTAACGAAAAAATTGTCGAAAAAGTTGGCGTGCTATTAGCTGCTTATAATGGCGCCACATGGATCGGTAAGCAAGTTAGCTCTATTTTGCAGCAGGATAGTGTCGATGTTAAGATTTTGATTGGGGACGATAAGTCAAGCGACGCTACCGTCAACGTACTGACCGAAAGTTTTTCCAACGATAACCGAGTTACGCTTATCCGCAGAGAGATTGGCACTGGATCATCTGGTGCCAATTTCAGGACTTTGTACAGGGAGGTCGAATTTAATGATGTCGATTATGTTGCGCTTTCCGACCAAGATGACTATTGGAACGTCGATAAGCTGTCATGTGCATTGGCATCATTGAATGCCAGTGCATCCGATGCATATTCGGCTGCTGTTCTGGCGACTTGGAGTGCAGATAGAAAGAAAATATTGCGGCAAAATCCCAACTTGCGCGCGGCAGATCATCTGTTCGAAGGCGCAGGGCAGGGCTGTACTTTCGTCATGCGTGCGGATTTCTTCAGGGAGGTACAGGCTTTCTGCCGCTTACATGCTGTCGTAGTAGAAGAACTGCATCATCATGATTGGCTGGTATATGTACTTGCCCGCGCTTGGAATAAAAAATGGTGTTTTGATGCGAGGCCAAGCATGATGTACCGGCAACACGGGCACAATGAATTGGGTGCGAGAGACGGTCTGTCGGCGATATGGCATCGCCTGGCCATGATACGCAATGGCTGGTATGCGAGGCAGATCCAGGCAGCATCGCGAATTTATATTCTGGCAGGAGGTAGTGACAAGGCCTGTCTTGTTTTGGCTAAACAGTTTTCTGACCAGATCGAGAAAGCACCCATGACCCGGCGTTTGTCACTGTGTATTGCTGTGTTACTACATGGCCGCCGTCGATTCGTCGATAGGGGTATTCTGGCTGTGGCGGCACTGGCTGCCTGGATTTAAAAATTCCTGGTTTGTTTGTTGCGAGGAAAATACCATGCCTCTGGCCTGGATCTGTTGCCGATAATGCCGAGCAGCATAAGGGCGGTCAACGCGCACGCTCGATGGTCTTTTTCGGGGGCGACCACGACCCGGACGAAGCACATCAATAGCATCGAGCACCTGCCTGACGTGGGCCGCATCGCTGCACTGACCGGCAGTAACAAGAACGGACAACGGCAAGCCGTGCCCATCTACGCATACATGGATTTTGCTGGTGATGCCCCCGCGCGTATGCCCCAGCCACTCGTCAGTTACGGCCCCCTTTTTTCGGCTGGGGGAAGCGTCTTTCGCGCTCCGATAGCACTGCGCTGGGCCTTGACGTGCGTGGCGTCAAGTGCAGCGCCATCCCAGTCTACAAGGCCGGCATCGCCGGCTGCAGCCTGCATGACCTTGAGAAGTCGCTGCCAAGTGCCGCTCCTGGACCAACGCACGCATCGGTCATAGCAGGTCTGCCAAGGGGCGCCTGTTCGCAAGCGCCATAGGATGCCATTGTTTACCTGTCGATGCTCGGTATACACGTGACCATGACGGGGATTGGACGGCAGATGGGGCGTAAGCTGGCGCCACTGCTTTTCGGTAAGGTCGGTTCGGCTCATCGCCCTATGAATGACGTCGCTCAACTGATCGAGATTGGTGAGAATCATCTGTCTGCGGTCGAGCGCAATGATTTCTCACAATCCTTGCAAGCTAGGTTCCAGCTCGTAGCCAACCTGAATGGTCTTTTCTATAACCAAGGATCCGCCTCATATTTTTTCTCGTAATGATAGCGCGGCTATATTGCGTACCGCTTAGGCGAAGACGTCCGCATTGGCCAATAGGGTGCCGGCTTTGTCCTTGCCTGACAATAGCGGCTCGCCATCGAGTGGCCAATCGATTCCGATGGCTGGGTCGTTCCACAGGATGCTGCGCTCGAACTCTGGCGCCCAATAGTCGGTCGTCTTGTACAGAAATTCGGCGTTGTCACTGGTCACAACAAAGCCGTGCGCAAAGCCTTCCGGTATCCACAACTGGCGTTTGTTGGCTGCTGATAAAGTCACGCCGACCCAGTGTCCGAAGGTTGCGGAGCTTTTGCGCAGGTCGACGGCCACATCGAACACCTCCCCTGCGGTCACACGTACCAGCTTGCCCTGCGGTTGCTGGATTTGATAGTGCAGGCCGCGCAAGACGTCTTTGGCTGATTTGGAATGATTGTCCTGTACGAAGTCGCGCGTGACGCCGGTCAGTTCGGTAAAACGCTTCTGGTTGAAGCTTTCGTAGAAGAAGCCGCGGTCATCGCCGAACACGGTCGGTTCGATGATCAGGACATCAGGTATGGCGGTGGTTTGAATTTGCATGGTGTGAAATGAGCCGTTCAGGCGTTAGTATATTTTTTCTTCGAGCAGGCGCAGCAGATACTGGCCGTAAGCGTTCTTTTTCAAGGGTTGCGCCAATGCCTCTAGTTTGGCAGCGTCGATATAGCCGCGACGGTAGGCGATTTCTTCAGGGCAGGCGACTTTCAGACCTTGACGGTTCTCGATGGTGGCGATGAACTGGCCCGCCTCCAGCAAGGACTCATGCGTGCCGGTATCGAGCCAAGCCATGCCACGGCCCATCAGCTCGACTGTCAACTGCCCGCGTTCCAGATAGGTGCGGTTGACGTCGGTGATTTCCAGCTCGCCACGTGGTGACGGAACGATGCCGGCAGCGATATCGCACACCTGGCTGTCGTAGAAATACAGGCCGGTGACGGCGTAGTTCGATTTTGGCTTGAGTGGCTTCTCTTCAATGCTGATAGCGCGCCGTTGCTCATCGAAGTCGACCACGCCATAGCGTTCCGGATCGTGAACATGATAGGCAAACACGGTCGAGCCGCTGGTGCGTGCCGAGGCTTCACGTAGCTGCGATTCAAAGTCGTGACCGTAATAGATGTTGTCGCCCAAAATCAGGGCCGATGGTGCATCGCCGACAAATTCCTTGCCGATGATGAAGGCCTGTGCGAGTCCATCCGGGCTGGGCTGCACAGCGTAGCTTAGGCGGATACCCCACTGGCTGCCGTCGCCCAGCAATTCCTGGAAGCGCGGTGTATCTTGTGGTGTAGAAATGATCAGGATGTCGCGTATGCCGGCCAGCATCAGGGTGGTCAGCGGATAGTAGATCATCGGTTTGTCATACACGGGCAGCAGCTGCTTCGACACGGCCATGGTGACGGGGTACAGGCGCGTGCCGGAACCGCCAGCCAGGATGATGCCCTTGCGTTCGATGGCGGCCCCCATTATTTCTGCTCCAGTGCCGTATCGCGTGCCCCGTAGTTTTTCTCCACCCACTTCAGGTAGTCGCCCGATTGGACGTCGCGTACCCAGGTCTGGTTGTCCAGATACCACTGCACGGTCTTGCGAATGCCGGTAGCGAAGGTTTCGGCCGGCTTCCAGCCCAGTTCTCGTTCGATCTTGCGCGCATCGATGGCATAGCGGCGGTCGTGGCCCGGGCGATCCTGCACATAGGTGATTTGTTCGCGATAGCTGCCC
The DNA here is from genome assembly GCF_059420865.1 of Janthinobacterium sp. GW821-FHT03C10. Classification (NCBI taxonomy): domain Bacteria; kingdom Pseudomonadati; phylum Pseudomonadota; class Betaproteobacteria; order Burkholderiales; family Oxalobacteraceae; genus Janthinobacterium; species Janthinobacterium sp. GW821-FHT03C10. The sequence continues at coordinate 1,625,512 of NZ_JBWKUN010000001.1, read as the reverse complement.
GATGCCTTGGGATCGAGCGTATCGAGGATGTCGCACAAGGTATGCACGACGTCCAGATTGGCCATTTCATTCCAGCCGCCCACGTTGTAGACCTCGCCCAGGCGTCCCGCTTCCAGGACGCGGCGGATCGCCGAGCAATGGTCGCCCACGTACAGCCAGTCGCGCACCTGCATGCCATCGCCATAGATAGGCAAGGCTTTGCCGGCGCGGGCATTGCTGATGATGAGCGGAATCAGTTTTTCCGGGAAATGGAAGGAACCGTAATTGTTCGAACAGTTGGTGGTGAGCACCGGCATGCCATACGTATGGAAATACGCGCGCACCAGATGGTCGGACGCCGCTTTCGATGCGGAGTACGGGCTGTTGGGTGCATATGGCGTTGTTTCCGTGAATGGCGGGTCATGCGGTCCCAGGGTGCCATACACTTCATCGGTCGAGACGTGCAGGAAGCGGAAGCCATCCTTGGCTTCGCCCGTCAGGCCGGACCAGTAAGCGCGTGCGGCTTCGAGCAGACTGAAGGTGCCATTGACGTTGGTCGAAATGAATTCGCCGGGGCTATGGATCGAACGATCGACATGGCTCTCTGCGGCAAAATGCACGATGGCGCGTGGCTGGTGTTCTGCCAACAGGCGGGAGATGTGGGCGGTGTCGCAAATATCGCCGCGTACAAAGATATGCCGGGGGTCTTGCTCCAGGCTTGCCAGATTGCTGAGATTGCCAGCATAGGTCAGTTTGTCAAAATTGATCACGGGCTCATCGTTGAGCGCCAGCCAGTCGCGTACAAAATTGGAACCGATGAAGCCGGCGCCGCCAGTCACTAAAATCATGCTGTTATCCTTTTCTTGCTTGTAAATTACTAAATTTGTAGACTGCGTTGTTAATACGCGCCATCTTTCTTGAAAATGACTTTAACCGTTTTCAGCAGGATGACAATGTCATTGAATAGAGACCAGTTCTTGACATACCAGGCATCGAGATAGACACGCGTATCGTAGCTGACGTCGTTCCTGCCGCTGACTTGCCATAGACCCGTGACCCCGGGCTTGGCTTCAAGGTAATAGTCGATCTGGTTGCCATAGCGTTCCAGTTCGGCATCGACAACCGGCCGCGGACCGACCAGGCTCATCTCGCCTTTCAGTACGTTCCATAGTTGCGGCAATTCATCAAGGCTGGTCCGGCGCAGGAAGTGGCCGATCGAGGTGATGCGAGGGTCGTTTTTCAGCTTGAAGTCACGGTCCCACTCGGCACGGGCTTCAGGATCGCGCTCCAGTAGCTCCTTGAGCAAGACGTCGGCATTCACGGCCATGGTGCGGAACTTGTAGCAGAGAAAATGCTTGCCATTCTGGCCCACGCGTTTGTGGCCGTAGAAGATGGGACGACCCGATGCCATGACCTTGGCCGCGATCCACAGCAAGATGGGGGCGCCGACGATCATCACGCAGATCGAGGCCGTCAGATCAAAGCAGCGTTTAATCAGTTGCAAACCTGGCCGCGCCAGATTGTTGCGCATGGTCAGCAGCAAGACTTCATGTGTAAAGAAATGGTTGACTTCCATGCCGTACAGGGGCAGGCCGCGTACGGCTGGCACCACTTGCATATTGGCAACGCAACGGCTGACCTGCTGGATCATGCCCTGATAAGCGTCAATGCCGCCCTGTTCCAGCGCGACAACCGTATGCGGATCGCCCAGCAGCTTGAGTGTTTGTTCCGGACTCTGACCCAACGAAATGCAGGGCACAACCTGCTTGCTGCGATTCACATAGTGATGTTCCAGGCGGTCTTGGCCTTCCGGTATCAGGAATGCAATCAGACGATAGCCCATCAACGCTTCCTCATCGAAGGCACGCGCAGTTTGCAAGGCATTATCACCCCATCCGATGATGACCATGGGGCGTATCCAGCCGCCCGCCTTCATCAACAGGTATTTGACCAGGCCGCGCAGCAGCAAGGCACAGCACGGCACCAGCAACCAGGTAGCCAGCAGCGCTTCGCGCGAGGAGTCGCGTTTGTCGAGGAAGACCAGGGCCGCGTCAATCAGGCCCATGACCATGGCGATTTTCAGGATTTCCTTGATTTCATTCGAGTATGGACGGCGTTTGGCATGATGGCCCTTCAGCTTGAAGATCGCCACAGTGACCACGGAGAGCAGGCTGTAACTGAGCAGGCGCGAGCTATCCAGCCCGAAGCTGTTCAAGCCGGTGGCATCGAGCGTCCATTTGCCAGCGAGCCAGAATGCCATGAACATGGCCAGTGCATCGGCAAAGGTGAGAAAATATTTTTCTGCCCTGCTGCTGCAATACCATTTCACTTCTTGTACAAAGATGCCTTCGATTGGTTTCATGATGACTTGCTTAACCTTATAAACTTCAGTGTGAATTCTTGCGGTGCTGCATGCAGGGTGATTGTGTCCTGCTCGGTCAAGCGCGGCCGTAGCGGTCTTCAAATCGGACGATATCGTCTTCCCCAAGGTAGCTACCCGATTGAATTTCAATCAGTTCCAGCGGTAGCTTGCCCGGGTTGGCCAGGGAGTGGACGATGCCGAGGGGAATATAGGTAGACTGGTTTTCGGTCAGCAAATATTCCTTGTCGCCATTGGTGATCTGGGCCGTGCCGGAGACCACGATCCAGTGCTCGGCTCGGTGGTGATGCATTTGCAATGACAGCTTGGCGCCAGGCTTGACCGTGATCCGCTTGACCTGAAAACGTTCGCCATTGCCGATGGAATCATAGGAGCCCCATGGACGGAAGACTTCACGGTGCATGGTGGCCTCGGGACGCTCCCTGGCGACCAGTTGTGCGACCATGGTTTTGGTCTGTTGTGCCTGATCCGCATCCATGACCAGCACGGCGTCGGCGGTTTCCACGATAACGGTATTGCGCATGCCGATTGCAGTGACCAGGCGGCTACTGCTGTGCACCAGGCAATCGTTGCAATCCTGGATCAGCACGTCGCCTTGGGTGCTATTCTGGCTGGCATCCTTTTCCGCCACGTCGAATACGGCTTTCCAGGAGCCGATATCATTCCAGCCGGCATCAAGGGCGATGGTAGCCGCATGGCTGGTGCGTTCCATGACGGCGTAGTCAACGGCGATATCGGGGCTGGCGGCGTAGGCATCCTTGTCAAGGCGAATGAAGTCGAGGTCGCTTTTCGCGGCGGCGATGGCAGCGCGGCACGCGGCCAGGACGGCGGGCTGGAACTGTGCCAGCTCTTCCAGGTAGCGGCTGGCGCGGAACAGGAACATGCCGCTGTTCCAGAAGTAATCGCCGCTGGCAATATATTGTTCTGCCAGCGCCAAGGCTGGTTTTTCCACGAATTCAAGTACGCGCTGGACCTGGCCCGCAGCGGCGCCTTCGGCGCGAATATAGCCGTACCCTGTTTCCGCTCCCGTTGGCGTGATGCCGAAAGTGAGTAACTGACCCGCCTCTGCGGCAGTACGCGCCAGCGCGATGGCGCGATGGAAAGCCGGGGTATCCAAAATGACGTGGTCCGATGGCAGCACCAGCAGGAGTGGATCTTCGCCATTCTCCATCGCATGCAAGGCGGCTGAAGCGATCGCCGGTGCTGTATTGCGGCGCATGGGCTCAAGTAACATGCGGCTATTTTCCAGGCCGATCTCACGCACTTGCTCCGCGACAATGAAACGCGAGGAGTCGTTGCATACCAGCAGTGCTGGCGACACAGTGTCGATGCCGGCCAGGCGCTGCAGCGTCTGTTGCAGCATGCTGCCCTGCGTCGACAAGCGCAGAAACTGCTTGGGAAAGGCCTCGCGTGACAGCGGCCATAAACGTGTGCCCGAACCACCACAAAGAATTACGGGTAAGAGGGAAATAGTCATTTGTGCTTCAATTTAAATTTAATATTGGATAGAGCAGAGTAATCCGTCATGTATTAAAACTTACCCGGCTTGTCGCACTCTTATACGGCGGCGTACGTGCTAGAAAAAAGTCAATATTGCCAGTCGGGGCAATATTTTAATGAATTATAGAAATCTTTGTATTTTGTATAGTCTCTATAGACTCTGACAGGTGCGCACTCCAGCGCGCCTTGTATTGTAGATTGCTGCCCAGATATTTCTACTTGGCACACAACGTTTCAAGCAAAAAAGCAACAAACACGCCCACAGCCGTCATGCTGAGAAGCAACACTGCTCCTGCTGCGCAGTCCTTGGCAATCTTGATGCAGGGATGCAGGGATGGGTGGAGGTGATCGATCAGATGTTCCAGCGCGGTATTAAACAATTCCGCAGCCAGAACCATGCCGCAATTGAGCAACAGCAAGGCCCACCATATCAAGGCAGGTTTGCACCAGGAGAGTACGATAAGCACCATCAGGGCAGCCAGGCATTGCAGGCGAAAGCTCGACTCCATGCGGAATGCAGCGCTCATCCCCTGCAGGGCAAATCCCATGCGCTTGAAGAAGGGCTGATTCTTCATGGTAACTGAAGGGAGGTTGCGGGATATTTCAATGGCATGAAAGCGGATCTCTTAATGAATAGATGAGGATCGCAGGCGTGACCATACGATATGACATCATTCGTCCATAGCAGAAAGATTGCTGCCAATCTTTTTGATGTTTGATAAAAAGTAAAAAAGCCCATTTTCAAATGAAAAGGGCTTTTTTTTGCAACAGTCAATATATTTGACTATGTCAACTATTGCGGCACCAGGCCGTCACCTTTCGGCTCGACATCAAGCTGCAGGCTGGGCCTACCTGTCGCTGCCTGGGCAGCCAGGTATTAATGGTGGGTTGGGGTGGTGTGCGCGGTGGTCGAATCCGAGCTGGCAGCACCGGCCACAACGGCAACTGCTGCGCCGATTGCGATCATGGTGCTGACGCTCAGGCCGGCAACGGTGGTGCCGGCAGCGGCGCCAGCTGCTGGAGCAGCGGCTGCTGGAGCAGGAGCTGGTGCCGATTGAGCCATGGCTTGCGCGGAAGCGAAGCACAGGATTGCCGAAGCGATCAGAATTTTCTTCATGGGATATCCTTTTAGGTTGAACAGCGGGAATGCTAAACTGTCACGCGATTGTAGCAACATTTCTTCTGCTAGTCTGTGCCACACAGTTCATGGCAACAATAATTTATTCTATTTTAGCCGTATACCGGACCAATCACCGTCCCTGGCTGCCCGCGACGTTGTTCTCTATCAACAAAACACTGGCGTGCTGATGCGATCCTATGTGTTTTTTGTTAAAGATCGCAAGAATTCCTGATGAATTCGAAAGCAACCCACAAGTTTGCCAAGTCCTTGCCATCCCGCGTAAAATGCAGGCTTCGCGGGTGTAGCTCAATGGTAGAGCAGAAGCTTCCCAAGCTTACGACGAGGGTTCGATTCCCTTCACCCGCTCCATTTTCCGCTGGCGCCTGGCTTTGTGCGGCGCCGCCACTATTTTCTTCATTCCCATGTCCTCTGATACCCCAGCAAACGGCCCGGCGCGGCCGATGATGTACGATCCGACCGAACACCGCATCCGCAGCTTCGTGACCCGCGCGGGACGGCTGTCTGTCGCGCAGGCGCGCGCGCTCGAGACCTTGGGACCGCAGTTCCTGTTGCCTTTCGCTAAGGAATCCATGGACTTCGAGCAGGTGTTCGGGCGCAAGGCGTCGGTCATCCTGGAAATCGGTTTCGGCATGGGCGCGACGACGGCGCATATCGCGAAAGCCATGCCGGAGAAGGATTTCATCGGTGTCGAAGTGCACACGCCTGGTGTGGGCAGCCTGTTGAAGCTGATCGGCGAAGAGTCGCTGACGAATCTGCGCCTGCTGCAGCATGATGCCGTGGAAGTGCTGACGCACATGATTCCAGCCAATTCCCTGGCCGGCATCCACGTGTTCTTCCCTGATCCATGGCACAAGGCGCGTCACAACAAGCGCCGGTTGATCCAGTCGCCTTTTGTTCAGCAATTGACCGACCGCCTGGCGCCGGGCGGCTATCTGCATTGCGCCACCGATTGGGAAGATTACGCGGTGCAAATGCTGGAAGTGCTGGGCGCCGAGCCGCAGTTGCGCAATAGCGCCGACGCTTATGCGCCGCAGCCGGCGTATCGTCCGCTGACCAAGTTTGAAAACCGTGGCTTGAAGCTGGGCCATGGCGTGTGGGACCTGGTGTTCATCAAGAAGTAACTTTGGCGGTTTGCCCACCTGTGCCGTGTGCACGAGATCAAGCCTGCCGCGGCGACGCCGCAGGCTTTTTTCATGCGCGCTTTATCGTGTGCTGGCTAGGCAAAGTGGGTGAATTACGGTAGTCTTATCTTTTTTGCATTGATTGATATTATGTCCAAGAAAATACTCGTGACCGGCGCATCCGGTTTCATCGGTTCGCATACCTGTGTCGAATTGCTGGCTGCCGGCTTTGACGTCGTCGCGGTGGATAATCTGTGCAATAGCGCGCGCGAAGCGATGGTGCGCGTGGAGCGCATCTCCGGCAAAAGCGTGCCCTTCTATGAAGCGGACGTGCGCGACCGCGCGGCCATGGCCGCCGTCTTGCGTGAGCACGCCATCGATGCGGTGATCCACTTCGCCGGCTTGAAAGCCGTGGGCGAGTCCGTGGCCCAGCCGTTGATGTATATGGACAACAATGTGTCGGGCACCGTGGCGCTGCTGGAAGTGCTGGCGGCGGCGAATGTGAAGCGTTTTGTGTTCAGTTCGTCGGCCACCGTGTATGGCGATCCGGAAGCCTTGCCGATCCTGGAATCGTCGCGCCTGTCCGTGACCAACCCGTATGGCCGCTCCAAGCTGATGGTCGAGCAGATACTGGCCGATCTCGTGCATGCCGATGCGCAGTGGCAAGTTGGCGTGCTACGCTACTTTAATCCCGTCGGCGCGCATGCCAGCGGCTTGATCGGTGAAGATCCGGCCGGCATCCCGAACAATCTGATGCCATTCATCGCCCAGGTGGCAGTGGGCCGCCGCGAGCGCCTGGCCGTGTTTGGCAACGACTACGATACGCCGGACGGCACGGGCGTGCGCGACTACATCCACGTGGTCGACCTGGCGCTGGGCCATGTGGCGGCGTTGAACCGCCTGTTCTCCACCGAGGGCGGCTTTACCGTCAACCTGGGCACAGGACACGGCTATAGCGTGCTCGACACCGTGCGCGCCTTCGAGGCGGCCAGCGGCCGCAAGGTGCCATACGACATCGTGCCGCGCCGCCCGGGCGACATCGCCAGCTGCTATGCCTCGGCCGACAAGGCGAAGCAATTGCTGGGCTGGCAAGCGCAGAAAAACATCGACGACATGTGCCGCGACCACTGGTGCTGGCAGCACCAGAATCCGCAAGGCTATCTTGCCTGAGAGATGGCCGATGTATTCAGTTTTGGCACAGCAGTAATGCGTCATGCCAGTTGGGTAAGCCGCAGAAAGTCTCCATCAGTTTCTGCGACGACAATACCGAATTGGCAGGTCGCTGTGCCGGGACCGGATACTCGGATGCCAATATGGGTGTCAGCTGCGGCTTTTTTGTGACCGATGCATGGGCCATGATCGCTTCTGCGAAGCCAAACCACGTGGTTTTTCCTTGTGCCGTCAAATGGTAGAGCCCGGAATGCTCGTCCCACCACGCTTGCTGGTCGGCGGTGGCCAGGCTTTGTGCGACGATGTGCGCGGTGGTGTCGGCAATGGTACGGCTCCATGTCGGCGCGCCGAATTGATCTGACACGATATTGAGCGCGTCGCGCTCCTGGGCCAGACGGCGCATGGTGAGCAGGAAGTTTTTGCCATGCGTGCTATATACCCAGCTGGTGCGTAGGATAAGGTGGGCGACGCCCGTGGCCTGAATGGCTTGTTCGCCCGCCAGCTTGCTGCTGCCGTAAACATTCACTGGACAGGTAGGATCAGTTTCCAGATAGGCACTGTCCTTGCTCCCGTCGAACACGTAGTCGGTACTGTAATGTATCAGTGTGGCGCCAAGCTTTTTGGCTTCCTCTGCCATGACGCCAGGGGCTTCGCCATTGATGCGCAGTGCAAGTTCCGGTTCGCGTTCCGCCTGGTCGACTGCGGTATAGGCGGCAGGGTTGACGATCAACGTAGGCTTCACACTGCGAATGACGTCCCGCACCTGTTGCAGATTACTCAAATCCATTTGACTGCGATCAAGCGCGATGATTTCTCCCAAGCCTTGCAGGCTGCGTTCGAGCTCATAGCCAACCTGGCCAGTTCTTCCGGAGATTAAAATTCGGCTCATGAATATTCCTGTTTATATTGGTGCCAATAGTATGCCTGAATGCGGCTGGATGGAGTGATTCGCCCGCCGATTTTTCAGCGCCTTGTCCGGTCAGCGTTGCCATGCGCTGCCCATACAAAAAATCCCGCTCACACGCAAGTGTGGCGGGATTTTTTTGAGCGCCATTAAACCAATGGCGTCAAAGGTAGTAATGGCGCCTGAAAAATGTCGGGGGCTAGGCGCCGCCCCGAAGACAGTACGCCAGTACGGCGAGGGGCAGGCAACAACGCCCCAGGCATTTTCTCAGGCAGCCATTATGGATACAGGCCGCGTACTTCGCGCGCCTGCAGCACGCGCGTGCACGCCAGGATGAAGGTGGCGGTACGCATCGACACTTTCTTCTCTTGCGACACTTGCCATACGGCGTCGAACGCTTCGCGCATGATGCGGGTCAGGCGGCTGTTGATTTCTTCTTCCGTCCAGAAGAAGCTCGAGAAGTTCTGCGCCCACTCGAAGTAGCTGACGGTCACGCCGCCGGCGTTGGCCAGCACGTCCGGTACGATCAGCACGCCGCGGTCGGTCAGGATGTCGTCCGCTGCCGGCAGGGTCGGGCCGTTGGCGCCTTCCAGGATGATCTTGGCGCGGATGACTTGTGCGCGTTCAGCCGTGATCTGCTGTTCCAGCGCGGCCGGGATCAGGATGTCGCAATCGATGCCCCAGAAATCTTCGCGCGGCACGAATGCCTCGGCGCCCGGGAAGCCTTCGACGCTGCCCACTTCGGCCACGTGTGCCAGCAGTTGCGGAATGTTCAGGCCGCCGGCATGCACGACGGTGGTCTTGTGGTCTTGTACCGCGACCACTTTCGAGCCGGCTTCAGCGAACATGCGTGCGGCGACGCCGCCCACGTTGCCGAAACCCTGCACGATGACTTTCGCGCCTTCGAGCGACATGCCGACCTTGGCGGCCGCATCGCAACCGACGACGAAAACGCCGCGGCCCGTCGCATCGCGGCGGCCCAGGCTGCCGCCCAGCGAGATCGGTTTGCCCGTCACCACGCCGGTCGACATATTGCCGCCGATCATGGCGTAGCTGTCCATCATCCACGCCATGACTTGTTCATTCGTGTTGACGTCCGGCGCCGGGATATCCTTGTTCGGTCCGATGATCATGCTGATTTCGCTCGTGTAGCGGCGGGTCAGGCGTTGCAGTTCGTTGCGCGACAGGGTCTTCGGATCAACGCGGATACCGCCCTTGGCGCCGCCGTATGGCACGTTGACCGCTGCATTCTTGACCGTCATCCAGGCCGACAGGGCCATTACTTCCGACAGGGTCACGTCCTGGTGGAAGCGCACGCCGCCCTTGCCTGGGCCGCGCGACAGGTTGTGCTGCACGCGGTAGCCTTCGTAGTGGGCAATGGTACCGTCATCGCGCTCGATAGGCACGTCGACCGTCAGGATGCGCTTTGGACGCTTCAGCGTTTCCACCCAGCGCGACAGGTTGCCCAGGTAAGGCGTAACGCGGTCGATCTGCTCGAGGTAGACGCCCCATGGGCCCAGGTCTTCAGGATTGAGGTAGGAAGGAAGTGCGTGCTTGCTGGTCATGCTTGATAAGCTCCTGGACAATACGAATACGTTAGAGGCACAGCCGAGATGCAGCTGCGCGCAGCGGAACCGCATCGTAGGCGATAGCCTCATGCCCCGGCCAATGCTTTGTGCGCATCCGGTTATGCATTTATTGCATAGATTGGGGGTCAGGATGGAATTGCGGTGAAGGCTGCGCGCCGGCGTTTTTTTCCGCCGCGCGCGGCGCTTTCCTGCGACTGCACCAGGTATTGCCACAGGCTTTCGACGATCTGCTTGCCGGGGCGCAGGCTGGAGGGGCGTTCGCGGTACAAGCGGATTTCCAGCTCGATTTCCCAGCCTGGCGCGCCGCCGTCGGCGCGCGCCAGGTGCTTGTATTTGACGTCGCGCATGACGGCCGATTCGGGCAGGAAGGCGATGCCGCGTCCTTCCAGCGCCATCATTTTCAAGCCTTCGGCCATGTCCGTTTCGTAGCAGGTTTCCAGGAACAGGGGCGCCTTGGCATCGGCCAGCAGCAGTTCCACCATGCGCCCCAGGTAGGCGTTGCTGGTGTAGGAAAGGAAGGGCAGCGGCTCCTTGGCGCTGCCCGGCAGGACGAAGTCCGGCACCTTGTCCTGGCCGCAGCGCGCATACGCACGCAGGGTTTCGCGGCCCATCACCAGCATGTCGTAGCGGCCCGGGTCCAGCTGCACCGGCTGGCGCGGATGGTGATAGCACAGCAGCAGGTCGCAGCCGCCGTCGACCAGTTGCAGCACGGCGTCGTGCACGTTCAGCGCCATCAGGCGGCTGTTGATGGGCGCGAAACCTTCTTCCAGCGCCGTCAGCCACTTCGGCATGAAGGTCAGCGACAGGGTGTGCGGCACGGCGAAATCGACGCTCGTTTGCGTGGCCGCGCGCTTGCCGCGCAACAGGGCGCGCACGCCGTTGATCTGCCCCAGCATTTCCAGCGCCTGCTCGTAGAACACGGCGCCGGCCGGCGTCAGGCGCGTGGGATACGAGGTGCGGTCGACCAGGTCGATGCCGAGCCAGTTTTCCAGCGACTGGATGCGCCGCGAGAATGCCGGCTGGGTGACGTGGCGCAGGGCCGCGGAACGGCTGAAATTATGCGTTTCAGCGAGCGAGATGAAGTCTTCCAGCCATTTGGTTTCCATCGCGGCGGCGTTCTCTTATCAAGGGCAGGGGCTAGGTGGCGTGGTCAGGGCGTATCGGGGGCGGCCGCCGGCTGGTACAGGGCGGCGGGCAGGCCGAAGAAGGACGGCGGACCCAGGGTCGTGCCATCGAGCGAGCCGCCCGCGTTCAGTGCCTTGTTGATGGCCGACAGCAAGGAGCTGCGGTCGGCGAGATTTTTTATCAGGGCGCGCGGGCCGTTGTGGAAGGTATGCTGGGCGATATCCGCGGCGACGACAAAGATCGGTTCGCGGCGCAGGGGGAACTCCACCCATTCGCCGTCCTCGTCCTGCGCGCGGAACGTGTCGGGCAGGGTCATGTTGTCGGCGCCGGGAAGGTGCGCCGCCAGCACCAGGCCGAAGGCTTCAGGCACCACGTCGGCCAGGCGGCGCACGGTGAGCTCGTCCCGCACCAGGACACGTACTTGCGCTTCCACCGCGTCTTCTGCGTCAGGCTGGGCGCCGAGGATTTTCACGGCCTGATAGATCAGGTCGGACGAGAGTGCTTCCATCAAATCATCTCCAGGATCATGGCGACGATTTCGTCGCCGTACGAGGCCAGTTTTTTCTCGCCCACGCCGCTCACGCCGCGCATCTGCTCGAGCGAGGTGGGTTTGGCCTTGGCGATTTCGCGCAGGGTGGCGTCGACGAAAATCACGTAGGCGGGCACGTTGTGCGTGCGCGCCGTTTCCACGCGCCACCAGCGCAGCTTGTCGAAGAGCGCCTGCTCGCTGGTGGACAAATCCGTCTCGACATAGCCCTTCGCCACGCTGGTGCTGCGCTTGCTGGTCTTCACCGGTTTCTGGTATTGGCGCAGCTGCACCTTCTGGCCGCCCTTGAGCACGGGGCGCGAGGCGTCCGTCAGTTTCAGCGAGCTGTATTGTTCATGGTCGACCGAGACGAGGCCCAGCGCGATGGCCTGGCGCAAAATCGATTTCCATTCCGCTTCGCCCAGGTCCGAGCCGATGCCGAAGACGGACAGGGAATCGTGGTGCCAGGTCTTGATGCGTTCGGACTCCACGCCGCGCAGCACGTCGATCACGTGGCCGCCGGCGAAGCGCTGGTCGACGCGGTAGATGGCCGACAGCAGTTTTTGCACGGGCACGGTGCCGTCGAACGACACGGGCGGCACCAGGCAGGTGTCGCAATTGCCGCACGGCGAAGCCGGTTCGCCGAAGTATTCGAGCAGGCGCATACGGCGGCAGCTGAGCGTTTCGCACAGGCCCAGCATGGCGTCGAGTTTGACGCCCAGCACGCGCTTGAAGGTGTCGTCCGCTTCGGATTCGTCGATCATGCGCCGCTGCAGCACCACGTCCTGCAAGCCGTACGCCATCCAGGCGTTGGCGGCCATGCCGTCGCGGCCCGCGCGCCCCGTTTCCTGGTAATAGCCCTCGATGCTTTTTGGCAGATCCAGATGCGCCACGAAGCGCACGTCGGGCTTGTCGATGCCCATGCCGAAGGCGATGGTGGCGACCATGACGATGTTTTCTTCGCGCAGGAAGCGCGCCTGGTTGGCGCTGCGCTTGGCGTACTCCATGCCGGCGTGATAGGGCAGGGCGCGGATGCCGCTCTGGTTCAAAAACTCCGCCGTCTCTTCGACCTTTTTGCGCGACAGGCAGTACACGATGCCGCAGTCGCCCGCGTGTTCCGTGTTGATGAAGTCGAGCAGCTGCTTGCGGCCGTTGGCCTTTTCCACGATCTGGTAGCGGATGTTCGGACGGTCGAAGGACGAGACGAACTGGCGCGCGTCTTCCAGCTGCAGGCGCAGGGCGATTTCGGCGCGCGTCTGCGGGTCGGCCGTGGCCGTGAGCGCGATGCGCGGCACGTCCGGGAACTGCTCGTGCAGCACCGACAGCTTGATGTATTCGGGACGGAAGTCGTGGCCCCACTGGGCCACGCAATGCGCCTCGTCGATGGCGAACAGGGCGATCTTCGAGGCCTGGAACAGGTCCAGGCAGCGCTGCGTCATCAGGCGCTCGGGCGCCACGTAGACGACGTCGATGCCGCCCGTGCGCACCAGGCGCTCGATGCGGCTCGCTTCTTCGTAGGTTTGCGTGGAATTGAGGAAGGCGGCGCGCACGCCGACCTCTTCCAGCGCGTCGACCTGGTCCTGCATCAGCGCGATCAGCGGCGAGACGACGACGCCCACGCCATCGCGCAGCAGCGCGGGAATCTGGTAGCACAGCGACTTGCCGCCGCCCGTGGGCATCAATACCAGCGCGTCGCCGCCATGGCTGACGTGGTCGACGATGTCGGCCTGCTGGCCGCGGAAGGCCGGGTAGCCGAAAACGGTTTGCAGCAGGTGCAGCGCGCGCTGGTTAAGATCTTGATTCATAGTGCCTTATTCTGCCCAAACAACCCAGCCGTAGTGGGCGCTGGCCAACACCAGCAGGCCGAACACGATGCGGTACCAGGCAAAAAACGTGAAGTCGTGCGAGCTGATATAGCGCAGCAGCCAGCGCACGCACAGGAAGGCGGAGATGAAGGCGGACACGGTGCCCAGGCCGAACAGGGGCACGTCGGTGGCCGACAGGATGTCGCGCGCTTTGTACAGCGAGTAGAAGGTGGCCGCCAGCAGGGTGGGGATGGCCAGGAAGAACGAGAATTCGGTGGCCGTCTTGCGCGACAGGCCCAGCAGCATGCCGCCGATGATGGTCGAGCCGGAACGGCTGGTGCCGGGAATCAGCGCGAACGCCTGCGCGCAGCCCACCTTCAGGGCGTCGAACGGCGTCATTTCATCGACCGAATTGACGCGCACGGTGACGGGGTTGGTGCGCGCGCGGCGCTCGACCAGCAAAATCACGATACCGCCGATGATGAAGGCCATGGCGACCGGTACAGGCTTGAACAGCGCATGCTTGATCATCTTGCCTACGCCTAAGCCGATGATGGCCAGCGGCAGGAAGGCGATGGCCACGTTCAGCACGAACTTGCGCGATTTAGCTTCGCTGCCGAAGGTGGTCAGCACGCTGCCGATGCGCTGGCGGTATTCCCAGCACACGGCCAGGATGGCGCCGGCCTGGATGGCGATCTCGAAGACATCCATGACCTCTTTCGAGACATCCTTGGTAAAGTCGAGCAGGCTGCCGGCCAGGATCAGATGTCCCGTGGACGAAATCGGCAAGAATTCGGTGAAACCTTCGACCAGCCCCATGATGATGGCTTTTAACGCAAGAATGAGATCCATAGATGTATACAAGGGTGTAATTGACAGGATGGGGTGACCGCCTGGCGCCAGCAATGTGCGCGGGGTCGAAGCTTACCACGCCGCAGGCCTGCGGACCTTATTTGGACGCTGTCGGGCGGCGCTTTTTTAGCGCCGTCCGACAGGCGGGAGGGACGATCAGGATGCCTGTTTTGCCGGCGCCACCAGGCGCGCGCTGGCGGCCACCAGCAGCAGGGCGGCGCCCAGCATGGCGAAGGCGATATTCAGACTGGTGGCGTGCGCCACGAAGCCGATCACGGCCGGTCCGGCCAGGATGCCCGCATAGCCGATGGTGGTGATGGCCGCCACGGCCAGGCTGGCCGGCATCGCATGCTGGTTGCCCGCCGCCGTAAACAGGATGGGCACGATGTTTGCCGCACCCAGGCCGATCAGCACGAAGCCGGCCATGGCCAGGCTGGCGTGCGGCGCCAGCACGGCCAGGAAGAAGCCACTGGCCGCGCACAAGCCGCCGAAAGTAAGCACGCGCTTGCCGCCAAAGCGGCTGACCACCTTGTCGCCCGTGAAACGGCCTATCGTCATGGCGATGGCGAAGGCGGCGTAGCCGAGGCCGCCCTTGGCTTCCTCCACGCCGCGCGTGGTGGTCAGGAACAGGGCGCTCCAGTCGAGAATCGCGCCTTCGGCCAGGAAGACGATAAAGCACAGCAAGCCGATGAAAATGACGGCGCCGTGCGGCATGACGAACAGCGGCGTCTTTTCGCCGGAAGCCGAGGCGGTCGGCAGCAAGTGGCCTTGCGCCGCACCCAGCACGCCGCACAGCAGCAGCATCACCACGCCACACGACCAGGCCGGCGTCAGGCCCAGCCACAGCAGCAGCGCCATGCAGGCGGCGCCGGCGAAGCCGCCCACGCTGAACAGGGCATGAAAGCCCGACATCATCGCGCCGCCATTGGCTTTTTCGATGATTACGGCCTGGATATTGATGGCCACGTCGAAGGTGCCCATGGCCGCGCCGAACACCAGCAGCACCATGCCCAGTTGCAGCGGGCTGGCGGCCAGCGCCAGGCCGGGCAGGATGGCCGTCAGCAGCAGACCTGCGGCGGCGATGACCTTGCGGCAGCCGAAGCGTGCCGTCAGCATGCCCGTAAACGGCATCGCGCACAGCGAGCCGGCGCCCAGGCACAGCAGCAAGACGCCGAGCGTCGCTTCATCGAGGCCCAGGCGCGACTTGGCGTAGGGGACCAGCGGGGCCCAGGCGGCCATGCCGAGGCCGGCGGCGAAGAAGACCAGGCGGGTGGCGCGTTGTTGCAGGGTGCCGGTGAGATGCATGGGGGAGCTTTTCAAGAGTCGGGGTGGATAAGATCAGGCGCGGGCGCGCAACACTTGCACGCCCAGCCGTTCAAAGGCGGCCACATGGGCAGAGTCGGCATCGGCTTCCAGCACCAGGTGCTGCAGCAAGCCCGTGGCCAGCACGCCGAAGGGCGCGGCCGTGCCCAGCTTGTCGCTGGTGACGGCCACGACGACGGCCTTGCTGGCGCCGGCGATGCTGCGTTTGAACTCGGCCTCGTCGTAGTTGAACGCCGTCACGCCCGCGTCCGCATCGGCACCGCAGGCACCGAGGAAGCACAGGTCGGGATGCATGCGTTCGACCGTGCGCAGCGCCTGCGGCCCCAGGCTGGCGCCGGCACGGCGGTCGACCCGGCCGCCAGCCATGATCAGCTCGATCTCGGGACGTTCCATGAGCGCCATGGCGATCGCGGGGGCATTGGTGATGACAGTGAGCGCCAACTCAGGCAAGGCGCTGGCGATAGCCAGGTTGGTCGAGCCCGCATCGAGAAACAGCACCTGGCCCGCGCGCACGAGCGACACGGCGGCCTGCGCCAGGCGCGCCTTGCGCTCCGGCGCTTCCTGCTTGCGCTGCGTCAAGGTGCCGCCGTCGGGCGCCAGCGGCAGGGCGCCGCCATACACGCGCTGGCACAGGCCGGCCGCCGCCATTTCGCGCAGGTCGCGCCGTATCGTGTCTTCGGACACGTCAAGCTGGCGCGCCAGGTCCAGCGCCAGCACGCGGCCGTCGGCATGCAATTGTTGCTGGATCAGCGCGTGGCGTTGTTTGAGGAGCAGGGTGGCGGACATGGTTTAGATTAAAACGTGCAGGAATGTGCATGAATATACGCAAACGTGCAAAATCCGTCAACGTTTACCTGAGGTAGGCATGGTGCTCAGAATCAGAGTGGGCGGGGGGATCCACAGTATCGCCGCTGTAAATGAATTTGCAAAAAAGATAAATTTACGTTTATGCTCATCGCCGATATCTTGATGCACCTTGGTATTTGCTTGCCGAGGAATAAGGGAAACAGACGGATGAGCGACATTAAACTTTTCAAGTTGGCCCATGGCCAGGCCCAGGAACTGCAAGGCAGCGCATCGGATCTGGAAAAACCATTGCAGACCTTGATTGAGGCAAACCTCGATACTTTGCTGAGTATCCGTTTTCTGGCGAGCGAATATTCAACCGGCAAGACGCACGCCGGTCGCATCGATTCGCTTGGATTGGATGAGAACAATTGCCCCGTCATTCTTGAGTACAAACGCTCGGTTGGTGAAAATGTCATCAATCAAGGCTTGTATTACCTGGACTGGTTGATGGACCATCAGGCCGACTTTCAACTGCTGGTCCTCGACAAGCTAGGCAAGCTTGCATCGGAATCCATCGATTGGAGCGCGCCGCGGGTGATTTGCATTGCGGCTGACTTTACCAAGTTCGATAGCCATGCTGTCCAGCAGA
Organism: Janthinobacterium sp. GW821-FHT03C10; assembly: GCF_059420865.1. Taxonomy (NCBI): domain Bacteria; kingdom Pseudomonadati; phylum Pseudomonadota; class Betaproteobacteria; order Burkholderiales; family Oxalobacteraceae; genus Janthinobacterium; species Janthinobacterium sp. GW821-FHT03C10. Next base: position 1,608,659 of record NZ_JBWKUN010000001.1, on the reverse strand, counting down.
TCGGCCGGACGATCGAACTGATCCGCTACCGCCGATTTGCAGAGGATCTGCTGCTCCTGGAGTCCGCAAGCGCCGGCACGGATCAGGCAAGCAAGAAAGGCCTCGCCAAACGGCAGACATCGGCGCCCGGCAAGCAGGAAACCATGGCTGCCGGAGCCGAGGGCGTGGGCACGAACAAGCCAACGGGACCAGACAGAGCATTTGTCGACGTGCTGGCAGGTCTGTCGGAACCCATGCGCCAGTTGTTGGCCTCGCTGGAAGATTACACGATGTCGCTGGGTGATGATGTTGAACGTAAAGAGCTGCGCTTGTATCTGGCGTTCAAACGGCTGAAGAACTTCGCGACGGTGGTGATACACAAGAAGAGTTGCCTGGTGCTGTATTTACACCTCGATCCGGCCCCTGTATTGCACGTCCTGCCGAAAGCGCGCGACGTCACCGCCATCGGGCATTGGGGCACGGGCAACCTGGAGATCAGCATCGGCACGCTCGCGGAATTGGATGCGGCAAAGCCGTTCATTTATGCCGCGTATGCAGGTCAGCCTGGCGTGAAACCGTAGCCAAGGGCGGCTGCACGAGCATCAGTTGTGCGGTGCCGTTGCCCGTTCCAGCTCGGCTAGCCACTGGATAGCATGTTCGCGGCTGTTGCCACACATCTCTTCGGACGGCTGCAAGCCGCCGCAAAACGCGGGCCGCTCCGGCCGGCCGAAGATCTTGCAGCGGTTGTCGTCGGCCAGCTGCACGCAGCGCACGCCCGCAGGTTTTCCATCCGGCATGCCAGGAATCGGGCTGGTGATGGACGGTGCGGTGCAGCAGGCGCCGCACGATGGACGGCATGCCAGGGGGGCAGATGGTGACATGGGATTTCAGGCGAGCGGGTGAGGAGCCGACAGTATAGCAAGCCGGCTCCCGTGCGTCGCCAGGGCGCGTCTAAGTAACCCCCAATAAATTATTGTGATTTCTGACTGCTATAACCGGCGCTCTGCAAGGTGGCCGACGAGGCTTGCTCACTGCTAGCAGTGCCCGCACTGCGTCGCAGCGAGCGCCTTGCATAGCATCCGGTTCTGTTCGTCATAAATTCACACTAATTTCCCGAGGATTACTTAGCGCACGATGCTGACGCGCTTGCCCGACAGGGTGCGGCGGGCCGGGTCGCCATGCACGGTGATGCGGCCGGAACCGCTGGCGCGGGCGTTGACTTCATTCTGGACGGTGACGTCGATGTCGCCGGAACCGTTGCTCGCCAGATAGGCAACGTCGCTGCGCAACGCGGCCAGGTTGATGTCGCCCGAGCCATTCACGTTGGCGTCGAGGCGCTGCACGGCGCCGCTGGCGCTGATGCTGCCCGAGCCGTTGACGGCTACGTTGATGCGTTCGCCGCGTACGCTGCCCAGCTGGATGCTGCCCGAACCGTTTTGCACCGCGTCCGTGTTGCCGCTGGCGAGGGCGGCCGCGTTGATGCTGCCCGAGCCATTGTTGGCCACGTCGAGGCGCCCCACCGTGCCCGACAATTCGCTCTTCATCGCACCGCGCTGCTCCAGGCTGAAATCGTCGCCATTGAAACCGCTGGCCACCAGGCGGCCCGAGCCGGAAATGGTGATCCTCCTCAATTGCGGCGTTGTGTAGATGACGTGGATGCCATTGCTGCTGCGAATGTTGCTGTCACTCCAGATGCGCAGGGTATTGCCGCTCACTTCGCTATGGATGCGCGGCTGCAGGTTGCTGTCCGCTTCGATCACCAGGGACGTTGCCGGCCCCACGCGCACGTCGATTTTCATATCGATGCGCTTCATGCTGTCGATGTCGAGCGTGTTGATGTTGCCGACCTGGCGCACGTCGCGGCTCATTTGCTCGTTGCCCTGGATGGCATTGCCGCCCGAATCGGCATGGCGCACTTCGCCATCGTTGGGATTGATGACGATGGCGCAACCGCCGAGGGCAACGGCACAGCACAGGGCCAGCAAGGTACGCATGGTGTTTCCTTTATGATTGTTTTAGGTCAGGACAAGAAATAAGCCGGCTGCCGCGCCGCGGCTGCCGTGCTGTCGATGCCAAGATAGCAAAGCGCCTGTCATTGCTGAACGCCAATGCGATGAACTGCGCAAAACGGGGGCTGAAACGCATTCTGGTTCACCCAGCGCCATGGGGCAGGTGCCAGAGGAGGTGTCGCCAACGCCGGCACGGAGCGTACAATACCCGTGTTCGGCGTTCCGGGCGATGCTCCGCGCTTGACCTTGCCGATAGACAGGGCTACTATTAATGACTCAAAAGTAAGTTATTTGGAAAGATACATGCAAGCCCCGATTGATACCAAGCCCCGCTGGGAGCGGCGCAAGGATGCCCGCCCGCAGGAACTGCTCGCCGCCGCCCTCGACCTGTTTGTCGAACGGGGCTTCGCATCGACGCGCCTGGAGGATGTGGCCAAGCGGGCCGGCGTGTCGAAAGGCACCCTGTACCTGTACTTTGAGAATAAGCAAGAGCTGTTCAAGGCCGTGGTGCGCGACAATATCGTGCAGTCGATCGGCGAGGCGGAAGACAGCATGGCCGCTTCGGACAGCACCAGCGCTGAATTGTTGCGCAAGGTGATGATGCAGTGGTGGGAAGAATTCGGCGCCACCAAACTGGCCGGATTGACCAAGCTGATGCTGGCCGAAGCGAACAATTTCCCGGAACTGGCGCAGTTTTACAACGAAGAAGTCGTCACGCGCGGCAATGCGCTGATCGTCAGCCTGCTGGAACGGGGCATGCAGCGCGGCGAATTCCGCCAGATCGATCCCGTGCTGGTCAGCACCATCCTCAGCGCGCCCGTCACCATGCTCATGATGTGGACGCACTCCTTCGTGCCGTGCGAGGTCAAGAATATCGACCCGCTCGCCTATATGGACGCCTTTATCGACATGAGCGTACGCAGCCTGCAGGCGGAGGCGCCCGGGAAAAGCTGATGCACCGGGCCTGGCTACTACCGTTCAGTTACCCCTTTTCCAAGGTTCGCCCCCCCAAATCTGCAGATCGTCGCAAATTTCCTCCATTCCCCGCCTTTATGGTTAACATGTGCTTTCAGCCAGTTCAACGATAAAATGGCGGATTATTACTTCACTTACCGAGTCCAAAGATGAATATCGAACAAGCCCGCTTCAATATGATCGAACAGCAGATCCGTCCATGGGACGTACTGGATATCGACGTGCTGGAGTTGTTGAACGTGGTCAAGCGTGAAGATTTCGTGCCCGCCGCCTATAAAAACCTGGCCTTCGTCGACACCGAAATTCCACTGGGCGGCGGCGAATGCATGTTCACGCCAAAGCTGGAAGCGCGCATTTTGCAGGACGTAGCCGTCAAGAAGCATGAAAATGTGCTGGAAATCGGCACCGGCAGCGGCTACATGGCCGCTTTGCTGGCGCACAAGGCGCGTCACGTGACGAGCGTGGAAATCGTTCCCCAATTGAAAACCCTGGCCGAGCAGAACCTGGCTGCCAACGGCGTGACCAACGTGACCGTGGAACTGGGCGACGGCGCCCAGGGCTGGAGCAAGGGTGCGCCATACGACGTGATCGTCGTGTCCGGCGCCCTGGCCGTGCTGCCGGAAGCGTTGTTGCAACAAGTCAAAGTCGGCGGCCGCATCCTGGCCATCATCGGCGAAGCGCCGATCATGTCGGCGCATTTGATCACGCGCAGCTCGGACAAGGCCTACGACACGCGCAAGCTGTTTGAAACCAATGTCCCGCCGCTGCAAGCCGTGGCGCCGTCGCATTTCCAGTTCTGAGGCGACCGATTCGATGGAGCATTTGAGTGCACCGCAGCTGGCCGCCTGGCTGGCTGACCCTTCCCGCCCCCGTCCTGTTTTGCTGGACGTGCGGGAACAGTGGGAGTTCGACCTGTGCCACCTCGACGGTGCCACCTTGATGCAGATGAACTCGATTCCTGCGCGCATCGATGACCTCGATGAAGACGCCGAGATCGTCTGCATCTGCCATCACGGCATGCGCAGCATGCAAGTGGCGGCCTTCCTGGAACGCAATGGTTTTGGCAAGATCAGTAATTTGACGGGCGGCGTGCATGCCTGGGCGCTGCAAGTCGACAGCGCCATGCCGAAATACTAAGTTAATTCGCAGTAGATGCACTTCCAGGCATGTTTTGCTGCATGCCTGCGGAGGCCTGTACCCCGCTCCTGCCGGCGCGGCCGCCAGGCAGGCTGTAACCGATTTTTGATTCCATCAACTTTTGACGACTCCAACGGAGAAATGCAATGCGGAAACCCCTTATCGCCGTGCTGATGACCAGCGCCTTTGTCTCGATGACATGCTCGCTGCAAGCACAGGCGGCCGATCTCATCCAGGTGTACCAGCAGGCGCTGGCCAATGACGCGCAGTACGCCAGTGCGCGCGCGGCCCTGTCTGCCGGGATGGAGCGGGTGCCGCAGGGGCTGGCAGGCTTGCTGCCGCAAATCTCCGCGTCGGGCAGCAATACGCGTGGCAACCAGGAGCAGATTCTGCAGAACGCGGGCGGCAACAAGATCACCTCGCCGTCCGTGAACGTGCGCACGAACAGCTACAACCTGACCCTGGCGCAGCCGCTGTTCCGCTGGGACCGCTGGGAAACCTACCAGCAAAGCAAGCTGGCGCAGGCGATTGCTGAAGCGCAATTTGCGCAAGTTCAGCAAGACTTGATCACGCGCGTGGCGCAGGCGTATTTCGACGTGCTGAGCGCACAGGACAACCTGGGCGCCACGCAGGCGCAAAAAGTCGCCACGACGGAGCAGCTGGCATCGGCCAAGCGCAACTTCGAAGTCGGCACGCAAACGATTACCGACACGCACGAAGCGCAAGCGGCCTACGACCTGGTGGTGGCGCAGGAATTTGCCGCCATCAATGACCTGGCCAACAAGCGCAGCGCCCTGCAAACCATCATCGGCGAAGCGCCGACCTCGCTGGCGCCGATGCGCGCGGGCGTGGTCATCAGCGCGCCGGAACCGGCTGCCATCGAACCGTGGGTGAGCTCGGCGGAAGAGCAGAACTACAGTGTCGTCACGGCCCAGTTCAACGTGGAATCGGCCAAGCGCGACATCGGCCGCAACCGTGCCGGCCACTACCCGACGCTGGACCTGATCGCCAACGCGGGCCATACCTACACCTCGGGTGGCGGCAATGGCAGCGGCAATAACAACAACGCCATCGGCGTGCAGTGGAGCATCCCCATCTTCAGCGGCTTTGCCGTGACGAGCAAGGTGCGCGAATCGATCGCGCTGGAAAACAAGGCCCGCAACGACCTGGAAACGGCACGCCGCGCGGCATCGCAAGGCGCGCGCCAGGCCTTCCTGGGCGTCAATAGCGGCCTGGCGCAAGTCAAGGCGCTGGAAGCGGCGGAAGTGTCGAGCAAGTCGGCGCTGGAGTCGAACCAGCTCGGCTATCAAGTGGGCGTGCGCATCAATATCGACGTCTTGAACGCGCAGAAACAATTGTTCTCGACGCAAAAAGACCTGTCGAAAGCCCGCTACGACACCATCATGAACGGCCTGCGCCTGAAGGCGGCGGCCGGCACCCTGAAGGAAACGGACTTGATGCCCGTCAATGCCTTGCTCGACAAGTAAGCGCGCTCTTGCTCTACATGAAAACCAGCCCCGGCAGCGGCGCTGGTTTTTTTTCGTCTGGCGGTCTTGTCACGCGGCGCGGCTGTTGGCGAACTGTGTCAGCACGACACCAGCCACCACCAGTCCAGCGCCGGCCCAGTGCAGCGGAGAAATATGCTTCACGGTAAAACCCAGCAAGCCGTAGCGGTCGATGGCCAGCGCGGCCAGCATCTGCCCGCCGATGACGGCCGCCATGAAGGGGCCGGAACCCATGCGCGGGGCCAGCATCAGCGCGGCCGTAATATAAAACACGCCGGCCGCGCCGCCGAGCCAGGACCAGCCCGGTCCACGCATGGCGAGGTGGAGATCGGGCGCAGGCACCCGCCAGGCCAGCATCACCAGTAAAGCAAGCACTGCGCTGACGGCCAGCGAGGCGAGCGTGGCCCACAGCGGGTGGCCCAGGTTGCGGCCCAGCGCCGCATTCGCGCCCGCCTGGAAGGGGACGACGGCTCCGGCCAGCATGGCCAGCGGGGCAAACAAGGTGATCCATCCGTTCATGTGCGACTCCCTGAGTATTGAGTTGATGGCATCATCGTATTATGCTGTCATGATTAAAACCAATTCGTAGTTTGTCATCCAACTATGCGCCAAACGAATAATCTGCGTGCCGTCGATTTGAACTTGCTGGTGATCCTGGACGCGCTGCTGAGCGAGCGCCATTTGTCGCGCGCGGCCGAACGCCTGCACATGAGCCAGCCTGCCGTCAGCCATGCGCTGGCGCGCCTGCGCCATCTGCTCGACGATCCGCTGCTGCTGCGCGGCAAGGGCGGTTTCCAGCCGACTGCGCGCGCCCTGGCGCTGGCGCGGCCCCTGGCTGAAGCCTTGCAGAGCGTGCGCTCGGTGCTGGGCGGCGCCGTCTTCGAAGCGGCCACGGCGCAGCGCGTGTTTCGCCTGGCCATGTCGGATTACGGCGCGGCGCTGATCTTGCCCGCTTTGCTGCGGCGTTTGCGCGTGGAAGCGCCCGGCATCGACGTGGCCGTCAGCTATGCCAGCCGCCAAGCCGTGGTGGCTGGCGTGCAGGATGGCGACATCGACCTGGCGCTGGGCGTGTTCCCGCAACTGCCCGAGCAGTTGCACAGGGAAACCTTATTCGAGGAAACGTTCGTGTGCGCGCTCGATCCGGCCAGCCTGGCGCCGGGCGAGTCCTTGAGCTTGCAGACCTATCTGGCGCGCCCCCACGTGCTGGTGGCGTCCGGCGAAGGCGGCATGGCGGCCGAAGTCGATGCGGCGCTGGCGCAGCTGGGGCAGGCGCGCCGCATCGCCGTACGCGTGCCGTACTGGACGGTCGCACCGGAGGTGGTGATGGGGACGGATTTGATCCTGACGGTGGCGCGGCGCGCCGTGCAGGGCAGCGCCGCGCAAGGGCTGACGCTGTGCTCCGCGCCGTTTGCCATCGCACCGTTTGCGTTTGAAGCGATACGGCACCGCCGCACGGACGGCGATGCGGGCATCGCCTGGCTGCGCGCGGCCATTGCAACGGCCGCGTAGCCAGGCTGAGGAATTACAGGCCGCCGCCCTGGCCGTCGAACTTGCGTTCGATCAATTCGATCTTGTAGCCGTCCGGATCGGTGATGAAGGCGATGACCGTGTTGCCGCCTTTCACGGGACCCGGTTCGCGCGTGACGTTGCCGCCATTCGCGCGTGCCGCGTCGCAGGCGGCGACGATGTCGTCGGCCGAGATGGCGATGTGGCCGTACGCCGTGCCCAGCTCGTAGCTGGTGGTGCCATAGTTATACGTCAGCTCCAGTTCCGCATGGTCCGGGTTCGCGCCATAGCCGACGAAGGCCAGGGTGTACTGATATTCAGGATTGTCGCTGGTGCGCAGCAGCTTCATGCCCAGGACGTTCGTGTAAAAATCGATGGAGCGCTGCAGATCGCCGACCCGCAACATGGTGTGCAAAATACGCATCGTAAATCCTTGATATGAATAGGGGAATGGCAGGATTCTATGCGTTTTACGGCTTTCTTGCCGAGACCGCCCCGGCTGCCCTGGTGGCAGGACAGACGCGGACGGTGAGGTTAGTGCCTCCGGATTTACTCCAGATGAGCGTCCAGCGTGATTTCCGTGGCCAGCAGCTTCGATACGGGGCAGCCGAGCTTGGCGCGCAGGGCCGCATCCTGGAACGCTTCGTCGGTGGCGCCGGGAATGGTGGCCACCAGGGTCAGGTGTACGGCCGTGATGGCATAGCTGCCATCGATCTTTTCCAGGCTGACATCGGCCGTGGTTTTCAGGGCGGTGGCGCGCAAGCCCGCCTCGCCCAGTTGGCCGGACAGGGCCATGGTGAAGCAGGCCGCGTGGGCCGCGCCGATCAGTTCTTCCGGATTGCTGCCGGGACCGTCTTCGAAGCGCGTGTTGAAACCATAAGCCACATTGTCGAGCGCGCCGCTTTGGGTGGAAATAAACCCTTTGCCATCCTTAAGGCCGCCACTCCAGACGGCTGATCCTGTTTTTTTCATGATGTACTCCTTGCGTGGTTCGAGCATCCATCATGCGCGCCCCACCCTGGCGCTTCCGTTCGTTGCGCCACACAGGGGGCGCATGCGCGGCGTCGATGCATTCAAGGCGCCGGCGTGACGCGCCAGATGACATTGCCCACATCGTCCGCCACCAGCAGCGCGCCCGCCTTGTCGACGGCCACGCCGACGGGGCGTCCCTGCGCATGGCCAGCCTTGTCGAGGAAGCCGGCGACGACGTCCTGCGGAGGGCCGCTGGGCACGCCATTGGCGAACGGAACAAAGATGACTTTATAGCCGCTGAAGGGTTTGCGGTTCCACGAGCCGTGCTGGCCGATGAAGGCGCCGCCCCGGTAGCGTTCGGGCAGCAGGGCGGCGTCATAAAACGCCAGTCCCAGCGAGGCCGTGTGCGCGCCCAGCGCGTAGTCGGGTGTAAGCGCCGTGGCGACCAGTTCGGGACGGGGCGGCGTGACCCGCGCATCGACGTGCTGGCCGAAATAACTGTAGGGCCAGCCATAAAAGGCGCCGTCCTTGACGGACGTCATGTAGTCGGGCACCAAGTCGTTGCCCAGCTCGTCGCGCTCATTGACGGCCGTCCACAGCGCGCCCGTCCTGGGTTGCCAGGCCAGGCCCACGGGATTGCGCAAGCCCGTCGCATACACGCGGGCCTTGCCCGTGGCCCGCGTGAATTGCCAGATGGCGGCGCGGCCATCTTCGGCCGCCATGCCGTTTTCGCCCACGTTGCTGTTCGAGCCGACGGCAACATAGAGAAATTTGCCGTCGGGACTGGCGACGACGTTCTTGGTCCAGTGGTGATTGATGGGGCCGCCCGGTAAATCCATCACCTTCACGCCCGGCGCCGTGATCGCCGTTTGCCCGCTGATGTAGGGAAAGCGCATCAAGGCGTCGGCATTGGCGATGTATAGCTCGTTGCCGACCAGGGCCATGCCGAATGGCGAATTCAGTCCCAGCAGGAACACGCTGCGCGTCTGCGCCACGCCATTCGCATCGACGCCGCGCAGCAGGGTGATGCGGTTGGCGCTGGGCGTGGCCGCACCCGCCTTTTTCATCTGCATCTGCATGATGGCGCCCTTGATGCCCTTGCCATCTTCCGGTTTCGGCGGGGCGTTCGTTTCCGCCACGAGTACGTCGCCATTCGGCAAGACGTACAGCCAGCGCGGATGGTCGAGGTCGCGCGCATATGCCTGGATGGCCAGGCCCGCCGCGACAGCGGGGCGCTGCCCGGCCGTCCAGCGCTGCACGGGCGCCACGTTCACGGTGGGAATCAGCTGCTTGTCCGGCGCAGGCAGCACGGGCTGCGGGCCGAAGCCCACGGGCATGGCGGGCGCCTGGGCATGGGCGAGATTGGCGCCGCAGACAGCGGCCAGCAGGAAGGAACGGACGTAACGGTGCATGGCGTACTCCGAAAACAATCGCAGCGTGAGAGTTGGAGTCAGCGCGCCTTCTTTGGTTCCAGTTGCGCTTCGGGACGGGCTTGCTGCGGCGCGGCGGGCTTGACCTTTTCCACGCCCGGTTGCGCGTGGCGGTCCGTGTCGACCAGGCCTTGTTCCAGGTCGCTGGCCGCCTGTTGCATGATCTTGCGCGGACGCACGTTTTGCGCATCGGGCGATTCGTCGCGCTCGTGCGGCAGGCGGTCGACGCCGTCATTTTTCACCTTTTCATCGGTATTGATCTTGCGTTCGCTATGCTGGTTAACCATATGGCCTCCTGACAGAAAAATTGACGTGAAATCAGTTTCCTGCCGCACCAGGGCGCATGCAAGCGGATTTGTCCATGCAGGGAGCGCTGGCGCACGCATGGACGATTCTTTTTCTGCGCTACACTGCGTGCAACACCAGGAACGCCCCTTGCGGGCACACGACAGCCGCACTATACTGTGCATATATACAGTATCATGCGATGCCGGCGTGCGACGCGACAGCCAGGGGCGGTTTGCCACCGAATTCACTACCGAGATTTTTATGCCCGTCGATAACTACGCCGACCAGCGAGCCGAACAGCCAGCCGCGACCTTGCCAGCCCCGGGCGAGCGCTTCAACCTGGGCGCCAAGACCATCGCCCTGGTCGTGCGCCAGAATACGGATGGCATTGCCGAGCCCGTGAAAAGCATCGTCGATTTCCTGCAAGTGCTGGGTCACACGGTGGTCTTCGAGGCGGATACGGCCGCGCACCTGAACCTGGCGTTTCCCGGCGTGCGCGCCATGTCGGCGGCCGAGATCGGCGCCGCCGCCGATTGCGCCATCGTCATGGGCGGCGACGGCACCATGCTCGGCATTGCGCGCCAGCTGGCGCCATTCGACGTTCCTTTGATCGGTATCAATCAGGGGCGTCTGGGCTTCATGACGGATATCCCGCTCGAGCGTATGCTGCCCGTGCTGGCACAAATTTTGGGCGGCCGCTTCAAGGCCGAACGCCGCACCTTGCTCGAAGGCAGCGTGCTGCGCGATGGCGTATCGATCCACGTGGGCATGGCCGTCAACGACGTCGTCGTCTCGCGCGGCGGCGGCGCAGGCATGGCCGAATTGCGCGTCGAGGTCGACGGTCACTTCATGTACAACCAGCGTTCGGATGGCTTGATCATTTCCACGCCCACGGGCTCGACCGCGTATTCGCTGTCGGCCGGCGGCCCGCTGCTGCATCCGACCCTGGGCGGCATCGTGCTCGTGCCGATCGCCCCGCATGCGCTGTCGAACCGCCCCATCGTCTTGCCCGATTCCAGTCAGATCGTCGTGGAAATCGTGCGCGGGCGCGATATCAGCGTCAATTTCGACATGCAGACCTTTGCCAGCCTGGTGCAGCAAGACCGCATCCTGATCCGCCGATCACCCCATACGATTACCTTCCTGCATCCGGAAGGGTGGAGCTACTACAACACCCTGCGTGAAAAACTGCACTGGAATGAGTACCCGTCGGGCGAGGGCAAGCTCAGCTAATAGTTTCTCCACCTCAACCCGCGGTGCGCCGCCTAACCACAGAAGCCATGCTCCATACACTGTCCATCCGCGATTTTGTCATTGTCGATACCATTGAACTGGAATTTTCCGCCGGCTTCAGCGTGCTGACGGGCGAGACGGGCGCCGGCAAGTCCATCCTCATCGATGCGCTGACCTTGGCGCTGGGCGGGCGCGGCGACGCCAGCGTGGTGCGCGAAGGCGCGGCCAAGGCCGACATCACGGCCGATTTCTCCGTCAGCGAGGTGGCGCAGGCCTGGCTGGTGGCCAATGAATTCGCCAACGACGATGGCGGCGCCCTGCTGCGCCGCGTGATCGACAATGCGGGCCGCTCGAAGGCGTATATCAACGGCATCCCCGCCACGGCCGCGCAGCTGCGCGAACTGGGCGACATGCTGGTCGACATCCACGGCCAGCACGCGCACCAGTCCTTGCTGAAAAGCGAGGCGCAGCGCGCCTTGCTCGACGGCCAGGCGACGGCGCGCGAAGCGGGCGCGGAGCAGGATGCGCGGCAAGTGGCGGCGTTGCACAAGCGCTGGCGCGCCCTCGTGCGCCAGCGCGAGGAATTCGAAACGAATGCCGCCAACGTGCTGTACGAGCGCGAACGCCTGGAATGGCAAGTGGGCGAACTGGAAAAGCTGGCCGCCAAGCCCGGCGAATGGACGGAGATCACGAACGAGCACAGCCGCCTGTCGCACGCGGCCAGTCTGCTCGAAGGGGCGCAGGAAGCCCTGGCGATCATTTCCGAACAGGAAGATCATCCGATCGTGTCGCAACTGTCGGCCCTGAACCAGAAGCTGGGCAAGCTGGTGTCCGTCGATGCGGAATTGCAGCCGATCGTCGACCTGATCGAATCGTCGCGCATCCAGCTGCAGGAATCCGTGTATGCGTTGAACAATTACCTGGACCGGGTGGAGCTGGACCCGGAGCGCCTGCACCAGCTCGATGCCCGCATGGAAGCCATGCACAGCACGGCCCGCAAATTCCGCGTCACGCCCGAAGAGTTGCCTGAGGAACATTCTAAACTGTCGGAAAAGCTGCAGCACCTGGCCGACGCTTCCGATATCGAAGGTTTGCTGCGCCAGGAAGCGAAGATCGAGGCCGAGTACCGCGCCGTCGCCGAGCGATTGTCCGCCACGCGCCGCGCCGCCGCCCTGGAACTGGGGCAAGCCGTCACGCGCGCCATGCAGGAACTGAGCATGACGGGCGGCAGCTTTGAAATCGCGCTGCACCCGTGCGATCCGGCCGCCCACGGCCTCGAGCAAGTCGAGTTCCTCGTCGCCGGCCATGCGGGCACGGCGCCACGTGCGCTGGCCAAGGTGGCCTCCGGCGGCGAACTGGCGCGCATCGCGCTGGCCATTTCCGTCATCACCTCGCACGCCACCACCACGCCGACCCTGATCTTCGACGAGGTCGACAGCGGCATCGGCGGCGCCGTCGCGGAAGTCGTGGGGCGCTTGCTGAAACGCCTGGGGCAGGGACGGCAAGTGCTGTGCGTGACGCACTTGCCGCAGGTGGCCAGCCAGGCGAATCAGCATTTCCAGGTGGCTAAAAGCACCCTGGACAATGGCAGGACGGCGTCGCGCATCGACATGCTCGACGCCAAGGCCCGCGTGGAAGAAGTGGCGCGCATGTTGGGCGGCCTGGAAATCACGGCCACCACGCGCAAGCATGCGCGCGAATTGCTCGCGATTTGACCTGGGACGTGACAGGCATGCTGCCATCGTCTGGCAGTACTCCCGATGTTGACGCAATGTAACTATAATGGTTGGTTAATCCATCCAACGCCTTCGAAGAGCCTTCATGTCATTTCAAACAGAACCGCCGTACACGCATGGCAGCATCGACCGCAGCGCCGTGGTGCTGGTCAACCTGGGCACGCCCGATGCGCCGACCTCGTCGGCCGTGCGGCGCTACCTGAAGCAATTCCTGTCGGACCCGCGCGTGGTGGAGATACCCCGCATCGTCTGGTGGTTCATCCTGAACCTGATCATCCTGCCGTTCCGCTCGGGCCAATCGGCCAAGAAATACGCGTCGATCTGGACGCGCGAGGGCTCGCCCCTGAAAGTGCATACGCAAAAGCAGGCGAAACTGCTGGCAGGCGCCCTGGCCGAGCGTGGCCATGACGGTGTGACCGTGGCCATGGCCATGCGCTACGGTTCGCCTTCCTTGCCCGAGGTGCTGGCCCGGCTGAAAAGCGAAGGCTGCGAGCGCATCGCCATCCTGCCAGCCTATCCGCAATACTCGGGCACGACGACGGGGTCCATCTACGACGCCGTATTCGCCCATTACGCCACGGTGCGCAATGTGCCGGAATTGCGTTTTATCAAGCAATATCACGAGCACGACACGTACATCGACGCCTTGCGCGATTCCGTGCTGAACCACTGGGAAGCACATGGCCGTCCGGAAAAGCTGGTGATGAGTTTTCATGGCGTGCCCAAGCGTACTTTGCTGCTCGGTGATCCTTACCACTGCCAATGCCTGAAAACGGCGCGTCTGCTGGCGGAAAAGTTGAAATTAACTAAAGAGCAATACGTGGTGACCTTCCAGTCGCGCTTCGGCAAGGCCGAATGGCTGCAGCCGTACACGGCGCCTACCCTGGTGGCGCTGGCGCAGCAGGGCGTCAAGCGCGTCGACCTGCTGTGTCCGGGCTTTACCAGCGACTGCCTGGAAACGCTGGAAGAGATCGCCATGGAAGCCAAGCATGATTTCGAGACGGCCGGCGGCCAGCAGTTTCACTATATCGCTTGCCTGAACGAAACGCCGGCCTGGATCGCGGGCATGGCGGAAATTGCGGAACAACATATGATCGGCTGGCCGACGATGAAGACGGCGCCGCAGCGCGACGCGGACAAGAGGGCGGGCGAGCAGGCGCGCGCGGCGGCCTTGGCACTGGGCGCGACGAATTAAAGATAATTGATTTTTTTATAATCAAAAGCCGCGCTTGCGCGGCTTTGTCATGTGTGGTGCGACAAAAGTACTATCCAGATAGCAACGCCGCCAGTGGCGATGGCCGTGACGGGACTGGTAGAATGCCCGCTTTGCCGGGGGAAGCCTGGAAAATCAAGGGGGCGCGCACGGATCGCTGGCCGAAATGGGAAGCGCTTTGTAATAAGCTGTAACATGGATCGATGCAATTCTGGTTTTGCATGCATACCCCTTGAAACAATAGGATATAGCCCCATCTGCCCGTTAGTGTTGTAAAGATAGTTAGACTAACTCATTTAAGTCATTGATTGTAGGAGCTTTCTAGATGCAAGATCAGGAAAACCAAGCTGTACCTAATCCGCAAGCGGACGCCGCGGCGACTGCCCCATCGACTCCCGCAGAGCCTACTTTGGAAGAGCAGCTGGCGAGTACCGAAGCGCGTCTTGCAGAGATGCACGATGCCTTCATGCGCGCCAAGGCCGATGGCGAAAATATTCGCCGCCGTGCGCAGGAAGATGTTGCTAAAGCGCATAAATTCGCAGTGGAAAGCTTTGCCGAAGCCATGGTGCCGGTGAAAGACAGTCTGGAAACGGCACTGACGGTGGAAGCACCGACCATCGACTCGCTGAAAGAAGGCGTCGAGATGACCCTGAAGCAATTGAACGCAGCGTTCGAGCGCAACCGCCTGGTGGAAGTCTTGCCAGTGCAGGGCGAAAAGCTCGATCCGATGAAACACCAGGCCGTTGCCGTGGTGCCAGCGGAGCAGGAAGCCAATACCATCGTATCCGTCCTGCAAAAGGGCTATATGATTGCGGACCGCCTGCTGCGTCCAGCCATTGTCACGACCGCGCAAGCAAAATAATCAGAGGGCGGCATCAAGCAAGCCTTGAAACCATGCCGCTTTGCCACATATAAGAACCATCTGAAATCTAGCAAATAAAAGGAAAAAAATCATGGGTAGAATTATCGGTATCGATCTGGGAACCACGAATTCCTGTGTTTCCATCATGGAAAACGGTCAACCAAAGGTAATCGAAAACGCTGAAGGCGCACGCACGACGCCGTCGATTATTGCTTATCAAGAAGATGGCGAAATTCTCGTCGGCGCGCCAGCGAAACGCCAGGCCGTGACCAATCCGAAAAACACGCTGTACGCAGTCAAGCGTCTGATCGGTCGCAAGTTCGACGAAAAAGAAGTCCAAAAAGACATCGCGCTGATGCCGTACCAAATCATGAAAGCCGACAACGGCGATGCATGGATCGGCGTGCGCGACAAAAAACTGGCACCGCCGCAAATTTCGGCTGAAGTCCTGCGCAAGATGAAGAAAACGGCAGAAGACTACCTCGGTGAAGAAGTCACCGAAGCCGTCATCACCGTGCCTGCGTACTTCAACGACTCGCAGCGTCAAGCCACCAAGGATGCCGGCCGTATCGCTGGCCTGGACGTCAAGCGCATCATCAACGAGCCAACCGCGGCAGCGCTGGCATTCGGCCTGGACAAGACCGAAAAAGGCGACCGTAAAATCGCCGTGTATGACCTGGGTGGCGGTACGTTCGACGTGTCGATCATCGAAATCGCGGATGTTGATGGCGAGAAACAATTCGAAGTGCTGTCGACCAACGGCGACACCTTCCTGGGCGGCGAAGACTTCGACCAGCGCGTCATCGATTACATCATCGACGAGTTCAAGAAGATCAACGGCATCGACCTGAAAAAAGATCCGATCGCCCTGCAGCGCATCAAGGCTTCGGCCGAGCGCGCGAAGATCGAATTGTCGTCGTCGCAGCAAACCGAGATCAACGAGCCGTACATCGCCATGGCGAACGGTGCACCGGTCCACTTGAACCTGAAGATGACCCGCGCCAAGCTGGAATCGCTGGTGGAAGAGCTGATCACGGCCACGATGGAACCATGCCGCACCGCCATCAAAGATGCTGGCGTGAAAGTGTCGGACATCGATGACATCATCCTGGTCGGCGGTATGACGCGTATGCCGAAGGTGCAGGAAAAAGTGAAGGAATTCTTCGGCAAGGATCCACGCAAGGACGTGAACCCGGACGAAGCCGTCGCCGTGGGCGCAGCGATCCAGGGTTCGGTCCTGTCGGGCGAACGCAAGGACTTGCTGTTGCTGGACGTCACCCCTCTGTCCCTGGGTATCGAAACCCTGGGCGGCGTGATGACCAAGATGATTCACAAAAATACGACGATTCCGACCAAGTTCAGCCAAGTGTTCTCGACGGCCGACGACAACCAGCCTGCGGTGACCATCAAGGTCTTCCAGGGTGAGCGCGAAATCGCCGCCGGCAACAAGGGTCTGGGCGAGTTCAATCTGGAAGGCATCCCGCCAGCATCGCGCGGCACGCCGCAGATCGAAGTGACCTTCGACATCGACGCCAACGGCATTTTGCATGTCGGCGCGAAAGACAAGGCCACCGGCAAGGAAAACAAGATCACGATCAAGGCCAATTCCGGCTTGACCGAGGCTGAAATCCAGAAGATGGTGAAAGACGCCGAGCTGAACGCGGAAGAAGACAAGAAGGTCAAAGAATTGGCCGAGTCGCGCAACCAGGCCGATGCTCTGGTACACTCGACCCGGAAATCCTTGACCGAATACGGCGACAAGCTGGACGCGGGCGAGAAAGAGAAGATCGAAGCGGCGATCACCGACCTGGAAGCAAGCATCAAGGCGGGCGACAAGGCTGAGATCGACGCCAAGGTGGAAGCACTGTCGAGCGCATCGCAGAAACTGGGCGAAAAAATGTATGCCGACATGCAAGCGCAGCAAGCTGCCGGCGGCGCGGAAGGTGCACAGCAAGCTGCTGGCGCATCGGACGCAGGCGCCAAGCAGGACGACGTTGTCGACGCTGACTTCAAGGAAGTCAAAGACAGCAAGTAATTGTCTTGCGCTCCCATGAACTGGGGGCAGCCGGGCTGAACGCTACATCGCGGGATTAGCCGCGAAGACCGGCCGAGCCGAGTCGCTGCGCCTAGCGCAGCACTCGACTCGGCTTTTTCGTGTAATTTTTACATCAGTAGATAGACTGCAAGGTGCCGACAACATGGCAAAGCGTGATTTTTACGAGACACTCGGTGTCGCAAAAAATGCTTCGGAAGAAGAGATCAAAAAGTCTTACCGTAAACTGGCGATGAAATACCATCCGGACCGCAATCCGGATAGCAAGGAATCGGAAGAAAAGTTTAAGGAAGTCAAAGAAGCCTACGAGATGCTGACCAATCCGGAAAAGCGCGAAGCGTATGACCGTTATGGTCACGCCGGCGTGGACCCGAACATGGGCGGCGGTGGCGGCTTCGGCGGCGGTGCGGGCGGCTTTGCCGACAGCTTCGGCGATATCTTCGGCGACATCTTTGGCGGCGGCGGTGGACGCAGCCGCAATGCGGGGCCACAGGTGTACCGTGGCGCCGACTTGCGCTACAACCTGGAAATTACACTGGAGCAAGCTGCTCACGGCTTCGACACGACCATTCGCGTGCCGAGCTGGGACAAGTGCGACACTTGCCATGGCAGCGGCGCCAAGCCGGGTACGTCGCCGACCACTTGCGGTACCTGCGGCGGTCACGGCCAGGTGCGCATGCAGCAGGGCTTCTTCAGCATCCAGCAAACCTGCCCGAAATGCCATGGCAGCGGCAAGGTCATCACCGACCCCTGCACGCCATGCGGCGGCGCCGGTCGCATCAAGCGCAACAAGACGCTGGAAGTCAAGATTCCAGTCGGTATCGACAACGGCATGCGTATCCGTTCGTCCGGCAACGGCGAACCGGGCACGAATGGCGGCCCGTCGGGCGACCTGTATGTGGAAATCCACATCAAGCCGCACGCCGTGTTCCAGCGCGAAGGCGACGACCTGCATTGCGAAATGCCGATCTCGTTCACCAAGGCGGCTTTGGGCGGCGAAATCGAAGTGCCTACCCTGAACGGCAAGGTGTCGTTCACGATCCCGGAAGGCACCCAGTCGGGCAAGACCTTCCGCCTGAAAGGCAAGGGCATCAAGGGCGTGCGTTCCGGTTACGCGGGCGACCTGTTCTGCCACGTGGCCATCGAAACGCCCGTCAAACTGACGGAAAAACAGAAAGACCTGCTGCGCGACTTTGAAAAGTCGACGACCGAGGGCGGTGCCAAGCACAGTCCGCAAAGCAAGACCTGGAAAGACAAGGTCAAGGATTTTTTTGAGTAAGCACACGTAATACCATGCGCCGGGATGCTGAAACATCCCGGCGTTTTTTTCATCACGACTGAAAAATGTGCGCGCATCGCCGGCCTATGGGCGCGATCTGCGGCCAATTCAGTCGTACGCACACAATGGGAGCGATATGACCGAACAGAAAAATGGCCCGGCCCTGGCGGAACTGCTGCAGCGTAACCGCCGCTGGGCCGACTCGATGGTGGCGAAAGACCCGAACTTCTTCAAGAACCTGGAAGCGCAAACCTCGCCCGAATACCTGTGGATCGGCTGTTCCGACAGCCGCGTGCCCGCCAACGAATTGCTGGGCATGGCGCCTGGCGATGTGTTTGTGCACCGTAATATTGCCAACGTGGTCGTGCATTCCGACCTCAATTGCCTGTCCGTCCTGCAATTTGCCGTGGACGTGCTGAAAGTCAAACATATCATCATCGTCGGCCATTACGGCTGCAAGGGCGTGCATGCTGCCATGACGGGCACGCGCATCGGCCTGGTCGACAACTGGCTGCGCCACGTGCAGGACGTGGGCCAGAAGCACGAGCGCTACCTGGGCGACGTGCTGACGAGCCGCCAGCGCGGCGACCGCCTGTGCGAACTGAACGTGGTCGAGCAGGTGTTGAACGTGTGCCAGACCACCGTCGTGCAAGATGCGTGGGAACGGGGCCAGGAACTCAGCGTCCACGGCTGGGTCTACGGCTTGAAGGATGGCTTGCTGAACGACCTCGAAGTGACGGTCGCTGCCGGCCACGAGCTGGCGCCACGCATGGCGACCCGCCTGGCCCGCTACGAAGCAACGGCGTAAAGCGGCGCTGGCGCCGCGCCGCGTCTATGGCGCGGCGCCTTCCAGGCGGTCAAGGTAATCGGCCGCCTCCCGTACGCCTTCCTGCGCCGCCTGGCGCAGCCAGGTTTTGGCCTGGGGAAGGTCCTGCGGCGTGCCCCGGCCTTCGGCCAGCGCCACGCCATAGTGATAGCGCGCCAGCCGCGCATAGGCGGCGTCATCGTTGGTATGGGCCCCGCGCCGCATCAGCGCCGTCGCCTGCGCCAGGTCCCTGGGGACGCCGATGCCCGTTTCATACAGCTGGGCCAGCCAAATCATCGAATACACATCGTTCCAGCGCCGGATGCAGTCTTCAAAGATGGCGACGGCTGCCGCATGGTCACCCGTCTTGTCGGCCGCATAGCCGTATAAACACTTGATGCGCTTGTCGCTGTGCACATAGGCTTTGTAGCTGAGATCGCCTTCATCCTGGCTATCCTGGGCGTGGATGGGAACAGCGAACAGAACGGCGAGCATCAGGGCGTAGGTGCGCATGGTTTTCCTGGTCGATGGTTGAAGATTGGCAGACAAGCAAGTTGCGTGCTAGCTCCCTTTCCGGGCAAAGCCGGTGCCGCTGTGCCATTGCGTGACAGCGTCTGTTGCAGCATGGCGCAACGCGGCGCGCATATCCATAGCAGAAATGCTTCGTTTGCAGGATCGATGCGCAGGCATACAGTGGACTTCCCCAGACTCTAGTCGAATTCCCATGTCGGCCGTCCTGAAACCCGCGTTTTCTTCCAGCCAGTTCCGTATCGAAACGTTCGACGCGCCGCTCGGCGCGCAAGTGCTGGGGCTGGACCTGGCGCAGCCGCTGTCGCTGGGCGACTTCCAGCGCCTGCACCACGCCCACCTCGACCATCACGTGCTGGTGTTCCGCGACCAGCGCATCACGCCGCAGCAGCAAGTCGATTTCAGCCGCCGCTTCGGCCCCCTGCAAATCCACGTGCTGCGCCAGTTCCAGCTGCCCACGCAGCCGGAGGTGCTGATCATCTCGAACATCGTCGAAGATGGTCAGCCCATCGGCCTGGGTGACGCGGGCCATTTCTGGCATTCCGACCTGTCGTACAAGGAAGTGCCCAGCCTCGGCTCCATGCTGCACGCGCAAGAGTTGCCGGACGAGGGCGGCGATACCGTGTTTGCCAACATGCACCTGGCGTGGGAAAGCTTGCCGGCCGCGCTGCGCCATGCCGTGCGCGGCGCTCGCGCCGAGCACAGCTACCTGAACCAGTATGAGGAGTTGCGCCGGCGCAACCCGTGGCGCCCCGCGCTGACGCAGGCGCAGATCGATGAAGTCAAACCCGTGACCCACCCCGTCGTGCGCGTGCATCCGGAAACGGGACGCCGTGCCCTGTTCGTCAGCGAACATTTCACCACGCGCATCGTCGGCTTGCCCGCCGATGAAAGCCGCGCCCTGCTCGACGAACTGTTCGCCCACAGCGTGCGCCCCGAGCATTTATATGTGCACCGCTGGCAGCCGCACGACCTGGTGTTCTGGGACAACCGCTCGCTGATGCATCTGGCGACGGGGTGTCCGCCCGAGCAGCGCCGCAAACTCTACCGCACGACCATCGAAGGCGATGCGCCGTACTGATTTTTGACTGTAGTTGACCAAGGAGTGTCCATGTTGCCGATCTTGACCTTTTCCCGCCGCCTGCTCGCCACCATTGTCGTGCTGTGCATGGCCATGCCCATGGCCCGGGCCGAAGGCCAGATCCGCATCGCGGGCCAGCATGGCATCACCTTCTTGCTGCTCAATATTGCGCAGGAACAAAAGCTGATTGAAAAGCATGGCAAGCAGCAGGGCGTCGACGTGAAAGTCGAGTGGATCACCCTGTCCGGCGGCCCCGCCATCAATGACGCTTTGTTGTCGGGCAATATCGATATCGCGGGGGCCGGGTTGGGGCCGCTGTTGACCATCTGGGACCGCACCAAAGGCCGGCAGAATGTGCGCGGCGTGGCCTCGCTCGGTAATTTTCCCTACTATTTGATCAGCAACAATCCGAAGGTGAAAACCCTGGCCGACTTGACGGACAAGGACCGCATCGCCTTGCCCGCCGTCTCCGTGTCCGTCCAGGCGAGGATATTGCAGATGGCCGTGGCGAAGCAGTGGGGCGACAAGGAATTTGCCCGTCTGGATAAAATCACGCAAACCCTGCCGCACCCGGACGCGGCGGCCGCCATCATCGCCGGCGGCACAGAGTTGACAGGTCACTTTGGCAATTCGCCGTTCCAGGAACAGGAGCTGGCGCAGAATCCGAACGCCCACATCATCCTGAACTCGTACGACGTGCAAGGCGGGCCCAGCTCGTCGACCCTGCTGTATGCGACGGAAAAGTACCGCAAGGACAATCCGAAGACGTACCGCGCCTTCATCGCCGCCCTGGCCGAAGCGGCGCAGTACGCGAGCAGCAACCGCCAAGGCGCGGCCGACATCTATATCAAGGTCAATAAAAGCAAGGTGGACCGCAATCTGCTGCTGAAAATCTTTGCCAACCCGCAAGTGCAATTCAAGATCGCGCCGCAAAACACCTATGGCCTGGCGCAATTCCTGCACCGCGTGAGTGCCATCCGCAACCTGCCCGACAGCTGGCGCGATTACTTCTTTGACGACCCTGCCATCACGCAAGGAGGCTGACATGAACGCGCCCGCTTTTCACCTGGTACGTCCTCCGCTTGCGCTGGAACCCTTGCTCAGCGTCAAACATGTCAGCCTGGAATACCGCACGGAACAGCGCGCCGTGCGCGCCACGCACGACGTCAGTTTCGACGTGTTCCGCAGCGACCGTTTCGTGCTGCTGGGGCCGTCGGGCTGCGGCAAGTCGTCCATGCTGAAAGCCGTGGCCGGCTTCATCGCGCCGCGCGCGGGCAGCATCGCCATGCAGGGCGTTCCTATCAGCAAGCCGGGGCCGGACCGTGTCGTCGTGTTCCAGGAATTCGACCAGTTGCCGCCGTGGAAGACCGTGCTGGAAAACGTCATGTTCCCCTTGCTAGCCAGCAAGCGGCTGGACAAGCTGGCGTCCCGCGAGCGCGCCCATCACTGGATCGGCAAGGTGGGCCTGGCGGGCTTTGAAGATGCCCATCCGCATACCTTGTCGGGCGGCATGAAGCAGCGGGTGGCCATCGCGCGCGCCCTGGCCATGCAGCCGGAAGTGCTGTTGATGGACGAGCCGTTTGCCGCCCTCGATGCCTTGACGCGGCGCAAGATGCAGGAAGAGCTGAGCCGCCTGTGGGAGGAGCTGCGCTTTACCCTCGTCTTCGTCACGCATTCGATCGAGGAAGCGCTGGTCGTGGGCAACCGCATCCTGCTGCTGTCGCCCCATCCGGGTCGGGTGCGCGCCGAACTCAACAGTCATCAGTTCGGCTTGCACAGCGCGGGCAGTGCGGAATTCCAGGCGGCCAGCAGCCGCATCCACGGCTTGCTGTTCGATGAGGAAGTGGTTCCCGTTCAGCAAGCAGGGCCTGTCCAACGGGAGGCCGTATGAACGTGCTGCTGGAGCCGCCCATCCGCCAGGAATTCGTCTATGCGGCATCGCCGCCGGCCGGCGTCACCGTCGAGCGGCCATTGTCGCGCTGGCAGCGCTGGAGCCAGCACGCGCTGTGGCGCAAGGCTTTCATTTTGCTCAGCCTGGCTCTGCTGTGGGAAGGGGCGGCGCGCTGGACGCAGAACGATTTATTGCTGCCCAGCTTTATCCAGACGGCGCAGGCGTTTATCGGCGGCATCGCCAACGGAGAATTGCTCACGCGCACGGCCGCGTCCCTCGTCGTCTTGCTGCAGGGCTATGCGGTGGGCGTGCTGGCCGCCTTCGTGCTGACCTTGCTTGCAGTATCGAGCCGCATCGGGCGCGACGTGCTGGAAACCCTGACGGCCATGTTGAATCCCTTGCCGGCGATTGCCCTGCTGCCGCTGGCCCTGCTGTGGTTTGGCCTGGGGCGCGCCAGTTTGATCTTCGTCATCGTCCATTCCGTGATGTGGCCGCTGGCCCTGAACACCTATGCGGGCTTCCAGGGCGTGCCGGAAACCCTGCGCATGGCGGGCCGCAACTACGGCTTGAGCGGCTTGCGGCTGGTGCTGCACATCCTCGTGCCGGGCGCCTTGCCGTCCATCGTTTCGGGCTTGAAGATAGGCTGGGCGTTCGCCTGGCGCACCTTGATCGCGGCCGAGCTGGTGTTCGGCACGACGTCGGGGCAGGGCGGCCTGGGCTGGTACATCTTCCAGAACCGCAACGAACTGTACACGGACAAGGTGTTCGCCGGCCTGGCGGCCGTCATCGTCATCGGTTTAATCGTGGAAAACATCGGCTTTCGCACCCTGGAGCGCGTCACCTTGAAACGCTGGGGCATGCAGCGGTAGTGATCTCACCATAATTATTTCAAGATCTTGCGTGCCGCCGCGATGATGTGCCGCGACAGCTGCTCCATGCGCGGCGACTGCACCTTCCACGTGTGCCAGTACAGGGCCACGTCGGCCGGTGTCTTGGGCGTGAGCATTTCCACCAGCTCGCCATCCGTGTTCGCCTTCAGCAGCAATTCCGGCACCATGCCGTAGCCGAGGCCATAGCGGATGGCGTTGAAGTGCGAGGTGGCGCCCGGCACGTAATGGCAGGGGTAGGCGCCTTCGGGCAAGCCCAGCGCCTCTTGCAGGAACGACGATTGCAGGGTGTCCTTGCGCGTGTAGGCGACCACGGGCGCCGTGCGCGCCGCCTTGCGCGTCAGCCCGTGCGCAAACCACTGCTGGCGGAACGCTTGTGTGGCCACCAGCCAGTAGCGCATCACGCCCAGCGGCTCGGCCGTGCAGCCGCGCATGGCTTTGGCTTCCGTGCTGATGCAGCCGATGGCCATGCCCGTCTCCAGCAAGGTATACGTGTGGTCCTGGTCTTCCACGGTCAGGTCCAGCAGCACGCGCTCGCGTATCAGTACCTCGGACAGGGCGGGAAAGAACCAGGTGCCTATCGAGTCCGCGTTCAGCGCCAGCACTAGGGTCAGCGGGGCATCCTGCTGCACCGCCAGTTCCGCCTGCAAGTCCGCTTCCAGCAGCTTGGCCCGCTTCAGATACTGCATCAGGCGCTGGCCCATGCGCGTGGCGCGCGCGGGACGGCTGCGCACGATCAGCGCATTGCCCAGCTGGCTTTCCAGCGCCCGCACGCGCTGCGAAATGGCCGGTGACGTCAGATGCAGCCGCAACGCGGCCTGCTCGAAACTGCCCGTTTCGACGACGGCGCGGAACGCTTCCGTGTGCTTGGGATTGAGATCCATGACCACTGCCTAACATAAGAAAAATTTATCAATACTAAATAATACTTACTTTTTATAAGGATGGGTGTGTTGCAGTGCACAATGCCTCTTTGATGGAGCGCCGCGCGCGGCCTCCTGGCAGCAAGGGAATATCACCATGGAAGCACAAGCGAACGACCACACCCCCCGCAAGCCGCAGTCTAAACTGGCGCGCAAGCTGAAATTCGGCCTGGGATTGACCCTGGGCCTGGGTTTGTCCGCAGGCCTGGCGGGCGGCTGGTGGCTACGCCAGGCGTGGCAGGACTTGCCGGCCGTCGAGCACCTGGCCCAGTACAAGCCCGCGCTGCCGCTGCGCATTTTCTCCAGCGAAGGCGAGCTGCTGGCCGAGTACGGCGAAGAGCGCCGCGAGTTCCTGCCGTTGAAGGATATCCCGCTGCGCATGCGCCAGGCCCTGCTGGCCATCGAGGATGCCCGCTTCTACGAGCATGGCGCCGTGGACTTTTACGGCTTGACGCGCGCCACCCTGGCCAACGTCGTCACGGGTCACCACGCGCAGGGCGCCAGCACCATCACCATGCAGGTGGCGCGCGACTTTTTCCTGTCGCGCGAAAAGACCGTGCAGCGCAAGCTGACGGAGATGCTGCTCGCCTACAAGCTGGAACAGCACTACGGCAAGGACAAGCTGCTGGAGCTGTACATGAACCAGATCTACCTGGGCGAACGCTCCTACGGTTTTTCCGCCGCCTCGAACATCTATTTCGACAAGCCGCTGGCCGAGGTCAGCATCGCCGAAGCGGCCATGCTGGCCGGCCTGCCGAAGGCGCCGTCGGCCTACAACCCCGTCGCCAATCCGCAGCGCGCCACCGTGCGCCAGCATTACATCCTGCAGCGCATGCGCGAACTCGGTTACATCACGCCGGCCGAATACGACGCCGCCGTGGCGGAAAAACTGGCCCTGAACAAGGACCGCAACAGCTCCGTGCACGCGGCCGCGTATGCGGTCGAGGAAGCGCGTCAGCTGATCCTGCAAAGCTACCCGGAAGGCGCCTACAGCATGGGCCTGGACGTGACGACCACCATCCGCATGGCGCCGCAGCGCGCGGCCGACAAGTCGCTGCGCGATGGCTTGCTGAACGCGCAGGCGCGGCGCGGCTATCGCGGCCCGGAAGCGCGCCTGACCGCCTCCGCAGACAGCGTGGCGCGCCAGCTGGCCGCCTACCCCGACAGCGGCGAACTGCGCGCCGCCCTGGTGCGCAAGGTCGAGGCGAGCGGCAAGCGTCAGCTGACGGCGCAGCTGCGCAATGGCGACGAGATCGTGCTGACGGCATCGGATGCGCGCCTGGGCGGCAAGCTGCAGTGGGATGGCAAGCGCGCCATCGTCGAGGGCAGCGTCATCCGCGTGGTGCACGACGCGGCGAAAAAGCGCTGGCTGGTGAGCCAGCTGCCCGAGATGGAAGGCGCGCTCATTTCCGTCGAGGCGCACAGCGGCGAAATCGTCGCCATGGCGGGCGGCTTCGATTTTTACCGCAACCACTACAACCACGCCATGCAGGCCTACCGCCAGCCCGGTTCCAGTTTCAAGCCTTTCGTGTATTCGGCGGCGCTGGAAAAGGGCTATTTTCCCGGCACGGCCGTGGACGATACGCAGCGCTTGCTGCTGCCGCGGGAGACGGGCGCGCAGCCGTGGCGCCCGCGCAATTATGGCAACAACTATGAAGGCTTCATCAGCGTGCGGCGCGGCCTGGTGCGCTCGAAAAACCTGGTGGCCGTCAGCCTGATGCAGGCGGCCGGCCCCGGCTACGTGCAGCACTACGCCACGCGCTTCGGCTTCGAGGGCGCGCGCAATCCCGTCTCCCTGCCGCTGGCGCTGGGCGCGGGCGCCGTCACGCCGCTGCAGCTGGCGCAATCGTATGCCGTGTTTGCCAACGGCGGCGTGCAGATGCCGCCCAAGCTGATCAAGGAAGTGCGCAGCCGCAGCGGAGAAGTGCTGTTCAGCGATGCGGCGCCACGCGCCAAGGGCGCGCCTGCACCCGGTACGCAAGTCATCTCCACGCGCAATGCCTACGTCATGGACAGCATGCTGCGCGACGTCGTCAAGAGCGGCACGGGACGCGGCGCGCTGGCGCTGGGACGCGGCGACGCGGCCGGCAAGACGGGCACCTCGAACAATGCGTACGACGCCTGGTTCGCCGGCTATTCCTCGGGGCTCGTGTCCGTCGTCTGGCTCGGCTACGACCAGCCCAAGAGCCTGGGCAACGCCACCGGGGGGACGCTGGCGCTGCCCGTCTGGCGCGATTACATGCAGGTGGCCGTGCAGGGCCGCCGCGAACAGGTGCTGGCCGAACCGCCTGGCCTGGCCCTGCTCGATGGCGACTACGTGTATGCCGAATACCTGGCTGGCGACTGCCTGAAGGATAACTTCGCCTTTATCCACAGCAGCGTCGGCTGCGGCAGCGGCGCTGCCGATACGCGCATGGCGCACGGTGAAGCTGGCACTGGCGGCGATGGCGGCTCCGGCACGGGCACGAATGAAGCACGCACCCTGAGCGAAGCGCGCGAACGCGAACAAATTCTCAAATCATTTTCGGAAGAGTAAGACCATGCTGTTATATACGATCTACCTGGTGGCGATTGTCGCCGAAGCGATGTCCGGCGCCATCATGGGCATGCGGCGCGGCATGGACTTGTTCGGCATCTGCATGATCGGCACCGTCACGGCGCTGGGCGGCGGCACCGTGCGCGACGTGCTGCTGGGGCACTATCCGCTGGGCTGGATCGCGCATCCCGAGTACCTGCTGTTTACCATCGGCGCGGCCGTCGTCACCGCTTTTGTCGCGCGCTACCTGCACCATCTGCGCGCCATTTTCCTGCTGGTCGATGGCCTGGGCCTGGTGGCGTTTTGCGTGATCGGCTGCGACATCGCCATGTCGGCCAAGATGCACCCGGCCATCGTCGTGCTGGCGGGGATGATCACGGGCGTCTTCGGCGGCCTGCTGCGCGATATCCTGTGCAACCAGATTCCCCTGGTGCTGCAGCGCGAAGTGTATGCCACCGTGGCCCTGTTCACGGGCGCCCTGTATGTCGGCCTGCTGCACTTCAAGGTCGACAGCTCGGTGGCGCAGCTGGCGTCCATCGGCGCGGGCTTTTTGTTCCGTTTCCTGGCGTTGCATTTCGAGTGGCGCCTGCCGAATTTCAACGGCGACCGCATACGGGGTTTTGAGTAAGGTGGCAGCCGCGTGAATATTTTTGCGCGTCTTTAACCCTTTTTTCTGGGCTGCTGCGTTTCATGTTGGACACCCCAGCCAACCGGAGAAGAAGCGATGTCCAGCGCCCTCAAGATCACCTTGATACTGTCCCTGCTGCTGTCGGCAGGCAGCCACGCCGCCGGCACGGCGCCGCGCAAGACCCTGGCGCCATTCGCCAGCGAGCAAGCCTTGAGCGCCTACCTGCAGCAGCTGCAGGCGCGCCAGGCGGCGCTGCAAAGGGAGCAGCAGAAACTGCAGCGCGCCACGGCGCAGTACGCGGCGACGGCGCCCGCACCGCCGCCAGCGCCAGCGCCCATGGTGGCGAAAGCGGCGCCGGCGGCGTCGGCAGAGGCGGCCGAATCGGTCACCAATGTGCAGACGGTTGGCGTGGACGAAGGCGGCATCGTCAAGCTGCACGGCAAGCACCTGGTGATGCTCCGGCGCGGCAAGCTGTTTACCGTGCAGGTGGGGGGCAATGCCCTGCAGCCCGTCGCCTCGCTCGATGCGTTCGCGCCGGGCAGCGACCCGTCCGGCAGCTGGTATGACGAAATGCTGATCGATGGCGACACGGTGGTGGTGATCGGCTACAGCTACAGCCGTGGCGGCACGGAGATCGGCCTGTTCGACATCGGTGCGGATGGCAAGCTGGCCTACCGCGCCACGTATCATTTGCGCTCCAACGATTATTATTCCTCGCGCAATTACGCCAGTCGCCTGATCGGCGGCAAGCTGGTGTTCTATTCGCCCCTGTCGCTGAACCTGCGCCGGGGCGACCCGTTCGGCGGCTTTCCCGCGCTGCGCCGCTGGCGTTCCGACGCCGTGCCGTCCGACTTCAAGCGCATCGCGCCGGCCACGCGCATCTACCGCACCGATGAAGAGCCCGAACCAGGCTTTGGTCTGACCCTGCATACGGTCACCGTGTGCGACCTGGCGCAGCGCGACATGCGCTGCGAAGCGACCGCCGTGATGGGGCCGCAGGGGCGCGTGTTCTATGTATCGGGCGAATCCGTTTTCGTGTGGACCACGCGCCGGGGCAGTGACTCGGGCGTGTTCCGCATTCCCCTTGACGGCTCGGCGCCCAGCGCCCTGAAGGTGGCGGGGGCGCCCGTCGACCAGTTCTCGTTCCTGGAAAGCGTGGATGGCCACCTGAACGTCCTGCTGCGCGCCGAGGGCCAGGGCGACGCCATGTGGGATGGCGCAAAAGGGCGTGGCGACATGGCCTTGCTGCGCGTGCCATTGGCCACGTTTTCCGATGGCCGCGACAGCGCGCCGGCCAGCAGCTACAAGGCGCTGCCCGGTGGCGGTGGCTATGGCTTGCAGAACCGCTACGTGGGGCCGTATCTGTTGTATGGCAATCCGGGCAACGCGGGACGCCGCAAGGCCGATCAGGCCTGGCCGCGCCAGCCCCTGTATGCCGTGCGCTGGGCCGATGCGGGCAGCGTGCAAGCCTTGTCCCTGCCGCATGGCGTGGAGCGCATCGAGGCGCTGGGCAATGACGCCGTGGTGATCGGCGCGCAGGGCAGAGATCTGCACTTCAGCACCATCGGCCTGGGGGCGCAGGCGGCGGTCGCCACGCGCTACATCCGCGCCGACGCGGCGCAGGGCGAGTCGCGCAGCCACGGCTTTTTCTACAAGCCGCAAACGGCCGGCGAGGGCTTGATCGGCCTGCCCATCCTGGGCGCGGACGAGCGGCCTGGCCTCAACAAGTCGGCCGCCTCCGTCCTGTATCTGCGCAACAGCGGCTTGCGGTTGACGGAACTGGGTGCGTTGGCCGCGCGGCCTGGCCAGGCGCCGGACGACGGCTGCCGCGCGTCCTGCGTGGACTGGTACGGCAATGCGCGCCCGCTGTTCCTGCAGGGCCGGGTATTCGCCCTGCTCGGCTATGAACTGGTGGAAGGGGCGCTCAGGGATGGACAGATCCGCGAAGTACGCCGCGTCAGCTATGCGCCCATCGCGTCCACTGTACGCTGAAGGCGCAGGGAAATTGTCGCCGCCGCGTAGTTCGGCTACACTGGTCCGCATGCCCGATACCTTACTGACCGCGACGGATGAAGAACTGATGCTGCGCTACAGCGCCGGCGACCTGCCGTCGTTTCGCGAGCTGTACCGGCGCCACAGCCAGGGACTGTACCGCTTCGTGGCCTGGCGTTCGCCGCGCCGCGCGTGGGTGGACGAGATCGTCCAGGATGCGTGGGCCAGCCTGCATGCGGCACGCGCCGGCTACCAGCCGCAGGCGGCGTTTCGCACCTATCTGTACCAGATCGCGCGCAACCGCCTGATCGACCTCCTGCGCCAGCGGGAAGGACAGGAGCACGGCGACGCGGCCGAACTGCCGGACGAGGGCGCCTCGCCGCCGCAGTCGCTGGAGCAGAAACAGCAGCACGCGCGGCTGCATGCGGCCATCGCCGCGCTGCCGGCGGAACAGAAGGAAGCGCTGGTGCTGCAGCAGTTCAGCGGCATGAGCATCCTCGAGATCGCCGCGGTGACGGGGGCGGAAGCGGAAACCGTCAAGAGCCGGCTGCGCTACGCCATGCAGAAATTGCGCGCGGGCTTGGACAGCGCCGCTGGCGCGGGAGGACAGGCATGAATACGCACAATCACGACGAACCGAATGACGAGGAATTGAACGCGCTGCTGGCCAGCCTGCCGCAGCCCGCGCCTTCCAGCGCGCTCGATGCGGCCATCCTGGCCGACGCTGAAAAAGCATTGGCAAAACCCGTCGCCGCGAACGACGGCGCCGATGGCGTGCTGCGCACCTTGCCCGCCAAGAAATCGCCCGATTACCTGCAGCGCTGGCGCGTTCCGCTGGGGCTGGCCGCCGCCGTGCTGCTGACGGTAAACCTGATCGGCGTGGACTGGTTCGGCTCGAAGCCGGCGCAGTTTCCCGTGGTCGGGGAACCGCTCACGCAGGAGGTGATGCGGGAAGCCGCACCGGCCGCTGCCCCTGCGACTGCGTCCGCGCCACCACCGCCGGCGCCGCGCGCCATGGCCAAGGCGGCACCGAGGCCGCTAGCGCAGGCCGAGCCAGTACCCGCGCACGTGTCAGTACCCCTGCCTCCGCCAGCACCGCCGCCCCCTCCGGCCCCGGCAATGCGTGAGGCGATGGAGCAGCAAGCCGCCATGCAGGCTGAAGCCGGCCTGCAGCGCCAGGCGCCGGCGCAGCGCGCGCTGGCCATGCCCGCGCCCGTGGCGGCCCGCTCCGCGCCGCTGCCGCCGCCCGCAAAGCTCGACGCCTCCGTGTGGCTGGTGAAGATCGACGCCCTGCTCAAGGCGGGCGAGAGTACCCTGGCGCACGAGGAGTGGACGGCGTTCCGGCAGGCGTATCCCGACTATCCGGTGGCCGAGGAGCTGCGGCAGCGGCTGGAAAAAATACCGAAGTAGCGCTTTACACGATCCCCTTCCTGCGCTCCCACACGGCGCTGCCGACGAAAATGGCGGCGCACACCCACATCACGGC
The DNA here is from genome assembly GCF_059420865.1 of Janthinobacterium sp. GW821-FHT03C10. Taxonomy (NCBI): domain Bacteria; kingdom Pseudomonadati; phylum Pseudomonadota; class Betaproteobacteria; order Burkholderiales; family Oxalobacteraceae; genus Janthinobacterium; species Janthinobacterium sp. GW821-FHT03C10. Next base: position 1,577,725 of record NZ_JBWKUN010000001.1, on the reverse strand, counting down.
CGGCAGGGCGTTTACGCCGGCCGATTGCATCAGGACGCCCGTCAGCAGGGGACCGCCGCCGCTGGTGATACCCCAGGTGGCGTTGACGATGGCGCTGGCGCTGGTCAGCGACAGCCCCGTGAAACGCTCGCCGCATGCCACCAGCGCCAGCATGTAGATGCCGCCCGCCGCCGCGCCCAGCAACAGCAGCAAGGTCCACCACAGCCATGGCGTGCCGACGGCAAACGGCAGCAGCGGCAGCAGCAGGCAGACGGCCACGCCGCAGCCCGCGTGCACCCTGGCGCGGCCGAAGCGGTCGGCCATCCAGCCCAGCGCGAATTGCAGGCCCGTGTCGCCCACCAGCACCACGGTGGCCGACAGCAGGGCCAGGTCCGTGCCGATGCCGTGCTCCATCGCATACAGCGGCAGCAAGCTCAATGCCAGCGTGTCGAACAGGGCGAAGAAGGCGGCGCCCAGCACGATCATCGGCATGCGCGGCAGGATCAGGGTCCACTGCACGCCGTGTTCTTGCGGCTCCTTTTCCGGGCCGCTGTTCGAGATCAGCATCAGGCCCGGCACGGCCAGCAAGAACAGCAGGCCGCAGGCGGCGAAGCTCCACGCAATCTTGTCGTTGAAGAGGGCCACGAGGGCGGGACCGATCAGCTGGAAGAAAGTAAAACTGGTGGTGTACATGGCCACCACGCGGCCGCGCGAATTATCGGGCGCCAGGCGGTTGACCCACGCTTCGCCGATGGTAAACAGCACGCCCATGGCGCCGCCGAAGAGGAAGCGCAGCACGCTCCACGCCAGCAGGTGGTCGCTGAACTGCATGGCGATCGTCGCCAGCGAGGCCACCCAGACGGCGCCCAGCATGGTGGCGCGGGCGCCGAAACGCCCCACCCAGCCCGAGACGAACGGCGAGGCAGCCAGGATGCCGAGGGCGCTGACGGCCGTGATCATGCCGATGATGTCCGTGCCCACGCCGCACTGGTGCAGGGTCAGGGCGGTGAGCGGCATGGTGGCGCCCAGGCCCAGTCCCACCACGCCGATGCTGACCACGAGGGCGAAGAAGTCGCGCCACGGCATGTGCTTCATGGCTGCCCCCGCACGGTGAAAAAGGTGTTCGGGAAGGCTGAAAAACGGTGTGGATGCATGGGAAAGTAGGCAACTGTGCCTGCGGCGCTGGTGTTTGGCGCCGGACGGGCATATGATGATTTAAATAAAGGCAATATTGCAAAGCCGTAGTGTAGGCGATATGCGCCGCCGCTGGCCACGTCCATCGGTGTGGCCGCCTCTACCGGCTCTGCTGTACAGTGAAGCGAGCGGCAGCGCTGTCATGGCGCTGTCATTGGATCGTCACGCCAGCGAGGTAGCACCATGCGCCGTCCCATCGTTCTCGTTCCCGCCTGCCAGCGCCAACTGGGCAGCCACGCCTGGCACATGGCGCAGGATAAGTATCTGCACGCCGTGCTGCGCGGCGCCGGCTGCATGCCGCTGCTGCTGCCCGCGCTGGGCGCCGATGCCGACCTGGAAGCGGCGCTGCGGGTCGTCGACGGCGTCATGCTGACCGGTTCCGCCTCGAACGTCGACGCGCGCCTGTATGGCGAAGAGATCCTGCATCCCGACCTGCCGCAGGACCCCGCGCGCGACGCCACCACCTTGCCCCTGATCCGCGCCGCGCTGGCGCGCCAGTTGCCGCTGCTGGCCATCTGCCGCGGCTTCCAGGAAGTCAACGTGGCCCTGGGCGGCAGCCTGCACCAGGCCGTGCACGCGGTGTCGGGCATGATGGACCACCGCGAGAACGTGCTCGATCCCCTGGCGCGCCAGTACGCGCCCGCGCACCGCATCAAGCTGATGCCCGATGGCCTGCTGTCGCGGCTGCTGGGCGGCGAGAGCGAAATGATGGTCAATTCCCTGCATGGCCAGGGCATCGCCCGGCTGGCCGATGGCTTGCTGGTGGAAGCGCTGGCCGACGACGGCCTGGTGGAAGCGTACACGGTGGCCAGCGCCGCCGGTTTTGCCCTGGCCGTGCAATGGCACCCGGAATGGCAGGTGGAAGACAATCCGCAGTCCATGCGGCTGTTCGATGCCTTTGGCCAGGCTTGCCGGGATTACCAGGAACAGCAGCACAGAAAGACAGAATGACAGGCGCGCCGCCCGCAGCACGCGGTGTTTGATCAAGACCAGCGAGAGGGAAACATGGCAATACGCGAAAATTTCACCTATACGGATATGGATTTGTGGCTCAATGAAAAGCGCGTCACGGAAATCGAATGCCTGGTCCCCGACTTGACGGGCGTGGCGCGGGGGAAGATCCTGCCGCGCGGGAAATTCACCCAGGAGCGCGGCATGCGCATCCCGGAGGCGGTACTGGGCATGACGGTGACGGGCAATTATCCGGTCGACGATGGAGGCTATGACCGCGCCATTTCCAGCACCGACCGCGACATGATTTTAAAGGCCGATCCCACCACCATCACCATGGTGCCCTGGGCTACGGACCCCACCGCGCAAGTCATCCACGACTGCTATTTTGCCGATGGCGCGCTGGTCGATTTTGCTCCCCGCTCCGTGCTAAGGCGCGTGCTGAAACTGTATGCGGACAAGGGCTGGAAACCCGTGGTGGCGCCGGAGCTGGAGTTCTATCTGACGGCGAAGAACACGGACCCCGACTTGCCATTGAAACCGCCCATCGGGCGCAGCGGCCGGGCCGAGACGAGCCGCCAGGTGTACAGCATCGACGCCGTCAACGAATTCGACCCGCTGTTCGAGGATATCTACGATTACTGCGAACTGATGAACCTTGACGTCGATACCCTGATCCACGAAATCGGCGCGGGGCAGATGGAAATCAACTTCCTGCACGGCGATCCGCTGGGCCTGGCCGACAAGGTCTTCTTCTTCAAGCGCACCCTGCGCGAAGCGGCGTTAAAACACGATATGTACGCCACCTTCATGGCCAAGCCCATGGCGGGCGAACCGGGTTCCGCCATGCACGTGCACCAGAGCGTGACGGATGCGAAGACGGGCCTGAACATCTTCAGCAACGAGGACGGTTCGGCCGCGCCCATCTTCAAGCATTACATCGCGGGCCTGCAGCGCTACATGCCGTCGGCCATGGCCATCGTCGCGCCCTACGTGAACTCCTACCGCCGCATCGTGCGCCACACGGCCGCGCCGATCAACATCCAGTGGGGCCTGGACAACCGCACGGTGGGCTTCCGCGTGCCCGAGTCGGGCGTGCAGGACCGCCGCGTGGAAAACCGCATCATCGGCGCCGACGCGAATCCCTACCTGGCCCTGGCCGTCACCCTGGCCTGCGGCTACCTGGGCATGACGGAGCAGCTGGAAGCGACGCCGATGATGGTGGGCAGCGCCTACGACATGAAGTTCGAGCTGCCGCAAGGCTTGCCCGAAGCCCTGCAGTTGCTGCGCGCGGAAGACAAGCTGCGCACGGTGCTGGGCGAACGCTTCATCGACGTGTATGCGGCCATCAAGGATCTGGAGCACCAGGAATTCATGACCGTCATCAGTCCGTGGGAGCGCGAACATCTCTTGCTGCACGTATAAAGGATCACCTATGAGCACATCCAATAATCCGCTGGCGCCGAGCGCCGCTTTTGTAGCCTCCGTGGCGCAGAAAAACGCGGCGCCGCAGGTCTACGATACGGCCGCCATCCAGAAAATGGACTCGGCCCACTACCTGCATCCGTTCACCGATTTCCAGGACCTGGCAAGCAAGGGCGCCAGGGTGATGGTGCGCGGCGACGGCGTCTACCTGTGGGATAGCCAGGGCAAGAAGATCGTCGACGGCATGTCGGGCCTGTGGTGCGTCAACGTGGGCTACGGCCGCACGTCGATCTCGCAAGCTGTGTACCGGCAAATGGAAACGCTGCCCTTCTATAACAGCTTCTTTGGCACGACGAACGTGCCGGCCGCGCAGCTGGCGGCCAAGCTGGCGCAGATATCGCCGCCGCAGTTCCAGCATGTGTTCTTCACCAGTTCCGGCTCGGAAGGCAACGACACGAATGTGCGCATGGTGCGCCGCTACTGGGATATCCTCGGCTACAAGGAGCGCCACACCATCATCAGCCGCCACAACGCGTATCACGGCAGCACGGTGGCGGGAGCATCGCTGGGCGGCATGGACGGCATGCATGCGCAGGGCGGCTTGCCGATACCGGGCATCGCGCATATCGGCCAGCCCAATTACCTGGAGTCGGGCCACGGCTTGACTCCGGAAGCCTTCGGCCTGAAGGCGGCTGGCTGGCTGGAAGACAAGATCCTCGAAATCGGCGCCGACAAGGTTGCCGCCTTCATCGGCGAACCGGTGCAGGGCGCCGGCGGCGTCATCATCCCGCCCTCCACCTACTGGCCCGAAATCCAGCGCATCTGCGACAAGTACGGCATCTTGCTCATCGCCGATGAAGTCATCTGCGGCTTCGGCCGCCTGGGGCGCTGGTTCGGCTCCGAGCTGTTCGGCATCAAGCCCGACCTGATTACCTTTGCCAAGGGCGTCACCTCGGGCTACGTGCCCCTGGGCGGCGTGCTGGTGGGCGACAGGGTGGCCAAGGTATTGATCGAGCGGGGCGGCGAATTCACGCATGGTTTCACGTATTCCGGTCACCCCGTCGCCTGCGCGGCCGCGCTGGAAAACATCCGCATCATCGAGGAAGAGCAGCTGGTGGCCAAGGTGGCCGACGACACGGGACCGTACCTGAAGCAGTGCTTCGCCAGCCTGGGCGAGCATCCGCTGGTCGGCTATGCGGACAGCTGCGGCCTGGTCGCGGGCCTGAACCTGGTGCGCCGCAAGGGCGCCACCGTGCACGACAACGAGCTGTTCGACGAGGGCCAGGGCGTGGGCATGATCTGCCGCGGCCATATGTTCGACAACGGCGTCATCATGCGCGCCGTGGGCGAACGCATGATCGTCGCCCCGCCCCTGGTCATGACGCGCGCGCAGATCGATGAGATGGTGGCGCTGATACGGCTGTGCCTGGACAAGACGTATGACGAGGTGAAGGCGAAGGGCTGGGTGTAGGTTTTTGCCCCATTTTGCCGCCATCTGCGTATTTTTTGGACCGCAATGGCGGCAGTTCCGCTAAACTTCCATCCTGGCCGCTCCTGTAGTGGCCAGTTTTTCATTTTGACACCCTCTTACCCAGAAGCTACCCACACATGACGATAGCAACACCTGCCGCGTCGGCCAGCGACGCCCAAGCGCCTTTCTTGCTGATTGATCAGCTGGTCAAGGAATTCGATGGCGTGCGCGCCGTCGATGGTATTTCCGTGACGATCAACAAGGGCGAGATCTTTGCCCTGCTGGGCAGTTCAGGTTGCGGCAAGTCGACCCTGCTGCGCATGCTGGCCGGCTTCGAGACGCCGACCTCGGGGCGCATCGCCCTGGCGGGCAACAGCATCGTCGACGTGCCGCCGCACCAGCGGCCCATCAACATGATGTTCCAGTCGTACGCGCTGTTCCCCCATTTGTCCGTGTGGGACAACATCGCCTTCGGCCTGCGCCGCGACGGCTTGCCGAAAGCGGAAGTGGCGGCGCGGGTCGAGCAGATGCTGGCGCTGGTGCAGCTGGGGCAGTATGCGAAGCGCAAGCCGCACCAGCTGTCGGGCGGGCAGCAGCAGCGCGTGGCGCTGGCGCGCAGCCTGGCCAAGCGGCCGCAATTGCTGCTGCTCGACGAGCCGCTGGGCGCGCTGGATAAAAAACTGCGCGAACGCACGCAGATGGAACTGGTCAACATCATCGAGCAGGTGGGCGTCACGTGCGTGATGGTCACGCACGACCAGGACGAGGCCATGAGCATGGCCACGCGCATCGCCGTCATGAGCGAAGGGCGCATCCTGCAGGTGGGCGCGCCGGGCGAAATCTACGAGACGCCGAACTGCCGCTTCGTCGCCGACTTCATCGGCAGCGTCAACCTGTTCGACGGCCGTATCACGGAAGACGAACCCGATCACGTGGTCATCGACACGCCCGATGGCCGCCACTATGTCGCGCATGGCATCACGGGCAACCTGGGCATGGACGTGTCGGTGGCCGTGCGCCCCGAAAAGATCGGCATCCAGATCGCGCCGCCCGCCTTGGACGAGCGCGCGTCACCAAAGGAACACGGCTACAACTGCGCCCAGGGCGTGATCGTCGCCATGGCGTATTTTGGCAATGAAACCAGCTACCACGTGCGCCTCGACAGCGGTACGGTGGTGAAAGTCTCGCGCACCAACGCGGCCCGCCACGACGCCGCGCGCCTCGAGCGCGAACAGCGCGTGTGGGTGTGGTGGGACGGCGCCGACATCGTCGTGCTGACCAGCTGAGGCCATCATGACGTCCATTCTGCAATCGCTGCGCAAGCTCGTCATCCTGCGTTGGGTCACTGGGCGCACCGCCGTCATCGCCGTGCCCGCGCTGTTCCTGACGGCCGCCTTTCTGGTGCCCTTCCTGATCGTGCTGCGCATCAGCCTGTCCGACATGGATACGGCGGGCAGCCCGTTCGGCGGCCTGCTGTCGTACGTCGACGGCATCGTCGTGCTGAAGGTGAAAATCGCCAACTACCTGTTCATCGCCGCCGACGAACTGTATCTGCTCACCTACCTCAGTTCCATCAAGTACGCGGCCATCACCACGGCCATCTGCCTGTTCATCGGCTACCCGTTCGCCTACTTCATGGCGCGCGCCAGGCCGTCCATCCGCCCCGTGCTGATGATGCTGGTGATGCTGCCGTTCTGGACTTCGTTCCTGCTGCGCGTGTATGCGTGGAAGGGCATCCTGGCCAACCACGGCTTGCTCAACGATCTCTTGATCGCGCTGGGCGTGGTGAGCGAACCGCTGCACATGATGAATACCTCGTTTTCGCTGGTCGTCGGCATGGTGTATGCCTATCTGCCGTTCATGATCCTGCCCCTGTACGCCAATCTGGTCAAAATGGACGTGCGCTTCCTGGAAGCGGCTGCCGACCTGGGCGCCACGCCCTTGCAGGCGTTCTGGCGCATCACCGTGCCGCTGTCGAAGTCGGGCATCATCGCCGGCGCCATGCTGGTCTTCATTCCGTCCGTCGGCGAATACGTGATTCCCGAGCTGCTGGGCGGTCCGGAAACCCTGATGATCGGCAGAGTGCTGTGGGATGAATATTTCACGAATAACGACTGGGCCATGGCCTCATCCGTGACGGTGCTGGTGATCCTGCTGATCCTCGTGCCGATGGCCATTTTTAACAAATACAAGACCGACCAGGACGCGGAGGAGCGCACATGAACGGACGTACCTTCCTGCAGCGCTGGTTCGGGCGCGGCTGGCTCTCGCTGGGCTATCTGTTCCTGTACCTGCCCATCATCGTGCTGATCGTCTTCTCGTTCAACAGCTCGCGCCAGGACATGGTGTGGAGCGGCTTTTCGCTGCGCTGGTACAGCGAGTTGATGAACGATGCGGAAATCATCTCGGGCTTCGGTTTATCCCTGAAGATCGCCTTCATGTCGGCGACGTCTTCCGTCATCCTCGGTACCTTCGCCGCCTTTGCCTTGACCAGCTACCAGCGCTTCCGCGGCCGCACGGTGTTTTCCGCCATGGTCAGCGCGCCCTTGGTGATGCCGGAAGTGATCATCGGCCTGTCGCTGCTGCTGATGCTGGTGTCCATGCAAAAGGTCTTCGGTTTTCCCGAGCGGGGCGTGCTGACCATCTGGCTGGGTCACACCCTGCTGGGCATGGCGTATGCGGCCGTGGTGGTGCAATCGCGCCTGCAGGAAATGAGCAAGTCGCTGGCGGAAGCGGCCATGGACCTCGGTTGCCGCGCGCACCAGGTGTTCTTCCTCGTGACCCTGCCGAACATCACGCAGGCATTGGCCTCGGCCTGGCTGCTGACGTTTACCCTGTCGCTGGACGACGTGGTGCTGTCCGCTTTCCTGTCCGGTCCCGGTTCGACGACGATGCCGCTGGTGATCTTCTCGCGCGCGCGTCTGGGACTCGACCCGCGCGTCAATGCGATCGCCGCGCTGACGATCCTCGTCGTGACGCTCGCCGTGATCGCGTATGCCGTGATGCTGGCGCGCGCCGACCGCAGACGCCGCAAGCAGATGTCCGCGGCGTATTCGGCGGACCAGGAGTAAGCTGCTTGTAAACTGACACAGGAGACGACCATGACGGAAAACACCAGCTGGCACGCACGGGCCGCAGAGATCAAGATCGATGGCCGCGCTGTCATCAACGGCGAACGGGTCGCGGCCAGGTCCGGCCAGACTTTCGACAATCTGTCGCCCATCGACGGACGTCTGCTGGGGCAGGTGGCCCGCTGCGACGGCGCCGACGTGGAGGCGGCCGTGCAGGCCGCGCGCGCCGCCTTTGACGACCGCCGCTGGGCCGGTAAATCGCCGGCGCAGCGCAAGCGGATATTGATCAAGTTCGCCGACCTGGTGCAGAAATACGGTTCCGAACTGGCCCTGCTGGAAACCCTGGACATGGGTAAACCGATCAAGTACAGCCAGAGCGTGGACGTGGGCGCCACGGCCAACTGCCTGCGCTGGTACGGCGAGGCGATCGACAAGGTCTACGATGAAATCGCCCCGACACCCGCCAACAGCCTGGCCCTGATCACGCGCGAACCGGTGGGCGTCGTCGCCGCCATCGTGCCGTGGAACTACCCGATGATCATGGCCGCCTGGAAGATCGCGCCCGCCCTCGCGGCCGGCAACAGCGTGATATTGAAGCCGTCCGAGAAATCGCCATTGACGGCGCTGCGCCTGGCCGACATCGCGCTCGAAGCGGGCGTGCCGGCGGGCGTGTTCAACGTGCTGCCAGGCTACGGCAACGAGGCCGGCGCCGCGCTGGCGCTGCACATGGACGTCGATTGCATCGGCTTTACGGGTTCCACGCGCACGGGGAAACTGATCGTGCAGATGGCGGGCCAGTCGAATCTGAAACGGGCGTGGACGGAACTGGGCGGCAAGTCCGCCAACATCGTGTGCGCCGATTGCCCGGACCTGGACAAGGCCGTGGCGGCCGCCGTCGGTTCCATCTTCTTCAACCAGGGCGAAAGCTGCAATGCGCCATCGCGTCTGTTCGTGGAAGAGTCGATCAAGGAAGAATTTGTCGCCAAGGCGCTGGCCATGCTGCCGCGCTTCCAGCCAGGCGACCCGCTCGATGAAGCCACCGTCATGGGCGCCATCGTCGATGCCACGCAGATGCAGACGGTGATGGGCTATATCGCGGCCGGCAAGAGCGAAGGTGCGCAGCTGCTGGGCGGCGGCGAGGCCGTGCGCCTTGATACGGGCGGCTACTACGTACAGCCCACCATCTTCGGCGTGGACGCCGGCATGACGATCGCGCGCGAAGAGATCTTCGGGCCGGTGCTGTCCGTGCTGGGCTTTACGGATATCGCGGAAGCCATCAAGCAGGCAAATGCCACGCCCTACGGCTTGCAGGCGGCCGTGTGGACCTCGGACATCAGCAAGGCCATCCAGACGGCGCGCGCCCTGCGCGCCGGCACCGTGCACGTCAACCAGTACGACGGCGACGACATCACCGTGCCGTTCGGCGGCTACAAGCAGTCGGGCAACGGGCGTGACAAGTCATTGCACGCGCTGGACAAGTACACGGAACTGAAGACGACGTGGATACAGGTGGGATAGGGATTTGCGCCTGCGGTGTTGTCGGATTACGGCCTGCGGCCTAATCCGACCTACCCGACCTACCCGACCTACCCGACCTACCTGACCTATAGCGTGGATGGTTTCGTAGGTCGGCTTAGCGCGCAGCGCGTAAGCCGACTTAGACGTAAAACAAACTACATCAGAAGCAGTGTTCCAGCGCCGGGAAGCTGCCATCCTTGACGGCTTTGACGTAGCCGGTGACGGCGTCGTCGATGCTGGTCGCGCCTTCCATGAAGTTGCGCACGAAGCGCGCCTTGCGGCCTGGGAAGACGCCCAGCATGTCGTGCATGACGAGGACCTGGCCCGAGCAGTCGGGACCGGCGCCGATGCCGATGGTGGGAATCGTCAGCATGTCGGTCACTTCCTTGCCCAGCTGCGACGGCATGGCTTCCATCAGCACGATGGCGGCGCCCGCGTTTTGCAGCACCAGCGCGTCGTTCTTCAGTTCGGCGGCGCTTTCCGTGCTCTTGCCCTGCACCTTATAACCGCCCAGCTGGTGCACGAATTGCGGCGTCAGGCCGATGTGGGCGCAGATGGGGATGCCGCGCTCGGTGAGGAAACGGACGGTCTCGGCCAGCCAGGCGCCGCCTTCGATCTTGATCATGTGCGCGCCCGCCTGCATCAGGATGACGGCGTTGGTGTAAGCCGTTTCAGGCGTGCCGTACGCGCCGAACGGCAGGTCGGACAGGATCATGGCCGACTTGCTACCGCGCGCGACGGACGCCGTGTGGTAGGCCAGTTCGGCCACGGTGACGGGCAGGGTGGAGTTCAGGCCGTTGCAGACCATGCCGAGCGAATCGCCGATCAGCAGGATCTCCACGCCGCAGCGGTCCATCAGCGACGCGAAGCTGGCGTCATAGCAGGTCAGCATGGAGATCTTTTCACCGGCGGCGCGCAACGTGGCCAGCGTGTGGATGGTCACGGCCTTGTTGGCGACAGGCTTGGATGGCGCCGGCGCCGGTGTGGCGGCCTTGTCTTTTGCGGCCAGATCTGTTCCTTGCAAATAAGCGGACATAGGTATTCTCTAGAGTGAAAGGGGGGTGATGCTATTGCGACGCCGCTAGTGTAGTACTTTATAGGACGGCGTGCAGGGGCGGCATTGTAGTGTATGTCTGGCGCGGCGGCTCAGAGCTGGCTGATGGCCTGGTCCGCCACGCCCGCCAGATAGCCTTGCGCGGGGCCGCGTCCTGGCACGGCGATGTCGGGCGCCAGGGCCAGCAGTGGCACCAGCACGAAGGCGCGCTCCGTCAGGCGCGGATGGGGCACCGTCAGTGTGGCGCTGGCGATCTGCTCATCGCCGTACAGCAGCAAGTCCAGGTCCAGGGTGCGCGGGGCGTTGCGGTAAGGCCGTTCGCGCCCGTGCGCCGCCTCGATGGCGTGCAGGGCCAGCAGCAGTTCCTCTGCCGGCAGGGTGGTCGTGATGCGCGCCACGGCGTTGATGTAGTCGTCGCCGCTGGAATCGATGGGCGCCGTGCGGTAGCTGGCCGAGGCGTCCAGCAAGCTGGCGCCGGGCAGGCGCGCCAGGCGCGCGATCGCATCCTGCACATTCGCGCGCGCGTCGCCCAGGTTGGCCCCGATGCCGATGTAAGCAATCACTGACATTATTCGCCGTTGGTGCTGCCGGTGGTGGTGCCGCCACCCGTTTTGCTGCGCGTGCTGCGGCGTGGCGGACGCTTCTTCTTGACGGCGCCCGGTGCTGCATTCGCGCTGACGAGCAGCGCTTCGCGCGTTTCCTCGTCGCCTTCATAGAAGGCCGTCCACCATTCGCCGATGTCCATGTCGATCTCGCCCGAGGCGCAGCGCAGCAGCAGGAAGTCGTAGCCGGCGCGGAAGCGCAGGTGTTCGAGCAATTTGTACGGCGCTTTGCCGACGCGGCGCTCGAAGCGGGGCTGCATCGACCAGATGTCGCGCATGTCGGAGCCGATCTTGCGCTGCAGGGCCAGTTTTTCCGTTTGCGAGTCGAGCACGTCGTCGGCCGCCAGGTGCAGCGCGGGGATGGTCGATTCGCCGGCGGCGCGGTAGGCCGTCCATTTTTCCAGCACCTGGTGCCACAGCAGCGAGGCAAACAAAAAGCCCGGCGAGACGGTCTTGCCGGCGGCGATGCGCTGGTCCGTGGCGTCCAGCGCCAGGGTGACGAATTTCGCGCCCAGCGGCTGCTCCAGCACCACGTCGAGCAGCGGCAGCAGGCCGTGATGCAAGCCTTCCTTGCGCAGCTGCTGCAGGCAGGCCAGCGCATGGCCGCTCATCAGGAGCTTGAGCATCTCGTCGAACACACGCGGCGCCGGCACGTTGTTGATCAGTGGCGCCATGACGGGAATCGGCGCAGCCGTGTGCGGCTCGATGGTGAATTTCAGCTTGGCGGCAAAGCGCACCACGCGCAGCATGCGCACGGGGTCTTCGCGGTAGCGTTCTTCCGGCTTGCCGATCATGCGCAGGGTCTTGGCGCGGATGTCTTCCACACCGCCGTGGTAATCGAGCACTTCCTGCGTGGCCGGGTTGTAGTACATGGCGTTGATGGTGAAGTCGCGGCGCAGCGCGTCTTCGTGCTGCAAACCGAAGGTGTTGTCGCGCAGGACGCGGCCATGTTCATCCTTGGGCGCGGAATCGGCGCCGGCGCCGCGGAAGGTCGTCACTTCCAGCAGATCCTGGCCGAACATCACGTGCACGATCTGGAAGCGCTTGCCGATGATGAAGGCGCGGCGGAACAATCGCTTAACCTGTTCCGGCGTGGCGTTGGTGGCGATGTCGAAGTCCTTGGGTTTCACGCCCAGCAGCAGGTCGCGCACGGCGCCGCCGACGACGAAGGCCTCGAAGCCCGCTTCCTGCAGGCTGCTGGTGACGCGGATGGCATTCGACGACACCAGTTTCGGGTCGATTCCGTGTTGCGCGGGACCGAGCACGATGGGTGCTGTGGTGTCGCGCGCTGCCTCTTTTTTAACGCCGAGGATCTTGCGGATGAATTTTTTAATCATTGAATAAGTGGAGTGATGGCCAGCCGTGGAGGGATGCGTGTGCGCTCAAAGCGGTGTTGGGGTTGGTCGCGACCGGGTGGGTCACGACCGACAGCAGGGGAATGTCGTTGTGCGAATCGCTGTAAAAATAGCTGCGCTCGAACTGCCCCAGTTCCTTGCCCATCTTTTCCAGCCAGGCATGGGTGTGGGTCAGCTTGCCCGCGCCCAGGGTCGGCGTGCCCACCAGCTTGCCCGTGACATTGCCTTCGTCGTCATATTCGGGCATGGCGGCCAGCAGGTGTTCGACGCCCAGTGCATCGGCGATGGGTTTGGTGATGAAATGGTTGGTGGCCGTGACGATGGCCAGCAGGTCGCCCGCGTCCTGGTGTTGCTTGATCAGCGCCACGACTTCCGGGCGGATGGCCGGCAAGACCACTTCGGCCATGAATTGGCGGTGCAGCGCTTCCAGGCGTTCGCGCGGGAATTGCGCCAGGGTGCCGAGCGAGAATTCCAGGTACTCCACCGGATCGAGCGTGCCGGCCTGGTATTGCGCGAAAAATTCGTCGTTGCGGCGGGTGAATTCGGCGGCGTCCACGGCACCGATGCGTACCAGGAATTCGCCCCACTCGTGATCCGAGTCGATGGGCAGCAGGGTGTGGTCGAGGTCAAACAGGGCCAGATTCATCATTCTTTCGCTTCCGCCTGCAGCAACTCGCGCAATAATGGCAAGGTGATCGGGCGTTGGGTTTCAAGGGAGTAGAGGTCGAGAGAGTCCAGCATCGTCGACAGCGAACGCATGTCGCGCCGGAAATGGGACAGCAGATAGGGTAACACGCCGGGCGACAAGGTCAAGCCGCGGGTGGTGGCCGCCTGGGTCAGGGCGGCGATTTTTTCATCGTCCGTCAAGCCGTGGATCTGGTAGATCAGGCCCCAGCCCATGCGCGTGCGCAAGTCTTCGCGCACGGGCAGCACGGCCGGCGGCACGGCGCCGCTGCACACCATGAACGCCTGGTTGGCGCGGATTTCATTGAACAGGGCAAAGGCGTCGATCTGCGCCAGCGGCGACAGTTTTTCGCAGTCGTCGAGCAGGTACAGGTCCACGTCAGGCGAGTACACGAATTCGGACTCGATCGAGAACGGCGAAATGTAGCGCGCGCGCTCGGTGCTGGCCAGGGCCTTGAGCAGGTGGCTCTTGCCGGCGGCCAGTTCGCCCCACAGGTAGGCAAAATGTTCGCGCGACGTGCGTGCGGCGAACTGGCGCATCAGCTGCGCCACTTCGGCATTCTGTCCCACCTCGAAGGTATCGAGGCTGTGCGCCTGGTCTGTGCCTAAATCGAGCACCAGTTGTTTCATGGCGTACGCCTTGTCCTGTTTTTCATTACTGCATGTGCATCGTGGTATTGCTAGGTTGATATGATATCCGCTTTTACTAGGTATTATAGAAGCTGCTGGTGAGGTAGTGGCGTCTTAGATGCTTAAAAGCGACCATCAGGACGGCAGAAGCGGGTAAAGCGAGCAAAACGCCGACGAAACCGAACAATTGTCCGAACGCTAATAAGGCAAAGATCACGGCCAGCGGGTTCAGGCCGATGCGCTCGCCCACCAGGCGTGGCGTGAGGAAAAAGCCCTCGATGACCTGGCCGCAGCCATAGATGACGGCCACGGCGATGACGCCGCTCCAGTCGGCAAACTGCAGCAGGGCGGCGATCAGCGCCAGCATCAGGCCCAGGCCGAAGCCCAGGTAGGGGATGAACACCAGCAAGCCCGTGATGATGCCCACGGGCAATGCCACTTCAAAACCGGCGATGGCCAGCGCCACCGAGTAATAGGTGGCCAGCACCAGCATCACGAGCAACTGGCCGCGCAGGTATTGCGCCAGCAGGGTGTCGACCTCTTGCGCCATGCTCACCGTGCGGCCGACCCAGCGGCGCGGCACGGCGCCGGCGATGCGCGCCAGCATGGGATGCCAGTCCAGCAACAGATAGAACAGCACCACGGGAATGAGCACCACGGTGGCCAGCCAGCCCAGCACGGCCGTGCCGCCGATACGGGCCGAGGCGAGTACCGTGCTCCAGATTTCATCGCCGCTGGTGGCCATCTGCTGGCTCAGCATGCGTTTGATGCCCGTGCCGTCGAGGCGCACGCGGATGCCCAGGTCGCGCAGTTTCGGCGCCAGGAACTCGTTCGCCTTGCTCAGGAATTGGGGAATCTGCGCCTGCAGCAGGGGGATTTCCTTTTGCAGCACAGGCACGACGATCAGCACCAGCGCCGTAATGGCGAGGAAAAACAACACTACGACGACCAGCACGGCCAGCGGACGGGGCACGTAAAAGCGCCGGTAATGCAGGCGCTGCAAGCGGTCGACGCCGGGATTGAGCACGTAGGCGAGGATGGCGGCGGCCAGGAAGGGCGTCAGGATGGGGCCCAGGCTGACGAGCAGCAGCAAGAATGCCAGCCAGACCGCGATCCAAAATGCTGTTTGCTTCTGTTCGGCGGTGACGGCGAATGGCATGGAGTTTGTGTTGTTGCGTTAAAAAAAGGCAGTTAATTACGAAATGGCGGGGCAGTTTGATAAAATAGCGTCTTGATCGACCGAATTCACCCGCTGGCGCCCTGCCGCACGATGTTGAAGAACATGCTTGCGCGCGCGTGCCGGCGGGTATCCGCCTTCTATTTTACCGCCTCCGCTGCCACCACACCATGAACCAGACTTCTAATGTTTCCCTTTCCTACCGTGACGCTGGCGTCGATATCGACGCAGGCGACGCTTTAGTCGAAGCAATCAAGCCGTTTGCCAAGCGCACCCTGCGCGAAGGCGTGATGGGCGGCCTGGGCGGTTTTGGCGCCATGTTTGAAATCAGCAAGAAGTACAAGGAACCGGTGCTGGTCTCCGGTACCGACGGCGTCGGCACGAAATTGCGCCTGGCGTTCGAACTGAACCGCCATGACACGGTCGGCATCGACCTCGTCGCCATGAGCGTCAACGACATCCTGGTGCAAGGCGCCGAACCGCTGTTCTTCCTCGACTATTTTGCCTGCGGCAAGCTGGACGTGGCCATCGCCACCGACGTCATCAAGGGCATCGCCCAAGGTTGCGAACAGGCGGGTTGCGCGCTGATCGGCGGCGAAACGGCGGAAATGCCGAGCATGTACCCGGCCGGCGAATACGACCTGGCAGGTTTTGCCGTCGGCGCCGTGGAAAAATCGAAAATCATCGACGGCACCAAGATCGCTCCGGGCGACGTGGTGCTGGGCCTGGCCTCGTCGGGCGTGCACTCGAACGGTTACTCGCTTGTGCGCAAGATCATCGAAGTGGTAAAACCGGACCTGGAAGGCGACTTCCATGGCCGTAAGCTGGCCGACGTGCTGATGCAGCCGACGCGCATCTACGTCAAGCCGCTGCTGGCGCTGATGGATGCCATGGAAGTCAAAGGCATGGTGCACATCACCGGCGGCGGCCTGGTGGAAAACATCCCGCGCGTGCTGCAGCCCGGCCTGGTGGCCGAACTGGACTCGAAGGCATGGACCATGCCGCCGCTGTTCACGTGGCTGCAACAGCACGGCGGCGTGGCTGACGCCGAGATGCACCGCGTCTTCAACTGCGGCATCGGCATGACCGTCATCGTCTCGCAGGAAAACGCCGACGCGGCCATCGCGCAATTGCAAGCGGCCGGCGAAACCGTCTCACGCATCGGCACCATCCGCGCCCGCGTGGGCGACGAGCATCAAACCATTGTTATCTAAGCTGTAGCTTGAACAAACAAGGCAGGCGCTCGCAAGAGGCCTGCCTTTTTTTGCGCCGCGATATCTTACCGCGCGTGCGCCGGTTTCATGCGGCCGTCCGGCTGCGAGCCTCCTTTCCCGATCATGGCCACGCTGACGGCCGAGACGAGGGAGGCGAACAGGATGTAGCCGACGATGTGCCATGGCTCGCCATTGCCCGTCTTGAGCAGGTAGGTGGCGATGATGGGCGTCAGGCCGCTGGCGAAGATGCCGGAGAACTGGTACACGAAGGAGATGCCCGTGTAGCGCACCTTGGCGTCGAACAGGTCGCAGAACAGGGCCGCTTCCGGGCCGTACACGGCCGAATACAGCACGCCCAGCGGGATGATCACGGAACACCACAGCAGCAGCGGATTGTCGGCGTGGTGCAGCATGATCCAGAAGGCGGGGATGGCCGACACGCCCGTGATCAAGGAGCCCCAGAAAAACACCTTGCTGCGGCCGATGCGGTCCGACAGCCGGCCGAAGAAGGGGATGCAGAAGCACATCACGACGGCCGACGCCATCACGCCCATCAGCGCTTCCGTGCGGTCTATCTTGATGGTGTTGGTCAGATAGGTGATGGAAAACACGCCGAAGATATTGAAGAACACGCCGTCGATATAGCGCGCGCCCATGCCTTTTAATACATTGCCCGGATAGCGCTTCAGCAGGTCGAAGAATGGAATCTGCGTCTCCGCGTTCTTTTCCTTGACGGCCTGGAACTCCGGCGTTTCCATCACGTTCAGGCGTATCCACATGCCGATGAAGACGAGGGCGGCCGACAGGATGAAGGCCACGCGCCAGCCCCACGAGAGGAATTGCGCATCCGTCAGGCTGTACGACAGGATCGCCACCACGCCCGACGCGAGGCACAGGCCGATGGCCAGGCCGATCTGCGGCAGGCTGGCGTAGAAGCCGCGGTCCTTTGGCGGCGCATATTCATACGCCATCAGCACGGCGCCGCCCCATTCGCCGCCAAGGCCGATGCCTTGCAGCACGCGCAGGAACAGCAGCAATCCCGGCGCCCAGTAGCCGATGTGGTCATAGGTCGGCAGCACGCCGATCAGGAAAGTGGAGATGCCCATGATCATCAGGGTCATCACCAGCATGCTCTTGCGGCCGATCTTGTCGCCGAAGTGGCCGAAGATCACGCCGCCGATGGGGCGCGACAGAAAGCCCACGGCGAAGGTGCCGTAGGCCAGCATGGTCGAGACGAGCGGATCGCCGCCCGGGAAATACAGTTTGCTGAACACGATGCCGGCCACGACGCCGTATAAAAAGAAGTCGTACCACTCGATGGTGGCACCGATCACGCTGGCCATCACGACTTTCCGCAGCTCTTGGGCTTTTTTCGGATTGTTGGGATTGTTGTCCATATCTAGTCTCCAATCGATATCGATTATGTGTTTGATGCCTGGCTTGTCGCCGGGTCATTGGAGGCGGGGCCGCCTGCCCGCCGCTGACATCCTCCTTGCCGGAAATGGAATGGGTGGGTCAGGCCGCCTGCGGCAGCCGCACGGCGTCCGCCAGGATCATGTCGGCCGCTTTTTCGGCGATCATGATGGTGGGCGCGTTCGTATTGCCCGAGACGATTTCCGGCATGATCGACGCATCGACCACGCGCAGGTTCTGCATGCCGTGCACGCGCAGGCGGTCGTCGACGACTGCCATGGCGTCGTGGCCCATCTTGCAGGTGCCGCTCGGGTGGTAGATCGACTGGCTGAAGCGCCGCGCCGCGTCCAGCAGCTGCGCATCCGTCTCGAACTGCGGGCCGGGCACGAATTCGGAAATGATGTGCGGCGCCAGCGACGGGGCGGCGGCGATCCTGCGGGCCACGCGCAGGGCGGCGATCGCCGTGCGCTGGT
Organism: Janthinobacterium sp. GW821-FHT03C10; assembly: GCF_059420865.1. Lineage (NCBI taxonomy): Bacteria > Pseudomonadati > Pseudomonadota > Betaproteobacteria > Burkholderiales > Oxalobacteraceae > Janthinobacterium > Janthinobacterium sp. GW821-FHT03C10. The sequence continues at coordinate 1,559,514 of NZ_JBWKUN010000001.1, read as the reverse complement.
CGCGCGGGTCGGACAGGTAGTTCGGGTAGATGCCCGGATAGGCGAGGGGATCGGCGGACTTGATCGATACGTGGCCGCGGCTGTGCGGGCGCAGCTGGCACACGGACGACGTAAACGCGGAAAACGGATGCGCGCCTTCGCCCGGCTTGTCGGCGCTCAGCGGCTGCATGTGGAACTGGATGTCGGGCCGCTCCACCTCGGGCGAGGATCGGGTAAACACCGTCACCTGGCTGGCCGCCAGGGTGAGGGGGCCGGAGCGGGAAAACACGTATTGCATGCCCACCCACAGCTTGCCCCACAGGCTGTTGACTTCATCGTTCAGGGTTTTCAGCCGCGTCTTGAAGACGAGGCGGATTTGCAGGTGGTCTTGCAGGTTCTGTCCCACGCCGGGCAAGTCGTGCACGAGCGGCACGCCCACTTTATCGAGCAAGGCGCGCGGACCCACGCCCGAGCATTGCAGGATTTGCGGCGAGCCGATGGCGCCCGCGCATAAAATCACTTCTCCGCTGGCGCGCGCCTGGCGCAGCTGGCCATCCTGCCGGAACTCGATGCCGACGGCGCGCTTTCCCTCGAACAGCACGCGCGTGATCTGCGCGCGCACTTCCACGCGCAGGTTGGCGCGCTTGCGGGCGGGGCGCAAAAAGGCCTTGGCCGTGCTCCAGCGCAAGCCCTTGCTGGCCGTTTGCTGGAAGTAGCCGACGCCTTCCTGCGTGGCGCCGTTGTAATCGGCATTGAAGGGGATGCCGCTTTCCGTGGCGCCGGCAATGAAGTGTTCGGCGATGGGGCGGCGCAGGCGCAGGTCCGACACCTTCAACGGGCCGCCCACGCCGTGGTAGTCGCTGGCGCCGCGTTCCTGGTCTTCCGATTTTTTAAAATAGGGCAGCACCTCGGCATAGCTCCAGCCTGCGTTGCCCAGTTCGGCCCAGCGGTCGTAATCCTCTTTCTGTCCGCGCACATACAGCAAGCCGTTGAGCGAGCTGGAGCCGCCCAGGACCTTGCCGCGCGGCCATTGCAACTGGCGTCCGGCGATGCCGGCATCCGCTTCCGTGCGGTAGCACCAGTCCAGCTTCGGGTCGTGCATGGTCTTGAAATAGCCGACCGGCACGTGTATCCAGGGATTGTTGTCCTTGCCGCCCGCTTCCAGCAGCAATACCCGGTGGTTGCTGTCGTGCGACAGGCGGTTGGCCAGCACGCAGCCGGCGGAACCGGCGCCGACGACGATGTAATCGTAGTGTGTTTGCAACATGGTGCTTGTCTCCTGCGTTGCGGTATCGCACCACCTCGGCGGGCGTTTTTTGCGATACACTGGTCTTTATTGGTTATTTTTGGAACGTCTGGTTCCATTTATAAAAGACGTGCTGCACAGGGACAAGCGGAAACCGCCGCATACGCGAGAGGTGAAACAGAACATGCATGATGCGTTTCAAAAACGGCCGGCCGAGGCCGAAGAAGACAGCCCGGCGGGGGGCGCGGTAACTGCCAGCCCGGCGGCCAGCCATGGCGACGAGGCGCGCGGCTTGCGCGTGCTGCGCCTGATCGAGCACCTGGCCAGCGCCAGCCAGCCCTTGACCCTGTCGCAGCTGGCCGCGCGCATGCAGGTGCCCAAGGCCAGCATGATGCGCCTGCTCGATACCCTGGAGCAACATGGCTATGTGCTGCGCACGCCCGTGGGGCGCGGCTATGTACCCGGTGCCGCGTCCACGAACCTGGCGCTGGCGACCCTGCGCAACAATGCCCTGATCCGCGTGAGCCGCAGCATCCTGGGCAGCCTGGTGGCGGCCACGGGCGAGACGTGCAATCTGGCCATTCCCGAGGGCAATGCAATCGTCTACGTGGACCGGGTGGAGACGCAGGAACCGTTGCGCCTGCACCTGGTGCTGGGCACGCGCGCGCCCATGCATTGCACGGCCAGCGGCAAGCTGTTCTTGGCGCACATGAGTTTGCTGGAGCGGCGCGCCTTGCTGGCCATGCTGACCTTGCAGGCGCGCACGCCGAAAAGCATCACGGATCCCGTGCTGCTCGAGCGCGAGATCGTGCGCATCGCCCGCCTGGGCATCGGCATCGACGACGAGGAATTCGTGCACGGCATGGTGGCCGTGGCCGTGCCCATCTGCGCGGCAGACGGGCGTATCGTGGCCGCCGTCGCCTGCCACGCGCCTGTGGCGAGAAAGTCCGTGGAGCAGCTGATGCAGCACGTGCCGCAGTTAAAAGAAGCGGCCGTCAAGCTGCGGCCGCTGCTGCTGGCGGAGTCCAGCTAGGGTTTCAGGACCTTCGCCACCTTGGCGGCCCGCAGGCGGAACGCATCGGGCATGCCCGAGCCCAGCAGCGGGCGCAGATACAGCCGGAAAGCATCGGTGACGTCCGTGCCGCTGGCGCTGATGAACTCGTCTTCCATGGTGCGCGTCTTGCCCGCCACCTCGGTCAGCGGCAGCAACTCGTAGTCGACGGAATAAAAGCCCGTGCGCTTGATGGCGACGGAACCGTCGCGGTCGCCCCACATGGCGAACTGCACCGCCTTTTCGCCCACTTCGCGGGCTTCGCGCTGGTCGACGTCGGAGACGCAGCCGATGAAGGAACGCTGCAGATAGCCGAAGGTATCGCCGCGCACGCGCTTGATACCGAGCTTGGCCTTGATTTCGTCGCACAGCAGGTCGGCCAGCGCGCCCGTGCCGGACAATTGCACGTTGCCATGCGCATCGCGCTCCACTTCCTTGGCGAGCAGGCTGGCGATCGGCTCGCCCGACGCGTCGTGGATGCCTTCCGAGACGGCGATCACGCAGCGGCCGTACTTTTCATACGTGGCCTTCACGTCGGCGAGGAATTGTTCCAGCACGAAGACGCGCTCGGGCAGGTAAATCAGGTGCGGACCATCGTCGGGGAACTTCTTGCCCAGCGCCGAGGCGGCCGTCAGAAAGCCCGCGTGACGGCCCATCACCACGCCCACGTAGACGCCGGGCAAGGCCGCGTTGTCCAGGTTGGCGCCGGCGAACGCCTGCGCGACGAAGCGCGCGGCCGAGGGAAAACCGGGCGTGTGGTCGCTGCCCACCAGGTCGTTGTCGATGGTTTTCGGGATGTGGATGCAGCGCAGCGGATAGCCGGCCTTGTGCGCTTCCTCGCTGACGATGCGCACCGTGTCGGACGAGTCGTTGCCGCCGATGTAAAAGAAATGCTCGATTTCGTGCGCGCGCAGTACTTCGAAGATTTGCTGGCAGTAGGCGATGTCGGGCTTGTCGCGCGTGGAACCGAGCGCAGAGGACGGCGTGGCGGCCACCAGTTCCAGGTTGTGGCTGGTTTCCTGCGTCAGGTCGACGAACTCTTCATTGATGATGCCACGCACGCCGTGCAGGGCGCCGTACACGCGGGTGACGTGCTGAAAACGCCGCGATTCGAGCACCACGCCCACCAGCGACTGGTTGATGACGGCGGTGGGGCCGCCTCCCTGGGCAACAAGAATTTTTCCAGACGGCATGGGATCTCCTCGTAAGTAAAACGGCCCTCCAGCCTACTCCTTTTTTAGCGGGACGCTGTCTTTTCCGATATTTCTGTCAAGGAATTTCTCCACGCGCTGCCAGAAGTCTACGCGCGTGGCCGCCAAGTCCCAACGGTCACCCTCTTCGGCATACAGCTGCCAGTCGACGCGTGAATTGCTCAGCTTGAGCTTGTCGCGGAACTGCGTGCCCTGGTATGTGGGAACGTTGCTGCTGGCCCCTCCGTAGGCCAGCAGCAGGGGCTGCGTCAATTTTTCGGCCTGGTACATGGGAGAGCTGGCCTTGAGCTGGGCGGCATCGTGCACAGGATCGCCTATGCGTTGCGGCATGGAGTATTGTCTTTCCTGCTCGCCCATCCGGTGACCAACGCTCCAGTGTTGCGTGAACATTTGCGGCAAGTCGGTGATGCCGCTCCAGCTGACGCCACAGTGGAACAGGTCGCTATTCTTGATCAATCCCATCAGGGCTGCGTAACCGCCATAGGCGCCGCCGCCGACGATGCAGATGCGTTGTGGATCGGCAATGCCTTGCGCGATGGCCCAGCGCACGCCGTCGGCCAGGTCATCCTGCATGGCCAGGCCCCATTGTTTCCAGCCCGCCCGAAGGAACTGGTCGCCGCGCCCACCGCTGCCGCGAAATTCGGGTTGTAGCACGGCGTAGCCGCGCGAGGCGAGGAATTGCCGCTCGCTCATCCATTGCCACAGGCTGCCACGTCCTCCTGGCACGCTGCGCACGAGCAGCACCATCGGCAATTTCTTCCCGCCGCCCTTGGGCAAGGTCAGCCAGGTGGGAATCTCCATGCCGTCGCGCGCGCGATAGGTCATCAAGTCGGTTTGCGCCATGTACCGCGCATCGATGGCGGGACGGGCATCGCCGATTTTCTGTAATTGACGAGTTTGCTTGTTGTACAGCAAGTAGGCGCTGGGCTGGCGGTCCGAATACGCCGTCACGATGAGCTGCGGGCTATCCGCCCTGGCGCTGCGTGAGACCAGGTTGATGGTCGCCGGCAATTGTGTGTCGATGTCTTGCTGCACGGCCTTCCAGTCGGCGCTGAACCATTCGGTGGTGGTGGCATCATTGGTGTAGTAGACGCCCAGCAGGCGTTTCTGGTCCGCGAGGATGCCGCCGACGAAATCGTAGCCGGCCAGCGTGACCAGCGGCTTGCCCGTGACGCGGCCAGCCGTCAGGTCGTAGGCATACAGGGCGCGCTTGTCGGCACCGTTGCGGCTGCTGACATACAGGGTGCCGTCGGGTCCGAATTCCACGGGCGTGATGGCGCCGGGTCCGTTGTCATAGATATCCTGGCTGGCGACGGCGCGCCAGCGCTGATCGTCCTGCTCAAGGTAGTAAAACGTCTTGCGCCCGTCCTCGACGACCATTGCCAGGCGCGGCCTGCCCTGCTGATCCAGCAGCCAGTGGCGCACGCCTTTGGCTGGCGGCATCACCTTTTCCCATTGTTGGGTGGTGGTGTCGAGGCGCAGCAAGTCGAATTGTCCGACCTCTGCCGTATTCTCATTACGTTCCTTGAGCACAACGGCTTTCTGGACATAGATGACATCGGAAGCCTGGGCGCCGGGCTGGTCCAGCAGATATACGGAGGGAGGCAACTTCCTGGACGCAAAGCGCGGGTCGTCCGCTGTCCCATCCATGGAGGCCAATTGGCGGTAATTGCCGCCATCGCGGTCGACGACGAACATGCCCGGCGCATATTTGCGCTGGCCGTCTGCCGCGTGCGAGTCGGTGGTATCGAATACCAGCCGCTTTGCATTGACCCATGCCACTTTATCAATATCGCGGTCGCTGAAGTTGGCAACGACCTTGACCTCCTGGCTCGCCACATCGAGCACGGCCAAACGCCGGCGCCGGTTGTCGCCCATCAGCAAGATGGCCACCGCCCGTCCGTCAGGCGACAGTGCCACGTTGCTGATCTGATCTTTATCAAAGAAAGCGGCGGTGCCAATGCCTGACGGGGCATCAGCCGCTGGGCTGGCGCCTGCGGCGATACGAAGGCCAGCAACAGGCAGGCAGTCACAACGCGGGTGAGCGCCATATAGCGTTCAAGAGAGACCTTGCCGGGCATCATTTTATCCCTTGATGGTTGGTAAATAAGGTATTTATTTATGCATTATTTCTAGAGGCTATCATTGTTTTTACGTTTGAGGCAGCAGGCCGTTATTCCGGCGCCCGGATATGCTCGACCAGTCCCCGGCCGCGCCGTCCCGGCGCCGGCGTCAGCCAGCTGACGAGGATGGCGGCGGCCAGGCCGGCGGGCACGCCGAAGATGCCGGCGGAAATCGGGGCGATATGGAACCATTGACCGCTGGCATTGCCTCCCAGCATGGTGCTGGTGTGCAGCATGTAGTACAGGCAGACGCCAAAGCCCGTCAGCATGCCGGCCAGCGCGCCCTGGTAATTGGCGCGTTGCCAGAAGACACCGAGCACCAGCGGCGGGAACAGGGTCGAGGCGGCCAGGGAGAAGGCCACGCCCACCAGCGACAAAATGTCGGCCGGCTTTTGCGAGGCCGCATAGGCGGCGATGAAGGCCACGGCCAGCAGCAGCAGTTTGGAAATCGTCACGCGCTTTTGCGTCGAGGCGCTGGGATCGACCACCTTGTAATAGACGTCGTGCGACAGGGCGTTCGAGATGGCCAGCAGCAAACCGTCGGCCGTCGACAGGGCGGCGGCCAGGCCGCCGGCCGCCACCAGGCCGGAAATCACGTAGGGCAGGCCGGCAATCTCGGGCGTGGCCAGCACCAGCACGTCGGCGTCGATGGAAATTTCCGCCAGTTGCACGATGCCGTCGCGGTTGACGTCGACGATGCTGATCAGGGGACTGAGCTTGTCCACGTTGGCCCAGTACGACACCCATGTGGGCAGGTTCGCGTATTGCGTGCCGACCAGTGCCGAGTAGATGTCGTACTTGACCAGCACGGCCAGCGCGGGAATCGTGAGGTAGATCAACAGGATGAAGAACAGGGTCCAGAACACGGACACGCGCGTTTCGTGCACGGACGGCGTGGTGTACGATCGCATGAGGATGTGGGGCAGGGCGGCCGTGCCCAGCATCATGCAAAATACGAGGGCCAGGAAATTGTTGCGCTTGATGTCGGACTGTTCCCGGTCGGCGGCGGGAAACGGCTGCGCGTGCGGAATGATCGGTTCGGCGCGTTTCTGATTCTGCGCCTGCGCGGCCTGCCACAGCACGCGTGCCTCGTCGGGACTCTTGGGATAGGCGATCAGGTAGCGCTCCGCGTTGCGGATGTCGAACAGCGAGGTATTGCGCTGGCGCAAACTGTCGAGCTGGCGCTGGGCCGCCAGGCGGCCTTGCTCCCAGGAACCGGGCAAGCCGTCGATGCGCGCCTGGTAGCTGTGCGCGCGCTGGCGGAAGATGGCGCGCACCTCGATCTCTTTCGGGTCCGTTTCCAGCACGTGTTCGCGCGCGCTCAGTTGCGGCAGCACCTTGCCATAGGCGATCTGCGGCACGGGATTGTCTGCATGCTTGACCGACAGCCACATGGCGGGAATCAGAAAGGCGACGAGGATGATGATGTATTGCGCCACCTGCGTCCAGGTGATGGCGCGCATGCCGCCAAGAAAGGAGCAGACGAGGATGCTGGCCAGGCCCAGGAAGATGCCGACGGAAAAATCCACGCCCGTGAAGCGCGAGGCGATCAGGCCGACGGCGTAGATCTGCGCCACGACATAGGTAAACGACACGATGATGGTGGCGGCCACGGCCACCACGCGCACGCTGGCGCCCCGCTTGTCGGTGCCGCTGCCGTAGCGGGCGGCGAGGAAATCGGGAATCGTGTACTGGCTGAACTTGCGCAGGTAGGGGGCGATCAGCAGCGCCACCAGGCAATAGCCGCCCGTCCAGCCCATGATGAAGGCCAGGCCGTCGAAGCCGTTCAGGTACAGGCCGCCGGCCAGGCTGATGAAGCTGGCGGCCGAAATCCAGTCGGCGGCCGTGGCCATGCCGTTGAACATGGCCGGCACCCTGCGCCCCGCCACATAGTATTCGGTGACGTTCGAGGTGCGGCTGATGACGCCGATGGTGGCGTACAGGGTGATGGTGACGAGCATGAACAGGTAGCCGATCCACGCGCGCGGCATGCCTTCCTGTTCCAGCACCGACAGGGCCAGCAGGAAGGCGGCGAAGCCGGCGGTAAACAGCAGGTAGTAGCGGCACAGCCGGGCAAAGAAGGTGCGCTGGCCGCTCATGCTTGTTCCTCGGCATGAAAAGCCCGGTCGAGGCGCCGCATGCGCCAGGCATACAAGGCGATGATGGCCAGGTAGACGAGCGAGGCGCCCTGGGCCGCCATATAGAAGGGCAGGGGCCAGCCGAACAGGTTCAGGTGCAGCAGCTCGCGCGCATAGAACACGGTCAGGAAGCCCGTCAGCAGCCAGACCAGCAGCAGGACGGCCGTCAGGCGCCGCGTCTTGCGCCAGTGCACGTCGCGGCGCGCCTGCAGTTCGGGGCCGGGCGCGCGCGCCGGCTGCAGCGGCGCCGCGGGAAGGCTGGGCTTATCCATACACGATGTCATCCTCTTCTGGCGCTTCCGGCAACAGCAGGGCGATGCTCAGGCGTAGCAGCGTGCCTGGCAACTTGGGCGACGTGGCGCGCGGATTGTTAAAAATATCGACTTCGGCGCCATGCTGCTGGGCAATCTCGCGCACGATAGCCAGGCCCAGGCCGCTACCGTCGACATTGCTGCCGAGAATGCGGTAAAAGCGCTCGAACACGTGGGCCCGTTCGGCCGGCGCAATGCCGGGCCCCGTATCTTCCACTTCCAGGATGGCCAGTTCCAGGGTGCTGCGCACGCGCACCGTCACGCTGCCCCCAAGCGGCGTGTAGCGCAGGGCATTGTCGATCAGATTGCTCAGCAGCTCGCGCAGCATCATGGCATTGCCGGAAATCATGATCGAATACGCGGGCTGTTCGAAGCCCAGGTCGATATGCTGGGCAAACGAGGCTTGCACCCAGTCCTGCACCACGCCGCGCGCCAGTTCGCTCAGTTCGATCGGCTCGAATGCCGTGCCCGCCTGCGGCTGGTTTTCCGCGCGCGCCAGGGCCAGCAGCTGGTTGACCAGGCGCGTGGCCGCTTCCGAACTTTTCGCCAGCTGCAGCAGCGAGCGATGAATCTCGTCGTGGTCGGTCTGGCGCAGGGCCAGCTCCGATTGCATGCGCATGCCGGCCAGCGGCGTCTTCATCTGGTGCGCCGCATCGGCGATGAAGCGTTTCTGCATGTCGATCGACAGCGACAGGCGCGCCAGCATTTCGTTGAGCGAACCGACCAGCGGCGTGATTTCCTCGGGCACCTGCCCCGATTCGATGGGAGATAAATCGTCGGGCGGCCGGGCGCGTATGCGTTCCTGCAATTGCGCCAGCGGCGACAGGCCGCGCGCCAGGGCAAACCAGACGAGGGCCAGGATCACGGGCAGGATGATGAACTGCGGCAAAATCACGCCCTTGATGATTTCATTGGCCAGCTGGGCGCGCTTTTCCAGCGTCTCGGCCACTTGCACCAGCGCGCGGTGCGGTTCGTCATCGCTGCCGGCAGGAATATCGAGATAGCTGAACGCCACGCGCACGGGCGTGCCGTGGATGGTGTCGTTGCGAAACAGCACCATGCCGCTGCGGTATTTGTCGGGGTCTTGCGGCGGCGGCAAGTCGCGGTCGCCGTCGAGGTATTCGCCGCGCGGACCCACCACCAGGTAATACAGGGTGTCGACGTCGTCGCCGCGCAGGAAGTCGCGGCCCTTGTTATTGCTGTTCTTGTCCGGCACGCGGCGCAGCAGCGCGCCGTCGGCCTGCTTGACCTGTTGCGTCAGCACGGTCACGCTGTCTTCCAGCGCATGGTCGAACGGCTGATTGGCGATGCCCTTGGCCACCAGATAGGTGATGGCGATGCTCATCGGCCACAGCAGGAGCAGGGGCGCCAGCATCCAGTCGAGGATTTCGCCGAACAGCGAGTGCTCGATGGTGTCGTCTTGTTCCGTGGTGGGCGGCTCGAACCAGTCGTCGTCGTCCGCCTCGTCCGCTGGCGCCTCGCGCGCCTTCACTTGCTGGCGGGCCCGCTGGCCGGGCTTGCCGCCTCGCCCGCTTCGGCTTGCAGGCGCGCCGCTTCCGAATATTTCTCCAGGCAGTAGCCGAGGCCGCGCACGGTGGCGATGCGCACGCCGCCCACCTCGATCTTCTTGCGCAGGCGGTGCACATATACTTCGATGGCATTGTTCGACACTTCCTCGCCCCATTCGCACAGGTGGTCGACCAGCTGTTCTTTCGAGACGAGGCGGCCGGTGCGGCCCAGCAGGATTTCCAGCAAGCCCAGTTCGCGCGCCGACAGGTCGAGCATCTGGTCGTTGATGTAGGCGCTGCGTCCCACCTGGTCATAGCTGAGGGGGCCGTGCTTGATGATGGTGGCGCCGCCGCCGGCGCCGCGGCGCGTCAGGGCGCGCACTCTTGCCTCCAGTTCCGACAGGGCGAACGGCTTGGCCATATAATCGTCGGCACCGAGGTCGAGGCCATTCACGCGCTGTTCGATGGAATCGGCGGCCGTCAGGATCAGCACGGGCAACAGCGAGGCGCGCGCGCGCAGGCGGCGCAGCACTTCCAGGCCGGACATCTTCGGCAGGCCCAGGTCGAGGATCAGCAGGTCGAATTCCTGGGTGGACAGGGCCGTATCGGCCTCCTGCCCGGTCTTGACGTAGTCGATCGCATAACCGGACTGGCGCAGCGAGCGGGTCAGGCCATCGGCCAGCACGCTGTCATCTTCGGCAAGTAAAATACGCATGGTGCACTTCCTATGCTTGCGGCGGTAGAAGCTTGTATTGTGTTTCATTTCCCGCAAGGTGGCGAGTTTTTGTGAGAAACCAGGCTTGTATTGATCTGTTTCAAAACAAATCCACGTTCCGCTTGCATTGATCACTGTTTTTTTATACAGTACTGTCTGTGTAAAGAATTTAACCCACTGGCGCTATCGCAGGTTGCCGGATTCATGTGAATCCGCACCTGTAGAACGGCTGAAAGAACATATGGACGATAAAAAAGCTGTAGTACCCGCATCGGAAAAAGCCAAGGCGCTCGCCGCCGCACTGGCGCAGATCGAGAAGCAGTTTGGCAAAGGTTCGGTCATGCGCATGGATGCCAGCGCACCGATCGAAGAAGTGCAAGTCGTGTCGACCGGTTCGCTCGGCCTCGATATCGCGCTGGGCGTGGGCGGCTTGCCGCGCGGCCGCGTGGTGGAAATCTACGGTCCGGAATCGTCGGGTAAAACCACGCTGACCCTGCAAACCATCGCTGAAATGCAAAAACTGGGCGGCACCTGCGCCTTTATCGATGCCGAGCACGCGCTCGACGTCGGTTACGCGCAAAAGCTGGGCGTGAACCTGCATGAATTGCTGATCTCGCAACCGGACACGGGCGAGCAGGCGCTGGAAATCTGCGACGCCCTCGTGCGTTCGGGCAGCGTCGACCTCGTCGTCATCGACTCCGTGGCCGCGCTGACGCCACGCGCCGAGATCGAAGGCGACATGGGCGATTCGCTGCCAGGTTTGCAAGCGCGTCTGATGTCGCAAGCCCTGCGCAAGCTGACCGGCTCCATCAACCGCACGAATACCCTGGTCATCTTCATCAACCAGATCCGCATGAAGATCGGCGTGATGTTCGGCAGCCCTGAAACGACCACGGGCGGCAATGCGCTGAAATTCTACGCCTCCGTGCGCCTGGACATCCGCCGCACCGGCTCGATCAAGTCCGGCGATGAAGTGATCGGCAACGAAACCAAGGTCAAGGTCGTCAAGAACAAGATCGCGCCGCCGTTCAAGGAAGCGCACTTCGACATCCTGTACGGCGCCGGCACCTCGCGCGAAGGCGAAATCCTGGATCTGGGCTCGGATGCCAAGATCGTGGAAAAATCCGGTTCGTGGTACAGCTACAACGGCGAACGCATCGGCCAGGGCAAGGACAATGCCCGCGCCTTCCTGCAAGAGCGTCCGGCGCTGGCCCGCGAAATCGAAAACAAGGTCCGCGCTTCGCTGGGCGTGCGCGAACTGCCGCCGCTGGCCGCTGAAAAGCCGGAAAAAGCGGATAAAGCCGCCGACAAGGCTGCCAAGGCTGCGGAAGCCAAGGCAGAGTAGGTCGGATTAGCGCGGCAAAGCCGCGCGTAATCCGACAACGCCACAGACGTCAACAATGTTGTCGGATTACGGCCCAAGGGGCCTAATCCGACCTACGCATGGCTTGTTGCAAGGTGTGACTATGATCGCCGTCCCGCGCTGTTGCGCCGGGCGGCGATTGTGTTTGGGTGATGTGATCGTGGAATGAAAGACAAGGTGGGTGTATGGCCGCAGTACAACTAAGCCTGAAGGGCAGGGCGCTACGCTTTTTGTCGATGCGCGAACACAGCCGCATGGAATTGCGGCGCAAGCTGCAGCGCCATGCGCAGGAGGGCGACGACGTGGAAGCCTTGCTCGACAGCCTGGAGCAAGCCAACTGGCTGTCGCAGGAGCGCTTTTCCGAATCGCTGATCCATCGCCGCTCGGCCCGCTTCGGCAACAGCCGCATCATGGCGGAACTGCAAAGCCACGGCATAGGCGGCGAGGCGCTGCAGGAACTCAAGGCGGGCCTGGCCGAAGGGGAAGTGGCGCGCGCCTGCGAGGTGTGGCGCCGCAAGTTTGGCCAGGTGGCGCAGGATGCGGAACAGCGCAACAAGCAGATGCGCTTCCTGATGCAGCGCGGCTTTTCCCAGCGTGCCGTGCAGGCGGCCTTGAAGGGGCTGGAGCCGGAGGACGACTAGGCGTGCGGCGCTGGCCGTCCCGCCGGCCTCGCTGTGTTCCTTCTGCAACAGTTCGTCGCTGCCCCGTGCCTTGCCTGCCAGGCAGCCTTGCTCCAGATCATTGTTTTACTGGTAAGTTCACTTTCCTCGCCGCCAGCCTGTCGATCGGATGGCATATTGTTGCGCTGCGTGGGGCCGGGCCTGACCGTGCCGCCGTGGGCTGCGCCGGCGCAGCCATTCGGTCAGGTGTTTCGCGGCGCCCATCGGTCATATCTATCATCACCGTCCGTGATAACAGGCTCAATTTCCATGTGAGTTCTTTATACTTTGAAATGTTTTTATCAAAGCAATGAAAAATTATGTTGCGGCGCAACCGGCGCCTACTGTGCTACACTTTTAGGGTTTTTGCGGCGCCGCAGGTGCGGTTGCTGTTCGTAGAAGCTGCGAACAGAGTGCTTTAGGCACATGGCTGCTTACTAAATTATGGCCGCGCAAGCGGCATCGGTCTTATGCCCCTGTCAACTCCCGTATCCCGGCGCGCCCTACGGCACTCCCGCGTTATCGACGTCCAAGCGTATATGCGCGACGACGGCCTGTGGGATATTGACGCCCATATCACCGATATCAAAAGCTATGACGCGACCCTGGCCTCCGGCCCCCGTCCCGCCGGCGCCCCTCTGCATGACCTCCATTTACGCATTACCGTCGATCGCGAACTGACCATTGTCGAGGCCGAAGCCGCCTCCGATGCCGTGCCCTATCCCGGTTTTTGCGATACCATCGGCCCCGCTTACAGGGCGCTGATCGGTTTGAACCTATTGAAGAATTTCCGCCGCGACTTGAAACAGCGCCTGGCGGGAATCGCTGGCTGTACCCATTTGACCGAATTGGCGCAAGTCTTGCCGACTGCGACGGTTCAGGCATTTGCCGGCGATGTCTGGTCGACCCGTGACGGTGCGAATGCTGACTTGTCGCATGAAAAGCCGTTCCAACTCGACAAATGCCACGCCCTGCGCACCGATGGCGGGGCGGTTGCACAGTATTACCCGCGCTGGGTAGCCAAGGTGTGATCCCGGCGCTCTGTTTTTCCTGTTTTTTTTGCACCACTAACCGTATTTTTACAAATCAGTATCAGAAGGGAAGCCAGCATGAAAATCCATGAGTATCAAGCCAAAGAAATCCTCCGGCAGCACGGAGTGACGGTACCACGCGGTATTCCGTGCATGTCCGTCGAAGAAGCCGTCAAGGCTGCGGAAACCCTGGGCGGCCCGGTGTGGGTTGTCAAGGCGCAGATCCACGCAGGTGGCCGCGGCAAGGGCGGCGGCGTGAAAGTGGCAAAATCGATGGAACAGGTCAAGGAATACGCTGACCAGATCATGGGCATGCAGCTGATCACGCATCAGACCAGCGCCGAAGGCCAGAAAGTCAACCGCCTGCTGGTGGAAGAAGGCGCCGACATCAAACAGGAACTGTACGTTTCGCTGGTCACCGACCGCGTTACCCAGAAAATCGTCCTGATGGCATCGTCCGAAGGCGGCATGGACATCGAAGAAGTGGCCGAGAGCCACCCTGAGAAGATCCATCACGTCACCATCGATCCGGGCACAGGCCTGACCGATGCCCAGGCAGACGACATCGCCGCCAAGATCGGCGTGCCTGCCGGTTCCATCGCCGACGCCCGCGTCAACCTGCAAGGCCTGTACAAAGCCTACTGGGAAACCGATTGCTCGCTGGCCGAGATCAACCCGCTGATCGTCACCGGCAGCGGCAAGGTCATCGCCCTGGACGCCAAGTTCAACTTCGACCCGAACGCCCTGTTCCGTCATCCGGAAATCGTCGCCCTGCGCGATCTGGATGAAGAAGATCCAGCTGAAATCGAAGCGTCGAAATTCGACCTGGCTTACATCTCGCTCGACGGCAACATCGGTTGCCTGGTGAACGGCGCCGGCCTGGCCATGGCCACCATGGACACCATCAAGCTGTTCGGCGGCGAGCCAGCCAACTTCCTGGACGTCGGCGGCGGCGCCACGGCAGAAAAAGTGACCGAAGCGTTCAAGATCATGCTGAAAAACCCAGGCCTGAAAGCCATCCTGGTGAACATTTTCGGCGGCATCATGCGTTGCGACGTGATCGCTGAAGGCGTCATCGCCGCAGTGAAAGCCGTCTCGCTGAACGTACCGCTGGTCGTGCGCATGAAGGGCACCAACGAAGACCTGGGCAAAAAGATGCTGGCCGATTCCGGTCTGCCTATCATCGCAGCCGACACCATGGAAGATGCAGCCAAGAGCGTCGTTGCCGCTGCTGCCGGTCAAGCTTAATTAAGGAATCAACATGTCCATTCTGATCAATAAAGATACCAAAGTCGTTACCCAAGGGATCACCGGCAAGACCGGCCAGTTCCACACCCGCGGTTGCCGCGACTACGCGAACGGCAAAGCTGCCTTCGTGGCAGGCGTGAACCCGAAGAAAGCCGGCGAAGATTTCGAAGGCATTCCTATTTTCGCTAACGTTACCGAAGCGAAAAAAGAAACCGGCGCCAACGTTTCCGTGATCTACGTGCCGCCAGCAGGCGCGGCAGCGGCGATCTGGGAAGCTGTCGAAGCTGAAATGGATCTGGCCATTTGCATCACCGAAGGCATTCCTGTCCGCGACATGATGGCCCTGAAGGACCGCATGGCGAAAGCTGGCAGCAAGACCTTGCTGCTGGGCCCTAACTGCCCAGGCCTGATCACGCCAGACGAAATCAAGATCGGCATCATGCCAGGTCACATCCACAAGAAGGGCCGTATCGGCGTCGTATCGCGTTCGGGCACCCTGACCTATGAAGCAGTGGGTCAACTGACGGCACTGGGTCTGGGCCAATCGTCGGCAGTCGGCATCGGCGGCGACCCGATCAACGGTCTGAAGCACATCGACATCATGAAGATGTTCAATGACGATCCAGATACCGACGCGGTCATCATGATCGGCGAAATCGGCGGTCCAGACGAAGCCAACGCGGCTTATTGGATCAAAGACAACATGAAAAAACCGGTCGTCGGCTTCATCGCTGGCGTGACGGCTCCTCCAGGCAAGCGCATGGGCCACGCCGGCGCGCTGATCTCGGGCGGCGCCGATACGGCACAAGCCAAGCTGGAAATCATGGAAGCTTGCGGCATCACCGTGACCAAGAACCCGTCGGAAATGGCGCGTCTGCTGAAAGCCATGCTGTAATTTCAGCCCGCTGACCGCAGTACAAAAAAGGAGCTTCGGCTCCTTTTTTTTGTCCGCAAGACAGGCCGTTTTCCGGCCTGAGCGGACGGCGCTGGTCCGATAGCGCCCAAATGTGTCGCTTTTCTTTCCATGTGTACCGCCGCTGCCCGGGCGCACCGCTGGCATGGCGCTTGCACTGTGAAGGGCATGACCAACTGCACTCCGGGAGGATGCGATGCGCGCGCAAAGCGGATTTACCCTGATAGAACTGATGATCGTGGTGGCCATCGCCGGCATCCTGGCGGCCGTGGCCATTCCCCAGTACGGCGACTATACGATGCGGGCCAAGGTCAGCAACGTGCTGGCCGCCGCCGCACCGTTGAAAACGGCCGTGGCCCTGTGCGTGCAGGAAAATGGGGGCGAGGCGGCCGCCTGCAGCACGCCCACCGAGAGCGTACCAAGTTCCATTCCCGTGTTCAGTGCCACGCGCGAAGTGGCGAGCGCCACTGTGGACAAGGGGAATATAGTGCTGACCCTCGCTGCCGACCTGGGTACGGGGATCGGTGGGCAAAGCGTGACGATGACCATGAAGCCGGGTACCAGTAGCCTGAGCTGGTTCAACAGCACCACCGTGACGAATCTGGCGGCGAAGGAAGCGATTATCAAAAACAACATTCCCGACGTGACCCCGACCCTGTAAGCGGCGCTGGCCAGCCGGGTATCAGACGATTTTTTGCCGGTCCGCGATCAGCGCTTCATAGGTAAGGTTTTGCAGCAGGGTGTAGTGGGTCGGTTCCAGGTCGATGAATTGCACGCCATATGTATAGATTTCGGCTGCGTCGGCGGCATGGCCATTCGACGGCTTGCCCACGCTGACGTTCTGGATGCGGGCGCGCGTGTTGACGCGCATCTGATGCTTGTTCGGCTGCACCAGCAGGGTAAAGCTGAGCGCCACGCCGTCGTCATCGGGCGTGAGCATGCCGGGCGCCTCAATCAGCGCGCCCGACACGCTGAGGTTGACGATGAACACGGGCACGGCCGCCACGTCGCGGTAGCTCAGCTGCGCCGGGATCTCCACTTTCACGCGCATGGCCGTGCGCAGGCTGGTGCCCTGGATGGTGTCGGGAAAGCTCAGGTGCACGTAATGGAGCGGCCGGCCGAAGATGCGCAGCACGCTGCACGCAAACGAACAGACGGTGACGCCGGAAAACACACGGATGGTCAGCTTGTCGCCCTCGTTGAGCACGATGGAGGCGCCATTTTCCATGGGAATCTTGACGATCAGGTACTCGTCTTTCACATAACCGATCACGGTCGAGAAATGCTGGATGGGTTTGATGGTGCGGTGCGTGATGAACTGAATGCGTCCTCCCACCTGCAGATTCATGGCTTCGAATTCGAAGTCCTGGAGCTTGCTTTCCGCGGCGGGCTTGTTGCTTGTCATGCGATGCTCATGTGGATATGGTCGACTCGCAGTATGCATGATTTCTTGATGAAAAAGCATTTATATCAATGAATTTCATATTGATATCGAAAAGTGCCATGGACAGGTCCCGCTGCGCGTTGCAGGCTTTACAATTGCGTCAATATTGACGAATGTAAATTTTATGCCACGCAGCTATTTTTGGACCATGTTGTGCCTGATCCTGCATCAAATCGACGCCGCCTACTGGAAAGAGTGGGAGATGTTTCATGTGTCAGGCGGCATACAGGGTTTCCTGATATTCAATCTGGCGGCGATCGCCGTGGTGCTGGCCGGTTACCGGCACGTGCTGTTGGCCACCCCGCGAGCGCCCCTGTATGCTTGTGTCTGCGCCGCGCTGGGCGTGGGAACGTGCCTGATCCATGCCGGCTTTGCGCTGGCAGGGCAGGAACAGTTCCACTTGCCCCTGTCCATGGCCATCATCGTGCTGTGCCTGGCCAGTGCCATCTGGCTGCTGTGCGACTTGCGCCGCGTCCGGGGCCAGCTGGCGCGCCAGGCAGCATAATGACACCTCGGCGTGCCAATCGCCCGACTTGCCCCCATGCTTCTCCAGCACGCGCACGTTGGTCATGACCATGCCCCGGTCGACGGCCTTGCACATGTCGTAGATCGTCAACAAGCCGATCTGCACGGACGTGTGCGCTTCCATTTCCACGCCCGTCTTGCCCTTCGTGTCAATCTTTCCTCTTCGCACACTGCAAATTGGTTGCCAGTGTGGATCGGTATGTTGGCTTGCGCCGGATGAATTATTTTTAGTGCAGCCATGTACTGAATATCCGACACATGTATCGCATTGGAGGCTATGCAGGTTTCCTCCGCTGTTTTCGATAGAGCGCTTTGCCTTAGCCATATCTTATTTACTGGTTCGAAACTGCTGCGGGCATGAGATCACCCATCGTTCTCAGTGGTGCCCATGGGCAATCTTATCTCGTATTGGGTCACATAGAGGATTTTCAAAAATGTATCAAAATGAAACAAAAAGTAATAAAATGTATCAAATAGTTTCTCGAAAAAAGTCTGTAAGGCGCATTTTTCCTCAGTGTTGACAAATTTCATTTTCTGAATATGTTACAATCTGTGCGTTTTGGATAGATGTGCTCAGAGATAGGCAAGCACTTTTCTTCAATGAGACACGTCTTTCGATCTTGCGTAGTAGAGTGAGATTTGATTTTTTGAATACCTTTTATGATATGTTCATTATTTTATTTGAAAAATAGTATGATTGATATATTAATTTCCCATTCGAATGCAGTATGCGCGAAAAGGTGAAATTGTTCCAAGGATATTAAAATGACCTATATTATGAAAAATTTTCATTTAGTAAAATATTTATTTTTGATATTTTTTAGTTTGGTAACTAGTGCATGCGGAGGTGGTGCTGGAAGCGCTCCCGTTTCTCCTATTGTTAATCCTGTCATAAATTACCCTTTGCCGGAGATGCGAATTCTGGTTGTCGGTCAATCAATATCATCGAATTGTAATGAATATGTTTATCCTGCAGTGGAAAATGTAATGCAGGTAGGTAAAGACGGTTCAATAAAGGTTGCTAGTGATCCATTCGAATGGGCCGATTGTAAAAAAGGTTCTATGTGGATGCCATTAGGAAAAAAAATTATTGAATCTGGCCTTGCACGTAAAGTAATTTTTATGCCGATTGGCATGGCGGCTACCAAGGTCGAAGACTGGCAGGTGGGGGGCGGCGCATTTAATAAGTTGAATAGTGCTATCGCTTTGGTTCAAGCGCAGGGGATAAATTTTGACTTTGCCTTTTGGCATCAGGGCTCATCAAATTCGGGCATGGATAAGGCTGAATATATGAAGCATCTTAATTCTGTGATTGAATATACTAATAGTCGAGTCAAAATAAGCCGTTGGTTGATTGCGATCCATTCCCGTTGTGCTGGCGTATATGATCGGAATATTGAATCTGCTCAGCTATCAATTGCTAATGCTCCTAGCTTAAATCGATACCTCGGCCCAAACAATAATTTGCTGGGTGATGAATATAGATTTGATGGTTGTCATTTGAATGAAAAAGGGCAGGAAAAGATGGCATCTATGTGGCTTGATTCAATGAGAAATGTTCTTAGATAGGTGATTGGATTGTAAATGAGATCGAAGTTTAGATATTCATTGGAAAATTTTCGTGGAATTGCAATAATTTTTGTTATGTTGTCTCATATTGCATCCGTGCAGTCTATGGGTAAAGCAAGTAATTATTTATTTTTCTTTTTGGTTGATGCTACTGCCTGGTTTGTCTTTATATCAGGGTACCTTTTTTATTATCTTGAGGTTGATAAATTCAAATACTTTGATTATTTGAAAAAGAAATTGAAGTATGTCGTGCTGCCATATTTCATATTGTCCATACCGGCCATTCTTGTTGGTTTGTATTATTCTAGATATATCTTGTATGATTTGACTCCGTTGAAATATGTGATTTGGTCGTTAATTACAGGTGGGATGGTTATTGCGCCCATGTGGTTTATACCAATGATTGTTATTTTTTTCTTGTTGACTCCGGTATTTAATGTAATATCAAGAACGAAATTAATCTATGTGTTGGCAGTTGCGGGTTTGATATTTAGTGTTTTTTCATCACGCCCCGTGCATAATACAAATGCCTTCTTGTCATTTCTTCATTTCGCAGGATTTTATTTGTTGGGAATTGCCGCCGCAAAAAGTGTAGATGCCTTGGATGCGATGGCATCATCAATAAAAGAAAAAATAATTTTATTTTCCATGGTTATTTTTATAATTTCTGGATTGTTTTATCCTGGTATCGAAGGAGAGCCAGGCAGTTTTTATGATTCTTTGGGGATGATGAATTATATAATATTGGGGAAATTGGCTTTTCTTGTCGCAATTTTCTTTTTATTTGAGCTCTATTTAGACGAGGAAAAAAAATTTCTTGCTTATCTCGCAAAAATAAGCTTTGGTTTGTTTTTTATTCATGGTTTTATGAGTCAGGTGTTCGGTAAGTTTTTGCAAAATTTTGATTATTATAATCCGATTGTGAAGCTTTTTTCTGAAATTGGTGTGGTTGTTTTTGCTTCTGTAGCAGTCGTTTTTTTGCTGAAATTGGCATTGGGAAAATGGAGTCGTTATGTTATTGGCTGCTAAGTTTTTTATCGCGACAATATTTTTATTTTCTCTAAATGCGAATGCTCGAGATATTTATGTTTTGATATTGCAAGAAAATGTATCGTCGGACTGTAGGGGCGAAGTATTTGACGCAGTAGAGGGGGTGTATCAGATTGGACTAGATGGGGAGGAAATATCTCCACGGGCCGGGTTTGTGTGGGCTAATTGTATCAATGGACATGTTTTTTTGTCCTTGGGGCAGGCGATGATTCAGTCCGGTATGGGCGAGCAAGTGATTTTTATGCCAATCAGTACGCCTGGGACGAGTTTGCGTGACTGGTTATCTGGCGGAACGGCACATACAAATATGATATTGGCGCTGCAAAAAGCCAATGATAAAAATATCAGGTTTGACTATGTACTTTGGAATGGTGCTATGGTCGATGCCAGATCTTCTGCCTCTCGCTACCAAAGCGATGTGCAGAAAATTTTGAAGGACGTGAAACTTAGTACGAAAGCTGATAAATTTATTATCTCGAAAAGTATAATTTGTAATGCAGGAGAGGTGAAACGCGAGAGTAATTATCGTTGGGATCCTCTATATAAACGGTTTCCCGGTCCAGATATCGGTAGACTCGGCAAGGAGTATTTTTCAGACGATTGTAATTTAAACGACCTCGGAGAAAAAAGAATTGCACAGCTATGGCTGCAGGCGATCAAAAAAGCGAATATCGAAAACGAGCGATATCAAAAGGAGTCGTTGCTGTATTATTTTAAATAATATTTGAATAAATTTTACCCGTTCTGCAAGTATGCAATTGATCGCACAGTGAACAATTTGGTTGCAACGATAGTATTGTTCTATCTGTGTTGACGCGCATATTCGTCACGACATGGCTTGGCCGACGGCCTGGCGCATGTCGTAGATCGTCAATAAAGCGGCTTGCACGGAAATGAGCGCGTCCATTCCCATGCCCCTCATGCCTGTGGCGTTAATCTGGCTACAACTGTCATGTATGTGTTCAGTTTCGTTTGATCATATTCCTCGTCGCAGCATGGCCCTGTTCCGCGCGATAGCCGCGCTTGATGAGTTGAGCGGCGGTTTGCCACCGAGGCCGTCCCGCTGGTTGCTGCACATCGCATAAACTTTAATCCATGAGCTTATGCATTCATTCCCACGCTCGCACAATCCGGCAGGAAAGCAGGGACTCCGGCCTGTCAGTCCGCGAGGCTTCCACGCTCTTCAATTTCACCGGGGCCATGGCTGCCAAGTGGCTCAAGCTGGACGAGGTACAAGACCGTTTGCACCGGGTACATACGCTGCATACCAAGCTGAGCGCGACGCAGGAAGCGACCTTGCTGTCACTGCGCCAGTCGCTCTGTCTGCTGCTCGACGACCTGCTGCTGTACGTTGCCAGGTAATTTGCCGCAGATGCCAGGCGAAAGCTCGTGCCGCTATCTGTTCGTGGCCATTGAGCGCGTCATGTGCAGGGTATTCCTGCACATCTACGGTGACATGAGCGACGAAAGCATCGTCGGTTTCCTGCACAAGCTCAAGCTGGCCTCGCCGATCAGGGTCATCAATTTGCTGCCCGACAACGGTTTGCAATTCACCGACCGCTTCACAACAAATGACAAGAAGCCCAGTGGCCGGCACGCCCTGGATAAAGTCTGCGCCGGCATGGGCATTGAAGACCGCCCGGCACCGCCCCGGCATCTGCAAACGAATGGCATGGTCGAACGATTTAACGGCCGTGTATCAGCGAGCTGTTGCAGCAGACCAGAATCGACAGCCGGGCCGATCTGGAGCCGCCTTGTTCAACTATTTAAAGCTTTACAACCACCACAGTCCACAACGGGGCATCGGTGCAAAAACACCCATCAGAGTTTCTGATTCATGGACTGTACTGGCTCATCTATGGGTGACGGTTTTTGCCAATATCTGCTTGGTGATCCGATGTTGGTGCAGGCTCGGTCTGTGCCCTCAGCTATGTGTCGCCAGCGCCTTATATCAAGTGATGCATCAAACCTGGATGCCATATTCAATACCCATCTCTGATTTTTTGTGCTGTGCATAGATGCATGCGCAGGCAGAAATTTCATTTATTAACATAAGGCATATCTTTCGATTTTTATCAATAACGAGAGTTTGCTATTCGATATATTCATAGTGTGTTGTTGTTTCTTCCGCTATGTATGAGCAGTATCATGATTTTTACCCATGCTGCATGAAAGGTGACCTGAATGTAGACATTGACGAGCGCCGTATACGCGAGACCTGATGTTTTTTATGGATGTCAAAATGACTTCAATAATGAAAAATCCTCGTTTGTTCAGGTATCTTCTTGGGTTACATTCCGGTTTGGTCATTGCCGCATGTGGTGGTGTGGGCAGTGCTCCTGATACCGCTGTGATTATTCCCATCACTCCGGTCGCCCCTATTACCCCCATCACTCCAGATACCCCCGTCTCTCCCGTCCCTCCCTCCCCGCCCGTCACCCCTGTCATTCCAGTTACCCCCGTTATCCCGGATCCCTTGCCAGAACTACGGATTCTGGTCATCGGTCAATCGATATCGTCGAATTGCAATGAGCATGTTTATCCTGCGGCGGATAATGTATTTCAGGTAGGCAAAGATGGAACAATAAAAAATGCAAGCGATCCTTTTGAGTGGGCCGACTGCAATAAAGGATCCATGTGGATGCCGCTGGGAAAAAAGCTTATTGTGGGCGGTATCGCGCGTAAAGTTGTATTCATGCCGATTGGTGTAGGTGGAACTAAAGTGGCAGATTGGCAGGTTGGTGGTCTTGCTTTTGGAAAGCTCAATAGCGCAATTGGACTAATCCAGGCACTGGGAATTAATTTTGATTTTGCTTTTTGGCATCAAGGTTCCTCGGATTATGGTACCGATAAGGATTTATATATCCAACGATTGGGCGAGGTAATCGACTACGTCAATGGTAAAGTCAAGGTGAAGCGCTGGATGATTGCGGTACATTCTCGTTGCGGGGCATATGATCGCAATATCGAATCTGCTCAACTAAAGTTTGGCAATGCCCCTGATTTGAAGCGTTATCCCGGACCAAACACTAATTTGCTGGGTGATGAGTATAGGTTTGATGCTTGTCATCTAAACGAAAAAGGACAGGAAAAAATGTCGTCGATGTGGCTTGATTCGATGAAAGCTGCTCTTGAATGAGCCGACGTAATCAGCATATGCTGTTTGAGCAGCAATCCCATGAGATATTTGCGTGAAAATTAAGCGGCCCTCATTCCTTTGGCCCAGCGATAGCCGACATGGTGCCGGTGGCCTTGCCCGTCTTCATGAAAGCGCCACGTCTGTGCCGGTGTGGCACAGAGTCTCCACGATCCTACGTGTTAATTCAGCGCGTCTGCTTGCCGCTGAAATTCACACTGCCGCCGTCCAATCGCCCGACTTGCCGCCATGCTTTTCCAGCACGCGCACATTCGTCATGACCATGCCCCGGTCGACGGCCTTGCACATGTCGTAGATCGTCAGCAAGCCGATCTGCACCGACGTCAGCGCTTCCATCTCCACGCCCGTCTTGCCCGTCGTGTCGACCTGGGCGCGGCAGTGCACGCTGTTGGCCGCTTCATCCACGTCGAAATCGACGGTGACGCGCGTGAGCGCCAGCGGGTGGCACAGGGGAATCAGGTCGCTGGTGCGCTTGGCGCCCATGATGGCGGCGATGCGGGCGATGCCCAGCACGTCGCCCTTTTTCGCATTGCCGGAAATGATCAATGCCAGGGTGGCGGGCTGCATGCGGATGGTGCCGGCGGCCACGGCGCTGCGGCGCGTCTCTTCCTTGCTGCCCACATCCACCATATGGGCCTGGCCCGTGGCGTCGAAATGGGTCAGTTCCCCGGCGGGGGCTTGCTTGTCTGCTGTTGTCATGGCGTCAAAATAGATGAGGGAACGGGGGCGCGGCACGTCCGGCCACCACGTCATGCCACTGGCATGGCGCGTGGGAATGGGCGCCGCTAACAAGGTATGATAGCACCCGTGAATTCAAAAACTCCCCTTCCGATCGTCCCTGAAAACGCCGGCACGGCATGGTTGCGCGGCTCCCGGCGCGCATCCATGCTGGCGGCATTGTGGCTGGCGGCGCCGTTTGCGCTGGCGCAAACCTATACGTCCGCGCCTGCGGCGCCGGCCGCCGGCGCGGCGGCCAAGCCTGCCGGCAGCTGGACGCCGCTGGCCGTGCCGCCGGCGCCGAATCTGCCGAACCTGGGCGATACGTCGCGCGAAGACCTGTCGCCGGCGATGGAGCGCAAGATCGGCGAGGAAATCATGCGCGGCATCCGCGGCGACCGCGACTATCTCGACGACGCGCCCTTGCTCGAATACCTGAATACCTTCGGCAACGCCCTCGTGGCGGCGCGCCCCAGCGTGCGCGGCGAAACGAATTACGACTATTTCTTCTTTGCCGTGCGCGATCCCCAGTTGAATGCGTTTGCCCTGCCGGGCGGTTTCATCGGCGTGCACTCGGCCCTCGTGCTGGCGGCGCAAACGGAGGCGGAACTGGCTTCCGTGCTGTCGCACGAGATCGGCCACGTGGCGCAGCGCCATATCGCGCGCATGCTGGGCCAGCAGCGCCAGGATGCCCTGATGCCGCTGGCGGCCATGCTGCTGGCGGCGCTCGCTTCGCGCGCGGGCGGCGACGTGGCCATGGGCGTGTTTGCCGCCGGCCAGGGCCTGGCCATCCAGCGCCAGCTCAATTTCGGCCGCGACGCCGAGCGCGAGGCCGACCGCATCGGTTTCCAGATCATGGGCGAAGCCGGTTTCGACACCACCGGCATGGTGGCCTTCTTCGGCCGCATGCAGGCGGCCAGCCGTTCGTACAGCGACCTGATGCCCGCCTACCTGCAAACCCACCCGCTGACGACGGAACGCATCGCCGACATCCAGGCGCGCATCCGCGAGCAGCCCTACAAGCAGCGTGCGGACAGCCTGAGTTTTCACCTGGCCCGGGCGCGCGCCCGCGTGCTGCAGGATGAAAGCGTGCAAGGCCTGCTGAACGCCAAGGCCGTCTTCAAGACGCAGCTGGAACAGCAAAGCCGCTTCCAGGTGACGGCCGCCCATTACGGCTTGTCCTTTGTCGCCGTCAAGCAGGGCAAGCCGGCGGAGGCGCAAAAGGAGCTCGATGCGGCCAATGCGGCCCTGCACCAGCCGGCCGGACCCAACGTGTTCACATCGGGCGGCACGCAGGGCCCCAATTCCCTGCTGGCGGCGATGGGGCTGGAAGTGCTGCTGATGCCGGCGCAAAAGAAGGAAGTGGCGCCACAGGCTTTGAAGGCGGCCGATGCGGCGCGCCAGCAGTTTCCCCTCTCGCGCGGCATTGCCCACCAGTATGCGGAAGCGCTGATGGCTGCCGGCAAGCTGGAGCAGGCAACCTTGTACCTGCGCGAGCAGGTGCAGCTCTACAAGGAAGAGCCGGAACTGTACGATTTACTGGCGAAAGCCTATGCGGAGCAGGGCAAGATGACCTTGCAGCACATGGCGCTGGCCGAATCCTACGTGCTGCAGGGCGCCACGATGGCCGCGCTGGACCAGCTGACGATCGCCCGCAAGTCGACGGATGCGACCTTCTATGACCAGGCCGTGATCGATGCGCGCGAGCGCGAATTGCAGGAAAAGCGCCGCGAACAGATCAAGGACCAGAAGGGCTGACGCCTATTCGGCTTGCGGCATCGGCTGGAAGTCGAAGGTTTGCGGCACGGCGTCATAGCGCAGCGGCTGCACGGCGATCTCCTTGCCGTCATGCAATAGAGTCAGCTTGCCCCGGCGCTCTTCCAGCCACGCCAGCAAGGCCTCGTCGCTGGCCGCCTGGCCATCGACGTGCAGGGCGTCCAGCACTTGCGCCATGTCGCGGTCATCGACCTGCGCCACGATATGATCGTTGCGCAGGATCAAGACGCCGTTGTCGCACCAATACACCTGCTCGATCTGTTCCAGCGGCGCGCCCGTCTGCAAGACAAAACCGTGCCGCGGATCGCTGCGGGCGATGTAGGGCGTCGCTTCCAGATCTACATACACGCGCTGCGGGCCGTTCTGGAAGAACCAGCAGCCGCGTTCGTCATGGCCGTAATTGCGGTTGATAAATCCCAGCAGTGCTGCATGGGCGATCTTGTCGCCAGGCAGTTGTCTCTGTTGCGCCTGCTGGTCGCGCATGCGCCAGTGGCCGCGCGCGTCCAGGCCCAGCCAGCCGTAGCAGTGCGGTACGTTCGGCCATTTGGCCAGGGCCTGCTTGACGAGTTCATCCATGTGTAGCGTTTTCCGTGTGCGTTTGCGAACTGCCAGCGTGACAGCTTTGCGGCGTCGATGGCGCCGTGTTGCCACCTTCAAAAAAATGGAGCAGGCGCTGCGGCAGCCAGCGTGTGCTTCCCGGTAACTTACCTGCCGCAAAGCCGACGTGGCCGCCGTGGCGCGGATACTCGAGCGTGACTGTCGGCGCGGCGCTGTGCGGCAGGAAGCGCCCGGGCAGGAAGGGGTCGTTTTGCGCGTTCAGCACCAGGGTCGGCACGGTGATGTCCTGCAAGACGTGCTTGGCGCTGGCGCGGTGCCAGTAATCGTCGGCGTCGCGGTAGCCGTGCAGGGGCGCCGTGACGACATTGTCGAAGGCGTGCAAGTCGCGCGCGGCCAGCATGGCGTCGCGCGCAAACAGGCCGGGGAATTGCTCCAGCTTGGCCAGGCATTTCGGTTTGAGCGTGTTCAAAAACATGCGCGTGTAGAACCGGTTGGCGCCGGACGACAGGGCCTTGCCCCCTTGCGCCAGGTCCAGCGGGGCGGACACGGCCGCCGCCGCATCGATGAAATCGGCCTGGTGCTGCGACTGGCCCAGCCAGCACAGCAGGGCGTTGCCGCCCAGCGAGACGCCGGCCGCGTAAAACTTGCCTGTCGCGCGTGGGCGCAGGCGCTGCACGATCCAGTCCACTTCCTGCGCATCGCCCGAATGGTAAAAGCGGGGCGCCAGATTCGCTTCGCCCGAGCAGCCGCGAAAATGCGGCACGGCGCCCGACCAGCCGCGCGCGGCCACCTCGGCCATCAGGGCGCGCGCGTAATGGCTGTTCGACGAGCCTTCCAGGCCGTGGAACAGCAGCACGAAGGGCTGGCCCGGCTGGCCGTCGACCAGGTCGACGTCGACGAAGTCGCCATCGGGCGCTTGCCAGCGTTCACGGCGGAAGGCCACGGCCGGCTTGGCGAGGCACACGGCAGGATAAATCGTCTGCGCGTGGCCGCCTGGCAGCCACAGCGGGGCGGTGTAGGGGGCGTTGTCAATAAGAGGCAAAGACATCAGTGCAGGATCTGCGTCCCCGCAACGTCGGCCGGCGCGCCACCGGGGGCGATGGAGGCGTGGTGCAGCACAATGCGCCAGCCGCGCGGCGTTTTCACGTACACATTCGTCGCCAGCAAGTGCGCCGGGCCGCCTTCTTCCTGGGTGACGCCTTCGATGACGGTGTGCACCGAACTCATCAGATTGTGCGTTTCATGCAGCTGCGCCGGCACGATGTGCAGGCCGCCGCCCGCCAGGATGGTTTCCCACGAGGCGCGGATGGCGGCATGGCCGATCAGGCGCGCGCCGCCCGGGTGGATGCAGACGATCTCTTCATCGTCCGCCCATAGCGCCATCAGCGCTTCGAGGTCGGCGCGGTGCAAGGCATCGTAGAACGCCGTTTCGACTTCGGCGGCGCTGCCATTGAGTTCTTTCAGACGTTTCATGACGACTCCGGGCTGGTGCACATAAAAACGGCGCGCTGGGGGCGCGCCGCTGGGCAGTTTAATGGTGGCCGGCGCTGGCGCCTTCCTTCAGGGTGTAGGCCGTGCCGCAGTACGGGCACTTGGCGATACCGTCTTTGTTGAATTCCAGGAACACGCGCGGATGCGACGACCACAGCGGCATGGCCGGGTTAGGGCAGTGGGCTGGCAAGTCTTTACTGTCGAGTTCGACCGCTGGCTGGGTGGTTTTTGTCATCTTGTCATGCTCCGTGAGGCTGTATGGAAGGAAGTCGGCTGCTGCCAAAACCACGATTTTAACGGATTCAGGCAGACAGCAAAAATCATGGCTAAAATGGCGGCTTGATCATCTTCGGCTGCGGCGCGGGTTTTCGCGGAAATATGGCAGCTGCAGCGCCACACTGACTGGATTTGCCTTGCCGGTATCACCGTTGCCGCCCATGTCGTCTTGCACCATTGTTGTGCAGTTACCACACTCAGCCTGCCGGGGACTCGCATGAACACCCGCGTGAACGCCGTCCCGGCCCCCAACGACGATGCCTTGCTGAAAGATGCCTGGCGTGCCGGCCTGAACCTGGGGGCACCCACCCTGCTGGGCATTGCCGCCTGGGGCATGGTGGTGGGTGTGGCCATGGTGAAAAGCGGCCTGACCGTCGCGCAGGCGGGCGCCATGACCCTGTTTGTCTTTGCCGGCTCGGCCCAGCTCGCGTCCTTGCCCCTGCTGGCCGCGCAAGCGCCCGTGTGGGTGATCTTCGCCACGGCCCTCGTCGTCAATTTGCGGTTTGTTATCTTTTCCGTGCTGCTGGCCCCCCATTTCGCCCATCTGCCGTGGCGCCAGCGCTTCGCGCTCGGCTATGTGGCGGGCGACATCACCGTGGGCCTGTTCCTGCAGCGCTACCCGCATGAAACGCCGGACCCGGCCAAACTGCCTTTCCTGAAAGGCTTGATCTACCCGAACTGGCTGGCCTGGCAAACCGGTTCCTTCATCGGCATCGTGCTGGGCGCTATCGTGCCGGCCGAATGGGGTCTGGGCTTTGCCGGGACCCTGGCGATCCTGTGCGTGACGATACCGCTGATCCTCAGCCGCGCCGCCCTGTGCGGCGTGCTGGTGGCGGGCGCGGTCGCCGTGCTGGCCTTCAGCCTGCCCTATAAACTGGGCTTGCTGGTGGCCGTGGTGGTGGGCATGGTCAGCGCCATGGCCGTGGAAGAATTGACAGAAAAATGGACAAAACGCCATGTTTGACGGCATAGCCTGGGGCAGGAGCGACGTGTGGATCGCCATCGCCGTGCTGGTGGTGGCCACGGCCGCCACGCGCAGCACCTTCTGGCTGATCGGCCACCACATCACCATTCCGCGCCGCGTGGGCGAGATGCTGCGCTATGCGCCGGCCTGCGCGCTGGCGGCCATCATCGCGCCCGACATGCTGATGGAGGGGCAGCAAATCCACTTGGAGTTGTCGAATCTGAAACTCTTGTCGGGTATTGCCGCCACGCTCTTTTTCGTGATCCGCCGCAATATGCTGCAAACCATCGTCTTCGGCATGCTGGTTTTCACGGGCTTGCGACTGTTGCACGTTTTTCAGTAAAGCGGGACAAATCGGGGATTTGGTCTGGTCATTGCGGTAAAATAGCGCACTTCCTTCCACTCGTCATCTGGATCGCCATGTCAGCTGTTCTCAACTTCATCCGTCTGCAAGATTTGATCGCCCAAAATGCACTGCAAGGCAAGCGCGTGTTTATCCGCGCCGACCTGAACGTCCCGCAAGATGACAGTGGCAAGATCACCGAAGATACGCGCATCCGCGCGTCGGTGCCGGCCATCCGTGCCGCCCTCGACGCTGGCGCCGCCGTCATGGTGACGTCGCACCTGGGCCGTCCGACGGAAGGCGAGTTCAAGCCGGCCGACAGCCTGGCGCCCGTGGCGGCCCGCCTGTCCGAGCTGCTGGGCCAGGAAGTTGCACTGAAACAAGACTGGGTCGATGGCGCCGGCCTGGAAAACCTGGCCGCCGGCCAGGTGGTCCTGCTGGAAAACGTGCGCGTCAACAAGGGCGAAAAGAAAAACAGCGATGAGCTGGCGCAAAAAATGGCGAAATTGTGCGATATCTACGTCAATGACGCGTTTGGCACGGCCCACCGCGCCGAGGCGTCCACACACGGCATCGCCAAGTTCGCCCCTGTCGCCTGCGCCGGCCCGCTGCTGGCCGCCGAACTCGATGCGCTGGGGAAAGCGCTGCACGCGCCGGCCCGTCCATTGCTGGCCATTGTTGCTGGTTCGAAAGTATCGAGCAAGCTGACCATCCTGAAAGCCCTGTCCGACAAGGTCGATAACCTGATCGTCGGCGGCGGCATCGCCAACACCTTCATGAAAGCCGTTGGCTTGAATGTCGGCAAGTCGCTGGTGGAAGCGGAACTCGTCGACGAAGCGAAAGCCATCATCGACATCATGGCCAAACGGGGCGCGCAAGTGCCGATTCCCGTCGACGTCGTGTGCGCCAAGGAGTTTTCGCCGACAGCCGCCGCCACCGTCAAGGACGTGGCCGACGTGGCGGATGACGACATGATCCTCGATATCGGCCCGAAAACGGCGGCCCTGCTGGCGCAGCAGATCGCCGCCGCCGGCACCATCGTGTGGAACGGCCCCGTTGGCGTGTTCGAGTTCGACCAGTTCGGCAACGGCACCAAGACCCTGGCCCTGGCCATTGCCGAGTCGAAAGCATTCTCGATCGCCGGCGGTGGCGACACCCTGGCGGCGATTGCCAAATACGACATTACGGATAAAATCAGCTATATCTCGACGGGCGGCGGCGCTTTCCTGGAGTTCCTGGAAGGCAAGACTTTGCCTGCAGTGGAAATTCTCATGCAACGTGCTGGCTGATCCAGCCTGACTGTAGTGCCACCAAGCGCAGCCTGACCGCTGCGCTTTTACCTTGCCGGCTGCTGTCTCAAACCGGCCTTGCTCACCTTCGCTCGCGCACAAGGATTCCTATGCCACGTGGTACAAAAATCGTAGCAACAATCGGCCCCGCCTCCACCGACTTCGATATCCTGGTCAAAATGATACGTGCGGGCGTCGATGTGGTGCGCTTGAATTTTTCCCACGGCAAGGCGCAGGACCATATCGACCGCGCCGCGCTGGTGCGCCTGGCGGCGGCCGAGTGCGGCCGCGAAGTGGCCATCATGGCCGATATGCAAGGGCCGAAGATTCGCGTCGGCAAGTTTGAAAACACCCGCATCCAGCTGGAAGCGGGCGAGCGCTTCATCCTCGACGCCAAGTGGGGAGAAAACGGCGAGTTGGGCAACCAGGAACGGGTCGGCCTCGACTACAAGGCCCTGCCGCGCGACCTGCACAAGGGCGACGTGCTGCTGCTGAACGACGGCCTCATCGTGCTGATCGTCGAGCGCATCCACGGCAGCGAAATCCACACCACCGTCAAGATCGGCGGCGAGCTGTCGAACAACAAGGGCATCAACCGCCAGGGCGGCGGCCTGTCCGCGCCCGCGCTGACGGCCAAGGATATGGAAGATATCAAGACGGCCATGAGTTTCCAGGCCGACTATCTGGCCATTTCCTTCCCGAAATGCGCGACCGACATGGAAATGGCGCGCCAGCTGGCCAATATCGCGGGCGAACCGTACCACCACAAGCCGATGATGATCGCCAAGATCGAGCGCGCGGAAGCCATTCCTGCCCTGCAGGAAATCCTCGACGCTTCCGACGGCATCATGGTGGCCCGTGGCGACCTGGCCGTGGAAGTGGGCAATGCGGCCGTGCCGGCCTTGCAAAAGCGCATGATCAAGATGGCGCGCGCGTCGAACAAGCTGGCCATCACGGCCACGCAGATGATGGAGTCGATGATCGTCAACGCCGTGCCGACCCGCGCGGAAGTGTCCGACGTGGCGAATGCCGTGCTCGACGGCACGGATGCCGTCATGACGTCGGCGGAAACGGCCTCGGGCAAGTACCCGATCGAGACGGTGGAAATGATGGCTGCCATCTGCGTGGAAGCGGAACAGTCCGAATACAACAAGCTCGATGCCGATTTCCTCAACGTCACGTTTACCCGCATCGACCAGTCGATCGCCTACGGCGCCCTGTTTACAGCCCATCACCTGCGCGTAAAAGCCATCGTGGCGCTGACGGAATCCGGTTCCACCGCCTTGTGGATGAGCCGCCACAGCATCGACACGCCGATCTACGCGCTCACGCCCAGCGTCACGACTTTGCGCAAAGCCGCGCTGTACCGCAATGTTCGGGCGTATCATCTGATGCAGAACGCTCCCAGCGCGCAAGTGCTGAAGCTGGCGGAAGATTTACTCGTGGAACAGGGCATCGTCAGGAAGGGCGACATGATCGTCGTCACCTGGGGCGAGCCGATGGGCCAGGTGGGTGGCACGAATGCATTGAAAATCGTCAAGGTTGGCGACCTCGATGCCGTGCTGATCTGAGGTAAAGAATTCAGGCGCCGCCGCGGTCATGAACCGCGAAGCGCCGCAATGGTTTCTATTGTTATCTGGAGTATTACCATGTCTCTCGTATCCATGCGTCAACTGCTGGACCATGCCGCCGAAAACGGTTATGGCATTCCTGCTTTCAACGTCAACAACCTGGAACAAGTGCAAGCCATCATGGCCGCCGCCGATGCCTTGAACTCGCCGGTGATCATGCAGGCGTCCGCTGGCGCGCGCAAGTACGCCGGTGAAGCCTTCCTGCGCCACCTGATCGACGCCGCCGTCGAAGCGTATCCGCACATTCCCGTCGTCATGCACCAGGATCACGGCCAGTCGCCAGCCGTCTGCATGGCCGCCATCCGCTCGGGTTTTACTTCCGTGATGATGGACGGTTCGCTGGAAGCGGATGGCAAGTCGGTCGCCTCCTACGAATACAACGTGGAAGTGTCGCGTGAAGTGGTGAAATTCTCGCACGCCATCGGCGTGACGGTGGAAGCGGAACTGGGCGTGCTCGGTTCGCTGGAAACCATGAAGGGCGACAAGGAAGACGGCCACGGCGCCGACGGCACCATGACGCGCGAGCAACTGTTGACGGACGTGGCGCAAGCGGCCGACTTCGTGCAGCGTACCCAGTGCGACGCCCTGGCCATCGCCATCGGCACCTCGCACGGCGCCTACAAATTCACGCGCAAGCCGACGGGCGACATCCTGGCCATCGACCGCATCAAGGAAATCCACGCGCGCATCCCGAACACCCATCTGGTGATGCATGGTTCCTCGTCGGTGCCGCAGGAATTGCTGGCCATCATCCGCGAATTCGGCGGCGACATGAAGGAAACCTACGGCGTGCCAGTGGAAGAAATCCAGGAAGGCATCCGTCACGGCGTGCGCAAGATCAACATCGACACCGACATCCGCCTGGCGATGACGGCCGCGATCCGCAAGTACCTGTTTGAAAACCCATCGAAATTCGACCCGCGCGACTACCTGAAGCCAGCCCGTCTTGCTGCAGAGCAAATCGTGCGCGCCCGCATGCAGGCATTCGGCTGCGAAGGCCAGGCGTCGAAAATCAAGGCCATGCCACTGGAAAAAATGGCCGAGCGCTACAAGGCCGGCGAGCTGTCGCAAATTGTGAAGTAAAATTCTGTCTGGAACGGGCCGGAAGCAATGCTCCGTGCCCGATTTTCTCGACCGGCGGGCGCCTTCCCTGCCTGCCGGTTTCGTTTCATCCAACTATTCCCCCGCTATGAACAGCCTCTATCAGACTTCCATCCACTCCCTGCCATTGCTGGGCCACGGCAAGGTCCGCGACAACTACGCCGTTGGCGACGACAAGATACTGATCGTCACCACGGACCGCCTGTCGGCCTTCGATGTCGTCATGAACGAGCCTATCCCCGGCAAGGGCAAGGTCCTCAACCAGATGAGCGACTTCTGGTTCGAGAAACTGGGCCATATCGTGCCGAACCACCTGACCGGCGTGGCGCCGGAATCCGTGGTGGCGCCCGAGGAAGTGGAGCAAGTCAAGGGCCGCGCCGTGGTGGCCAAGCGCTTGAAGCCGATCATGGTCGAGGCAGTCGTGCGCGGCTACATCATCGGTTCGGGCTGGAAAGATTACCAGGACACGGGCAGCATCTGCGGCATCGCGCTGCCGGCGGGCCTGCAACAGGCGGAAAAGCTGCCGGAACCGATCTTCACCCCGGCGGCCAAGGCCGAGCTGGGCGAGCATGACGAAAACATCAGCTTTGCTGAAATGGAAGAGCGCATCGGCGCCGACCTGGCCGCCAAGATGCGCGACGTCGCCATTGCCCTGTACAAGACGGCCGCCGAGTACGCGGCCACGCGCGGCATCATCATCGCCGACACCAAGTTTGAATTCGGCCTGGACGACAATGGCGTCATGCATCTGATGGATGAAGTGCTGACGGCCGACTCCTCGCGCTTCTGGCCCGCCGATTCCTACCAGCCCGGCATTTCGCCGCCCTCGTTCGACAAGCAATTCGTGCGCGACTACCTGGAAACGCTGACCTGGGGCAAGACCGCACCGGCGCCCGCGCTGCCGGCCGACGTCATCGAAAAAACCCAGGCCAAGTACTTCGAAGCCATCGAACGCCTGACGGGCGAGAAGCTGAAGGCCTGAGATGACTGAGCAGAATAAGCCGCTGGTCGGCGTCATCATGGGCTCGTCCTCGGATTGGGACGTGATGCAGAATGCTGTTGCAATGCTGAAACAGTTTGGCGTGCCATACGAAGCGCAGGTCATTTCCGCGCACCGCATGCCCGACGAGATGTATGCGTACGCGAAAAGCGCGCGCGCGCGCGGCTTGCGCGCCATCATCGCCGGCGCCGGCGGCGCCGCCCACCTGCCTGGCATGGTGGCGGCGATGACCATCGTGCCCGTGCTGGGCGTGCCCGTGCCATCGAAATACCTGCGCGGCGAAGATTCCATGCTGTCGATCCTGCAAATGCCCAAGGGCGTGCCCGTGGCCACCTTCGCCATCGGCGAAGCGGGCGCGGCCAATGCTGCGCTGACGGCGGTGGCGATGCTTGCCGCCAACGACGACGCCCTGGCCGACCGCCTGGAAGCCTTCCGCGCCACGCAAACGGCCGCCGCCAAGGCCATGGTCTTGCCTGAATAATGTGTTTGAAAAATAATGAATAGTAAATCGACTTCCCCATTGCTGCCCGCCGCCAATCCACCGGCGTGGCTGGGCGTGATGGGCGGCGGCCAGCTCGGCCGCATGTTTGCCCAGGCCGCCCAGAGCATGGGCTACCAGGTGGCTGTGCTGGAACCGTCCGACGCCTGCCCTGCGGGGCAGGTGGCGCAGCGCCTGGTCCATGCCGGCTACGGCGATGCAGCCGGGCTCGACGCCCTGGCCGCGCAATGCCTGGCCGTCACCACGGAATTCGAGAACGTGCCGGCCGACAGCCTGTCGCGCCTGGCCGAACGCGTGTTTGTCGCCCCCAACGCCCACGGCGTGTCGGTGGCGCAGGACCGCATCGCGGAAAAGCGTTTCTTTGTCGCCTGCGCCGCGAAATCCGGCGTGCTGCCGGCGCCGCACATGGTGATTGCCACGCAGGACGATATCGACAACATCGCCGACGACTTGCTGCCAGGCATCCTGAAAACCGTGCGCATGGGCTATGACGGCAAGGGCCAGTACCGCGTGCGCACGCGCGACGAGGTGCGCGCCGCGTTCGCGGAAATGGGCGAGGTAACTTGCTTGCTGGAAAAGATGCTGCCGCTGGCCTATGAAGTGTCGGTGCTGACGGCGCGCGGCGTGGACGGCGCCTCGGTCGTGTATCCGATCGCCGAAAACGTGCACCGCGACGGCGTCTTGTTTACCACCACGGTGCCGGGCCCGAACGTGTCGGACGAGAGCGCCGCCAGGGCGCAGCGGGCGGCGCAGGCCATGGTTGCCGAACTCGGCTATGTCGGCGTGCTGTGCATCGAATTTTTCGTGCTCACCGACGGCAGCCTGGTGGTCAACGAAATGGCGCCCCGGCCGCACAACAGCGGCCACTACACGATGGATGCCTGCGTCACCAGCCAGTTCGCGCAGCAGGTGCGGGCCATGGCGCGCCTGCCCTTGGGCGACGTGCGTCAGCATTCGCCGGCCGTGATGCTCAACCTCCTCGGCGACGCCTGGTTTGCCGACGGCAGCGATGTCGCCTGCGAACCGGCCTGGGACCGCATCCTGGCCCTGCCGGGCGCGTGCCTGCACCTGTACGGCAAGGACGATCCGCGCCGTGGCCGCAAGATGGGCCACCTGACCTTCATCGCGGCCAGCTTGCCGGAGGCGCAGCAGCGCCTGCGCGACGCTTGTCTGATCCTGGGAATCGCGCCGTGAGCGTGCCCGCACAAGATCTGGCGGCGGCCGCCGCCGTGCTGGAGGCGGGCGGCCTCGTCGCCTTCCCCACAGAAACGGTGTACGGCCTGGGTGCCGATGCGGAAAACCCGGCCGCCGTGGCGCGCATCTATGAGGCCAAGGGTCGTCCATCTGACCATCCCGTGATCGTCCACGTGGCGCCCGGCACCGACTTGGCGCACTGGTCCGACGACATCCCCGAGGAAGCACGGCAGCTGGTGGCCGCCTTCTGGCCCGGTCCGCTGACCCTGATCGTCAAGCGCGCCGCGCATATCCCCGACGCCGTTTCCGGCGGCCAGGATACGGTGGGCTTGCGCTGCCCGTCGCATCCGGTGGCTATCGCCTTGCTACGCACGTTCAAGGGCGGCAAGGGCGGCCTGGCGGCGCCGTCGGCAAACAAGTTCGGCAATGTCAGCCCCACCACGGCGCAGCACGTGCGCGATGAATTCGCGGCGGAACTCGACAGCGGCTTGCTGGGCCTGGTCCTCGACGGCGGGCAGAGTGACGTGGGCATCGAGTCGACCATCGTCGACCTGTCGCGCCTGGCCACGCACGGTCCCGTGCTGTTACGTCCCGGCCATATCAGCAGCGAGCAGATCGCCGCCGTCATCGGCCGCGCGCCGGCTGTTGCCGACGCGGCCGCGCCACGCGCCTCGGGTACCCTGGAATCGCACTACGCGCCACATACGCCTGTTGCGATGCAGCACAGCGACGACGTGCGCGCCACCTTGAACCGCCTGCTCAACGACGGGCGCCGCGTGGCTCTGATCCACTACTCGGATCTGCCGCCGGCCAGCGCCAGCGTGCGCCTGGCGGCCAGCCCGGAAAATTACGCGCATGCGCTGTATGCCTCGCTGCGCACGATGGACCAGGTCGGCGCCGAGCTGATACTCGTCGAAGCACCGCCCACCGGCCCCGCCTGGCTGGGCGTGAACGACCGTTTGCGGCGTGCCGCGTTCGGCTCAAGTGGTATCTTGCAGCAATTTCTATCCGTCTCATAAAAAGCCCCGCAAGGGGCTTTTTCTTGATGCAGCGCAATAGAGATGCTTGCCACGAAACATATTAAATCCTCCATAATTCAGCGGATCGCCCCGTCATGACGGGGCGCTGGCGGTGTTGTTATTTCGTTGATTTTTAAAACATATTTTCTATACAAGCCTGAGGAACGATGGCATATTAGTTGGGTAGCGAATAGCACGCCCGTTCGTTTAGAAACCAGAAAAAAGACCGAGGAGACAAAATGCATCAAACAAAATTCGCGCTGGCCGTGCTGGCTGCGGCTGTCCTGGCAGGTTGCGGCGGCGCCAGTGGCGGTGATCAAACCTTGAAAGTCAAATACACGGCGCAGGTGTCGTTCGGCGACAGCCTGTCCGATGTCGGTTCGTATGCCGTGGGCACGGTGCTGGCGAAAGGTGGCGGCAAGTTCACCATCAATGGCGACAATACCAAGATCAATCCTGAACTGACGGGCAAGAACTGGACCGAGCACCTGGCCGCGCAATTCGGCCTGGCCGCGCCATGCGCCGCCGAGACCGGCCTGGAAGGCAATGCGGCGAAGGGCTTGTCCGTGCCGCGCGTCAAGCATCCTGGCTGCTACGGCTACGCCATGGGCGGTTCGCGCGTGACCAACCCCGTCGGTCCGAACAACAAGCTGACGGGCAGCGAGCTGGGTGCCCTGACCGTGCCCGTGGTGACGCAGATCGCGAACCACCTGGCCGCTTCCGGCGGCAAGTTCAGCGGCACGGAAGCCGTCTTCGTGATGGCCGGCGGTAACGACGTGCTGTACCAGCTCGGTGCATTGCAGGCCGGCGCAACGGCGGCCGGCACGAAGGCGGGCGCCGATGCGGGCGCCAAGGCTTTTGCCACCAACCTGACCCTGGCCCTGGCCGCCGGCGCGCCCAATCCCACCACGGCCGCCGCCTCCATCGGCGCCGCTATCCAGACGGCCAGCGCGGCGCCTGGCGCCACGTCGGCGACCATCGTCGGTGCCGCCGTGCAAGCTGCTGTCATCGCTGGCAATACGGCCGTTGCCTCGCCAACCGTGTATGGCCCGCTGGTTACCAAGGCGCAAGCCGATGCGACGGTTACCGGCAATGCTGCCGGCGCCAAGGCCGGCGCCGACTACGCTGCGGCCCAAGGGCCATTGCTGATTGCCGCCATGAAACAAGCGGGTACTGAGCTGGTGGCGCTGGTCAAGGACCAGATCATCGCCAAGGGCGCCAATTATGTGGTGGTCAACAATCTGCCTGACGTGGCCGGCACGCCATCGGGCTTGAGCAAGGATGCCAATACCAAGGCACTCATCAATGCCATGGTCAGCGCCTTCAATGGCGAACTGAGCGGCGGCCTGAACGGCAATGCGAAAGTCTTGCTGGTCGACGTGTTTGCCGTCAGCCATGACCAGGGCACCAACCCTGGCCCGTATGGCTTGACGAATGTCAGCGAGACGGCATGCGACTTGAGCGCACCAGGCAATATCCTGGGCAGCTCGCTGGTCTGCAATGGCACGAACCTGAAAGCGGGCGACGTCAGCCACTACTCGTATGCCGACGATGTGCACCCTACGCCGTTCAACAACCTGTTGCTGGCCCGTTATGTGGCCAAGGACATGGTCGTGCGGGGCTGGCTGTAAGGAATCGCCGCGCCAGCCGCGTCCCGGGGACGTGGCTGGCGCTGGCAGCGACAAGACTGGATAGCCCGGCTATCCGCACATAATGATCAGGAGACAAGATGAAAAATCGTTTGAATACCGCTGTACGCGTGCTGGCCGCCGCCGCCGCGATGGCCATGGCGACTGGCGCTTCGGCGCAAAGCGCGGGCACCTGGATGGCCAAGGTCGGCGTCAACAAGATCACGCCCCACGTCGACAGTGGCGACATTTCCGCGCCGGCACTGCCGGGCACGAAGGCCGACGTCAAGTCCGATACCAAGCCCATCCTGACCTTTGCCTACATGATCACGGACAATATTTCCGCTGAAATGATCCTGGGCGTGCCGTACAAGCATGACCTGATGGGCGATGGTTCCATCAAGGGCACGGGCAAGCTGGGCACGGCGGAAGCCTTGCCGCCGACGGCCTTCATCCAGTACCGTTTCTTCCAGCCGAACGCGATGATCCGTCCTTACGTGGGCGCGGGTTTGACGTATGCTTATTTTCAGAAGGAAAGAGGTTCGGGCCAGATGACGGCCTTGCTGGATCCGGGTGGATCGCCCGTGACCTACCGCATGGACAACAAGCTGGCCGGCAGCCTGGTGGTCGGCAGCACGCTGTCCTTCAACGAGCGCTGGTTTGCCGACGTGGCCGTGGTCAAGACCTTCCTGAAAACCAAGGCGAAATTCTCGACGGGGCAGACGCAGGACATCAAGCTCGACCCGCTCGCCGTGAGTGTCAGCATCGGGTATAAATTTACCCTGTAAAACAAAAAATCCGCCTCGGCGGATTTTTTTTTGTCCCGCTCAGGCTGGCGGTGTGTTGAACTGTCCATTGTGGAAGATCAAGGGCGCTTGCGCCGTAAACGCGCATTGTTCCACTTCGCCCACGAAAATGACGTGGTCGCCTTCGGGATAGCGGCTGCGGTTGTGGCATTCGAACCAGGCCGACGCGCCTTTCAGGATGGGCTGGCCCGTGCGCGACAGCTCATACTCGACGTCGTCGAAGGGATTCGGCGTACGGCGGGCGAAGCGCTGCGCCAGTTCCGCCTGCTCGGCGCCCAGCACATTGATGACGTAGTGCGAGTTGCCGCTGAAGATGGGCATGCTGTTCGCCACGGAACCGAGGCTCCACAGCACCAGCGGCGGCGACAGCGAGACGGAATTGAAGGAGCTGGCCGTCAAGCCGCGGAAACTGCCGTCGGCCAGGCGCGTCGTAATGACCGTCACGCCGGTGGCAAACTGCGACAATGCCTGGCGGAAATGTGTCGTATCGAATTCTTGCGCTGGCGCGCGGGGAGAGCGTGTGTTCATGGGTGACCTGTCTATTTGCTGACATTATGCCAAAAATCGGCAATGCCAGCGCAATCGTGGCCGGCATGCCCCATATGTGCGGTGCGCCACGCGCCGTTTCAAGCGGCGCTGCAGGCCATGGCGCTTTGCGTTACAGTAATGAAATGATACGTCGCACAGGCGTTGCGGGAGGGCATCATGACTCAACAGATGGAAGTGGCGGTACTGGGCGGCGGCTGTTTCTGGTGCCTGGCCGCCGTGTACGGGGAAGTGCGCGGCGTGACGCGCGTCGAGTCCGGCTACACGGGCGGGAGCGTGCCCAACCCCACATATGATCAGGTGTGCACGGGCGAGACGGGTCACGCGGAAGTGGTGCGGCTGGAATTCGATCCCGCCGTCATCAGCTATCACGACTTGCTGGAAATCTTTTTGACCTTGCATGACCCCACCACCCTGAACCGGCAGGGCAACGATGTCGGCACGCAATTTCGCTCCGTCATCTATTACCAGTCGGCCGAACAGGAAAGCGTGGCGCGCAAGGTACTTGCCGAGATGGCCGGCGTGTGGGATGCGCCGATCGTCACGCAGCTGGAACCGGCATCGGTCTTTTATCCGGCCGAGGATTACCACCAGAATTACGTGGAGCAGCATCCCTTGCAGGGGTATTGCGCCCTCGTCGTCGTGCCCAAGGTGGAGAAGTTCCGCGCCATGTACGCGGGGCGCCTGAAGTAAGCACCCCGCGCGTGCATCAGGATCAGGTCGCCAGCAGCGGCGCCGGTCTGGCGTCCTGCGCATACATGTAGTGGCGCGACCAGGGCAGGGCGGAAGAGCGCCGGCCCGCCTTCACGCAGACGATCTGGTACAGGCTGATCAAATCTTGCTCGAAGGCATAGGCGCAGCCGGCCAGGTAGACGTGCCAGATGCGGAAGCGCCGCTCGCCCGCCAGCGGACGGATCTGCTCGGCGTTGGCTTCGAAATTCTCCGTCCACAGGGCGCAGGTGCGCGCATAGTGGCGCCGCAGGTTTTCCACGTCCAGCACTTCCAGCCCCCCTTGCTGCATGGTCTTGAGCACATTGCCGATGTGCGCCAGCTCGCCGTGCGGAAACACATATTTTTCGATGAATTCTCCGCCCCCATACGGCGTTTCGCCATTCTCCGGGTCCGTCGAGGTGATGCCGTGGTTCATCGCCATGCCGTCCGGCGCCAGCAGCTTGTTGATGATGGCAAAGTACTCGGGCAAATGCTTGAGGCCCACGTGTTCGAACATGCCCACGCTGGTGATGCGGTCGAACTGGCCCGTCACGTCGCGGTAGTCTTGCAGGCGGATATCGATCAGGTGCGCCAGGCCGGCCGCCGCCACGCGCTCGCGCGCCAGCGCATACTGGTTTTCCGACAGGGTCACGCCCACGCAGCGGGCGCCATATTGCTGTGCAGCACGCATGACCAGCGCGCCCCAGCCGCAGCCGATGTCGAGCAGGGTCTGGCCCGGCTGCAGCTGGATTTTCTTCAGGATATGGTCGATCTTCTTGACTTGCGCCTGCGCCAGGGTTTCATCGCCGTGTTCGAAATAGGCGCAGGAATACACGAGGGCGGGGTCGAGGAATTGCTCGTAGAAGGCGTTCGACACATCGTAGTGGTAGCGGATGGCTTCGGCATCCTTGCTCTTGTCGTGCGTAAAGCTGCGCACGATGCGGGCCAGCTTGCCTTCCGGTTTCAAGGTGTTGCGCGCCAGGGCATTGCAGATGGAAATCATGTCCTGGGCCGTGCCCTTGACTTCGATATTGCCTTCCACATAAGCCGAGCCCAGGTTGGCCAGTGAGGGGTTCAGCAGATAGCGGGCCGAGGCGACGGTCGGCAGGCGGATGGTAACGCGCGGCGTTTCGCTGGACAGGTCGACATGCTGGCCATTCCACAATTCTATGCGCAGCGGCAAGGCGGTCTTGCTGCGGATGCTGGCGATCCAGGACTTGAGTTGGTTTTGTACAAACAAAATGGCCTCCAATGTAGCGGCCGCCGTTGCGGCCGCAAATTGAGAAACAATGTCATTTAGTAACTTCTACCCTCATAGCCTACACCTATATTGACCAGCTTGCTTTGCGCCGCCTTGACTATGCGCTCAAGGCTGCAAGCGCTGCATGCTCCATTGTCCGTCCGCACCACGCGTAAACACGATGCGGTCGTGGAAGCGCGAACGGCGTCCCTGCCAGAACTCGATGCGTTCCGGCTGCAAGCGGTAACCGCCCCAGTGGGCCGGACGCGGCGGCTGCGCATCGCCGACGGCGGCGGCGGCCACGGCCTCGTAATTGCTTTCCAGCGCGGCACGGCTGTCAATGGGCGCGCTTTGCTGCGATGCAATCGCTGACAAGCGGCTTTGCACGGGGCGCACATTGAAATATTCATCGCTTTCGGCGGCCGTGGTTTTCACCACCGTGCCCTCGATGCGCACCTGCCGCTCCAGCTCGCCCCAGAAGAACAGCAGGGCGGCGTGCGGATTGTGCTCGAGCTGCCGGCCCTTGTCGCTGTGGTAGTTCGTGTACCAGGTAAAGCCACGCTCGTCGAATTGCTTGATCAGCACGATGCGCGAGCTGGGCTTGCCCTCGGGACTGACGGTGGACAAGCTCATGGCGTTCGGTTCCAGTACCTGGGCCTTGACGGCTTCGGCAAACCATTTCTGGAACTGGGCGATGGGATCGGCCAGCACATCCATCTCGCTCAGGCTGGACTGCACGTAATCGGTGCGCATGGCTGCCAGCACGGCGGCCGCGTCCGGCTGGGCTGCTGCGGGCGCTTCGGGCGCGATGCCGCGGCGGCGCTGCATGGCCGTGCCCAACTGCTCCATCTGCCGCGCGCTGAACAGGCGCTTGGCCATCGGCGCCAGCTGCCCCTCTTCCTTGCTCATGTGGGCCTGGTAGGCGGCCACATAGTCGCGCACGCCATGGGCGGACAGCTGCACGCCCGTGCCGGCGGCGATGGCGTCCAGTTCCGGGCGCAGGGTCAGCCAGGCCTGGTCCATGCGCTGGTGGTCGGCCAGGATCTCGGGCACCAGGGTCGCCAGCAGGGCCGCGTCCTCGCCCGTGGCGGTGGCCTGCAGCATGGGCATCAGATCCTGCTCTTCATCGTCATGGTGCAGATGGGCGGCTTGATTGAAATATTGCAACACTGCCTTGGCCGCCTGCTGCGCGTCCGCGGTGTTGCCGTGCTGCACCAGATGCGCCAGCAGGTTTTGCAGGGTCGTCAGTTGCTTGCGGATCTTGTCGTGGCAATGCTTGAGCACGGCGATGGGCTGGTCAAAGCCGGGAACGGAGTCGAACAGGGGAGAGGTCATGGCGAGT
This sequence comes from Janthinobacterium sp. GW821-FHT03C10, assembly GCF_059420865.1. Lineage (NCBI taxonomy): Bacteria > Pseudomonadati > Pseudomonadota > Betaproteobacteria > Burkholderiales > Oxalobacteraceae > Janthinobacterium > Janthinobacterium sp. GW821-FHT03C10. The sequence continues at coordinate 1,516,142 of NZ_JBWKUN010000001.1, read as the reverse complement.
TCTCGTGGTGAACGGTGTGGGGGCGCGGCGACAAACAGAGCTTGTCGCTGTGTCAATCCGGCTATTTTAGAATATCTGTCAGCGCAGTGTCCGTTAAAATGGCGCCATGCATACCTCCACCAATGAACTAATTTCCATGGACTTGACCGAGATCGATTTTGAACGGCGTTTCGGCGGCATTGCCCGCCTGTACGGCGCCCCCGCGCTGGAACGTTTTCGCGCGGCCCACGTGTGTGTGATCGGCGTGGGCGGCGTCGGTTCCTGGATCGTCGAAGCGCTGGCGCGCAGCGCCATCGGCCGCCTGACCCTGATCGACCTCGATAATGTTGCCGAATCGAATATCAATCGCCAGATCCAGGCCATGAGCGACACCATCGGCAAGGCCAAGATCACGGCCCTGGCCGAACGCATCGAACTGATCAACCCGTTTTGCCAGGTCACGCAGATCGAGGATTTTATTGCCCCGGATAACCTCGAGCAGTTGCTGGGCGGGCGCGATTTCGACTACCTGGTCGACGCCATCGACAATGCCAAGGCGAAAGCGGCCGTGATCGCGTATTGCCGCGCGCGCAATCTGCCGATGCTGACCATCGGCAGCGCGGGCGGGCAGACGGACCCGACCCTGATCGCCGTGCGCGATTTGTCGAAGACGGAGCAGGAACCGCTGCTCAAGCGCGTGCGCAAACTGTTGCGCACCGAATATGGCTTTCCCCGTGGCGTGAAAAACAAATTCAATGTCGACGCCGTGTTTTCCATGGAACCGTTGAGCACGCCAGAGAGCGGGGAAGCGTGCGCCATCGATGGCACGTCTGCCGGCGTCACGGGCTTGAATTGCGCCGGCTTCGGTTCCAGCGTGGTGGTGACGGCCAGCTTCGGCATGGTGGCGGCCGCCCATGCGCTGAAAAGCTTGCGCCAGGACAAACTGGCTGCCGAGCCAGTGGCGGACGCCGCCTAAGCCAGTTTGCGGCGCGCCACGATGCGGTAGTCGCCGCTGCTTTTCAGCGATTCCACCAGCACCAGTTCGTCCGCCTGCCAGGCGATGGGCGCGAAGTCCTGGCTTGCCGGCGGCGGCGCCTGGCGCGCCAGGGTCACGTGCGGCGTAAAGCGGTCGTGCTCGAAGCGGGGCGCCAGCCCCTGTTCCGCCAGGCGCTGCATGCAGGCCGCGCGCAAGTCCAGCAGGGCCGGCGACGGCTGCGCCAGGGCGGCCCAGGCCAGCGCCAGCTTCGTGAAGTGGCTGGCGTGGTCGAACAGCAAGGGCATGGGGTGCGCCGGCAATTGTGCCAGGATAGCCAGCAGGGCCGGCAGGTCGCTGGCCGGGTGCTGGCCCAGGAAGGCCAGGGTCAGGTGCAGCTTGTCCGCGCGCACGGGCTTGCCTTGCAGGCGCGCCTGCCAGGCGGCCAGCGCCGCGCGCGTGGCCGCATCGGGCCACAACGCGTAAAACAGGCGGGGGCTATGGGTATCGGGCGACAAGTTTTTCCTATCGTTGCGGCGGTTTGCTATGATTGGCGTTCCCTGCCTCTTGCATTGGCAGGGATCTCACCGAAACTCACTGAAAGAATACATCATGACGCGTAGCTCCGTTTTGTTTGCCCTGATCTGCTCCGTCGCCGCGTCGCTGGCGCAGGCACAGGCGCCAGCGCCTGTTCCCGCCTCGGCCGTCTCGCTGAGCCCCGGCCCTGTCGCCGATAAATTGATTCTGATCGACAACAAGGTCGGCACGGGCAAGGAAGCGTCCGCCGGCAGCAACGTCACCGTACATTACACGGGCTGGCTGTATCGTCCCCTGGCGAAAGATTCGCGCGGCAAGAAGTTCGACAGCTCCGTGGGCCGCGGCCCGTTCGACTTCCCGCTGGGCAAGGGCATGGTCATCAAGGGCTGGGACCAGGGTGTGGCCGGCATGAAAGTGGGCGGCAAGCGCACCCTGATCATTCCAGGCGAACTGGCCTACGGCCCGCGCGGCGCCGGCAATGGCGACATTCCGCCGAACTCGGCACTGATCTTCGACGTGGAACTGCTGGACGTTAAGTAATTGTTCAGTTTGGCGGTGGCGCATGCTCGCGCCGCCGCCAAAACGCGGTAGACTGGATTCTTCTGTAATTGCTGTGGAGACTCCCATGAACATCGCCAACGACGTCACTGAACTGATCGGCAACACCCCCCTGGTGCGCATCAACCGCATCGCCGCCGGCAGTGTGGCCACCATCCTCGCCAAACTCGAATTCTACAATCCCGCGCACAGCGTCAAGGACCGCATCGGCCTGTCCATGATCGTCGCCGCGGAAGCCGCAGGCAAGATCCATCCCGATACCGTCATCGTCGAGCCCACCAGCGGCAACACGGGCATTGCGCTGGCCATGGTCTGCGCCGCGCGCGGCTACCGCTGCACCCTCGTCATGCCCGACACCATGAGCCGCGAACGGCGCATCCTGCTGCGCGCCTACGGTGCCGAACTGGTGCTCACACCGGGCAGCGAAGGCATGCTGGGCGCCATCCGCAAGGCCGAGGAACTGGTGGCGGCCGACCCGCGCTACCTGATGCTGCAGCAATTTAACAATCCCGCCAATCCCGCCATCCACCGCGCCACGACGGCCGAGGAAATCTGGCGCGACACGGATGGGCAAGTGGACATCGTCGTCGCCGGCGTGGGTACGGGCGGCACGATCACCGGCATCGGCGAAGTGTTGAAGGAGCGCAAGCCCGGCCTGCAAGTGATCGCCGTGGAACCGGAAGCGTCGCCGATGCTGTCGAAAGGCACCAAGGGGCCGCACCCGATCCAGGGCATCGGCGCCGGTTTCGTGCCGCAGATCCTGAACACGGCCATCTACGACGAAATCATCTGCGTCAAGAACGACGACGCCTTCGCCACGGCGCGCCTGGCCGCCAGCGATGAAGGCTTGTTGGTCGGCATCTCGTCGGGCGCCGCCCTGTGGGCCGCCCTGCAAGTGGCGCGCCGTCCGGAAAACGCGGGCAAGAACATCGTCACCATCATCCCGTCGTTCGGCGAACGCTACTTGAGCACGGCCTTGTACGCGGGCCTCGGTGACTGATTTTTATTGAACAGCAGCGGCAGGTCTATCCCTTCCGCCAGCGCCCGGTTGCCCGCGTCGCCCGGGTGCAGATGGTCGCCCGAGTCGTAGGCGGGCAGCAGGCGCAGGGGATGGGCAGGGTCGCGCGCCCAGGCGTCGAAGTCGAGCACGGCGTCAAACAGGCCGCTGTCGCGTATCCAGGCATTGACTTGCTGGCGCAGCGCCTCTTTTTCCGGCTGATAATAGTCGCTCAGGGGCGTGCCGGGCAGGGCGCCTGCGAACGGCGTCAAAGTGGCGCCGACCACGCGCACGCCGCGGCTGCGGGCCTGGGCTGCCAGCTGCGCGTAGCCGGCCGTTAATTCCTCCAGGGTGGGTCTTTGTGCCTGTGGCGCAAACGCCGTGCCGGGCCAGCTGATGTCATTGATCCCCAACAAGACGACCACCGTGCGCACGCCAGGCTGCGCCAGCACGTCGCGCTCGAAGCGCGCCAGGGCGTTCTCTCCCATGCCGTCGGACAATAGCCGTCCACCGGAAATGCCCGCATTGATCACGGCCACGCCCTGCGGCGCCAGGCGTTCGGCCAGGAAGTCGGGCCAGCGCGCATCGATCCCCAGGCTGGCGCTGGCGCCATCGGTGATCGAGTCGCCCAGGATGGCCACGGCTTGCGCCGCCGGCGCCGCTTCCACTTCGATGGCACCGAGTAGAAGGCGCGCCGTGGTGGTCTGCACGCCCGTTTGCGCCTCGTCAATGCGCGCGGCCCGCGTCTGGTCCTGCGGGGCAATCCACGCCGTTTCGCGGCCATCCCAGTGAAACGTGGAGACGGAACTGGCTTGCGGCAGGTGCACGCTCACCGTCAGCCGCGCCAGGTCTGGCACGGACAGCGCGACGGGGTCGCTGACGAGCGGCGCTCCCGGCGCCATGGTAGCCGAGGGCTGGCCGGCAAAGGTCAGCGTGCGCAGGCTGCCCGCTTCGATGGCCGAGCCGTTCGCCGCCAGGGCTACGCTGGCGGCACCGATGCGCAGCGGCACCTTGCCATACGCATTCGACAGCACGATGCGCACGCGCGGGCCGCCCATGCTGAGGCGCGCCACCTGGCGCACGGTTTGCCCGTGCAGCACGGCGGGCACGTTGGCGGGAAGCACAAAGTCGCTGCCCCACACGGCTTGCGGACTGGCTGTCCAGCTGGCCAGCCAGTTGGAGGCGGGGGCTGGTGCAAGTTCGGCGTTGGCGGCCTGGGCCGGGCTGGTGCTGAATGCCAGACTCAGCAGGGCGGCGGGGAGGAGGGAAGATCGTTGCATGGCGGCTCGCTTTATCAAGGGGAATGTGCGCATGATGAAAGCAAAGCCATTTATGTACTAGACTATCCCATCGAAGAACATTTATGAGTTGAATTCACAATGGCCAGACTCGAAGTGAATCGTTCCGGCGAGCTGGAAGTGTTCGTGCGCGTAGTCGAGCTGGGCGGCTTTTCCGCCGCCGCGCGCGCCTGCGGCATGACGCCGTCGGCCGTCAGCAAGCTCGTGTCTCGGCTGGAAGAGCGCCTGGGCGCGCGCCTGTTGAACCGCTCCACGCGCCAGCTGCAGCTGACGGCCGAAGGCTGCGGCCTGTATGAACGGGGGATGCAGGTGCTGGCGGCGCTGGATGAGGCCGAGCGCTGCGCGGGCGTGCAGGATGTGCCGCGTGGCAAGATCAGGGTGAATGCGAATGTGCCGTTCGGCCAGCATTTTCTGCTGCCGCTGGCGCCGCTGTTCCTGGAACGCTATCCCGAGGTGACGCTCGACATCGTGCTCACCGATACCGTGGTCGATATCCTCGAGCAGCGCACGGACGTGGCCGTGCGGGCCGGCCCCCTGAAAAGTTCCAACTTGCTGGCGCGCAAGCTGGGCCAGACGCGCATGGCGATCGTGGCATCGCCCGCCTACCTGGCGCGGCGCGGCACGCCGCTGGCAGCGGCCGAACTGGCATCGCACAATCTGCTCGACGCCAATTACGCGCGCGCCCGCTCGGGCTGGCCGTTGCGCCTGCCCGAGGGCGACCTCGTCGTGCCGGTCGTTGGCAATGCGCAGGCCAGCGATGGCGAAGCCTTGCGGCAACTGGCGCTGGCGGGGCTGGGACTGGCGCGCCTGGCGGCCTTCCAGGTGCGCACCGATATCGCGGCAGGCCGTTTGCAGGCCGTGCTGGAAGCGTTCAACCCGGGCGACAGCGAGGAAGTACATGCCGTGTTCGTGGGGCAGGGCGGGCATGTGCCGCTGCGCGTGCGCGTCTTTCTCGACTTCCTGGCGCAGCACGTGGACCTGGCTTGATGCGATAGGCTGCAGGCGGACACGGCCGCGCAGTACAATATCGGACGGGCCGCAATGGTTCGGCCCGTATTGTGCCTTTGAATGGAAATATGTTCCTGGTAAAACCTGAACGCCGCCGCCTGCTGCAGGTGGGCGCAACCGTGGCTGTCATCGCGCTGGGCCTGGCCTCGCGCGCCTATCCCCAATTCCTCCCCGCCGCGCTGGGCAAGTATCCGGGCGACGCCCTGTGGGCCATGATGATCGTCTTTGCGCTGGGCATCGTCGCCACGCGCATGCGCACGTGGCAGCTGGCGCTGACTGCGCTGCTGATCTGCTTTGCCGTGGAATTCGGCCAGCTGATCCAGACGCCCTGGCTCGTCGCGCTGCGCGCGCATCCGCTGGGGCATCTGGTGCTCGGTTCCACCTTCGGCTGGGGCGATTTGATCGCCTACACGGCCGGGGTGGCGATTGCGGCGCTGGTGGACAAGGCTGTTCTGTTCCGGCGCCGCTAGTCTTTACTTCAGCTTACCCTCCGCATCGCGCAATTCCACGGGCGCCAGTTTCAGCTTGCTCAACTGCGGCGCGATCTTCGCCTGGTCGCCCACGCCGATGACGATCAGCTTTTCCGGTTGCAGGTATTTTTTCGCCACCTGCTGCACCTGCTTGTCCGTCACGCCGGCAAAGCGCTGCGGCAAGGTCGCGTAGTAGTCGAGCCCCAGGCCGTAGACATACGTGTTGGCCATGCTGGCGCTGATGCTGGCATTCGTCTCGAACTGGCCCGGCAGGGACAGCACCTGCGAATTGCGCGCATTCGACAATTCCTTGGCCGTCAAGGGTTTGGCGATCATGGCGCGGATTTCCTTGAAGGTTTCCGACACGGCCGCGCCCGTCACGTCGGTGCGCACGCCGGCCGCGATGGAGAACGGTCCCGGCTGGCTGCGGTACTGGAATTGCGAGCGCACGCCATAGGTGTAGCCCTTCTCTTCGCGCAGGTTATTGCTCAGCCGGCTAGTAAACAAGCCGCCCAGCGCCGCGTTCATCACTTGCAGCGGCGCATAGTCGGGCGTCGCGCGGGCCACGGCGATGGTCGACAGGCGCACGGCCGTCTGCGGCGCGCCCGGCTTGTCGACGAGGATCAGCCTGGCTTTCGTCGTGGCCGGCGCCGTCGTCACGGACGGCGCCACCGTGCCCGCCTTCCAGCTGCCGAACTTGGATTCGGCTAGGCTCTTCAATTCCGCCGCGCCGATGTCGCCCGAGACGATCAGCGCCGCGTTGTTGGGCACATAATGCTGCTGCCAGAACGCCTGCAGGTCGGCGCGGCTGGTGGCTTTCAGGGCCGCTTCCGTGCCCAGTTGGATATAGCCGTACGGATGCTGCGGACCGTACAGGGCGGCCGCTTCCACGCGGGCCGCCACGGCCGCCGCGTTTTCGCGCTGCTGCGCCAGTTCGCCGATGCGGCTGGCGCGCTGGCGCTCCACTTCATCTTGCGGGAATTGCGGGTGCTGCACCACGTCGGCCAGCACGTCGAGCGCTTGCGGGAAGGTGGTTTTCAGCGACGTCAGCTGGGCGAACGAGGCATCCGCGCCGGAACCCGTACCGAGAAAAGCGCCCAGTTGCGCCACGTCATCGGCGATCTGCGGCGCGCTGCGCGTACTGGTTCCTTCCTGCAGCAATTGCGCCGTGAAGCCGGCCAAGCCCGGCTGCGCCAGCGGATTGGCGCCCGAACCGCTTTTTACCACCAGCTGGCTGGAAATCAGCGGCACGGCCGGGTTGTAGTTGTGGATCACGGTCAAGCCATTGCTCAGGGTGAAGGACGTCGCTTGCGGCAGCACGATTGTCGGCGCGGGACCGGCGGCCGGGACCTTGTTGCGCCATGGCTCGTCCGCATTGATGGCCGTGCCTGGCGCCGGCTTGACCTTGCCCGGCGCCGGCGTCGCCACTTCCGGACCCAGGTCCGGCTTGCCCGGCACGCCATACACGACCACGCGCGACTGGTTCTTCAGGTAGGTGTCCACGGCGCGCTGCACGCCGGCCGCCGTCACCTGACGGTAGCGCTCGATATCCTTGCCCAGGTAGCCGGGGTCGCCCAGGTACTGGTTGTACTGGTTCATCATGTTGGCATTGCCGCCCACTTTTTCCACCTGGCTCAGCATGCTCGTCTCGATGCCGTTGCGGGCCCGCTCGATTTCCTTCTCGCTGGGCCCCTTGGTGCGCAATTGCTCCAGTTCCGCCTGCATGGCTTGCTCGATTTCCTCGGGCTGATGGCCGGGGCGGGCCGTCACGTCGAGGGTAAACACGGAGGTGAGGGCGTTCGAGCTCTGGTTGGCGCCCACGTCCTGCGCGATCTGCTTGTCGTACACCAGGGATTTATACAGGCGGCTGGACTTGCCGCCGGCCAGGATCTGCGCGGCCATCGACAGTTCCGCATCGTCCTTGGCGTAGGCGGACGGCGTCAGCCAGGCCATGAAGACGCGCGGCAGTTCGACCCGGTCCTGCACCACGATGCGGCGCTCCTGCGTGATGGGCGGCGTCACGACGTCGGGCTTGGCCACGGCGGGGCCGCTCTTGAAGCTGCCAAAATACTTGTTGACCAGTTCCTTGGTCTTCGCCTTGTCGATGTCGCCCGCGATCACCAGGCTGGCATTGTTGGGACCATAGTATTTGGTGAAGAATTCCTTGATGTCGGCCAGTTTCGCGTTCTGGATGTCCGCATGCGAACCGATGACGCTGGCGTAATACGGGTGGGTCTTCGGAAACAGCTGGTGGTACAGGGCTTCCTGCACGATGCCGTAGGGCGCGTTTTCCACGCTCTGGCGGCGCTCGTTGCGCACCACGTCCTGCTGGTTCGTCAGCGCCGTCTGGTCGAGCACGTCCAGCAGATAGCCCATGCGGTCGGAATGGGCCCACAGGGCCAGTTCCAGCTGGTTCGACGGCACCGTGTCGAAATAATTGGTGCGGTCGAAATCCGTGCTGCCGTTCGAATCCGTGGCGCCCGCGCCTTCCAGCAGCTGGTCGGCCATGCCGCGCGGCACGTGCTTGGTGGCGGCAAACATCATGTGTTCGAACAAATGCGCAAAGCCCGTCAGGCCCGGCGCTTCATTCGCCGGTCCCACGTGGTACCAGATGTTGACGGCCGTGACGGGCAATTTATGGTCTTCCACGAGGATGACGTCGAGGCCGTTCGGCAAGGTGTATTTTTCGTAGGCGACATTGGGCACGGCCATGGCTGCCGTCGCGGCAGCGGCGCCGGCGGCGTGGGCGAGCGTGAGCGGGGCGCCGTACAGCGACAGCATCAGGGCGGGAATGGCCAGCAATTTGATCGGTTTCATGCATGCTTCCAGGCTAGGGTGGGGAAGACGCTGCGGCCCGCTCGTGGCTGGCCCAGCGCGACGGTGCTACAGTTTATACAGCAGAGCCGCGCCGCCCAGCACCAGCAGCGCGCAGGCGAGCGAGACGATGGCCGCCGCACCCAGCAAACGCCATTCGCGCGGCGTAAAGCCGGCCGGCCCGGCCGGCGATGGCGATGGTGCCGGCGCTTGCGGCACGGGCTGGGGCATGGCAGCGCCCGGTTCGGGCGGCACGCCGCCCGTGGCGCGCGCCTGCGCCGCCAGCGCCTGGGTGGCGGCGTCCAGCAGGGCCAGCTGGCGTTCGACGGTGTCCGCCAGCACGGCTTCGTTCAGCGCCACCAGGGCGAATATCGGGTCGTCGACGTCGATCTTGATGCCCGTCTTGTCGAACACGTGGCTGCGCAGTGTGTGCCGGTCCATCTACCACTGCACCTTGTCGAGCTGTTCGAAGATGTCGCGGTAGACGACCTTGATGCGCTGCTTTTCCATGATGTTGAACTTGTCGTTCTGCAGCACTTCCTGCATCGTCAGGCGCGCCGTATTCATTTTCTTGACGTCGGCGCCGAAGGTGTCGGGGTTGCGCTGGCTCAAGGTGATGCTGCCTTTGACGCGCGCACGGTTGTCGGCATACGACTGCGATTCGACGAATTGCTTGCCGGACGCCGATTGCAGCAGGCCGAAGTGTTCGTTTTGCCACAGCACCAGCGGCACCTTCGTCGCTTGGGCCGTGGCGACAAAACCCGTGGCCGTGTCGTGCAGGGTGTCGCCGCCGCCGACGATGGTGTGGATGTACACCTTGCGGCCCGATTCTTCCAGAAGAGAGAAACAGTCGTTTTCCAGCAGGTAGCCCATCAGCGGCGAAAACGTGTTCGCGCCATTGTCGACCACGCAGTTGCCGTCCGTATCGAGGATGTCGATCATCAGCGCGTCGAAGCGTTTCGGATCGATGTTGCGCGCATCCGTCATCACGGGCACGTGCTTGACGTTCATCGCCTTGTAGCGCGAGAAGGTGGCGTTTTCCTGGTCGGTGTCATAACAGCGCAAAGGCGTGTCGTCCTTGCCGCCTATCCACTGGGCCAGCAGGGTCGAGACGAGGGTCTTGCCGATGCCGCCCTTGCCCTGCAGGATGAAATGTACCGTGTTTTGCATTGCGACTACTCCAAGTTGTTGCGTCAGTGACAATCAAAGATCCGTGACAGCGGCGCTGGCGCCCGGCCAGGCCACGACTGGCATTTTTACCACAATCCTTTGCAAAGATGCCATGCGCGGGAGCGAATCTGGTTATGATGTTAATCAGGATACCATTGATACAGAGCAAGTTTTGTGTGAAAAATGCACCCCAGAGTGTGAACGAGGACGCAGTGCCGATCTCCAGTCTCGATAAAGCCGACATTGACCGTTTGAATCAGCAAGCCCTGTCTTGCCTGGTCGGCAACCGCCGCCAGGCACGCCGGCTGGCGCAGATGGCGCTGGCGGCGGCGCAACGGCAACAGTATGCGCGCGGCGGCGCGTATGCGGAACTCAATCATTGCTGGCTGTCCTATTATGCGGGCGAAACGGAGCCGTCGTGCGAGCGCCTGCGCGACTATTTCAAGCAGACCTGCGACCTGGAAGGCGGCATGGAAGTGGCCGCCCTGCAGGGCGCGTATGCGAGCCGGCGCGGCGACTTCGCCGATGCCGAGCAGCACTTCCTGCAGGCGCGCAGCCAGGCCGCGCAGATCCCCGACTCGCTGCACAAGTTCATGCTGTACGCGCGCCTGGGCGTCGATGCCCTGAACCGTGGCGATACGCAGGACGGTCCGCGCAATTTCCTGCTGGCGCTCGACATCGCCGAGCGTTTCGGCAGCCCCGCGCACCGGGTCAACAGCCTGTCGAACCTGGCGTCGTCGCAGCATGACCTGGGCAACGATGAAGACGCCATTCCCCTGCTGGTCGAGGCGCTCGAGATCATCGGCACGCAAAAGCTCAAATACCAGCAAACCATCGTTTCGGCCAATCTGGCCATGTGTTTATTAGCCACCGGCAAGCCAGCCGAGGCGCTGGCGCTGGTCGAGCCGTTTTACGAGTGGCCGGAGGAAGACCTGGCCGTGCGCGCCTTTTTGTTCTGCATTGCCGCTCACGCCGCCATCCTGCTGCACCAGCCCGGGAGCGCCTTGCAATTGCTGCTGCGGGCGGAAGACTATGCGCGCCGCGGCCAGGACCTGGAAGAGCAGATGCATGCGTGGCTGGTGCGCGGCAAGCTGGACCTGCACGCGGGCCAGACGGCGCAGGCGCTGGCCTCGCTGACGCAGGCGCACAGCCTGCTGAGCTGGACGCGCAATCCGTTTCACCAGCAGCAGATCCTGCGCGGCTTGTCCGACATCAATGCCCAGCTGGGCGAATGGCAGGCCGCGTACGGTTTCCTGCAACAATACCAGGCCGCGTACGAGGCCAGCAGCAAGTCGGCGCGCGCCTCGCGCAGCCTGATGCGCAACCTGGAAAAGGAAATGCACAGCCTGAAAGCCGAGCGCGACAAGGCGCTGGAGCTGCAGGCGGCGCGCGAATCGGAAAACGTCAAGCTCGAGCACCTGAACCGCGAACTGGCGCACCAGATCCTGCACGTCAATTCGCTGCAGGACAGCCTGAAGGAGCAGGCCATGCGCGACCACCTGACGGGCCTGTACAACCGCCGCCATTTTGAAACCTGCCTCAATGCCATCCTGCACGCGGCCGATGCGGATGCGCCCGTGGCCATCGCCATCATCGACCTGGATTTCTTCAAGCGCGTCAACGACACGTACGGGCATAACTTTGGCGATGAGGTGCTGATCCAGTTCGCGCGCCTGGTGGAGAGCCAGCTGCGCGGCAGCGACATGGTGTGCCGCTATGGCGGCGAGGAATTCTGCCTGCTGTTGCGCGAGGCCGACAGCGTCATCGCCGCGCACAAGATCGACGATATCGCCGCGCGCTACCGCCAGCTGCTGATCCAGCAGGCGCCGCACAGCCTGTCCGGCTGCACCTTTTCCGCCGGTATCGCCGAATATCCGCGCCACGGCGCCGGCCGCCACGAATTGCTGATGCGCGCCGACAGCGCCCTGTACGCGGCCAAGCAGGCGGGACGCGACCGCGCCTGCGTCGCCGACGCTACTGGATAAAACGCAGCAGTTCGCGCAGGGCGTGCGCCACGGCCTGCTCGCGCACGGCCTGGCGGTCGCCGGCGAACACCCGCCGCTGCGTCTGCACGCGCCCGTCCATGGCCCAGCCGAAGCAGACGGTGCCGACGGGCTTGCCCGGCACGCCGCCCGTGGGGCCGGCGATGCCCGTGGTCGAGACGGCCACCTGGGCTTCGCTGTGGGCCAGCGTTCCTTGCGCCATGGCGGCGGCCACTTCCTCGCTGACGGCGCCGTGGGCGGCGATCAGTTCGGCGGGCACGCCCAGCATGCCGGTCTTGGCCCCGTTGGAATAGGTGACGAAGCCCCGTTCGAACCAGGCGCTCGAGCCTGAGATATCGGTGACGGCCTGTGCCACGCCACCGCCCGTGCACGATTCGGCCGTGGCCAGCAGCAGGCCCTTCGCCTGCAGGGCCAGGCCGACGGCGGTGGAGAGGGGGACGAGTGCGTTGCTCATGGTTGACTCCTGCATGCGGTGAAAATGGTGGCAAGACTGTAGCATGGCCCACGGTAAAAGAAACTTTCCCCGGTCACAGCGAAAATGCGTACACTCTTTTATACATTTGCTACCACTTCGGGCCGGCAGGCGCTCTGTCGCTGCGCCGCCCTGGTGCACATCGCTCGAACAGGCAAGCGGCATGGTGCCGCGCCTTCGTATGCATTATCTTTACTCGGTTGTCATGGCAATTCTGAACTGGACCTGGTGGCGTCATCCTGGCCCCCTGCGCCGCCCCGTGCGCGGCGGCCATCGCTCCCTTCGCTGGGGCTGGCTATTGCTGCTCCTGGGCGCGCTGTGCGCCGAGGCGCAGGCGCAGGTGCCGGGCGACCTCGAGCGCCAGGTCAAGGCCGCGTATCTGTACAAGTTTGCCGGCTATGTCGAGTGGCCGGACGGCAGCTTTGCCCGGGCCGACTCTCCGCTGGTGATCGGCGTGGCGGGCGCCGACGCGCTGGCCGAGCAGCTCGAACTGAGCGTGGCCGGGCATAGCGTCAACGGCCGCGCCGTGCAGGTGAAAAAAGTGCGCCGCGGCGAAGCGCTGGCCGGGCTGCACGTGCTGTACCTGGGCGCGCTGGATAAAACGGCGCTGCAGGAGATGCTGGCCGCCAGCCGTGGCCTGGCGTTGCTGACGGTGTCCGATTCGGATGAGGTCTACGCGATGGGCAGCATGATCAATTTTGTGATGGCCGAGGACAAGGTGCGCTTCGACGTGGCCCTGAAACCCGTGGCGCAGGCGCATATCCGCATCAGCGCGCGCATGCTGCTGGCCGCCTATCGCGTGCAGACGGGAGGCGCCTAGATGATACGACTGCGCTCCATCCGCCACAAACTGATGTCGGTGGTCTTGCTGACCACCCTGGTGGCGCTCGTCATTTCGCTGGCCACCATCGTCGCCTACGACTTGCGCGCCTACCACCGCAACCTGGTGGCCGACATCAGTACCCAGGCCGAACTGCTGGGGCATATGAGCTCGGCCGCGCTGGCCTTCGACGACGAACGCCTGGCGCTGGAAAACCTCAGCCTGATGCGCATCCGTCCGCGCGTGACGGCCGGCGCCCTGTACAAGGCCGACGGCAGCCTGTTCGCCAGCTACCGCGCGAACGAGCACGTGGGCGAGCTGCCGGCGAAGGTGGGCAAGGAAGGCGAAACCATCCAGGGCAGTTCGGTGGAGCTGTTCAAGCCCATCGTCGACAATGGCGAACTGCTGGGCACCGTGTATCTGCGCGCCGACTACGAGCTGGCCGGCCGCACGGCCGATTACCTGGCCATCGCGCTGGGCGTGACGGTGCTGGCGCTGCTGGTGGCCTTGCTGCTGCTGCGCCGCCTCGATTTCGTCATCACGCAGCCCATCCTCGATATCGCCGACGTGGCGCGCGAAGTGATCGAGACGGGCGACTACTCGCGCCGCGCGCGCAAGCTCAGCGTCGACGAAGTGGCGCAGCTGGTCGATTCCTTCAACAAGATGCTGGCCGAGATCGAGCTGCGCACGCAGGCGCTGGAACGCTCGAACGGCGAGCTGGCGCGCGAGGGCGAGCAGCGCACCCAGGCGCAGCAGGAAGTCATGCGCCTGAATCAGGAACTGGAAGTGCGCGTGCACGAGCGCACGATGCAGCTGGAAATGACGAATGGCGAACTGGCCATGGCGATGGAAGAGGCGCGCAGCGCCAACTACGCCAAGTCGGCCTTCCTGTCGTCGATGAGCCATGAATTGCGCACGCCGCTGAACGCCATCCTGGGCTTCGCGCAAATCCTCAGTTCCGACCGCCTGCCGTCGACCCTCGAGCAAAAGAAGGAGTTCGCCGGGCATATCCTGAAATCGGGACGCCATCTGCTGACCTTGATCAATGAAATCCTCGACCTGGCGAAGGTGGAATCGGGGACGGTCAGCCTGTCGCTCGAACCGGTGGGCCTGGACGCCATCTTGCAGGAATGTCGCGACATGATCGCGCCGCTGGCCAGCCAGCGCGGCATCGGCATGACCTTCCCCGACGCCTGCCCCCTGAACGTGCTGGCCGACCGCACGCGCCTCAAGCAGATTCTGTTGAACCTGCTGTCGAATGCGCTCAAGTACAACCGCGAGCAGGGGCGGGTGACCATCGATTGCGCGCCGCAGGCGGGCGGACGGGTGCGCATCAGCGTGCGCGACACGGGCATAGGCCTCGACGGCGAACAGGTGGCGCTGCTGTTCCAGCCCTTCAACCGGCTGGGGCAGGAGGGCGGCACGGAAGAAGGCAGCGGCATCGGCCTGGTGGTCACCAAGCGCCTGGTGGAGCTGATGGATGGCAGCATCGGCGTGACCAGCGCGCCCGGCGAGGGCAGCACGTTCTGGATCGAGCTGCGCGTGGTCGACGCCTTGCCCGCACCCGACCTGCTGGCCTTGCCGCGGCCCGACCTGGCCGGGGCGCTGCTCGAGCACAGCGCCCCCGTGACCCTGCTGTACGTGGAAGACAATCCCGCCAACCTGACCCTGGTCGAGGAAATCGTCCGCTACTGCCCGCAATTGCAGCTGCTGACGGCCACGGATGGCCGCCTGGGCGTGGAAATGGCGCGCACCCACCTGCCGCAGCTGATCCTGATGGACATCAACCTGCCGCACGTGAATGGCACGGACGCGCTGAAGCTGCTGCGCGCCGACCCGCGCACGGCGCACATTCCCGTCATCGCCCTGACGGCCAACGCCATGCCGGGCGACGTCGAGCGCAGCATGGCGCTGGGCTTTTACCGCTATCTGACCAAGCCGATCAACCTCGATGAATTTACCGAGGCGATCAACAGCACCCTGGCCTATGTGGCGCAGCAGCGCCGGCAGAAGGGAACAGGCGCGCCATGATCAGCCAGGCCGATATCTATGCGGCGAAAATTCTCATCGTCGACGACCAGGACGTCAATTTGCGCCTGCTCGAGCATTTGCTGCAAAGCGGCGGCTACACGGCCATCAGCAGCACCCTCGACGCGCGCGCCGTGGCCGGCCTGCACCAGCGCCACCAGTTCGACCTGATCATCCTCGACCTGGTCATGCCCGGCATGAGCGGCTACGAGGTGATGGATGCCTTGCGTCCGCTGGAGCGGGAAGGCTATCTGCCCGTGCTGGTGATCGCCGCCGACCCGGACGCCAAGCTGGCCGCGCTGGAAGCGGGCGCGCGCGACTTCATCAGCAAGCCGTTCGACGCGCTCGAGGTGCTCACGCGCATCCGCAACATGCTCGAAGTGCGGCTGCTGCACCGCGCCGCGCGCCACTACAACACCTTGCTCGAACGCACGGTGGGCCAGCGCACGGCCGAGCTGCAGCGCTTTCGCGGCGCCATGGACGCCACCACCGACGCCATCTTCCTCGTCGACGTGCTGGGCATGACCCTGGTCGACGTCAACGACGGCGCGTGCCGCCTGCTCGGCTATGCCCGCGCCGAACTGCTGGCGCTGTCACCCGGCACCCTGCTGCCATCGCCGCCGGCCCCGCCCCTGGCCGCGCTGCCGGGCGGCCCGGCCCACCTGGCCACGGAAGTGACGGAATGCGAACTGGTGCGGCGCGACCTGAGCCTGGTGCCCGTGGAACTGGGCTGGCACTGGTATGCGCAGGCGCCCGTGGCGGGCGGGGGCGCGGGCGGCCTGCTGCTGATCGCCGTGGCGCGCGACATCAGCGAACGGCGCCAGGCGCAGGAGCGCCTGAAGCACCTGGCCCATTACGACGGTTTGACGGGCCTGCCGAACCGCAGCCTGTTTTACCAGACGCTGGCCCAGGCCGTCGAACTGGCGCAGGAAAAAAGCTGGCGCATCGTGGTGCTGTTCATCGCGCTGGACCGCTTCAAAAGCATCAACGACACCCTGGGCGCGGCGCTGGGCGACGAACTGCTGCGCCAGTTCAGCAACCGCCTGGTCGAATGCGTGCGCCTGCGCGACACGGTGGGGCGCCTGGGCAACGACGAATTCGCGCTCATATTGACCATGAGCCGCAACCAGCAGGAAGCCGTGGCCGTGGCCAACCAGGTGCGCGAAGTCCTGCGCGCGCCGTTCGACCTGCGCGGCCACGCGGCCACCCTGACGGCCAGCATCGGCATCGCCATGTATCCGGACGACGCCACCGACCCGGAAACGCTGATCAAATACGCGAATACGGCCATGGGCGGCGCCAAGCAGGCGGGCCGCGACGGCTACCGCTTTTTCACGGCCGGCATGAACGTGCAGGTGCTGGCGCGCCTGGACCTGGAACTGGCGCTGCGCCATGCGCTCGAACACGAGCAGTTCATTTTGTATTACCAGCCGAAGGTGGACTTGCGCACGGGCCGCATCAGCGGCGTGGAAGCGCTGCTGCGCTGGCGCCGCCCCGGCTACGGCCTGGTGGCGCCGGCCGAATTCGTGCCCGTGCTGGAAGACACGGGCCTGATCGTGCGCGTGGGCGCCTGGGTGATCCAGGCCGCCTGCCGCCAGATCGCCGAATGGCGCGACAGCGAAGCGGGGCCCGTGCACGTGGCCGTGAACGTGTCGAGCCGCCAGTTTGCCGAAGGCGACCTGGAAGGCGAAGTGACGCGCGCGCTGGCGCAGCACAAGGTGGCGCCCGAGCTGCTGGAACTGGAACTGACGGAAACGGCGCTGATGTCGAACGCCGAGCGCACCATCGTCGTGCTGGGCAAACTGAAAAAAATCGGCGTGAAGGTGGCCATCGACGATTTCGGCACCGGTTACTCGAGCCTGGCGTATCTGCAGCGCTTCCCCATCGACAAGCTGAAAATCGACATCGCCTTTGTGCGCAACATCACCAGCAACCCGAACGACGCGGCCATCGCGCTGGCCATCGTCAGCATGGCGCACAGCCTGAAACTGAGCGTGGTGGCCGAGGGCGTGGAATCGCGCCCGCAGCTCGAATACCTGCGGCGCAACCGCTGCGACGAGATCCAGGGTTTCTATTTCAGCCGCGCCCTGCCGGCGCTGGAACTGGGACAGATGATCGCCGCGGGCGCCGGCCTGCCGCCCGGCCACGACCCGGCCGCCCAGCCGGCGCAAACCCTGCTCATCGTCGACGACGACGTCAACGTGCTGTCGTCGCTGCACCGCCTGTTCCGCCCCGAGGGCTACCAGATTCTCACGGCCAGCACGCCGGCCGAAGGGTTTGAGATGCTGGCCCTGCACCGGGTCCACGTGATCGTCTGCGACCAGCGCATGCCCAGCATGAGCGGCACCGAGTTCCTCAGCAAGGTCAAGGAGCTGTACCCGGAAACCATCCGCATCATCCTGTCCGGCTACACGGGCCTGGAAGCCGTGCTCGACTCGATCAACCGGGGCGCCATCTACCGTTTCTATACGAAGCCGTGGGATGACACCCAGCTGCGCGACAACATCCGCCTGGCCTTCCAGCATTACTGGATGGTGAACCAGCCGGGATTGGCGCGGGCGGCGGTGCGCTAGCCGATTGAATCGCTGAAGTGGTCGAACGAGCTCAGTTGTAAATCCAGCGGCTGTCCCTGCGCATCGACCAGCCGCAAGCCTGCTTGCGCCTCGATGCGGCCCACGCGCGTGGCGGGCGTGCCGCAGCTGGCCGCCAGTGCGGCGATGGCGTCGCGCGAGGCAGCGGGCGCCGTGAAGCACAGCTCATAGTCGTCGCCGCCGGCTGCCGTGTAGCGGCGGCGCAGGGGCGTCGCTTGCCGCGCCAGCACGGGGCCGGCCGGCAGGGCGTCGACGTCCAGGGTGGCGCCCACGCGCGACGCTTTCAAGATGTGACCGAGGTCGCCGACAAGGCCGTCCGAGATGTCGATGGCCGCATGCGCGAGGCCCGCTTCGGCCAGGGCGCAGCCGAGCGCCACGCGCGGCGTCGGCGTGTGCAGGCGCGCGCCTGCAGTGGCCAGGTCGGCTGGCGATAATTCCTGTTCCATGCGGTAGCCGGCCAGCGCCAGGCGCGCGTCGCCGACAGTCCCGCTGACCCAGATGTCGTCTCCCGCCACGGCCGCGCCGCGGCGCAGGGCCTGGCCCGGCGCCAGTTCGCCGAACACGGTGATGCAGATATTTAAGGGGCCCTTGGTGGTGTCGCCGCCGATCAGTTCACAATCAAAGGCGTCGGCCAGCGCGAACAGGCCATCGGCAAAGCCGGCCAGCCAGGCGCGCTCCGCCTGCGGTAGGGCCAGGGCCAACGTGAATGCCACGGGGCGCGCGCCCATGGCGGCCAGGTCGGACAGGTTCACGGCCAGGCTTTTGTGACCCAGCATGCGGGCGTCGGCGCCGGCAAAGAAGTGCCGGTCCTCGACCAGCATGTCCGACGAGATGGCGATCTGCTTGCCGGTGCCGGGCGTCATCAGCGCGCAATCGTCGCCGATGCCCAGGGTGGCGCGGCCGGGGCGCTGGCGCACGAAATAGTGTTTGATCAGGTCGAATTCGGAAAGCGCGTCGTGTGGGGCCATGGCGTGGTCTGTTCGTTGAGTGATGGTGTGGCCCGGCTATTATAGGCTGGCCTACAATACAGGCCTTTGCCACTGCCGATCATGCCCCTATGCCTCTCCACGATATCCACGCCGTGATGCAAGCCTATCTTGACGATGGCTGGCTGCGCGAGCCGCAGGCCGTCGGCCTTGCCAGTTTCACGGCGCCGGAACTGTTGGCGCGCGGTTTTTATGAACTATGCGATGGCGGCCAGCTGTGCCTGTATGAGGATGAACGCTGGTTCCGCCGCGCCAGCCGGGCCGTGCAAGCATCGTTCAAGGTGTATCTGCAAGGCGGCCGCTTGCACGCGAATGGACTGGAACTCGGTTATCAGCTGCGCCTGGCCAGCGTGCTGCGCGCGGCGCGGCGGCCCTTGCCGCCGTATCGCCTGCTGCTGGAGGCGGGGGCGCGCAGCGGCGCGCTGCTGTTCGACAGCGGCCTGGTGCTGCAGTTCGCGGCCAACCTGCACGGTGCGCCCCGCCATTATTTCCTGACCCTTGTCGAGGGGCAGTTGCCCGACCCCGGCGCAGGCGAGCTCGACCTGCGCGCCGCCAGCGAGGGCCACGTCCAGGCCCTGTATGGCCACTGTGCGCCGGAAGAATTGCAGCGCCAGGCACGGCGCGGCCATGCGGCCCTGCGCGAGCTGGCGCGCGTGCTCGCTTAAACCTTCTTCGCCTGTGCCATGCCCTGCAGCAGCTTGGCCAGCAACTGGTCGAGCTGGCGCTGCTCGTCCGCGCTCAGTGCCGACAGCATCGCGCGCTCGTTTTCCACGTGCAGCAGCACCAGCTTTTCGATCAAGGCGAGCCCTTGAGGCGTGAGGGCCACCAGCACGCCGCGCCGGTCCGTCGGGTGCTTCCGGCGTTCGATCAGGCCGGCCGCTTCCAGCCGGTCGATGCGGTTGGTCATGCCGCCCGAGGACAGCATGGCCGCCTCGTACAGGGCCGTCGGCGTCAGGCTGTAGGGCGCGCCCGAGCGGCGCAATGTCGCCAGCACGTCGAATTCGCCCGGCTGCAAGCCGTGTTCGGCAAACAGGGGATTGAGCCAGTCGCGCGCCATCAGCTGCGCCACCGTGCCCAACTGGCCCACCAGCTGCATGGCGCGCGTATCCATCTGCGGCAGTTCGCGCTGCCATTGTGCGGCGGCAAATTGCGCGCGCGTGTGTTCTTGCGGGGTATCCGTCATGGCGTATGTATTTATCTCGACATCAAGATAGATTTCTATCTTTATGCTAAGATACTTTTCATCAAGTGATTATGTCACGCATTAAACCATGTGCCTCCCTGCGAGGCAAGGACTACTCTGCCATGCCTGTTGAACGCCCCGTCTCTTCTCCGCTGCCCTCGTCCGCCCTGCTGGTGGCCGCCATCATCCTGCTGGGCCTGAACCTGCGCCCCATCCTGGCCGCGATCGGCCCCTTGCTCGACAGCATCCAGGCCAGCACGGGCCTCGGCAATGCCGACGCGGGCTTGCTGACCACCGTGCCCGTGTTCGCCATGGGCCTGTGCGCGCTGGCGGGCGCGCAGCTGCAGCGCCGCCTGGGCGTGGCGCGCGGCATCGGCATCGGCATCGCCATCATCGCCGCCGCCTGCGCCTTGCGCTGGCCCCTGCACGGCAGCGGTGGCCTGATCGCCACGGCGGCCTTGGGCGGCCTGGGCATCGCGCTGGTGCAGGCCTTGCTGCCGGCATTCATCAAGCGCCATTTCCCCGAGCGGGCGGGCCAGCTGATGGGCTTTTATACGACGGGCATCATGGGCGGTGCGGCCATTGCGGCCGCGTCCGCCTCGCCGCTGGCGCAGTCGCTGGGCTGGCAGGCGCTGCTGGCCCTGTGGGCGCTGCCCGCCGTGGCCGCCGCGCTGCTGTGGCGCCGCGCCGCCGCCGCGCGCGTGGACGGGGCCAGCGGCGCGGATGCCAGCCTGCCCGTGGGCAGTGGCCGCGCCTGGCTGCTGATGGTGTTTTTCGGCATCGGCACGGGCGCCTATACCCTGGTGCTGGCCTGGCTGCCGCCGTTTTACACGGAACTGGGCTGGAGCGCGGCCGACAGCGGCTTGCTGCTCGGTGGCCTGACCCTGGTGGAAGTGCTGGCGGGACTGGTCATTTCCAGCATCATCCACCGCTTTGCCGACCGCCGCATCCTGCTGCTGTCCGTCCTGCTGGCCGTGCTGGCCGGCCTGGCGTGCCTGATCGTGGCGCCCGCGCAACTGGCCATTCCCGCCGTGATATTGCTCGGCTGCGGTATCGGCGCCCTGTTTCCCCTGTCGCTGATCGTCAGCATGGATCACGTGCGTGACCCTGCCGGCGCCGGCGCGCTGCTCGGTTTCGTGCAGGGCGGCGGCTACATCATCGCCAGCAGCATGCCCTTCATCGCCGGGCTGATCCGCCAGCATTCGTCCAGCCTGGCCCAGGCGTGGATGGTGATGGCGGGCGGCGTGGTGCTGTTGCTGCTGATTGCCACGCGCTTCGCGCCGGGGGCGCGGCTGGGCCAGCCGTGCGCCGGACGCGTATCCTGAACTGCTATATTGTTGCGCCGACCCGTCAACTCAGGAGCCCGCCACGCATGGATATCGTCGACCACTATTTAGCCGGCTTGCGCCAGGCCATGCCGCCGGAGCCGCTGGCGGAACTGGCGCTGGCCAGCGGTGCCAGCGCGGCGCAACTGGACAGCTTGCGCCAGGCCTATCCGCTGTGCCCGGACAGTCTGCTGCGCCTGCTGGGCCGGTATAACGGCACCTATTACGAGGAATATGCCGGCGGCATGGTGCTGGTGTACATGCTGGGTTCGGACGTGTTCGAATATCCGTATTACCTGAGTTCCGTTGCACAGATCCTGGAAGACCGGCAAGTGAACCAGCGCAGCATCGCCGATATCTATGGCCACTACCTGGAAGACGACCCCGGCATCGTCGACACCCGCATCGACGCGGGCATCCAACAGGGCCAGCGCCTGTGTTTTTCGCATTGCATGAACAATGGCGGCTCGTCGCGGCTGTATGTCGATTTCACGCCCGCGGCGTCGGGCAAGGTGGGGCAGGTCGTGCGCTTCCTGCACGATCCCGACAATTACCAGGTCATCGCCGACAGTTTCGACGCGTATCTGCAGATGCTGATCGATGACGATTACGGCTTCCTGATCGAGGACAATTTTGAATAGTCCGGCGACGCCGCCGTCCCTGCTGCCGGCCAACCTCCGCATCGTGCTGTCCGGCGCTGATGCGCCGCCTCCTGTCCGCGCCATTCGACACCAGCCTGGGCGACGACGAGATGGACGATATCGAGCGCGCCGTCGCCGCGCTGCCGCTGTGGCGTGCCTCCGGCGACTGATCACAAAAACCAATTGAAATCTAAAATTTGATAGTTTTTCCTGCTGAGGACGTTTGTGCCGCCGGACGGCCTTACAATGCTAGGTTATGCGTTTTCGTGATATCAGACTGTGGCTAGCGGAAAATACCTAGCTAATTGAAAGAATCGGTCTGATAAAATCCGGAACACCCGATCGACCAAACAGGAAGGCAGCACAGCATGGATTCGTCATCTGATAAAAAAGAAGAATTGCGTCAACAATTGCGCTTGGCCGCACTCGAGTATCACGAGTGCCCGCGTCCCGGCAAAATCAGCGTGACGCCGACCAAACAACTGACCAACCAGCGCGACCTGGCGCTGGCCTACTCGCCAGGCGTGGCCGCTCCCTGTGAAGAAATCGTCATCGATCCGGCCAATGCCTATAAATATACGGCGCGCGGCAACCTGGTGGCCGTCATCACCAACGGCACGGCCGTGCTGGGACTGGGCAATATCGGCCCGCTGGCCGCCAAGCCGGTGATGGAAGGCAAGGGCGTGCTGTTCAAGAAATTCGCCGGCATCGACGTCTTCGACATCGAGATCAACGAATCGGATCCCGATAAACTGGTCGACATCATCGCCTCGCTGGAACCGACCTTCGGCGGCGTGAACCTGGAAGACATCAAGGCGCCCGAGTGTTTCTATATCGAGCGCCAGCTGCGCGACCGCATGAAGATTCCCGTCTTCCATGACGACCAGCACGGCACCGCCATCATCGTCGGCGCGGCCATCCTGAACGGCCTGAAAGCCGTCGGCAAGAAAATCGAGGACTGCAAGCTGGTCGTGTCGGGCGCGGGCGCCGCGGCGCTGGCCTGCCTGGACCTGATCGTCGACCTGGGCTTCCCGCTGAAAAACATCTACGTCACCGACCTGGCCGGCGTGGTCTACAAGGGCCGCGCGGAACTGATGGACCCGGACAAGGAACGCTTCGCGCAAGACACGCCGCTGCGCACCCTGGGCGAAGTCATCCCGGACGCCGACATCTTCCTCGGCGTTTCCGCCGCCGGCGTGCTGAAACAGGACATGGTGCGCAAGATGGCGCCGAACCCGCTGATCCTGGCGCTGGCCAACCCGAATCCGGAAATCCTGCCGGAAGAAGTCAAGGCCGTGCGCAGCGACGCCATCATCGCCACGGGCCGTTCGGACTATCCGAACCAGGTCAACAACGTGCTGTGCTTCCCCTACATCTTCCGCGGCGCCCTCGATTGCGGCGCGACGACGATCACGCGCGAGATGGAAATCGCCGTGGTGCACGCGATCGCCGACCTGGCGCATGCCGAGCAGTCGGACATCGTGGCCACCACCTACGGCATCAGCAACCTGTCGTTCGGCCCTGAATACCTGATCCCGATGCCGTTCGACCCGCGTTTGCTGATCAAGATCGCGCCGGCGGTGGCCAAGGCGGCCGAGGAATCGGGCGTCGCCACGCGTCCGATCAAGGACTTGCAGGCGTACGCGGACAGCCTGCAGCAATTCGTTTACCGCAGCGGCACCTTCATGAAGCCGCTGTTCCTGATGGCCAAATCCACGCCGGCCGAACTGAAACGCATCGTCTACGCCGAAGGCGAAGAAGAGCGCGTGCTGCGCGCCGTGCAAGTGGTGGTCGATGAAAAACTGGCGCGTCCCATCCTGGTGGGCCGTCCGCCCGTGCTCGAAGCGCGCATCCAGAAGTTCGGCCTGCGCCTCAAGCAAGGCGTCGACTTCGACGTCATCAACCCGGACTTCGACGAGCGCTACCGCGATTACTGGAACACGTACTACGCGATGACCAGCCGCAAGGGCGTCACCGAGGAATACGCGAAGCTGGAAATGCGCCGCCGCCACACCCTGATCGGTTCGATGATGATCCACAAGGGCGACGCGGACGGCATGATCTGCGGCACCTTCGGCACCACCCAGCTGCACCTGAAATACATCGACCAGGTGCTGGGCAAGCGCGCCGGCAGCAACGTGTATGCGGCCATGAACGTCTTGATCATGCCGGAACGCCAGCTGGTGATGGTCGACACGCACGTCAATGAAAACCCGGACGCCGAGCAATTGGCCGAGATCACCATCATGGCCGCCGAAGAGATGACCCGTTTTGGTTTGTCGCCGCGCGCGGCCCTGCTGTCGCACTCGAACTTCGGTTCCAGCGACAGCGCCTCGGCGCAAAAGATGCGCGCCGCGCTGGCCATCATCAAGGAACGCGCGCCGGAACTGGAAATCGACGGCGAAATGCACGGCGATACGGCCCTCGACAGCAAGCTGCGTCAAAAACTCATGCCGAATTCGGCACTGAAGAACGACGCCAACCTGCTCGTCATGCCGAACATCGAGTCGGCCAACATCGCCTACAACCTGGTGAAAACGGCGGCCGGCAACGGCATCGCCGTCGGCCCGATCCTGCTCGGCTGCGCCAAGCCCGTGCACATCCTGACGCCATCGGCCACCGTGCGCCGCATCGTCAACATGACGGCCTTGTGCGTCGTCGACGCCGTGGCACAGCGCAAAGCCTAAGGTTTTAGCTGTTGCTTGAAAGCCGCGCCATCCGCAAGGGGGCGCGGCTTTTTTACATGGGCGGCACGGGCAGGGCCGTGGCGGCCGGCTGGCGGCGCAGGTAATAGTGGCGGTACAGCATGATCTCGCCCCACACCAGCAGCAGCGCCGCCAGCGCGAACAGGCCCAGCGTGATCTTGAGCGAATTGAAATACGCGCCGGCCTGGCGTTGGATGGCGTCGATGAAGATCATCGGCACCGATTTGTCGAGTTTGCTGAAGTCGGCCTGGCGCGCCACGTCGGTGGTCAGGCGCACGGCCAGGTCGGTGCCCAGGCTGGCCAGTTCGCCCGTCGCCTGGCCACGGAAGCCGGCGCCCTTGAGCGCGTCGCCCAGCACGCCGGCCCTGGCGATCAGCTGTTCCTGCAGCACCTGCGTCAGCAGCACGCTGCCGCGGCGCAGGATGAATTCATTGATCCAGCGCGCCTTGCTGCGTTCCCAGTAACCGTCTGACGTGGGCCGGTAATACATGTCTTGCACGAAGGGCTCGAGCAGGCTGCGCATGCTGACCGGCTGGCCCGGGGCGATCAGCCTGGCCTGCCGTTCCAGGTAGACGCGCAGCGCCGGCATCTGCGCTTCGACCACCGGCTGCAGGTCGCGCTCGAGGGCCTGGTTGACGACGCGGTGCACGCTGTGCACGGCGCCAAACCCGCCGCCGAGGAGCAGCAACGCGAGCAGGATCAACACATAGCTGAGCTTGGCGGCCACATGCCAGGCGGGCGGACGGCGCACCAGCAGGCATTTTCTGGCCAGCTGATGGCAGATGCCGAGCGCCAGCACAAAGCCGAGCATGCCATACAGCAGCATCCACGGCAGGACCGTCCACAGCAGGTCGCTGCCGAACGGCGCCAGGGCGCTGCCCCAATTGATCAGTTGTTGCTTCATCTACATTGCCTTGAGATGGAAAATCAGGCAAGTATAGCCATTGTGCAACAGAACGTGGCGCGCGGGACCTCAGTGCGCCATCAGCACGGGCAAGCTCATCTGGCGCAGCACGGTTTCCGTCACGCCGCCCAGCAGGATTTCGCGGAAGCGCGCGTGGCCGTAGCCGCCCATCACGAGCAGGTTCGCATGCACTTCGGCGGCCATGGCCAGCAGCGCTGCGCCGACGTCGCCCGTGGTGACGGCGGGGCGCACCTCGACGGGCACGCCATGGCGGCTCAGGTAGGCGGCGATGTCTGCGCCCGGATGGCGGGCCGGCTGTGCGTGGCCGGCGGGCGGGTGCAGCAGGGCCAGCACCACCAGGCGCGCCGCGCGCAGCAGGGGCAGGGCGTGGCCGATGGTGCGCGTCGCTTCCATGCTGCCATCCCAGGCCACCACGACGGTATTGTCCAGTTGCGCGAATTGGCCGCTGCGCGGCACGATCAGCACGGGGCGGGCCGCGTTCAGCATCACGTACGGCACCAGGTCGCCCATGGCGCCCGGCAGCGCTTCGCTGTCGTCGTGCTGGCTGAGCACCGTCAAGTCGCTGTAGCGGGCGCTGACGGCCATGCCGCCATCTTCGTCGTCTTCGATCAGGCGCCGCTCGAGCGAGACGGCGCCGGCCTGACGCGCCAGCGTTTCAAACTGGGCCAGCGCCTGTTCCGCCTGCCCGTGCAGGGCATTGATCTGCGCCGCCACGGCGCCGCCGCGCATGCCGCGGTTGTTTTCCAGGGTAAAGCGCGACACGCCCGTCATGGCGGCACCGATCAGGTGCGCCTGGTGCGCGTGTGCCAGCCGCGCCGCGATGGCGATGCGTTGCGGCGCATGGCGCGACAGGTCGGCGTGGACGAGGATGGATTTGTAGGCCATGGTGTCATTCGCTAGTCAGGATGGCAACAAGGCTAGAACGGCAACACGGGCAAGTCCAGCATTGCCGTGCCGGCGGGCGGTTTTCTTATGCGGGGCTTGACCTGGGTCAAAAAAACACGGGCGAGGACCTTTCGCAAGGCGATAGCCAGGAGATTGCGAGCTGTTTGATGTGCATCAAAATGCCTGGCCCCCTGCAGGCGATAATGGCATCGAACTCCTTGCCCTTCCAGTGGTCTGCATCGGCGCCGGCGCCATCTGTCCGGCACTTCCTTGTGTGACGCAACAACGCTGGCCGTGGCGGGAGTTCACTTCTCGGACTTTCATGCTCTCTCGTATTCTTTTTAGCCAGCACGCGCAGTGCGGCGCCTTGCCTGGAGTCATGCTACATTCATGTCCTGTTTTTTTCTGAAAGGATGAGGATGCCTTTAGGTAACAACTTCTTGCGGCACAATCAGCAAGCCTGGGATGCCCAGGCTGCACGGAACAGCCCGTGGTCGCAGCCCGTCGACAGCGCCACCATCGCCGCGGCCCGTGCCGGGCAGTGGCAAATCCATCTGACGCCCGGTCCCTTGCCGGCCGGCTGGCTGGGCGAGGTGCGCGGCAAGCGCATCCTGTGCCTGGCCGGCGCCGGCGGGCAGCAGGCGCCCGTGCTGGCTGCCGCCGGCGCGCACGTCACCGTCTTCGACCTGTCTGAACAGCAACTGGCGCAAGACCGCATGGTGGCCGAACGCGACGGCTTGCAACTGGCCACCGTCCAGGGCGACATGCGCGACCTGGCCCGCTTTGCCGACGCCAGCTTCGATGTCATCATCCACCCCGTGTCGAACCAGTACGTGCCCGATATCGCCCCCGTGTGGCGCGAATGCGCGCGCGTGCTGGCCGATGGCGGCGTGCTGCTGAGCAGTTTCTTCAATCCGGCCGTATTCATCGGCGACCGCGATCCGCAATGGGCACAGCAGGGTTTGATACGCCCCCGTTTCGTGCTGCCGTATTCGGATGTGGAGGATATGGATGCCGATGCGCTGGCGGCGCGCATGGAGAAGGGCGAGGCGCTGGTCTTCGGCCACGGCCTGGACAGCCAGATCGGCGGCCAGCTGGCGGCGGGTTTCGTGCTGGCCGGTTACCACGAGGAAATGCATCCCCACCCGCGCTTTGAAATTGAAAAATACTTGCCCAGCTTTATCGCCACGCGCGCCGTCAGGCTGGCGCGCGCGGTATAGCGATCATTAGTTGTACGGCTGCAAGTCCAGCCAGACGGCGTACGACAGGCGCTTGCCGTTCCACAGGCCGCCGCCGCGGATGACGGCGTCGCACGAGGTCAGCTGGCCCGCCAGGTCCATGCGGCCCAGGTTGCGGCGCAGGCGCAGGGCGTCGTTGTGCGACAGGTAGCCCACCAGCTGGCCGTCGATGAAGACGGCGATGGCCTTGTCCTGGAACGGGTTGGCATCGTCGCAGACGAGCAGGGCCAGGCATTTTTCTTCCGCGTTGCCGGGACCGTGCTCGCCGGCCAGCCTGGCGATGGCGGGCTGGTACATCGCTTCGTTTTCCACTTCCGACGCGAAGCGCCCCTCGTCGCTCCAGTGGTGCGCGGGCGCGCCCGCGGGAATCGCCGGCACGTACTGGCGCACCGAGAGGAGCGGCTTGTGCAGCGGTTTCACGGGCGTGCGGCCGCTGAAGACGTAGTACAGCAGGGCGATGACGATCACGATGGCGAGCAGGTAAAGCATGGTATCTCTCTGATTTCTAAGGGGGGAGCCAGGGGCGCGGGCATGCCGCGCGGCGTTGCCGCTACTATAGCAAGTTCGCCGCCCGGTCCCGGGTAATTCTGGCCATGATCCGGCGCCGCCGGCGCAGTGCCAGCGGGTCGTTCAGCACGATGGGCGAGGCGCCCGTCAAGCCCGAATAGTACTGGCCGTGCCGGAGCAGGACGGTGGCGTAGTCGCGCAGCGCGTGGCCGTGCGCCAGCATGCGCGCGTCGCAATCGACCTCGATGGCAAAGCGCAGCCGGTGCAGCTGCCACCACAGGGGCAGGTTCCACGGCATGATCAGGATCAAGGCGTAGGCCAGGGCCAGCAACTGCGGGTCGCGCGCGGCCAGCCGGCATTGTGCATGCGCCAGCAGCAGCGCCTGTTGCGGGGGCGGAATCAGTTGCAGCCAGACGGGCATCACGATGCGGGGCCGCAGCAGCCCCGCCACGCAGGGGCCGATGCCGCCGCTCAAGTACACGGGCGTGCCCAGCAGCGATGTTTTCTGCCAGCGCCGCTGGTGCGACAGCAGCCAGACGCTGCGCAGCGCCAACAGCAACAGCATGCCGCTCGATAAGACAAACCAGCCCAGTTTCAGCTGAGCCTGCTGCGCCGGCATGGCCTTCAGCACGCCGGGCAGCCACGCCAGGGGCACGATGACGGACGCGGCGATGGCCGCCAGCCACGGCCAGCGTGTCGCGCGCCCGCGCCGCTGCCGCGCGCGCTCGGCGCGCCAGCCGGCAGCGTTCAACAGCAGCGCCAGCGCCATGCTACCCAGCAGCCAGGCCGGCATCGGGCGCCTAGCGCTTCAGCGCCATGCCGACGGAGGCGGGCGCCGTATGCTTGAAACCGAACTGCGCGTACAGGTCTTGCGCCTGGCCATCGGCGATCAGGCTGACGTACGCGCTTTCCGGCACGTCGCTGTCGATGAACTGGCTGATTTCGCGCATGATCAGCTTGCCCAGGCCTTTGCCCTGATGGGCCGGCAGCACGGCGATATCGACCACCTGGAAGAAGCAGCCGCCATCGCCGATGATGCGGCCCATGCCCACCACTTCGTCGCCCTGCAGCACTTGCACGGCAAACAGGGAGTTCGGCAAACCCTTGGCCGCCGCCTCCGCGGTTTTTGCGCTCAGCCCGGCGGCGACGCGCAGCTGCTGGTAGGTGGCGATGGAAGGGATGGCCAGGCGGGTGGTGTAGGGCGATGCGGCGGTCAAGACGGTCTCCTGTGCAATATGGATGGAATGGCCATTATAGGCGGCGAGCGCGGCCGGGGGCGGCACGCTTTATTCGCCGCGCCCTATGTCGTGCGCGGCGCTTTTGCGCTATGGTGGCGTCATCCAATTATTTGTTGAAAGCACGCCATGTCCGCAGGATTTACCGCCACCGAGTTGTCCGTCATCCATGAAGACGACGCCCTGATCACCACCCTGGCCGCGCCAGCCGGCAAAGGCGAGCCCGTCTACCTGATGCTGCAGCGCGCCGACGAATACGATGAGCAGGACGTGGCGCTGGGCATGGACGAACCGTACATCGAATACGGCGGCCAGGAATTTGCCTGGTATGGCCACATGCACGCCGTGATCCTGCATCCGAACCGCCTGTCCGTGCAGATGGATGCCGAGGCGGCCATGCAGATGGATGACGACGGCCAGATCGACGTGCGTTTCAACTTGACGCCCGAGCGCTACGCCCAGCTGCAGCAGGCGCTGCGCACCACGTTCGAAGGCTGCGATTACTATCGCGAAGAACGTTGATCTGCGCGGACGGCATTGGCCATGGCGTCGCGTATGCTCGATAGCGGGTATTGACTGGGGGAGAAGACGATGACGGTGCTGATACTCGGTTTGCTGCTGTTCCTGGGTGCGCACTCGGTGCGCATCGTCGCCGACGGCTGGCGCAGCGCCCAGCTGGCGCGCCTGGGCGAAAAGCGCTGGAAGGGGCTGTACTCGCTCGTGGCGTTTGCCGGCCTGGGCCTGATCATCTGGGGCTACGCCCTGGCGCGCCAGCAGCCGCAGCTGCTGTGGACGCCGCCCATGGGCGTGCGCCACGCCAGCGGCCTGCTGATGCTGTTCTCGCTGATTTTGCTGGCAGCGGCCAATGTGCCGCGCAACCGCATCAAGACCCTGGTGCACCATCCCATGCTGCTCGGCACGCAACTCTGGGCCGTCGCGCACCTGCTGGCCAACGGCAACGTGGCCGATGTGCTGCTGTTCGGCGGCTTCCTCGCCTGGTCGTCGGCGGATCTGTATGCCGCCGTGCAGCGCGACCGCGCGGCCGGCGTCGCCTACCAGGACGGCACCATGCAAGGCACCCTGATCGCCATAGCCGCGGGCTGTGCGCTGTGGCTGCTGCTGGCGTTCTGGCTGCACGGCGTGCTGTTTGGCGTGCGGCCGTTTGGATAGCGGGATGGAGATCGGCTTGCGCGTGCCGCGGCCTGCGACGAACTGAACGACAAACCGGGCGCGGCAAGGGCGTTTACATAAACGCCATAAAAAAACCCGCAGCATCTGGCGATGGGCGGGTTTGATCAGGTACAACTAAAGTGTTCTGTGGTGCCGGGAGCCGGAATCGAACCGGCACGCTGTTTCCAGCGCGGGATTTTGAGTCCCGTGCGTCTACCTATTCCGCCATCCCGGCAACGCGAGACGCATTATCACTGATTTGTCACAATCTGGCAAGTTTTATGCTTGGCGGGCGTTTTGCCCAAGCCTGCAGAATCTGTGACGATGCCGATTCCAGCGCAAGAAGCGGAGTGCCGCGCCGGGCTTGCCGGCCTATCTTTTCCCTTTCAACCACTTGAAGGGGAAGCAAATGTTGCAACTGGAAAACAAGGTCGCCATCATCACGGGCGCCAGCTCGGGCATCGGCCATGCGGCGGCGCGGCTGTTTGCGCGCCATGGCGCGCGGCTGGTGCTGGTGGCGCGGCGGCGGAAGGAACTCGATGCGCTGGTGGCGCAGCTGGCGGACGGCGGCGCGCAAGCCGTGGCCTGTGCCGGCGATGTGGCCGACGCGGCGTGCGCGCAAGCGGCCGTGGCGCTGGCGCTGCAACGCTTTGGCGGCCTCGATATCGCCTTCAATAATGCGGGCACCCTGGGGCCCATGGGACCCACGCCCGAGCTTGCCCTGGAAGACTGGCGGGCGGCGGTCGATACCAATCTGACCAGTGCCTTCCTGGCGGCCAAATACCAGCTGCCCGCCATGGCGGCGCGCGGCGGCGGCTCGCTGATTTTTACCTCGACCTTTGTCGGCCATACGCTGGGCATGTCCGGCATGGCGGCGTATGCGGCCAGCAAGGCGGGCGTGATCGGTTTGACGAAGGCCCTGGCGGCCGAGTATGGCACGGCGGGTATCCGCGTGAATGCCCTGCTGCCGGGCGGCACCGATACGCCCATGGGACGCGCGGTGGCCGCCACGCCCGAAGCGCAGGCCTTCGTGGCGGGATTGCATGCGTTAAAACGCCTGGCCACGCCGGACGAGATCGCCCGCTCGGCGCTGTACCTGGCCTCCGATGCCTCGAGCTTCACCACCGGCACGGCGCTGCTGGCCGACGGCGGCGTGTCCATCGTGCGCGCATAAAGCATGCGCAGAAACGCCGACGGCCCGGGATGAGCCGGGCCGTCGGTCGTGTGTTGCTACATCAGGCTCAGTTGTGAACCGAACTCAGCTGGCGCGCGATGATGTCGTGGTTGAGCCAGACGACGGGGGCTTGCGGCTCCGACATGGCGTGGAACATCAGCGGGCCCGTGCCTTCCAGCACCAGCGAGCTCAGGTGGTCGGTGATCAGTTCCTTGCGGTCCTTGTGCAGCTTGGTGATGTCGTCCGAGGTGCCGATCATGACGTCGGCCAGCTCTGGGGTGTTGTCCATCGGCCAGGCGGCGAAGTTGCGGAATTGCACGCTGGTGGCGTCGCCGTTGTAGGCGGCGATACGGTCCAGCAAGTCTTGCAGCGACACGCCGTCTTCCAGCAAGCCCTGGCAGATTTTCCACTGTTCCTCGGCCCAGGCGCCGCCGCCTTCTTTTTTCAGCGCGTCGAGCAGGGGGAACAAGGACAGTTCCACGCCGACGAAAATGTCGGACGAATTCGTGCGGATTTCCGGGCAATTGAAGACGGTCGCCTTGATGCCTTTTTCCCACGCGGCCTTGGCCACGTTTTCCAGGCGCATCTTGGCCAGGCCTTGCGTGTAGTTGCTGTAAGTTTGCCACTGGTATTTGCCGTCGATCAAGATCTCGGTACCGTGGTAGCCGTAGGCGCTGTAGCGCACCTGGCCGCCCGTTTGCTCGATGCGGGCACGGATGGCGGCGCTGCCGTCGATCAGGTGCTGCAGGGTGTTGGCCGTGACTTCGTCGAAGTTCATCAGGATCAATTTGCCCAGGTCGCTGTCGAGCAGGGCGCGCGAGGACATGAAGCGCTCGCCGCGGCCTTTGTAGATGCGGTTGGCAATCGCCAGGAAGACCTTGACCTTGGGAATGCCGCCGGCCATGGTGTGGGCGAAATACACATTGCTGCCGTCAGGAATCAGGCTGTCCAGTTCGGCCATGGCTTTCGCCACGGACGCGCTGAAGCGGGCGATGCCGGCTTCGCGGCAGCGTTCGATCTGCGCCCAGTCCAGCTTGTCTTCCTGCCAGCTTTTCAGGGTCATGTCGGCCAGCAAGGCCGTCGGCGTCGGCTCGCCGGCGGGCGCGTCGAGGTCGAAACCGGCCATCAGCGGCACATTGATGATGCGCCCGCCCAGGTTGGCTTCGGCTTCGGCCAGCTCTTCCTCGTTCAGCGGGCGCAGCGCCATGTTTTCATCGCGGCGGCCGACCGTCATGCCGACGATATTCATGCCCGCCTTGCGCGCTTCGTCCAGCAAGCCATTTACATAGCCGCGGCCGAACAGCTCGCCGAACAGCACAAAGGTGTCGCCCTTGCGGAAGATATTTTTTTGCGGGATGTCTCTTAAGGACGTGATCTCGGTCATGGTGTCAATTCATTCAAAAATTAGCAGGGCAGACGGCTGGTGCTGCTGCCCGCTGGTTCAACATAGTGTTAAATTATGCGCCATTTCAGCGGGGAAAATCTTCTTGCGAACGATTCTCGTCTGGAATGGCATCTTCTTTTTCATGCAGCTCTTATTCTTTCGCCAAGGCGTATTTTACGCTGCCCCGGCGCACAGCGCCCGCGGACTGGCCCGGCAGGCGCCGATATTACCTCAGCTTTGCCATGCCGGTCAGCAGAATTGATCTAAAACAAATCCTGTTGCCCCGACACCAGGCGCGAAAAATCGTCGCCGAGGAAGGGCAAGATGGCGTCTGCCACGGGCTGCAGCTGGCGCGTCAGATAGTGGTGGTAGTCGATGGGCGAGCGCTGCGTTTCCAGCGGTTCCGGCCCCGCCACCGTGATGACATAGCTGATCCAGCCGCCATTCTGGTATTGCAACGGCCGGCCCTGCGCCAGGTTGTAGGCGTCGGCCGTGCGCGCCGCACGCACGTGGGGCGGCACGTTGCGCTGATAGTCGTCGAGCGGACGGCGCAAGCGCTTGCGGTAGACCAATAAGGCGTCGCATTCGCCGCGCACGGTGCGCGCCACGTAGTCGCGCACATAGTCCTGGTAGGCGGCGCGCTGGAAGATGCGCAGGTACAGCTCTTGCTGAAATTGCTGCGCCAGCGGCGTCCAGTCGCTGCGCACCGTCTCCAGGCCCTTGTAGACCATCTGTTCGCTGCCGTCGGGCTTGCCCACCAGGCCAGCGTAGCGCTTCTTGCTGCCTTCTTCCGAGCCGCGGATGGTGGGCATCAGGAAACGCCGGTAATGCGTCTCGAATTCCAGTTCCAGCGCATTCTCCAGGCCGAACTCCTCGCGCAGATGGGCGTCCCACCAGGCGTTCACATGCGCCACCAGGGCGCGGCCGATCTTGCCCGCCTCTTCATCCGTATGCGCTGTTTTGAGCCACACAAACGTGGAATCCGTGTCGCCATAGATCACCTGATAACCCTGCTCCGTGATCAGTTCGCGCGTGCGGTGCATGATGTCGTGGCCGCGCAAGGTGATCGACGAGGCCAGGCGCGGATCGAAAAAGCGGCAGCCGCTCGAGCCCAGCACGCCGTAGAACGCGTTCATGATGATCTTTAACGCTTGCGACAGCGGCGCGTTGCGCTCGCGCTTGGCCACCTCGCGCCCTTGCCACACCTGTTTCACGATGGCAGGCAGGCAATGTTTTACGCGTGAAAACTGCGCGCCCCGGTAGCCGGGCACGGTATCGGCCTCGTCGCCGCTGGTGCCCACCACCAGCCCCACGGGGTCGATCAGGAAAGTGCGGATGATGGACGGGTACAGGCTCTTATAGTCGAGCACCAGCACGGAATCGTACAGGCCCGACTGGGAATCCATGACGAAGCCGCCGGGGCTGTTTTCGCCCGAGATATCGCCCAGGTTGGGCGCCACGTAACCCTGCCGGTGCATCAGCGGCAAGTACAGGTGTTCGAAGGCGGCCACGGAGCCGCCGCTGCGGTCGGCCGCCAGGCCCGTCACGCTGGCCCGCTCCAGCAGGAAAGTCAGCAGTTCGGTTTTCGCGAAGATGCGCGTGACCAGCTCGCAATCCTTGAGGTTGTAGCGGGCCAGCGCGGGCTTGTCTTCGCGGAAGCGCCGGTCGATCTCGGCCATGCGCTGGTAGGGATTGTCGATGGACTTGCCTTCGCCCAGCAAGGTCTGTGCCACGTTTTCCAGGCTGAACGAAGAAAAATTCCACGTCGCCGACCGGAGCGCTTCGATGCCGTCGATGATCAGGCGGCCGGCCGCGGCGGCAAAATAATGTTCCTGCTTGCCGCCATGCTCGCGCCATTCCATCACGGCGCCGCCGCGCCCCAGTTTCAACGGTACCTGGTAGCGCTCGGCGTGTTCGCGCAGCACGCGCAAGTCGAACTGCACCAGGTTCCAGCCGATGATGGCGTCCGGGTCGTGCCGCTCCATCCACGTGTTCAGGCGCTCGAGGATCTGCGCGCGCGTGTCGCAGTATTCGAGGTCGAAGTCGAGTAGCTCATCGCCGCCGTTTTGCGGCCCCAGCATGTAGACCTGGCGCTGGCCGCAGCCTTCCAGGGCCAGCGAATACAGCTCGCCATGCGCCGTCGTCTCGATATCGAGCGATGCCAGTTTCAAGCTTGGCCGGTAGCCGGGCGCCGGTTTCAGCTGCACATCCTGCGCCGTATCCCCGCTGAACGATACGGGTGCCGTAATGAAGCGCTCCATCAGGTAGCGCTCGGGCGGGCGGATGTCCTCTTCGTACACGTCGACGCCGTGGGCGCGCAGCTGCTTTTCCAGCTTCAGCAAATGCCGGTATTGCTTGCAGTACAGGCCCAGCACGGGGCGGTGGTGAAAATCGCACAGCGACAGGGGCCGCAGCTCGGCATGCCGCTCGCCGCGCAGCAGCTGTTGCGCCTGTTCCTGCTGCTCCATGGGGATAAAGGCGACGGCCGTCTGCAGGGGCAGGCGCACGTGGCGGGGCCCGGCGTCCGTTGCCAGCCAGAAATCGACTTCCGTGCCGTCGCGCGTGTCGCGCCAGTGGCGGGTCAAGATAAAGCCCTGTTCGGGCGGGTGCTGCGCGTTGCCTGTCATGGTGCCGTGAGTATCTGCTGTGCTGGTCTGCACATTACAGCAAGCTGACGCAGGGCGGGGACGGTTGCGGCTATAATTTTCTGCATCGAAGACGATAACAAGAGCGCGCCGCGCCACACACCCCGGAGACAGCATGCAAGCAATGAGTTATGTACACGGCGCCCACGAGACGCCGTTGATCGGCGAAACGATAGGCGCCTACCTGGACGGCATCGCCGAGCGCTACGGCCAGCACGATGCCCTGATCGTGGCGCACCAGAGCGTGCGCTGGACGTATCTGGAATTCCAGCAGCGCGTGCACAAGCTGGCCGCCGGCCTGTTGAAACTGGGCTTGCAGCCGGGCGACCGGGTCGGCATCTGGTCGCAGAATTGCGCCGAATGGGTGCTGACGCAGTTTGCCACGGCGAAAGCTGGCTTGATCATGGTCAACATCAACCCCGCCTACCGGCGTTCGGAACTCGAATACGTGCTCGACAAGGTGCAATGCAGCGCGCTGATCCTGTCGCCCAGCTTCAAGTCCAGCGATTACCTGGCCATCGTGCAGGACGTGGTGCCGGAAATCGCCCGTTCGCGCGCGGGCGCCCTGCAGTCACCGCGCCTGCCGCAATTGCGCCACGTCATCCGCCTGGGCGCGGCCGCCACGCCGGGCATGCACAACTTCGACGCGGTGATGGACGGCATCACGGACGCCGACCTGGCGCATCTGGCCGAAGTGAGCGCTGGCTTGCAGTTTGACGATGCCGTCAACATTCAGTTCACGTCCGGCACCACGGGCGCGCCGAAAGGCGCCACCTTGACGCACCACAATATCCTGAACAACGGTTTCTTCATCGGCGAAGCCATGCGCCTGACGCAGCAGGACCGCTTGTGCATCCCCGTGCCCCTGTACCACTGCTTCGGCATGGTGCTGGGCAACCTGGCCTGCGTCACGCACGGCGCGGCCATGGTGTTTCCCGGCGAAGGCTTCGATCCGAAAGCCGTGCTGGAAACCGTGCAGGCCGAGCGCTGCACGGGCTTGCATGGCGTGCCGACCATGTTCATCGCCATCCTCGACCATCCTGATTTCAAGCAATACGATCTGTCGGACTTGCGCACCGGCATCATGGCCGGCTCGCCTTGCCCGATGGAAGTCATGACGCGGGTCATCGAATTGATGCACATGGCGGAAATCACGATTGCGTATGGCATGACGGAAACGTCGCCCGTCAGCTTCCAGACGTCGATCGAAGACCCGCGCGAGATGCGCGTCTCGTCGATTGGCCGCGTCCACCCGCACCTGGAAGTGAAAATCATCGATGCGGAAGGCCGCATCGTGCCGCGCGGCGAAAAGGGCGAATTGCTTACGCGCGGCTATTCCGTGATGCAGGGCTACTGGGGCGACCCGGAAAAAACCAGCGAAGCCATCGACGCGGCGCGCTGGATGCACACGGGCGATCTGGCCGTCATCGACGACTACGGCTTTTGCAGCATCGTCGGCCGCTCGAAGGACATGGTGATACGCGGCGGCGAAAACATCTACCCGCGCGAAGTCGAGGAATTCCTGTACCGCCACCCGAGCGTGCTCGACGTGCAATGCGTGGGTGTGCCGGACGCCAAGTATGGCGAAGAACTGTGCGCCTGCATCATTCTGCGCCCGGGCACGCAGGCCACCAGCGAGGATATCCGCGCCTTTTGCGACGGGCAGATCGCCTATTACAAGATTCCCCGCTATGTGCGCTTCGTCGAGGAATTCCCCATGACGGTGACGGGCAAGATCCAGAAATACCTGTTGCGCCAGCAGGTGGCGACGGATCTGGGGCTGAGCGCGGATTAAGTTTCTCGCCAGCACAATAAAAAACACCGGGACGCTCGCGCGGCCCGGTGTTTTTTTTATGGATGTAGCGTAAAGCTTAGGCCAGTTGCGCCTGCGGTGCGCGCGCTGGCGTGCGGCGGCGCATGAAGGCCAGCAAGCCCAGGCCGGCCAGCAGCATGGCGTAGGTGCCTGGCTCAGGTACGGCCGAGACGTTGACCGTGTTGAAGCCGGAGCCGTTCATCGCGACGTGGCCATAATTGATCGAGCTGACCGAATTGGCGATCAGGGTGCCATTCATGTCGCCCGAACCCGAGAACGCGCTGTGCGGCGCCAGGATGCTGCCATTGATGCCGACGTTCTGCAGGCTGGTGCTGGTGGCGTTGGCGAAGTTGAACAGCGTGCGGTTGGCGAAACTGGCGAAATTGTCGAAGCCGCCGCTCATGGTGATGTTGGTGGCCGTGCCGTTGATGATGATGCTGGCCGTGCTTTTCAGCGAGGACAGGTCCAGCGTCAGGTTATGCAGGTTCGATGCATCGATGTTGAAGATGTTCACGTCGGCGTTGACATTGCCCACCAGGGTCATGTTGCCGTACTGGGAAATCACGGTGCCGTTCGATTGCAGCTTGGCCACGTCGCCCGACAGGGTCGTCAGTTGCTGCTTGGCGCCCGCGAAGTCCAGGGTGGAGGCGTTGCCTTTGCTGATGTTGTCTTTTGGAAACCACTGTGGCGCCGTCAGGGTGGCGTTGGGGTTGCTGACGCCGTACACGGCCGAACCGCTGAGCGTGCCCCAGCCCGTGTTCAGGTTGCCGCCAGCAACGACCGAATTGACGGCGCTGCCTGGTTTTTTATTCGTGCCGACGCTGTAGTTGTCCAGGTAGATATTGCCGCCAGCGGCAATGCTGCCGCCGACGCTGGTAAAGCCGCTGGAGCCGTTGCTGCCGATGTTGCCGAAGATAAAGGCCGAGTAGCCATTGGCGACGCCCAGGTCGACCACGGTGGCCTGGGCCGTGGCGCTGAAGGAGAGGGCGAACAGGGCGGCGCTGATGAGCGGCAAGGTGCGGGTAGCAAATAATTTCATGGACAATCTCATAGTGAATTGGGGGACGATTCGGGCGGGAAAGCAAGACACCGCCATCGCGCAGTCCGCTATTATAATCTAAAAAACAATGTTAGTTCAATTTAGTTAATTAACTATATTTTAAGGCAACACTTTTCTTGGTGGCAATAATTCTCTGGCGGACGTAAAAAAACCGGGGCTGGCCCGGTTTCTTGCCGCTTACCTGACGCGCTGGTACAGGCGGAAGCGTTCCACGTCATCCGTGGGGCGGCGTCCTTCCCACAGCTTGATCCAGTCCGCGCCGTGATGCTCGGGCAGTTGTTCCTTGTTGTCGGGAACCTTGATGCTGTCTTGCAACAAGAACACATCGCATTGCTGCTGCCCCACCGTGGCAAACGGCAGGTGGCCGTAGTAGGCAAACGAGGCGCGCTGGGCGGCGCCGACGTTGCTGTTGATGCAAGTAGTGCCTGGCGGCAGGTGGACGGAAATCTGGTGCGCCACGCTGGCGTAGCTCTTGCTGTAGTTCAGCGGCGGCAGGAACAGGGTCATGATCAGCACCCAGATCAGGATCAGGCCGCCGGACGACAGCACCACGGCGCGCCACAGCACGGCCGGCTGGCGCGAAATGCGCCAGTGCACCAGCGCCACCCAGCCCGCGCTGGCGCAGGCGGCGACGAAAAAGGCCAGCAAGTCCAGCTCGGGCTTGAAGCCTGGCATGAGCTTCAGGGCGTTATGCGACAGTTTCGGCGGCCAGCCCGTCAGGATGGCGAACCAGAACAGCCACAGCGCGAGGGCGCAGATGGTCAGCACCATTACGGAGAACCAGTCGATGGCGTTGATGGCGCCCCGTTTCATGGTCAGCAAGCCGAACGCGGCCATCACGGCCAGCGGCGGCAGCAGCGGCAGCAGCTGGCTCGGGTCGGGATCGGGATGGCACAGGCCCAGGATGGCCAGCATGGCGACAAAGGTCAGCGGCACGACGATGTGCAGCACGTGGTGCTGGCGACGCCAGGCATACACGGCCCAGGCGGCGAACGGCCATGCGGGCCAGAAGAACCAGATGCCGACGCGCAAGAAGTACTGCACGCTTTTCAGGCTTGGGGCGCTGAACTGGCGGCAGTTCCATTCCATCCATGCTTGCAGCGGCGAATGGCCGTACGGCCGCAGCCATTCGCCCGGCAGCAGCCAGACCAGGGTCAGCGCGGCGCCGATCAGGATGGCCAGCGCCAGGTGGCGCACGCTGCGCAGCAATGGCAGGCGCAGGAAGATGGTGCACAGCAGCAGGGCGATGCTCAGCGCCGCCGGCGTGATCCAGCCGCGCGCGAGCGTCAGGCCGCCCATCGCCAGACCCAGCAGGGCCGCATTGCGCACGGAGGGGCCTTCCATGTAGCGCACGGCGCGGTACAGCAGATAGGCCATCAGGGACACGTACAGCGCTTCGGCCGTGATGTCGTGGCTGTGCTGCAGCAGGCCCAGGCAGCCCAGATAGATGAGCACGGCGGCATCGGCCAGGGTGCGGCCGAAATCGTCCGGTTCGGGCTGGCCGCCGAAGGCCAGGCGCAGCGGCTGGGCGTCGTTGCGGCGGCCCAGGTTGAAGGCCGTGTACCAGACGGACAGGGTGCTGACGACGAAGATGCCGATGGTCGACATGCGCGCGCCGAAGACGTCGCCGTCGATCCAGCCGAACAGCTTGATGAAGATGGCGCCCAGCCAGAAGGCCAGCGGGCCTTCATCGGGCAGCGACAGGCCGGCGATGTTGGGCCACAGCCAGTCGTTCAGGCCGCCATGCGCCATGGTCCACATGATGCCGAAGCTGGCGGCATCATCGTTCTTCCACGGTTCGCGGCCGATCAGGCCAGGCAGGATGTACAGCAGGCCGAGCGCAAACAAGGCCCATCGTGGCAGCGCGAGTGTGGCAGCGGCGGGAAGGCGGACTGGCTTCATCGATAGTCGGTATCAGAAAAAAATGGCAAGACGCGACGAATGGCGTCGGGTATGCGCGAGTATAAAGTAAAGCGGCCAAAGACAAAAAAGGCAGCCGTGGCTGCCTTTTCTCTGGTAGCCGAAGCTGCCCTGTTTTGCCGCAAAGCGGCAAAAATCAGCCTGCTGCGACTGCGGTTTTCGAACCAACCGAACCGAACTTCTGACGGAACTTCTCGACGCGACCGGCGGTATCGACGATTTTGTGCTTGCCCGTGAAGAATGGGTGCGATTCAGCCGAAACCTCGATCTTCACCAGTGGGTATTCTTTACCGTCGTGGGTGATTTTTTCGCGGGTTTGGATGGTCGAGCGGGTAACGAATTTGAAATCGCACGACAGATCGTGGAAAACAACTTCGCGGTATTCTGGATGGGTATCGACTTTCATGGTCTTCTCTCTAGTTTGGTAGCCAAACAGCACTTCGTCGGTCGTCCTGCTTCTTGACCCGATTGCCGATCACTTGCCAGGGTTTAAAATAATGCAACCGTCGATTATATAGCGCTTTGGGGTCGGCGGCAATAAAAAAGCCGCTCAATGAGCGGCTTGCATGATCGCGAGTGGTCGGCGTGGCGCAACGTAGGTCGGATTAGCGCGCAAGCGTGTAATCCGACAACACCACCGTCTTCGCCAACAATGTGGTCGGATTACGGCCCTGCGGGCCTAATCCGACCTACGATACACGATGGGCGAATTTAACCGCCGCGGCGCATCATGTCGAAGAACTCTGCGTTGTTCTTCGTGGCTTTCATCTTGTCGAGAATGAACTCCATCGCCTCGATCTCGTCCATCGAGTACAGCAACTTGCGCAGGATCCAGATTTTTTGCAGCTCGTTCGGCTTGATCAGCAGTTCTTCGCGGCGGGTACCCGATTTGTTCAGGTTGATTGCCGGGTAGACGCGTTTTTCGGCCAAACGGCGTTCCAGATGCACTTCCATGTTGCCGGTACCCTTGAATTCCTCAAAGATCACGTCATCCATGCGCGAACCCGTTTCGATCAGCGCCGTGGCGATGATGGTCAGCGAGCCGCCTTCTTCGATATTGCGCGCGGCGCCGAAGAAGCGTTTTGGACGTTGCAGCGCGTTCGCGTCGACACCGCCGGTCAGGACCTTGCCCGAGGCAGGGATGACGGTGTTGTAGGCGCGCGCCAGGCGGGTGATCGAGTCGAGCAGGATGACCACGTCTTTTTTCATTTCGACCAGGCGCTTGGCTTTTTCCAGCACCATCTCGGCTACTTGCACGTGGCGCGTGGCTGGCTCGTCGAAGGTCGAGGCGACGACTTCGCCGCGGACCGAACGTTGCATTTCGGTCACTTCTTCCGGGCGTTCGTCGATCAGCAGCACGATCAGGGTGATATCCGGGTGATTGGCCGTGATCGCGTGCGCGATGTGCTGCAGGATCACGGATTTGCCGGATTTCGGCGACGCCACCAGCAGGCCGCGCTGGCCTTTGCCGATCGGGGCGATCAGATCGATGATGCGGCCGGTGATGTTTTCCTGGCCATTCATTTCACGTTCCAGGCGCAGCGGCTCGTTCGGGTGCAGCGGCGTCAGGTTTTCAAACAGGATGCGGTGCTTCGAGGCTTCCGGCGATTCGCCGTTGACCTTGTCGACTTTGACCAGTGCGAAATAGCGTTCGCCATCTTTCGGGGTCCGTACCTCGCCTTCGATCGAATCGCCGGTGTGCAGATTGAAGCGGCGGATTTGCGAAGGGGAGATGTAAATGTCGTCGGTGGACGCCATGTAGCTGGCGTCAGGCGAGCGCAGGAAGCCGAAGCCGTCAGGCAGCACTTCCAGGGCGCCGTCGCCAAAAATCTGTTCGCCGGACTTGGCGCGTTTTTTCAGGATAGCGAACATCAGCTCCTGTTTGCGCAAGCGGGCTGCGTTGTCAATGTCAAGACCGATCGCCATCTCAAGCAGGGCGGATACGTGTAGGGCCTTTAGTTCGGATAAATGCATATGTGTTGAGTGTCCCGAGACGGGATGTAAAGGTAGGGGAGGGGACTGCGTGGCGTTGATTAATTATTGGGGAAGGCTGTGCACGAATGAGGCAAAGCCGCTTCCCGGTCTATCCAGTCAGGCGGCGCTGCGGGCGCAGCGCTGCCCATCATACATTAAATGTTGCTGTCGACGAAAGCGGTCAACTGGCCCTTGGCCATGGCGCCCACTTTTTGAGCAGCTGCAACACCATCCTTGAACAGGATCAGGGTCGGGATGCCGCGGATGCCGAACTTGGCAGGTACCGCCTGGTTGGCGTCCACGTCCATCTTGGCGATCACGATGCGGCCGGCGTATTCCTTGGCCACTTCTTCCAGGATCGGCGCGATGGCCTTGCAGGGACCGCACCATTCTGCCCAGAAGTCGACCAGTACTGGCAACTCGGATCGCAGGACGTCTGCTTCAAAAGATGCATCGCTAATGTGTTTGATATTTTCGCTCATATTTTCCTCAAATGAGGGTGGGATCAATAATGCCTGGAATTCACCATACGCTGGTTCGCCATCCATGCTTCCTGGAATGCAGTTAGAAGATGGGGGCAATGGGCACAAATTCAATGTTCTTGGAAGGTGCGACCAGAGGTATGCAGGCGGGGATGGCTGAAATAATAACCCATTTTTTCAAAGCGTGGCGATTATTGCAGAAAAACTTGAGGCATATCGCCAGCATATCGCTCGCGCGCGCGCCGCCAGGGCGGCAAAGCCACATGCCTGCTGGCCTGCGGCGCCGTGTCCGCCCTGCCGGCCTGGCTGCGCGATCAGCCTTGCGCGCTGGCCAGGCGCGCCGTGTGCTGCAGCTGCAAGTTCACCATGAGCTGCAATTCCGCGCTTTCCATCGGCTTGCGGAAGGTGCCTAATATATGCAGGCCATTGGCCATGGCCAGGCGTTCGGCCGCCAGGCGCACGGCCGAATGCAGGCCCGACAGCAGAACCACGCCGCCGCGGAAGCCGTTTTCGGCCGCCATGCGCAAAAATTCGATGCCATCGATGTCGGGCATGGACAGGTCGCAGATCAGCAGGTC
The DNA here is from genome assembly GCF_059420865.1 of Janthinobacterium sp. GW821-FHT03C10. Lineage (NCBI taxonomy): Bacteria > Pseudomonadati > Pseudomonadota > Betaproteobacteria > Burkholderiales > Oxalobacteraceae > Janthinobacterium > Janthinobacterium sp. GW821-FHT03C10. Next base: position 1,472,594 of record NZ_JBWKUN010000001.1, on the reverse strand, counting down.
GGGCTGGTGCTGCTTCAGGGTGGCCAGCGCCTGTTCGCTGTGCGACTCGCAGCGGATGTCGAACGGACCCATCTGCTCGAGCATGTCGCTGAGCACGTCGAGCATGAACACGTCGTCGTCCAGCAGCAGCACGCGCAACGGCGCCAGGCCCGCTTCATTGTGTTCCCGGATAGCTTGGTTTGATACAGTATTCATCGTCCTGTCTTTCTATTGATATGCTGCATCGCTGTCGATGCCGATACCTTGCCTTAACGGAATTTGGCGGTAGCTAATCGTCATTGGCAAAGCTGGTGTTATTCATGATTTGTTCGGTAATCTGTTCCAGCAGGGGCCACAGGCGCGCAACGATGCGCTGCGCCCGCTCCGCCTCGTCGGCCGGTTCGCCCGGCGCCAGGGTTTCCAGGTTGTGGCACAGCTCGGCCAGCCCCAGGGCGCCCACGGTGCGCGCCGACGACTTGATGCGGTGCCCCAGTTCCCGCACCTGGTGCACGTCGCCGCGCGCCAGGGCCGCATCGATGTCGCCAAAGCCATCCTGCGTCGTCTGCAGAAACTTGAAGGCGAATTTGCGCACCTTTTCCGGGTTGTAGCCCAGCAGCTTGGCGAGGATCGACAGGTCGATCACCTGCGGGTCGCCCGCCAGCGTGGTCTTGAAGGCGGGCGCGGCGCGGCCGCGCGCCGGTGGCGGCGGCGTCTCGCGCGCCGGCAGCCAGCTGGCGATGGTCTGGTACATCATGGCCGGCTGGATGGGCTTGGAAATGAAATCGTCCATGCCCGCGTCCAGGCAGCGCACGCGGTCTTCGCTGGTGGCCGTGGCCGTCATGGCCAGCACGCGCAGGTGCGCCAGCTGCGGGTCGGCGCGGATGTGGCGCGTCGCCTGCAAGCCATCCATCAGCGGCATCTGCACGTCCATCAGCACGCAGTCGAACTGGGTCTGGCGCAGCAGGTCGAGCGCCTCCTCGCCATTGTTGGCCAGGCAGACGGAGGCGCCCGCCTCCTCCAGCAATTCCAGCGCCACCTGTTGATTAAACGTGTTGTCTTCCACCAGCAGGATGCGCGCATGCTTGAGCGTGCGCATCACCAGGGCCGCGTCGGCGCTGGCGCGCATGGCGGCCGCCGTCTGCACCATGCTGTCGAGCATGGCCGGCGCCGCCTGGTCGGAAATGCCCAGGTTGGCCGTGAACCAGAAGGTGCTGCCGGCGCCGGGACGGCTGTCGACGCCCACATCGCCGCCCATCAGCTGGGCCAGCTGCTTGCAGATGGCCAGGCCCAGGCCCGTGCCGCCATATTCGCGCGTGGTGGAGGTATCGGCCTGCTGGAAGGACTGGAACAGCTTGCTCATTTCATCCTGCGACAGGCCGATGCCGTGGTCGCAGACTTCGAAGCGCACCAGGCAGTGCCTGGCGTCCGCCACCACCTTGCGCACTTTCACGGTAATGCTGCCCTGTTCGCTGAACTTGATGGCGTTATTGGCGTAGTTGATCAGCACCTGCCCCAGGCGCAGCGGGTCGCCCACGAGCACGGCCGGCAACTGCGGGTCGATCTCGAACAGCAGCTCCAGGTTTTTGCCGGCGGCGCGCGGCGCCACCACCGTCATCAGCGTCTGCACCACGTGGTCGAAACTGAAGTTGACGCGCTCGATTTCCAGCTTGCCCGCCTCGATCTTCGAGATGTCGAGGATATCGTCGATGATGCCCAGCAAGTGTTCTCCGGCAAAGCGGATCTTTTCCAGGTAATCGCGCTGGCGCGGTTCCAGGTCCGTTTTCAGGGCCAGATAGGCCATGCCGATCACGCCATTCATGGGCGTGCGGATTTCATGGCTCATGTTGGCCAGGAATTGTCCCTTCGCCAGGCTCGCCTCTTCGGCCACCTGCTTGGCCTGGTCCAGCTGCTCCGTGCGCTGCGCCACGCGCTCTTCCAGATGTTCGTTGAGTTCGCGCAAGGCGCTCTCGCTGCGCTTGTGATACGTGATGTCCGTCAGGCTGGCCACCACCATGCCCACCTTGCCGTATTCATCGCGGATGGCCTCGGTATTTACGGACAGCCACGACAGGCTGCCGTCGGGCTGCTGCACGCCCATCAGCACGTCGCGCATGGCCTCGCCCGTCGACAGGGTGATGTGCACGGGATGGCTGCGCTGGTCGAAGGCGGAGCCGTCTTCGCGGATGGCTTGCCACAGGCTGTTGCCGGCCGGACTGGCCGCCAGCATGCGCTCGGCGGCGGCGTTGCTTTCCAGAATGTGGCCGTGGCTGTCCTGCACCACCAGGCCATTCGTCACGGCGCCGAACACGGACGCCATGCGCTGGCTCGAGTTCGACAGGGCGATCGACGCCTGGCGCCGTTCCGTGATGTCGGTGATCATCGCCAGGGTGCCGCCCGGCTCGCCATTGTCCGACTGGATGCTGGTGCTTGACAGCAAGCCCCACAGGCTGGACTGATCCTTGCGGAAGAAGCGGAAATCGACCTGGTCCGGCTGGCTGGCGGCACTGCCGTGGCTGGCCAGGCGGCGCTGCATCAGCAGCTGGCTGTCGCGGTCCATGAAGTCGAGCAAGGGGCGGCCCAGCATTTCCTGCACCGTGTAGCCCAGCATGTGCGCCATCTTCGGGTTGACGAAGGTGGTCTTGCCGTCCGCATCCGTCATCCAGATGCCTTCGGCGGCCGTCTGCACGATCAGGCGGTAGCGTTCCGAACTGGCGTGCAGGGCTTCCTCGGCGCGTTGCCGCTGCGTCATGTCGCGCAGCGAGACGATGGAAAACACTTGCCCGGCCATGCGCAGCGGCGACAGGCTGACCTTGGCCGGGAAGTGCGTGCCGTCGCGGCGGCGCGCCATCATCACCCGGCCTGGCAGGCTGTGCCGCGCTTGCGGGTCGCCGACGGACTGGCTGGCCGTGCTTTCCGGTACCAATTGCTCCAGCGACATGCCCGTCAATTCGGCGAGAGGATAGCCGAAGCAGCGCGCGCCGATCTGGTTGGCGTAATGCACCTTGCCCTCGACGTCGGCCACCAGCATGGCTTCGGGCGCCGCTTCCAGCATCGAGCGCATGCGCGATTGCTCGTCCTGCTTGCGCTCGCTGATATCGCAGACGATGCCGCTGGCCTGCGTAGCGGCGCCGTCCGAGGCGCGTGTCAGCACGGCGCCGCGCGCCAGCAGCCAGCGCCAGTGGCCGTCGCTGTGGCGCAAACGGAATTCGCAATTGAAGGTGCCGGGCGCCTGCCCATCCAGATGCTGGCGAAAGGCCAGGCTCAGACGTGCGCGGTCGTCGCGGTGCACCTCGGCCAGCCAGTCGGCCAGTGCATGGTCGAGCCTGGCGCCCTTGTCGCCCAGCACGTCCTGGTACTGGGGGGCGAACAGCAGCCGGTCGGACTGGCGCCGCCAGGTCCAGCCAGCCAAGGCCGCGCCGCGCAAGGCGTGCACGGCATCCTGTTCGGCCAGGGCCTGCGCGGGCAGCAGCAGGCGGCGCAACTGTTTCCGCAGCCGCCAGGCTTGCCAGCAAGCCACTCCCGCCAGGGCGGTGGCGCTGGCGGCAGCATACGGCCACAGCAGTGTCGGCGCCATGCCGTGTGCCGCCGCCTGTACCGGCAGCGAGACTGCCAGGCCTGCCGCCAGCATCGTACGCGCGAGCCGGCGCAGCGCAGGGCGCCGTCGGCGTGGTGCGCTGAAACTCGTGTGGCTGCAATACGACAAATGCATCCCTTTCTGGGGCGTGATTGGACTGGGCTGGCAGTGCATGATGCGCGCTCAAATAAACGCCTGCGGCGCTTTCTGGCGGCAACTATAGCATCGAATATTTACTCGGAGTATTTAAGTTCAGAAACGGCCAAAACGGGATTTTTTTTGTCCCGGAATGGCCGTTTTTTTCGCGATTTGGTGAGAATCTGAGAGAAAGTCGGCGCGAAATCGTGCTACGGAATCAGCGATCTGTAGAACACCTGATAAAACCGTAGCGAGCGGCAGCGAGGCTCGGCGCCCCCTTGTGGCCAAGAAGCGCAACCGTGCTTGGGCACGGGGGCGCCGAGCCGGTGAGCATCACAGGCCGCAAAGCGCGACGCGCAGTAGGTTTTTCCAGGTGTTCTCAGGTGAAACTGCCCGCAAACTGATAGCGGTGTCCGGGATGCCACATGGTGGCGAGCGAGGCGATCTTGCCGCCCGAGCGCGTCTGGCGGCGCAGCACCAGGCACGCCTGTTTCGTGTCGATGGCCAGCATTTCGGCGATGTCGCGCGGCGCCGACAGCGCCTCGATGCTGTAGGTGGCGCCTTGCAGGGGGGCGGCGGCCATCAGGTATTCGTTCGGCGTGATGCTGGAAAAATCCTGCGTCATGTAGTCGGGCGCGCACTCGGGATTGACCCAGCGGTCTTCCACCTGGATCGGCACGCCGTTTTCAAAATGCACGATCAGCGAATGAAACAGCGGGTGTTCCGGCGGCAGGCCGAATTGCTTGGCCAGCAAATCCGAGGCCTTGGTACGCTCCAGCAATTGCAGGCTGCTGCGGTGGATATGCCCGCGCGCGCGCACTTCATCGGCGATACTCTTGATTTCCAACAAAGTTGCCTGATATTTTTGCTGTGCCACATAGGTGCCCGATCCCTGGCGCCGCGTCAGCACCTGTTCGCTGGTCAGCTCGCGCACGGCGCGGTTGACCGTCATGCGCGAGACGCCGAACTGCTTCACCAGGGCTTGCTCGGAGGGAATCACATCGCCTTCCTTCCAGCGTCCGGCGGCGATGCCGGCCAGCAGAAAATCCTTGATGCGCTGGAAAATGGGCGTATTTTCTTGTGTATTCTGGTCGTCCAATGCGGTTTCTCCGGGGCGCGGGCAGGACGCGCCGCCGGCTGGAGGCGCGATGGCCGATTTTAGCACCGAGCAAGGCAGGCGCCGCCAGCCTTTTTTTGAATTCAAAAGCAAGCGCCGGAGTGTGGCGCGCGCGGGCGCTGGCTATGCTGGTGACTTACTATTGACCTGCACGGAGTTCGCCATGGAACACGCTTACCTGACTGATGATGAACGCTGGGATGCCCTGCAGCGGCGCGCGCCCGACGCCGACGGCGTCTTTTATTACTCGGTGCGCACGACGGGCGTGTATTGCCGGCCATCCTGCGCGGCGCGTCCCGCCTTGCGCCGCAACGTGGCCTTCCACGCCACGTGCGAGCAGGCGGAGGCGGCCGGTTTTCGCCCCTGCCTGCGCTGCAAGCCGAACTTGCCGCCGCTGGCCCAGCGCCAGGCGGCCATCGTGGCCGACATCTGCCGGCTGATCGACGCCAGCGACGAGCTGCCCGATCTGGAGAGCCTTGCCGGCGCCGCCGGCATGAGCCGCTTTCACTTCCACCGCGTCTTCAAGGCGCACACGGGCATCACGCCGAAAGCGTACGCGGCGGCGCGGCGCGGCGAGCGCCTGAAGGCCGGCTTGCAGGGCGCGGCGAACGTCACGGAAACGTTGTATGCGGCCGGTTTCAATTCCAGCGGCCGCCTGTATGCCGCCACGCCCGGCTTGCTGGGCATGACGCCGGGCGCATTCCGCGCCGGCGGCAGCGGCGCCGTGATCCGCTTCGCCATCGGCGCCTGCTCGCTGGGCGCCATCCTCGTGGCCAGCACGGAGAAGGGCATCTGCGCCATTCTGATCGACGACGACCCGGAAGTGCTGCTGCGCGACTTGCAGGACCGTTTCCCGCAAGCCGAGCTGCGCGGCGCCGAGCCTGACTATGAACGGACGGTGGCGCAGGTGGTGGGACTGGTCGAGGCGCCGGCGATCGGCCTGGACTTGCCGCTCGACGTGCGCGGCACCGTGTTCCAGCAGCGCGTGTGGCAAGCCTTGCGCGAGATTCCCGCCGGCAGCACGGTCAGCTATGCCGAGCTGGCGCGGCGCATCGGCGCACCGAACGGGGCGCGGGCCGTGGCGGGCGCCTGCGCTGCGAACGCGCTGGCCGTCGCCATCCCCTGCCACCGGGTCGTGCGCAACGATGGCGCGCTGTCCGGCTACCGCTGGGGCGTGGAGCGCAAGCAGGCGCTGCTGGAACGCGAGGGCGAGCGGTGAGGGCGCTGGACTGGCGCCAGATCGAGGATGAGCTGAATCAATACGGCTGCGCCGTCGCGCCGAGCTTGCTCAATCCCGCGCAGTGCGGGGCGCTGGCGGCGCAGTATGACGATGCGTCGCGCTTTCGCAGCCGTGTGGTAATGCAGCGCCACGGTTTCGGCCAGGGCGAGTACCAGTATTGGGCGCATCCGCTGCCGGACGTGGTGGCCGCCTTGCGCGAACAGTTGTACGGGCCGCTGGCAGCGATCGCCAACCGCTGGCACGCCAGCATGGGCCTGGCAGCGCGCTTTCCCACCAGCCACGCGGATTTCCTCGCGCGCTGCCATGCGGCGGGGCAGACGCGGCCCACGCCCTTGCTCTTGCGCTACCGCGAGGGCGATTACAACTGCCTGCACCAGGACCTGTATGGCGAGCACGTGTTTCCGCTGCAAGTGGCCGTGCTGCTGTCCCGTCCGCAAGACGATTTCACGGGCGGCGAGTTCGTGCTGACGGAGCAGCGCCCGCGCATGCAGTCGCGCTTGGAGGTCGTGCCGCTGGCGCAGGGCGACGCCGTGATCTTTCCCGTGGCGCTGCGCCCCGTGAATGGCACGCGCGGCAGTTACCGCGTCAACATGCGCCATGGCGTGTCGCGCCTGCGCTCGGGCTTGCGCCACACCCTGGGCATCATTTTTCATGATGCGAGCTGAACGCTAGGTGCGGCGCTTGAGTTTCCGCAATTACATGGCATGATGGCTACTCCCTGTCACTTTTCACTTTTGCCATGTCCGCGTTGCTCCGCCTGTTGTGCCTGTTGACGATCTTCCTCTTCCCCGTGGCCCATGCGCAGGACGCTGCGCCATCGCTCGTTACGGAGACTGCCAGCGTCATGGCGCCGGCGCATGCCACGGCCGTCAAGACGGCGCCATTGATGTTCGCCAACCGCAAGGTGTTCGTCTTCCGCGCCGCGCTGGCCGGCTATCCGCCCGATGAACGGGCCATCGGCGCGCAGCGCCGCCTGGAAGGCGTGCTGGCGAAAAACGGCCCCTTGCAGGCAAGCACGCGCATGATTCCCGAGGGTACGCAAGTGCTGCTCGACGGCGTGCAGCTGTTCGTCGTCGTGCCCGGCGACGTGAACCTGCTGGCCGGTGACACGACGGAAAGCGTGGCGAAAACGGCCGCCGGCGAATTGAGCAAGGCCGTGTTTGACTATCGCGAACAGGGCAGCTGGCGCTACCTGGCGATCGCCGCCGCCGTGTGCGCGGCCGCCACCCTCGTTTTCTGGCTGGTGTGGATGGGCTTGACACGCTTGTACCGCTGGGCCAAGCGCCGCAGCGGCATCCTGCTGGCCTCGCGCTTGCGCGACGTGCGCCTGAAGAATGTGCGCGTGCTCGACGCCGAACACTACATCGCCTTCGCCTATCAATTGCTGAGCGCCGTGCTGTGGGGCTTGCGCCTGATGGCCACCTATCTGTGGGCCGCCTTCGTGCTGGGCCGCTTGCCTTACACGCGCTCGTGGGGTGAAAGCCTGAGCGGCTATCTGTTCGACGTGGCGGCCGACGTCTTCCACGCCATCATCGGCGCCTTGCCGGGGCTGGTGCTGGTGTGCGTGATCTTCGCCATCGCGCGGTTGATCGCCGCCACGGCCGCCTCGCTGTTCAAGCGCGTGGAAAGCGGCGAATTGCAGATCGGCTGGCTCGACAAGGACACGGCCCTGCCCACGCGCCGCATCGCCAGCGTGGTGATCTGGCTGTTCGCGCTGGCCATGGCGTACCCGTATTTGCCCGGTTCGCACACGGCCGCCTTCCAGGGGCTGTCCGTGCTGGTGGGCCTGATGGTGTCGATCGGCGCGTCGAGCATCGTCGGCCAGGGCGCCAGCGGGCTGATCCTGATGTACACGCGCGCCCTGCGCAAGGGCGAATATGTGCGCGTGGGCGACAGCGAGGGCACGGTGGTCGAGTTGGGCATGTTCGAGACGCGCCTGCGCACGGGCCTGGGCGAAGAGGTGGCCTTGCCGAACGCGTGGGTGATGTCGCAAACGACCAAGAATTATTCGCGCGCCCAGCCCGGCGGGGGCTTCGTGCTCGACTCCACCGTCACCATCGGCTACGCCACGCCCTGGCGGCAAGTGCACGCCATGCTGGAACTGGCCGCGTCGCGCACGACGGAACTGTCGACCACGCCGAAACCGTACGTGATGCAGCTGGCCCTGCAGGATTACTACGTGCAATACCGCCTGGTGGCCTACGCCAGCGCCGAAGTCCCCCGCCAACGTGCCGAAGTGCTGAACCGCTTGCACCAGAACATCATCGACGTCTTCAACGAATTCGACGTGCAGATCACCTCGCCGCACTACATCGACGACCCGAAGGAGTCGCACGTGGTGCCGCCCGGTGAATGGTTCAGGGCGCCGGCAAAGCGGGGGGAAGAATCGATTGAGGTGGTTCCGCCCAAGTCTTGAACGCGAGGCGTGGTCTGTGCGTGACGGATGCAATGGCACGCGCTATCTTGGTTTTTCCTCGGGAGCGCAGGTATTCTTGCCATTTGTCAGCTGAATTACCTAGAAACCCCCGGCGGGTGCCGCGAGCAGGCAGAAATCTGCGGAGTAGCGCGAAGTGGGATCGGACGCGGATGGCGGCCTTCCCAGGAAGGATACGCCATACACTTTTCCCGCAAGCAGCGGCGCGGCAGCGCTGCTCTCGGCCCCCTCGGGTGCCTTGCCATAGCGCACGCATCCCTTGTTTGGCAGACGATAGCTGGGATCGCCAAACGAGGCATTGGGAAACATGACCGTCCATACATCTTTCCAGCCATTCGGCCCAGGTGTGCTGATCGTCAGCATCTTCAGGCTGACTGGTCCCCTTGAGCGTTCCTCTTCGCTGGCAATCTTGAAGCAGGGAAGGCCCGCCTCAGTCATGACGGCGGCTGTGCCCATGCGCGACCACGCCGAGGCATTGATGCTCGTCAAGGCGGCAAGCAGGAATAACAGTGTGTGACGATATGGCATGGCGATCCTTGCACTATCTGATGAGCGAATGCTCCGGGCAACTATCCTGTTTCCACGCTGGCGTGTCGCTGCCAATGGCGATGATTTTTCGTTCACCAGTGGACGTGGCAACGATACAGAATTTCCCTCTATAGCCATAAGTCGGGTCGGAAGGATCATCTGGGCGCCCATTCAAGAAGATGCTGTAAACCCGTCCTGTTTGCAGTTCAGGGGCTGGCATACCATTTGCGCCCTGTGGAATGTCGCCATAGAGAAGACAGATTTTTGATGAAAGTGGAACTTTTCCTCCTCCGCTCATCACAAAGCTCCACACTTTTGTAGCGGGTTTTACTGACAGGTCTGAAATACTGAGTGCTCCCAGAAGTGGCTGACCGTTACGTTTTTCTTCCGTCTGCGAGATTGTGAAGCAGGGGGTGCCATTCACTGAACTGATTTCAGCATCGGCGATGCGTGATGTTGCACCCGCATCAAGGTATATCGACGAGAGGAGTGCGCTCGATGTTGCCGCCAGGTAAATTCTTTTCACTTTTTCTGTCGGTGAAAAAATCAATGAGTACCTGTTCATAAAGTGCTTGGTCATTGGCATATTTTTCCTGGCGCATTGCGGAGGAATCCTTTAAGTATTTCAACGCGTAGTAGTCGGCTACCAAGTCTCCTTGTGCCTCCATGTTGTAGTCGGCCAACTTTCTTTTGGATGACAATACGTACTTGTAGTCCAGTCCTATTCTGAATGCTCCACGCATTGCGACCGGATATTTGAGTTGATATTGCCAAACATGGACCATTTCATGAATGAACCAATGACGCTCGGTGTTATCTGCACTAGAAAAATCGTCCAGAAATCTCGACTCATGAAAGTACATTTCCCCATTGGGTGTCATGGCAGTGTTTTTTGGTTGGAACAGCCATAGATAAGGCCTCTTGTGAATTTTGACTTTGCTATAGTCGACGGCATCCTCGAAAATCATCCATGCCATGTCTATTTCACCCTGGGTAAGCGGGCGAGCCATGCTATCGATTTTTACCTGTTTTACTGATGTATCGATATCCTTGTCGGTCGTTTTTACGTCTTGTAGCTCCACTATGATCGCCGTCGAAGCCACTGGGTCTGGTGCAGCAGAGCAGCAGGGAAGGCTGTCTTCTTGTGGGAAAAATTCCACCGTCGTGATTTGCTCTTCCCGCTTGCTGGCCACGCGCCCCGTGCGCCCCTTCGCATCCGTCGTCCCCGTCCACGTTTCGCCGTTGCTCAAGGTGAGCCGGTAATCGGCGTGCGCCAGCGGCACCTTGTTTTGCGAGACGAATTCCAACTGTTCGTCGTAGCCGCAGCACCAGCATTCGTCGGGCTGGCCGGCCAGGCGGTGCAGTTCGCAGCCGCTTGTCGCGTTGCGCAGGGTCGCGCCCAGCACGGGTCGGCCGTCGGCGCTGAAGGTGACGATCATGCTGTCGAAGCGCGCGCCCAGGCTTTTCTTTTGGTGGGCCACGAGCTTGAAGAACACGTCGCACGCGGTGGTGCTGATGACATGGTGCCTGGCCATGGGACCTCCGCGATAAAACGCCAGCGTAGGCCAGCGGCGGCGGGGAGGTATTGACTGGGCGCAAGGCTTGGGCGCTTGCGTTAAGATGCCGGGCGTCGCAAGATACAACGAACAGAAAGAGAACCATGTCCAGCGCACCCCATACTGAAGCATCGCAAGCCGCCCGCTGCCTGGCCGCCGCCCTGATCGGCGACCCGTTCTACCGCGCCGTCACGGTGGCCTGCGGCGACGATGAAGCGGCGCGGCTGGCCATGCTGGAAGCCTACTTCGCGCTGGCGCTGGCCGAGGGCTGGCAGGCGGGGCGCGTCGACCTGGCTGGCGATGGGTGCAATGAGGCGGGCAATGGCGCCGTCATCTGGACGACGGATGCGCCGGCGGCCCAGCGCCAGGCCGCCTACGCGCAGCGCGAGGACGCCTTGCGCGTGCTGCTGGGAGAGCAGGGCTACGCGCATTTCACGGCCATTGTCGAGAACATGGAGCACGCGCTGGCGCCGCATGGTCTGCAGGAGGCGTGGTATCTGTCGATCGCCGGCATCCACCCGGACGCACAGGGCAGGGGATTGGGCGCATCCGTGCTGGCGCCGGGACTGGCGGCCGTCGATGCGGCGGGCGCCGCGTGCTTCCTGGAGACCTACAATGAGCGCAGCCTGCCGTTTTATGCCCGCCTGGGCTTCGTGGTGGCGGGGCGTTACGCGGAAGCCGTCACGGGCTGCGATTACTGGCTGATGGTAAGGCCGCCGCACGCTGCCTGATTGACCATTTTGCCAATTTCTATACACTCGTCTTTTCACTCATTTATTAAAAGACCTGGAGATGGAAATGCCGACCCTGCCACTGCGCCGCACCCTGCTCGTTCTCGCCTGCCTGGGCGCCCTCGGCCACGCTCACGCCGATACCGTCATCGATAATGCGAATGGCTACACGCTCGACGCGCATGGCAGGGTAGTCCGCTTCACGGCGCTGGCGTTTGACGACGCTGGCAAGCTGCTCGCCGTCGGCAGCGCCGCGCAGGTGAAGCGCAAGGCGGCCAAGGGTGCCCTGCACGTTGACGTGCAGGGCAAGACCGTGCTGCCAGGGCTGATCGACGCGCATGGCCACGTGTTCGGCCTGGGGACGATCGCCAGCGGCGTGATGCTGTACGGTTCGTCGTCGCTGCCGGCCGCCGTGCAGGCCGTGGGCGACTTCGCCCGCGCGCATCCCGAGCGCGGCTGGATCGTCGGCAGCGGCTGGAACCAGGAAATCTGGAAGCTGGGGCGCTTTCCCACGGCCGCAGAGCTCGATGCGGCGGAAAGCGCACGGCCCGTGTGGCTGCGCCGGGTCGATGGCCACGCGGGCTGGGCCAACAGCCGCGCGCTGGCGCTGGCCGGCATCACGCGCGCCACGCAAGATCCGGCCGGCGGCAAGATAGTCCGCGATGCGGACGGCAATGCAACCGGCGTGCTGGTCGACAATGCCATGGACTTGATGGATGCCGTGCTGCCCAAGCCAGGCGACGTGGAAAACCGCGCCGCCCTCGATGGCGCGCTGGCGCAGCTGTCACAGGCGGGCCTGACCAGCGTGCACGATGCGGGCATCGGCCAGATGCAGGACCGGCTGTTCCGCGACTATGCGGACCACGGCAAGCTGACGGTGCGCGTCTACGGCATGATTGCCGATACCACCGAAGACTTCGACGTGCTGTCGAAAAGCGGCCCATTAAAAAGCTATGCGCGCGACATGTACGCCTTGCGCGCCGTCAAACTGCTGTCCGACGGCGCCCTGGGCAGCCGCGGCGCGGCCCTGCTGGCGCCGTACAGCGACGATCCTTCTACCCGCGGCCTGCTGTTCTTCAAAGATGACGCCATGCGCGCGAAGATGGAAAAAGCCATGCGCGCCGGCTACCAGGTGAACGTGCACGCCATCGGCGACGCGGGCAACCATCAAATCCTCGACGGCTACCAGGCCTTGACCGCGCAATACCATAGCGCGGGCCTGCGCCACCGCATGGAGCACGCGCAGGTGGTGCAGTTGTCCGACATCCCCCGCTTCAAGTCGCTGGGCATCGTGCCGTCGATGCAGCCCACGCACGCGACGTCCGACCAGAACATGGCGGAGCAGCGCGTGGGCCACGAGCGCATCAAGGGTGCGTATGCGTGGCGCACCTTCCTCAAGCAGGGTTCGCGCATCGCCTGCGGCTCCGACTTTCCTATCGAGTCGCCGAACCCGTTCGAGGGCATCCACGCGGCCGTCACGCGGCAAAACAGCGAGGGGTTTCCGGCCGGCGGCTGGTATCCGCAGCAAGCCATGACGGTGACGCAAGCGCTGCGCTGCTTTACCCTCGACGCGGCTTGGGCGGCGCACCAGGAAAAGGTCATCGGCACCCTGGAAGCGGGTAAATGGGCGGATTTCATCGTCGTCGACCAGGACCTGTTCAAGGTGTCACCAGCCGCCATCGGCAAGACGCAGGTGCTGCAGACGTGGGTGGCGGGCAAGCGCGTGTTCGAGAAAAAGTAAGGATTTGACAGCTGCAAAAACCTGTTGACTTGGTTGTATAGACAACCTATGCTGGGAGTACCAGAGCGGACCACGCATGTCCGCTCGCACCCTACGAGGAGACAGCATGAACAGCACAATGGACACCGATCCACGCTTTGATGCCAGCCGTACCATCCGCGCGCCGCGCGGCACGGTCATGGCTTGCAAGAGTTGGCAGGCCGAGGCGGCCTACCGCATGTTGCAAAACAACCTGGACCCGGAAGTGGCGGAAAATCCGCAGCACCTGGTCGTCTACGGCGGCATCGGCCGCGCGGCGCGCAACTGGGCCTGTTTCGACCAGATCCTCGCCTCGCTGCGCGAACTGGAAGACGACCAGACTCTCCTGATCCAGTCCGGCAAGCCGGTGGGCGTATTCCAGACCCACGCGGATGCGCCGCGCGTGCTGATCGCCAACTCCAATCTGGTGCCGAAATGGGCGCACTGGGAACACTTCAACGAACTCGATCGCCAGGGCCTGTTCATGTACGGCCAGATGACGGCCGGCAGCTGGATCTACATCGGCACGCAGGGCATCGTGCAGGGCACGTATGAAACCTTCGCCGAGGCGGGCCGCCAGCATTTCGGCGGCGACTGGGGCGGGCGCTGGATCTTGACGGCGGGCCTGGGCGGCATGGGCGGCGCGCAGCCGCTGGCCGCCACCATGGCGGGCGCCGTCTCGCTCAACATCGAATGCCAGCAAAGCAGCATCGATTTCCGTTTGCGCACGCGCTACCTGGACAAGCAGGCGGCCAGCCTGGATGAAGCCCTGGAACTGGTGAAATACCACACCGAACGCAAGGAAGCCATCTCGATTGGCCTCCTGGGCAACGCGGCCGAAGTGCTGCCGGAACTGGTGCGCCGCGCCAAGGCGGGCGGCCTGGTGCCGGACCTGGTGACGGACCAGACGTCCGCGCACGACCTGGTCAACGGCTACCTGCCGCGCGGCTGGAGCGTGTCGGACTGGAAGGCGGCGCAGCAGGACCCGCAGCGCCACGCGCGCCTGACGGTGGCCGCCGCCGATTCCTGCGCCGCCCACGTGCAGGCCATGCTCGATTTCCACGCCATGGGCGTGCATACGGTCGACTATGGCAACAACATCCGCCAGGTGGCGTTCGACCAGGGCGTGCAGAACGCCTTCGACTTCCCCGGCTTCGTGCCCGCCTACATCCGCCCGCAGTTCTGCGAAGGGCGGGGGCCGTTCCGCTGGGTGGCCCTGTCGGGCGACCCGGAAGACATCTATAAAACGGATGCGAAGATCAAGGAGCTGTTCCCGCACCACAAGCAAGTGCACCACTGGCTGGACATGGCGCGCGAGCGCATCGCCTTCCAGGGCCTGCCGGCGCGCATCTGCTGGCTGGGACTGGGCGAGCGCCACATCGCCGGCCTGGCCTTCAACGAGATGGTGCGCACGGGCGAACTGAAGGCGCCCATCGTCATCGGCCGCGACCACCTGGACACGGGTTCCGTCGCCAGCCCGAACCGCGAGACGGAAAGCATGAAGGACGGCACGGACGCCGTCTCCGACTGGCCGCTGCTGAACGCCATGCTGAACACGGCCGGCGGCGCCACCTGGGTCTCGCTGCACCATGGCGGCGGCGTGGGAATGGGGTATTCTCAGCATGCGGGCATGGTCATCGTGGCCGATGGCACGGAAGGGGCGGCGAAACGCCTGGCCCGGGTGCTGGTCAACGACAGCGGCTCGGGCGTCATGCGCCATGCCGATGCCGGCTACGAAACCGCGGCCGCCTGCGCCAAGCGCAACGGCCTGATTCTTCCAATGCTTCCTTGAGACCTTGATGCGAATGACTATGACACAGCATGCCAAAAGTTGGACCCTGAAGCCGGGCGCGATGACCCTGGGCGACCTGCGCGCCGTCTGGGCCGCACCCGCCAAACTGATCCTCGCCGCCGAGGCCTATCCCGTCATCGAGGCGTCGGCCGCCGCCGTGCAAGCCATCGTCGCCAAGGGCGATGCGGCCTACGGCATCAACACGGGTTTCGGCCTGCTCGCCAAGACGCGCATCCCCGATGAAAAGCTGGAGCAATTGCAGCGCAACCTGATCCTGTCGCATTCCGTCGGCACGGGAGAGCTGCTGTCGGACGCCGTCGTGCGCCTGATCATGCTGATGAAGATCGGCAGCCTGGCGCGCGGTTTTTCCGGCGTGCGTCCGCTGATCGTCGACACTCTGATCGCCCTGTACAACGCGGGCATCATGCCGGCCATTCCCGCCAAGGGCTCCGTCGGCGCCTCGGGCGACCTGGCGCCCCTGTCGCACATGACCCTGGCCATGCTGGGCGTGGGCGACGTGCGCGTCAACGGCGAATTGATGCCGGCCCCCGAGGCGCTGGCGCAGGCGGGCATCGCCCCCGTCGTGCTGGCGGCGAAAGAGGGCCTGGCCCTGATCAATGGCACGCAGGTGTCGAACGCGCTGGCGCTGCATGGCCTGTTCATGGCCGAGCGCCTGCTGGAAGCGGCCATGGTCACGGGCGCGCTGTCGCTCGACGCGGCCAAGGGCAGCGATGCGCCGTTCGACGCGCGCGTGCACGCCGTGCGGGGGCAGCCGGGGCAGATACTGGCCGCGCAGATGTACCGCCAGCTGGTGGCCAACAGCGCCATCCGCGCTTCGCACCTGGAAGGCGACGAGCGCGTGCAGGACCCGTACAGCCTGCGCTGCCAGCCGCAAGTCATGGGCGCCTGCCTGGATTTGATCGGCAACGTGGGCCGCACCCTGCTGATCGAAGCCAATGCCGTCACGGATAATCCGCTGATTTTCCAGGATGGTCCCAACGGGCAGGCGGAGATCGTCTCGGGCGGGAACTTCCATGCCGAGCCGGTGGCGTTTGCCGCCGACACGCTGGCGCTGGCGATCGCCGAGATCGGCGCGCTGGCCGAGCGCCGCATCGCGCTGCTGATCGACGCCACGCTGTCCGGCTTGCCGCCCTTCCTCGTGCGCGACCCGGGCGTCAATTCCGGCTTCATGATCGCCCACGTGACGGCCGCCGCGCTGGCGTCGGAAAACAAGTCGCTGGCCCATCCGGCCAGCGTCGACAGCCTGCCGACTTCTGCCAACCAGGAAGACCACGTGAGCATGGCCACGTTCGCCGGGCGCCGCCTGGACGACATGGCGCACAACACGGCCGTCATCGTCGGCATCGAGCTGCTGGCCGCCGCGCAGGGCATCGATTTCCACCGCCCGCTGAAAACCTCGCCGCACCTGGAACACGTGCACCACCAGCTGCGCCAGAAGGTGCCGTTCTTCGACGCCGACCGTTTCTTCGCGCCCGACATCGAGGCTGCCAAGCAGATGGTGCTGCAGGGTGAATTGAGCAGCACCTGCAAGAATTTGTTCGCCCCGCTGTACGCTTAAGCGGGAGCAAGGAGACAGGCATGGATTTTCGCTTCAACGAAGGCAGCATCCCGCTGCTCGTGTCGATGCCCCACGTGGGCACCGACATACCGGACGATATCGCCGCGCGCATGACGCCGCAGGCCTTGGTCAAGGCCGACACGGACTGGCATCTGCGCGAGCTGTACGGCTTTTTGCAGGAGATGGATGCGTCCGTGCTGTCGGCGCGCTGGTCGCGCTACACCATCGACCTGAACCGCCCGCGGGAAGACACGAACCTGTACCCGGGCCAGGATACGACGGGCTTGCTGCCCAACGATACCTTTCACCGCGAGCCGCTGTACCTGGCCGGCCGCGAACCCGATGCGGCCGACGTGCAGCGCCGATTGCAGCGCTACTGGGCACCGTATCATGCGCAGCTGCGCGCGGAACTGGACCGCCTGCTGCGCGTGCATGGCGCCGTGGTGCTGTGGGATGCCCATTCCATCGCCTCGCATGTGCCGCGCTTCTTCGACGGCAAGCTGCCCGACCTGAACTTCGGCACGGCCGATGGCGCCAGCTGCGATGCGGGCCTGACGTCCGCCGTGGTGGATATCGCGCGCGCGCAGGAACAGTTTACCGTGGCGCTCAACGGCCGCTTCAAGGGCGGACATATCACGCGCCATTACGGCCAGGCGGACAAGCGCGTGCATGCGATCCAGCTGGAGATGTGCCAGTGCCTGTACATGAATGAACCTGGCATGGACGAATCGGCGCCTTTCGGCTACCGGCCCGACCTGGCGGCCCGGGTGCAGCCGCTGCTGCGCCAGATGATGGAAGCGGCCGTGGCATGGGTGGCGCATTGAGTACCTGTCTGTTCGCGCGCCACGCGCTGCTGCCGCAGGGCTGGCGCCGCGACGTGCTGCTGGAATGGGACGCGGCCGGCGACTTGACCCACGTCGAGGAGGGCGCCACGCCGCCGCCCGGCGCGGAAGTGGCCGAATATGTCTTGCCCGGCATGGTCAACCTGCATTCGCATGCCTTCCAGCGGGCGCTGGGTGGCATGACGGAGGTTGCAGGCGACGAGGTTAATCATGTCGCGGACAGCTTCTGGACCTGGCGCGACTTGATGTACCGCTTCGCCCGCCACATCACGCCGGAACAGATGGAGACCATCGCCGCGCAGCTGTTTGCCGAATGCCTGCGCCATGGCTACACGTCCGTCTGCGAATTCCACTACCTGCAGCGCGATGCGGCTGGCGCCCTGTATGCGCGTCCCGCCGAAACGGCCGAGCGGGTGCTGGCGGCGGCGCGCATCAGCGGCATCGGCATGACCATGCTGCCCGTGCTGTACAGCCATGCGGGCTTCGGCGAGCAGCCCCTCAAACCCGAGCAGGCGCGCTTCCGCACGGGTGCGGACGATGTCTTGCGCATCGTCGAGGCGCTGGCGCCGCAGCGCGGCGGGCAGGTGGAAGTGGGCTTTGCGCCCCATTCGCTGCGCGCCGCCGGTGTGGCGCAGATCCGCGAAGTGGCGCAAGCGCTGCCCGCGGGCCGCCCTATCCACATCCATATCGCCGAACAGCAGGGCGAGGTGCGCCAGTGCCTGGACTACAGTGGCCGGCGCCCGGTGCAGTATTTGTACGACCAGATCGACGTCGATGCGCGCTGGTGCCTCGTGCACGCCACGCACGTGCAGCCCGACGAGGTGGCGCGGATGGCCGCCAGCGGCGCCGTGGCGGGCCTGTGTCCGACGACGGAAGCGAACCTGGGCGACGGCCTGTTTCCGCTGACCGAATTCATCGCCGCCGGCGGGCGCTTCGGCGTCGGCAGCGACAGCCATGTGTCGCAGTCGCCGGTGGAAGAATTGCGCTGGCTCGAATACGGCCAGCGCTTGCAGCGACAGCAGCGCAACGTGGCCGCCACGCCGGAGCAGCGGCATGTGGGCGACTATCTGTGGCAGGCGGCCTTGCGGGGCGGCGCGCAGGCGGCCGGACGCAAGCTGGGCGTCCTGGCGCCGGGTTGCCGCGCCGATGTGCTGGTGCTCGACGACGCGCACGTGAACCTGAGCGGCATGCCCATCGCCGATGTGCTTGGCAGTTTTATCTTCTGCGGCAACGACAAGCTGGTGCGCGACGTGCTGTGCGGCGGCCAGTGGCAGGTGCGCGATGGACGCCACGTGGCGCAGGATGCCATCGCCACCGCCTACAAGCGCACCCTGGCGCAACTGAGGGCGCTCTGATGGCGACCTTCATCCCACAGGAATACCTGCGCGCCGCGCCGTGGAAAAACGGCGGCGGCAGCACCATGGAAATCGCCATTTCTCCCCCGGACGCCGGTTTCGACGATTTTGACTGGCGTATCAGCCTGGCGACGATCACGGCCAGCGGGCCGTTTTCCAGCTTTCCCGGCATCGACCGCAGCCTGATGCTGGTCGATGGGGACAGCGTGCAGCTGACGCTCGACGGCACGCGCAAGGTGGTTTTGAGCGCGGCGCAGCCGATGCTGTGGTTTCCCGGCGAGGCGGCCGTGGGGGCGCAAGTCAAGGGGCCGACGACGGATTTCAATGTGATGACGCGGCGCGACCGCTGCCGCCACCAGCTGGAAAAAATCACGGCGCCGGGCAAGCTGGTACGGCGCAGCGCGGCCACCTTGCTGTTCGTCGCCGGCGAAGGCCACGTGCTGGCGCGCGCAAGCGACCAGCAGTTTGCGCTGGCCCGCCATGACGCGCTGCTGCTGGACGCCGACGATGCGCAGGAATGGCGTCTCGACGCCTTGCAGCGCACGGCCGTGTTCCGCGTCGACCTGTTCATCTAGGAGAGAAAAGCGATGCAAGACTGGGACATGGTCATCCACAACGTCCACCTGGCCACCATGGAACACGGCTATGGCGAACTGCTGGACGCGGCCATCGCCGTCAAGGATGGCCGCATCGCCTGGTTCGGCCCCGGCGACGAGCTGCCGGCCAGCGGTGCGGTGCTGATTGACGGCCAGGGCTGCTGGCTGACGCCCGGCCTGATCGACTGCCATACGCACATCGTCCACGCGGGCAACCGCAGCGACGAATTCGAGGCGCGCCTGAATGGCGCCAGCTATGAAGACATCAGCCGCGCTGGCGGCGGCATCATGTCCACCGTGCGCGCCACGCGTGCGGCCAGCGACGACGAATTGCTGCGGCAAAGCCTGCCCCGCGTGCTGGCGCTGCTGGCCGAGGGCGTGACCACGCTGGAAATCAAGTCCGGTTATGGCCTGACGGCGGACAGCGAGGCGAAGATGCTGCGCGTGGCACGCCGCATCGGTCAAGAGCTGCCGGTCACCGTGCGCACCACCTTCCTCGGCGCGCACGCGCTGCCGCCCGAATACGCGGGCCAGGCCGACTCTTATATCGACCTGCTGTGCGCGCAGATGCTGCCCCGGCTGGCCGGCGATGGCCTGGTTGACGCCGTCGACGCGTTCTGCGAGCGCATCGGCTTTACGCCGGCGCAAACGCAGCGCATGTTTGACGCGGCGCAAGGCCTGGGTTTACCTGTAAAACTGCATGCGGAGCAGCTGTCGGACCTGGGCGGCGCGGCGCTGGTGGCCCGCTACGGCGGCCTGTCGGCCGACCATTTGGAATTCCTGTCGCAGGAGGGCGTCGCCGCCATGGCAAAACACGGCACGGTGGCCGTGCTGCTGCCGGGCGCATATTACTTTTTGCGCGAGACGCAGCCGCCGCCTGTCGCGGCCTTGCGCGCGGCGGGCGTGCCGATGGCCGTATCCACCGATTGCAACCCGGGCACCTCGCCCATGACGTCATTGCTGCTGGCGATGAACATGGCGTGCACCCTGTGGCGGCTGACGCCGCAGGAAGCGCTGGCCGGTGCCACGTGCCACGCGGCGCGCGCGCTGGGCCTGCAGCAGGAAACGGGCAGCCTGGCGGTGGGCAAGCGCGCCGATTTCGCCCTGTGGCGCATCGCGCGCCCGGCCGACCTGGCATATGCGCTGGGCCTGAACCCGTGCGCGGGCGTGGTGCATGGCGGTGTCTGGCGCACGCCGGTGGTAAGCTTGCCGGATTGATCATCCGCCCTGGAGCGCCGCGTGCGTGCTGCTTATTTGCCGTTTTACTTGCTGTTGTTACTTGTCTTCGCCGCCGCGCCCATGTCCTCCCTTGCCATGGACGGCGGCACCCTGAAGGTGGGTTCGAAGCGTTTCACGGAATCGTACATCCTCGGAGAGATCATCCAGCAAAGTGCCGCGCCGCACGTGAAGGCCGAACACCGCCAGGGACTGGGCAACACGGCCATCGTGCTGGCCGCGCTGCAGGCGGGCAGCATCGACGTGTATGCCGAGTACATGGGCACCATCGCCAGCGAAATCCTCAAGCACGGCAAACAGATTGATCTGGATCAGATGCGGCGCGAGCTGGCCGCGCTGGGGCTGGGCGTGGCCGTGCCGCTGGGCTTTAACAATACGTATGCGCTGGCCATGCGCGGCGATGAACAATCCATCGCCAGCCTGGCGCAGCTGGCGCAGCACCCGGCCTTGAAATTCGGCCTGTCGCATGAATTCATCGGCAGGGTCGATGGCTGGCCGGGCCTGGCCGCGCGCTATGGCTTGCCGCAGCGCCCGCGCGGACTCGATCACGGCATTGCGTATGAAGCGCTGGCGCAGCGCCAGGTGGACGTGATCGACATCTATTCGACGGACGCGAAGATCCGCCAGTACGGCTTGCGCGTGCTGGCCGACACGCAGCAGTACTTTCCCCGCTACGATGCCATGCTGCTGTACCGGCTCGACGTGCCGCGGCGCTTTCCCGCCGCCTGGCAAGCCTTGCAGGGGCTGCAGGGGCGCATCAGCGAGGGCGACATGATCGCCATGAATGCAGCCGTGGAAATCGACGGCAAGAGCTTTGCCGGCGTGGCGCGGCAGTGGCTGGCGTCCGGCACGCGGGCAAACAAACCGGCCGCCGCGCGCAGCGGCCTGCTCGATAAAATCCTCGGCGACGATCTGTGGACCCTGACGCGCCAGCACCTGACCCTGGTGCTGCTGTCGGTGGCCCTGGCCTGCCTGATCGGCATTCCGCTGGGCGTGCTGGCGGCGTTTTCGGCGCCGCTGCGGCAAGCGGTGCTGGCCTTCGTCGGCGTGCTGCAGACGGTGCCGTCGCTGGCCCTGCTGGCGATATTGATACCCGTGCTGGGCATGATCGGATTGGCGCCGGCGCTGGTGGCGCTATTCGTGTATGCCTTGCTGCCCATCGTGCGCAATACGTGCACGGGCATCTTGCAGGTGCCGCAAGGCTTGCGCATGGCGGCGCTGGCGCTGGGCCTGAGCCGGCGCGACCGCCTGTTGCACGTGGACTTGCCGCTGGCCTTGCCCGTCATGCTGGCGGGCGTGAAAACGGCGGCCGTGATGAGCGTGGGCACGGCCACCATCGCCGCCTTCATCGGCGCGGGCGGCTACGGCGAACGCATCACCATCGGCCTGGCCCTGAACGACAACGACATGCTGCTGGCCGGCGCGATCCCCGCAGCCGTGCTGGCCCTGCTGACGCAAGGCCTGTTCGAGCTGGTGGAGCGCTGGGCCGTTGCCGGCCGGCAGCACTGACGGCATCACGGTTACAGCGAGTGCAGTTTGGAGCGCACCGAGACGACGGCCTGGTGCAGGATGCGTTCGGCCTGGAAGTCGTTCTCGCGCTGTTCGGCGATGGCTTGCAAGTCGCGCGTGTAGCGTTCCAGGCGGGAACGCAGGTAGGCGCGGTAGATTTTCATGACGAGCGGTTTGGCAGAGACATTCATGATGTGGCTCCCAGTTGCGGAATGATGCGTTCATTTTGTGTGAGCGGAATGCCGCCACGTTGCGTCATATCAAACGCCTTGACCCCGTCACATTGGCGCGTTTGACATTGCGCAATGCCCCCAACGTCGAAGATGCCACACTGAATCTTCCCTGCTCGCCTGGACGTCATCAGCCGCGAGCCCTGATCCCATCAAGCATACTCAAGGAGCGTCGCATGGTCATTTTTGCCGTGGTTGCTGGCTGCATTGCCTGCCTGACAGTGTACCAAATCTATAAAAATGCGCAGGGTGGCAGTGGCGTTACGCAACAACATATCGGCTTGCACGGCACATTGATTGAACCACGGAAATAATCAGTGTCATCCAAGCGACACCTGGCACCTGCCTGGCGGATTTAAGTCAAATGTAAGGCCCGGTAAGCAAATGTAAAGGTCGGCGCGGTGACCAGTCGTAGCGTTTATATTGATAACCGTTGATTGCATTCTCCCCCTCCCACTTGACAATGGGTTCACCCCGCGGTGCCGCTAGCCCGCGGGGATTTTTTTGGGAACTTGCATTGTCAGTGCCCTCGCTACAATTCCAATCAGGCCGCTTTTGGCGTGCCCGCCGACAATTGCGTCAAGGCATCGCCAGCCACGCGGCAGATGCGCCAGTCCGGCATCACGTCCGCGCCCATGCCCTGGTAGAAGTTGATCGCGTTGTCATTCCAGTCCAGCACCGACCATTCGAAGCGGCCGCAATCGCGTTCGACGGCCAGTTGCGCCAGCGCCACGAGCATCTGCTTGCCATAGCCCTTGCCGCGCACCGATTGCTTCACATACAGGTCTTCCAGGTACAGCCCCTTGCGGCACAGGAAGGTGGAAAAATTGTGGAAGAACAGGGCGAAGGTTACGACCGTGCCGTCTTCCTCGCCCACCAGCGCCTCGCACGCGGGGTGTGTGCCGAACAGGCTGTCGTGCAGCATGGATTCCTTGGCGATCATCATGTGTTCGAGTTTTTCAAACACGGCCAGTTCGTGGATCATGCCGAAGATGGCGCCCACGTCGGATGCGGTCGCGGGACGGATGGCGAGGGAGGAAGAGGTGCTCATGTTGCCTTTGTTGAGGGAGTGGTGGAAAGGGAAGCAATGCTACTCGTCTTGCGCGCGCCCGACGTCAGGGCCCAGGCCACGCTGGACAGGCATAGCACCATGCCTACCCATTCGATGGGGGCGGGCCGGTAATGTTCGAACTGCACCGACAGCAGCACGGAAATGACGGGCGTGACGACGCCGATATACACGGTCTTTTGCGTGCCGATGCGCGCGATTAAAGTGAAATACGCGCTGAAGGCGATCACCGAGCCGAAGAGGGCCAGATACAGCAATCCCATCCAGTAACTCGTGCGCGTAGGCAATTGCCAGGACTGGCCCGTGGCGATGGCCCAGGCGGCGACCATCAAGGTACCCCACAGCATGGTCCACGCCATCGTCAGCATCACGTTGCCGGACTGTTCGCGCACTTTCATGACGAGGGCATTGCCCACCGTGCTCGACACGGTGGCCACCAGGGCCAGCATGAAGCCGAGCAGAAAATGGCCATTGCCGCCGCCGAGCATATCGTGCAGCGCCGCGCCGATGGACTGGTAAAACAGCAGCACGATGCCGCAGATGGCGACGAACGCCGCGCAACAGGTGCTCCAGGTGATCGGCGTGCCGAAGGCGATGCGGTTGAGCAAGGGCGTCCAGAACACCATCAACGCGAACAGCACGCTGACGAGGGCCGACACCAGGTATTGTTCCGAGCTGTAAGTACACACATAGCTGAGGGCAAACGAGGCCAGGCCCTGCAGCAGCATCCATTTTTGCGCGCGCCAGGGCAGGCGCAGGCGGTCGCCGCGCAGCGCGCACCAGGCGAACAGGGTGGCGGACGCCAGGCCGAAGCGGTAGACCACGGAAACGGCGGGGGCGACGTCGCCCAGTTGCAAGGTGATGGCCCAGAAGGTGGAGCCCCAGATCAGGCAGGCAATGATGAACAGGAGAGGAGAGGACATCGCGCAAGTATACGGGCATCGCGCGGGGATGGCGAGTCTTGGTCGAGCTTGCCCGATGAGCCGTCAGCAGACACTCCGGCATTGAGCCAGCGCAGTGCTTCTGGAGAATGTTGAATTTATGAAAATATTTACTTTAATATCAAGTAAATATTTTCCAAATTGCATCTTTGAAGGGGAACCGCCATGCCAGCCTCACTGCAGATCAAAGTATGGAGCGTGCTTGTGTATGTTGTCGTGGCAACCTTGATGGCCATCTGGCTGCACGAGGGCATGTCGCCCTCGGCCTTGCTGATGGCTGCCGGCGCCTTTGGTTGAAGCCCGTGCGCCGGCAAGCAGATCAGTGGGTGACGCGGGTCTTGCGGCCATCCGACAGCAGGCGCACGCGCTCGCCCGGACGGAACAGCTCGTCCGCGTCCTGCACGATGGCGCGCATGTCGCCATTGTCCAGGCGCACGGTGATTTCCAGGCCAGGTTTGTTCGAGGCGTTCGCTTCGATGCTCTTGCCGGCCATGCCGCCGGCGACCGCGCCGAGGATGCTGGCCGCGATGGCGCCCTTGCCGCCTCCGACGGTCGAGCCGGCCACGCCGCCCAGCGCCGCGCCAGCCAGCACGCCCGTGCCCGTTTCGCCCTTGTCGATGGTTACCTGGCGGACGGATTCAACCGTGCCCATGCGAACCGACTGTTCGTTCTGCGCCTGGCGCGCGTTGTACACATTCGCCGAGTTCGGTTGTACGGCACAGCCGGCCAGGGTGGCGAGTAATGCCACTGCAATAATTGGTGCTTTCATGTAGGACTCCCTTGGACAAAAGTTGGTTGCCGATTGCGTCGACCGGCAGATGATGACTTATCATAAGGACACTTGTCGCAGATAACTAGTTGCGAATAGTAAAAATCTGTTACCGGTCCCGCGTAACCGCTTGCCGCTCAATACGCCAGCCGCAGGCGCCGGTACAAAAATCCCAGCACGAACAGCGGACCCACCAGCAAAAAGCGCACATCGTCGAGAAACGACGGTTTCTTGCCTTCGATCTGGTGGCCGATGAACTGGCCTATCCAGGCCAGCACGAACAGCGCCAGCGACACGGGCAGGATGGTCAGCGGCGGCATGAGCAGCAGCAGGCCCAGCATGGCGGCCAGCATTGCCAGCATGCCCGCAGCAAACGGGCGCGACAGCTTGTAGTAATAGTATAAGGCCAGAATACTGCCGAGCAGCGCCACGCTGGGATGCACGCTCCACAGCAGCCCCAGCAGGCTGAAAACGATCAGTGGCACGCACACGATGTGCACCCATTCATTGACGTGGTTGCGGTGGCTTTCGCCATACTGGGCCAGCAGGGTGTCGATGGTGCGCATGGGCGGTCTCTTGTGCGGGAAGGTGGTGCGGGAATTCTACACCGTCGCGTGGCCGGGTAAAATGGCCCTCCATCTTGCCTTCCGGACCTCTCATTTGAATCGCCCAGCCCTCTTGCCGGACCCTGCTGCCGATGCGCGCAAGCGCTGTTTCGATCCCGTCGTCGACGCCGGCACGCGCTTATTGATACTGGGCAGCCTGCCTGGCGAAAAATCGCTGGCGCACAGCCAGTACTATGCGCACCCGCAAAACAGGTTCTGGATGCTGTTGGGCGAAGTGCTGGGCGTGGAGTTGAAGAGCCTGCCCTATGAAGAGCGTCTGGCCAGCGTGCTGGCGCATGGCGTGGGCTTGTGGGACGTGGTGGCGCAGGCGCAGCGCACGGGCAGCCTGGACAGCAATATCCGCTTCCGCGACGATAACGACCTGGTGGCGTTGGCCGCCAGCCTGCCGCAGTTGCAGACGATCGCCTTCAACGGCGGCACGGCCGCCAAGCTGGGCATCAAGGTGCTGGGCGACCATGCGCAGCGTTACCGCATCGTCAGCTTGCCGTCGAGCAGCCCCGCCTATACCTTGGCGTATGCGCAGAAACTGCAGGCGTGGCTGTCGCTGCGTGACCAGCCGGAGCCGGCCGCGCGCTGATCGTGTCGCCGGCCTTACGCCGGCGCGTACGGCTGCGCTTCCAGTGGTTGTCCCTTGGCATCGAATTTCAGCGCCACGGACAAGTTGGTGACGCCGATGGTGGCCAGCGCGTCGCAGATGTCGTCGACTTCGTCCTGCAGGTCGGCGGCCAGGTCCAGCGGCTTGTCTGCGCTGTGCAGCAACTGGCCGCCCGCCGTGCTGACGTTGACGCGCAGCAGCATTTCGCCATGCTCATCGGCCGGGCCGACGACCACCGAGACGTCGCCCGCGTCCACCTTGTTTTCCGCCAGTGCATGATTGATGCCGGACATCATCTGCAGCATCGCATACTCGCTCATGCCTTGTTCCTTGCCACCGTGGAACAGATCCTGGTACAGAAAACTCACTTCCAGGGTACTGCCGGCCGGCGCCAGGCAGCGTTTCACCAGGTCGCCCACTTCCGTCGTCCACTGCTGGTAGCGGGCCATGCGCGCATCGAACCAGGCGTCGAGCGCCGCTTCATCCTTCGGTTCCGCATAGAACGGGTCGTCCACGCGCTTCAAGGCAAAGCCCAGCAGGAAGCGCAGTTCGACGGCCGTGTCCTGCGGGCCGAAAGCCGTCTCGCTCCAGCCGACGATGCTGCTTTCCAGACCCGGCGTGGCGACGATTTTCTTGTCCGTCATCGACGAATAGGCATCGCGCACCATGTCGTGCAGGTGGCTGTAGGTGATGCGGTCGATCTCGTTGAGGTCGTAGGCATGGCTCATCAGGACCACCTTGGCCTTGGCGCTTTCCAGTTGCGCCTGCTGGAAACTCTTCACCAGCGCTTCGAACGCGTCCTGGTCCTGGAAACTGTCCGCTTCCCGCAGGCCGCCCGTGCTTTGCACCAGCAGGGGCACGACGAAGGCGTTGATTTCCATGGCCGGGGCATTCTCGCGGCGGATCACGGAAACGGCAGCCGCTTCCTCGATATGGCTGCGCAGGTACTGGTAGGCGCCCACGTCCTCGTACTTGGCACGCTCGATGGCGTCGTACAGGATTTCATCCTTCTTTTGATTCAGGGCCTTACGGATCAGGCGGCCGAACTCGACGGCTTGCTCGGCCAGCACCGTGCCCTGCGATTCGCTGTCTTCCTGCTCCGCCAGGTTCAGCGCCATCGTGCACAGCATGCGTGTGACGGACTCGTCCTTGTCTTCGGGCGTGTTGGCGGATTTACGGGGGACAGGGCGCTTATTTTTGGGCATGGCGATCAAGAGGTTAAGAAATACGGGTCAGGCAAACGGAAACGGGCGCCAGGACTCTGCCAGGCGCCGGGACGGATCATACAGGCGGACGCGGCCGCCTGATACCTCAATGGTCGGTATCGAACATCTCGTGCAGCTCGTCGAGCAGGTCGGCGGCTTCTTCCTGCGACAGGCCAAGATGCTGGCAAGCAAGTTCGCCGCCCTTGTCCCACTCGAGCGAAGTACTGTTGCCATGGTAGCGCTGAATGCCCTTTTCGGCCAGCAGCGACAGGGCGACGAGCGAGCGGATGGCGTCGTCCGTGGACGGGTCGGCCAGCACCGTGTAGTCGTGGTGGTGCAAAATCGCCCAGGAGACGTCGGAGGACAGGCCCCAGTTGCGCGCCAGCAAGCAGCCGATGGCCGCATGGTTGGTCTGGTGGCGCGCGTCTTCCAGTGTCGTAAAACAATTGTGCGCATCGTTGGCCGCCGCCGCGTACGTCTTGACATAGTCGGGGAAGCGGTTCATCAACAGGGGCACGCCGATGTCGCAGAACAGGCCGAAGGTATGCGCGATGTCGGGCGGGGCGATGCGCAGCTTGCGCGAGGTAAATACCAGGGCGCGCGCGCGCTTGGCCGACACATCCCAGAAATTGGTCAGTTCCACGCCTTCCGCCTCCAGCGCCTGGCGCGCCAGCAAGCCCGTCATCATGGCGCTGCACTGGTTGATACCGAGAAAGTTGATGCCTTGCTCGACGGATTTGGCCTTGCGCGCGGCGCCATAGAACGGTGAATTCGCCAGTTTCAGCAGGGCGCCCGACATGCCGACGTCGTCGGCGATGATGCGCGCGATGCGGCGCGGCGACGGGTCGTCTTCCGCCAGTTCGCGCTGCAGGTCGACCAGCAGGCTGGGACGCGGCGGGATACGGATGGAACGCATCAAGGCGTCAACCGGATCTTCCTGCACTACCTGCTTTTGCGCTGCCGCTCTCATCATCACGCTTTCATCATCATTTTTGTGTCCGGTGCTTATTCTGTCGCGCGCTGCCGCTGCCCGCCTCATGAGCGTCTGGCGCAGTGCCCGACGATTATCGCTGTTTATGCATGGCAATAGTTCATATCTGCAATATATTGTCGCAAAAATCCCCGTTTTGGCCTGGTCCGGCCGCCATTTTCGTCATTTTACGACGCTGCCCATCCCGATATCCGTGATAAAAAGCTTAAGTTTTATTTGTTTTCAAGGCGGGGGTGAGGCGTGCGGCGGACAGCGCGGCGGTACAATTGCCGGATGAAAAAAATCCTCGCGGGTATCGACTTTGCGGACGATTCCAGCAGCGTGGCGCGCCAGCTGATCGGCGTGACCGTGCTGGTCGACGGCGTGGGCGGGCGCATCGTGGAAACGGAAGCGTATGACCGGCTGGACCCGGCTTCGCACACGTATGGCGGCATGACGCCGCGCAATGCGGCCATGTTCGGCCCGCCCGCGCACGCCTATGTCTACCGCTCGTACGGCATCCACTGGTGCCTGAACTTTGTGTGCCGCGAAGCGGGGCATGGCGCGGGCGTGCTGATCCGCGCCATCGAACCGCTCGTGGGACTCGATGCCATGCGCGAACGGCGCGGCGTCGAGGATGCGCGGCTGCTGTGCTCGGGACCGGGCAAGGTGTGCCAGGCGCTCGGTGTGAGCCATCTGCAGAACCGGCTGGCGCTCGATGCGCCGCCCTTCATGCTGCTGGCGCGCGAGGACGAGGTTGCTGTACAGGCGGGACCGCGCATCGGCATTTCCAGGGCGATGGAGACGCCGTGGCGTTTCGTGCTGGCCGGCTCCGCTTATCTGAGCAAACCGATGCGCGCGCCCGTCATCTAGTTACCTTCCTGCCCGCGCCGGCGCGGGGGCGCATCCTTGGCGCCACGCATGCCGGGCATGCCGCGCAGCGGACTGTGCAGCGCGCGCCGTTCCCGGGCGGGCATCCTGGCGGGGTCTTGAAAGGCGTCGTCTTCGGCGCCGGCGGGCGTGGCCGGCGCGGCTGGATCCAGGGTGAACACGCTGACCGCCGCCGACAGTTTGACGGCCTGGTCCTGCAGGCTGGCCGCCGCCGCTGCCGCCTGCTCCACCAGGGCCGCGTTTTGCTGCGTGACGTCATCCATCTGCGCCACGGCCAGGTTCACTTCCGTGATGCCCGACGCCTGCTCGGCGCTGGCCTCTTTCACGCGCTGGATGATCTCGTTGACTTGCTGCACCGAGGCCACGATGGCGCCCATGCTGTCGCCCGCCTGCTGCACGGCCACGCTGCCGCCGTCGATGGTGGTGACGGAGGTGGCGATCAGGGTCTTGATTTCCTTGGCCGCCTGCGCCGAGCGCTGCGCCAGGGTGCGCACTTCCGACGCCACGACGGCAAAGCCGCGGCCTTGTTCGCCCGCGCGCGCCGCCTCCACCGCGGCGTTCAGCGCAAGGATATTGGTTTGGAAGGAAATACCGTCGATCACGCCGATAATATCCACGATCTGGCGCGAATTGGCCCGTATCGTCGCCATCGTCGCCACCGCCTGCTGCATCGACGTGCCCCCTTGCACGGCCAGGGTGGACGCTTGCCCCGCCAGCTCGCAGGCCAGCTGGGCGTTGTCCGCATTGTTGTTGACGGCTTCCGTCAAGGTTTCCATGGCGCTCGACGTTTCTTCCAGCGAACTGGCTTGCATTTCCGTGCGCGCCGACAAGTCCAGATTGCCGGTGGCTATTTCGCGCGAGGCCGTGTCGATCGATTGCACGGCGCCCATGATGGTGCGCAAGGTCTGGTTCAGGTGGGCGATGGTCTGGTCCAGCACGCGCGAGGTGGCGGCGATTTCGTCATTGCCCGGCTTGGGGGCGCCGGCCATCAGCTTGCCTGCCGCCAGGTCTTGCACGGCGTCGGCAATGCCGCGGATTTCCACCAGCATGGCGCGGCGTACCAGCATGGTCACCACGATGGAGACGAGGATGGACAGCAGGACGGTCAGCAGCAGGCTCCAGCCCAGGCTACGGAACTCGGCGCTGGCCGTCGCATGGGCCTGGCTGCTGAGCTTTGTTTCCAGGGCCGACAGCTGCGCCAGCTGCGTATTGAACTGGACGAATTGGGTTTCCGCCTTGAGCATGGAATTGGTGGCGATCGACTGGTCCATCTGCGCCATTTCCATGGTTTCCAGCACGGCCTTGCGATAGCCGGCCAGGGCCGCGATGGCCGCATCGACCAGGGTGCGCTCGGCGCCCGTGGCCGTGGAACGCAAGGTGGCCAGCTGGGCGCCGATGGCTGCGTGGCGCGCCTTGATCTGTTGCTCTAGCGCATCGAGGCGAGCCTTGGCGAAGCTGCCATTCGTCCACGACAGCAACTGGTACATATTGCCATGCACATGCTTGGCGTCGCCGACGACGTCGGCGGCCGCTTTCAAATGCGCGATGCGTACCAGCACCATGTTTTCCAGCGAGGCATTTTGCCGTACCATGCCATACCAGGCGCCGGTCGAGCTGAGTATCAGCAGCAGCAAGACCAGGGTGGGCGCCAGCAACAATTTTGGTCCGATGCGTAATTGATTGAGCATGCTTGACTCCTGGCTATGGCTGTTCAACGCGCAGGCGGCGCGCTGCGCGCGCGCGCCGCCCCTGCCCTATTTTTTGTAGATGCCCGCTTCCAGCACCACATCGTTGACGCGCAGAATGTACGTGGTCTTCGGCTCGATCTTGCCGCTGGTGGGATTCTTGTACTGATAATCGACCCAGCCCTTGCCCTGCTTTTGCGCCAGCTCGATGATTTCACGCCGATATTTCTTGCCGTTCGCATCCGGCACATCCGTCAAGTCCTTGCCCACGATGGAAGGATTGATGGGGTGGGCCAGCACGATGCCGGTCTTGATGTCGCGCATGTCCACATACAGCGAACCCTGCACGAAGTCGGGATCTTTCGCCGTGATTTTCTTCATCATTTCTTCCTTGCCATGCGCCTTCATGAAGGCGGCGCCCCGTTCGGCCATGGCGATGGCGTCTTTCTCCGTTGGTTCGAGCGCGGCGTTGACGCTGCCGCCTGCAAATGCCAGGCACAGCAGGCTACCCGTGAATATGCGTTTCATGAAAGCTCCTTGTGATATCGAGGGATGTGTTGCCAGGTCGTAATTTACGTCGCCGACGGTGCCGTCAAATTGCGATGGAACAAACTAAGGTGTTGCTTGTAGGCAGCGTGCAACGTATCGAGAGGCTTGTTGATATGTAGCAATTTAATTCCGAGTGGCAAGAACTATGATGACTTTCATAGCATGCCGAGGTGGACTGGCATGGGGGAGGAAGAGGCTGAAATTGGCCGCTATACGGCCGACTTCATGAAAGTTGTCGCTATTTACAGGCAAGGAGCCGATCGTGTCCGCACTCATTACCGAGCCGTTTTCACCCAAGTTCAAGCCATATACGCGGCAAACCATTCAACAGGCGCGGCAGTGGGAATGGCTGCCGGAAGAGCAGCGCGAAGCCGTGCAAGTGGTCTCGCACGTCTTGCCGTTTCGCACCAATGAATATGTGCTCGATCAGTTGATCGACTGGAACAATATCCCTGACGATCCCATCTACCGCCTCGTCTTTCCCCACCGCGACATGCTGCCGCCAGAGCAGTATGCGCACCTGCGCGACCTGGTGCTGGTGCGGCGCGACAAGGCGGCCATCGACGCCTATGTGCATGGCTTGCGCCTGGGAATGAATCCCCATCCTGCCGGACAAATGACGCATAACGTGCCGAGGGTCAACGATGCGCCCGTGCGCGGCCTGCAGCATAAGTATGCGCAAACGGTGCTGTTTTTTCCCAGCGCGGGCCAGACCTGCCACGCGTATTGCACTTTCTGTTTTCGCTGGCCCCAGTTCGTCGGCATGGACGACATGAAGTTCGATGCGCGCGAGTCGCATGAGCTGGCCGCCTACCTGAAACTGCATCCGGAAGTGACGGACGTGCTGATCACGGGCGGCGATCCGATGATCATGAACACGCGGCAACTGGCCGCCTACCTGGAGCCGCTGCTGGCGCCGGGCCTGGAACATATCCAGAACATCCGCATCGGCACCAAGGCGGTGGCGTATTGGCCGCAGCGCTTTGTCTCGGACCGCGACGCGGATGACTTGATGCGCCTGTTTGAGCGCATCGTCAAGGCGGGCAAGAACCTGGCCGTGATGGGCCATTACAGCCATGCCGTCGAGCTGCGCCAGGACATCGCGCAGCAAGCCGTGAAACGCATCGTGTCCACGGGCGCCACCTTGCGCATGCAGGGGCCGCTGATCCGCCATATCAACGAAGATCCGGCAAGCTGGGCCGAGCTGTGGCAGACGGGTACGCGCCTGGGAGCGATTCCGTATTACCTGTTTGTCGAACGCGACACGGGCCCGCGCGGCTATTTCGAGTTGCCGCTGGCGAAGGCGCACGAGATTTTCCAGGCTGCCTACCAGATGGTGTCGGGCCTGTCGCGCACGGTGCGGGGACCGTCCATGAGCGCCTTTCCCGGCAAGATCGTCATCGACGGCGTCGTCACCATCAATGGCGAAAAACTGTTTGCCCTGCAATTTTTGCAGGCGCGCAACCCGGACTGGGTGCGCCGGCCGTTTTATGCGAAGTTCGATGCGGAAGCGACGTGGATGGACGATTTGAAGCCTGCTTTTGGCCACGATAAATTCTTCTTCGAGATGGATGACCCTGTGCCGCAGTTGCCGCATAAAATCATCCGCCTGGCGCAGGCTGCCTGAGCATGCCTGCCGCCGGTGCGCCTGCCCGCTCCGGTCTGGCCGTGTTTTGTCTCGTATTCCTGCCGTTTGCGCTTGGGCATTACCTGTCGTGCCTGCTGCGCGGCGTGAATGCCGTGCTGACGGCGGAATTGCTGGACGCCATCGCCCTGACGCCAGCGCAGCTGGGCCTGCTGACCAGCGCCTTTTTCCTCGCCTTTGCGCTGGTGCAATTACCAGTCGGCATGGCGCTCGACCGCTACGGCCCCCGCACGGTGCAACTGTGGCTGCTGGCGCTGGCGGCCCTGGGCGTGTGGCTGTTCAGCCGGGGCCACAGCTTTGCCGAGCTGATGTGGGCGCGTGCCCTGATGGGGGCGGGGCTGGGCGGCTGTTTCATGGCCGCCGTGAAAGCGATCTCGTGCGCCATCGCGCCGGCGCGCCTGCCGTCCGTGCACGGTTACCTGATCGCCGTGGGCGGCCTGGGCGCGGCCACGGCCACCATGCCCGTCAAGCTGGCCCTGCATTACACGGACTGGCGCGGCGTGTTCCTGGGCCTGGCGCTGGCGGCGCTGGCCATCGGCTTGCTGATCCGCCTGCTGTCGCCGGCCATGCCCGCGCGTGCCGCAGGCATGCACAAGGCGAGCAAGGTCAGCGTCTGGAGCGTGTACCGCGATCCCGGCTTTCGCCGCACCATCGCGCTGATCCTGCTGCCGCACACGGTGTTCTTTGGCGTGCAGGGCTTGTGGGTGGGGCGCTGGCTGGCCGACGTGGGCGGCTTGTCCGATGACAGCGTGGCGTATCTGCTGTACCTGGGCATGGCGGCCGTCATCTTCGGCGCCATCGGCATGGGCATGCTGACGGAATGGGCAGGGCGGCGCGGTATCGCACCCATGCAGGTGGCGGCCGCCGGCATCGTCCTGTTTGTCGCCGTGCAAGTGGCGATGGCCTGCAATGTCGTGCCCGGCCTGCCTTTGCTGTCCGTGCTGTTTACCTTGCTGGGCACGGTGACGGGCCTCGAATACGCGATCGTCGCGCAAAGCATGCCGGCCAGCTTGACGGGCAGGGCGGCCACCTGTTTGAATCTGCTCATTTTTACGGGCGCCTTCCTGGTGCAGGCGGGCTTTGGCCTGATCCTCGGCTGCTGGCCCCTGAACAGCTTGCAGCAGTACCCGCCGCAGGCGTATCAGGTGGCGTTTGGCGTGCTGGCGGCCTTGCAACTGCCGGGACTTGCGATGTTTTTCATCAACCGCTACAGGCGTGCCGGGCCATCCGGTAAAATGCCAGCCTGCACAGCGGCAATGATCAACTCCAAGGAAGACTATGAAACTCGTTCGTTATGGACGTCCAGGCAAGGAAAAACCGGGCCTGATCGATGAAGAAGGCAAACTGCGCGACCTGTCCGGCGTGATTGCCGATATTGACGGCGCACAACTGTCCGACAAGGCCCTGCGCAAGCTGGCCAAGCTCGACGAAAAGACCTTGCCCCTCGTGCGCGGCAACCCGCGCTTCGGCGTGCCGCTGGCCAAGGTCGGCAAGTTCATCGGCATCGGCCTGAACTACGCGGACCACGCGGCCGAATCGGGCATGCCGATCCCGGCCGAGCCGATCGTCTTCATGAAGGCAATCACTTGCCTGAACGGCCCGGACGACAATGTCGTGCTGCCGAAAGGCTCGAAAAAGACGGACTGGGAAGTGGAGCTGGGCGTGATCATCGGCACGCGCGCGCAATACGTGAGCGAAGAAGACGCGCTGAAATACGTGGCCGGTTACTGCGTCGTCAACGACATTTCCGAGCGCTCGTTCCAGCTGGAACGGGGCGGCCAGTGGGATAAAGGCAAGGGCTGCGACACCTTCGGTCCTGTCGGCCCGTGGCTGGTGACGCGCGATGAAGTCATCGATGAGCAGGATCTGGACCTGTACCTGGAAGTCAACGGCAAGCGCATGCAGACGGGCAATACGCAAACCATGATTTTTACTGTCGCGCAGATCATCAGCTACCTGTCGCAATTCATGACCCTGGAACCGGGCGACGTCATCGCCACGGGCACGCCGCCGGGCGTGGGCCAGGGCCGCAAGCCGCAGCGCTTCCTCAAAAAAGGCGACAGCCTGCGTCTGGGCATCGCCGGCCTGGGCGAGCAGCAGCAGGACGTCGTCGCCTGGACGGCCTGATGGCCGGTAGCAATATCGACCGTTTGCCCGCGCTGCCGCTGGACCGGCTGGACCCGCAGCAGCGCGCTGCCGCGCAAGCCATCATCGACGGCCCGCGCGGGGCCCTGTACGGCCCCTTCGTGCCGCTGATCCGCAGTCCCGAGCTGATGGAAACGGCGCAGCGCATGGGAGAGTATTTGCGCTACCGCAGCGCCATCGGCACGCGCCTGTCGGAGCTGGCGATCCTGGTGACGGCGCGCCAGTGGGACCAGCAAGTCGAGTGGGCCATCCACGCGCCGCTGGCCGTGCAGAACGGTATCGCGCAAGCGGCCGTGGACGCCATCGCCGCGCGGCGCATACCGCTTGCCCTGAAGGAAGACGAGCAAGCCGTGCATGACTTCTGCATCGAGCTGCAGCAGAACAAGCGCGTCAGCGATGCCACGTATGCACGGACGCTGGCGCTGTTCGGCGAGCACGGCGTGGTGGACTTGATGGGCATCAATGGCTATTACACCTTCCTGGCCATGGTGATGAATGGCGCGCAGACGGCCGTGCCGGCCTTGGGCGTCACGCCTTTGCCCGATTAGAATAGTTCTTCGGGCAAAGATGGACAAAGTGTAATGAAGTTGCAATTATTCAATATATAATTTTGCTTCCCTTCCATTGCCAAAAAGCTCAATGAAAACTCGTCCGTGCATCACCCTGATGGGCCGCGCCTTCCTGGCGCTGGCCCTTTCTTTTTCCCCCTTGATGACGCTGCGCGCGCTTGCCGCCGAGACCGCCGCTACGGCGAACGCCAGCGCTTCTGCACTGGAAAATTCCGTCGTCAAGGTGTTTTCCACCCTGCGCGGGCCGGACCCGTATAAACCCTGGAGCAAGGCCGCGCCGCAGGAAGTGACGGGCTCCGGCGTCGTCATCGAAGGCCGCCGCATCCTCACCAATGCGCACGTGGTCGGCTATGCCAGCCAGGTGCAGATCCAGGCGAATGGCGCCGGCGACAAGATACCGGCGACCGTGCTGGCCATCTCGCGCGGCATGGACCTGGCCTTGCTGAAGATCGACGACGACAGTTTTTTCGCCAGCCACAAGGCGGTGCCGCGCGCGAACGTCTTGCCGGACGTGCGCGATGCCGTGCTGGCGTATGGCTATCCGACGGGCGGCACCTCGCTGTCGATCACCAAGGGCATCGTCTCGCGCATCGAATTCGTGCGTTACAGTTTCCCCGTCTCCGGCCTGCGCATCCAGATCGATGCGGCCATCAACCCGGGCAATAGCGGCGGCCCCGTGATTGCCGGTGACAAGATGATCGGCCTGGCCTTTGCCGGCATGCTCAATGCGCAAAACATCGGCTACATCATCCCCAACGAGGAAATCGAGCTGTTCCTGCGCGACCAGGAAGGCGGCGCGCCCAAGGGCAAGCCGGCCATGCGCGATGTGACGCAAACGCTGGAAAATCCCGCGCTGCGCACGTATTTGAAACTGGCCAAGGGTGTCGAGGGCGCCGTCGTGATGACGCCGGCCAGCAAGGATGCCGCCTATCCGCTCAAGGAGTGGGATGTCATCACGCACATCGGCGATTTTCCGGTCGATAACCAGGGCATGGTCAAGCTGAATGCCAACAGCCGCGTGCGCTTCCAGTACCGGGTGCAGCAGTTGGCGAAAGACGGGCAATTGCCATTGACGGTGGTGCGCCAGGGTGCGCCCCTGAAAATCAAGGTGCCCGTCTCGGCGGCGCACCCGATGCTCATCAGCGGTCTGCAGGGCAGTTATCCGTCGTATTTCATCTTCGGCCCGATGGTGTTTTCGCGCGCCACCACGGAATTCATGGCGGCGCCGAATGGCAACCCGGCAATGCTGGGCGGCATGGCGTTTGCCGGCAATCCGCTGGCCACGCGGCGCGGCGATGCGCCCGACAGCGAGCGCGAAGAGCTGGTGGTGATCGCCGCGCCGTTCTTCCCGCACAAGCTGATGAATGGCTACAGCACCCGTTTCTTCTCGGTCGTCGATTCCGTCAATGGCGTGCGCGTGCGCAGCCTGGCGCACCTGGTGGCCTTGCTGCGCGACCAGACCGATGAATTGCTGACGTTCCGCTTCCAGCAGCGCGATGCGGAAATGGTCGTCGTGCCCCGCAAGGAGATGCTGGCCGCGACGGAATCGGTGCTGACGGACAACGGCATCCGCTCGGAAGCGTCGCCCGACATGCTGAAAATCTGGAATGCAAAAACGCCGGCGAACTGATCGTTCCCGGCGTTCCGTTTGACAACAGGTGTGGCGCACACCGCGCCTGTTTTATTTTAAGCCAATACTTTTTTCAGCCACGCGCCGATGGCGTCGATCTCTTCCTGGCACAGCGAGTGCTGCATCATGTACTCGTGCCATTCCACCTTGTAACCCATGCCGGTGAGCAAGTCGCGCGACTGCTGCGCGCGGCCGATCGGCACCACGGGGTCGGCCGTGCCGTGCGCCATGAAGACCGGCGTCTGCAGGCTTGCCGGCGTGCGTTCAAGAGCCGTCTTGTCGGCCAGGGGCAGATAGCCGGACAGGCACATCAGGCCGGCCAGCGGTTCCGCGTGGCGCAAGCCCGTCTGCAAGGTCATGGCGCAGCCTTGCGAGAAGCCGGCCAGGATGATGCGGCTGGCGGGAATGCCGCGCGCCTTTTCGCGCGCGATCAGCGCTTCGATCTGCGCCTGCGAGGCGCGCAAGCCGGCCTCATCTTCGCGGCGCACGAGGTCGTTCACGAGGATGTCGTACCAGGCGCGCATCACATAACCGTTGTTGATGGTGACGGGCATGGTGCCGGCGCTGGGGAAAATGAAGCGGATGGCGGGGCAGCCGCGCAAATCGAGCTCTTTGACCAAGGGCACGAAGTCGTTGCCGTCGGCGCCCAGGCCGTGCATCCAGATGATGGAAACGGTGGGGTTCGGTGCGCTGTCGAGTTCTATGGTTTCCAGCAAGGTGCTCATGTATTTTCCTCAGGTAAAGGTTGCGCCGGACGCAGCGCCGATTTGGGACGGAAGGCCTTGCAGATGGCCGGGTCGGTTTCCATGTAGGGACCGCCGATGAGATCGATACAATACGGCACGGCGGCAAAGATGCCGTTCACCAATTGATTTCCATCAACATCCTTCAAGCCCTCCAGGGTTTCCTTGATGGCTTTCGGCTGGCCCGGCAAGTTCATGATCAGGCAAGCGCGCTCGGGTGTCTCGCGGATCACGGCCACCTGGCGCGACAGGATCGCCGTCGGCACGAATTGCAGACTGATCTGGCGCATCTGTTCGCCGAAACCGGGCATTTCCTTGGTGCCCACGCTGAGCGTGGCGTCCGGCGTGACGTCGCGCCGTGCGGGACCCGTGCCGCCCGTCGTCAGGATCAGATGGCAGTGGTTCAGGTCGACCATGTCGATCAGGGTGTTTTCAATTTGCGAGCGCTCGTCCGGGATCAGGCGTTTTTCCAGGCGGAACGGCGTGCGGATGGCGGCGGACAGCCAGCTTTCCAGGGCCGGGATGCCCAGGTCTTCATACACGCCGCCGCTGGCGCGGTCCGAGATCGACACGAGGCCGATAATCAATTCGTCTTCTATCGTGGTCATGGGGCACCTGTCTATGTCGTAAAAAAACCGGGCTGATCCCGGTTTTTAGCTACTTTCGGGGTCAGACCCAGTTGCTTATTCGTCTTCTTCTGGCTCGACGCCATCTTCATCGGCATCTTTCTTGCCGCTGTTGTTCTTCTTGGCGATCTCTTTCAAGATCTGGAAGATTTCGCGGTAGGCTTTCGGCGGCTTGTTCTCGGCTTGCTCCTTGCGGGCATTGCGGATCAGGGTGCGCAGGTGTTGCACGTCCAGTTCCGGGTTTTCCGACAGCAAGACGGTCAGCGCCTTGTCATCCGTCAACAGCTTGTCGCGGCGGCGTTCCATCGCGTGCATATTGGCCGTGTCGGCTTTCGACAAGCCTTTCCAGCTATCGATGGTGCGTTGGATGGCGGCAACTTCTTCTTCATCCAGGGTGCGCATTTTCTTGCCCACGTATTGCAGCTGGCGGCGGCGGCCTTCGTGATCCTTGATTTGCTGGCATTCGAGAATGGCGTCGCGCACGTCTTCCGGCATCGGGACGCGCTTGACGCGGTCACGTGCCTCATTGACGAGTTCTTCGCCCAGCTTTTGCAGGACGGTCATCTGGCGCTTGAGTTCCGATTTCGATGGACGTTCATATTCCTGTTCGAATTCGGTGGATTGGAAGCCGCAAGCTCCCCGGTTTGGATTTGGCATGATAAGGCGGGATTGGCCGCGTAGGCCGCACCTGTAAACTGTAAACGACTGCTATGATAACCTTTTTAGCGGCTTTCCGAAGAAAACAGCGCATGAACGACTCCGTATTTACCCATAGTCAAGAGCAATTGCAGCAACTGGCCCGTGATGTGTTGTCTTTTGTGCGGGAAGCGGGCGGCACCGACGCTGCCGTCGAGGTCAGCGAAGGCGGCG
This sequence comes from Janthinobacterium sp. GW821-FHT03C10, assembly GCF_059420865.1. NCBI lineage: Bacteria > Pseudomonadati > Pseudomonadota > Betaproteobacteria > Burkholderiales > Oxalobacteraceae > Janthinobacterium > Janthinobacterium sp. GW821-FHT03C10. The sequence goes on along the minus strand of NZ_JBWKUN010000001.1, from coordinate 1,432,871 downwards.
GCCTGTCCGTTTCTGTACGAAAAGGCAAGATCGAGACGATCGAGCAAAACAAGGACAAGGGCATGGGCGTGACCGTGTTTGTCGGCAAGAAACGCGGCAATGCCAGCACCTCCGACTTTTCGCCGTCCGCCCTGCGCGCCACGGTGGACGCCGCCTACAACATCGCCCGCTTCACGGCCGAGGACGATTGCGCGGGGCTGGCCGACGCCGACATGCTGGAAATGTCTCCCCGCGATTTGCAGCTGTTTTATCCGTGGCTCATTTCCGCCGAGGAAGCCGTCGCACTGGCCCAGCGGGCCGAGGCGGCCGCGTTTGCCGTCGATCCGCGCATCACGAACAGCGAGGGCGCCAGCGTGCACGTGCAGCAATCGCACTTTGTGTCCGCCAATTCGCGTGGCTTCATCGGCGGCTACCCGTTTTCACGCCATACGCTGTCCGTGGCGCCCATCGCCGGCAGGGGCGCCAAGATGCAGCGCGACGACTGGTATTCGTCCGTGCGCGACGCCGCCAAGATGTCGAGCCCGGAAGCCATCGGCCGCTACGCCGCCGAGCGCGCCCTGTCGCGCCTGAACGCGCGCAAGCTGGGCACGCGCACCTGTCCCGTGCTGTTCGAGGCGCCGCTGGCGGCCGGTTTGCTCGGTACCTATGTGCAAGCGACCTCGGGCGGCGCCCTGTACCGCAAATCCACTTTCCTGAACGATTCCCTGGGCACGCAAGTGCTGCCGTCGCACGTGCAGATCTTCGAAGACCCGCACGTGATCGGCGGCGTCGGTTCCGCGCCGTTCGACGAAGAAGGCGTCAAGACTGTCAGCCGCGACGTCGTCAAGGATGGCGTGGTGCAAGGCTATTTCCTGTCGACCTATACGGCCCGCAAGCTGGGCATGCAGACGACGGGCAATGCGGGCGGCTCGCACAATCTGTACCTGACCTCGAGCCTGACGGCCGCCAGCGACGATTTCAGCGCCATGCTGAAAAAGCTGGGCACGGGCTTGCTGGTGACGGAGCTGATGGGGCAAGGAACCAATTACGTGACGGGCGACTATTCGCGCGGCGCCTCCGGTTTCTGGGTGGAAAACGGCGTGATCCAGTATCCGGTGGAAGAAATCACGATTGCCGGCAACATGAAGGACATGCTGCGCCACATCGTCGCCGTGGGCGCCGACACCCTGCGCCGCGGCACCAAAGAGACGGGTTCCATCCTCATCGAGAGCATGGTGGTGGCCGGCGGTTAAATCTGCCCGGTACCACCCCAGCCTGCGGCATAGCTGCCGGTTGGCTGGGGTGGTACCGCATTACCTTCTTACGTTGATTTGACGTTGACGCATGTCCAAGAAATATTCGAGGCGTCCCAGGTCGCTTTCCAGTTGATCGTCGTCTGGTCCCTGCATGCTTGCTCAGATGCAAATTTGGTATCCTGGTAGCGCTGGTAGATATAGCCGTCCTGAGGACGCCAGACGGCGCCATACCAATAGTTGTTGGCATCGACGGCGGTGGCCGGCTGTTCCAGTGGCTTATTCAGGGCCGTGTTCTTGTAATCGATAGCGGAACTGCCATCCGGGTTGAAGAGTCGAATCCACACGGAATTGTTCTGCGTACCAGCCGCATCGACTGGAATGCACATTCTCGTTTTGGCCGTGTACAGGCTATCAGGCATTGTTAGGCAGAAATATGGACTTGGCGAACCTGCTGCAATCGACCATTCCACGTTGCTGGTCGTCGTGCCGCTTGGGTCGCAGTAATTCGCGTATTTGCCCGATTTGAAGCCTTGGACATAAGTCGACGTTTGCACACCCGAAAAATACGTTCCGGATGAATTGCTGAGGGTGGGCAACACATTACGGCCTGTGACGGACATGCATGCCTTGTAGCCGGCATCGGCATACCCGATCGCCATGCCGATGGGTTGCATATTCGTATCCAGATGCAATTTCCAACTATTTCGGTATTGCAGCTTGCCACTGGCATTGCTACGTAGCAGTGAAATGACTTTGACGGATGTTGCTTGTTGCGATACTCCATTGGTAATGAATGGCGCAGACTGTCCAGATTCCTGGCTCACGATTAAGGTCGCCGTCCCCAGGCTGCCATCGTTGGATGCCAGATTCGAGATGGTCAGGTCGCTTCCCAGGAATTTATTCAATGCATCAGCGGCATTGATGGATGCCAGCACCGGTGTCGGTGGAACCACCGGTTTAGGATCCGGACTGCTGCCATTCCCGCCACCGCCTCCGCCGCCTCCGCAAGCGGCGAGCAAGCTGACGATCGCGCACAATATGCTCTGTTTCTTCATCTTTACAACCTAATATAGCGACAAGAATGCGTGTCGTTGCGCCGCCGCATTATAGGGAGTGTTGATTGTAGGAAATCTATCGAATTGTATCGATGGTCCCCCATTTGCCCTTTCATTGCCGGCGCCATGTTTTTCTTACGCTCGAATCAAAACATGGCTGCCTGGCGAGAAAAGCCGTGCTGGATGAATGATGCCGGCGGCCGGCGCAATACGTGCATGTGCTGCGTGTCGGCCAGCGTGCAGGTCTCGCTCCTCCAATAGTGATCAGCGCGTCATACGGCGGAAATATTCGCTTCGTATGATGGCGCCATCTGACGTTATCTGCGTAATTTAGATGCTTTTAATGTAAGTAAGCCGAACTTCGTGATATTTCATGCAAGATACGAGTCTTGCTGTGACGCGTCGTTGTTGATCCAACCTGCATAGTGAACCCTCCCCATGACCTGTTCCCGTACCCGCATCGCCCGCGCGGCGGCCCTGTTGTGCGCCATGAGCGCTGTCTTCGCCAGCCAGGCGCATGCCCATGGCGATGCGCCCGCCGCGCCCGTTGCTGCCAGCGATACCCTTGATGCACCGCAAGCCGTGATCGTCACCGGCACGCGCGGCAGCAACCGAACCCAGTTCGACACCATGGCGCCCGTCGATGTATTCAACCGCAGCGATATCGGCGCCGTCGAATCGTCGGACTTGAATGATGTCCTGGCGCAATTGGTTCCCTCGTATGTGGTGCAGCGCTTGCCGATGGCCGATGGGCAAGTCTTCGTGCGCCCGGCTACCTTGCGCGGCCTGTCGCCGGACCAGACCCTGGTGCTGGTCAATGGCAAGCGTTTCCACCGCAGCGCCCTGCTGGGTGCGCGCGGTGCGCAGGCGCCGGACCTGGCGCAGATTCCCGTGTCCGCCATCAAGCGCATCGAGGTGCTGCGCGACGGCGCTTCGGCCCAGTACGGCTCCGACGCGATCGCGGGTGTGATCAACATCATTCTCGAAGACACGGTCGGCACGGAAATCTCCGTGCACCATTCGCAATACTCGGAAGGCGACGGCAAGGGCAATGAGCTCAACCTGAAGACGGGCTTTGCCTTTGGCGAGACGGGCAAGGCGACGATTTTTGGCGCCCTGGCCAAGTCCGACCCCACTTCGCGCACGCGCCAGCGGGCCGACGCCATTGCTTTCCAGCAAGCGCATCCGGAACTGAAGGTGCCCAACCCCGTGCAGCGCTGGGGCCAGCCTGAACTCGACAGCAAGCGCCTCGGCTTCAATGCCGGCATGGCCCTGTCCGACACGGCGGAACTGTACGGTTTCGGCCTGTTCAGCCGCAGCGACGGTACCTCGGATTTTAATTGGAGAAATCCCGATACCAGCACGGGCGCGTATAAGACCAGCAGCCTGTTCCCCGGCTGGGACTTGCGCAGTGTATATCCGCTCGGTTTCAGCCCCAGCTATTCGAACGAGCAGGATGATGTGCAGCTGGTGGCCGGTGTGCGCGGTCACTTCAACGACCGCTTGGGCTGGGATGTGAGCGCTTCCTATGGCCGCAACCGCATCGATTACAAGCTGGCCAATTCCATCAACGCCTCGATGGGGCCGGCCAGCCCGACGTCGTTCTACCTGGGCCAGTTATCGCAGGCGGAAAAGATTCTCAACGCCAACTTCAACTATGAACTGCCCATGGCATCGTTGCCGCAACCCGTCAATATCGCGTTTGGCGCGGAAGCGCGCAATGAAACGTACGGCGTGAAGGCGGGCGATGTAGCGTCCTGGACGGTAGGGCCGGGCGCGGCCATCGGCCTGGATGCGAATGCCAACGGCGCACCCGGTTTCAGCGGCCGCCAGTCGGGCAGCTGGGGCCAGGACAGCTATGCGGCCTACCTGGACGTGGAAGTGCCCGTCAGCAAGGCCCTGAGCCTGGGCGGCGCGGCCCGCTACGAACATTTCTCGGAATTCGGCAGCACCGTCAACGGCAAGCTGTCGGCCCGCTACGCCTTGAGCGAAGGTCTGGCCCTGCGTGGTTCCTACTCGACGGGTTTCCGCGCGCCAACGCCGGGCCAGTCGAACACCAACAGCACCAACCAGGGCCTCGACACCAAGACCCTGCTGTTGTTTACCAGTGGCCGCCTGGCCAATAGCGACCCGCTGGCCATCCTGCTCGGTGCGCAGGCGCTGAAGCCGGAGAAATCGAAGAACCTGTCGCTGGGTTTTACCTGGAAGACGCCGGCCGGTTTTTCCGGTTCCGTCGACGTGTATGACATCAAGGTCAGCGACCGCTTCAGCACGTCCGCCGCGTTTGCCGTGCCCGCTGGCGTGGCCAACCCGCTGCGCTACACCTCCGTCAGCTATTTCACGAACGACTTCGACACCACCACGCGCGGCATCGATATCGTGGCCAGCCACCTGAGCCGTATCGGCGACGGCAAGCTGAACCTGACCCTGGCCTACAACTACAACACCACCAAGGTCGACGGCGGCAAGTCCAGCCTGGTGACCAATGCAGCCCAGCGCCAGGTGTTCGAAGAGCGCCTGCCGCGCCAGAAAGCCACCATCAGCGGCAACTATGACCTGGGCAACTGGAGTGCCCTGGCACGCGTACGCTATTACGGCGCGTGGACGGACAATTCCGGCAACGCCACGGGCGATATCTTCCAGCGCTTTGGCGCCATGCAATTTCTCGACCTGGCGGCCAGCTACAAGATCAGCGACAAGCAATCCGTGCGCGTGGGTATCGACAACGTAATGGACAAATATCCCGATGAGGCAACCTTCCAGGCCAGCCGCGGTCTGATCTATTCGCGCAATGCGCCGTACGACACGGACGGGCGCAAGCTGTACGTCGAGTACAAAGTGACGTTCTAAGGGGGTAATGTGAATATGAATCCACAACGCCGCGCCTTGTTGCGCGCCGGTTCGCTGGCGGCGGCGCTGCCCTTGACGGCGGGCGCAGGATCGGCTGCGGCGGCGTCCGCCGCCTTGCCTCCTGCCTTGCCGCCATTGCCAGCAGTACCGGCCGGCACCACGCCGGAAGCGCTGGCCAGCAACCAGGCTTACTGGCAAGCCGTGGCCGCGCAGTACGACACCACCGATGCTATCGTGCAACTCGACAACGCCTACTGGGGCTCGATGGCCAGGCCCGTGCTGCGTCATTACGAGCAGCAACTGGCCATGGTCAACCGCGACAACGCCTGGTATGCGCGCATGCGTTTTCCCGCCGACTTCGAGGCGGCCCGCGCGGCGGCGGCCAGGGCGCTCGGCGTGGGTGTCGATGAAATCGTGCTGACACGGGGCGCCACGGAAGCGCTGCAAGTCCTGATCGCCGGCTACAACCGCTTGCAGCCGGGTGATGCGGTGCTGTACGCGGACATCGATTACGACAATATGATCACCGTCACGCGCTGGCTGCAGCAGCGGCGCGGCACCCAGGTGGTGTCCATTGCGATCCCGGAACCATTTACGTATGACAATGTTGTTGCTGCCTATGTTGCCGCCATGGAACGTCAGCCGAAGCTGAAATTGATGCTGCTCACGCATGTCAATCACCGTAACGGCATGGTCTTGCCCGTGGCCGAGATCAGCCGCCTGGCGCGCGCGCGCGGCATCGATGTGATCGTCGACACGGCGCACGGCTTTGGCCAGCTGGACATGACGATCCCCGACCTGCAGGCGGACTTTGCCGGTATCAACCTGCACAAATGGATAGGCGCGCCCGTCGGCGTGGGGGCCGCCTACATCAAGCGGGGCCGGGTGGCCGATATCGACCCCTACCTGGGAGAAAAGGCGGGCGACGATATCCGCACCCGCGTGCACACGGGCACGCTCAATTTCGCCGCCTACCTGAGCTTGCCGGCGGCGCTGGACTTGCATGCGCAGATCGGCGTGGCCAACAAGCAGGCGCGGCTGCGATTGCTGCGCAACCGCTGGGTGGAGGCGGCGCGCGGCATCGACGGCATCGAGGTGCTGGCATCGAGCGACCCGCGCCTGACGAGTGCCATCGCTTCGTTCCGCTTAAAAGGCAGGAGCAGCGCGGCAGACAGTTATGCCCTGTCGAAAAAGCTGGTGCAGGAACACGGCATCTTTGCCGTGCCGCGCGACGGTCTGGCCAGCGGCGCGTGCGTGCGCGTCACGCCGGGCATCTTTACGCCCGAGTCGCATCTGGACCGGCTGGTCAATGCCCTGCGCAAGGTGGCGCGCGGCTAGTTGCCAGGGGGCGTTCCGGCGCTGGAACCCCCCATGTCTTACTGCAGGACTTGATAGCCATCCGTCAAGGTGGCTAAAAACTTCACCATATCCTCGATCTCGCCCGCCGTCAGTGCGGGCGCCATGCCGCGCCTGCGGTCGAACGGCGCTTCGCTGACGTTGACGTTGGCGCGGTACCTGGCCGGTACGTCATTGAATTTCTGCACTTTTCCCCGCTTGTCGCGCGGATACCATTCTTGCGGATGCGTATCGCGCCGCACGTAGAAACGCAGGGCATCCGTCAGGTTGTCGAACACGCCGTTATGGAAAAACACCTGGCGCGTGGCCACATTGCGCAGGCTGGGCACCTTGAAGGCGCCGCATAGCTCGGTTTTTGTTGCCAGGTCCGTGCGGTCCGGGCCGCACAAGCCCAGGTCGAAATACGCGGGGTCGGCCGTGGCGGGAATGCGCGTATTGCGCGGCACGCCCAGATTGTCGAAACTGAAGTCTGTAAACAAGGGCGGCGCGCCATGTTCGCCCCGCACGCTGGGGTGGCAAGCGGCGCAATTGCCCTTGCGTTCATCGTTGAACAGGGCCAGGCCACGCAATTCCGCCAGCTCCAGCGGAACCTTGTTGGCCAGGTAGAGGTCATATTTGGAATCGTAGCGGTGGAAGTCCGGCTCTTCCTGCTGGAATTGCTGCAAGGCATACGTGATGCGGCGGAATGCCTGTTGCGGTTGCGTAAAGATGGCGGCGCCAAAGACGTGCCGAAATGCTTGCGCGTAACTGCCATTGCGCAGCCGTTCCACCACTTCATCCGTGCTGGCATTGGCCATTTCGTGCGCTGCCAGGAAAGGCCGTTCCGCCTGTTCCGCCAGGCTGGCGGCGCGGCCGTCCCAGTTGATGCCGCCGTTGGGCGCGCCTTCCTCATCCAAGCGGAAGGGCGGATTGTGTTCCAGGTAGCGCAGCGATGGCGTGGCGCGGTAACCGTGCGCCTGGCCATCGGCGCCCCCCAGTTGCACGGCCAGCTGGTTGCCGGGTGCGTAAGCGTGGGCCGGGTCATGGCAACTGGCACACGACTGCTTGCCCGAGGCGGACAGGCTGGCATCGTGGAAGATGCGCCGCCCCAGCTGTGCGGCGGGGCTGAGTTCGGCCGCCGTGCCTGGCATGCCGTACAAGCCAGCAAACAAGAATATGCACACGTGTGCAAATCGGGTCGGTGAAAATCGCGCCGCAGCGCGTGGCTGGTCTTTGATGGTCATAGGTAGGAGCTTATCGGCAAGGGAAGGGACGAACAATGCTGCGCCCAGTATAGGCAGCAATGGCCGGCGTGGCAACGATTAGCGATGCTGCGCTGCGCCATGGCGGCGCGCCGCTCCCGCCGCGCTGGACGGCGGCACGGGCGGCTGGCTGCTGCCCGGTGAGGTCAGTATTGTTCCCACTCGCCTTCCGCCGCCATGGCGGGCGCGGCGCTCTTGCGGCTGGCGGGAGCGTTGGCGACGAGACGGGGCGGGACCGCCCTGGCGGCTGCGGCCTGTGGCGCTGGCTTTGGCGCCGGCCGCGCTGCTGGCGCGGCGGCTGGCAGCGCCTGCGTGCCGTCGAGCTTGAACACGCTGACGGCCTCGGCCAGGATGCCCGCTTGCTCCTGCAGCGCTTCGGACGCGGCGGCTGCTTCTTCCACGAGCGCGGCATTTTGCTGGGTCACGGCATCCATTTCCGTGATGGCCTGGTTGATCTGTTCGATCCCTGCTTCCTGCTCGTTGCTGGCGGACGTGATCTCGGCCATGATGTCCGTAACGCGTCGCACGCTGCTGACGATCTCTTCCATGGTGCTGCCCGCCTGGTTCACCAGATTGCTGCCGAGATTGACCTGGTGCACGGAATCGTCGATGAGGATCTTGATTTCCTTGGCGGCGGAGGCGGAGCGGTGGGCCAGGTTGCGCACTTCCGTGGCCACCACGGCAAAGCCCCGTCCCTGTTCGCCCGCCCTGGCCGCTTCCACGGCCGCATTCAGGGCCAGGATATTGGTCTGGAAGGCAATGCCGTCGATGACGCCGATGATGTCGACGATTTTCTTCGACGAGGCATTGATGGAGTCCATGGTCGTGATCACTTCCGCCACCACCTGGCCGCCCTTGCTGGCCACGCTGGAGGCCGATTGCGCCATCTGGTTGGCCTGGCGCGCGTTTTCGCCATTCTGCTTGACGGTCGACGTCAGTTCTTCCATCGACGATGCCGTTTCTTCCAGTGAGCTGGCTTGCTGTTCCGTGCGCGAAGACAGGTCCATATTGCCGGAGGCGATTTCGCGCGAGCCGTGGGCGATAGCGTCCGTGCCATGGCGCACGCGCGCCACGATGCCTTGCAGATTGTCGTTCATGTCTTTCAGGGCGCGCAGCAGCTGGCCCGTTTCATCGGTGCCGCGCGCGTCGATGGTGCCCGACAGGTCGCCGGCCGCCACCCGTTGCGCCACTGTGACGGCTTCGGCGATGGGCCGGCTGATGGAGCGGCTGATCAGGACGGCCAGCGCGATGGCAATGGCCGTCGCCGCGATGGACAGGGACAAGGTCAGGATGATGGCCATGCGCCCATCGGCCGCGGCTTGCTTGCCTTCGCTTTCCATCAGCGATTCCTGGAAGCCGGTCATGGCCGCCAGTGCAGTCAAGAATTTTTCTTGGGGATAGCGCAGCTGCGTCAACAGGAAGATGCCCGCCGTTTCCGATTTGCCTTCTTGTAGTAGCTTGATGTTCGCATCGCGCGTCCTGGCATAGCTTTCGCGGCTGGTCATCACGGCCTGGAGCAGTTCCTGGCCCTTGGGCGTATTGACCATGGTTTTCAGGCGCGCCAGCAGTTCCAGGTTCTTTTTGATCGAGGCCTGAATCTTGGCCACAGAACTGCTGACTTCGTCGGCATCGTTGGCGCCGATGATGGCGATGCTCAGCAGGCGGGCCTGGATATTGACCTCGGACTGTATCGTATTCGACAACATGACCTTGACATAGCGGTCGTTGAGAATTTTTTCCGTCGATGCATTGATGTTGCGGATGCGGCTGACGGAAACAAATGCCACCATGGCAAGCAGGACAATGATCAGGCCGAAACTGAAGGTCAAACGGGTACTGATTTTAAGCTTAGACATAGATCATTCATCCTCGGCGAAAAGCGGAAAGCGTGCGCTGGGAATCGTCCCGCGGACAGGCGGTGTCCATTCAAGACGATGCTGATGCGGTCAGTTTGCGTTACAGAAAGCTAATTCGGCAGGGACAGGGCCGTGGATGCGTATTGCTGCTGGCCGGGAAGTCATGGCGACCCGCCCGGCGAGATATTCTTGCGGGGCAGCGCAGCGTGGCGTGGCCCGATTCTGTTGCTTAGTGTAGGACGATAATTTCTGGCAGGCAAGATGTTAGGAAAAAAATCTGCTCGGCCAGCAACGCTTGTCGTGCGGTCAAAAAAAATGCCCCGGCGAGCGGGGCATGGGATCAAGCGGGCCGCTTCGGCCCAGGCGCTCAGGCGCGCAAGGTGGACAGGATAGGCTGCAGCACGGCCGCGCCCAGGGCAGCGCTGCGGGCGCCGCTCCAGCCCGTTTGCGGGTCGGGATCGTTGGCGTTGTCCTTGAACGGCAGTTCCAGGGTCAGCGACAGGCAGCCGAAGGCGTGCGTGATGTGGGGCGAACCCATGGTCAGCACTTCCGGCGTGAACGGACCGTCTTCGTAGCCGTGCTCATCCTGGAAGTCGGGGCTGGCCACCTTGAAGTCGGCGATGAAGCGGTCTTGTTCCGCCTTCTGGGCTGGCGTAAAGTTTTCCAGCGCATCGCTGCCGGCCACGAAGACGTAGGGCAAGCCTTCGTCGCCATGCACGTCGAGGAACAGGTCGCAACCGATTTCATGCATTTTCTGTTTCACCAGGAACACTTCCGGGCTGCGCTCCATGGTCGGCGTCATCCACTCGCGGTTCAGGTTGGCGCCGGCCGCGTTGGTGCGCAGGTTGCCATGCACGGAACCGTCCGGGTTCATGTTCGGCACCACGTAGAAGACGGCGTCCTGCAGGCACTGGCGGGCAAACGGATTGGCCTGGTCCAGCAAGGCTTCGAGCATGCCTTCGACAAACCATTCGGCCATCGTCTCGCCCGGATGCTGGCGCGCGATGACCCAGACTTTTTTCTCGGCATCGGCGTCGCCGACGACCAGCAGATTCATGTCGCGGCCTTCCACCGTGCTGCCCAGGTCGATCAAGCGCACCAGCGGCGACGCTTGCGCGCTGTCGATCAGGGCCAGGTGGCGGTCCCATGGGTACGGCTCGAAATAGGCGTAGTAGACGCTTTCTTCCTCGGGCGTGTGTTCGATGGTCATCACCGTGCCGTCAAAGCTGGTGGGTACGCGGAACCAGGTTTCGCGGTCGTAGCTGGCCACGGCCTGGTAATCTTTCCAGCCGTCCGGGTAGGCCGACTTGCCTGCGTTCATGAAGCGGATCGTGCACGCCTCGCCTTGCGCGCCTTGCAGGCGGAAGTAAAACCACTGCGTGATGTCGGCGTGGGAATCCTTGCGGATGTTCAGCTCGATGGAGTGGGCATCGTCGGCGCGCAGCACCTCGATCGCGCCGGCGTCGAATTGCTGGCTGATTTTAATGGTCATGAGTGTTCCTGATAAAAACGTATGGGTTTTGCATCGTGTGCAATGGCGCGATGATACCTGTTTTGCGGTGGCCTTTGTGCTGGCGCAAACGATGACGGACATGCTTTGCTAACGTGGAAGCTCCGATATGGGGAGATCATCATGGACGACAACGGTAAACACATACGCGAACTGGAAAAGAAAATCAGCGCCCTCAGCGACGCGCTGGCGCACCTGGGCAAGGGTACGACCTTGCAGGAATTGCTGCGCATCATACGTTTCCCTGGCTACACGACGCCGGCCGAATTCACCTTCAATGTGGCCATCCTCGACACCATGCTGGTGCAGGCCAATGCGCTGGAAAAGCTGGGGCAGGATTTGTTGGCGGGGGCCAAGCAGGTGGTGGCAAAACAGTGAGCAGGCGGTGACTTACAACACCTAACAAAACCGTAGCGAGCGGAAGGGAGTTGTGGTTGAGAAGCGCAACTGTACGAAGGTACAGTGAGCATCGCAGGCCGCAAATACCGACGCGCAGTAGGTTTTGATAGGTGTTCTTATTCCTGAACACCTGAAAAATGGCCAGGGCAAGGCGCAGGGCCGCAGGCAGTACGAACGTACGCCCAGGCCCTGCAACACCGCCATGGACGTTTTATCAGGTGTTCAGTCCGCCGAAGCGTTCGTAAAACCACGGCTCCACGTCCGGCGCGTGCTCATCCTCGCGACGCAGGGTGGCCAGGATGTGTTCCTCTGCAGGAGCGTACGTGATGCGGTACAGGTCGCGCGCCAGCGCATAGGCTTGCGTGCCGGGCCACGGTTCGGGCAGCAGTTCGACGGGCAGTTGCGGGTCGTGCAACTGCACGCGGCGGTAGGCGTGCGTCAGCAGCGAGCGGATGACGAAGGCCTGCTCGGCATCGAACACGGGTTCTTCCTGCAGCAGGGTCAGCAGCGGCTGGAAGCTGGCGATGAATTTTTCGTAGCCGGCCATCACTTCCGACAAGTCCCAGCAGTCGCCCACCATGTCGCGCAGGGGACGCGTGCTGACACCGGGCAACTCTGTTGTGTGGCAGACATACAGCTTGCCCTGCACCTCGTTGCGCACGAGAATATCTTCCAGCGCCTCCGCATTGCTGGCCGGGTGGCCAAAGATGCCGGGCGAGATCAAGCCATAGCCCGCCCACAATAATTCCTTGCGCAGCGCGCCCCGTTCGGCGGCGCCGATGCTGCCGGCCGGCCCGATCACCAGAGTCCAGCTGCCATCCCAATGCACGACCAGCGGCGCATAGATGCGGCGGTAGGCGCGTTCGAAGCGGGCCAGCGCCTCCGGGCGTATCGCATAGGCGCTGCGGCGGCCGTCGCGCTGCGAGCTGAGCCAGCCTTCCTGCGCCAGGCGGAACACGCTGGTGCGCAATAGCCGGTCATTGACGCCGAATGGCGCCAGCAGTTCGATCAGGCTGCCCAGCCAGATGGCGCCGCCGCGCGGCACGATGGCGTCGCCGAAGATGGTCATCACCAGAGACTTCGAGCGCGGTGGGTCGCTTTCCAGGAAATCGGCTATCCATGCCGTGCAGCGGGTGTTCTTCATGTGGTTCCGGTCTGGCCGTGTTGCGGTCGGTTCAATAAAAGCAGCAGTTTACTTGGCTGCGCGGGTAGCGCGGCAATAATTTGCCGGAAGCGCGGGTAGCGCCCCATGGTGTTTTCTCATAAGCAATATCATACGCACAAAAAAGCGGCATAAGATACGATTTTTTAAAATGATTCATATCAAGTGTATGCAAATCGTTTTTTGTATCGTATTATCTGTTCATCGCACCGCGCGGCTGCGCAAAATCAAAGACATGGGAGACACATCATGTACGCACAAATGGTTGAAACCGGCCTCAAGAACGTCCGCTCCATCGACGACATGGGCCAGGAAGAGCGCGCTTTCCAGGCGCGCATCGACGAAGGCATCAAGATCGAGGCCAAGGACTGGATGCCGGACGCCTACCGCAAGACCCTGATCCGCCAGATTTCGCAGCACGCGCACTCGGAAATCGTCGGCCAATTGCCCGAAGGTAACTGGGTTACGCGCGCGCCGACCCTGAAACGCAAATCGATCCTGCTGGCGAAGATCCAGGACGAAGCGGGCCACGGTCTGTACCTGTACAGCGCCGCGGAAACCCTGGGCGTCTCGCGCGACGATTTGCTGGCCGCCTTGCACTCGGGCAAAGCCAAATATTCCAGCATCTTTAACTATCCCACCCTGTCGTGGGCCGACATGGGCGCCATCGGCTGGCTGGTCGACGGCTCCGCCATCATCAACCAGATTCCCTTGTGCCGCTGCTCCTACGGTCCGTATGCGCGCGCCATGATCCGCGTCTGCAAGGAAGAATCGTTCCATGCGCGCCAGGGCTACGACATCATGATGTCGCTGTGCAAGGGCACGCCCGAACAGAAAGCCATGGCGCAAGATGCCTTGAACCGCTGGTGGTGGCCATCGTTGATGATGTTCGGCCCGTCCGACGCCGCCTCCGTCAACAGCGCCCAGTCGGCGCAATGGCGCATCAAGCTGTTCTCGAACGACGAATTGCGCCAGCGCATGGTCGACCAGACCGTGCCGCAAATCGAATACCTGGGCCTGACCGTGCCCGATCCGGACCTGAAGTTCAATGCGGAGACGGGCCATTACGAATTCGGCGAGATCGACTGGTCCGAGTTCAACAATGTCTTGAAGGGCAATGGCCCGTGCAACCGCGAGCGTTTGCAAACGCGCGTGAAAGCGTATGAAGACGGTGCATGGTTCCGCGATGCCTTGGTCGCCTATGCCGACAAGCAAGCCGCCAACAAAGCGGCAGCGTAATTACATAAGACAGATAGGGGATAGCAACATGAGCAAAGAATGGCCTTTGTGGGAAGTTTTCATCCGCAGCCAGCACGGCCTGGCGCACAAGCATGTGGGCAGCCTGCACGCTTCCGACGCCACCATGGCGGTCAACCATGCGCGCGACGTCTACACGCGCCGCAATGAAGGCGTGAGCATCTGGGTGGTGCGCGCGGCCGATATCGTCGCCAGCAGCCCCGGCGACAAGGGCGCCCTGTTCGAACCGTCGAACAGCAAGGTGTACCGCCATCCCACCTTCTTCCCGATGCCGGAAGAAGTCAAGAACCTGTGATGGGAGCGCCTGCAATGGATGACAAGGTCAATTACCTCCTGCGCCTGGGCGACAATGCCCTGATCCTCAGCCAGCAGCTGTCGCAGCTGTGCGGCAAGGGCCCGGCGCTGGAAGAAGACATGGCGCTGACCAACGTGTCGTTGGACTTGCTGGGCCAGACGCGTTTGTGGTTCAGCTATGCGGCCGAACTGGAAAACGCGGGCCGCGACGAGGACGACATCGCCTTCTTGCGCGACGCCCACGATTTCAAGAACTGCCTGCTGGTCGAACAGCCGAACGGCAATTACGCCGACACCCTGATGCGCCAGTTCTTCTTCGACAGCTGGCACTATTTCCAGCTGCTGGAACTGACGAAATCGACGGACGCGCGCATCGTCGAGGTGGCGCAGAAGTCGATCAAGGAAGTGACGTATCACCTGCGCCGCAGCGGCGACCTGATCGTGCGCCTCGGCGACGGCACGGCGGACAGCCATGCAAAAACGCAGGCGGCCGCCGACAAGCTGTGGATGTACACGGGCGAGATGTTCAAGTACGACGCCGTCGACCAGGCCATGGTCGCCGCCGGCATCGCGCCGCCATCGGACGTGCTGCGCCGCGCGTTCCTCGAGCACGTGGCCGAGATCTTCGCCGAAGCGACGCTTGTCATGCCGGCGCCCGACGCGTGGATGCAAAAGGGCGGCAAGCAGGGCACGCACACGGAGCACCTGGGTTTTATCCTGGCCGAGATGCAGTTCCTGCAGCGCGCCTATCCCGGGGCGGAGTGGTAATGCACGCCGCCGGCGCATCACTGGACGCGGCCCAGGTCTGGGCCTGGCTGGGTGACGTGCCGGACCCGGAAATCCCCGTCATCTCGGTGGTGGACCTGGGCATCGTGCGCGCCGTCGAAGTCACGGATGGCGATGCGTGCATCGTGACGATCACGCCCACATATTCGGGCTGCCCGGCGATGCAGGTGATCGCCGACGCCGTCACCGATGCCTTGCGCAGCCATGGCGTGGCCAGGGTGACCCTGGTGAACCAGCTGGCGCCCGCGTGGACCACGGACTGGATGAGCGAGGCGGGCAAGGCCAAGCTGAAAGGCTATGGCATCGCCCCGCCGCAGCAGCAGGTGATCGATATCAGCGGCTTGCGTGGTGGAGTCAAGCGCCAGGCTGGTCCCAAGCTGGAGGTGATCTGCCCGAACTGCGGTTCCACGCATACGCAGCTGACCAGCCAGTTCGGCTCCACGCCGTGCAAGGCCCTGTACAAATGCCTGGCTTGCCGTGAACCGTTTGACTACTTCAAGTGCCACTAAAAAAATCAGGCACACGTTCCGAAGAAACTGGAGATGAAGCATGAGTAAATTTTATCCGCTGTGCGTAGCGAACGTGCGCAACGAAACGCGCGACACCATCGCCGTCACGTTCGATGTGCCCGCCGAGCTGCAGCAGCAGTTCCGCTTCCAGCAGGGCCAGCACCTGACCCTGCGCGCCCATATCAATGCGGAAGACGTGCGCCGCTCGTATTCCATCTGTTCGGCGGTGCAGGACGGCACGCTGCGCGTGGCCATCAAGCGCACGCCAGGCGGCGCCTTTTCCACCTGGGCGAACGACACCCTGAAAGCCGGCGCCACCATCGACGTGATGCCGCCCATGGGCCACTTCAACGTGCCGCTCGACTGCGTCAACCGCAAGCACTACCTGGCGTTTGCGGCCGGCAGCGGCATCACGCCCATCCTCTCCATCATCAAGACGACCCTGCTGACGGAACCATTGAGCCGCTTCACCCTGTTCTACGGCAACCGCGCCTCGTCCTCCGTCATCTTCAAGGAAGAATTGACGGACTTGAAGGATGTGTACCTGGAGCGTTTGAACCTCGTCTACGTGATGAGCCGCGAACAGCAGGACATCGAACTGTTCAACGGCCGCATCACGCAGGAAAAATGCGAGCAGTTCCTGCAGCACTGGATCAAGGTCGAAGACTACGACAACGCGTTTATTTGCGGCCCGGAAGACATGATGCTCGGCGTGTCCGCTGCCCTGCAGGCGGCCGGCATGCCCAAGCAGAACATCAAGATCGAACTGTTCGCCGCCAGCATCCCGAAAAACGCCCACAAGCCGCGCGCCCAGCTGGCCGCGGATACCGTGCAGGAAACGGAAGTGACCGTCGTCATGGATGGCAACCACACCACCTTCACGATGGACAAGGACAAGGAATCCATCCTCGACGCGGGCCTGCGCCATGGGCTTGACATGCGCTACTCGTGCAAGGGCGGCGTATGCTCGACCTGCCGCTGCAAGATCCTCGACGGCAAGGTCGAGATGGACGTCAACTACGCGCTGGAAGACTACGAAGTGGCGCGCGGCTTCGTCCTCAGCTGCCAGAGTTTTCCATTGACCGACAAGGTGGTGGTCGATTTCGACCAAGCTGAATAGTCGCAAACCCCAAACAACATCTGGGGTCGGACCTTAAGGGTAATTCGGCCCAGTGGGGCGAATGACGATTCCGCAGGAACCGACCTTACTTGTCCCCGGGTTAAAAATAAACGTATACGAGACACGCCATGACCTACCAAAACATCCTCTTCACCATCGAGCAGGGCATCGCCACGCTCACCCTGAACCGTCCCGACAAGCTCAATAGCTTTACCCAGGCCATGCACGAGGAAGTGCGTGACGCGATTGCGCAAGTGAACGCCGACAGCACCGTGCGCGTCTTCGTGCTGACGGGCGCGGGGCGCGGCTTTTGCGCCGGCCAGGATCTGTCCGACCGCGCCGTGGAGCCGGGCTCGAAGGGCGTGGACCTGGGCGAATCGGTGGAAAAGAACTATGCGCCGCTGGTGCTGGCCTTGAAAGCCTTGCCTATGCCCGTGATCTGCGCCGTCAACGGCGTGGCCGCCGGCGCGGGCGCCAACCTGGCGCTGGCCTGCGACATCGTCATCGCCGGCAAGTCGGCCAGTTTCGTCGAAGTGTTCTGCAAGCTGGGCCTGATCCCGGACACGGGCGGCACCTTCTTCCTGCCACGGCTGATCGGTTCGGCGCGCGCCATGGGCCTGGCCATGCTCGGCGAAAAACTGACGGCGGAAAAGGCCGAGGACTGGGGTTTGATCTGGAAATGCGTGGATGACGCCGAACTGGCGCAGGAAACGCGCAAGCTGGCCGTGCACTTTTCCACGGCGCCGACCAAGGGCCTGGCGTATACCAAGCAGGCGCTGGCTCTCAGTGGCGCCAATACCCTGCCGCAGCAGCTGGCGCTGGAAGCGCGCATGATGAGCGATCTCGGTAACAGCGACGATTACCGCGAAGGCGTCGCCGCCTTCATGGAAAAGCGCGCACCGCAATTCAAGGGACACTGATATGGCAGCTTTGGACAACAACAGTATCGTCGCCGTTATCGGCAGCGGCGCCATGGGCGCCGGCATCGCGCAGGTGGCCGCTGCCGCCGGCTACCGCGTCAAGCTGTACGACACGCGCGCGGAAGCGGTGAGCAAGGCTTTGCTTGATATCGGCAAGATGTATGCGAAGCTGGCCGAAAAGGGCCGCATGAGCGTTGACGAAGCGGCCGCCGCCACGGCGCGCCTGCAGGCGGCCGGCAGCCTGGCTGATGTGAGCGATGCTGTCCTGGTGGTGGAAGCCATCGTGGAAAACCTCGACGTCAAGCGCGGCCTGTTCGCCGAACTCGAAGCGTTAGTCAGCGACGACTGCATCCTGGCGACGAATACCTCGTCGATCTCCGTCACGGCCATTGCCGCCAAGCTGCGCCGGCCGCAACGCCTGGTCGGCATGCACTTCTTTAATCCCGTGCCCCTGATGGCGCTGGTGGAAGTGATCAGTGGCCTGGCCACCAGCGAGCAGGTCGCCGCCACCGTCTACGATACGTCGATCGCCTGGGGCAAGAACCCCGTGCATGCGAAATCGACACCCGGCTTCATCGTCAACCGCGTCGCCCGTCCGTTCTATGCGGAAGGCTGGCGCCTGTTGAACGAGCAGGCGGGCGACCCCGCCACCATCGATGCCGTGCTGCGCGAAGCGGGCGGTTTCCGCATGGGCCCATTCGAATTGATGGACCTGATCGGCCATGACGTGAATTTCTCCGTCACGCAATCCGTGTTCGGCGCCTACTTCAACGACCCGCGCTTCACGCCGTCCGTGCTGCAGCAGGAGATGGTCAACGCCGGTTTCCTCGGCCGCAAATCGGGCCGCGGCTTCTACCTTTATGGCGAAGGCGCCAGCGCCCCTGTCGCGCAGGCGGAAGGCGTGCAAGCGACCCCGGAATTCGTCGCCCTGTCGGCCGCCATCGGCGGCGATGGCCGTGGCCACAGCGGCATCATCCGCAGCCTGGTGCAGCGGCTGGAGCAGGCGGGCGTCACCGTCAGCCGCCGCGTGACGCAGGAAGGCCAGGTGCATGACGAAGCGCCCGCCCTGCATTGCCATGGCGCCGCGATCTATCTGACCGATGGGCGCAGCGCCACCCAGCGCGCGCACGACAACCAGCATCCGGACACGGTGCTGTTCGACCTGGCGCTCGATTACGCCAGTGCAAAGCGCATCGCCGTGGCCCGTGCCGACCAGTGCAGCGACGACGCCTACGCGGCCGTCGTCGGCCTGTTCCAGGCGGCCGGTTTCATCGTCACGCGTCTGGACGACGTGCCTGGCCTGGCCGTCATGCGCACCGTCGCCATGCTGGCCAACGAGGCGGCCGACGCCGTCAACCAGGGCGTGTGCACGGCGGACGCCGTCGATATCGCCATGCAGAAGGGCGTCAATTACCCGCGCGGACCGCTGGCCTGGGCCGATGCGGTGGGCGTTCAACAGATCGTGACCGTGCTGCACCACCTGGCGCAAGGCTATGGCGAGGACCGCTACCGGGTCTCGCCGCTGCTGCGCCGCAAACTCGCCAATGGAGTACCGTTTCATGCATAAGGAAGACCAATTTCACGCCGCCCAGGCCTTGGCTGAAGCGGCCGCCGCCTCCATGTTGTCGCGCGATAACGCCACCGCCGCCATGGGCATCGCCCTGGCCGACGTGGGCCCCGGCCATGCGCGCATGACGATGACGGTGCGCGCCGACATGCTCAACGGCCATCAGACCTGCCATGGCGGCTTTATCTTCGCCCTGGCCGACAGCGCCTTCGCCTTTGCCTGCAACAGCTACAACATGAACACCGTGGGCGCCGGCTGCACCATCGATTACCTGGCGCCGGGCCGCGAGGGCGACGTGCTGACGGCGCACGCCGTCGAGCAGGCGCTGGCCGGCAAGAGCGGCGTCTATGACGTCAAGGTCAGCAACCAGGATGGGCGCGCCATCGCGCTCTTCCGCGGCAAGTCGATCCGCGTGGCGGGCGAAGTCATTATTGATTGAAGGTACAAGAGCAGGCTTGAACTGCCGTTGCAGCATTACATAGTAAAAGAACCGATTAGGAGACAATGATGGTCCAACGAATTCCCGCCCCGAATGACCTCGAGCCGATCGAGCGCGCCAGCAAGGATGAACTGCAGGCGCTGCAGCTCGAACGCATGAAATGGACGCTCAAGCACGCGTATGACAACGTGCCCCATTACCGCGCCGCTTTTGACGCAGCGGGCGTGCATCCGGACGACCTGAAGTCCCTGGCCGACCTGGCCAAATTCCCGTTCACCGACAAAAAAGTCTTGCGCGATAATTACCCGTTCGGCCTGTTCGCCGTGCCGCGCGAGCAGGTGGTGCGCATCCACGCATCGAGCGGCACCACGGGCAAGGCCACGGTGGTCGGCTACACGCAGAACGACATCGATACCTGGGCCAACGTGGTGGCGCGCTCGATCCGCGCCGGCGGCGGACGCGCGGGCGACATGGTGCATATCTCCTACGGCTACGGCCTGTTCACGGGCGGCCTGGGCGCGCACTACGGCGCCGAGCGCCTGGGCTGCACGGTCATCCCCATGTCCGGCGGCCAGACGGAAAAGCAGGTGCAGCTGATCCAGGATTTCAAGCCGTCCATCATCATGGTCACGCCGTCGTACATGCTCAACATCATCGAGGAATTCACGCGCCAGGGCCTGGACCCGGCCGAATCGTCGCTGAAGGTGGGCATCTTCGGCGCCGAGCCGTGGACGGACGCCATGCGTTCGGAAATCGAGGCGCGCGCCGGCATCGACGCCGTCGACATCTACGGTCTGTCCGAAGTGATGGGGCCTGGCGTGGCGTCCGAATGCATCGAGAGCAAGGACGGTCCCGTCATCTGGGAAGACCATTTTTACCCCGAGATCATCGACCCGGAAACGGGCGAAGTGCTGCCGGACGGCGAAGAGGGCGAGCTGGTGTTTACCTCCTTGTCGAAAGAGGCGCTGCCCATCATCCGCTACCGCACGCGCGACCTGACCCGCTTGCTGCCGCCGACCTCGCGGGCGATGCGCCGCATCGGCAAGATCACGGGCCGCTCGGACGACATGCTGATCATCCGCGGCGTGAACGTCTTCCCCACGCAGATCGAAGAGCTGATCTTGAAAATGCCGAAGCTGGCGCCGCAATACCAGCTGGTGGTCACGCGCGACGGCCACCTCGACAAGCTCGAAGTCATCGCCGAGCTGCGCATCGACCTGACGGCCACCATCTCGGCCAGCGAAACGGACGCCCTGGCGCGCGAGCTGGAACACCGCATCAAGACGCACGTGGGCGTGAGCACGCGCGTGCGCCTGGTGGCCGCCGCCGGCATCGAACGCACGCTGACGGGCAAGGCCCGCCGCGTGGTCGACCAGCGCCCGAAGATTTTCTCCTGATAGCCCGAACAAGGAAACAAACATGAACGAAGCCTTTATCTGTGACGCCGTGCGCACCCCCTTTGGCCGTTATGGCGGCGCGCTGTCCAGCGTGCGCGCCGACGACCTGGGCGCGCTGCCGATCGCCGCGCTGATCGCCCGCAACCCGTCCGTCGACTGGTCCGCCATCGACGACGTGTTCTATGGCTGCGCCAATCAGGCGGGCGAAGACAACCGCAACGTGGGCCGCATGGCCGCGCTGCTGGCCGGCTTGCCGGCGGCAGTCCCGGCCAATACCATCAACCGCCTGTGCGGTTCCAGCCTGGACGCCGTCGGCATGGCTGCCCGCTCGATCAAGGCGGGCGAGGCGGAACTGATCATCGCCGGCGGCGTGGAAAGCATGACGCGCGCACCGTTCGTGATGGGCAAGGCCGACAGCGCCTTTTCGCGCGCGGCGAAAATCGAGGACACGACCCTGGGCTGGCGTTTCGTCAACGGCAAGATGAAGGCGCAGTATGGCATCGACACCATGCCGGAAACGGCGGAAAACGTGGCCGTGGAATTTGGCGTCAGCCGCGCCGACCAGGACGCGCTGGCCTTGCGCAGCCAGCAGCGCTGGGCCGCCGCCAACGCGGCCGGCGTGTTCGAGCGCGAAATCGTGCCCGTCGCCGTGCCGCAAAAGAAGGGCGAGCCGAAGATGGTGACGATGGATGAACATCCGCGTCCGGACACCTCGCTGGAAATGCTGGCGAAACTGAAAGGCGTGGTGAAAGTGGACGGCACGGTCACGGCCGGCAATGCCTCGGGCTTGAACGATGGCGCCTGCGCGATTTTGCTGGCGTCCGCCGCCGCCGTGGATAAATACAAGCTGACGCCGCGCGCAAAAGTGCTGGGCATGGCCACGGCCGGCCTGGCGCCGCGCATCATGGGCTTTGGCCCCTCGCCGGCGTCGCGCAAGGTGCTGGCGCAGACGGGATTGAGCATCGAACAGATGGATGTCATCGAACTCAATGAAGCGTTTGCGGCGCAGGCGCTGGCCGTCACGCGCGACCTGGGCCTGGCCGACGATGCGGCCCACGTGAACCCGAATGGCGGCGCGATTGCCATCGGCCATCCGCTGGGGGCATCGGGCGCGCGCCTGGTGATGGCCGCGCTGAACCAGCTGGAACGCACGGGCGGGCGCTATGCGCTGTGCACCATGTGCATCGGCGTGGGGCAGGGTATTGCCGTGGTGATTGAACGCGTATAAAAAAGTAGAAAAACAAAAAAGGCGCAGGCTTGTAAAAAAGCGCCAATATTAATTGACCGTAGTGCCAACCTGGTGGAGACCACAATGATTGCCAATATCCTCAAGAAAACCCTGATCGCCGGCGTGCTGGCCATGACTGCCGCGGGTGCGTACGCGGCCGACAACATCAAGATCGGTTCCGTGCTGTCCGTCACGGGACCGGCCGCCTTCCTGGGCGATCCTGAACTGAAAACCCTGCAGCTGTATATCGAGAAAATCAATGCGGCAGGCGGCGTGCTGGGACGCAAGCTGGAACTGGTGCACTACGACGATGGCAGCGACGCGGCCAAGGCCAACGGTTTTACCAAGCGCCTGATCGAGTCGGACAAGGTCGACGTGCTGATCGGCGGCACCACCACCGGCGCGACGATGGCGATGGCGCCGCTGGTGGAGCGCGCCGGCATGCCGTTCATTTCGCTGGCGGGCGCCGTGGTGATCATCGATCCGGTCAAGAAGTGGGTCTTCAAGACGCCGCATACGGACCGCATGGCGGCCGAGAAGGTGTTCGAGGACATGAAGAAGCGCGGCATCAGCAAGGTGGGCCTGCTGTCGGAAACGAGCGGCTTTGGCGCCTCGGGCCGCAAGGAATCGCAGATCGTCGCCTCGAAATACGGCATCACGCTGGTGGCCGATGAAACCTACGGTCCGAAAGACACGGACATCACGGCGCAGCTCACGCGCATCAAGAACACGGCCGGCGTGCAGGCCGTCTTCGTCTTCGGCCTGGGCCAGGGCCCGGCCGTGGTGACCAAGAACTACGGCCAGCTGGGCATGGCCGCGCTGCCGTTGTACCAGTCGCATGGCGTGGCGTCGGACGAATACCTGAAGCTGTCGGGCAAGGCTGCCGAAGGCGTGCGTCTGCCAACGCCGGCCCTCCTGATCGGCGCCATGCTGCCCGACAGCGACGCGCAGAAGGCCATCGTCGTCGGCTACGACAAGACGTATAAAGAGCGCTACAAGATCGATCCATCGACCTTTGGCGGCTATGCGCTCGATGCCCTGAACCTGTCGGTGGACGCCATCAAGCGCGCCGGCGGCACGGACCGCGAAAAAGTGCGCACGGCGCTGGAACAGACGAAGGGTTTTGTCGGCACCACCGGCGTGTTCAACATGTCGGCCAAGGACCACATGGGTCTGGACCTGTCGGCTTTCCGCATGGTGCAAGTGAAGAACGGCGAATGGCAATTGTCGAAGTGATGTAAGCCAGAGTACCTGCGCGAGGCCGTCCCCGAAGGCGGCCCGCGCACAGCCGAACATAATGGAGACACCATGGAAGTCGCTCAATTTCTACAATTTCTGTATTCCGGGATGACGGTTGGTTCCGCCTACGCGCTGGCGGCGCTGGGCTTTACCATCATCTACAACACCAGCGGCGTGATCAATTTCGCCCAGGGCGAATTCATCATGCTGGGCGGGATGCTGGCCGCCGTGATGTCGGCCGCCGGCGTGCCGCTGCCGCTGGCCATCATCCTGGCCGTCATCGCCACCGGTATCGTTGGCCTGCTGATGGAAAAAACCGTGATCGAGCCGGCGCAGAACGCGCAGGTCATCACCCTCTTGATCATCACCATCGGCGCCTCGCTGGTGCTGCGCGGCCTCGTGCAGATCTGGCTGGGCAAGGATACGCACTCGCTGCCGGCCTTTTCCGGCGACGCGCCGATCGAATTTCTGGGCGCCAGCCTGCTGCCGCAAAGCCTGTGGGTGCTGGGCGTGACCGTCGTCATCGTGCTGGTGCTGGGCTGGTTCTTCGGCCGCACGCTGATGGGCAAGGCCATGCTGGCCACCTCGCACAACAAGCTGGCCGCGCAACTGGTGGGCATTAACACGCGCAAGGTGCTGCTGTTCTCGTTCGGCCTGTCAGCCCTGCTGGGCGCGGCGGGCGGCATCCTCGTCGCACCGATCACGTATACCTCGTATGACGCGGGCATCATGCTGGGCCTGAAAGGCTTTGTCGCCGCCGTACTCGGCGGCCTGGGCGGCGGCGCGGGCGCGATTGCCGGCGGCCTGATCCTCGGCATCGCCGAAGCCATGACGGCCGGCTATATCTCGTCGGCCTACAAGGACGCGGTGCCGTTCGTGCTGATCTTATTGATCCTGTTCTTCCTGCCGCAAGGCTTGTTTGGCGCTAAAAATTCGGAGCGTGTATGAAGAATTTCCTCACCCGCTCGCGCCACGGCGGCCTGTTGTTGCTGGCCCTGGTGCTGGCCATCCTGCCGCTGTTCCTCAGCAATGCGTTCTACTATGACGTGGCGATCCGCATCGCGCTGAATGCCATCGTCGTCATCGGCCTGAACCTCTTGATGGGCTATACGGGCCAGATCAGCCTCGGCCACGCGGGTTTCTACGGCCTGGGCGCGTATGCCTCGGCCGTGCTGACCACGCACTACGGCTGGCCGCCGCTGGCCGCCTTGGCCGCCGGCGCCGTCGCCACGGGTCTGCTGGCGCTGCTGCTGGCGCGTCCCGTGTTGAAACTCAAGGGCCATACCCTGGCCATGGCGACCCTGGGACTGGGCATCATCATTTCCATCGTCATCAACAACGAGACGCAATGGACGGGCGGCCCGGACGGCATCGGCGTGTCCGCCTTCAGTGTCGCCGGCCTGGAAATCGCCGGTGAAAAATCGTGGTACCTGGTGTGCGCCGTGCTGCTGTTGCTGGTGACGTGGCTGGCCCTGAACCTGATCGATTCGCCCGTCGGCCGCGCGCTGCAGGCCATCCACGGTTCGGAAGTGGCGGCCCGCGTGGTCGGCGTCGACACGACGCGCTTCAAGGTGCGCGTGTTCGTGCTGTCGGCGGTGATTGCCAGCATCGCGGGCAGCATCAGCGCCCATTACATCGGTTTCATCACGCCCAACCTGGCCGGTTTCTTCCACTCGATCGAGCTGGTGACGATGGTGGTGGTGGGCGGCATGGCCTCGATCTTCGGTTCCATCATCGGCGCGGCGCTGCTGACGATCCTGCCGCAATTGCTGTCCAGTTTTGAAGGCTGGGAAACAGTGGTGTTCGGCGTGATCCTGATGGCCACCATGATCTTCATGCCCAAGGGCCTGGTGCCCAGCCTGGCCAGCCGTTCGCGCAAGCGTTCTGCGACGCCGAAAGCACCGCCTCAATCTGCACGGGAGGTGTGAGATGCTGACGATTAACAACCTGAGCAAGAGTTTCGGCGGCGTGCACGCGGTGCAGGACGTAAGCTTTACGGTCAAGGAGGGCAATATCCACTCCGTGATCGGGCCGAACGGCGCCGGCAAGACGACCCTGTTCAACCTGATCACCGGTGTCTACACGCCGACCAAGGGCGAGATCCTGCTCAATGGCGAGAACGTGGCCGCCATGTCGCCCGATGCATTGGCGCGGCGCGGCATGAGCCGCACCTTCCAGAACCTGCAGGTGTGCATGAACATGACGGCCATCGACAATGTGATGGTGGGCGCGCACCTGCGCCTGAACCAGAACCTGTTCGCTTCCATGCTGCGTTTGCCGTCCGTGCGCCGCGCCGATGCGGCCTGCCGCGACGAGGCGGCGGGCCTGATGGAATTCGTCGGCGTGGGCCGGCATATCGGTGACGAGGCGGGGCAGATGTCGTATGGCGCCTTGAAGCGCCTGGAAATCGCCCGCGCGCTGGCGGCCAAGCCGAAGGTGCTGCTGCTCGATGAACCGGCGGCGGGCCTGAACCACACGGAGACGGGCGAGATCGAAGCCCTGATCCGCAAGGTGGCGCAATCGGGCGTGACGGTGGTGCTGGTCGAGCATGACATGAAACTGGTGATGAATTTGTCGGACCATATCCTGGTGCTCGACTATGGCAAGAAGCTGGCCGAAGGGACCGCCGCCGAAGTGCGCGCCAATCCCGACGTGGTGGCGGCATACCTGGGAGTGGCGGCATGATGAAGATGGAAAAACCTCAGGCGCCGCTGGTGCTCGATATCGCCGGCCTGACCAGCCATTACGGCCGCATCCAGGCCCTGCACGGCATCGACCTGCAGGTGCGCCAGGGCCAGCTGGTGGCGCTGGTGGGCGCGAACGGCGCCGGCAAGACGACCCTGTTGCGGGCGATTTCCGGCGTGCAGCCGATCGGCGCCGGCAGTATCGCCTTCGCCGGCCAGGACGTCAGCCGCATGAGCGCCGACAAGCGTGTGCGCGCCGGCATTTGCCAGGTGCCGGAAGGGCGGCAAGTGTTCGGCCCCATGACGGTGGAAGACAATCTGCGTCTGGGCGCCTTCACACGCCCCGCACAGGACGTGGCGGGCGACATGGAGCGCATGTACGGCCTGTTCCCGATCCTGAAGGAAAAGCGCCTGCTGCTGGCCGGCACGCTCTCCGGCGGACAGCAGCAGATGCTGGCCATGGCGCGCGCGCTGATGGGCCGCCCGCAACTGCTGCTGCTCGATGAACCGAGCATGGGTCTGGCGCCGCTCCTGATCGCGGAAATCTTCCGTATCGTGGCCGAGCTGCGCGACCAGGGCATCACCATCTTCCTCGTCGAGCAGAACGCGCACGCCGCCCTGTCGATCGCCGACGTGGGATATGTGATCGAGACGGGCGCGATTACCCTGTCCGGTCCCGGCCCTGAATTACTGCACAACGAGCAGGTACAAAGCGCGTACCTGGGTATGTGAAGACGTAGGTCGGATTAGCGGGGGCGCCGAGCCGCTTGCGCGTAATCCGACATCAGCCGCTACGGCTGGCAATAATGTTTTGGAGAGCAACATGGTCAAAGTCTACGAAATCAACGGCGTTACCCCCGTCGTCCACCCCAGCGCCTATGTGCACCCGTCGGCCGTGCTGATCGGCGACGTGATCGTCGGCCCGCGCTGCTATATCGGCCCGCTGGCCTCGATCCGCGGCGACTTCGGCCGATTGATCCTGGAAGAGGGGGCGAACCTGCAGGACACCTGCGTCATGCACGGTTTTCCCGGTTGCGACACGGTGGTCGAAGTCGACGGCCATGTCGGCCATGGCGCCGTGCTGCATGGCTGCCGCATCGGCCGCAACGCGCTCGTCGGCATGAATGCCGTGGTGATGGACAACGCCGTCATCGGCGAGGAATCCATCGTCGCCGCCATGAGTTTCGTCAAGGCGGGCATGCTCGTCGCGCCGCGCAGCATGGTGGTGGGCACGCCCGCCAGGGTGACCCGCGCGCTGACCGACGATGAAATCCAATGGAAAAGCTCGGGCACGGGCCAGTACCACGAACTGGCCGTGCGCTCGATGCAGACGATGCGCGAGGTGGAAGCCCTGACGCAAGTCGAGGCGAACCGCCAGCGCCTCAATTTCGAATCGGCCTTGCCGCTGCACTTGCACAAGAACGCTGCTGCGCAATAAACAGTATGGGCGTAGGTCGGATCAGCGGGGCAGCGCCTCGCGTCATCCGACACCACCACCAACGTCACCAACACCCTCGTTTTACGGAGAAACCACATGGCTCACATATCCACCCTGCAAAGCCTGATCGCCGGCCGCTGGCTGGGCGACAGCGCCGCCGTGCCCCTGCACAGCGCCTTGAACAACCGCGTCATCTATCATACGCATGCGGAAAAAATCGATTTCGACGAAGCCGTCACGTATGCGCGCAGGACGGGCGTGCCGGGCCTGATGGCGCTGGACTTCCAGCAGCGCGCCGCGCGCCTGAAGGCGCTGGCCCTGTACCTCGTCGAGCGCAAGGAAGAACTGTATGCGATCTCGCACCTGTCGGGCGCCACGCGCGCCGACAGCTGGGTCGACATCGAAGGCGGCACGGGCACCCTGTTCGCCTACGCCAGCATGGGCAGCCACGAGCTGCCGTCGTCGAACGTGCTGCACGAAGGCCCTGCCATCGCGCTCGGTAAAAAAGGCGGTTTCGCCGGCACGCACATCCTGGTGCCGCGCGGCGGCCTGGCCGTGCACATCAACGCCTTCAACTTCCCCATCTGGGGTCTGCTGGAAAAATTTGCGCCAAGCTTCCTGGCGGCCATGCCCTGCATCGCCAAGCCGGCCACGGCGACGAGCTATCTGACGCAGGCCGTCGTGCGCATGATGCATGAATCGGGTCTGCTGCCGGCCGGCAGCCTGCAACTGGTGATCGGCTCCACGGGCGACTTGCTGGACCGCCTGAATGGCCAGGATTTCGTCACGTTTACAGGGTCGGCCGCCACGGCCGCCAAGCTGCGCACGAATTCCAACCTGATCGCCCAGTCCGTGCCCTTCAACGGCGAAGCCGATTCGCTCAATTGCGCCATCCTGGCGCCGGACGTCACGCCCGACGACGTGGAGTTCGACCTGTTCGTTAAGGAAGTCGTGCGCGAAATGACGGGCAAGTCGGGCCAGAAGTGCACGGCGATCCGCCGCATCATCGTGCCCGAGCACCTGATGGATGCCGTCGGCACGCGCCTGCGCGAGCGCCTGGCCAAGGTGGTGGTGGGCGACCCGTCCATCGAAGGCGTGCGCATGGGCGCGCTGGCGTCGAAAGAGCAGCAGAACGACGTGGCTGAACGTGTCGCCACCCTGTCGCAGGGTAACGAGGTGGTATTCGGCGCGGCCGACGGTTTTAATCCGCTCGGTGATGGCGCGCAGGACGGCAGCTTCTTCTCGCCGACCTTGCTGATGTGCCGCGACGCCTTCGGCAACGACGCCGTGCATGACGTGGAAGCGTTTGGCCCCGTCAGCACCATGATGGGCTACAAGGACATCGACGAAGCGCTGGCCCTGGCCGCGCGCGGCAAGGGCAGCCTGGTGAGCACCCTGGTGACGCGCGATCCGAAGATCGCCGCGCGCGTGGTGCCGCAAGTGGCGGCCACGCATGGCCGCGTGCACGTGCTCGAGCGCGTGGCCTCCGTCGATTCGACTGGCCACGGCTCGCCCTTGCCGCAACTGAAGCACGGCGGCCCTGGCCGCGCGGGCGGTGGCGAGGAACTGGGCGGCGTGCGCGCCGTGCGCCATTACCTGCAACGCGCGGCCGTGCAAGGCTCGCCGACCATGCTGGCGGCGATCACCGGCGAATACGTGCGCGGCGCGGACGTCAATGAAAGCCCGATCCACCCGTTCCGCAAGCATTTCGAGGACTTGAAGACGGGCGACTCGCTGCTGACGCACCGCCGCACGGTCAGCGAAGCGGATATCGTCGCCTTCGGCGGCATCTCGGGCGACTTCTTCTACATGCACTTCGATGAAATCGCCGCGAAGGAATCGCAGTTCGGCAAGCGCATCGCCCACGGCTACTTCGTGCTGTCGGCCGCCGCCGGCCTGTTCGTCTCGCCCGGCGTCGGTCCCGTGCTGGCCAACTACGGCCTGGACAACCTGCGCTTCGTCGCTCCCGTCGCCATCGGCGACACCATCCGCGCGCGCCTGACGTGCAAGCGCAAGGTCGACCGTAACCGCAAGGACGTCTTTGGCGTGGGCCAGGGCGTGGTCGCATGGGACGTGCAGGTGACCAACCAGAACGAGGAACTGGTGGCCAGCTACGACATCCTGACCCTGGTCTCCAAGCGCGAGTAAGTCCGAGAGTAAGCGTCTCCGGCAGGACTGGTGTGAATGGCGCCGCCCGCGATCTTCGCGCGGGTGGCGCTTTTTTTATGCGGGTTCTTTTCGTCTTGAATTATCCATAAGTGTATGAAAAATATAGGCTAAGTGTGGTTTTGCACGGCGTGCTATTTAGATAAACCCCTCTAGAACGCGTGCTTTTTTCATGAAAATGGGCGAATTCGCTCATTGCCTCAAGAAAACTTTCCAACGTAAAACCTTTTCTATGTAGCATGGTTTTACTCACTGGTCACGCCGCCAAGGACGCCCAAGGCGATGGCGGCGCGAAAAAATGGACCCGGCCTGTTACGGCCGGTGAACCATCGATCGGGAGTCCCATTCCACGTTCACCGCTACGGGTATTTAATTACTATGAATAAACACGTTCTGATTTTCCTGCTGGCCATGCCCCTGGCCATCAGCCATGCTTATGCCGAAGAGGCCGTCGGCCCCGCCGTCAAGATCAGCGGTTACGGCACGGCCGCCCTGACCATGGCCGATACCGACAAGGCGCAGTTCGCGCGCCCGAACCAGGCTGCCGGCGCCGGCCGCACCGCCCGCACGGGCGTCGATTCCAACCTGGGACTGCAGGCCAATGTCACCGTCACCCCGTGGCTGTCGGCCACCGTGCAGGGCCTGGCGCGCAAGGATGGCGAAGATGATGTCGGCGCCGAACTGGCGTGGGCCTTTGCCAAGGCCAAGGTGTCGGACAGCTTCAGCGTGCGCGTCGGCCGCATGGGCCTGCCCGTCTTCATGATTTCCGATTACCGCAACGTCGGCTATGCCAACACCATGCTGCGCCCGCCGGGCGAAATGTATTCGCAGGTACCCCTGAACAGCATCGACGGCATCGACGGCACCTACCAGTTCAGCGCGGGCGACACCAGCATCACCACGCAGCTGGCGCTGGGCCGCACCAAGGCCACCCTGGCCACGGGTCCCGCTTCGACCGTGCAGGTGGAAGGCAAGTCCATCGTCGCCCTGAACGTGGTGGCTGAACATGGCCCCGTCACCGTGCGCTTCGGCCGTGCCGAGACCAAGCTGACGATCAACGATTCGCCGAGCCTGAACACGCTGATGGGCAGCTTGCGCGCGGCCGGCAGCGGTTACAGGATCGCCCAGCTGGGCGCCCTGGCCGATGCGCTGGAAGTCAAGGACAAGAAGGCGTCGTTCACCTCCGTGGGCCTGGGCCTGGACTGGAACAACGTGCTGCTGCAGTCCGAATATGCGAAGCGCAAGACGGACAGCTATGTCAGCGACAGCACCTCGTGGTACGTGATGGGCGGCTACCGCATCGGCGCCTTCCTGCCCTACTACAGCCACGCCAGCCTGAAGGCCGATGGCCGCGTGAACAACACCGTGCCCGCATCCTGCCCTGCCGGCTATCCGGCCGCTTGCACGCCGACCCTGCGCGCGCTGTCGGCCGGCGTCGAGACCCTGGCCACCATGCGCAACCAGCTCGAACAATCGACGGACAGCATCGGCGTGCGCTGGGACTTCCACCGTTCGGCCGCCTTGAAGGTGCAGATCGACCGCATCAAGCCGAAGAATGGCCCGGGCCTGTTCGTGCAAGCCAAGCCGGGCTTCCATGGTCCCGTCACGGTGGCTGCCGCCGCCATCGATTTCGTTTTCTGAGGAGCGCCGCATGAAACCATTGATCTTGAATGTGGCCGCCTTGCTGGCGCTGTCGACCGCCGTTCCCGCCATGGCCGAAGTGGTCGTGGTCGTCAATGCCAAGAGCGCCGCCGGCGCCATGACGAACGAACAGGTGGCGCAGTTTTTCCTCGGTAAATCGACGGCCATGACGCCGATCGACCAGCCGGAAAGCGCCCCCGTGCGCGCCGAGTTCTACAAGAAGGTGACGGACAAGGAGCCGTCGCAGGCGAAGGCCCTCTGGTCCAAGCTGGTCTTCACGGGCAAGGCGACCTTGCCGAAGGAAGTGGCCAATAGCGCCGACGTGAAGAAGGCCGTGGCGGCCGATCCGAAAGCCATCGGCTATATCGAAAAGAGTACCGTCGACGCCAGCGTCAAAGTGGTGCTGACGGCGCCATAAAGCCGGCCCGGGCCGCGCGCCATGCGGCGGCCCGGTACACATACCATCAGGAGACAGCAATGAGCATCAAACGCAAGATATGGGCGCTGCCTGTCGTCTCGGCCGTGATTTTCGGGCTGGGGCTGGCCGTCAGCGCCTACCTGTCCACGGCCACGCTCAATTCCATCCACGCTACCGAAAGCGCCGACTATCCCGTGCTTGACCTGGCCAAGTCGCTGACCCTGGACGTGGCCGCCGTCGGCGACGCCTTGCGCGATGCCGTCAGCGAAGGCGACAAGGAACGCATCGGACAAGTCGGCGGCCAGGCTACCAAGCTGCGTGCCAGGCTGGACGCCTTTGCGGCGATCCCCGGCCAGCGCGAGCAGGGCGCGCGGCTGGCCAAGGAATTCGATGCCTACTATGCGCCGGCCCTGAGCGCGGCGCGCATCATGCTGGAAATGGAAGAGGGCGACCCGCAGGCGACCGTGGCGCGCATGCAGGGCGCGCTGGCGGTGCTCAATGCCGACCTGGCAAAGACCAATGAACAGGCGCAAGCGCAGTTCAGGCAGGGCATCGAGCGCAGCGCGGCCAACGTGCGCAATGCGCTCAATACCAGCATCGCCGTGGCGCTGGCCGTCATCGTCTGCCTGGTGGCCGTGTCGCACTTCGTCGTGCGCGCCATCTGGCAGCAACTGGGCGGCGAACCCGAATATGCGCGCCAGATCGCGCGCGCCGTGGCCGATGGCGACCTCTCGATGCATATCGTGACCGAGGCGGGCGACCAGGACAGCCTGCTGGCGGCGCTGAAGGACATGCGCGCCAAGCTCGGCGGCATGGTCTCCGATATCAAGGCGTCGGCCGAAACCATCCAGGTGGCCAGCGCGGAAATCGCCCAAGGCAATGCGGACCTGGCCGCGCGCACGGAATCGCAGGCGGGCAGCCTGGATCAGACGGCGCGCAGCATGGACAGCCTGACCTCCACCGTGCGCGACAACGCCGCCAACGCGGGCCAGGCGCATGAACTGGTGCTGTCGGCATCGTCGGTTGCCGTGAAGGGCGGGCAGGTGGTCAGCCAGGTGGTGACCACCATGGGCGAGATCAACGATGCATCGAAACGCATCGTCGACATCATCGGCGTCATCGACGGCATCGCCTTCCAGACGAATATCCTGGCCCTGAACGCGGCCGTGGAAGCGGCGCGCGCCGGCGAACAGGGGCGGGGCTTTGCTGTGGTGGCGTCCGAAGTGCGCAACCTCGCGCAGCGCAGCGCGGCAGCGGCGCGCGAGATCAAGCAATTGATCGGCGACTCGGTGGCCAGGGTGAATGTCGGCTCGAAACTGGTCGACGAAGCGGGTCTGACCATGGGCCAGATCGTCGATTCCGTGAAAAAGGTGGCCGACATCATGGCCGAGATCAGCGCCGCGAGCCAGGCGCAAAGCGCCGGCATCGGCGACATCGGCGTGGCCATCGGCAGCATGGACCAGATGACGCAGCAGAACTCCGCGCTGGTGGAAGAAGCATCGGCGGCGGCCGAATCGCTGCAGGAACAGGCCGTGCAGCTGGGTACGGCGCTGGCCGTGTTCAAGCTGGCGCAGGGGGGCGTGTCGGATTACGCGCTGCGCGCTAATCCGACCTACCTGGCGTTGCGGTGATGTCGGATGACGCGCCATGCGCCGCGGCGGCCCCGCGAATCCGACCTGCCAGGTATTGGCGTATGCGTAGGTTGGATTAGCGCAGCGTAATCCAACACAGGAGCACCGCCTTACGCGCGCAGGCCGAACGGATCGTCGATGCTGTGCGCCGGCTGCGTGAACCAGCGCGGACCGTTTTCCGTCATGTAAAAATGGTCTTCGTGGCGGATGCCGAATTCGCCGGGGATGCAGATCATCGGCTCGTTCGAGAAGCACATGCCCACGTCGAGCGGCGTCGTGTCGCTGCCCACCAGGTAAGGCCATTCGTGGATATCGAGGCCGATGCCGTGGCCCGTGCGGTGCGGCAGTCCGGGCAGTTTGTAGCCGGGGCCGTAGCCGTCCGCTTCCAGCGAGACGCGGGCGGCGCGGTCCACATCGCCGCAGGGTACGCCCAGCCGGGCGGCCGCGAATGCGGCGGCCTGCGCGGCCTTTTCGCTGTTCCATACGCTGCGCTGGCGTTCGCTGATCTGTCCGAAAACATAGGTGCGCGTGATGTCGGAGATGTAGTTCATCACCTGGCAGCCCGTGTCGATCAGCACCGTGTCGCCCGCCTTCAGGGTCTGCACGTAGTTGACGCCATGCGGGTAGGCCGTCGCTTCGCCGAACAGCACGATGCAGAAGTACGAGCGGGGCGCGCCTACCTTGCGGTGTGCGCGCTGGATGAATTCTTCCACTTCCACAGTCGTGATGCCTTCGTACAGCATGCTGGCCGTGGCCACGTGCACGGCCAGGGTCATGTCCATCACGCGCTGCATCAGGGCGATTTCCGCCTGTGATTTTCTGCTGCGGCAGTACGCCGTCACGGTGCGCGCGTTTTCCAGCGCGTAGCCGGGGGCCAGCGGCCGGATGCCGTCATAGATGAAGAAGGCGGCGCTTTCGCAGATGCCCACGCGCGGCGGTTGATGCGCGTCCTGGGCGATTCCCATGCGCGCCAGCACGTCGACGAACAGCTGGTACGGGCTTTCATGCTCTTCCCAGCAATTGACACGGCCTGCGACGAGCATGAAGCCTTGCAGGGTGCTTTCCTCGAAGGCGGGGGCGATGTATTCGATGTCGCCGCTGGCCGGCAGGATGGCGCCCACCATGCGTTCGCTGGCATACCATTTGGTGCCCGTGAAATAGGTGAGGTTGGCGCCCGCGTTCAGGTAGATCGCGGCGATGCCTTGCTCGCGCATGAACGCTTGCGCCTTGGCGATGCGCTGCGCATGTTCGTTCTTGCCGATGGCGACCATGCCGCCCGTCATGTCCGACAGCGACGCCAATGCCTGTTCGATGGAAGTGCCACCTATGCTCATGCCTGCTCCTTTGCTCGATGCTGAATATGGAATGCGGGCATGATATCAGTTCGCGCCTTTCGGCTTGAGGCCGGGCGCGCCGCCGGCCGCATCGGGCGGAGCCAGCACCAGGTCGTGCGGATACGTGAAGTGCCAGTCCGCGTAGCGCTGCTTGCGGCGCAGGCTGGCGTCTTCGTCGAGGAAGTTGTCCTGCTTGATGGGCAGCTGCGGCGACAGCGAATGGATGCCGACGATGCGTCCCTCCTGCCGCAGCACGCCCCATTCCGCCTTGTCCGTGACGGGATCCGCATACAGGCGGCGCAAATGCCGCCGGGCGTTGGCGAAGCGCGGGTCGCGCAGCAGTTCCTGCAGGGTCAAGGGATAGCGGGGCCGCCCGTCGGCCGGCGTGCTGTCGTAGTAGCGGCCCAGCGCGTTGCGGAATTCATGGCCGATGAACAGCAGCTCGCGTTCCTTGTCGCGCCGCGCGGCCGTGGCATGCAATTCGCCGGCCAGCACCAGGCCCACACCCATGAAGGCCACCAGCATCAGGGTCCAGATGTAGGCGAAACCCGCCGCCCGCCGCCGCACGCTCCTAGAGCTGCTCAAAGGGGATGCCCTCGCGCGTCTTGCCCTTGGCGCCGCTGCGCACGTCGGCCACGCCGCTGATCTCGCCATTCGGCGAAGGGATCAATTGCCAGGTGGCGCTGGATTCCGTGACAGGGTCCAGCGGCACGCTGCGGAAGTAATGGTGGGTCACCAGGTCGGCCAGCGCGGCCGGGTATTCTCCCTTGTCGGCATAGTATTTATCGAGGCCGCTCCTGAGCACCTGCAGGTTTTCCTTCAGGGCGACTTCCTTCGATTTTTCCACCGAGCCGAAATAGCGGGGGATGGCGATCGTCAGCAGCAGCGAGATGATCGCCAGCACCACCAGCAGTTCGACCAGGGTGAAGCCGCGGCGGATGGTCGTGGTCTGCATGGCGGTCACCATTGGTTGAGCGGCACGCCGTTCAGGCCCGCCTTGGTCGAGCGCGAGGCGACGTCGAACACGTCTTCGCCTTCGCTGGGATTGTCGGGCGGCGAGGCATACGCGCGCTTGCTCCAGCTGTCGGCTGCGCTGCCGGCTTCCCTGGGCTGGAACGGGTCGCGCGGCAGGCGGCGCAGGAAATAGATGTTCTGTTTTGATGGACTGCGCTGGTCGGGCACGCCCTCGACCAGTTCCTCGAGTTTCTTCGGATAGCCCGATGCGCCCAGCGACAGCTTGATGCGGCCATTGTCCGACGCCCGCTTGTAGGCGTCGATCGCCTCGCGCATCTCGATCAGGGCGCTGCGCAATTCCTGCTCCTTGGCCCGTTGCAAGGCCACCTGCGCCATCGGCACGGCCACCGTGGCCAGGGTCGCCATGATGGCCAGGGTGATCATCAGTTCGATGAAGGTAAAGCCCCGCTTTTTCACTGGCCACCTCACTGGCCACCTTTGCCGGACTTGTCGCCTGCCGCGGGTGCCTCGTCGCCGCCCGTCATGGGCGAGCCGGCGCGCGCAGGGGCTTGCTCGGGCGCGGCGATGGCCTCCGGCGTGCCGCCCACGCTGGCGCGGCCGCCCACGGACGTCTCGGTGCCGGAATTGAATTCGGCCGTCATCAGGTCGGGGCGGCGGATGCTGCGCAGCAGGCGCGGCGTGATCGACAGCACGATCTCGCTGCGCATGGCGTCGTCCTTCTGGCTGCCGAACAGGCGGTTCAGCACGGGCAGTTCGCCCACGCCGGGCACCTTGTTGGCCGTGCCCCGGTCCTCGTCGCTGATCAGGCCCGCCAGCACCTGCGTCTCGCCATCTTTCAAACGCAACACGGTCGAGGCGCTGCGCGTGCCGATCTGGTAAGCCTGCGTGCCCGTCTTGCTGATCACCTCCTTGACGACGTTCGACACTTCCAGGTTGATCTTGATGGCCACCTCGTCGTCCAGGTAGACGTTCGGTTCCACGTCGAGTTTCAGGCCCACGTCGATGTAGTTGACGCTGTCGGAACTGACGCCGTTATTCGTCGTGACGGTAATGACGGGCACGCGGTCGCCGATGAGGATCTTCGCCTTTTCCTTGTTGCGCACGCGGATGCGCGGGTTGGCCAGGATATTGCTGTCGCTATCCGTCTTGTTGGCGTTGAGGGTGACGCCGCCGATGCCCAGGTTGATATTCTCGCCATTGATGTGGTGCAGGTCCGCCACCTTCAGGCCGCCCAGGCCTCCCGTGCTGCCAGCGACGCCGGCCAGGGTCAGGCTGGCCTGGTCGGGCCAGCGCACGCCCAGTTCCATCAGGCGCGTGCGCTTGACTTCCAGCACCTCGACTTCCAGCATCACTTCCGGGTCGGCCAGGTCCTGCACGTTGATGATGCGCTCGGCCATGCGCACCATTTCCGGCGTATCGCGCAGCATGATGATGCCCAGGCGCTCGTCGGTGACGACGTCCTTGGCCTTGAGCAGGGTCTTGATGGAAAACGCCACCGTCTTGACGTCCGCATTGGCGAGGAAAAAAGTGCGTACCACCAGCTGCTGGTAATCCTTCACCTTTTGCGGCGTGTTCGGGTAGATCGTGATCGACTTGTCGCTGGTGACGCTTTGCTCCAGCTGGTTCGCGCCCAGCAGCATGGCAATCGCCTCTTCGATGCTGGTGTCGCGCACGGAGATGGTGGCGCGCAGGGCCGGATCGACCTCCTTGTCGAAGACGAAGTTCAGGCCCGACACCTTGCTGATGAAGTCGAACACGGAGCGCAGGGGCGCGTCGCGAAATTCTAGCGTCACGGGTTTGCGGTAGGCGGCCGCCAGCTTGCCGCCGGCCGGACGGCTTTTGGCCTGCTCGTCGCCGATACGGCCCTTCAGGGCCAGCGCCTCACGCTGCGCGGGCCGTTCCTGCAGCACCTGGCGCAAGGCTTCCTGCGCCTGCGCGACATTCGCTTCGCCGCCGCGCTGGTAGCTGGCCTGCGCCTCCTGCACCAGCTTGCGGTGCCGTTCATCTTGTGCCACGCCAGCCAGGCCTCGCTGCGCCACGTCGTTGCTGGCGTCCAGCGCCAGCGCCTGCTGGTACAGCGCTTGCGCTTCGGGCAGCTTGCCTTGCTGGCGCAGCGCCTCGGCGCGGCCATTCAGGCTGTTCAGCGCGCGCATCCTGCCGTTGGTGACGGCGATGCGGTACTTGGCATTGGTCGGTTCGGCCTGCGCCGCCTGTTCCAGCAGGGCCAGGCCCTGTTCCGTGCGGCCGGCGCCCAGCATGGCCTGGCCGTCGGTATAGGCCTGGTTGCCGGCGCAGGCGGCCAGCAGGGACAGCATCGGCAGCAGGGTGATGCCAGTACGTGGTGTGCGTCGTTTCAATTGAGGTCCCCTACGGCGAGTGTCTGTTTCAGGTTGAGCGGCAGATAGGTAAATTGCAGGGCGCCCTGCGCCACGCCGTCGAAGCGGTAGCGCTCCTCAAGCGTGTCGCCAGGGCGCGCCACCACGTTGCGTTCGCCCGCCTGGAGAAAATAGGCGGCCTTGCCTTCGTCGACGAAACGGCCGAGGAACTGGAAGGGCAAAGGCGGCGGCGCGTTCGCGTCGACGGCGGCGACAGTGCGCGCGGCCTGCGCCGCCTGCTGGTCGAGCATGATCTTTTTCGGCGTCTCCGGCTGCCAGCTTTGCTTGGCGAACAGGGCGGCCGCTTCCTCGTCGTCGAGGCCCCGGCGCGGTTCGATGGCCAGCGCGCGATTGGCCGGCGCAGCGGCCGTGGCTGCGGCCAGGGGCGCTGCCGCCACCCGCTCCACCTGGCGCGGCGTGGCCGTGGCCGGCCCCACGATGCTGCCTTCATCCTCCGGGGCGAAGAGGGCGGCCAGCAAGGTGGCCACGGCGGCGCCTCCCAGTACGGCTTTTTTCATGGGCGCGCCTCCGGCTTCTTGACCAGCAGGATGAACTGGATGCGCGCGTCGATCTCGCCCGCCTCGATCTGCTCACGCTTGAACAGCACGGAGTCGAGCGTCAGCGTGGGCAGCGCCTGCAGGGCGTCGACGATAAAGGCTTGCAGCTGCGTGTATTCGGCTTTTACCGGCAAGGTGATCTGGTAGCGCAAAAAGGCTGTGTTGCCGTCTTCCTGCGGCGTGTAGTCGGCCTTGGCCAGGGTGACGCCGCTCTTCTGCGCCACTTCGAGCAAGGTCTTCAGCTGCTCGGGAATGCTGTCATGCGCGGGCAGGTAGGCGTGAAAGGCGGCCAGGCTGTCCGCGTCGGCATCGAGCGTGACGGGCGTCGGCGGCAGCGCCGCCTGTTTCGCCATCACGGCCAGCTGCGCGCGCAATGGCTGCTGGCGTCCGGCCAGCGCCTCGCCCTGCTGCACGGCGACGGCGGCCAGCACCAGGCAGGCCGCGCCGATGGCGCTGGGCCAGCCCAGGGCACGCCACAGACGCGCCGTTTCCCACGCCAGGCGCGGAGGAAGGCGCAGTTGCAGGTGCGGCCGGGCCACGGGCGCGCCGGCTTTTGACACGGGTTTTATTGCCGCCATTGCGCCTCCAGCTGAAAACGGTAAGGGTGTGCGGGCGCGTTCGCATTCGCGTTACTGTTCATCTCGTGCTTGAGCAGATACACGGAACTGAACATGGGCTGCTGGTTCAGGAAGGCCAGATAGTTGAGCATGTCCTGCGGCGTTTCCGCCTCGGCGGCGATTTTCAGCACGCTGGCGCCATCTTGTCCCTGCTGTGCGTTCAGGTCCAGTCCCAGGAGGGCCACGCGCACGTCGCGCGGCGCCTGCACCGTCCTGACCAGGCGCGTGACGGGCAGGTTGAGCTGGCGCACGGCGGCGGCCACCTGTTTCAGTTCGAGGTCGCGTTCGCGCTGCTGGCTCGCCGAGAGGGGCGCGCGCACGGGACGCGCCGGCTGCAGCTGCGCCAGCTGCGCTTCCAGGCGCCGCGTTTCCTGCGCCTGCACCAGCCAGTACCCGGCGGCCGGCAGCAGCAGCAAGCCGCCCGCCAGGCACAGGGCCAGACGCCAGCCCTGGAACGTCCGCGCGGCGCCGGGCGGCAGGAATTCCAGGCGGCTCAGGCCCATGCGGCCTCCCGCATCAGGTGGGCGGCGCCGGCCACGGCGATGGGCACGAAGCGTTCCGGCACGTTCGCTTGCGGCACGCCGCTCAAGTCGATCAGGGCCACCTGT
This sequence comes from Janthinobacterium sp. GW821-FHT03C10, assembly GCF_059420865.1. Classification (NCBI taxonomy): domain Bacteria; kingdom Pseudomonadati; phylum Pseudomonadota; class Betaproteobacteria; order Burkholderiales; family Oxalobacteraceae; genus Janthinobacterium; species Janthinobacterium sp. GW821-FHT03C10. Next base: position 1,393,007 of record NZ_JBWKUN010000001.1, on the reverse strand, counting down.
TCGATGGCGTCGAGCTGCGGTGCGCGCAAGTTCCAGCGCCGCCACGCCCGGTCCAGTTCGTCGCCCCAGGCGGCGGCGCAGGACTGGCTGTGCAGGGCCGTGATGCGCCCGCCGCCGCCTGTCGCCAGCAGCAGCCGTCCCGCTTCCACCAGGGCGAAGGCGGCAGGTTTGCCGCCGGCGATGCTGCGCCAGGCCGGTCCGGCGATCGGTTCGATGGACAGGCAGCGCCGGCCATGCGCGGCGGCCGCGTCCTGCACGCCTTGCAGCAGGGCCGCATCGATGCCGCAGGCCAGGCGCGGCATGCCGTACGGGGCATCGTCGGCGGCCAGGCGCCAGGTCCGCGCGCCTTCGCCATACACGGCGCCGAACTGGCTGTGCAGGAAGCGCTGTGCGCTGCTCCGGTCGAGCAGGGCGCCGCTCCACGGCACCATCAGCATGGCGCACCAGCGGCTGGCCAGGCTGACGGCCAGCGGCACTTTTTTGCCGCCATCGTGTTCGAGCCAGCCGCGCAGGGCGGCCAGCGCCACTTCCCAGCTGGCGTCGGGATTCGCAATCGGCAGGTGGAAGGCGCTGTCTGGCAAGGGACGGCCGGCGCGGCGCAGCACGCCGTGCAGCCCGTGCGGGGCCAGGTGCAGGCACACGGTGGCGCGGGTGACACGTTCAATAAGTGACACGATTGAGCTCCGCTAAAGTGGTTTCGCCGCGCCGCACCAGGTCCAGGCCCGCCTCGCGCGCCAGGCGGAAACCGTTGCGCGCCGCCTCTTCCTTCATCTGGCTCAGGGGCGCGCGCGTGCAGATCATTTCGCGCATCGTATCGCTGAGCATCAGTACCTCGGCGACGGCCTTGCGGCCCTTGTAGCCGGTGCCGCGGCAGTGGCCGCAGCCCTTGCCGGCCATGAATTGCCAGTCCTGCACCTGATGCAGGGCCAGCCCGCTGTCGCGCAGCTGCTGCGCGTCGGCCAGCACCTCGGCGCTGGCGTCGACGGCGCAATGGGCGCAATTGAGGCGCAGCAGGCGCTGCGCCACGATGCCGTTCAGGGCGGCCGCAAAGCTGTAGGCATCGACGCCCATGTGCAGGAAGCGGCCGACCACGTCGAACACGTTGTTCGCGTGCACGGTGGTAAACACCAGGTGGCCCGTGAGCGCGGCCTGTACGGCGATCTGCGCCGTTTCATCGTCGCGGATTTCGCCGATCATGATCTTGTCGGGATCGTGGCGCAGGATGGAGCGCAGGCCGCGCGCGAACGTCAGCCCCTTTTTTTCGTTGACGGGAATCTGCAGCACGCGCGGCAGCCGGTATTCGACGGGGTCCTCGATGGTGACGATCTTGTCGCGCCCCGTGTTGATTTCCGTGATGGCCGCGTACAGGGTGGTGGTCTTGCCCGAGCCCGTGGGCCCCGTCACCAGCAGCATGCCGTGCGGCTTGGCGGCCAGGCGGCGGATCTGTTCGATGGCATCCTCGTTCAGACCCAGGCTTTCCAGGCGCAGCGCCTGCGCCGCCTCCGTCAGCGCGCGCCGGTCGAGCAGGCGCAGTACGGCATCCTCGCCAAAGATATTGGGCATGATGGAGACGCGGAAGTCGATCTCCGCCCCCTTTACGCGCACCTTGAAGCGGCCATCCTGCGGGATGCGGCGCTCGGCGATGTCGAGATCGGCCATCACCTTGATGCGCGAGATGATCTGTTCGGCCATCGCCAGTCCCTGCACCTGGCCCGCCTGCACCAGCACGCCGTCGACGCGGTATTTGATGACCAGGCTGGCCACGTCGCATTCGAGATGGATGTCGCTGGCCTGGAATTTCAGGGCATCGTAGATGGTGGAGTTCACCAGTTTGACGACCGGGCTGCTGTCTTCGCTGATGCGGATGAGCGAGATGTCCTCGATGCTCTGGTCGAGGCCCGGCACATCATCGCCATGCTGCATCTCCTGCATCGCCTGCTGCACGCTTTCCTGCTGCTGCAGGTAGGCGGCCAGGTCGTCCGGATGCGCCAGCGCCACCGTGAAGGGCGTGGACAGGGCGAAGTCGGCCCATTGCAGCAGGTCCTCGCTGAAGGGATTGCCGATGACCAGCACGGGCGGCGCGTCCGGAACGCCAGGTTGCAGCAGCACGCAGTCGCGCTGGGCGCAATCGGTGTAGGGCAGCAGGGCAAAGGCGGGCAGGGCGGCCTGCAGTTCGGCCATCGTCCAGGCCGGATAGCGGAACAGGGCGGCCAGCTGGCGCAGGAAGACCTCGGGCGGCAGGGCCACCGTTTCCTGCAGCACGGCCATCTGCGGGCGGCCCTGTTCCAGCGCGCTGGCGTGGGCGCGGCGCAGCATGGCCGCATCGAGCACGGCTCGTTCTTCGTCGCGCGCGTTCATGGCAGCACCTTCACGATAAGGTTCAAGACAAGCTCCCCGCCAGTTCAAAGATCGGCATGTACATCAGCACCACCACGCCGCCGATCACCACGCCGATGATGGTCATCAGGAGCGGCTCGAGCAGGCGCGAAGCCCAGTCCACCCAGCGCGCGAATTCCTCGTCGTGGAATTTGGCCGAGCGTTCCAGCATGTCGCCCAGGCGGCCCGTGTTTTCTCCCACCTTCAGCAGCGATTGCGCCACCGGCGTGGCCATGCCGGCCTGTTCCAGCGCGGTGGAAAACGGCATGCCTTCCTGCACCGCGCGGCGCGCCTGCGCCAGCTGCTCCTGCTGCGCCGGCAGCAGCATGGGCGCGACCATGGCCAGCGCCTTGTGCAGCGGGATGCCGGCATGCAGCAGCAGGCTCAATGCCCGGTAGAAGCGGGCCAGGCGAAATTCGGCCGCCTTCTCCGCCAGCACGGGCAGGCGCAAGAGGCGCAGCACCAGCGCCACGCGCATGGCGCGGTTGGCGATGCCGAAGACCACGGCACCCACCGCCGCGGCCAGCGCGCCGGCGCACAGCAGCGGATGCGCGGCCAGGGTCTGGCCAAAGCCCAGCAGCATCTGCGACATCCAGGGAATTTCGCGGCCCGAGCTTTCGTAGACGACGCTGAATTTGGGCACCACGTAGCCGAGCAGGAACAGGGTCACCAGGCCGCCGACGACGAGCAGCATGCACGGATAGATGGCGGCGGAAATGAGTTTTTTGCGGATGGCGTCGAACTGCAGCTGGTAGGCGACGAAGCGCGCCAGCGCATCGGGCAGGTTGCCCGAGCGTTCGGCCGCGTGCACGGTGGCGATGTAAATGTCGGGGAAGATATCGGGGAAATCGGCCAGGGTGTCGGAAAAGCTTAGGCCCTGCTGCAGGGTGAGCACGATGGCGGCCAGGGTGGCCCGGGCGCCCGGGCGCGTTTCCTTGTTGTGCAGGGTGGCCATGGCCTCGCCCAGGTTCAGGCCCGCTTCGAGCAGGGCCAGCAGCTCCTGGCTGAATTGCAGCAGGGGCAGGCCCTGTTTGCCGGGGCGCAGCGCGGCGCCCGCATCCTGCGCAGCGCCGGCATCGACGGCCAGCACGCGCCAGCCGCCGCGCACGGCCGCGCGGATCGCCTCGGCCTCGCTGGCGGCGTCGATGGCCAGCGCCTGGCTGCCCGCCGGGCCCTGCACCTGGAGGTGGAACTGCATGGCCGGCTCAGGCGAGCATGGCGGCAGGCGTAAAAATGGACAGGCTGGAATGGGGGAAAGCGCGTGCGGACAAGGTCGAAGTAGGCATCGGTCAGGAACCATCCAAAAAAAAGTTCAATTCGTCGCGGGTACCGGCAGCAGGCAAGAGGCAATCACTGCCTCAGGGTAGACTGGAATTGCCAGGAAATCAATCGTGCCGTGCGGTGGATGCGGGCGACTGGCGGCAAACCGGCCTGCCGCCCGCATGTTCAGCCGCTTACTGGGTAACCAGGCTGACCTTGTCGATCACGAACGAGGTTTGCAGCGACGCATCCTCGGTCGCGGCAAACGACAGTTGCACGGTCTGGCCCTTGTAGGCGATCAGGTCGAACGTGCGGATCTGGTAGCCGGCCGCCTTGTTCACGTTCGAGTACGAGGCCAGGGTGCCCAGCACCGTGCCGGCGCTGTTCTTCACGGTGACGACCAGCTTGTCGTACACGGTATTGCCCGTTTCCGCCGTGTCGATATGCAGCGCGAAGGTCAGGCTGGCGGACGTGGCGGTGGCCGGAATGGCCACGCTTTGCGTCAGCGATTCGCTGGCCGTGACGCCATTGCCGCCCAGCCAGGCGTACTTCGTGCCTTCGTACGCTGCTTGCCCCGTAAACGTGCCGATGGCGCCCGTGGTGCCGCTCCAGCCCGTGGCGCCGGCTTCGAAGCCGCCGTTCGTCACGCGTTCGGTGGCGCTGCTGGTGCCCACCGTCAGCGTGGCGTTGTTCGACGTGGCCGTCACGGCGGGCGACGAGGAATCCGTCACCGTGGCCTTGAAGACGGCGCCGCTGTCGGCCGCCACGGCCGTGAAGCTGTAGGCCGGCGACGTGGCGCCGCTGATCACGGCGCCGTTGCGGTACCACTTGTAGGTGTACGGCGCCGTGCCGCCGCCCGCGCCCACGGCGAACGAGGCGGTGGCGCCCGGTGCGACGGTGATGCTGGCCGGCTGGCTGGTGATGGTCACCGCGCCGCCCGTCGTCGATTCATCGACGTCGGTACCCACGTTGATGGCCGCATATGCGCGCTTGACGGCGATCGATTCCGCGCTGCCCACGCCATACAGTTCCTCGGCTGCCTGCAGCACCTTGTTGCGCGCGTCGGCATAGTTGGTCGACGAGGTGAACTTGGTGGTGGCGGCCTTGAACCAGATGCGGTAGGCCTTGTCGCTGCCGATACCGGTCATGGCCAGCGGGCTTTTGTTCAGGTAGGAGCTGTAGTAGTCGCTGCTGGACGTGGAATTCGAGCCTTGCGACAGGAAGTAGAACATGCGGTTGTTCGGGCCGCTGCTGTAGTGGACGTCGAGGTTCTTGATGGTGCTGCTCCACGCATTCGGGCTGCTGCCATCCTTGCTCGGCTTGTACAGCCAGCGCAGCGGCTGGCCGTTCTTGGCGATCTCCTTGCCCGTCATCCAATCGTTGCCCGTGTTGGGAATCGTGGTGCCCGTGCCGCCGGCGCGCGCATACGCTTCCACCATCTCGCCGGCGATGTCCGAGCTCGATTCGTTCAAGCCGCCCGACTCCTGCGAGTAGATCAGGCCCGAGGTGGCGTCCGTGATGCCGTGGCCCATCTCATGGCCGATCACGTCGATGGAGCCGAGGTTGTTGAACGAGCTGCCGCCGTCGCCGATGTACATGCATTTGCAGTTGCCGTCGTAGTAGGCGTTGTCGTAGGCCGTGTTGACGTGGGCGGCGATGTGGGTGGCCGTGTTGTTGCCGTCCAGGCTGGACCAGCCCAGCACGTTCTTGTGCGTGTCGTAGGTGTTCATCAGGCCCCACATCGCATTGACGGCCGCCGTCTGGCCGTTGGCGTTGGTGGTGCTGCCGCCGTTGATGTATTGCTGGCCGTCGCCCCAGGTATTGCTGGTGTTGCTGTACACGCTGCCCGAGGTGGTGCCGTGGTTGGCATTCGTGATGGCCATGCCGCCGAAGCTGCCGCCCGTGCCGCGGCTGGGGTCCTTCATGGTGTAGGTGCTGCCCGTGAGCGTGGTGTTGAGCGGCACCTGGCCGTTGTACTGGCTGTTGCCGATGCCGGCGACGGTTTTCAGGGCTTTCCATTGACGCAGGATGCGGCCATCCTTGGCGCTGACGACGGTGTCGTAGTAGACGGGCTTGCTGCCGCTGATCATGCGCGTCTGCACCAGATAGGCCAGCTCGTAGTGATCGACCACGTCCTGCACGTCGAGGGCGTTCAGCGCGGCTTCCGACTTGTTCTCGGCGCCGGCCACGCGCACGGTTTTCATGACGGGGTAGATCAGCAGCTGCGCATGCGGCGGCACATGGTCGACGGCCTGCACACCGATGCTTTTCACGGCGGCGGCGATGGCAGCGGCGGCGCTGACGGCCGGCGTGGTGTCGATATCGGTGGTGGCGCTGCGGGTGACGGCATTGACGCCGCCGCTGCCGAGGCCCGACGCGCGGTCCGACACGGATTCGCTGACGATGTCGCCGGCGCTGTTGCTGACCACTACCGTCTCGGAACCGAAGACGGGCAAGCCCTTGTAGGTGTGCTGTACGCGGCTCACGCGGGTGCCGCTGACGCCCGGATGCTGGGCGCCGACGGCAAAGCCATGCTCGGTATTCAGGCCGCGGCTGCGCGCCTGCGCGGCCAGCTTGTTGACCAGGCTGGCGGTCTCTTGTGGAGAAGCCAGGGCGACCGGCGCAGCCATCAGGGTCTGTGGCAGCGGCGTGGCGGCGTCGGCCGTGGTGGCCATCAGCGGCAAGGCGGCGATGGATGCGGCAACTATCGTCAAACGTAAATTCATTTCTGCTCCATGGTATCGGTTAAGGAAATGGTGAATGAGCTGGCCGCGATGCCTGATGGCCACCCCGGCGCGCCTGGCGGCGGGCGGATAGCCTGCCGTTTTGTGGTGGCATGACGCCGGGTAGGGGGACACTAAACTTGTCGATATCGCCATGTCAAAAAATTCAAGAAATGGGTCACTACGCGAATTTTTGTTAAGAATTGAACATTTATCGGCGTCGTATCGTTGGAAAGTTTGATCTACCACAAGCTGCAACTTTTGTTTTGGACTACTTCCCCTATTGGCGCGCTCTGTTGGAAAAACACTGTTGCCTTTTCTAAATATTGCGATCTACACTAGCTCTTCGCGTTGCCCCCAGCGGAGCATGCGAAAACAAAAAAAGCGCACGCGGCAATGACCGCGTCCAGATACAGCGCATCGGGAAAAAAATCGGGAGTTTCACATGACGTCAGTTCTGTTTTCTGCTATTGGTTTCAGCCATTTCCCCTCTGGAGCGGCACTCATGCTGCATCCGCCTTCCTAGCCGCCGCTAGCCGGCTCTTCCCCCGCGAGGGGGGTCTTTTCAGCGAGTCCGACCGCGCCACCCGGCGCGGCCGCTGGCGCAGTGCATCTTTTTTTCAGGAAGGGTTGCCGGCTCCTGGTGCGTGCACCGGAATCACCGGCCCGAAGAACTATGCTTTCGATAGCGACCAAAGTGGAACAGATCGTGATGGAATCGGCCTTTCTCAGCGAGGGATTGGGCCGGGGCTTGCTCAACCTGTCGGAACTGGCGCGCCAGCTGCAGCCGCAATTGCAGACCGACCTATGGAAACCGGTGGGGCAGGCCGCCGTGGTGATGGCGCTGCGCCGTCTGGCCGAGCGGATGCCGCAGCAGAAAAGCGGCGAGATCGTGCTGGCGCACCGCGCGGGTGAACTGTCCACGCGCAGCGAATTGATGGTATTTACCTACCGCTATTCCGACCAGACGTATGCCTGCCAGCGTCAGTTGCTGGCGCTGGCAGCACCCCAGCGGGGCACGTTCATCACCATTACGCGCGGCGTCAACGAGGTGATGGTGATCTGCAGCCGTTCGCTGCACGCGCTGGTGGAAGAGGTGTTCGGCGAAGAGCAGGAACTGGCGCGCCTGGAGCGGGTGACGGCCGTGACCCTGCACCTGGCCGCCGAAACCTGCTATACGCCGGGCGTGTATCACGCCATCCTCAAGCGCCTGGCCTGGGAGCGCATCAACCTGATCAACATCATCTGCACGTATACGGAGCTGACCTTGCTGCTGGAAGCGTCGCAGACGGGCGCGGCCTTTTCTGTATTGTCGAAAATCGTGGCGCAATGAAAAAGGCTCTGTCCCCGCTAAGTAGGGGAAGTCCGGGAATTTTCCTGTATCCCTGCTGTCTGACTGTACATCGCAGACAAACGGGAGCCTTCCATGCAGACCGGCCAATGGAAAACCCTCATCGCCCAGTTCGCCGCACTGAACCGTCGCCAGCGCCTGGCGGGTATCGCTCTGCTGCGAGGAAGCGCACCGCGGGACGCTGCCGCGGTACTCGTCGAAAACTTGGCCCGGCAGCGCTTGCACTGTCCTGCCTGCAAGAGCAATCATGCTCACCGGCATGGCCATGCGCACGGACTGCAGCGCTACCGTTGCGTGCCGTGCGGCCGCACCTTCAATGCGCTCACCGGCACGCCGCTGGCGCGCTTGCGCCATAAATCACTGTGGCTCGATTACGCCGATTGCCTGCTGGCATCCGATTCCGTGCGCAAGGCGGCGTTACAGCTGGGCGTGCACCGCAACACCACCTTTCGCTGGCGCCACCGGTTTTTATCGTTGGCAAAAACGGACCGGCCGCATTGCCTGCATGGCATTGCTGAAGCGGACGAACTGTATGTGCTCGAATCGGAAAAGGGATCGCGGCATCTGACCCGTCCGGCGCGCCGCCGGGGCGGTCATGCCCGCCAACGTGGCATTTCCGATGAGCAGGTCTGCATCCTGGTGGCGCGCGACCGCACGGGGCAGACCCTCGATTTCGTCACGGGAAAAGGAGCGCTGACGCAGGCGCAGGTGCGCCATTATTTGTTGCCCATGATCGACAAGGATATCCTGTTGCTCACCGATGGCCATGCCGCCTACCGGGCTTTTGCAAAGGAGGCGGGGATCAGCCACGAGGCCGTCAATTTGCGCGCAGGCATCCGGGTGCAGGGCGCCGTGCATGTGCAGCACGTCAATGCCTATCACAGCCGCCTGCGGGAATGGCTACGCCCCTTTCACGGCGTGGCGACGCGCTACCTGCCGAATTACCTGGGCTGGCGCTGGATACTCGACGCCGGGCGTATCCGTTCGCCGGAAACATTATTGAAGGCAACACTCGGAGCATTCCCACATCTGACGGTGACATAGCCTAAATTATTGTGATTTCTGACTTCCATAACCGGCGCTCTGCGGCGTTGCCCGCTGCTAGCAGTGCTCGCACTGCGTCGCAGCGGGCGCCTTGCATAGCATCCGGTTCTGTTCGTCATAAATTCACAATAATTTCCTGAGGATTACTTAGCCCAGGAAATCGCCTACATACACCAGGTGTTCGAACGGCGGCTTGTCGTTCTCCGTGCGGGCCAGCACCGTGTCCAGCGTGGCGCGCAGCACGGCCTGTTTCGCGTCGGCGCCTGCGTGCGCGACGATGGCCAGCGGCGTGCTGCCGGGCAGGTGGCGCGTCAGGCGTTCGACCAGCGACGGCAGGTCGGCGCGCATGGTAAAGAAGACCAGGGTGGAACCGGTGGCGGCCAGCTTGTCCAGGGTGTCGCTGCCCGTGTAGTCGTCGCGCGTATCGGCCGAGGCGGCGAGGATGACGGAGCGGCTGCGCTTGCCGCCGGTGACGTCGCGGGCCAGCGCCGCATTGGCCGCATTGAAGCAGGAGATGCCAGGGATGACGATGGGATTGAGTTCGCTGAACTCGCTCAGGTAGCCCGATTGCGGCCCGAAGATCATGGCGTCGCCGTAGTCGAGCACGGCGACGGTCTTGCCGGCCGCCGCTGCCGCATGGATGATGTCGCGCGCCTGTTTTTCCATGGCGTCGACTTCCTCTTCCGGCGTGTCGCGCCGCGCCAGGGGACTGAACAGGCCGTGGCCGGCCTTGTGCAGCTCCTTGCCGCCGAGCAGGTCGGCAAACGCTTCGAGCAGGCGCGGGATGCCGAATACGATATCGGCGCCGCGCAGGATTTTCTGCGCCTTGACGGTGATGCTGTCCGGGTCGCCGATGCCGGCGCTGACGAGGTACAGGCCGCAGCGCGCGCCCGCTTGGGTGGTATGGGTCATGGTTCTCTTCTCTTCAAGGATGGTTGATTGGAGGGGGAATCGCTTAAAACTGGTAATTCGCGCTGACGCGCACGTCGCGTCCCGGCTCCGGCAGGATATTGCCGACGCCGCCGTCGAGCGAACTGTGGCTCGTGTAGCGCTTGTCGCCCAGGTTGCGCACGGCCAGCGCCAGGCTCAGCGCGCGCAGCGCGGCCGGCTGCCATTGCAGCTGGACGTCGTGCAGCACATAGCCGGCCCGCTGCACCGCCGCTTTCGGCACGTCCTCCAGGCGCCGCACGGCGTTCACGGTATAGCCGGCCGTGAGGCCGGGCAGCATCCGCCAGTGGCTGTCCCACGTGAGCCGGTCGCCCAGGGCCGTGCCCACGCGGCGCGACGGGTTCAAGGGCTTGCCGCCCAGCGTGGTATCGGCCAGCACCACGCCCAAGGACGTGGCGTAGCCGCCGCGCTGCCAGCGCGCCTTCCATTCCCAGCCCCTGGAACGCAGGGTCTCGGGCATGTTGCGGATATACGCGGGATACGCTGCGCCCTGGCCGGCCCACTCGATCAGGTTGGCAATGCGGGTGTCGAAATAGCCGAGGCGTACGGTCAGGCGGTCGCCGTCCTGCAGCGCATCGGCGCCTTCGTACTGTAATCCCGCTTCGCGCGTGTCCGAGGTTTCCGGCTTGAAGGGCTTGCCGTTGTTGAAATTGCTTTTCTTGTCCACGCTGGTGAGGAAACCGATGGGGATGATGCCGCTGGCGCGCACCGCCTCGCCATAGCTGGCAAAGGCGCCCACGCCGCCGCCCAGCTCCACTTCGGCGCCGACGTTCGGCGACGTCTTGCCGCCCTTGACGGTGCGCGGTCCGAAGGCGGTGTCGTAGCGGTCGTGCCGCACGCCCAGCGACAGCTGCACGGCTTGCCAGCGCATGCGCTCCTGCACGAAGAGGCCCAGGTTGCGTGTCTGCGTGGTTTTGCGGCCCGCTCCCAGGATGGCGGCGCCCAGCACGCCGTTCGTCGTGCCTTCCTCGTCCATGAAGTCGGCGCCGGCCGTCAGGCGGTGCTGCGTGCCGGCTAAGGCCAGGTGCGCCGTATTGCGCGCGCTGCCGCCCCGTTCCGTCGTCCTGGCGCTGCGCGCCTGGGGCACGTCTTCCAGCGTGTTCTCGTTCTGGTACAGATTGAATTTCCAGTCCAGCAGGGCATTGCCGGCCGGCTGGTAGCGGTGCTCCAGCGTATAGGTATGGCGCGCGCTGCGCTGGTAGGTGGGCACGGCGTTCGCGGGCGCATAGCCGTTGTCGCTGCCGACCCGGCCGAACAGGTAGAGTCCCGCATTGCGGTTGCGCGCCGCGCCCAGCCGCAGGCTGTGGCCGGCCAGCTCCAGCAGACTCAGTTTGAGCAGGTAGTCGCGGTCGCGCCCGGCCGAATGGGGCACGTCGCCACCGCCGCCGATGCGGTAGTTGTCGCGGTTGACGGCGCTCACATGGGCCAGCAGGCCCAGCTTATTGTCCAGCGTCTCGCCCAGCATGCCGTACGCGCTGACGGCGCCGCGCCGCGCTTCGTCGGCGCTGGCGTACGCCGCGCGCACGGTGGCGCCCGCGCGCCTTCCCGGCACCAGCAAGTCCTGCGCATCGACGGTGTCAAAGCGGATGCTGCCGCCCAGCGCGCCCGGCCCCGCCTCGGCGCTGGGGCCGGGCTGGATATCGACCTGTTTCAGCAGGTCGGGATCGATGCCGGCCAGGTCGCCCCGGTGCTGGTGCAGGCTGCGGCCCTGGCGCGCGCCGTCGATGCTGATGTTCAGGTTGGCGCCATCGACGCCGCGCAGGTAGAGGCGCTGCGCATTGCCGGCGCCGCCGCCCACGCTGACGGCCGCTTCGCCGGCAAAGACGTCGGCCACGTCCATCGCTTGCTGGCGCTGCAGGGTCTCGCGCGAAATGCGCGTGATGCCCGGCAGGGGCGCGTCCGGCGCGGACTGGTCGATCAGCTTGACTTCGGGCAGGGTCGCCAGCGGCGCCGCCTGTCCGGCGCGCGCATCCGGCATGTGCTGTGCGAAGGAGAGGGGGGCGATGGGCAGCGCGCTGGCGCCAAGCAGGAAAAGGGGTACGGCATGTCGCATGGGAAGGTCGTCTTTGTCAGAAGGGAAGCCACGGGAAGGGAGGGCGCAGGTGCTGGCCTGCGCAGCGTCAGTCGAATCTGCTACAGCAGCGCTGTCCCGGGACCGGAAGTGGCGCGCCGCACCCCTTCCGGTCCCTGAAATACCCGGTTGGCTTCATCTCGTCAGCCGCCATTCTGGAAGAGGCGGATAAGCTTGGCTATTTGTATTTCTTGAGCCGCGCCATCAGGAATGCTGAGGGCTGCCGCTCATGGCCCCGCGCTTGGCCACCAGGGTCAGGATGTCGTAGCTGGCCACCAGTTCATCGTTCTGGTTGGTGACCTGCACGTCCCACGACACCACGCCCTGGCCAACGCCCTTGTCGTCGCGCCGCTGGCGGTCGACCTTGCGCTTGCACGTCAGGCGCGCGCGGATGGTATCGCCGATGCCCACCGGGGCGACGAAGCGCAGGTCGTCGAGCCCGTAGTTGGCCAGCACGGGACCCGGCGCCGGGGACACGAACAGGCCGGCCGCCGCCGCCAGCACGAAATAGCCGTGCGCGATGCGTCGGCCGAACTGCGAATCGCGCGCGGCGATCTCGTCGAAATGCATGTAGAAATAATCGCCCGAGATGCCGCCGAAGGCGACGATGTCCGCTTCGCACACGGTGCGCCGGTGCGTCAGCAGCGATTCGCCCACTTCCAGCTCGTCGAAATGCTTGCGGAACGGATGCTGCACGCTTTCGCGCACGGCGGCGCCGCGCACGTATTCGCCCGTCACGGCCGTCAGCATGGTGGGCGAGCCTTGCAGCGCCGAGCGTTGCAGGTATTGCGAGATGGCGCGCAAGCCGCCCAGCTGCTCGCCGCAGCCGGCGCGGCCAGGGCCGCCGTACTTCAGGTGCGCCGAGGCCAGCACGTCCGTCCCCGCCGCCGCCACTTCGCGTTCCAGCACCAGCACGCGCCCGTGCGAGGCGGCCAGGCGCGGCACGGCATACGCGGCCAGCTTCGGGTCGCGCGTGGCCAGCGTGCTGGCCAGACTGCCCCTGCCGCGCGCGGCCAGCGCCAGCGCTTCCTCCACGTCCGCATACGGCATCAGCGCGCAGACGGGTCCGAAGGCCTCGATCTCATGCACGGCGTCGCCGCGCGCGCCGCCGCGGCACAGCAGCAGGGTGGGCGCGGCAAAGGCGCCGTCGCGTACCCTGTCTCCTGCCGGAGCGTAGCCGTCCACCTGGCCGCAGACGATGTCGCTTTCCTCGGCCAGGGCGCGCACGCGGGCGCCCAGTTCGCTGCGCTGTTCCTGCGACGCCAGCGGCCCCATTTGCACGCCCGCCTGCGCCGGGTCGCCGATCACCACCGCCGCCAGGCGTTCGCGCAGGCGCGCCGTCAGCGCTTCGATCTGCCCGTGCGGCACCATCACGCGGCGGATCGCGGCGCCGTCCTGGCCCGCCTTGACCGTCATCGAACGCACGATGGCGTCGACCAGCAGCTCGAATTCCGGCTCGCCGCTGCGTACGTCCGGTCCCAGGATGGCGCAGTTCAGCGACGCCGCGCCCAGGCTGAGCTGCACCGAGCGCGCCAGCAGGTTGGGGTGCTTGCGCAGTGTCGTGGCGGTGGCGTCCGAGCCCGTGAAGCTGACGGCGTCGTTGTCCTGCAGGCGCGCCAGCAAGGCATCGGCGGGGCCGATGGCCAGCTGCAGCGCGCCTTTCGGCAGCAGGCCGGAAGCGTCGATCAGGCGCACCAGCGCTTCGGCCAGGTAGCTGGTGCAGGTGGCCGGCTTGACGATGCAGGGCATGGCGGCCAGGAAGCTGGCGGCGAATTTTTCCAGCAGCGACCAGACGGGCAGGTTGAACGGGTTGATGTGCAGGGCCACGCCGCCGCGCGGCACCATGATGTGCGTGCCGGCCGCGCCGCCGCGCCGGCACAGCGACATGGCGGGCGCTTCGTGCAGCACGTTACCGGAAGGCAGGCCGCTGGCGGCGATGCCGGCGTAGGAATTGAGCACGCCGATGCCGGCGCAGATATCCTGCTTGCTGTCGGCGCGCGTGGCGCCGCTCAGGTGGGCGATCGTGTACAGCTCCTCGCGATGCTGCTGGATGTGCGATGCCAGCGCCCGCAGGCAGGCCGCCCGCTGCTGGAAGTCGAGGGCCATCAATGCCGGCACGCCGGTGCGGCGCGCATAGTCGAGCGCGTGCTGCGCGTCGACCGACTCGGCATGCGTGTGATAGATCAGCGCATTGTCGATGGCGCTGTGCAGCGACAGTCCCGCTTCGCTGCCCATCCAGCATCCGCCTATCCAGCTTTGCAGTGTGCTTACCTTGTTCATGCTTGTTCCTCGTTCGTGTGCGTGAGCGATGCCGCCGTTTCCAGCGCATCGATGAACATGCCCGCCACGTCGAAACCCGTCTGCTGCATGATTTCGCGGAAGCAGGTCGGACTGGTGACATTGATTTCGGTCAGATGCGCGCCGATCACGTCCAGCCCGACCAGCAGCAGGCCGCGCGCCGCCAGCACGGGCGCCAGGGTGTCGGCGATCTCGCGGTCGCGCGCCGTCAGCGCGCGCGCTTCGCCGCGTCCGCCGGCGGCCAGGTTGCCGCGCACCTCGCCGGCCTGCGGAATGCGCGCCAGCGCGTGCGGCACCGGCTTGCCGCCGATCAGCAGGATGCGCTTGTCGCCTTCGCTGATGGCGGGAATGTAGCGCTGCGCCATGATGGTGACGGCGCCGTCGCGCGTCAGCATTTCGACGGTGGCGCCCAGGTTCATGCCGTCCTCGCGCACGCGGAAGATGCCGGCGCCGCCCATGCCGTCGAGCGGCTTGAAGATCACATCGCCGTGCTCGGCGTGGAAGGCGCGCAGGCGCGACGGCTCGCGGCTGACCAGGGTCGGCGCGCAGAACGGCGCGAATTCGAGGATCGCCAGTTTCTCGTTGTGGTCGCGCACGGCCGATGGCCGGTTGAAGACGCGCGCGCCCTGGCGCTGCGCCATGTCCAGCAGGTGGGTGCTGTACAGGTATTCCATGTCGAACGGCGGGTCCTTGCGCACCAGCACCGCGTCGTACCGCGCCAGCGGCAGCGTCGCCGCCGCCTCCCGCTGGAACCACGCGCCTGCCGCGTCGGTCAGGTGCACGCGCGCCGCATGGGCGCTGACCACGCCCCCTTCGCAGTGCAGATGCCGCTGTTCGAATACGTGCAATGCGTGGCCGCGCGCGGCCGCTTCCTGCATCATCGCGTAGGTCGAATCTTTCTTGATGTTCAACAGCTCGAGGCGGTCAGCCAGGATCGCGATTTTCATCGATGCGCCTTTCATTCAATAGGGTGGGGAAGAGGAAACCGGTGGGCCGCGCCAGTGGACGCGGCAGCCGCGGCGCCATGCGCCGGGTCCTTGTTGCCGGAATATTTCTGCAGCGATGGTAGCGCAACGGGCGCCATCCGGCTCCTCAGATATTTGGACGTCGGCCCTCAGATATTGCGTCTTGTGAGGCACCCTCGATCGGTCTTAGCATCATTGGCGAAATGTCACTACCCAAGCCGGCCTGACCGGATATAACCGCCACATGAGGACACAATGATGCGCCGCTCTTTCAAAACCAATCTCGACATCCGTTACCGCGACACCGACTCGATGGGCCACGTCAGCAGCCCCGTGTACTACGAGTACATGCAGACGGCCTACCTCGAATACATGCACCGCATCCTGGAAATTCCGAAGAGCGAGAAGCTGCCGCACATCATGGTGAAAACCGCGTGCGAATACATCGCCCAGGCGAAGTACGGCGACAAGGTGCTGGTGCTCAGCCATGTCTCCAAGTTCGGCGGCAAGAGCTTTGAAATGGAGCACGTCATGCACATCGGCGACGAACAGGGCGTGGTGATGGCCAAGGCCATTTCCGTGCACGTCATGTACGACTATGAACAGCAGGCCACGCAGCCCGTGCCCGAGTCCTTCAAGCAGACCGTGCTGGCCTACCAGGGCAGCCTTTAAGATGGCGCGCCTGGCATTCCTGCAAGCGCTTGGCGCGCTGGGCCTGCTCGCGGGCGCCGCGGCGCCGCTGGCCGCCGGCGCCGGCGAAGCGGCGCGGCGCGTGCTGACGCCGATCGACTGGCCCGCGGCCGGCCAGGCGCGCGCCGGCGCGGCGCAGGCCGACGCGGTGCTGCGGCCGCTGCGCGCCACGGCGCCCGCCGGGCTGGCGCAGGTCCGCATCCCGGTACTGCTGCTGCCGGCCGAAGGCGACTGGGGCGCGCCCCGTTTCCATGGCCAGGGCACGGCCTATGCGGCCCTGTATGCGCCGGCCGGCGCGAAGCTGGGGCTGTTCGGCAGCGCCACGCACCTCGTCGCGCCAGGTGACCTGAAGCTCGAACATGCGGGCGGCGCCTTCGAATCGATAGGCGACGGCGCCGACTACAGCTTCACGCGCTTCGGCGCCGCCTACACGCTGCGCATGAGCTGCGACGAGCCGCTCAAGGACAAGCGCTGCACCGATCCGCAATATCTGGCCGACGCGGCGCGTGCGCTGCTGCTCGTGGCGGGAGAAAAACCATGATGAAGACTGTGTTACTGGCCGGCGTGCTCGGTGCGCTGGCGTTGCCGGCACTGGCCGGCGGCGATGACCGTTTCCTGCCGCCCGGCGCGCTGCTGCCCGGCAGCGGCAGCGGCGTGGCCAGCACCGCCGTGCTGTATCCGCACATGCGCTTTCCCATCGAGCAGGGCGCGGCCTACGCCAGTTCGCATTTCTATGGCGTGGGCGGTCAGCGCGGCAAGGCAGGCGATTCCTGCGACGACGCCAACTACGCCTATCCGTGGCGCGACAATTTTTGCGAGCTGCGCAAGGACAACCTGCCGTTCTGCCTGTCCGGCGGACACCAGGGGCAAGACCTGCGGCCGGCCACCTGCCGCGCCAACTTTCACTGGGCCGTAGCGGCCGACGACGGCGTCATCGTGCAGATCGCGCGTTTCAGCGTCACCCTGCAGACGGCCGCCGGCACCTTGTACCGCTATGTGCACCTCAATACCAGCGACCTGGCCGTGCGCGAGCTGCAGCCGGTGGCGCGCGGCGCGCGCATCGGCAGGATTTCGAACAACTGGATCGACAAGCTGCCGATCCACCTGCATTTCGACGTCAAGGACACCATCAAGGTGGGCCAGCAGACGCTGGTGACGTTCGTGCCGCCGTATGCCAGCCTGGTCGAGTCCTATATCCAGCGCAACAAGTTACAAGGAGAGCAGCATGAGTGAAACGATGCAAGGCCGGCGCGGGCGCAAGCGGCCGATCCTGGCGATCTTGCGGCAGGAGGCGTCGACGCCGGGCCGCGCGGGCAAGCTGCTGCGCGACAAGGGCTTCGAGCTCGACATCCGCCGTCCCGTGTGCGGCGACCCGCTGCCCGACACGCTCGATGGCCATGCGGGCGTGATCTCGTTCGGCGGCCCGATGAGCGCGAACGACAGCGACGCGCACATCCGCCGCGAGATCGAGTGGCTGTCCGTGCCGCTGGCGGAAAACCGGCCGTACCTGGGCATCTGCCTGGGCGCGCAGATGCTGGCCAAGAACCTCGGCTGCAAGGTGACGGCGGCCGAGGGCGACATCACGGAGATCGGCTGGTATCCGCTCAAGCCGACGGCCGAAGGCCAGCGCATCATGCCCAAGTGGCCGGACATGGTGTACCACTTCCACATGGAGGGTTTCGAGCTGCCCAAGGGCGCCATCCTGCTGGCCGAGGGCGACGCCTACCGCAACCAGGCCTTCCGCTACGGCGAGAAGGCCTGGGGCATCCAGTACCATCCCGAGCTGACCCTGGCCATGCAGCGCCGCTGGGCGGTGAAGGGCGCGCACCGCTTCCACCTGCCGAACGCGCAGCAGGGCGAACAGCACTTGCAGGGCAGGGTCCTGCACGACAAGGCGCTGCGGGCCTGGTTCAACGGCTTCCTGAACCGCGTGTTTACCGAAGCATGAGCCGCCAGCCCCTTATCTTGCAGGACGGCCTGGCGCTGACCCTGGAGCAGCTGCTGGCGCGCCAGAGCTTCAAGTGGCGCCAGTACCAGCCCGGCGTGCTTGCCGCCTGCGTGGCCGACATGGACCTGGGCACGGCGCCCGCCGTGCAGGCGGCGCTGGCGCAGGTGCTGCGGCGCGTCGATTTCACCTATCCCCTGCGCGACGGGCGCAAGGCCGACCGCGCCGTGGCGCACGCGTTCGCCGCGCGCATGCGCCGCCTGTACGGCTGGCAGGCCGAGGCCGACCAGGTGCTGGTCCTGCCCGACCTGGTGCAGGCGACGTTTGCCGCGGTGATGGCGTTTTCCGATCCGGGCGACGGCGTGATCGTGCAGGTGCCCCACTATGCGCCGTTCCGCGAAGCAGTCGAGGGTACGGGCCGGCGCCTGGTCGCGCTGGAGATGCGCACCGGTGCCGACGGCTACCGGCTCGACCTGGAGAGCCTGGCGCGCGCCGTCGATGCCCGCACGCGCATGCTGATCCTGTGCAATCCGCACAATCCGACGGGGCGCGTGCTGAGCCGCGCGGAACTGGAAAGCGTACTGGCCTTTGCCGAGCGCCACGACTTGATCGTGGTGTCGGACGAAATCCATGCCGACCTGGTCTACCCGGGGGCGCGGCACCTGCCGTTCGCTGCGCTGTCCGACGCGGCGGCCGCGCGCACCGTCACCTTGAATTCCGCCACGAAGAGCTTCAATATCGCCGGCCTGCGCTGCGCCGTCGCCCATTTCGGCACGCCGGTCCTGCAGCAGCGCTTCCATGCGCGCCTGCCGGCGCGCCTGACGGGCGCCGTCAACAACCTGGGCATCGACGCCACCGTGGCGGCCTGGAACGACGGGCAGCCCTGGCTCGACGCCGTGCTCGCGCACCTGCTGGCCATGCGCGACTACGCGGCGCAGATCCTGCGCCGCGAGCTGTCGGCCATCCGCTTCCACGTGCCGCAGGGGACGTATCTGCTGTGGCTCGATTGCGGCGCGCTGGAGCTGGACCAGCCGGCGGCGGATTTCTTCCTCCAGCATGCGCGGGTGGCGCTCAGCCCGGGGGAAGTCTTCGACGCGGGCGCCGCGCACTGCGCACGCCTCAATTTCGCCACTTCGCAGCCGCTGCTGGCCGAGATCCTCGACCGCATGGCCACGGCGGTGCGCGCGCACCAGCGCCGCCGTCCGCCTGCACACAATTAACCCGGCACACGCTTGCCACTACCTGGACACAACACCATGGAAACGCCCGTCAACAAACACAAGCCGCGCATCCTCATCGGCGTCACGGGATCGCTCGATTCGACCCTGCTGCCGAACTACCTGCGCATCATCAAGGACCACCTCGATTGCGAGCTGAGCGTGCTGATGACGCCGAATGCCACCAACTTCCTCAAGCCGGAATCGATCGCGCTGTACGTCGACCGCGTGATCAGCGGCGAGCGGCCGCAGGATTGGCCGACCGACAAGCCGGGCCGCCTGGCCGCCGAGCATGACCTGCTGCTGGTGCTGCCCGCCACCGCGAATACCCTGGCGGCGGTGGCGAACGGCTTTTCCGGCAATCGCTTGACCACCGTGATCCTGGCCGCCACCTTCCCCGTGCTGCTGTTCCCCGTGATGGGCGGGCCGATGCTGGCCAAGCCGGCCGTGCAGCGCAACCTGGCGCAGCTGCGCGAGGACGGCTACATCATCATCGACCCCGTCTGGCACGACCATTTCGATCCGCTGCTCGGGCGCATGCACGGCCACCACTCGCTACCGAGTCCCGAACAGGTACTGGCGCTGCTGCGCGAACGCTTCCCCGCCAGCGGCGTGCAGCGCCTGGCGCTGACCGGCGCGGCGGCCTGACACCTTCCACGCAACCAGAGAGAACCGCATGTCCATCATCCTGTACAGCCTGTGCGCCGCCGACCGGCGCCGCCATTATTCGCCCCATGTGTGGAAGATCATCATGGCACTCAAGCACAAGGACCTGCTGGCCGAGGTGCGGCCCGTCTCCTTCGCCGAGATCGCCGGCATCGAGGACGGCAGCTATAAAAGCGTGCCGGTGCTGAACGACAACGGCCACATCGAGGGCGACAGCTTTGAAATCGCCGTGCACCTGGAGCGCGCCTATCCGGACCGGCCCAGCCTGTTCGGCGGGCCTGGCGGCCAGGCCATGGCCCGCTTCGTCGAAAGCTTCAGCCAGACGGTCATCCATCCGCCCGTCTCGGCCATCGCCGCCATGGACATGCATGCGCTGATGTCGCCGGCGGACCAGGCGTACTTCCGCGCGGCGCGCGAGAAGCGCTTCGGCAAGACCCTGGAAGAGGCCTCGGCCACCCGCCACATCGAACTGGCGGCCCTGCCGGAAAAATTCGCGCCGCTGCGCAGCGTGCTGGCGAAACAGCGCTGGCTGGGCGGCGCGCAGCCCCTGTTCGCCGATTACATCCTGTTCGGCGTGCTGCAGTGGGCGCGCATCACCGTGCCGTATCCCTTGCTGCCGGCCGACGATCCCGTCAGCACCTGGTTCGAGCGCTGCCTCGACCTGCACGGCGCCATCGGCCGCTCCGTCATCTTGTCGGACTGACGGCGGAGAACCTGCCAGGGCCGCCCGCGCGGCCCTTTTCCTTTCATCGATCAACAAGGCTAACCATGATATTTACACCGCAACAGGACGAGATACGCCAGCGCTATGCCGGCATCGGCAGCGACATTGCCGCCGGCGCCGCCGCGCGCGCAGAAGGTTTCGATTTTGATGGCTGGCAGCGCCTGCGCGACGCCGGCCTGTGGCGCATGATCGTGCCCGGCAGCGATCACGCGACGGGCGACTGGTGGAGTTTTACGGCCGCCCTCGACGGCCTGTCCTCCACCATCGGCGCGCCGGAACTGCTGCTGTCGGTCATCGCCCAGGCCGGCATGGTACGGGGCCTGGACCGGCACGGCAGCGCCGGGCAGCGCGACCGGTATTTCGGCGCCATCCTGCGCGGCGACGTCAGCGCCACGGGCATCGCCGAACCCGGCACGGGCACGGACGTGCGCAGCATCCAGAGCACCCTGCGCGCCACGGCCGACGGCTACGTGCTCAATGGCGGCAAATACAATATCGCGCACGCGCCCATCATGGATTTCGCGCTGATCGTCTGCCGGCTGGCGGACAAGGAAGAGCACAACATCGCGCTGGCGCTGGTCGACCGCGACACGCCGGGCCTGCGCGCCGGCCAGGTGGACGATAAGCTGGGCAACCGCAACCTGCCCACCGGCGCCCTGCATTTCGAGGATGTGGCCGTGCACCCGTCGCAGCTGCTGGGCGCGCCCGGGCGCGGCCTGGCCACGCTGATCGACACCATTTCGCTGGGACGCCTGTATTACGGCCTGGCGGCGGCCAACCTGATCGCGCCCTATCTGGACGAGGCGATGCGCTACGCGGCCAGCCGCAGCAGCTTCAATAGCAGCATCGACAACCACCAGCACGTGCAGCGGCGCCTGGTCGACATCCGCATCGGCATGGAACGTTCGCGCTGGCTGGCGTTTGGCGCGCTGTCGCAATTGCTGGCAGGCCAGCGGGAAGGGTTGATGAGCTGTTCCATCGCCAAGCTGGTGGGGGCCGAAGACCTGATCAACAGCGCCACCAGCCTGGTCAAGCTGTACGGCAGCCTGGGCTATCACAACGGCCGCGTGGCCGAGCTGATGAAAAACGCCCTGGGGTTCGCCAGCGTGGGCGGCACCGAGGAAATGCACCGCAAGAATATCTTCAACCAGATGCAGCGCCTGGCTGGCTAGGTTTCCCGCGCTGGCTGTGGCACTTGCTCGGCATATTGGCGGTTCAGGCCGCCAATATGCCCGATTCGCTCAGCGCATCATTGATCGCCTCGAACATCGGCTCGCCGGCGCGCGAGGCCAGGTGCGCGAACAGATTGCGCACGGAGGACTGGGCCACGCACAGGATGTCGATTTCACCGAGGCGCTGCGCCTCCAGCGCCGTATCGCCATGCAGCAGGCCGACGCCGAGGCGCTCGGCCAGCATCGAGCGGGTGACGCTTTCGCGGTCGATGCTGATGATGCGGCGCGGACGGAAATTGCGCGTCTTGAACAGGTGCTCGGCGGCGCCGCCGCAGCACAGGCTCGAAGGCGCGAAGATCCACGGCAGCTCGGCCAGCGCGTTCCAGTCGAGCGGCTGGGTGGTATCGAGCATGCCGGCAGGCGCCGCCACGTAGACGGGAAAGCACGCCACTTCGATGGTCGCCAGGTCGTCGTCGGGGCTGCGCGCCTCGTTGTAGAAACCCGCGTCGAGCGTGCCGCTGCGGATGCCGTTCAGGGTGCCGGTGGAACTGCCATGCTCCAGCGAGACCTCGACTTCCGGATGGTGCTCGGAAAAGCGCCGCACCAGCCGGCCGATGGCTTCGTTGTTGGACTGGCCGCCGACGCCGATGCGCAGCTTGCCGGCCAGGCGGCCCTTGATGTGGTTGGCTTCGTCGAGCAGCTCGCGGTGGATGTTGAGCGTGCGTTCGGCCTTGGCCAGGATGCGCTGGCCGCTGCTGGTCAGGCTCATGCCGCGCGCCGTGCGTTCGAACAAGGTCAGGCCGAGATAATCCTCCATCGCCTTGACATGGGCACTGACTGCGGGCTGGCTCAGGAAGAGCCGTTCGGATGCGCGCGTAATGCTGCCCTCGCGCGCCACCGTGGCGAAGGTTTTCAGGTGATGGATTTCCATGAGGGGCGGGTCCATTAAGTTAAAAGATGGGTGAAATTCCAGATATTCTTATTCGTTTTTCAACTATGTATTATATGTGATTTTATTAAGAATACTGCATTAACAATGCCTGCAAGATGGGTAATTATTTGTGACTTTTCGCTTCTCCCTGTCGCCGACGCGATGGGCATCAGCCCTTGAAACGGCGTAAATTGTTACTTTTCGTGAGAAAGCTCCTGCGCGCCATCGAACGCGCGAGGGCGCTACAGCAGGCCCAGCACGTGCCACCACACGAAGTCCAGCGGCGTGAGGATCAGCAGGCTGAGGATGAACAGGCTCAGGCAGAGCCGGGTGACGGCCGCCACCGGCAGGCTGGCCGCCTGCATGGCGAAGATCAGGGGCGGCGCCTGGTAGGGCAGGCAGACATTGGAAAACGCCAGCACTTGCGTCATCAGCACCGTCATCAGCGGCAGGCCCGTGACGGCCGCGAGGTCCTGCGCCAGCGGCGTCATCGTCGCCGGCACGCCGGCCAGGTTGGTCACCAGCGACACCACCGTCGAGATCAGGGTCAGCACGCTGGCGTTCCACAGCGGCGTGTCGGTGGCAAAGCGGGCGTGCCGGCTCAGGCCATGCACCACGGCTTCGCCCAGGCCGCTTTCCGAAATCACCGCGCCCAGGCCCATCACGCCGGCCACGAACAGCAGCGAGCCATAGTTGATTTCCTGGTTCAGGCATTGCTTCGACGTCAGGCCGGCGGCCGGCCACAGGCAGACCAGGGCGGCGGCCAGGCCGACCCAGGCCGGCGATACATGGTGCAGGCCATCCGTCATCCACAGGGCCAGGCAGCCGCCCAGCACCAGGGCCAGTCCCGTCTCCTGCGCCGACATGGGGCCTTGCCGCTGCGCCGGCGCGGCCGCGCGCGCAGGATCGGCGGCGGGAAACATCCACAGGATCAGCAGCACCAGCAGGACGGACTTGAGGATGCCCAGCACGGGGAAATGCAGCAGCAGGTAGTCGACATACGCAATCTGCACGCCATATAGATTGTCCGCCATGCCGGACAGGATCATGTTCGGCGCGTTCGACGGCAGGATGGCGAAGGTCGGCAGGAAGCTGGAAAAGCTGGCCGCCATCAGCATGCCCGTGCGGCCGTTATGGCCCGCGCCATAGCCGATATGCTCGGCCACGGCCATGGTGATGGGAATGAGCAGCACCACGCGGCCCATGCCCGACGGCATGACGAAGGCCAGGGCCACGCTGAACAGCACGATGCCGGCGATGACGCCAGCGTAGCGCCGCCCCAGCATGCGCGACAGGATGGCCGCCGCGCGCTTGCCCAGGCCCGTGTGGCCGATGGCCGCCCCCATCACGGCGCCGCTGAACAGCAGCCAGAAGGTGGTCGACTGCAGGCCGGAGAACACGGTTTGCGCGGGCGCCATATTGCACAGCATCGCCACCAGGAAGAAGGCCAGGGCCGGCCAGTATTCGGGCACCAGGGCCGTGGCCCACATGCTGATGCAAAAGACCAGCAGCGCCACCACGCCGGCCATGGCGGCCGGCAGGTAGAGCGCGGCCGCCAGGCCGCTGGCGAGCGTCAGCGCGGCGACGGCGGCCAGCGCGCGCGGGCGCGCGGCGGGCAGGGAAGGGGCGAGGGACAAGGACTTCAAGGCTGGGCTCCTGGGCGCGCCGGCGCGGCAAGGCGCCGCGCCGTGTGGTGGACAATGAAAAGCATGTTTACTGGTAGCGCCGGATGGCGATGGTGCGGAAAGGCTGCTGGGCGTGTGGCGCGGCGGGGGCAGCGGGGGCGGCCGGCTGTTCCAGCTTGGCCAGCAGCGCCTGCGCGCGCAGTTCGGCGGCATCGATGCTGGCCAGCTTCACATGGCCGTAGCCGCGGATGGCCTGCGGCAGTTCGGCCAGCGCCACGATGGAATCGAGGTTCCCGGCGCTCAGGCGCGGCAGCAGGGCGTCGAGGCGCGCCGTGTAGCCGGTGATCAGCTGGCGCTCGCGGCGCCGTTCGGCGCTGTAGCCAAACACGTCGAACCGCGTGCCGCGCAGTCCTTTTGCCCTGGCCAGCAGGGCGAGCAGCCTGCCCATCCACGGGCCGAAGGCGCGCTTGCGCTTGCCCAGCAGCGGCGGCGCCATGTGGAAGGTGAGCGTCACGTCGCCCTCGAACTGCTGCCGCAGCTCGCGCTGGAACTGGCCGTCCGAGAACAGCCGCGCCACCTCGTATTCATCCTTGTACGCCAGCAGCTTGCTGTAGCCGCGCGCCACGGCCAGGGTCAGCACGGGCGGCGCATCGGCGCCGAAGACGGCGCTTTCGCGCTCGCGCACGCGCGCGACAAACGCCTGGAAACGCTCCGCCAGCGCCGCGTTCTGGTAGCGCGCCAGCATGGCGCTGCGCTCTTCCACCAGCGCGCCCAGGCTGGCGTCCTGCGCCACCGGGGCCGCCGCCGCGCCTTGCAGCAAGGGCGCGCCGCAGGCGGCCAGGCGGCCGGCGGCAAAGGCCGCCTTGTTGGCGTCGACGGCCACGCCATTCAATTCGATGGCCCGTTCCAGCGCCGCCAGGCCGACGGGGATCAGGCCGCGCTGCCAGGCAAAGCCCATCAGCAGTATATTGGCCATGATGGTGTCGCCCATCAGCTGGCGCGCCAGCACCTGGCCGTTGCATTCGGCGATGTGTTCCACGCCGACGGCGTGGCGCAGCTTGTCCATCAGGGCGCCGGCATGCTGCGGCGCATCGGGATTGCGCACCATGGCGGCGGTGGGGAACTGGTGCGTGTTGGCGACCACGCGCGTGTGGCCGTGGCGCAGCGTCTGCAGCGCGTCGGCGCTGGCGCCGACTACCATGTCGCAGGCCAGCATGGCATCGCTCTGGCCGACGTCGATGCGCGCCTGGTGCAGATCCTGGCCGGCCAGGGCCAGGCGCACGAAGGACAGCACGGCGCCGCCCTTTTGCGCGAAGCCCATGAAGTCGAGCACCGAGGCCTGCTTGCCCTCCAGGTGCGCGGCCATGGAAACGAGCGCGCCCACGGTCACCACGCCGGTGCCGCCCACTCCCGTCACCAGCAGGTTGAACGCGCCGTGCCAGGCGTGCGGCGCGGGCGGCGGCAGGGCGGCCGCGGCGCGCCGCAGGGCCTGCGGGTCGATGGCGGCGTCGGCCGCCTTGCGCAAGGCGCCGCCGCGCACGGAGACGAAGCTGGGGCAAAAGCCGTCGGCGCAGGAATAGTCCTTGTTGCAGGACGACTGGTCGATGGCGCGCTTGCGGCCATAGCTTGTCTCCAGCGGGACGATGGACAGGCAGTTCGACTGGACACCGCAATCGCCGCAGCCTTCGCACACGGCGCTGTTGATGACCATGCGGCGCGGCGGGTCGGCTATTTCCTTTTTCTTGCGGCGCCGGCGCAGTTCGGCCGCGCAGGTCTGGTCGTAAATCAGCACGGTGACGCCCTTGACCTCGCGCAGGCGGCGCTGTACCTGGTCGAGCTCGTCGCGTCCGTGGAAGGTGGCGGGCGGCGGGAAGCGGCCGCGCAGGCCCGCGTATTTTTCCGGCGCGTCGCTGACCACGGCGATCGCCTTGGCGCCCTCGGCATGCACTTGCCAGGCGATGGCGTCGACGCTCAGGCTGCCGTCGATGGGCTGGCCGCCCGTCATGGCCACGGCGTCGTTGTATAAAATCTTGTAGGTGATGTTGGCGCGTCCGGCGATGGCCTGGCGGATGGCCAGGAAGCCCGAGTGGAAATACGTGCCGTCGCCCAGGTTCTGGAACACGTGCGCGGTGCTGCTGAACATCGAGTGCGCCACCCAGTCGACGCCTTCGCCGCCCATCTGTATCAGGCCGGTGGTGTCGCGCTCCATCCACGAGGCCATGAAATGGCAGCCGATGCCGGCCTGCGCGCGCGAGCCCTGCGGCACCTTGGTCGAGCTGTTGTGCGGGCAGCCGGAACAGAAATACGGCTGGCGCCGCACCCCGTCGGCCGCATTCGCCAGCAGCGCGGCGGGCGCGAAGCCGGGCAGCAGGCTGCGGCGGTCGAGCGCGGGCTTGTGGCGCGCCAGCCAGGCGGCCAGCACGCCGGCGATGCGCGAAGGGCGCAGTTCGCCCTGCGCCGGCAGCAGCGGCGCGCCGCCGGCATCGAGCTTGCCCAGCACCAGCGGGCGGGCGCTGTCCGGCAGGTTGTAGAACAGGGTGCGGATCTGCTGCTCCACCAGCGGCCCCTTTTCCTCGATGACGAGGATTTCCCGCAGGCCCGCCTTGAACTGCGCCAGGCGCTCGGCTTCCAGCGGAAAGCTCAGGCCCACCTTGTACAGGCGCACGCCGGCGCGTTCCAGCACATCGAGGCTGAGGCCCAGGCGCCGCAGCACTTCGAGCACGTCGAGGTGCGCCTTGCCGCAGGTGACGATGCCGATATCGGCTTGCGGACTGGGACACAGCAGGCGGTCGATGCTGTTGGCGCGCGCGAACGCGTGCACGGCGGCCAGCTTGTGCGCGTGGCGCGTCTCGATGGGCAGGCCGGGCAGGTCGGGCCAGCGGTAATGCAGGCCGCTGGCGGGAACGCTGTAGCCGGCCGGCTGGTCGAAGCGCGTGCACAGGCCGTCCAGGTCGACCGTGGCGCCGCTTTCCACGGTTTCGGAAATGGCCTTGAAGCCCACCCACATGCCGGAAAAGCGCGACAGCGCCCAGCCGTACAGGCCGAATTCCAGGTATTCGGCGATGCTGGCCGGATTGACGATGGGCATGCTCCACGCCTGCATGGCGAAATCGCTCTGGTGCGGCATCGATGACGAGACGCAGCCGTGGTCGTCGCCGGCCACCACCAGCACGCCGCCGTGCGGCGAGGAACCGTAGACGTTGCCATGCTTGAGCGCATCGCCGGCCCGGTCCACGCCCGGTCCCTTGCCGTACCACAGGGCGAACACGCCATCGGCCGTGCGCTGGGGATCGGTCTCGACCTGCTGGCTGCCCAGCACGGCGGTGGCGGCCAGCTCTTCGTTAATGGCGGGCAAGAAACGGATCTGCTGCGCTTCCAGTACGCCGCGCGCGCGCCACAGCGCCTGGTCGTAGCCGCCCAGCGGCGAGCCCCGGTAGCCGCTGATGAAGCCGGCCGTGTTCAGGCCCCGCTCGCGGTCCAGCCAGCGCTGCATCAGCGGCAGGCGCACCAGTGCCTGGGTGCCGGTGAGAAAAACGCTGCCGCCGCGTGCCAGCAAGTTGTCTTCCAGCGCATAAGTGCTCAGGCGTACAACGCCCGGGTCGTCCGCGACCATCTTGTCCATCACTTCCACCTGTGTTCTCCCATCGCCTTGTCGGCTTCCTTGTTGGCTTGCATGCCGCATGCACGCATGCATGCGTCTTGAGCACGCGGCCGTGACGGCGCGCCGGATACGGAAGAAGGGGTGTACCGGCGCTGCGATGCCGGCGCAACCAAACTTTTCCGTCTATTGATATTCGTTTATCAAGATAAGGGGCCGCGCGGGACGGCGCAATTCGCAAATCCTGAGTGCAGCACTCACCAACGCTGATGCGAACGCCGGTGCCGGGCGCAGGCCCCGGAAATGCAGGCGTTTTGCCCCTGGCATCAGTGTTTCTGATCCCCGCACTCAGGATTTGCGAGTTGTGTGGTCCGGGGCTTGGGGCTTATCGTCGGCGTCGAGATGGAAAGCCGAACGATGTTTTTTTGTAAAGGCAGCACAGCTATGAGTTCATTATTGACGCGCCGCATGGCGCTGCTGGCAGGCGCGGACGGACTTGCGCTGCTGGCCCAGGGATTGCGCGGCATCGAACGCGAAGCGCTGCGCGTGGACGGCCGCGGCCACCTGGCCGCCACGGCGCATCCGCTGGCGCTGGGCGCGGCCCTGACCCATCCCACCATCACTACCGACTATGCCGAGGCACTGATCGAGCTGATCACGCCGCCCGAGCAGGACACGGCCGCCATGCTGGACGGCTACGACGCCTTGCACCGTTTCGTCTTCAGCGGACTGGGCGACGAAATGCTGTGGAGCCACTCGATGCCGTGCCGCCTGCCCGCCGACCCCGACATCCCGATCGCCTGGTACGGCAGTTCGCACATCGGCATGCTCAAGCATGTCTACCGGCGCGGCCTGGCGCTGCGCTATGGCAAGAGCATGCAGTGCATCGCCGGCATCCACTACAACTACTCGCTGCCGCCCGCATTGTGGGAACGCCTGCGCGCGGACGAGGACGATGGCCGCACGGCGATGCAGTTTCAGTCGGAAAGCTATGTCGCGCTGATCCGCAACTTCCGCCGCTATGGCTGGCTGCTGATGTATCTGTTCGGCGCCGCGCCAGCCCTGGCCGCCCATTTTCCGGGACGCGGCGACTTCCCGCTGGAGCAGCTGTCGGCCGATACGGTGTACCTGCCGTACGCCACCAGCCTGCGCATGAGCGACATGGGTTACCAGAACGATGCCCAGGCCGGCCTGACGCCCGACTACAACACGCTCGACAGCTATATCACCAGCCTGGCGGCGGCGATGAACCACCCGTACCTGCCGTATGTCGAGCTGGGCACGCGGCGCGAGGGGCAGTGGGTGCAGATCAATACCAACCGCCTGCAGATCGAGAACGAGTACTACTCGGCGATCCGGCCCAAGCGCGTGGCGCACAGCGGCGAGCGCCCGCTGCATGCGCTGGCCCAGCGCGGCGTGCAGTACGTGGAGGTGCGCTGCCTCGACGTCGATCCGTTCGAGCCGCTGGGCATCGGCGCGCCAGCCTGTCATTTCCTCGACGCCTTTCTGCTGTTTTGCGCGCTGCAGGACAGCCCGCTCACCGGCAATGCCGAAAGCCGCGAGAACACCGAGAATTTCGCCCGCACCGTCAAGGAAGGGCGCCGCCCGGGACTGCTGCTGGAGCGCCACGGCGAACAGGTCAGCCTGCAGGCGTGGGCCGGCGAACTGCTCGAGCGCATCGCCCCGATGGCCGCGCTGCTGGACCAGGCGCGCGGCGGCGAGGATTGCGCCACGGCGCTGGCGGCGCAGCGCGCCAAGCTGGCCGACGTGGCGCTGACGCCCTCGGCGCGCGTGCTGGCGGCGATCCGCGCCGAGCAAGGCAGTTTTGACGCCTTCGCCCTGCGCCAGAGTGCGGCGCACGCGGCGTATTTTCGCGCCCGGCCCTTGGCGCCGGCGGCGCTGGCGCGCTTCACGGCGCAGGCCGATGCCTCGCTGGCCGAGCAGGAGCGCGTGGAACGCGCCGACAGCGGCGACTTCGGCCAGTTCGTCCAGCGCTACCAGGCCGGCGCCCGCTACTTGCCCGTGCCGGACGAACCGGCCATGGAAGCCGTCGTGGCGCGGCAGCGCGTCGCCTGAAGCCCTTGTCCCAACCTGATCCGAGCCATCACACCATGCGCATACTTCATTCCATGCTGCGCGTCGCCGACCTCGACGCCGCGCTGCATTTCTACCAGGACGCCCTGGGCATGACCCTGCAGCGGCGCCACGATTATCCCGACGCGCGCTTTACGCGCGCCATCGTCGCCTATGGCGAAGCGCCCGCGCATGCCGCCATCGAACTGACGCATAACTGGGACCGGCACGACTACACCCACGGCGACGCCTACGGTTACCTGGCCCTGGCGGTCGACGATGCGGCCAGCGTCTGCGCCAGGGTGCGCGCGCATGGCGGCACCGTCACGCGCGAGGCGGGGCCGATGAAACACGGCAGCAACGTCATCGCCTTCGTGCAGGACCCCGACGGCTACCGCATCGAACTGATCGAAGCGAGCGCGCACTATGACTGATGCATCGACTTAACAACGACTGACACGGCAGGACAGGCGCGCCGCTGGCGGCGCCTGCCGGCATTTTTGAAAAGGAAGCCACCGCATGGTGCAAGTATCGACGACAAGCAAAGCTGCCATGCCGCCGGCGCCGCAGCCGCAAAACCGGCAGGCGCTGGTGCAGGCGGCCGTGGCCGCGGCCTGCGCCCTGGCCGTGGCGGTCCCCGCGCCGGCGCAGGCGCCGGAAAAAAAGGCCGCCGCCAAGAGCGAAATCTGCTATGGCGTGGCCAAGGCGGGCCAGAATGAATGCGCCAATACCACCTGCTTCCATTTGTGTTCGGGCTTGGCGACGGTCGACCGCGATCCCGGCGAATGGATGACCGTCCCCGCCGGCACGTGCACGGCGCTGGGCGGCAAGGTGGAAGCGGCGCCGCTGGCCTGCCCGGGCGCGGCGCCCGCCAGGACCGGCCCGCCGGCCGATGTGGCGGCGGGCGAGGCGCTGTACCACGAGGGCGACGCGGCGCGCGCGCTGCCGGCGTGCGTGGCTTGCCATGGCCCGAAGGGCAATGCGGCCGTCGCCGATTATCCGAAGCTGGCAGGCCAGAACCTGGCCTACCTGGACAGCCAGTTGCGCGCCTTCCGCTCGCATGCGCGCGTCAGTCCCTTGATGAACACGGCCGTCGCCCCCCTGACGGACGGCGATATCGCCAACCTGTCCGCCTATTTGTCCAGGCAAAAGGCTGACGCCATCGATCCCGGCGTGACCAGCCCCGTGGCCGCCGGCAAGTCGTTCCGCGATTGCGACGGCGCCTGCCCGGAGATGGTGCCGCTGCCGGCAGGGCGCTTTCTCATGGGATCGCCCCCGGGCGAGAGCGGCCGCTTCGGCAATGAAGGCCAGCACCCGGTCGAGATCCTGCAGCCGTTTGCCATCGGCCGCTTCAGCCTGACGTTCGAGCAGTTCGACGCCTGCGTCCAGGATGGCGGCTGCGACGGCTACCGGCCGTCGGACGAAGGCTGGGGACGCGGCACGCGCCCGGCCGTCAACGTCAGCTGGAACGACGCGCAAAGCTATCTGCGCTGGCTGTCGAAAAAGAGCGGGGCGCGCTACCGCCTGCCCACCGAGGCCGAGTGGGAATACGCGGCGCGCGCCGGCACCGTCACGGCGCGCTGGTGGGGCGAGGACATCACGCGCGGCGACGCCAAGTACGGTCCCGACGACTGCCCGCAGCAGAAGCATTGCGGCGGCGTGGTCTCCGGTTCGGGCAACTGGCCCACCACGGCGCCCGTGGGCAGCTACGCGCCCAATCCGGCAGGGCTGTACGACGTGCTGGGCAACGTGTGGCAGTGGACGGCCGATTGCTGGCACAGCGACTATGAGGGCGCGCCGAAAGATGGCCGCGTGTGGGAGGAAGCGGGCTGCAAGAAACGCGTGGCGCGCGGCGCCTCCTGGACCGATACGCCGAACTTCGTGCGCGCGGCCACCCGCCTGGGCCTGGGCGCGGAAGGACGGCGCGGCTGGATCGGCTTGCGCGTGGTGCGCGAGATGGATGCGGCGCCCGGCACGGCGGCCAAGGACGGGGCGGCGCCAGCGCGCGCGCGCGGCTTGCCCTGATGCGCGAGGTGGCGAAGGCCGCGCCCCCGGTGGGCATCGGCCTGCGCGGCGCGCATTACCGCGACATGCTGGCGCGGCGCCAGCCCGTGGACTGGCTCGAAGTCCACAGCGAGAACTATCTGGCCGAAGGCGGCTGGGACCAGCACGTGCTCGTGACGCTGCGCGCCGATTATCCCGTCTCGCTGCATGGCGTCGGCATGGGTCTCGGCTCCGTGCACGGCTTTTCGCGCGCGCACGTCGAGCGCATCGCCCGCCTGGCCGCGCGCATCGAGCCGATGCTGGTGTCGGAACACCTGTGCTGGGGCGCCACCGGAGAGGCGGTGCTCAACGACTTGCTGCCGCTGCCGCTGAACGGCGCCAGCCTGGAACTGGTGTGCCAGCGCGTGGACCTGGTGCAGGAGGTACTAGGCCGTCGCATCCTGCTGGAGAACGTCTCGACCTATCTGCGCTTTCCCGGCGACAGCTGGGGCGAGACGGAATTCCTCGCCTGCGTGGCGCGCCGCACCGGTTGCGGCGTGCTGCTCGATATCAACAACCTGTATGTCAATCAATGCAATCACGGCGAGGACGCGCTGGCCGCGATGGCGGCGCTGGCGCCGGGCCTGGTCGGCGAACTGCACCTGGCCGGCCACTGCGAAGATGGCGGCCTGCTGGTCGACCACCACGGCGCGCCCGTTGCCGCCCCCGTGTGGGAACTGTACCGCGCCGCCTTGCGCCGCTACGGCCCGCTGCCCACCCTGGTCGAATGGGATACCAATCTGCCGCCCCTGGCCACCCTGCTCGACGAAGTGGCCCGCGCGCGGACGCTTGCCGGCGAGGCGCTCGCGCCGGCGGCCCTGGCGGCATGCGATGACGCTTGAGGAACTGGCGCGCCTGCAGGCCGCCTTCGGCGCGCAGATCGGCGCGCACGTGCCGGATGCGTGCGCGCTGGCGCCGTGGCTGGAAGGCGATGCGCGCGGCGCCAGCGCCCTGGCGCGCTATGGCCAGGCGCTGCGCCAGCATCACGCGCGCTCGCTGGAACTCGTGTATCCGGTGCTGTGCGCGCTGGGCGGCGCCTCCTGGTTCCAGGCCATGGCGCACGCCTACGGCGATGCGCATCCGTCGCGCAGCGCGGACCTGGCCCGTTTCGGCGCCAGCCTGCCGGTGTTTCTTGCCGCCTGGCCGCCGGCCGCCGCGCATGGCTATTTTGCCGACGTGGCGCGCCTCGAGTGGCTGCTGCACGAGGCGCATGGCGCGCCCGACGCGGCGCCCCTGACGCTGCCCGACGTGCAGGCGGCCGGTGCCGGCCAGGTCGATGCCTGGCAGCTGGCGCTGCATCCGGCGGCCGTGCTGTACCGCTCGCCCTGGCGCGCGGCGGCGATCTGGCTGGCGCACGACGCCGCGGCGCGGCATGCCATGCCGGCCGGCCCCGTGGGCGAGACGCTGGCGCTGGTGTACCGCGATGGCTGGACGGCGCGGGTGCGCGAGATCGATGCGGCGGAAGCGGCGGCGCTGGGCGTGCTGGCCGGCGGGGCCGCCCTGGGCGCTGCGCTGGCGGCGGCGCAGCAGGCGCACCTGCTGGACGCCGATGGCACGCCGTTCGCGCCGGCCCCCTTGCTGCTGCGCTGGCTGGCCGATGGCGTGCTGGTGCGGGCGAGCGATGGCGCGCGTGCGCTGAGGTAAAGGCGTGCCTACAATGGCCAGCCGCAGGTGCCCCAGCCGGTGGCGTCGAGCGGATAGGCATCGGCCGGCGCGGCCGCGGCCTTGCCTTCGCTGCCTTCGCTGCCGTCCTGCTCCTGCCCAGGCTCCTGGAGCGGCGCCGCGCCTGCCGGCGCGAGGAAGCGCGCGGCCCAGGACAGCAGGCGGCTCACCGTGCGCTCCCCGGCAGCGGTGCCGGTGCGTGGTGACCGGCGCGGGCGGCATGGGCGGATGAAGGAGCAAGAATGGCTGGCATGTCGTTGTCGATCAAAGTGGCGATGCAGCCATCGTAGCGCCGCGCCGGGCGCGCCGGAAGGCGTGTGGCGCGCAATGTATCCATGCGTCCGGCGCCATGGCGCCGGCAAATCATGCTAAGGTAAGAAACTATGTCGCTACCCGATCTGAACCTCTTAATCACCCTTGATGTCCTGCTCGCCGAAGGCAGCGTCACGCGCGCCGCGCGGCGCTTGCGCCTGAGTCCATCGGCCATGAGCCGCGCCCTGGCGCGCCTGCGCGAGACGACCGGCGATCCGCTGCTGGTGCGCGCCGGGCGCGAACTGGTGCCCACGCCGCGCGCGCTGGAGCTGCGCGAACGGGTGGGCCAGCTGGTGGGCGAGGCGCTGGCCGTGCTGGGACCGGCGCAGCGGCTCGATCCGCGCCAGCTGGAGCAGACGTTCACGCTGCGTTCGAGCGACGGTTTCGTGGAAAATTTCGGCCCGGCACTGCTCGCGCATATCGGCGCGCAGGCGCCCGGCGTGCGCCTGCGCTTCGTGCAAAAGGTCGACCGCGAAAGCGTGCAGTTGCGCGAGGGCAGCATCGATCTGGAGACGGGCGTGATCGGCAGTTTCACGAGTCCGGAAGTGCGCACGCGCCGCTTGTTCGGCGACCGCTTCGTGGGCGTGGTGCGCAGCGGCCATGCGCTGGCGCAGGGCGAGATCAGCGCCGAGCGCTATGCGGCCGGCCAGCATGTGCTGGTGGCGCGGCGCGACCAGGATACGGGGCCGATGGATGACGCGCTGGCCGCGCTGGGACTGCAGCGCACGATCGCCAGCATCGTCGGCGGCTTCACGGCGGCGCTGGCGCTGGCCGCCGGCTCGGACCTGATCGCCACGGTGCCGGAGCGGCATACGGGCAATCTGCGCGCCGGCATGTTCAGCTTTGCGCTGCCGCTGCGCATGCCGGATCTGACCGTCTCGCTGATGTGGCATCCGCGCATGGACGCCGATCCCGCCCACCGCTGGCTGCGCGGCTGCGTGGTCGACGCCTGCGCCGGTCAGGCAGGCATAGCCTGACGGCGCCGGCAGCGTTGCTCTAGCGCGGCACGGGCCCGTCGAAGCCGCCGGCCATGGCCGTGTAGCTGCGTGCCGTGGCGATGGCCACGTCGCGGTGCGCCGTCACCAGCTGCTCCTGCGTGGCCAGGGCAATGCGTTCCGCTTCGAGCACGCCGAGCAGGCTTTCCGCGCCTTCCTGGTAGCGCACGCGCGCCAGGCGCGCGCTTTCCTGCGCCAGCTGGTGCGCCTGGCGCAGTTCCGCATGGCGGCCGCGCAGCTGCACCCATTGCGCGATGGCGCTGTCGGTCTCCTCCAGCGCCAGCGCCAGCGCCTTGTCGAAGCCGGCCTGCGCGGCCAGCACCTCGGCGCTGGCCGCGCGCGCGCGGGCGCGGCGCGTGCCGCCATCGAACAGCGGCAGGGAAAAGGCGGCGCCCGCATGCCAGCGCGCCGCATCGCCGCCATTCCAGTCGCCGGCCACGCCGGAGGCGCCGAACAGCGCGCCCAGGCTGATGCGCGGGAAGCGCTCGGCGATGGCGGCGCCTTCGCGCGCGCTGGCGGCCGCCAGCGCGCGTTCTGCCGCGCGCACGTCGGGCCGGCGCAGCAGCAGGTGGGCCGGTTCGTCCGTCAGCAAGGATTGCGGCAGCGCCAGCGGCATCGGCTGGTCGAGCGCCGCCAGTTCCGGCGCGTCGAGGCGCTGCCCGGTGAGGGTCGCCAGCCGGTTGCGCGCCACGCGTTCTTCCGCGTTCAGGCTGGGCAGGCGGGCGCTGGCCAGGCGCATCTGCGCCTCGGCGCGCATGCGTTCGGCCGGCGCGGCGCGGCCCGCGTTCTCGCGCTCGCGCACCAGTTGCAGGGTGCCGGACTGGTTCGACAGCTGCTCCTGCAGGCTGGCGCGCATCTGCTGCGCGCCGCGCAGGACCAGGTAGGCATCCACCACCTGCGCCAGGATCAGGCGCCGCACGTCGTCGCGCACGGCGGCGCGTTCGTCCGCCGAGGCCTCGGCCGCGGCGATGCTGTGGCGCACGCGGCCGAACAGGTCGAGCTCCCAGCTGAAGACGGCGTTCCACTGCACCGGCGAGGCGATGTGCGGCTGGCCGTCGCCGCTCTCGATGGCCGCCAGACGCGCGCGTCCGGCCTGGGCATCGAGATCCACCGTCGGCAGGCGGGCGCCGCGCGCCGCCTGCGCGAACTCGCTGGCGCTGGCCAGGCGCGCGGCGGCGATGCGCACGTCGTAATTGTCTTGCCAGGCGCGCTTGACCAGTTGCTCCAGCCTGGCATCGCCCAGTTCCTGCCACCACAGCGCCGGCGGCGCGCCGGCCTGCAGCTCCGGTGCGCCCGCCGAGGGCAGGACCGGCAGCTGCGCCGGCTCGAGCGCCCGCGTCGCCGTGGGCGTGCCGGCGCTGCAGCCGGCCAGGGCCAGCATGGCCGCCGCCAGCAGCGGCGCGGCGCGGCGCGTGTTCAGGTGTGTCATGCGGCTCATGCGGCTTCTCCCAGCGCGACCGTGTGCGTGGCGGGCGCCGCGCGGCGCCTGCTCAGCAAGGTGAAAAACAAGGGTGTAAACAACAGGCCCGACAAGGTCACGCCCAGCATGCCGGCGAAGACGGCCGTGCCCATCGACTGACGCATTTCCGCGCCGGGGCCGGAAGACAGCATCAGCGGTATCGCGCCCAGCAGGAAGGCCAGCGACGTCATCAGGATCGGCCGCAGACGCGTGCGGGCGGCGGCGATGGCCGCTGCGCGCGCATCGGCGCCGGCCGCCATCGCCTGGCGCGCGAATTCGACGATCAGGATGGCGTTCTTGGCGGCCAGGCCGATCAGCACCACGATGCTGATCTGCGTCAGCACGTTGTTGTCCAGGCCGCGCCACGACACGCCGATCAGCGTGGCCAGCACGCAGCTGGGCACGATCAGCACGACGGACAGCGGCAGCAGCCAGCTTTCAAACAGGGCCGCCAGCAGCAGATACACCAGCAGCACGGCCAGGCCCAGCACCATGCCGGTGCTGGCGCCCGCGTGTTTTTCCTGCAGCGCCAGTTCCGTCCACTCGTAGTCGAAGCCGGCCGGCAGGCGCGCCTTGAGCAGCTCTTCCATCGCGGCGATGGTTTGCCCCGTCGAGTAGCCGGGCTTGGTGCTGCCCTGGATTTCGGCGGCCGGATACAGGTTGTAGCGCGGCACGCGGAACGGCGCCGTGCCTTCGCTGAAGGTGGCCACGCTGCCCAGCGGGACCATGTCGCCGTTGGCGGCGCGCGTCTTCAGGGCTGCCAGGTCGGCCACGCTGCGCCGGTAGGGCGCGTCCGCCTGGGCGGTGACGCGCCAGACCCGGCCCATCAGGTTCATGTCGTTGACGAACACGGGCGCCATGTAGCTTTGCAGGGTCTCGTTGACGCGCAGCAGCGGCACGCCCAGGTATTCCGCCTTGGTGCGGTCCAGCTCGACCTTGACCTGCGGGCTCATGGCGTTGAACGGCGTGAAGGCGCCCATCACCGAGGGCAGCTTGCCCGCTTCCTCGGCGATGCCGCGCGCGGCCGCCTGCAAGGCTTGCGGTCCCAGGCCGCCCGTGTCGCGCAGCATCAGCTTGAAGCCGCCGCCGGTGCCGATGCCGGGCACGGAAGGCGGCGGTATCACCATCACGCGCGCCGCGCTGATGGGCGCCAGCTTGCCGCGCAGGGCGCCCAGCATGGCCGGGCCGTCCAGGCCATCGCTGGCGCGCGCGCCGAAGTCCTTGAACATGGTGAAGATGACGGCCGTGTTGGGCGCCGAAGTAAACGTGGCGCCGTCGGTGCCGACGAAGGCGGCCGTGTGGGCCACGCCCGGGTGGCTCATCAGGCGGGCCGTGGCGTCCTGCACCACTTCGCTGGTGCGCGCCAGGGTCGAACCGGCCGGCAGCTGGATCGAGACGATGGCATAGCCGCGGTCCAGCTGCGGCACGAAGCCGCGCGGCGTGACGTCCAGGCGCCACAGGGTCAGGCCCGCCAGCACGAGGTACACGGGCAGCATCAGCCAGCGCCGCGAGAGGATGCGCCCGGTCAGTTGCACATAGCCTCCGGTCAGGCGGGAAAAGCCGCGGTTGAAGATGGCCATCCAGCGCGCGCCCAGGCTGTTGGCGTCGTGCTGCGGCTTGAGCAGCAGCGCGGCCAGGGCCGGCGACAGCGTCAGCGAGACCAGCGCCGAGATCACGGTGGAGGCGGCGATGGTGACGGCGAACTGGCGGTAGAACATGCCGGAGATGCCGTCGATGAAGGCCGTCGGCACGAACACGGCCACCAGCACCAGCGCGATGGCGACGAGGGCGAAGCCCACCTCGTTCATGCTGCGCTGCGCCGCGGCGACGGGGCTCATGCCTTCCTCCATGTGGCGCTCGACGTTTTCCACCACCACGATGGCGTCATCGACGACGATGCCGATGGCCAGCACCAGGCCGAACAGGGACAGGGTATTGAGCGTATAGCCCATCGCGGCCAGCACCGTGAAGGTGCCGACCAGGGACACGGGAATGGCCAGGATGGGAATGATGGCGGCGCGCCACGAGCCGAGGAACAGCAGCATGGCCAGGCACACCAGCAGCGCCGCCTCGAAGATGGTGTCGCGCACCTTGTCGATCGAGGAGCGGATGAATTCGGTCGGGTTGTAATAGGCGTGGTAGGCGACGTCCTGCGGGAAATCGGCTTCCATTTTGGCCAGCTGCGCCAGCACGCGGTCGCCGGTGGCCAGCGCGTTCGAGCCGGGCAGCAGGCTGATGCCCAGCGCGATGGCCGTGCGGTTGTCGACGAAGCCGCTTTCCGTGTAATCCTGCGCGCCCATCTCGACACGCGCCACGTCGCGCAGGCGCACCACGCCGCCGTCGGCATGGGCGGCCACGACGATCGCCTCGAATTCGGCCACGTCGCGCAAGCGGCTTTGCGCCTGCACCTGCACCTGGTAGGCGCCGTCGCTGCCGCCGGGCGGCTGGTTCAATACCCCGGCGGCGACCTGCGAGTTGGCTTGCCGCACGGCGGCGATCACTTCCGGCGCGCTCAGGCCCAGCGAGGCCACGCGCGCCGGGTCGAGCCAGATGCGCATCGAGAAGTCGCGCGCGCCGCGCGTGTAGATGTCGCCGACGCCTTCGATGCGGGCCAGCTTGTCCTTGACGGCGGTGCCGATGAAGTTGGAGATGTACTGCTGGTCGCGCGTGCCTTTCGGCGAATCGAACAGCACCACCATCAGCAGGTCGGGCGAGGCCTTCTTGACGGCCAGTCCCAGCCGGCGCACGGCTTCGGGCAGGCGCGCCTCGGCCACCGCTACGCGGTTCTGCACCAGCGACTGGGCCTGCTCGACGTTGGTGCCCGGCTTGAACACCACGCTGATGGTCAGCTTGCCGTCGCCCACCGATTGTGAGGACATGTAGAGCATGCCGTCGACGCCGTTGATTTCCTGTTCGATCGGCGCGG
Organism: Janthinobacterium sp. GW821-FHT03C10; assembly: GCF_059420865.1. NCBI lineage: Bacteria > Pseudomonadati > Pseudomonadota > Betaproteobacteria > Burkholderiales > Oxalobacteraceae > Janthinobacterium > Janthinobacterium sp. GW821-FHT03C10. Next base: position 1,353,933 of record NZ_JBWKUN010000001.1, on the reverse strand, counting down.
CGACCGTATCGGCGATTTCCTGCGCCGAGGCGCCAGGGTAGCTGGCCTTCACCGTCACCGTGGGCGGCACGATCTCGGGAAACTCGGAGATCGGCAGGCGCATGGCCGACACCGCGCCCACGAGGGTGATCAGGATCGACAGCACGATGGCAAACACGGGACGGCGGATGAAAAATTGGGAAAAGCGCATGGTCACTCCTTAGGTGCCGCTGGCGCGGGGAGCCGCCACCAGGACCTGGTCGCCCGGGCGCACCTTGGCCGCGCCGGAGACGATGACCCGGTCCTGCGGCGCGAGGCCGGACAGCACGATCTGCTTGTCACCCTGCAGGCCGCCCAGTTCCAGCTTGCGCGGCGCCACCTTGCCCGCCGCGTCCACGACGAACACCATCTTCTTGTTCTGGTCGCTGAGGATGGCGGCGTCGGGTACCAGCAGGCGCTCTTGCGCCGCGCCGACGGGAATGCGCACGCGGGCAAAGCTGCCCGGCATGACGGCGCGGTCGGCGTTGGCCAGGCTGGCGCGCAGGCGCACCGTGCCCGAGCGGGCGCTGATCTCATTGTCGACAAAGTCGACGCTGGCATCCTGGGCGGGGCCGCCGCCATCGAGCGCCAGTTGCACCTTGGACGGCAGCTTGTTTTGCTGGCGCAGGCGCTGGAAATCCGCTTCCGACAGGTCGACCATGGCGCGTACGGGGCTGTGCGCGACGATGGTGGTCAGCACGCCGCTCTGCGCCGCGCCGCCTGCGACATAGTTGCCGACGTCGACGCGGCGGTCCGACACGGTGCCGGCGATGGGTGCGCGCATGGTGGTGAAGGACAGTTCCAGTTCGGCGCTGCGCAATTCCGCCTGGCTCAGCATGACGGCCGCCTGCGCGCCTTCCAGCTCGCCGCGCGCCCGTTCCAGCTCCTCGGTGCTGGCCGCGCCCGTCTGCTGCAGCCGGCTGCTGCGCTCGAACTGGGCCGTGGCCAGCTTGCTGCGCGCATGGGCCTGGGCCAGGCTGGCCCGGGCGCGGTCGCGCGCCGCCGCGAAGGGGCGCGGGTCGATGACGAATAGCGCATCGCCGGCCTTGACCTGCTGGCCATCGCGAAACGCGATCTGCTGCAAATAGCCCGACACGCGCGAGCGCACTTCCACGCGCTGCGACGGCTCGATGCGGCCCGTGTAGTCGAGGTTCGCTTGCACCATCGACGTTTCCGGCAGCGCCACGGAAACAGTTGGCTTGGGCGGCGGACCGCCAGGCGCGGCCTGGGAACGGCCGCAGCCGGATAAAGTGGCGCTGCAGGCCACGGCCAGCAGCAGTAACAGCGGGACGGGCAGGGAGGGGGTCGGACGGGGGCGCATCATGCGGGGTCTCCAGAAGGCGTAGGGGGCTTGGCCAGGGCGCGGCCGAGCGCGAAAATGGCCAGCGCGGCGAGTATCAGCGCGCTGGCGACGGCAAAGGTGGCGTGCATGCCACGGATCATGGCGGCTGGCTGGGCGCCGGCGATATCGCTGGCGCTGGCAAAAAAAGCGAAGACGGCGCCCATCACGGAGGCGCCCGTGACGAGGCCCAGATTGCGCGACAGATTGAGCATGCCGGAGATGAGGCCGCGCTGCTCGGGCACGATGTCGCCCATCACGGCGGTATTGTTGGCCGCCTGGAACAGCGCGTAGCTGGCCGTGAGCAGCATGATCGGGGCGACGTAGCCGGGGATGCCCAGGCTGGCCGGCAGCAGGGACAGCGCCAGGCAGGCGGCGGCCGCGCCGCACAGGCCCGCGCCGCCCATGCGCTGCGCGCCGTAGCGGTCCACCAGCCAGCCCGACGGCACGCCGCAGAACGCCGCCACCAGCGGTCCGGCCGCCAGCACCATGCCGGTGACGGCGGTGCCCAGGCCCAGGCCGCGCGCCAGGTAGAAGGGACCGACCACCAGGGTGGACATCATGACCGTCGACACGAGCATGCTGGTCGCCAGGCCGGCGCTGAGCACGGGCGCGCGCAGCATGGCCAGGCGTATCAGCGGCGCTGGCGCCTTCAGCTCCACGTAGACGAACAGGGCGCCGCCCACGCAGGCGGCCAGCAGCAGGGCCACGTTGCGCATGCCGAAATGGCCGCGGCCCAGGGTCATGGCCAGCGCGTACGCGGCCAGGGTCAGCGCCAGCAGCAGCGTGCCGCGGTGGTCGAAGACGGGCCGCTTGGCGTGCGCGCCGTGCTGGTCGGCCGGCAGGAAGCGCCAGACCATCAGCAGCGCCACGCCGGCCAGCGGCACGTTGACGAGGAAGATGGATTGCCAGCCGAAGCGCGCGATCAGCAGGCCGCCCAGCGCGGGGCCGAGCGTGGTGCCGACGGCCGACATGGTGCCGAGCAGGCCCATGGCGCTGCCCGTCTGCGCCTTGGGCACGGTGCTGCCGACGAAGGCCATGGTCAGCGCCATCATGACGGAGGCGCCCAGGCCTTGCAGGGCGCGCGCGGCGACCAGCAGCCACAGGGTGGGCGCCAGGGCGCACAGGATGGAGGCGGCGGCGAACAGGGCGATGCCGGCCAGCAGCAGGCGGCGCCGGCCGATCATGTCGCCGAGGCGGCCCACGCTGACAATCAGCGCGGTGATGGCCAGCAGGTAGGCCAGCACGATCCATTGCACGTCCTGGAACGGCGCATGCAGGGCCTTGGCCATGTCGGGCAGGCCCACGTTGGCGATGCTGGTGCCCAGCGCGGGCAGCAGCATCGACAGGGACAGGCTGGCAAGCGCGCCGCGCACGGGCATCGTGGCGGCGCCGGCCTGGGCGGCCTGCTGGCTGGGTGTGGGGGGTACGGGTTTTGACGGCGAATTCATAAGGTGGCTGATCCATCCAATAAGAGTCATTACATGGTACTGAGGGATTTGGCATGGCGGAAGACGCATCATTTGCACTATGTTGTTGCGTTTGACGCCATGTCTTGTGCGTGGGCGCCGCTACAGCATCTGGTTCATCTCGAAGGCGGGCGGGGTGTCGGCCAGGTGGTAGCGGACGATGCGCCCGGGAATGCCGGCCACGGTGCAATGCGCGGGCACGTCGCGCAGGACCACGCTGCCGGCGGCTACCTTGCTCATGGTGCCGATCTCGATGTTGCCGAGGATTTTGGCCCCCGCGCCCAGCATCACGCCCGAGCGTATCTTCGGATGACGGTCGCCATGTTCCTTGCCGGTGCCGCCGAGGGTGACGTTCTGCAGGATGGAGACGTTGTCGTCGACCATGGCCGTTTCGCCGATGACGATGCCGCTGCCGTGATCGAGCATGATGCCCGCGCCGATGCGCGCGGCCGGATGGATGTCGATGCCGAAGACGCCGGCCGCATGGCTGGACAGGGAATACGCGGCCTCGCTGCGGCCCGCCGTCCACAGATGGTGGGCCATGCGGTAGGTCTGCAGGGCGTGAAAACCCTTCAGGTTCAGCAGCGCGTGCAGGCTGTCGGGGCAGGCGGGATCGCGCTGTGCGATGGCCGCAAGGTCGGCCGTGATGCTGGCCAGGATGGGCGGCTGCGTGCTTAAAATATCCTCGAACAGGGGCCGCAGCACGGCCGGGCGCATGTCGCGCGCGCCCAGGCGCTGGGCCAGGACGGCGGCGAGCAGTCCGGCGGGGCTGTCGTGCGGCAGTATCAGCTCGTCGAGCATGGGGCGCAGCAGCGGCTCGCGCGCGGCGAGCCGCTGCGCCATGCCGCGCACCTGCGTCCAGACGCTGGCGATGCCGTCGGACTGGCTGGCTGCGGCGGCATCGATGCGGCGCAAGGGCGGCGCGGGCGGCAGGGGGCTGGCGTAGGTCAAGTAGGTCATCGTGGTGCCTGTCCAGGCAAAGGAGGGGGAAGTGGAGCGCATGGCAACAAGGCCGGCGCCGGCTGGCAAGGACCCGGAGTCCCGGAAGGCCGGGCCAGGCCGATTGCGGGTACACGATAAGCCGCCACGGGGAGCGAAGCAAATCGTAAATACTGAGCGCGCGGCTCACGATTCCTGATGCTTGGGCGCGCAAGAGGCGAGCGCCGGCGGGTTGGCTGCGGCGTCCGGGCCGGATGCTGCATGGGAGCGTGCACGCATGGCGCGCAGCGTGAAGGGCGCTGGCCAGCGCCCCGGCCTTTATTTTGAGTACCCCTGCATGTCGTCCGCCGTGTCGTGGCGGATGCCCCACCAGGGCAGGTAGGCATGGTTTTCACCACGGGCGCGGAACCACGGCTTGTCGTGGGCGATGGGGCGCACCGTTGCCGGTGGCGTGACCAGCACGCCCGTGACGCTGTCAGGATCACTGGTGCCCGCCACCAGCACGGGCTGGCCGACGTGGTTGGCATGGGCGATGCCCAGGGCGACATTGGTCAGCGCCGTGCCGGCGCCCATCTCGCCCAGCAGGGCCGGCGTATTGAAGGTCTGCGGCAGGAAGTCGAAGCCCGGCACTTCCAGGCTCAAGGCATGCGCCAGCTGGCGCAGCCGGTCGGAGGAGGCGGGCAAGGTTTTGTTGGCGTCGTGGATGACGTAGCCGATGTCTTCTTCCGTCTTGCCGCCCAGGCGGGCCGCCTCGGCGAACGCCGCCTGCCACGCCTGCACGGCGCGCGGCGGCTTGTCCTTGGCCAGCGCAAAATCGGCCACGCTTTTCGTGGCCGGATAGCCTATCCACGCCAGCGCCGCCCGCTCCGTCTTGTAGCCGGGGCCGGCCAGCACGAGCAGCACCAGGTTTTCATTGATCTGCATGGGCTTCGGCCGGCTCGGCGCGTCCCAGTTCATGACCCACACGGTTTCCTTCGGATGCGTTTCCAGGTAGGCCAGCGCGGCTTTCAGGGAGACGAAGCCCGCGTTGTTGCCGCCCAGGGTGATGCGCACGTCGGGCGGGGTGGCGCGGGTCCAGAGGGTGGGGAAATTGGTATTGCCGATGCTGAAGGTGTCGGTGATGCGTTCGCGTATAGTGTTTCTTGCCTCCTCTGGATCCAACTTGCCCGCAGGCAGCGCATATTCCACGTGGATGCCTGCCAGTTCACGCCAGTTCTGTTTTTGATCCTTGGGATAGACCCGATAAAAGTAGGTGGGGCTGGAGTAGTAAATGTCATGAAATAGACTGGTCAATTTCCGCACATACTTATAATGATAGCCCTTGAACGTTTCCGTTCCATCGAGATCGTGAGCAATGGGGGCGACGGCCTGCAAGGTGCTGAAACCTCTGGGATCCGTCCTGACCATATCGTCATTCTTGTTGGGTTTGGCCAATCCCAAGGTCCATAGCAGTTGCCACTCGGTCGGATAGTCGAGCCGCTGCAGCGGATTGAGCCACTGCAGGCCCACGACTTGTGCCCGGAAGGGAACGTGGGCCGTGATTGTTGGGAGATCGTCTTCTTTCTGCGCAGGTTTCACGGCACAGGCTGTCAACAGCGCAAACATGGAGAAAGCGGCGAGCATGGGCAGCGCGAGGAACTGTTTCATGAGGTCTCCAGGTGAATGGACAGTCTGGTGGCCGGCATAGCCCGGCCAGATGGACCAAAGTGCCAGGAAAATGACGAAGAGAAATGTGGTGAGCGCCCAGGCCAGTCGCTGGCGCGGCGTGGCAATGAACTTACGCACCGTCAGTCCTCAGCGCAAAGTTGGTGGGCGGGTCGGCAGGCCTGGCATTCTGGCGCTCGTCAACGATGCTTTTCGGTTTTCTGGCTGGGCTGTCTTTGGCGTTAGCCCATTTGTATAAAGATGTCTTTTTGAATTTTCCGCTATCGTAATACTCAAAAAACTCGGCGCTATCATCGGTGGCATTGAGAGGCTCTAATAAGCTCCAATCCGCCGCTACCCGTAACTTGCGCAACGCCTCCCGCCTGATCGTGCACACCCCCACCGCCACGTCATACGCCAGCGCCTTTTCCGCATGCTCGGGATTGGTCATGATGGTCGAGTGATCGGTGGCGTGGGTGTCGATATTGGCGGCCAGGTAGCTCTGGATTTCGTTCTTGCGCCAGGCATTGAATTCCTTGCTAGCCTCTTCCGGCTCGTCCACCGCCGTCACCGGTTTGCCTTTTTCGACCCAGCCGTCGCGCCTGGCCTGCATGCGCAGCATGCCATTCTGTTCGTAGCGCAGCGCCGCCTCGGTCTGCGCATCGCCCTTGCCCTGGGATCGGTAAGGCGCATACGCATCGTCGGCTTCGGCGGCGCGGTCCTTGTGCAGGGAGTCGGCGGGGGCATCGCAGTCTTCGTCAAATTGTTCGCTCGTATCGGCAAAGCGTTTCGAATGGGGCAGGAAGGGCTCGGGCAGCCTGGGCGCCGTCATCGGCAGCCGCCAGGTCTTGGGCGGCAGGGCGTTGATGCGCGTGCCGGCAGTCTTGGCGAGAATGATGACGATGGGCGCAAACAGAAAGGTCAGTATCTTGCGGCCGATGCCTTTGCTGGCCCGCATGCCCTTTTCGATCGAGTACTCGGCGACCAGCGAGCGCGGGTGCCAGAAATCGAGGCTGTCCGGCGTCAAGGGCTGGCCATTGCGCTGCCAGATATCGTAGTCCTTCTCATCTTCCTGGCCGACAAGGTGATTTTGCGCAAACACGCGCTGGGTGAAGATCCCTTCGCCGCCCGTATCGGCAATTTCCTGTGCCGACATGCCGCGCCAGCCTATGCCCTGCACGGGCGTGGCGGAAATCACCTGGTCGTGCGGATTGAAATACAAGGTAACCCGGCCATAGGTGGAGCCATGCAAACCGTAGTCTGCGCGGTCGAACGCGGCCGTATAGCTGTTCTTGCGCGCAGGCTTGCGATTGGCGCTGTACTCGTCGACAAAGGCGGCATCCTGCTGCATGGCCGGACGGGTGCGCAAGATATTGAAAAACGCTTTCAAGGTTTGCGTGCGCGCCTCATACTTTTGCCGGCCCGTGTTGCCATGCTCATCCTTCAGATGGCCGCTGACCCAGTTTTCCGTGAAGTTGCTGTCGAGCAGGCTGTAGGGCGGGTTGCATAGTACATAGGCGTCGGCCACGGCGGAGGCGCCCAGCGTTTCGCCGAGAAAGGCGGCCGCCATGGCCACCATATTGCCCTGGCTATGGCAGACGATGGTGACGGGCGCGTCGTGCTGGCAAGCGCGTATCGACTGTACGAGATGTGCCAGGCGCCAGGCGGCGAACACGAAGTACGGGCGCGGCGGGCAGGCATACACTTGCCGGTCATTCGTCGGGTTCATGTGCTGGATATGCATCCACAGGAACAGCTCCTCCGACAAGCCCTGGTTCCACAGGTCAGGCAGGGCGCTGCAGCCGTTGGCGAACGGCCCGCCGCCCCAGTAATTCTTTTCGTTCAGATAGATGCCGTCGCCGAATGCCTGCAATTCCTCGCCGTTGGCCTTGTAGCCCCAGCGAAAGCGGATCACGGGCGAATTGGCGTCGTCTGCCTGCAGGAAGGTGGTGGCGTTGCGCTTGGGATTGAGGAAGCCGTCATCCGTCAATTCGCGCGCGTAAGTGGCGGCCTGCATCTTTCCGGCGGCCGGGCCCGGGATTTCCAGGTCTTCGTCGCGGCGCTTCAGACGGGCATTCAGCCCGGCGCACAGGCCTTGCTCCGCTTGCTCATACCATTCGCCGTCGGAATTGACGCCATGCACGAAGATGACGATGCCGGGACGCGGCAGGCGCGTGACGGCCTGGAGCAGCGCGTGGCTGAACAAGGCCGTGCCTTCGGCTTCGGCCAGCAGCAGGCAATTCGTATCGAGCGTAGGGTCGGGCGACATGCGGGCGCTCCGTCAGCGTTAAGCAGGAAAAAGCGGCGCCAAAGTGAATTCAGGCAATCTGCACTGTATGCGGATTGCCTGAGGTGGAACTTGCGTGGTGTCAAGAAAGGAGGGGAGGCGGGCGGGCAGTGCCCGCAGGGATCAGATCGCGTTCAGCGGTATCTTGAGATAGCGCACGCCGTTGTCTTCCGGCTCGGGCAGCTTGCCCGCGTTGATGTTGACCTGGATGGCGGGCAGGATCAGGGTCGGCATGTCGAGGGTGGCGTCGCGGCCCGTGCGCATGGCTACGAATTGCTCTTCCGTGATGCCGTCGCGCAAGTGGATGTTGTTGGCGCGCTGTTCGGCCACCGTCACTTCCCAGCGCGGGGCGCGGCCGTTGGGCGGGTAGTCGTGGCACATGAACAGCCGCGTTTGCGGCGGCAGGGCCAGCAGGCGCCGCACGGAGCGGTACAGCAGGGAAGCGGAGCCGCCGGGGAAGTCGCAGCGGGCCGAACCCACGTCCGGCATGAACAGGGTGTCGCCGACAAACACGGCGTCGCCGATCTGGTACGCCAGGTCGGCCGGCGTGTGGCCCGGCACGTGCAGCGCGCGCACTTCAAGCTTGCCGATATGAAACACCTGGTCGGGCGCGAACAGCTGGTCGAACTGCGAGCCGTCGGCTTTGGCGCCGTCCTGGTGGTAGACGGCGGCGAAGGCCTGCTGCACCGTCTGGATGGCGGCGCCGATGGCCACGTCGCCGCCCAGCTGCTGCTGCAGGTAGGGCGCGGCGGACAAGTGGTCGGCGTGCGCGTGGGTTTCCAGCAGCCAGCGGCACTGCAAGCCGTGTTCGCGCACGAAGGCGATCACCTTGTCGGCCGAGGCGGTCGAGGTGCGCCCCGCCTTGGGGTCGTAGTCGAGCACGGAATCGATGATGGCGCAGTCCCGGCCATCGGCCTCGTAGACAACATAGGTGACGGTGGCGGTGGTCGGGTCGAAGAAGGCTTGGATTTGTGGAGTCATCGCGGCGGCAAGGGACGGGCAAGGGAATGGCATTATATCGCCAGAGTTCGCTAAAAAAATGCTGCAAATTGACATTTGACATGCGAAAAACAGATAAGCCCCCGTCGCAGCCGTGCGCATGCTCGCGCTTGCAGCATGGTAACCTCATTCTTCCAAGGAGGAATTCATGAACGATATCACTGCACGCAGCGAACAGTACCGCGGTTTTACGATTTCCGTGACCCCACAAAAGGACAACGATGATTTATGGGATTTTACCTACCGCCTGCAGCGCGAGGGTGAGCCGGAAGCGCAGGCCATCACGCGCAGCCGCACCCTGGGCGGCTACGCGGCGCCCGAGACCGCTTGCACGGCGGGCCTGGAAGTGGCCAGGACGGAAGTGGATAATCTGCTGCGTCCTTGAGACAGCGTAAATCGTTTAGCCCGAAAGTCGGCCTGACAGCGCGCCGACGCGTGAAACACGTCGCTAGCGGTCCCGCTTCATGCTACGATTTCCAGTATTGAGTCAGTCACCAAGGAGGCACCCCATGGATAGCAGTTCTAAAATTCACTATAAAGGCTGGGAAATCGTTCCCCTGGCCGTGCCCACCACCGATGGCAAATGGTCGGCCAGTTGCGACATCGAACGCGCCACGGCGGAAGGCCTGGAAGTATTCGAAGGCTCGACCATGCAGTTCGTGCGCGACGACGAGGAGGGCGCCATTGCCGCCGCCTGCGAAGAAGCCGTGCGCCAGATCGACAACATCATCGCCAATCCGCTGGTGCGGCTCGCGTAGACCCTGCATTTTCAGCAGACCTGCAGCCGGCACCCGCCGGCTGTTTTTTTATGCGTGCGCCCGGCGTCCCGCCTGCCCGGCGGCAGCCCGGCACGTTTCATGTTTCAATGTTTCAAATGGAATGATTGAAACATATTTGAAACATCGTTGACCTGCATCGTGACATCGCTGTTCCCTGGCGTGGCAGCGCCTGCATTGCCGCCGCGTGGCCGTTTACCCTGGTTTTCACTGTGCCGTGGCGCATTTTCCGCACGGACGCATGGTGCTGGCACGGCATTTGCAATACTGATGCTCATAGCCACTCCGTGAAACATTCGGGACCATCCGAAACCCATAAGGTGAACACATGACTCAATACTCCGCAGGTGCCGCATTCCGCAAGGCCGTCCAGGAAGAATCCCCGTTGCAAGTCGTCGGCGCCATCAACGCCAACCACGCCTTGCTGGCCAAGCGCGCCGGCTATAAAGCCATCTACCTGTCCGGCGGCGGCGTCGCGGCCGGCTCGCTGGGCTTGCCCGACCTGGGCATTTCCAGCCTGGACGACGTGCTGACCGATATCCGCCGCATCACCGACGTGTGCGACCTGCCGCTGCTGGTCGACGCCGACACGGGCTTCGGTTCCTCCGCCTTCAACGTGGCGCGCACGGTGAAATCGATGATCAAGTTCGGCGCGGCCGGCCTGCACATCGAAGACCAGGTGGGCGCCAAGCGCTGCGGCCACCGTCCGGGCAAGGAAATCGTCAGCAAGGAAGAGATGGTCGACCGCATCAAGGCGGCCGTCGATGCGCGCACGGACCCGAATTTCGTCATCATGGCGCGCACCGATGCGCTGGCGGTCGATGGCCTGGACGCGGCACTGGAGCGTGCCGTCGCCTGCGTCGAAGCGGGCGCCGACATGATCTTCCCGGAAGCCATCACGGACCTGGACATGTACGCCACCTTCGCCAAGGCCGTCAACGTGCCGATCCTGGCCAACATCACGGAATTCGGTGCCACGCCGCTGTTCACCCTGGACGAGCTGCGCAGCGCCCATGTGGGCCTGGCCCTGTACCCGCTGTCGGCCTTCCGCGCCATGAACAAGGCGGCGGAAAACGTCTACCAGGCGCTGCGCCGCGACGGCACGCAAAAGAATGTCGTCGACACCATGCAGACGCGCATGGAACTGTATGAATCGATCAACTATCATGATTTTGAGCAGAAACTGGACGCGCTGTTCGCCGCGCAAAAGAAATAAGCAGAAATAAGCAAGAATAAGCAAAAAGCAGGGACCGCATGCCGGTCCCGCAGTGACGCACCCGAGACTATTCAATCTGGAGAACACAATGACCGCACCGCAAGCCGCCACTTTCAAGCCTAAAAAATCCGTCGCCCTGTCCGGCGTCACCGCCGGCAACACGGCGCTGTGCTCGGTCGGCAAGACCGGCAACGATTTGCACTACCGCGGCTACGACATCCTGGACGTGGCCGACAGCTGCGAGTTCGAGGAAATCGCCTACCTGCTGGTGCACGGCAAGCTGCCCACAAGCGCGGAACTGAAGGGCTACAAGGCCAAATTGAAGTCGCTGCGCGGCTTGCCGTCGGCCGTCAAGCTGGCGCTGGAAGCGCTGCCGGCCGCCGCCCACCCGATGGACGTGATGCGCACGGGCGTGTCCGTGCTGGGCTGCACCCTGCCGGAAAAAGACGACCATAACGCGCCGGGCGCGCGCGACATCGCCGACCGCCTGATGGCGTCGTTCGGCTCCATGCTGCTGTACTGGTACCACTATAGCCATAACGGCAAGCGCATCGAAGTGGAAACGGACGACGACTCGATCGGCGGCCACTTCCTGCACCTGCTGCACGGCGAAAAACCGTCGGCGTCGTGGGAAAAAGCCATGCACACGTCATTGATCCTGTACGCGGAACACGAATTCAACGCCTCGACCTTCACCAGCCGCGTCATCGCCGGCACGGGTTCGGACATCCACTCGGCCATCACGGGCGCCATCGGCGCGCTGCGCGGCCCGAAACACGGCGGCGCCAACGAAGTGGCGCTGGACATCCAGAAGCGCTACGACAACCCCGACGAAGCGGAAGCGGACATCCGCGAGCGCGTCGCCAACAAGGAAGTGGTGATCGGCTTCGGCCACCCCGTCTATACGATTTCCGACCCGCGCAACGTGGTCATCAAGGAAGTGGCGCGCAATCTGTCGCTGGAAGCGGGTTCGACCAAAATGTTCGACATCGCCGAGCGCCTGGAATCGGTCATGTGGGAAATCAAGAACATGTTCCCGAACCTGGACTGGTTCTCGGCCGTGTCCTACCACATGATGGGCGTGCCGACGGCGATGTTCACGCCGCTGTTCGTCATCTCGCGCACCTCGGGCTGGGCCGCCCACATCATCGAACAGCGCATCGACAACAAGATCATCCGCCCGAGCGCCAACTACGTGGGCCCGGAAGACCTGGAATTCGTGCCGATCAAGGACCGCAAATAATGAGCACAGCAATGAGTACCCCGATGAATACCCTGCACCGCAAACCCTTGCCGGGAACAGGGCTGGACTACTTCGACACGCGCGCCGCCGTCGATGCGATCCAGCCCGGCGCCTACGCCACCTTGCCCTACACCTCGCGCGTGCTGGCCGAAAACCTCGTGCGCCGCTGCGACCCGGCCACCCTGAACGCCTCGCTGAGCCAGTTCATCGAACGCCGCCGGGACCTCGATTTCCCCTGGTTTCCCGCGCGCGTCGTCTGTCATGACATCCTGGGCCAGACGGCCCTGGTCGACCTGGCCGGCCTGCGCGACGCCATCGCGGCCCAGGGCGGCGACCCGGCCCTGGTCAATCCGGTGGTGCCGACGCAGCTGGTGGTCGACCATTCGCTGGCCGTCGAATGCGGCGGTTTCGACCCCGACGCCTTCGCCAAGAACCGCGCCATCGAAGACCGCCGCAACGAAGACCGTTTCGATTTCATCGACTGGACCAAGAAGGCCTTTAAAAACGTCGACGTGATCCCGCCCGGTAACGGCATCCTGCACCAGATCAACCTCGAGCGCATGTCGCCCGTGATCCAGGTGCAGGACGGCGTGGCCTATCCCGACACCCTGGTGGGCACGGATTCGCATACGCCGATGGTCGATGCGCTGGGCGTGATCGCCATCGGCGTGGGCGGCCTGGAAGCGGAAAGCGTGATGCTGGGCCGCGCTTCGTGGATGCGTTTGCCCGATATCATCGGCGTCAAGCTGACGGGCAAGCCGCAGCCGGGCATCACGGCGACCGACACCGTGCTGGCGCTGACGGAGTTTTTGCGCAAGCAGAAGGTCGTCTCGTCCTATCTGGAATTCTTCGGCGAGGGCGCGTCGCACCTGACCCTGGGTGACCGCGCCACGATTTCCAACATGGCGCCGGAATTCGGCGCCACGGCTGCCATGTTCTACATCGACGCGCAAACCATCAAGTATCTGAAACTGACGGGCCGCGACGACGAACTGGTCAAGCTGGTGGAGCTGTACGCGAAGGAAACGGGATTGTGGGCCGACAGCCTGGTGGACGCGCAATACGAGCGCGTGCTGACGTTCGATCTGTCGTCCGTCGTGCGCAATATCGCCGGGCCGTCGAATCCGCACAACCGCGTGCCGACGTCGGAACTGGCCGCGCGCGGCATTTCCGGCGTGGTGGAAAACGAGCCGGGCAAGATGCCGGACGGCGCCGTCATCATCGCCGCCATCACCAGCTGCACGAATACGAACAACCCGCGCAACATGATCGCCGCCGGTTTGATCGCGCGCAATGCGAACCGCCTGGGACTGACGCGCAAGCCGTGGGTGAAATCGTCGCTGGCGCCCGGCTCGAAAACCGTGGAACTGTACCTGCAGGAAGCGGGCCTGATGCCGGAGCTCGAAACGTTGGGCTTTGGCGTGGTGGCTTTCGCCTGCACCTCGTGCAACGGCATGTCGGGCGCGCTCGACCCCGTGATCCAGGATGAAGTGGTGTCGCGCGACCTGTACGCCACGGCCGTCCTGTCGGGCAACCGCAACTTCGACGGCCGCATCCACCCGTACGCGAAGCAGGCTTTTCTCGCCTCGCCGCCGCTGGTGGTGGCGTACGCGATCGCCGGCACCATCCGCTTCGATATCGAGAAGGATGTGCTGGGCCATGACGCGGATGGCAAGGCTATCCTGTTGAAGGATATCTGGCCGTCCGACGAGGAAATCGACGCCATCGTCGCCTCCAGCGTCAAGCCGGAGCAGTTCCGCAAGGTGTACATTCCCATGTTCGCCGCGCAGGCGGATGACGGCATCAAGGTCAGCCCGTTGTACGACTGGCGTCCGCAGACGACGTATATCCGCCGTCCGCCGTACTGGGAAGGCGCGCTGGCAGGCGCGCGCCCCTTGAAAGGCATGCGTCCGCTGGCCGTCCTGGGCGACAACATCACCACCGACCACTTGTCGCCATCGAACGCCATCATGCTCGACAGCGCGGCCGGCGAATACCTGGCGAAGATGGGTTTGCCCGAGGAAGACTTCAATTCCTACGCCACGCACCGGGGCGACCATTTGACGGCGCAGCGCGCCACGTTCGCCAACCCGACCCTGAAGAACGAGATGGTCATCGAGGACGGTAAAGTCAAAGCGGGTTCGCTCACGCGCATCGAGCCGGAAGGAAAAATCTCGCGCATGTGGGAAGCCATCGAGGTGTACATGGAGCGCAAGCAGCCCTTGATCATCATCGCCGGCGCCGACTATGGCCAAGGTTCCTCGCGCGACTGGGCCGCCAAGGGCGTGCGCCTGGCCGGCGTGGAAGCCATCGTGGCCGAAGGTTTTGAACGCATCCACCGCACCAACCTGGTGGGCATGGGCGTCTTGCCGCTGGAGTTTTTGCCGGGCGTGAACCGCAAGACCCTGGGTCTGGACGGCAGCGAAACCTACGACGTCGTGGGCGAGCGCACGCCGCGCTCCACCTTGACCCTGGTCATCCACCGCAAGAACGGCGACACGGTCGAAGTGCCCGTCACCTGCCGCCTCGATACGGCGGAAGAGGTGTCGATCTACGAGGCCGGCGGCGTGCTGCAGCGATTTGCCCAAGATTTCCTCGAATCTTCGAAAGCCGCGTAACGGCAGGTCGGATTAGCGCTTGCGCGTAATCCGACGCTGTCTGCCAAAACGCGCCAACAATGTGTCGGATTAGCGTGGCGAAGCCACGCTAATCCGATCTACCTCTTTCCAGGAAAACTCATGACCCACGTACCCCAAATCAACATCCCCGCCACCTACATGCGTGGCGGCACCAGCAAGGGCGTGTTTTTCCGCCTGCAGGATTTGCCGGCCAGCGCGCAAGTGCCGGGCGCGGCGCGCGATGCGCTGCTGCTGCGCGTGATCGGCAGCCCCGACCCATACGGCAAGCAGATCGACGGCATGGGCGGCGCCACGTCCAGCACCAGCAAGACGGTGATCCTGGCGAAAAGCAGCAAGCTTGACCACGATGTCGACTACCTGTTCGGCCAGGTCTCCATCGACAAGCCTTTCGTCGACTGGAGCGGCAATTGCGGCAACCTGTCGGCCGCCGTCGGCTCGTTCGCCATCGCCAGCGGCCTGGTGGACGCGGCCCGCGTGCCTGCCGACGGCATCGCCACGGTGCGCATCTGGCAAGCCAATATCGGCAAGACCATCATCGCCCACGTACCCATGACGCATGGCGAAGTGCAGGAAACGGGCGACTTCGAACTCGATGGCGTGACCTTTCCGGCTGCCGAAGTGAAGCTGGAATTCCTCGATCCGGCCGCGGAGGAAGAGGGTGGCGGTGGCGCCATGTTCCCTACCGGCAACCTGGTCGACGACCTCGACGTGCCCGGCATCGGTGTGTTGAAAGTCACGCTGATCAACGCCGGCATCCCGACGATTTTCGTCGACGCGCACGTCATCGGCTACACGGGCACGGAACTGCAGGACGCCGTCAATGGCGATCCGGCCGCGCTGGCCCGCTTCGAGGCCATCCGTGCGCATGGCGCGCTGCGTATGGGCTTGATTTCCCATGTCGATGAAGCGGCGAAGCGCCAGCACACGCCGAAAGTGGCCTTTGTCGCCCGGCCGGCAAGCTATGTCTCGTCGAGCGGGAAAAAGGTGGAAGCGGGCGACGTCGACCTGCTGGTGCGCGCCATGTCGATGGGCAAACTGCACCACGCCATGATGGGGACGGCGGCGGTTGCCATCGGCACGGCGGCGGCCATTCCCGGCACCCTGGTCAACCTGGCGGCCGGCGGCGGCCCGCGCCAGAGCGTGCGCTTCGGCCACCCGTCCGGCACCCTGATGGTGGGCGCGGAAGCGGCGCTGCTCGATGGCGCCTGGAGCGTCACCAAGGCCATCATGAGCCGCAGCGCGCGCGTGCTGATGGAAGGTGCCGTGCGCATTCCGGGCGACGCGTTCTAGGCAGCGAGACGCAGGCAGATGGCACACAGATGGAACACATAAAACGGTGACCAGGCCCGGTCGCCCAGGTCCGATACAGATTCCACGCATACCGGAGGAGACATGAATTTCGCGGCATTTTATCAACGCTCGATCGACACGCCTGACGTTTTCTGGCGCGAGGAAGCCGACAAGATCGACTGGAACACCCCGTTTTCGCAAGTGCTCGATTATTCCCGCCCGCCTTTCGCCAAATGGTTCGTCGGCGGCACCACGAATTTGTGCCACAACGCCGTCGACCGCTGGGTGGACAGCCAGGGCGATGCCGCCGCGCTGATCGCCATTTCCACCGAAACGAATACGGAGCGCAGCTACAGCTTTCGCGAGCTGCAGCGCGAAGTGGAGCGCTGCGCCGCCATTTTGCTGTCGCTCGGCGTGGTCAAGGGCGACCGCGTATTGATCTACATGCCGATGATCGCCGAGGCGGCGTTTGCCATGCTCGCTTGCGCCCGCATCGGCGCCGTGCATTCCGTGGTGTTCGGCGGTTTTGCCGCCAACAGCCTGGCCAGCCGCATCGACGATGCGCAGCCCAAGCTGGTATTTTCCGCCGATGCCGGTTCGCGCAACGGCAAGGCGATTGCCTACAAGCCGCTGCTCGACGAAGCCATCCGCATCGCAGCGCACAAGCCGCAGCACGTGCTGCTGGTCGACCGCCAAATGGTGCCGATGGAACGGACGCCGGGCCGCGACGTCGATTACGCGGCCCTGCGCGAGCAGCATCTGGACGCGCAGGTGCCCGTTGCCTGGCTCGAATCGAACGAGCCGTCGTACGTGCTGTACACCTCGGGCACGACGGGCAAACCCAAGGGCGTGCAGCGCGACGTGGGCGGCTATGCGGTGGCGCTGGCCTCGTCGATGCAGTACAACTTCTGCGGCAAGCCAGGCGAAACCTTCTTTGCCACCTCGGATATCGGCTGGGTGGTGGGCCACTCCTACATCGTGTACGGTCCGCTGATCGCCGGCATGGCCACCATCCTGTACGAAGGCTTGCCCATCTGTCCCGATGCTGGCATCTGGTGGAGCATCGTTGAAAAATACAAGGTCACGCGCATGTTCTCGGCGCCGACGGCCATCCGCGTGCTGCGCAAGCACCCGGTGGAACTGATGCGCAAATACGACCTGTCGTCCTTGAAGGCGCTGTATCTGGCGGGCGAGCCGCTCGATGAAACCACGTCGCAGTGGATCGCCGACGAACTGAAAGTGGATATCATCGACAACTACTGGCAGACGGAGACGGGCTGGCCGATTTTGTCGGTGGCGAAAGGGATTGCCAATACGCCGACGCGCCTGGGTAGCCCCGGCCAGGCCATGTACGGCTACCGCGTCAAGCTGCTCAACGAGGCGACGGGCGAGGAGTGCGGTGCCAACGAGAAGGGCGTGCTGGTGCTGGAAGGCCCGCTGCCGCCCGGCTGCATGCAGACGGTGTACGGCGACGACGAACGTTTCGTCGACACCTACTGGTCCACCTTCAGCGGGCGGCAAGTGTATTCGACCTTCGACTGGGGCGTGCGCGACGCGGACGGCTATTATTTTATTCTGGGCCGCACCGATGACGTGATCAACGTGGCCGGCCACCGCCTGGGCACGCGCGAGATCGAGGAAAGCATCACCAGCCATCCGAACGTGTCGGAAGTGGCGGTGGTGGGCGTGGAAGACAAGCTCAAAGGCCAGGTGGCGATGGCTTTCGTGATCCTGAAGAATCCGCAGGGCTTCGACAGCTTGGACGCGAAGGCGGTACTGGAACGCGAAGTGATGGCCGTGGTCGACCGCCAGCTGGGCGCCGTGGCGCGGCCCGCGCGCGTGCTGTTCGTGGCGCAGTTGCCGAAGACGCGCTCGGGCAAGCTGCTGCGCCGTTCGATCCAGGCCATCTGCGAGGGACGCAGCCCGGGCGACCTGACGTCGATGGACGACCCGGCATCGCTGCAGCAGATCCAGGCAGCATTGGCGTCGGCGCCATGACGGGAGCGAGGTTTATCAATCGATAAACATCGTTTTCAAATACGGTCGCTTTCCTTGCGCACGACCCTGCCCACGATCAGGCATTCATTGCCGCGGCATAGCTTGCGGTGGTATTTGCGCTGGTCGGGGTTGTCCGACGTCAGCCACCATTCGCCGATATCGCGCGCCATGCGCTTGACCACCGGCTCGCCTTCGTAGTTGATGGCAAACACGATGCCGTCGGCCGGCCGGTTGTCGGCCGTATTGATGATCACCACATCGTCCTCGTACAGGGCCGGCTCCATGCTCTCGCCCTTGACCTTGATCGCCACCAGTTTTTCAGGGTGGTAGCCATTGCGCTCGACCCAGCTGCGCGGCACGCTGATGGTGCTGCCGTCGTGCGTTTCCGGCTCGATGGCAAAGCCCGTGATGCCGGCCGACAGGCGCAGCTTCACCTTGCGGATCGGGTAGAAGCGTTCATCTTCGCCATCTTCCACGACCACGGGCTGCACGCCGGCCAGCGCGCGCGCGGCCATGGCCGCCTGGTCGGGCGCCGCGCCCTGGTCGAAGTACATGCTGCCCAGCTGCAGGTCCGCTTCCAGCTTGCGCGCGATCTTTTCGCTGAAGGCGCGTCCCTCGCGGTAGGTGGGCGAGAGGATTTGCGAGATGCGCGCCTCGCTCCAGCCGCTGACGTCGGAAATTTTCTTGCGCGTGTTGTCGTAGTGCTCGCGGATCAGGGCCAGCAGGCGGTCGCGTCTGTATTGATACATGTCCATCTCCACATTAAACCTGAAATTTACCGTTTGATAAATTACCAAATGCTTGACTTTAACATTAGCGATTGATAAAGTCCACTTGTTGCCTGTCGCAAACGTACTACAGCGTTTGCCGGTTGGCGACACCACGGGAGGTCAGGCAGATGTTGAACAGCAGTCAGTCGGTTGAAAGCAGGGCGGTGCCGCGGCAGGGGCGCCAGTTACAGGGACGCAGCAAGAAGTCGCAGCTGCATATCGCCCGCATCGCGCAGTACATCCGCGAGCAGGGCCAGGCCAGCGCGGCGCAGTTGTCCGCCTTGCTGGGACTCGACGCGGGCACCATGAGCCGCTATCTGCGCCACATGTGCGGCATGGGACAGATCCACCTGGCGCAGCGCCATTGCACCGAGCCAGGACGCCAGCGGCCCGCCCTGTACGCGCTGGGCGAACAGGATGAAGACGCCGATGGCTGGGCCGAACTGCCGCCGCAGGTGCGTCGCACGGCCAGCTGGCCACGCGGTGCGGCGCGCCGCGATCCGCTGGTGGCGGCCCTGTTCGGGCCGGCGCAGGAAAATTAAGACAAGAATCAACGAGGAGAAAATCATGGGGTTTGCAGAAAAATTCATCGCATCGCTGTCGTCGCAGAACCTGCGCGACGATGCCGTCCACCACGACCTGGACGTGATCGCGGCCGCCGCGCTGGCCGGCGACATGGGCGCCTTGCTGTGCCGTGTCAAATACGCGGACGGCACCGTCAGCCGCCTGTTCGAGGGTAATGCGGGCAACCTGGCGCAGCTGCTGCGCGCCTGGACGGCGGCTGTGACGCAGAAGGGCCGCGCGCGGCGCTGGGTCAAGGCGCAGACGGCCTGGGATGCGCAGGCCGCCAATACCTTGTACCGCCGCGTGGCCGAAGCGTCGCTCGCGCATTGGCTCGACAGCAAATGCAAGGTTTGCCACGGCACGGGCGTCGTCGCCGCCATGCAGGCCGGCGCGCCCGTCGTCTGCAAGGCCTGCCACGGCGCCGGCGAAGCGGCCATCAGCTGCTCCGGCGGCTTCGAGCTCGAACGCATCAAGGATATGGTCAGCGAGCTGGAAGGCATCTTCCAGTCGCACGGGGTCCGCGCCATGCGCCGCCTGGGTCACTGAAAAGTTTTTTGCAATATGCCTGACGCTGAAAAAAATGCCCCTACAATAGAGTCTCGATCACGCAGCAACAGCAACACCGGCAACACCGCAGGACCACATGCTTCTCCACTCGTAATAGACGCGCCTCTGGCGCGACACCGATAGGGGAAATCAGCGCAGCGAACCGCCTTCATGGCCCCCTTCGCCCATTCCGTCCGGCACGGCCTCGCGCCATCCGGACGCCAGCCCGCCGCCTCACCGCGCGGGCTTTTTATTTTCCCGATACTTGGCAGTTCCACCCCTCAAGACCACAGCTGTGGTCTTTTTTTTCATCCCACGAAAGGTATTACTTATGGCATCGACAGCAAACGGCATCGACAGCTTGATCGTTATCAGCAAACAAAGCGCCGAAGGCAGCAAGGCCGCCGCCGGCGGCGGTCAGATTTATCCCCGCGTCACGGCCACCTTCGACACGGAAGCGGACAAATACGCCAGCGCCGAAATCGACGCCAGCCAGCAGCAGGGCGATACCCGCCTGGGCAATTTCCGCACCACGGGCGCCATCAAGGCGGAAGCGGCGTGCGGCACCTACGCGCCGCTGATGGCAGCGCTGCTGCGCCGCGACTTCACGGCCGGCGGCGTCGCTGCCGCGCAAACCACCATCGCTGCCGCCGCCTCCGGCCTGACGCGCAGCGCCGGTTCCTGGCTGGCCGAGAGTTTCCGCGCCGGCAGCGTGGTGCGCATCACCGGCATGACGGCGCCGGCGGCCGCCAACAACGCGAAGAACTTCTTCGTCACGTCGGTGACGGCGACCAACCTGAATGGCCAGTTCATGGATGGTTCGGCCATGATCGTCAAGGCGGCCGGCGACTCGGTCGGCGTGGCGGCGGTGGGCAAGCGCAGCTTCACCCCTTTGAGCGGCCACACCACCGACTGGTTCACGGCCGAAGTGCAGGACCCGAAGATCGGCGTGCACCGCAGCTTCGTCGACCAGCTGGTCAGCAAGATGGATATCGCCGTGCAGCCGAACGGCATCACCAGCCTGGACTTCACCCTGATGGGCAAGGCGGAAGGCCCGACCACGGCCGTGCCGTATTTCCCCACGCCGCTGGCCGCGCCTGGCGCCGGCAAGTTTTCGGGCGCCACGGCGATGCTGTCCGTGAACGGCATCCCGTCGCAGATCTGCACCGGCATGTCCGTTTCGCTCGACGGCCAGGTCAAGGTCGACCCGGTGATCGGCTCGAAGTACGCCACGGCAGCCTCGCGCGGCAAGGTCATGGGCTCGGGCCAGTTCACGGTGCTGCTGCAGGACGCCACCTACCTCGACTACTTCAAGTCCGAGACGGAAATCCCGCTGGCCTACGCCATGGCGTCGGGCACGGCGCCAACCGCCGACGTGCTGGCGCTGGCCATGGGCCGCATCAAGATCACCTCGGCCAAGATCGACGACGGCGAGAAGAACAAGATCGTCACCTGCGCCTTCGACGTCCTGCGCTACAAGGGCGCCGATGCGCAGCATGAAGCGACCACCCTGACCATCCAGGACAGCGCGCTGTAAGCGGCTGACGCTTGCTCCGGGGCCGCCGTGAGGCGGCCCTTTTACTCTTTACCTTTATCAAGAAAGAAAATACACATGAACAACGCACAAATGATCGCCTCGGCTGGTTTTGATATCTCCCTGCTGAATGACGGTAACAAGCCCGTGGACCAGGTGCACCTGGTGTCGGTCTTGTTCGACGAAGACGGTGCGCACAAGGCGGGCTTTGAAATCGTCAGCAAAAATTCCGACCAGTACCGTGCCGTGATCCGCGAAACGTCGGTGGTGGCGATCAAGCGCTCGGTGCAAAAAAGCAAGCAGATCGACGCGAAGACGGACGAAGGCGCTGCGGAACTGTATGACCTGGCGGAAAACCGCAGCATGAAGATCGCCATTGCGGTGGTGGTGGGCATGCCTGGTTTCGTCGACAAGGGCGTGCCGGTACAACCGTCCCCGGCTTTGCTGAAGGCGATTTTTGAAAAAATGCCGTCCTGGCAGGAAAAAGTGCTGGCTGCGCTCGAGGCGGACGGCAATTTTTTGACGGTCTAGCCGCCGCCTTGCTGCTCTTTGCCGACGAACAGTTCGAGCGTTCGGCAAAGGCGGCTGATGGCAATGCGAAAGGCGAGCACCTGGATGCCGCGAAGCGTCATCCACTCTACCGGGAGCCGCAGGCTCCCGTTTGCGCGCAACTGCCGTTTGAACTGGCGCACGTGTGGCAGTTTTTCGTGCAGATGAGCCGCAAGCGGCAAAACGGTATGGCGGTCAATCCCTTGAGCAGCCTCGATATCCTGGCTTGGCAGTTGCGACACCGCATACGCCTGGCGGTATGGGAAGAAGAGCTGGTCGATCAGCTTGACGCGGCCTACATGGTCCATCAAAACAGTTCTCATTAGGCTGGCCTTTACCCGGCCTATCTATAGCAGAGGTGACGCCAAAAACACAACTGTCATCGCCAGGGTGGCCTCGATTTGCATTGCCACCCTTCGGTGGCTTTTTTTATGGGTAAATTATGACCGTTGATATTGCAACACTACAGATACGCATTGATACGCTCAATGTGCGCATCGCGGCAGATGACCTGGAACGCATGCGCGAGGCCAGCGAGAAGGCCGCCAAGTCGACTCTGAAACTCGAAGATGTCACGAAAAAATACACGGAGATACTCTCCAGCCTGGGTATTTCCAACAATATCGGCCAGATCGTTAAATTAACTGATGAATATACGAAATTGACAGCGCAACTGCGCATGTCGACCAGCTCTACGCAGGAATATGGCGAGGCCTACGACAATGTCAAGCGTATTGCCGCCTCGGGACAAACGGATCTCGCCGCTACGGCGGGTCTGTATACCCAAATGAACGATGCGACCAAGAAATTGGGCATCAGCCAGGGCGAAGTAGCCGGCATCACCGAGGCGCTCAATCTGGGCGTCAAGATCAGCGGCGCATCGGCGGCGGATTCCGCTACCGCCTTCAAGGGGCTGTCCGATGCCTTCGCCGATGGCGCCCTGAGCAGTCAGCAATTTAACGCCATCAGCCAGGCCGCCCCTGAAGTCATGGCGGCAATGGCCGCCGGTCTGGGCGTGTCGAAAGAAGCGCTTGCCGGGTTTGCCGGCGCAGGATTGATCACCGCCGAGGTGATGGCCATCGCGCTGCCGAACGCGCTGGGCGAGTTGCGCAAGGAAGCCGTGCAGTTCGAAACCATCGGCGGCAGCTTTACCGTTCTGAGCAATAACGTGATGGAATTTACGGCGAGGCAGGCGGAGTCGAGCGGCGCCGTGCGCCTGATGACGAGCGGTCTCGAATTTTTGTCGAATAACCTGACCCTGGTCGTTGGCGTGCTGGAAACGCTGACCACCGCGAAGTTTGCCACCTGGGCTGCCGGCGTCGTAGTGGCTACTTACAGCAAGGTCGCGGCCAACCGGGCCTTGCTGGCGTCGACCCTGGCGGCGGCGAATGCCGACGTGACGGCGACCGCCGCCACCTCGGCACTGGCGGCTGCACGGGTGGCTGAATTGCAAGCGACGATACGCGCCAGCCAGGCCGACGTGGCGCTGGCGTTGACCACCAATGGCCTGATACCGGCCCAGGCCCGCGCTACAGTTGCCACCGAGGCCCATGCGGCCGCATTGGTGGCGCAGACGGCGGCAATGCGTGCCGCGTCCGTCACCGCTGGCGTGTTGCGCGGTGCGTTGGCATTCCTGGGTGGCCCGATCGGCTTGATTGTCACGGTGCTGGGCTTGGGTGCAACTGCCTGGGCCATGTGGGGGAATTCATCGAAGGACAATGCGGAGAAAGCCGTAGAACCCATGCGCAAGAGCACCAAGGATATCATTGCTGAACTCGACAAGCAGATGGTCCAGCTGGCAAAGCGCAATGAGCTGGCAAAGCTGGGCGTGTCGGAGAAAGGATTGGATACCCCGGCTGGCGAGCGCATGGCAGAGATATCGACGGAAATGGATGCGGTGCGCAATCGCACGGGAAAATACCAGTCCCTGGACCAGGCGGCGCGGGACAGCAACATGGCAAGGCTGCAAGCCGAATTCGATGCGCTGCAGGGCAAGCTCAAGCAGCTTGAGCAGCAAGGCGCGTCGGGTAAACCGACGAGCGGAACTGGTACAGGCGCGCCATCACTTCCCGCTCCGCCAACACCTTTCGAAGCCATGATGGATGACATGCGCAGCAAGGCCCGTGACCTGAAGCGCGAAGTTGCCGGCTATGCCGAGATGAACGAGGCGCAACAGTTCGATTATCGCTTGAAGGAACTCCTGGCGGATCGGACGAAAAAGGTGACCGCAGCACAGCAGGCGGGATTCGAGGTTGCACGCAAAGTGATACAAACTCGCCTCGATGAGATCGAGGTGGACAAGAAAGCCAAGGCAGTGGCGGAGCAGGTGCAGGCGGACGCGAAAGCGCTGTCCGATACGCGAACGCAGGCCGTTGCCGATGCCGTCAAGGAAGCCGAGGCTGGCGAAAAGCTGGTAGCGGTGTATGGCATGAGCAAGACCGCCATCGCGCAAAATGAAATGGCGTTGTTGAAGGAACAGCGCGCCGCGCTGGCGGTGGGCAAGGAAAATGCGGCGCAGATCGAGTATTTGAATGCCTTGATCGATGCCAAGCAGCGCAGCATGACGGCGACGGAAGAACTGGCCGCCAAGGAAGCGTCTGCCGCTGCGGCCAAGAAGGCCTCGGATGACTGGGCCGCCAGCGCCAAGGACATCGAAAAATCGCTGACTGACGCCTTCATGAACGGCTTCGAAGGCGGTAAGAACCTGGCGACGATGTTCAAGGACAAGTTGAAGAGCATGTTCAACAACCTCGTGCTGCAACCGATCATGTCTCCCATTGCTGCCGGCTTTGCCTCGTTCCTGAATCCGGGTGCGGCGCAGGCGCAGGGCAGTTTGGCCAATGGCGGGGGTATCCAGTCGCTTTTGAGTTCGGCGAAAGGCATCTATGAATCGCTGTCCAACGGACTTTCCGGTATTGGTACTTCGGTAGCCAATGGCGTGCAGCGTGGCATGAGCATGCTGCAAGGCACTCCGTACACGGCCGGGGCCAATGGCGCATTTGCCACCGGTGCGGGCGCGGCGGCAAGCGTTGCCGCCGGCGTCATGGGCGGCGTGTACGGCGGCAAGATGATTTCGGGTGAATATGGTCGCAATGGCGTTGTCAATGCTGGCACGGCGATCGGGGCTGTCGTTGGCAGCATTTTCCCGGTGGTAGGTACTGCCATGGGCGCGCTGGTGGGCGGCTTGCTGGGCGGCGCGGCGAACCGCCTGTTCGGCATGGGCGAGAAAAAGGTCAGCAGCGCCGGCATTTCCGGCAGTCTCGGTGTCGATGGCTTTACGGGTGAGAGTTATTCGAACTGGACCCAGAAAGGCGGTCTTTTCCGCAAGAATAAAAAGGGTACCGACCACTCTGAAGTCGATGCCGAGCTGGCCGCATCGCTAGGCGATACGTACGCGCAGATGAAGGCGGTGACGGGCACGTTCGCCAGCACGCTGGGCGTGAATACGGATGGCCTGGCCACGCGCACGCAGTCGCTCAATATTGTCATGACCAAGGACGATGCGGCCAATCAGAAAGCCATTGCCGATTTCTTTACCGGCGTCGGCGATGCCATGGCCATGGAATTGGTTCCTTCCTTGTCGCAGCTCAAATTGAAAGGCGAGTCGGCGAGCGCTGCACTGCAGCGCCTGGCGGGTAGTTATGCCACTGTTGACGCCGTGCTGGCAACCTTGGGCAGCACTTCGCAGCAGGCATTTGGCGCCGTCGGCGTGGCATCCCTGGCGGCGCGCGAGCAATTGGTCAAGGCTGCCGGCGGCGTTGAAGCACTGGGCAATCGGACTGCGTTCTTTGCCGAAAACTACCTGACCGAAGCCGAGCGCCTGGCACCGGTGCAAAAACACGTGACGGAACAGATGGCCGCCCTGGGTTATGCCAGCGTGACCACGCGCGCGCAGTTCAAGGACACGGTCTTGCAACTGGCTAATTCCGGTGCATTGGCCACCAAGACGGGCGCCGAACAGTACGCGGGCCTGATGGCATTGGCCGATGCGTTTGCGAAGACGCATGCGGCGACGGAAGACCTGAGCAAATCGGAGCAGGGCATTGCCGACGAGCGCAAGGGCATCCAGGAAAAGCTCGACCAGATGACGATGACTTCGGCGCAATTGCGTGCCAGGGAGCGTACAGCGGTCGATGCCGCCAACCTGGCCCTGTACGACCAGTTGCAGGCGCGGCAGGATATTGCCAGTGCCTATGCAACGGAGTCTTCTGCCCTCAAGTCCACCATCGACCACCTGAAGTCGTTTGGCGACGGCATCCGCTCATTCAAGGATTCCCTGTTGCTGGGCAGCCTGTCGACCTTGACGCCGATGCAGAAGATGGTAGAGGCGCAGCGCCAGTATGAAGAGACGCTGGCCAAGGCGAAGACGGGCGATGCGGCGGCGCAGTCGGCGCTGACAGGTACGGCCACCGCGTATTTGACGGCGAGCCAGGTCGTGAACGCTGCAAGTGCGAGCTATGCCGCCGATGCGGCCAGGGTCCAGGCCGAGCTGGCAGCGCTGGCGGCGCTCACCGGCACACAGTTGAATGATGCGCAGAAGCAACTGACTGCACTCGATACGCAAGTGGGGCAGTTGATTAACCTGAACAAAACGGCGGTAGGTATCCAGCAAGCGGTCGATGCGCTGGGTGCTGCGTTGCGCGCAGGCGGGCAGACCGATATCACAGGCGGCATGCGGTTTGCGCCTGCTGCAGGTATGTCAGTCGCCGCCTCTTTCGCAGAAACAGCCGTGGAAGCGCCGGCCGTCTTCGACCCCGTGCGCTATTCGTCGGCCGCGAACGTGGGTTCCGACGTCCTCGTCGCCGAAATCCGCGGCCTGCGCGAGGACAACCAGGCCATGCGTGTGGAGCTGGAAGGCTTGCGTGCCGACCAGCGGGCGCAAACGGGCGCCACCATCCAGGCCACCTTTGAATCGAACGCCAACGCCGCCAGGACGGTGGTCGATGGCGTGGACAAATCGTCCAGGGCATCCGCCTGGGCCAATGCAGTGAAAGGAGAGTACGCATGACCGATGCGCAATTTCAGGAATGGCTGCAAAGCTCGTCGGCCATCCGCATGGTGCTGATCGAGGCGCAGGTGAATGTGGCCGGCAGCGAGGTGACGCGGTATATCGCTTCGCGGCCCTACGTGACCGGCCCGCAGGAGGTGCCGGCGAATACCGCGTACCTGCCGCTGGCCAAGGGCGGCCTGGCCTTCACGGAACAGGTCAGCCTGTCTGGCGAGGCGGGGCTGTCGGGCGGCGATATCGAACTCGATAACGCCGACGGCGCTCTGGATGGCTGGCTGGGCGACGTCTGGATGAACCGGCCAATCAAGGCCTGGGCCGGCGATCCCTCCTGGCCGCGGGCCGATTTCCAGCTGGTCTTCGACGGCATCATCGCCGACGTGGGCAGTGCTGGGCGCGAGTCGGTCAACCTGGTGCTGCGCGACAAGCTGCAGCGCCTGAATACGCCGATCTCCGAAGCCAAGCTGGGCGGCAGCACGCCGAACAAGGACGCCATCCTGCCGATTCCCTTCGGCGAGTGCCACAACGTGACGCCCTTGCTGACTGATCCGGCCACCCTGGAATACGGCTTTCTCGGCGCGGTCGAAACGACGTTCGAGGTGCGCACCAACGGCAAGCCGATCGCCGTGGCCTTGAATGACCAGGCGGGGCGTTTCAACCTGACGACCGATCCATTTTCCACCACGATCACGGCCAGCGTGCAGGGCGACAAGGGCGGCGGCTATGCGCCGCGCATCGCGCCGCTGGTGCAGCGCATCGCCACGGCCTACGGCAAGGCGGCCGACCGTTTTACGCTGGCTGATCTGGACCTGACCAACCTGGCCGCCTTCGATGCGGCCCACCGGCAGCCGGTGGGGTTGTATGTTGCGGACCGCACGAACCAGGCGCAGGCCATCCAGCAACTGGCGGCCAGCGTGGGCGCCCAGGCGGTCATGTCGCGCACCGGCCAGCTGCGCCTGGTGCAGATCGCGTTGCCGGCCGCCGGCGTGCCGGTGGCGATCGGTCCGGAGCAGATGCGCGAACGCTCGCTGCGTCCCGCGCAGCGTGTGCCCGTGACGGCGGCCGTGAAGATCGGCTTCGACCGAAACTGGACGCTGCAGGCGGGGCTGACGACCAGCATTCCGCCCGCGCATGCGGATTTGTATGCCACGGAATGGCTGACCGAAACCATGGTCGACGCGGCGGTGCGCGCGCGCTATCGCCTGTCCGATGACCCTGTACAGAGCGATACCTGCCTGAAGACGCGGGCCGATGCCCGTGCGGAAGCGCAGCGGCGTCTGGAATTGAACAAGGTGCCGCGCACTATTTATGAATTCGATGGAGAACCCGAGATGATGATGCTGGAATTGGGGCAGCCCGTAACCCTGCGCGCCGAGCGCTTTGGCTTGCAGGATGGCGTGCCGGGCGTGGTGGTACTGCTGTCGCGCTTCTGGCTGACGGGCAGAGTGACGGTGGGGGTGCTGGCATGAGCGCGATTGTGGGAGAACGCGATACGCTGCTGCAGGCGACGGCGGAGCGCTTCAGTACCGTTGCCGACGGCAAGGCGATCCTGATGGCCGCCAGCACGCCCGTTTTTCGTGTGAATAGCGCGGGCGAGGGGGCGCCCGGCACGATCGCCATCACCGCCAAGCCGGTCAATGTGGTGGGCGATATCGTGTTTTCGGTATCGTCCGGCACGAGCTTGCGGGTCAACGGCAACGTGGTCACGGTCGATTTTGCCAGCATGACGACCGACACGGCCCTGGTGCAGGCGCGCATCCGTGAATTTGGCGTCGACTACATCGCCAATTACATGGTCAGCAAGGTCTTCGACGGCGCCGCCGGCGAGACGGGCCTGGCTGGCCTGAACACGGGCCAGGCTTTCGCCTACAAGCGCGCGACCGCCGCGCCAGCCGATTCGCCGGGCGACGTGATTTTCACTTTTGCCACAGCGGCCATCACGACGCCGGCCGGCAACGATCTGGCCAATGGCTGGTCGAAGAGTATCCCGGCTGGCACGGCGCCGCTGTACGTGCGCGTGGCCGCCGCCAGTTCGCGCAATGCCACGGACAGTATCGCCGCCAATGAGTGGGCGGGGGCGGTGCAACTGGCCAGGGACGGCGTCGATGGTTTGAACGTGATTTCCGTGCCCATCTACCAGCGTGGCGCGACCAATATTGCGCCGCCGCTGCCCACGGCCGTCTGTACGTTTACCTTTGCCACGGGCAAATTGGCAGGACTGAACAATGGCTGGTCGACCCAGGTGCCGTCGGCGGGCGGCGCCTATCTGTTCATGTCCGGCGCCACGGCCGTTTCAAGCGCGGCGACTGATGACATCGCCCCAGGTGAATGGGCCGCCGCTGCGCGCCTGGCCGCCGATGGCGCTACGGGCCAGCGCGGCACCGTCACGGTGACGGCACCCGGCTATGCCAGTTGGTCGGATGCGTCGGCTGTCTATGAGATCGGCAAGGCAGGCTATGGCGCGCCGGTCAACCGCGACGTCGTCACCTTGTATGACGCGACGCATGCGGTGACGAAGTATTTTGACAACGGCGCATGGCTGGTGCTGGGTACGGTGCTGAACGGCAATCTGCTGGTCAATGGCTCTGTGGCCACCCAAGCGCTGGCGGCAGATTCCGTTACAGCAGAAAAGATTGATGCGCGCGGCCTGAGCATCAAGGATTCAACCGGCAAGATTATTCTCAGCGCCGGTACGCCATTGACGTCCAACTATCTGAATGCAGGCATAGGCGCGGGGAATCTGATCAGCAATTCCGGTCCATACCCTGGTACTGCAGGGGACTTCGGCGTGGAGTATTCCTTCGCCCCGGGGCTAACCGCCGTCATTGCGAGTCCCGAGCTCTACCAGCCGACCGGCGCCGGTGGAGTCTACATGCGGTGCCCCGGGATCGTTCCAGTAGACGCTGTGGCTATTATGACCCCGAGACGGGCTGGCGCATTCCGAAAATTTCCTGTGATTTCTGGCGTGCGCTACGAATTCAGCATCTACATGACTACCCACCGCTGCAAGGGGGCGGCAAACATCGCATTTTACGATGGCGCGGGCGCGTATATAACTGAGATGGCTGGGAGTGTTGTGGACAGCGTGTCGTCCACAGGTCCCCTGAGCGCATGGCCAAGGTCCGTGGTATTCGCCGCGGCGCCGGCAGGGGCCGCTTACGCATCTGTGCGTGGCGTGCTTGTTGGCAAGGGAGAAGTCGATGCCTACCTTTTTACTTCATCGTGGTATTTCGGCGTGGCGATGGCCGCGCAGACGGTGCCGTCAGCTTGGGCGGATGGCCCAGGGGCAGGTTTCGGCGACAATATTTACGGCCAGATCACGCCGTCCACATCCCCGACTTACATCGCCAACGCGGCCATCGTTAATGCGCAGATTGGTGGCGATATTTATAGCAGCAATTGGAGTGGAAGTGGTAGCAAGACGGGATGGTGCCTGGATCGAAATGGAAATTTGCACGCGAATAGTGGCACTTTCCGTGGTGAACTGCTTGGTGCTTCTGGCACTTTTTCCGGGAAGTTGACGGCAGACACCATTATTGCCGGACGTGGTCAAAACAAAAATAATACGACGTTTATCGATTTTAACGCTACGGGCAGTATGCCGTTTATCTATGCTGGCTCGGGAGCAGTGAGTATCACCGCCGATGGTGAAGGTACTTTTGCCCGCAGACTCCTGTCACCACCGAATTTGGTGCGTCGTGGAAAGACGCCCATTTCCCCAGGGCTAGTTGGATGGACTGGTGAAGAATATCGCCCCTTTACCGTTTACATCGATACCGGGAAAGCATTCGATGTTGCATGGCATGAGGCTCCGTCGGACACTTTTTTGGCCACCGCGACGATTTCAAAGGGTGATTCGAGCCCGAACGGTGGCTGCAATGGTTATTGCGAAGCGTCTGTTGTTGTTGGTGATGGCCTCAAAAGTGCTAGTGCCTCCCTCCTGCCAATTGATAATCAGATATACATTCGATTTACCTGGACCCCGGTTAGTGGCAATGGCTACATTATCCCAACTGAGATCACCTGGAAGCTGGTGAAAATCTAATGAAAAATCTACGCATTATTTATGACAACGCCACCGACCGCGCAATGTTGATCGCATCGAGCCAGGCCGGCACCTTGGGTCCGACCAATCTGCAGCGAGAGGGAAAGTCTCTGGTCTTGCGCTCAATCGGCACGGTGCAGAGCATCACGGTAACCTGGCCGGCACCAGAAATTGTCGGTGGCGTGGCCTTGCCGTTTTGCAACCTGACTCCTGGGGCGACCATCCGCGTGCGCGGCTACATCGAGCCTGGCCACACTACGCCAGCATTCGATAGTGGCCTCATGCCAGCGTGCGAGTATGCGCGGCTGGGCATGTGGGACTGGGGCGCATTGCCGCTGGGCTTGAATGCCTACAGCTATGGCGGCGGTACCTACGCCCGCTGCTGGTTCCAGATGCGCAGCATCAGGAAGCTGGTGATCGACCTGGCCGACCCCGACAATCCTGCCGGCTATATCGAGGCCGCGCGCCTGGTGGCGGGGCCTTACTGGAGTCCCGAGCAGAACGCGTCGTATGGCGCCGGTATTACGCCAATCGATACCAGCAGCCAGTACCGCAATGGCGCCGGCGAACAGAAGGTGGAGCGGGGCGTGATGTACCGCAAGCTGTCGCTGGCGCTCGATCACATGACGCCGCTGGACCGCGCCGAGCTGTGGCGCATCGTGCGCGGCAACGGCATGTCGCGCCCGCTTTTCATCAGCCTGTATCCGGATAGCGACGACGTCGAGCTGGAGCAGGCGCACCAGGTGTATGGGCGTTTGGCCAATCTGGCCGCCATCACCACGCCATCTTTCCAGGCATATGCCACCAACATCGAAATCGAGGAACTGTAATGGGTGATTTTTTTTACTATGGTCAGAAGGATACGATCCAGCGCCTGAATGAGCTGGCGGGGCGCGGTGCCGTGGTGGCGTCGTATGCGCCAGCCGTGGGGCGGTCGCCACTTGGCGGGCCGAATGGCTATATTGATGCCGCGTGGATTGATACTGCAACGCCAATTAAGTCACAATTTCCTATCAGTGTTGGTGCAGGAATGGCTAACAAGTATGGATACAACTACCTGCAAGGTGGCCAAGGTCAGCGCCTGTATAAAATCGCAACCTTGGAGCCTACGGTTTCCAGCACGTACTCATCGCTGCGTATTGATGCAATGGTAGGGGGGTGGGGCGCTTATGATTTGACAGCCATGACTATCATCATTGGCAGTCGTGTCGCTACGGCAGCTGAAGGTGTGAACGTCGAATGGTCGTCCAGCCGCTTCATCCCGGTTAATGTACGACTCTTGGCGTACTTGGAATCAGATGGCAAAGTCTCGGTGTACCTGTTCTTTTTGGCAGGTGGTTTTGCTCAGGCATCTTTCCAATTGATGGGAATGCAGATCACTACCTATACCAGTCCAGTTGCGGTGGACACAGTGACTGGCACGCCAGTATGGGATAGTTCCGCAAGCCCATCGGAGCCTTTGTATCGCTCCCCTCGTTCGCGTGGTATGGGTAACGCCCCAACCACTCTGCAAGGTACGAGCTTTGACAGCATTGTCGAAGTGCGTGCGCAAGACGGTAACACGTCTTCAGTGTCGTACCTTGCAGGCGCGCCAAAAGCGCACTCAATGGCAGCTAAACAAGAGGCAGAAGCCCTTCGTATTGGTGTATCCGGCAATACAGGTATCTCATACGCCGGCTTCTTCAATGCTGTGGTATCCGTAGGTGAAAATGCCAGCCCATTCGCATTGGGATACAAACTGGCGCTTAAGGCTCGTGATGTGGGTTCAGGGAACTTCACCCCAACACTGTTTTCCATTACTGGCAATGGCACGGTTTATGTTCCTTTGCTCAAGGCAGGAAGTAGCGACCCTTCTCTGCTGCGACATAGCATCTGCCGTGGGACAGGGCAAGGAGCAGAGATTATATATTTTGGCGTTGATAATGCCCCTGCGCCAAGTGTAGGTATTTTAGCCTCTGAAGGGGTAGGAAGTTGGTCGGCACCGGTAGCGGTACTATATGTAGGCAAGAACTCCACTACAGGTCGTAGCGTATCAGCCGGAGGTACAGTCAATACGTCAGGCAATGATTATGCCGAATACGTTTTCAAAAGCCCGGCCTGCGGTGTCGTCTCCCCCGGCCAAATAGTCGGTATCACAGCCGACAATACAGTCACCGACCAATGGTCCGATGCCGTCATGTTCTCGATCAAATCGACGGCGCCCTCGTTTGTCGGTGGTGATTCCTGGGCGAATGACATAGGGCAACGGCCATCGCCCCAGGCAGGGCCGGCGCCGAGCCAGCCCCGGCGCCGTGAAGGCGTCGTCACGCAGCAGCCAGTTCCCGGCGTTAATCCACCGGAGTATGAGGACGTGATAACGGAAGCCGGTGACACCGATGACGAGTGGGCGGAAAAGCAGGCCACCTACACCGCCGCGCTGGCCGCCCACAACCTAGCCATACAGCAGGACGCCGAAGCCATGGCCGCCTTCGACGCGGCGCTGGAAGTCGAGCGTCAGAAAGTCGACCGCATCGCCATCGCCGGCCGCGTGCCGGTCAACGTGCTGGGTACCCAGCCTGGTGATTACATCGTGCCGGTGCAGGACGGCGCCGGCATCAAGGGCATCGCCGTGCATGAGGACGATCTCAGCATGAAGCAGTACCTGCGCGCAGTCGGCCGCGTGATCTCGATCGAGCCGGACGGCCGGGCTTATGTAATGGTCAAGGCCGTGTGACCAGGCAGTCATCCCTCTCAAACCCGCTTCGGCGGGTTTTTTCATTTCGTCCACCAGTACCGGGATAGTCGAGGTGATGCTGTCGAAGCGGCGCTGGGAAATTGCCGCCACCGAGCCTATCGGCGTTGCCACTGGGTTTATTTCACCAATCACTTACCTCATTCTGGAAGGGGCATTGCTGCCATGAGCAATCTTCGCATCATCTACGACAACGCCGCTGACCGCGCGGTGCTGACTGCATCGAGCCAAACCGGCGAACTGGGTCCGGCCAACCTGCAGCGCGACAGCAAGAATGCGGTGTTGCGCGCCAGCGGCACTGCACAGATCATCACCGCCACCTGGCCGACGCAGGAGTCCATCGCCTGCGTGGCGCTGATCTCCACCAACATGACCAGCAGCGCGCGCATGCGCGTACGCGGTTATGCCCTGCCGGGCGATGCCGTACCGGTGTTCGACACTGGCAGCATCTTCCCATGCCCGGCTGCCGTGCATGGTTCCTATCCCTGGGGCGTTCTGCCGCTCGGCTGGAACGCCTATCAGTGGGGCGGCGTGAACACCTGGCCGTGCGGCGGCGGTGCCGACGGCGTGACATGGTTCGCCCCTGTGCGCGTGCGCAAGATAGTGATCGAGGTATCTGCGCCACAAAGCCCGGAAGGATACCTGGAAATCTCGCGTCTGGTGGCAGGCAACTACTGGTCACCGCAATATAACGCCGAGTACGGCGCCCAGTTGCAGACCCAGGATAGCAGTGAAAATTACCGCACGGGTGCAGGCAACCTGAAAACCGCGCTGGGCACGACCAGCGACAAGCTGAGCATCAATCTGACGCACCTGACACCGATGGACCGCACGCGCTTCATGCGCATCCTGCGCGAGAACGGCAAGGGCAAGGCAATGCTGTTCAGCTTGTTCCCAGAAAACCCGGACCCGCTGCTGGAGCAGGACTACATGCTGTATGGCAAGGCCAGCAATATCGACGCGGTAACTACGCCGTACTTTGAAACTTATTCTGCACCACTACAAATTGAAGGAATTTAAATGGCTGATAAATTTTATGACGGTATGCCCAACGTCAACGAGAAACTGAATGAAATGGATCGGGCGTTTGCGGCGGGACCGTACAATGCCTTGCCATTGTCCGGCGGGAATATGAAGGGCACGATCTATTCGAATGCCCCGATCACGACAACTCAATATGTGCAAGCTTGCGCGTATGGCCCAGGCCCTATTGTGAACACAGGTATGAAGACTGGCTGGTGGCGAATCGGAAAGTTTAATTCCGCACAGCAGGGGATGGAGGCATCAATTCGTGTAAGTGGAACCACGTCGTACGGTGCTGTTGCCGGTACGTCGAACGCCATGGCAACCATCATCCAACTCCGGGTAGACAACGACAGCAAGATACGCGGTGTTTTCCACAACGAAGGTGGGGCGACAAATAACACCGTATCGGAAGTGACCATCACGGACGATGGTCAGATATATATCCTGTGTGGCGCCTTCTTTTCCCTGGCAATTTACTGTGAGTCTACCTGCTGGCAGGATTCTGACGTGTCGTATTACGGTGTGGCTGCCGAGCCCCCAGCCGGAACTTTGGCGACCTCCATCTTTGGCTTGAAGCTTGGTGCGCAGAATACGGTAACGTTCGAGCGGCAGCGGACCACTTTCGATTCTTCGTCAGTTTTGATCGGTCCAAAGCAAATAATTGCCGGAGGGATATCTAATACTCTTTGGGCAAGTGCTCTTCGGGCACCAAATGATGGGGTTGCGGGGGGCGCCGGCACCTACTATGAAACGCTGTCCATGGGGGTTGCATCAGTTCCAGGCTATTCCAATGCCGGTAGATTTTTTTGGAGTACCCGTAGTCACCCGGGGAGCAACGGAAAGGGATTTCAACTACGTTTGAATGCTGTCGATGCGAGCTTGCCTGATAATGTCACACCAGTTATGGATATTAATGGCACCGGCGACATTGCCCTGCCAGGCGTTATTACTGCTGGCCCAGTTATCCCGTTAAGTGCGCATCAGTTAACCCGTAGGACTGCGGAGTTCGGTGAACTTTGCTACGTTGGGCGCGTCGAGACAGGGGTCACTTCCTCGTGTTTTGCCATTCGAGCGTCAAATGGTGCTGGCGGTTGGGGCAACAGTGCTTCGGTTGCATACGTCGGGCGAAACTCCACGACATCGCGCTCGATTAGCGCCGCTGGCACCATCAATGCCGGCGGTACCGATTACGCTGAATATATGTTAAAGGCACCTGGATGCACGGGTATTCTTCCGGGGCAGATTATCGGCATCGATGTTGATGGAAAACTTACCGACCAATGGCAGCGTGCCATTGCCTTTGCTGTTAAATCGACTGATCCTTGTATGGTTGGCGGGGATCGATGGGCGCGGCATTTGGGTGAGCGTCCGGTGCCGGTTGAACGTCTCATGCCTTCCACGCATCAAGTGCTGCTCAGTGAGGCTGTTGCTGCTATTGACGCCGTGATGGAAGTGGTCGATGGAAAGCTGGTTGAGGTTGCGCCTGCCGTGCCGGCCCGCGAAGCGCAATATCGGGAAGAAGCAATACCGGGAGATACCGATGAAGAATGGGCCTTTAAATGCGCACCCGGCCTCGCGTTTGAAGCGGCCCTGGAAGCGGCGCGTCAGCAGGTTGACCGCATCGCTTTCTGCGGTCAGGTACCTGTGAACGTCCTGGATGCCACACAGGGGCAGTACATCGTCCCGGTGCAGAAGGGCGATGGCGTAGGGGGCTTGGCTATACGCGAGGAGGACATGACACTCCAGCAATACATGCGCGCCATCGGCAAGGTCATCGCCATCGAAGACGATGGGCGCGCCCGTGTCATCGTGAAGGTGGCATAGACACTGTGCTTGCTACATCCAAACCCGCTTCGGCGGGTTTTTTTATTTCCACCACCTGAAAGGCAACCATGGCCCTCGAAACCACCGCCGCCGGCGGCGCATTGATCAAACTGTTTGGCGTGCCCGTGCTGGCCGGCGCCGCCGCCACGTCGCTGGGCTTCATGTTCATGTGGCCCCAATCCACCAAGGAGGCATTTATTCGTTTTTGTTCCAGCATCATCATTTCCACCTTTCTCGGCCCCGTGCTCGTGGCCGCCGTGCTGTCGTGGTGGCCCAGCCTGTTCGACAGCGCGAAAACCGTGGCGGGCCTGTATGGCGGCGATCCGGCCACGGGATTTTTGTTCATCGCCGCGCCGCTGATGGTGGCGGCTGGCTTGCCCGCCTGGTGGGTGCTGGGCGCCTGCGTGCGCTGGTTCGACAAGCGGCGCGGCAAGGACATCGGTGAACTGGCGGCTGATGCGGCCGCTGCCGTCAAGGATGTGCGGGGCATGCTATGACCGGCGCCCAATTGATGCAGATCATGCCGCTGGCCGGCCGCCGCGCTACGCTGTTTCTGGCGCCCCTGAATGCGGCGATGGCCGAGTTCAACATCGATACGCCAGTGCGTCAGGCGTCCTTCTTGGCGCAGGTCGGTCACGAATCGGGACAGTTGCGCTATGTGCGCGAGCTGGCCAGCGGCGCGGCCTATGAAGGGCGTGCCGACCTGGGCAATGTGATCGCTGGCGATGGCGTGCGCTTCAAGGGACGCGGCCTGCTGCAGGTGACGGGGCGCGCCAATTATGCGGCGTGCGGCGTGGCGCTGGGCCATGACTTGCTGGCGGCGCCGCAACTGCTGGAGCAAACGGCTTTCGCTTGCCGCTCGGCGGGCTGGTTCTGGCAATCGCGCGGCTTGAACCGCCTGGCCGATGCGGGCGACCAGGAACGGGTGACGCGCCGCATCAACGGCGGCGTGAACGGCCTGGCCGAGCGTCTGGTCTTGTATCAGGCAGCGCGCAAGGTGCTGGCATGAAGCCGTCGTTGAGTATTGCGGCCATGCTGTTGCTGCTGGGCGCGGCCGTGTTTTGCGCCCAGCGCTGGGGCCGCGAAGCGGGCCGTGCCGCGTGCGCGGCGCAAGTGAGCGAGGTGCAGGGCGTGTTGCGGCGCCAGAACCAGGCGCTGAACGCGATACGGGAGGAGGGCGCGCGCCGGTCGGCGCGGGTATGGCAGGCGCTGGCCACGGCGCAGGCCGGGCAGGCGGATGCCCAGGCTGCAGCGGCGCGCATCCTGGCGTTGCAGCCAGAAGGCGACGCCTGCCGAGCCGCCGAGGCGCTGATCGCCAGCGAAATGCCATGAGGCCGCCGCGCGAACGTGCCGGAAGGCGTGCAGGCGGCCTCGCCAGCAGTTTAGCCAGTTTATTGCTGCTGAGTTTCTTGACCGGTTGTGCGGCCTGCGCGCCGGCATCGAAGGTGGACGCTTTGCCCGTGAGCGCGCCATGCATCGCCACGCGCCCCGTCGCGCCCGTCTTGCCGGCGGTGCCATCTCACGGCATCTTCGAGCAAGTGCAAGCCTTGCTGGCGCGCGAGCAATTGCGTGCCGCCCATGTCCGCCAGCTGGAATCGCTGCTCGATGCCTGCTCTGGCAGCTAGCAAGGCCTGACAGCGCAAAATAAAAACGTAGCGGGTGGAAGGAACGATCGCGCCCCCGCTGGCCCCGGAAGCGCAACGGTGCGCAGTAGGGTCCCGCCGGGGCAGTGGGCATCGCAGGCCGCAAATGACGACGCGCAGCGGGTCTTATCGGCGGTCCAGGCTGCCGTCGTCAGTCAACAGTGCCCTGCCGTCGCCGTCGCCCTGTGCCGCCTTCTGGTGCAGGCATGGGACGGCGTGAGAGAAAACGGTGCGCCCTTCGTCGCATTGGCCGCTCTCCGGCGATGTTTTGCCACAATTCCTGTATACAATTCGCCTGGCACGATGCGTGCATGGCATACCTTGGTCATCCCATCCAAGGAGCTTCGCATGCATCATCGGCCGCTGGTGTGTTCCTGCCGTCCCGTTTCTGTCTTGCCTTTCCCCTTCATCTGCGCCCATCCGGGCCGCGGTAACCCAGGAAATGGAGCGTAAATGGCCTCTCCCCGCTTGAAATCCATCCACCGCGGCACTGCCGGCACCACGCCTGCCGTGCCGTCCCCCGTCGATGAAGTGCTGCCCGCCGGCAAGCTGTTCACCTTGGGCTTGCAGCATGTGCTCGTCATGTATGCGGGCGCCATCGCCGTGCCGCTGATCGTCGGCCGCGCCCTCAAGCTGTCGCCCGAGCAGGTGGCGGCGCTGATCAGCGCCGACCTGTTCTGCTGCGGCCTCGTGACCCTGATCCAGTCCTTGGGAATAGGCAAGCATTTCGGCATCCGCCTGCCCGTCATGATGGGTGTCACCTTTGCCGCCGTCAGTCCCATGCTGGCCATGGCGAACAATCCGGCCCTGGGCATCACGGGCATCTTTGGCGCCGTGATCGGCGCCGGTGTCGTCGCCATGCTGATTGCGCCCTTCATCAGCCGCCTGCTGGCGCTGTTCCCGCCCGTGGTCACGGGCAGCATCATCGCCGTGATCGGCGTGTCGCTGATGCGCGTGGGCGTAAACTGGGCCATGGGTGGGCCGCCCGCCATGGCCCAGATCGCCGATCCCGTCTTCCTCAAGATGGCCGCTGCCGCCACGGCGGCCGGCTTGCCCGCGCCGCTTGGCCCCGTGCCCATGATTGCCAACCCCGGCTATGGCGCGCTGGACAACATGGGTATCGCCTTCTTCGTGCTGGCCGTCATCTTGCTGGTGGCCAAATATGGCCGCGGTTTCCTGTCGAATATCGCCGTGCTGATCGGCATCATCGCCGGCACGGCCCTGTCGTTTGCGCTGGGCAAGGCCGACTTCGCCAAGGTGGCCAGCGCCAAGGCCTTTGCCATCGTCACGCCGTTCCAGTTCGGCATGCCGACTTTCGACGTGGTTGCCATCGTAACCATGAGCCTGGTGATGATCGTCGTCATGATCGAGTCGCTGGGCATGTTTTTGGCACTGGGAGAGATGACGGGCAAGCGCATCACGCAGGACGACATCGGCCGCGGCTTGCGCGTCGATGGCCTGGGCACCCTGATCGGCGGCATCTTCAATACCTTCCCGTACACCTCGTTTTCGCAGAACGTGGGCCTGGTGGGCGTGACGGGCGTGCGCAGCCGCTGGGTCTGCGTGGCGGCCGGCCTCATCCTGCTCGTCATGGGCGTGATCCCGAAGATCGCACAGACGGCCGAAGCCGTGCCGGCCTTCGTGCTGGGCGGGGCGGGGCTGGTGATGTTCGGCATGGTCGCCGCCACGGGCATCCGCATCCTGGCCGGCGTCGACTACAAGAGCAACCGCAACAACCTGTTCATCGTGGCCCTGTCGATTGGTTTCGGCATGCTGCCGCTGGTGGCCGAGCAATACGCGCAGCACATGCCCAAGGCACTGTCGCCGCTGCTGCACAGCGGCATCCTGCTGGCCGCCATCGTTGCCGTACTGCTCAATCTGTTCTTCAATGGACTGGCCTCAAAGGACGTGGCGAGGGAGCAGGCGCGCGACAACAGTCATGGCAGCGAGTGAGGCGCCGCGCGGCGCCTTAAACCTGCGCGCGCCGCATGCCGCTCAGCCAGGCGGCAGAAGCCTGAGCACCACGCAATTGCGCCCCGCATCCTTGGCCTGGTACAGCGCGGCATCGGCCAGGCGCAACAGGGCGTCCGGATCGGCGGCGCCCGGTGGCGGCTGGATCGCGATGCCGACGCTGATCGTCACCTGCTGGCCATCCGCACCTTCATGGCAGATCGCCAGATCCTCGATGGCGCGCCGCAGCGCTTCGCCGGTCTGGCGCGCCTCGTCCGCGCCGGTGTTCGGCAGCACGATGGAAAACTCTTCGCCGCCATAGCGCGCCGTCAGGTCGCCCGCGCGCCGCATGCCGGCCGCCAGCGCCTGCGCGACCTGGATCAGGCAAGCATCCCCGGCCTGGTGGCCATGCCTGTCGTTGAAGCGCTTGAAGTAGTCGACATCGAGCATGACGACGGCAAGCGGCTGGCCGACGCGCGTGGCGCGCGCGCATTCGGCACGCAGCACGTCGTCGAAATGGCGCCGGTTCGCAAGCCCTGTCAGGCCGTCGGTGATGGACAAGGTTGCCAATTTGCGGTTGGCGTCTTCCAGCTGTTCCGTGCGTTCGGCAACGCGCCGTTCGAGGCTGTCATGCAGCCTGGCGCTGGAGATCGAGATCATCGCCTGTGCACCCAGCATGCGCAGGAACGCCACGCGTTCCTGCGTGAATGAGGCTTCGGCAAGCCGGTTTTCGAAGTACAGGATGCCGCCGGTCTGGCCGCCGTGCCGGATCGGCAGGCACATGACGGCACGCGGCCGCTGCAACTGCACGTAGGGATCGGCGGCAAAGCGCGAGACGCCCGTGATGCTGTCCTCGATCACCTCGGCGCCTGTGCGGATGACGTAGCGCAGCAGCGACAGCGGGAACTGCGGGTCGCTGGCGGCGTTCAGGTCGAGCGGGCGCGCTTGCAGGACGGCGACGCCATCGCCATCGATATTCGCCTCGAGCTGATAGCTGCCTTCGGACAGCAGCAGCAGGCGCGCCACCTGCGCGCCGGCGTTTTCGCACACGATGGAAATGAGGCGCGTCAGCACGTTGCGCAGGCCCACTTCGTTCGACAGGATCTGCGATGCCTTCAGCAGCGACACCAGGTCGAGCGCGGCACCGCCGTGCGTGCCGCGGTCTTCCATCCTCGACAGCAGTGCGCCGTGGCGTGCCCGCAGCTGCGCCACCTTGCCCTGCGCGCCCCACTGGCCGTAATGCGCGA
The DNA here is from genome assembly GCF_059420865.1 of Janthinobacterium sp. GW821-FHT03C10. Classification (NCBI taxonomy): domain Bacteria; kingdom Pseudomonadati; phylum Pseudomonadota; class Betaproteobacteria; order Burkholderiales; family Oxalobacteraceae; genus Janthinobacterium; species Janthinobacterium sp. GW821-FHT03C10. The sequence continues at coordinate 1,312,642 of NZ_JBWKUN010000001.1, read as the reverse complement.
TGGCGTCCCGGATGAAGACCCCGGCCACGCGCGCGTGACCCTGGTCGGACCAGCATTCGCCGCACAGTTCATTGCCCAGCGCTTGCACATTGACGTAGCCCGCCAGGCCGGCCGCGTCGATCGCCTGCTGGTACAGGCGCGTGGCCAGCTGCAGATCTTCCCGGTAGCGCGCCAGCTCGGCCATCACCAGCAGATGTTTGGCGTGGCTATTGTCCGAGCCTTGTCTGGCCCAGCCGGCGAGGCTCGCCTGCAGCGTGCCGATCACGGCCAACACATCGCCCGCATCGGGGCGCGCAGGATCGCGCCGCAAGGCGCGGATCAGGATCAGCGCGGCGTAGAAACTGCACTCGGCGACTTTGGCCTGGCCGCGCATGATCTGGGTGACGCCGCCGAGCTGCCCGGCCAGCAGCTCGGCGTCGGCGCCGTCGAACAGGTAGGCGTTGCGTATCTTCCCTTGCAAGAAGTAGGCGCGGTACAGCTGCGAGTCGCCATAGCGTTCGAGGAAGCGCGCCTCGCTGAAGGCAGCATCATCGTAGCTGTCGTGACGAGGCAGGAGGCCCATCAGGCACTTGATCGGCTGGACCGCGGCGGCGACGCAGCAATCGGCCATTGCCTGCTGGCCGTTGGCGCGCATCAGCGCCAGGTCATGCTCGATGTCGTGCATCAGATGCGGCAGGTAGTCGCCGAGGATGATACGGTCGGTGGCGCGCACGGCCGCCACCACGCCGACCTGGACGAAATCGGCGATTTCCAGCGCCCAGCCAAAGGCTTCCTCGTACAGGGCGTCGGAGCTGCGCAGCGGCTGCGTCCAGTGGTTGCTGAGCGCGCCGAACATCAGGCCCGTGAGCGTGCGCGTCTGCAGGTTGGCGCGGCGCCTGGCCAGCGCCATCGCCATCGCGCCAAAGCCATAGCCGCGCGCGACGTCGCCGCTGTACAGTGCCAGCATCATCGCGTAGCCGACATAGGCGACGGCGCTGAAATCGCTGTTCCCCCGCTGCATGGACAGCCGCGTCATCGACACTACCATCAGCGCGCTCAGATCCTGCTGGCCGGCGTAATAGCTGGCCATCCACAGGCCCTGCATCATCTGCATCGCGGCCACCGCATCCGGCTCGCACATGTCATCGGCCGCCAGCAGGGTATCGGGCGCATGCGCGCCGGGCTGGCGCCCGATGTCGGCGAGAATGTCGCTGAAGCGCGCCTTCATCTGCGCCACCTCGTGCGGGATGTCGATGTGCAGCAGGGCCAGACCGTCGCGCTGCACGGCGATGGCGTCGAGCAGGCGGCCCTGCAATTGATACTGGTGCGCCTGGATGGCGATGCAGCGCAGCTGCAGCAGGGGGCTCAAGGTACGCGCGCGCACCAGCGGGTAGATCGCCTCGGCGGCATCGAACTGGCCGCACAGGTAGGCCGCTTCGGCCGCGCCCAGCTGCAGGTCGAGCCAGAGCCCTGCGTGGACCTCCCACGCCTGCGCCGGCAGCAGGCCGAGACCAATGCGCATGTGCTCTAGGGTGGAGTGGAACGCGGCGGAACGCCGTGCCTTGACGCCGGCCTGGAGATTGAGCGTCGCCAGCCGCAAGCGCTCGCCCGCATCTTTGATCAGCGCGCGGCCGGCGTTGAGCTGCTCGACGATCTCGAACAGCGCCTCGTCCCGACGCTCCGGCGTCGCGTGGCGCAGCAGCAGGCGGCCGATGAGAAGATGGTTGGCCACGCGCGTATTATCGTCAGCGGCCAGGTAGGCGGCTTGCTGCACCCGGTCGTGCAGGAAGCGGTAAGCGACGCCGCTGTTGGCCGCATCGCTGTCGCCACTGACGTATTTATAGCGTTCGTCGAGCGGCTGGATCAAGCCTGCCCTGAGCGCCGGCCACAGGTCTTGCTGCGTTTTCCGGGGGGCGCGGTCCGTTGCCAGCGCCAGCGTGTCGAGCGTGAAGCGGTTGCCGCAGGAAGCGGCCAGCTGCAGCAGGTGCTGCGTCACCGCGGGCAGGCGGCGGATTTTCTCCAGCAGCACCTCGACCACGTTATCGGTATATTTGGCCTGTTGTATCGCGGGCAGATCCCAGTCCCAGCAATCGTCTTCGGCCCGGTAGCGCAGATGGCCCGTCTCATTGAGCGATGCGAGAAACTGGTTGAGGAAAAAGGGATTGCCGGCCGTCTTGCGGTAGCAAATGCTGGTCAGCGGCGCGCAGTCGTGGGCCGCCACGCGCACGGTCGCCGCGACCATTTGCGCCACCTGCGGCTCGGTCAGCGCGCCCAATAACAGTGTCGACAGGCGGACCTCGCGGGCGAGCAGCTTGTCGTGCAGCGCGATGAGCGGATGCGCGGCGCTCACTTCGTTGTCGCGGTACGCGCCGATGAACAGCATGCAGCTCTTGTCGCAGGAGACCATCAGCAGTTCGATCATCCGCAGCGTGGCCGCATCGGCCCATTGCAGGTCGTCGAGGAACAGCACCAGCGGATGCCCGGCGCAGGCGAACACTTCGACGAAACGGGGGAACAGGCGGTCCAGGCGCAGCTGGGCCTGTGCCGGGTCCGACGCAGGCACCGCGTCCGTGGGGCCGACGATCAACGCCAGTTGGGGAATCAGTTCGACCAGCATGCCGATGCCGCTGCCCAGCGCCGCGTGCAGTTTGGAGGACCACTGGCGCAGGGTTTCCTCGGGCTGGCCCAGCAGTTGGCGCACCAGCCCCTGGAAGGCCTGGATCAGCGAGGCATACGGCACGTCGCGCTGGAGCTGGTCGAATTTGCCGGACAGGAAGCAGCCGCGCCGGGCGATGATGGGCTTTTGCACTTCGTTGACGACCGCCGATTTGCCGATGCCCGAATGGCCGGCCACCAGCAGCATCTCGCACCTGCCCGCGGCGCTGCGTTCAAACGCCGCCAGCAGCACGGCGATGGCGTCCTCGCGCCCATGCAGCGTTTGCGGCACAAGGAAGCGGCCATTGTGGTCGGACAGCTTGAGCGCCTGCGCCGGTTTTTTTGCGCGGCAGGCTTCGAGGTCGCCGCGCAAGCCCTGCAAGCTCTGGTAGCGCTGATCGGCATTTTTTTCCAGCAGCCGCTGGATGATCGGCAGCAGCTGGCCAGGCAAGCTTGCCAGCGCCGGGTGCGACCAGTCGGGGCTGCGCGCAATGTGGCAATGCACGAGTTCCATCTCGTCGCGCGTCTCGAACGGCGCCTGGCCGGCCAGCAGTTCGTAGAAGGTGGCACCGAGCGCATAGAAATCGGCGCGCCAATCGACGCGCCGGTTCATGCGCCCCGTCTGTTCCGGCGCCATGTAGCGCAGCGTGCCTTCCAGCGTCTGGAGATTGGCGATGCCGTGGCTTTCGTAAGGCAGTTCACAGGCGATGCCGAAATCGATCAGCTGCAGCAGGCGCCGTTCATCGTTCCACACCAGATTGGCGGGATTGATGTCCTTGTGGATCACGCCCTGATGATGGACCGCCTCCAGCGCCGCGCACAGTTGCAGCGCGATGTCGAAGAAATCGTCCAGCGCCAGTGCAGGCTGCGACGGCGTCCTGCGCGCCGCCACCTGCGCGCGCAACACCTGGTCGAGCGCCTGGCCGCCGCAATCTTCCACGATCATCGTCCAGCACCCGCCGTGCAGCTGCAGTGCCAGCGGATGCACGACGCCCGCATGGCGGCAGCGGCGCGCGATCGCATACTCGCGCTTGAACTGCGCCAGTTGCTGAAAGGAGGGGAACTGCTGATTGGGCTTCTTGACGATCAGTGCGGTGCCATCAGCGGCCCTGGCGCGGTAAACCCGCGAGCGGGCACCGCTGTGCAGCTGTTTGATGATCTCGTGGTCGAAAAGGGAGCGCATGGGCTAGCAGTACACAGACGGTTGCGGGAGCCTGAAGGCGCACATTTCGGAATGTTACTTGATTGTAAGTATTATATCAGTACGGGGCACGGGAGAGGAGGCGGAGCGATGGGCGTTGTTGTAAAAACGCCAGCGAGGTAGGTATTCCCGAATGTCGGAAACGAGCGCGCCGACAATCGCGGCAAAGCCGAATTAGTGCAGATGGCGGATGCGCGTGCTGGTAGGCGTGGTCAAAATGCCGGCAACCGACTGATGCAGGTGGCCCAAGTCCATCAGGCTGCGCCCGATGGCGGTGTGCATGCCCATCATGGCAGCGGCCCGCCTGACTGGTCGCCGCCAGCGGCGCCGGCCTTGGCGTTTACGCCGCCGTTCAGCGCGGTGGCGCCGCTGACGGTGGCCGATTGCATGACGATCAGGTTTTTCATGACGGTCAGGTCGCCCGTGCAAATGGTGCTGGGCGCGTTCGACGTCACCTTGTCGGCGGTGATGGTGGCCGTGCCGCCGGGGAGGGGGGGCCGTCAGGGCATGGGCCGCATGGTCGTACTGCAGCACGGCGCCGTCGTGGTAGTGCGTGGTGTGGACAGTGTCGCTGGTTTCGGGCGCGTCAAACGCCTGCGAGTACAGCGCCGACATGATGATGCCCCGCGTCAGGTCGCCGCTTGGGGAAAAGACGATCACCTGTTCGCCGACTGTGGGCGCCGACCAGGTGCGCGTGCTGCCGGCGCGTCGGGTGGCCCAGTTCAGCCATTCGGTGGTGAGTGTCGGCCCGACCCGCACGCGCGCCTTGGCCCCGTTGACCTCGGCAATGGTGCCCAGGCGGATCAGGTTTTGCAGCAAGCGGAGGAGGTCGGACAGGTCGGCGTTCATGCATTGCATGTTGCCGAAGTCCGCGTGCGGATGCACGCGGGGGCGGGTTGATAAGCGAGTTAATGGTTTTATAATCGTTAGTTGTCTATATTTCTATAAAATTTCTCGTTCAATAACGTGGACTTATTTCCTTCATTACCTCTTGTTAGATCAATTCTTATAGGAACATTTGATGTGAAATCGCCTTCGTAGATCTCAATAATTAAAGTTATATCTGAGTCGATCAATCGATTGCTTTTTAAGACTTTGACAATCTTAATTTTTGATCCAATAGGAACTAAATTGGCAAATGCAATCTGATGTCCACCTATGCCAGGGGGAGGCATCAACGTGACATAGTCAACTGGCGCATTTGAGTTTTTTCTGATTCCATGGCCAATTATCGGTCCTGTAATTTCATAGGTTTTTCCGATCAATTTGGAGTAGCCTTCTTCATTGCTAATGTCTATAAATTTCTCAGAATAACAACCAATTAATCCAAAAACAAAGAAAACAACAATAAATTCATAAAATTTTTTCATGGCCTACCTCCGGAAGCGTGGCAATTTTTCCCATTCTCTAAATCCCATGTCTAGTGCTCGAAAGGAGTTTGCTCCTTCTTTTTTTACGGCGTCTAAATATGCGCCTGGCATAGTTGGGATATTTGCCTTCTAATCGGGAACTCCTTGGCTTGTAAGCTCTCCACGGAACTCCGAAGCAACCAGATGTTTGCAGCGGAGCGTAATCATAGGTGGAATTCCAGCGATTACCAAACATGCGCGCAGAGGTATCAAAGCTCTTGTAGGTTCTATCAAGTCCCATACTAAATTCGCTCTCGGCCATGATGTCATGCTCAGTCTTGAATTTCTCGCCCGTAGCAATGATCACCGGATTCGATGTCGAGGGGCTTTTTCCTTCGCAATCGTTTGGTGCCGTATTGGCATCTGAGCTTGCCTTCTCCTTCGCCGGTGATTTTCGACCCCCACCCTAACTTCCATTTGTCGGGCTGTACGATCCATGGGTACGCGGTCGAGTATCGCCGTAATTTGGAGGTCGCTGGTCATTAATGTAAACCCTATCCTCATAAGCGCGAGGCGGGGGATTTGCTTGTTCGTTCGCGGCGACGGCAATTGAAGTAATCCCACTCAAAACAAGTGCAGCGGATATGTTAAACCAAACACGATTTAGAAAATTTTTCAAAGATTCTCCGATTAGTATTCGGTCAAATATAATTTTAAAGCATCAATTCGAAATGTATTTTTAAAATCTTTTTTTGTCAATCTTTTATTCTTGTTGGATTTTTCTTGATGTCAGTTGAAGTTTGCATTGAAGAATCTTAGTTTTTTTCCATATGACGCAGCAGAGATTCGCGTATCAGCGTCCGATCCCGTTCACCCAAGCCCAGCAGCGGCCGCTCCGGGTACTTGTACATCTGTCCTTTTTTTGACAGGCGGTCTTGCCGGCCAAACTGATGCACATGCGCCACGCGCGCCACCCAGCCAAAGAAGCCGACCTCGCTCTGGTCGCCGGTCGCCTTCATTTTCAGATGCTTAGCGGTGCGAATTTTGGCAAACATCGCCGCCTTCTGTCGCGTGATGCGACCATTCTTCCCCTTGAATTCCTTGCGCCGCTTGCGCTCCGGATATGCCGCGCCATCTGGCCCCTGCTGCGCCTTGATGCGCTGCGCCTGGCTGCGGCGCAGGTCAATGGCTACCTTGTGATTGACGGCGCGGCGCTGGGCAGGCTGCGCCTCGGCCAGCAGGGTGCCAGCCCAAGCTTCCAGCGCGTGCAGGTCGTCGCTCATGGCGTTACCTCGGGCGTGCGCCATTCGGCCTGCAGGGTGCCGCCGTCATTCAGCTTCCAGAACTCGTCCGCGTAGGCCGGCATGTGCTGTATCTCGGCCAGTGCTTGATGTCGAGGCGGCCCGCCTCCACCATGATGGAGGCGCCTGCGTAATCACGGCGTAAATCTGGCGTAACCGCTACTGGTTTTTGTCGGGTTTAATTGGGATTAAGAGAAGTGCCAAGGCGTAAAAAAAGCCACTAACCCCTTGCTTGTATTGGGATTAATGGCTTTCTCGATGTTTCTGAATTTTGTGCGCTGGTGCCCGGAGCCGGAATCGAACCGGCACGCCCTTACAGGCGGGAGATTTTAAGTCTCCAGTGTCTACCAGTTTCACCATCCGGGCAGCGCGGCGAGATTCTAGCACAGGTGATGTGTATTACGCCATCTTGTGCCTGAGCGATGGGCCAGCATCAATGGCCTGCTATCAGCTTCCCGCCATCAAAACACCGCCTTGAACTGCACCCCATACGTGCGCGGTTCGTTGATGATGCCCGTCAGGTTGTCGAAATCGATCGCGCCCAGCGATTGGATCTGGTTGGTGATGTTGCGGCCGTACGCGGAGAGTTCGTATTTGTCCCATTTGTAGCCGACGCGCAAGCCGCCTTCGAGCAGTTCCTTGGCCTTGTATTCCTTCGCTTCATACAGGAAGAAGTTGTAGCTGGTGCGGTAGGCCCAGTCCGTGTAGGCATAGAACTCGCCATTGGCGAGGGGAATGCTGTACTTCAATGTGAAGTTGGTCTGCCATTCCGGTGCGCGCGGCAGCGGGTTGCCGTCGATGTAGGCCGTGCCCTTGAACGGACCCAGCGGGTCGGTGACGGTACAGCCGCTGGCCGGGTTGTTTTGCGCATTGCCGCAACTTTGTACGAACAGCTTCTTGTCCTGGATTTCCGTGTGGTTGTAGCTGCCGCCCAGGGTCATGCTGAGCGAATCGCTGAGGTTCGCCTGGAAATCGAGTTCCACGCCACGGCCCGTGGCCTTGTCGGCGTTGATCAATTGGTTCATGTTGACGGCGCCGCTGCCGGCCGTCAGTTGCTTGTCCTTCACGCGGTACTGGAACACGGCCAGGCTCAGGCGTGCGCGCCTGTCGAACAGATCCTGCTTGATGCCCGCCTCGACGGACAGCGCTTTCTCGGCGCCCGCAAACGAGGGGCGGTCGGCCAGGCCGTTCAGGCGGCCCTGCATCGACGGCGCGCGGTAGCCGGTGGCGATGCGCGCGTAGGCATTCGTTGCCGGCGTCAGCACATAGGTGCCGCTCAGGTCCCAGCTGACGTTGTGCGAGGTGTCGTGCAAGTCGAAGGGTCCGGCCGTGATCGCTTCCACGCGCTTGGCGGAGAAATCCTTCTTGTCTGTCGTGTAGCGCAGGCCGGCGCGCAGTTTCAGGGCGTCCGAGACCGTGTAGTTGAGCGAGCCGAAGGCCGCGTACGACTTCGAGCTCTGGTTTTGCGTGGCGTAGTTCGGGCTTTGCGGGTTGCCGGGCGCCAGGCTGTCAAAGCCGAAGCTGTCGATCTGGATATCTTCCTTGAAGTAGAACAGGCCGGCTATCCATTGCAGCGGGCCGCGGGCAGACGATTCGGCGCGGAATTCCTGCGAAATCTGCTTGTGGTTGGGGATCGCGTCGGCCGTTTCCACGACAAACGGAATAAACCCGGGACCCATCGGCGGCGCGTACACGGCGCCATAGCCGCCGTCGACGTCGGCGCGGCTGTAGAAATCGAGTTTTTCGTAGCCGGTGATCGAATGCAGGGTCACGCCGGGCAAGTCCCATTTCAGGCGCATGCTGGCGCCCTTGGTTTTCAGGTGCTGGCGGTTGATGCCGTCGGTCGGGTAGTTGTCGTAATCAAAGCCGTCGACCAGGTCGTTCGTGCCCTGTTTCAGGATGTTCGCGCGGAACAGGGTGGCCGTGCCGTCGAGGTTGCGCGCGTGCACGTTGAACAGGGCCGTGAAGTCGCGCGTGGGCTTGACCAGCACCTGCAGGCGGGCGGCGCTGTCTTCATAGCCTTCGAAGTCGCGCGTGCCGGTGGGCCGCGGGTTGTGCACGCGGTCGTCGCGGCGCTGCGTCTGGCCGGAAAAGCGCAGGGCGACCGTGTCGCTGACGGGCACGTTGAAGGCGCCTTCCAGGCTCTTCATGCCATCCTTGCCGAAGCCGCCGCTCAGGTAGCCTTCCGTCTTGAAGACGGGCTTGGCGGAATCGAACTTGATCACGCCGGCCGGCGAGTTACGGCCGAACAGGGTGCCTTGCGGGCCGCGCAGTACCTCGACCTGGTCGACGTCGAACACGGGAAAACCTTTCAGCATGGCGTTTTCCTGCACCACGTCGTCCATCACCAGGCCCACCGGCTGCGAGGCGTTCAGGTCGAAGTCGGTATTGCCCAGGCCGCGAATGTAGAAGCGGGGGAAGGTGCGGCCGTAATCCGATTCGACGGACACGCTGGGTGAGCGGCTGTTGAGGAAGCGGATGTCGGCGCCGCCGGCCGTCAGGGTGTCGAGCTTGTCGCCCTTCAGGGTGGCGATGGACATGGGCACGTCCTTGATGTTTTCCGCGCGCCGCTGCGCCGTCACGATCACCGTTTCCAGCTGGCCAGGACCGGCCTGCGCCGCCGGTGCGGCCGGCGCGTCGGAGGCGGGCGCCGGGACGCTGTCCTGGGCCTGCGCCTGCAGGGGAAAGGCGGCGGCGATCGCCAGGGCAATCAGGGTATGGCGTACGGTGCTGGCGTGCGGTGTCATCATGAAACGGCTCCTGTCGGTCGAGGTTGTGCGAAAGGTCCAGGCAGGCGCTAGTCCGCTAGACGAAAAATCATGCTAGCACGGGAAGTTTTAGTATTCATGCCATTTTCCAGCTGCCGCCATTCATATCTGTTTCGACTCAATACGCGAATAAAATCGTATTTGTCGTCAATATCCGGCGGGTGCATAGTGAGGTGCCGGCAGGCCTGTGCGGGAGCAAAAGAGGTGGGGCAGGACGCTGGGTTTTCCTGCGGCTGCGCAAAAAAACGTGCGCCGTTTTGGCGTAGTACCGGGATCCGGAGGCCAGAAATACAACAGTTGCCGCGGATTTTTTATGCGAGCGGTGTGTTGTTGCAACGCGACAGGGGAGGCCGGCTGCGGCTCTCCCCTGCGCGGTTGAAGCGGGGCATGCGTGGCTGCATGCCTCTATCTGCTTAAAACTCTTCCCAATCGCCGGCCGTCACGGCTTCCGCTTGCACCGCGCGCTGTTTCGCGGGCGCGGCCTGGCGCTTGGCGGGGCTGCTGGCGGGCGCCGGTACCAGGCGCAGCGGCTTGGCGCTGGCGCGTGCGGGGGCTGGCGCGTGCGCCGCCACATGGCTGTCGTGCGTCTTGAAGATGCTCACGGTTTGCACCAGGTGGCTGGCCTGGTCGCGCAGAGATTCGGCCGCCGCCGCCGCTTCTTCCACCAGCGAGGCGTTCTGCTGCGTGACGCTGTCCATCTGGGCCACCGCCTGATTAATCTGCTCGATGCCGGTGGACTGTTCCTGGCTGGCCATCGTGATGTCAGCGATGATGTTGCTGACGCGGGCGACGCTGGCGACCACTTCCGACATCGTCGTGCCCGCCTGCGCCGCCAGCCTGGCGCCCGCATCGACGCGGCTGACGGAGTCGTCGATCAGGGTCTTGATTTCCTTGGCCGCGCTGGCGCTGCGCTGCGCCAGGCCGCGCACTTCGGTCGCCACGACGGCGAAGCCGCGGCCCTGTTCGCCGGCACGCGCCGCTTCCACGGCGGCATTCAGGGCCAGGATATTGGTCTGGAAGGCGATGCCGTCGATGACGCTGATGATGTCGACAATCTTGCGCGACGATTCGCTGATCAGATCCATGGTGCCCATCACTTGCCCCACCACGGCGCCGCCCTTGCTGGCGACGTCCGATGCCGTTGTGGCCAGCACATTGGCTTCGCGGGCGTTTTCCGCATTCTTGCGTACGGTGCTGGTGAGTTCTTCCATCGAGGAAGCAGTTTCTTCCAGTGAACTGGCTTGCTGTTCCGTGCGCAAGGACAGGTCGCTGTTGCCGGTGGAAATTTCCTCGGCGGCAAGGGCGACCGTGTCGGAATCCTGGCGCACGGAGGACACCACCGAGGTGAGCGACACCTGCATGCGCTGCAGCGCCGACAGCACGCTGGCGGTATCGTGCGGTGCAACGCTGAGTTTGCCGGTCAGGTCGCCGCCGGCCAGCAGGCTGACGGCGTCGCACAGCTGCTTCGGTTCGGCGCCCAGCGCCTTGAGCAGGCTGCGCGTGATGAGCCAGCCCGCCAGGGCCGCCAGCACGATGGACAGCAAGCTGGCGCCGATGAGGATATTGCGGTTGAGCAGGTACTGCGCATTGTCTTCCTGCAGGATGACGGCGGAACGCTGGTCCGTCAGGGCGAAATATTCATCGCTGGCGGCGACGAGGGCGGCCAGCAGCGGACGGCATTCCTCGTTCATCTTGGCGATGGCCTGCTCGGTTTTCTTTTGCAGCGCCAGGTCCACGATGGCCAGCGCCACGGGGGCATAGCGTTTCTCGATGTCGTCGATCTTGTTGATGACGCCGCGCACCTCGTCCGATACTTCCGGCTGCTGTGCCAGCTGCAGCAGATGCTGCATGTTCTTGACGACATCGGCGTGGGCCTGCAAGACGTGTTTGCGTTCGATCTCCAGGTCTTCCGGCTTGGTGACGAGCACCAGGTTCCTGGCCGCCACGGCACGCATGTCGATCGCGTCACGCACGCGGTGCGCCATATTGGCGCGGGCGGTGATGCCGTTGACATACTGGTCAAAACTGGCGTTGAAGTTGGAAAAGGTCCGCACGGACAGAACCGATATGCCGATGAGGAAAAAGACCAGCAGGCCGAAAGCCAGAGTCAGCTGGGTGCGAACGGTGAATTTATCCATGATGTCTCTCCCAAGATACGTGGTGACGATTAGAAAGGGGGCTTGCGTGGACAGGTGACAGGAGTTTGCCTGACAGCGGGCCGTGCCCTACGCAGTGCTTCTCTATCCAAAACACGGATTCGTGGTGTGAGGATCGTTTTACTTTAAAAACCGATTTCAATAATTTATTTGTTTTATTTATTAAAATCATTGTGGCACAGAAAATTCAGTAAATCAATCAGATTTTGCGTGCCAAAAAACAACTTTTCTGCACGGACGCTTGTTTCCGCGCCGCAGGATCGGGCGCGGGAACAAGCGTCCGGGGGAGGGGATCAGCCGGGAATCGGCGTGCCCTGGTGAAAAAACATTTGCCAGCGGCTATCGCGCCATTTCCACAGCGAACTGCGCAAGCTGGCGCTGGCGGGCAGGGCGCCGCTGGCGTGGCGCTGTGAGCGGTAGGTAACCAAGGCAACATCGTCGGCCAGCAGGCGGGCCTGGAAATCGCAGATGCTGCGTGGGCAAAAGTCTTCCGCCGGCAAGTCCGCCAGGGTTGCCGCGCGCGTCCAGAGATTGCCCGAACTGCCGAACTCGACGAAGTCGTCGGCCAGCAGGGCCGCCAGCCTGGCCCTGTCGGCGCGCACCGCCTGGCTTTGCAGCGCCGCTTCCAGCGCCTGCAGCTGCGCCGCCAGGCTATCTTGCGCGCTGTCCTGCGCGTCGTCCATTGCCATGGCCGTCAGATGGGAAATGCGCCCGCGCCCGAGACGTTCAGGCAGGCGACCTTGTCGCTGGAAAAGTACTTGATTTGTCCCAGGCCGATGGCGTAGCAGCCGTCGCTGAGCGGGGAAATGGGGCCGGTGAGTTTTTCACCGCTGATCAGGGTCACCACCCACGGCGTGGTGGCCGGTTTGCCCGCGTGGGCCAGTGCGTGTTGTACCAGGTCCGACATGCTGCCTCCGATGGAAATCAAAACCCGATGATAGCAGTGTCCAGTGCCGGATAGCCGCTGGTTTGCCGATACGATGGCCGGCGTGTTACGCGTCGGCCAGCAGGTTCTTCGGCAGAGCCACCGACACCAGTTTCCAGCGCCACAGGCCGTCGCGCGTCAGGGTCAGTTCGCCGATATGGCTCTTGCTGTGGGCGCGCTGGACCACGACGCTGTTCCAGGAGGTGTAGCGCAGTTTGTAGTCGGGCTTGGGGTTGCGTTTGCGGCCGCTGATGTCGCTGACCTTGGCGATCGGTTTTTCGTAGCGGTCATTGAGCTTCATCAAGGCGACGATGCCTTCGGGCATCAGCATGGTGTCGAGCAAGGGATCGATGACGTCGGGGCTGATGTCGTCGGCCACTTCCGGCGCCGAGAACAGGGTATGCAGCTGCTGCCCCAGGCTGCCGCGCAACTGGGCCAGGTCGATCTGCGCGGCCAGCGCCTGCGTATCCTCGTCCATGGTGGCCGTGCGGATCTTGTTCATCGTGAAATACGGGCCGCCATAGAAGACGCCGGCCAGCGCGACCAGTGCCATTACAGCGAGAAGCATCATTTTTTTCATCGTGCAATCTCTCGGATGCCTGGCGACCCGGTGCGCCTGAAGCGTTGGTATTCTACATAATATTTCCAAAAATCAATATAGCGGTTTAGGTAAGTGTTGTTTTAGATCAAGTTTCTTTAGAGTAATTCCGGCGGCAGGGTAATGTCCATCAGTTTCCAGTCCCAGATGCCGTGGCGGCGCAGCAGAAACTGGCTGGCGGCGGGGCCGGCGCCGGCGCGCCGCAGCACCACCTCATTCCACGAGCGGTACGCCATGCCGAAGTCGTGGCGCTTGCCGTCCGTCCCCTGCTTGCCGTGCAGGATCAATACCGTGATGCCGGGCGGCGAGACGATGGCGTCGAGCATTTCCTTGAAATCGTCTGCGCTGGCCGTTTCGCCCGCCCCCCGCAGCTGGCGCGCCACGCTGGCGCGGATGGCGGGCAGGTCGGCCTGCTGCGCCAGGGTTTCCAGGCGCACGGATTTCGCCGCGATGCTGATGCGGTACATGGCGATGTAGGGGCTGACCCAGGTGAAGCCGACGGCGGCAACGGCAAAAATGATCGCGGTGGCGTACTTTCTTTTCATGGTCCGTGTTTTTGTATGAGCTGTGCCGCCGTGATTTTACCCGGCCAGGGGCGGCGGATGGTGTAGCATTCGTGCCGGCGCGGACCATCGCGCCGCAATATTGAGGACAACCATGAATATCACTATCAATCAGGTGCTGCAGTCGTATATCGACCCGCTCACCGCCAGCGAGTACGCGGCGCTCGAGCGCAGCCTGCTGGCCGAGGGCTGCCGCGACGCGCTGGTGCTGTGGAACGACGTGCTGATCGACGGGCATAACCGTTACGCCATCTGCCGCCAGCACGGCATCGAATTCAAGACCATCCAGAACACCAGCTTTACCTCGCTCGACGACGTCATGCTGTGGATGATCGACAATCACCTGGCGCGCCGCAGCGTGTCGGACTTCCAGCGCGGCGTGCTGGCCTTGCGCAAGAAGGAAATCGTCGCCGCGCGCAGCCCGGCGCCGGTCAGCGCGGCAGACGCTCCCGATGGCGAAAACGCGCCCAAGCCCCCCATGAGCACGCGCGAAGAGGTGGCCAAGGCGGCCAGATTGAGCAGCAACCAGATCAGCCAGATCGAGAAGATCCAGAAGGCGGCCTCGCCGGAACTGGTGGAAGCCGTCCGTTCGGGCACGATCTCGATCAATGCGGCGGCCACCGTGGCATCGCTGCCGCCGGAAGAGCAGGTGGCGGCCGTCGCCGGCGGCAAAAAATTATTACGCCAGGCGGCCAAGGAAATCCGCGAACAGCGCGCCGCCACGCGCACGCCGCGCGAGCCGAAGGCGCCGCACGTGTCGCAGGATACGCCCGAGACGGGCAACGAGCCGTGGGCGGAAAACGCGGCCCAGGCGCCGTCCGAAACGGAACGCCTGCGCGGCGAGATCGCCAGTTTGAAGCAGAAAGTGGCGCTGCTGCAGGCGGAAAATGTGGAACTCAACCAGCGTATCGCCACGCTGATCGACGCATCCTGACTATTGGAGTAGTTCATGCCAGCTCGCCGTGCCCTGTTCGCCGCCATCGCCTGCGGCGCCGTTGCCGTACCTCCCGTGTTGGCGGCGCCCGCCGTTTCCGCTGCCGACATGGCCCGCTGGCAGGCGCAGGCCGCCAACGTCAGCATCGCGCGCGACACGTGGGGCGTGCCCCATGTGACGGGCAAGACGGATGCCGATGCCGTCTTCGGCCTGATGTATGCGCAGGCCGAGGACGATTTTCCCCGCGTGGAACTCAATTACATCAATGCCATGGGGCGGCTGGCGGAAGTGGAGGGCGAGCGGGAGCTGTACCGCGACCTGCGCATGAAGCTCTTCATCGATCCGCTTGAGCTGCAGGCGCAGTACCGCGCCAGCCCGCCGTGGCTGCGCAAGCTGATGGATGCGTTTGCCGACGGCCTGAATTTTTACCTGGCCACGCATCCGCACGTGAAACCACGGCTGATCGCGCATTTCGAACCGTGGATGGCCTTGAGTTTCAGCGAGGGCAGCATCGGCGGCGATATCGAATCGGTCAACCTGGCGCAGCTCGAAGCGTTCTACGGCCAGCAGGCCAGGCCCGCCGCCGTGGCGCTGGCCAGCGTTGATACTGGATTGGACCCGGAGCCGAGCGGCTCGAACGGCTTCGCCATCGCGCCCGCGATTACCAAAAACGGCCATGCGCTGCTGATGATCAACCCGCACACCTCGTTCTACTTCCGTCCCGAAGTGCAGATGACCAGCGGCGAAGGCCTGAACGCGTATGGTGCCGTCACCTGGGGCCAGTTCTTCGTCTACCAGGGTTTCAATGAGCGCCTGGGCTGGATGCATACCTCGGGCGGCGGCGACGTCATCGACGAATACCTGGAAAGCATCGTCGACCACGATGGCGCTTGGTACTACCGTTATGACGGCGGGCTGCGGCACCTGAAAGCCGTGCCGATCACCTTGCCCTATAAACTGGCCGATGGCCGCATGGGATCGACAACCATCACCGTCTACTACAGCCACCATGGCCCCATCGTGCGCGCGCAGGATGGTAAATGGGTGGCCGTGCGTTTGATGCACTCGCCCTTGAAGGCGCTCATGCAGTCGTACACGCGCACCAAGGCGCGCGATTACGCGGCCTTCTACAAGACGATGGAACTGCGCACGAATTCGTCGAACAACACGGTGTACGCGGATGCGGACGGCAATATCGCCTACTTCCACGGCAATTTCATCCCCGTGCGCGACCCGCGCTTCAACTGGAAGCAGCCCGTCGACGGCAGCGATCCGGCCACGGAATGGAAAGGGCTCCACACGGTGGCGCAAACCATTACCCTGTTCAATCCGAAGAATGGCTGGATCCAGAATACGAACAACTGGCCGTATTCGGCGGCCGGCGCCAACAGCCCGCGCCGGCAGGATTATCCCGCCTACATGTCCGTGTATGGTGAAAACGCGCGCGGCCTGCATGCCGTCAAGGTCTTCCAGAACAAGACCGGTTTCACGCTCGACAGCCTGATCGCCGCGTCCTACGACAGCGAACTGACGGCGTTCGAGGCGCTGCTGCCACCGTTGTTCACGGCCTACGATGCGCTGCCGGCCGGCGCCGCGCAACAGCGGGCGCTGGCCGACAAGATCGCCTTGCTGCGGGCCTGGGACTGGCGCTATTCGCTGACATCCACGGCTACGTCCCTGGCCGTGTTCTGGGGCCAGGAACTGGCGGAATTGACGGGCAAGCAGGCGCGCGAGCAGGGCGTGCCCGTGGTCGACTTCATGGCGACGGACAAGGTGCATGGCGAACAGCGCCTGGCGGCGCTGGCGACGGCGGCGGACAAACTGCAGCGCGATTTCGGCCACTGGCAAACGCCGTGGGGCGAGATCAACCGCTTCCAGCGCCTGACGGGCGACGTGGTGCAGCCGTTCGACGATGCGCAAGCCAGCTTGCCCGTGCCTTACGCGTCGGGCAACTGGGGCGCGCTGGCCGCGTATGGACAGAGCAGCAAGAGCACGACCCGCAGGATATACGGCGAACGCGGCAACAGCTTTGTCGCGGCCGTGGAATTCGGTCCGCGCATCAGGGCGAAGAGCATCCTCGCGGGCGGCCAGAGCGGCGACCCGAAGTCGCCGCATTTCCAGGACCAGGCGGCCATGTATGCGCGGGGCGAGTTCAAGGAAGTGCTGTTTTATCCGGATCAGGTGGAACAGCACCTGGAGCGCCGGTACCGGCCGGGGGAGTGAGGTTTGTGGTGTGTCGGATTACGCCCTTGCGGGCTAATCCGACCTACCGTCCTCAGTATGCCGTAGGTCGGATTAGCGCAGCGTAATCCGACACCTCTTCCCTCAAATCGCGTCGAGCGCCGTGCGCAAATCGTGGCGCAAATCCTCGATATCCTCGATCCCCACCGACAGGCGGATCAAGCCGTCGCCGATGCCCAGCTTGGCCCGCTGTTCGGCGGGAATGCTGGCATGCGTCATCAGGGCGGGGTGCTCGATCAGGCTTTCCACGCCGCCCAGGCTTTCGGCCAGGGCGAATACTTCGCAGCATTCGAGGAAGCGGCGCGCGCCCGCCAGGTCCGTATCGAGGTCGATCGAGATGATGCCGCCGAAACCATCCATCTGGCGCTGCGCCAGCGCGTGCTGCGGGTGCGATGCCAGGCCCGGATAAAACACGTGTTTGACTTCTTTCTGCTGTTCCAGCCACTGCGCCAGCGCCAGGGCGCTTGCGCAATGGCGCTGCATGCGGATGGCCAGGGTTTTCACGCCGCGCAAGGCGAGGAAGCTGTCGAACGGCCCGGCAATTGCCCCCACCGAGTTTTGCAAAAAGCCCAGCTGCTCGCGCCATTCGGCCTGGCGCTCTTCCGCGCCGACGATGGCGATGCCGCCGATGATGTCCGAGTGGCCGTTCAAATACTTGGTGGTCGAGTGCACGACGATGTCGAAACCGTGTTCCAGGGGGCGCTGCACCAGCGGACTGGCAAAGGTATTGTCGGCCACGGCGATGATGCCCCGCTCGCGGCAGATGTCGGCGATCGCGCGCAAATCGGCCAGTTTCAGCATCGGGTTGGTCGGCGTCTCGACCCACACCATCTTCGTTTCCGGGCGCAGCGCGGCCAGCAGGTTTTCCGGATTCGTCAGGTCGACGTACGTGAATGCGTGGCCGGCGGAGCGGCGGCGCACGCGCTCAAACAGTCGATACGTGCCGCCGTACATGTCGTCGCCGGCGACGATTTGGCTGCCCGCGTCCAGCAATTCCAGCACGGACGAGATGGCGGCCAGGCCCGAGGCGAACGCGAACGCGGCGCTGCCGCCTTCCAGGTCGGCCACGCAGCGCTCGAGCGCCCAGCGCGTGGGATTGTGCGAGCGGCCGTAGTCGAGGCCCTTGTGCACGCCGGGGCTGTCCTGCACGAAGGTGGAGGTGGCGTAAATGGGCGGCATGATGGCGCCCGTCGACGGGTCGGGTGACTGGCCGGCGTGGATGACGCGGGTGGCCAGATGGCTCTTGCGGGGGATGTCTTGGCTCAAGATAAAGTCCTGCGTAAGTGGTTGAGAAGGTCGAAGCGGGTGATCAGGCCATAGAAGGCGCTATCGTCGGCGACGACGGCCGTCAGGCCCCGGTCCAGCGTGGCGCGCAGGGCGGGCAAGCCGCTCGATGGCGCCAGGGTTTCGATCTGCGTCGTCATGGTGGCGCCCACCAGACCCGCGAAATGCGCGGCGTCGCCCGAGACGTGCAGCAGCAAGTCCGATTCGTCGATAATGCCGACCAGTTTGCCGCCGTCGATGACGGGCAGCTGCGCCAGGTCACTGGCGCGCATGCGGTTGAAGGCCGTGAGCAGGGTGTCGCCCGGCGCCACGCTGACGACGTCGCCCTCGTCGTAGCGGCGCCCGATCAGGTCGCGCAAGTCGCCCGAGCGCGCGCGCTGCAGCAAACCCTGGTCGCGCATCCAGCCATCGTTGTACACCTTCGACAGGTAGCGCGTGCCCGTATCGCAGACAAAGGTGACGACGCGCTTGGGCGTCGTCTGTTCGCGGCAGTATTTGAGGGCGGCGGACAGCAGGGTGCCCGTGGACGAACCGCCTAAAATACCTTCGGCGCGCAGCAGGGCGCGCGCGGAATCAAAACTTTCCTGGTCCGTGATGGTGTAGGCTTTCGTGACGCTGTCCATGTCGGCGATGGCCGGGATGAAATCTTCGCCGATGCCTTCGACGGCCCACGAGCCGCTCGTGTCGCTGACTTTGCCCGTGTCGATGTATTGCGTGAGGATGGAGCCTTGCGGGTCGGCCAGCACGAATTCGAGCTTCGGCTGCGCCTTGCGGAAGTAGCGCGTCAGGCCCGTCAAGGTGCCGGACGAGCCGACGCCGACGACGATGGCGTCGACGTCATGGCCAGTTTGCTCCCAGATTTCGGGAGCCGTCGTCGTTTCGTGGGCCAGCGGGTTGGCGAGATTGTTGAACTGGTCGGCGAAGAAGGCGCCCGGCAGTTCGCGCGCCAGGCGTGCCGCGTAGTCCTGGTAGTACTCGGGATGGCCCTTGCCCACGTCCGAGCGCGTGGTGTGCACTTCGGCGCCCAGCGCCTTCAAATGCAGCACTTTTTCCATCGACATCTTGTCGGGCACGACGAGAATCACGCGGTAGCCCTTGATGCGGCCCACCAGGGCCAGGCCGATGCCGGTATTGCCGGCGGTGGCCTCGACGATGGTGCCGCCCGGCCGCAGGCGGCCGTCCGCTTCGGCCGCTTCGATGATGGACAGGCCGATGCGGTCCTTGATGGAACCGCCGGGATTTTGCGATTCCAGTTTCAGGAACAGCTGGCACGGTCCGGTGTCCAGTCTGGTCACTTCGACCAGCGGGGTGTTGCCGATCAGCTTGTATAGCGCCGGCGGCTGGGAGGGGGATGGCATTCGATCATTCATGGTGGCTCCTGTCAAAGAAACAGCCGCTCAGGATTGTGTCCCGAGCCGCCTTCCGTGCCGCGCAGTGTAGGCGGGTGGATGAGTGCGGCGAACGAATGTTTATATGCTTGCATATGCGCGCTGCGCATAACGGCGGCAAGGTGTGCGATGCGAGTATGCGCCGTTTTTTGCCCGCTTGCCGCGCCAATGGCATGCTTATTAAGCTGCCGCAAGCCCGCCATTGCGATTTATAATCACGCCTCGAAAAGGTACTGAACAGTATCTTTGAAAAACCAGACGAACAGGGCAGGCGGCAGTGGCAAAACTTTATTTCCGGTATTCCGCGATGAACGCGGGCAAGTCGACGGCCTTGTTGCAGGTCGCGCACAACTACGAAGAGCAGGGCCAGCAGGTGCGCCTGTACACGGCCGCCATCGACAGCCGCTACGGCGTGGGCCGGGTCACCTCGCGCCTGGGCCCGCAGCGCCAGGTCGATATCTTCCATGCCGACACGAATTTCCTCGACGATATTCCCCGGGTGGCCTGTTTGCTGGTGGATGAGGCGCAATTTCTCAGCACGGCCCAGGTGCAGCAGCTGCACCAGCTGGCGCAAGTGAAGGGCGTGCCCGTCATCTGCTACGGCTTGCGCACGGATTTCAAGGGCGAACCATTCCCCGGCTCGGCCTACCTGCTGGCGCTGGCCGACGATATCGAGGAATTGAAGAATATTTGTACGTGCGGCAAGAAGGCCACGATGAACATCCGCGTGGACGAGCAGGGCCGCCGCATCAAGGAAGGCGAGCAGATCAGCATAGGCGGCAACGAGAGTTACCGCCAGGCTTGCGGACGCTGTTTCTACGCGGGTTGACGCTGCTTGCATAGCGTCCCGTCACATCGCTAGCCAACAGTCTCCATATTCGATGGTTTCTCGGCCGCTCGAACTTGATCTTTTTCTCGATAGCCGCACGAATTCGATTTGCTGCAAATTCTGAATGCAGACTTGGGAGCTTTGACAAGCGAGCCACGATGACATCGCGGGCAAGGAATTCTTGCCTGTTCATGCTCAATCCACTCGACCGTTTGGTGCTGGATGCGTAGATTATCTAACTCCAGCACAAACTCGCTCGGCCTGCTTGTCGCCGTCAGCATACTGACTGCATGGCGTGCGCGGGTCAGGCCAACGTAAAGCAACCGGCGTTCCTCCTCTACGTTATCGCCGAGTGGCGGCAGTACCAGATCCAGCAAAGGTTCTGCCGGGCGGTCATCTGGAAATCCTCTAAATCCAGAGTCCAGGCCGGGAAGTATGACGAAATCCGCTTCAGAACCTTTTGCCGCATGCACGGAATTGAATTCAATCGATAGTCTGCCCGCATATTGAGACTTGAGCGTATGCAGATAGGCGGTCGTGAGGCCTTCAGTTGTCGTGGAATCCTTTTTTGTGCGCCGCAGAATTTGAACGCTGGGACAGGCGATATCAAGTCGACGACCAAGTGCGTACATATGCTCCAGTTCCTCCTGTAAGACTTGCCGCCTGTTTTCTGCGCTGTCAGGATGATGCACGACTCTCACGCAACTGGAAAATGGCGATGCGTTAGCGTAGACTTCTTTTGTCGATTGCCGGGAGTTTTGCATGACCAGTGCCCGGGAGACATCAGCGATACCTTGCGCACAGCGGAAAGTCCTGGAGAGCTTGAGCCTGCTGGTGTGCCTGCCAAGGTAATGGTCCACATTGTTAAAGATATCGATGTCTGATCCGGAGAAACGATTAATCGATTGCCAGTCGTCGCCGACGCAAAAAACGATGGATTCCTGTGGAGACTGGTTCAAAATGCTTTTTACCAAGTCGCCTTTCAAATGACTGATGTCTTGAAACTCATCCACCAACACGAATCGAAATGGCGACGCAACGTTGCCGGTCACTAGGACGTTTATGGCATCACGCAGCATGTCGGCATAGTCGATCTTGCCCGCTTCTTTAAGCGCTTCCTGATACCCGTGATATATCAGAATGGCAACATCAAGAAATAGTTCTGCACGGGCTGGGTTGACCGATCCGCTAGCGGCTTCGCGGACGTGCTGTTCGGTATATCCTGAGTTTTTAAATAACAGTACAAAGTTGATTAACAACTGCTCAAGATAGCTGGCTTCGCGAAACTGCTGCAATGCGCAGGCCAGAATATTCTGATCAGAGTTGCCGATTTTTACACCGGCCGCTTGAAGGTTTTTCTGTAGATGTAACCAAATGGAACCGTTGCGCACCTGGGCACTGGTGGTCTCGAAATACACGATGCGCTCAGCCGAATTTTCCGCTTCTCCCATCCATTTCTGATACATGGCGCGCTTCTGTGCTGCACGCTCCTCATATTTGCTTCCTCCCATCCATTCAGGGGCTTTTCCGTGCTCATTCAGTGCGAAATGCTCATGGATGACTCTCACGGTACGCATGCGTCCACCGGGCAGACGTTCTTGGTAAAGATAGCTAAAATCCGGATTGTAAGGTTTGCTCTTGCCGCTCGCGTAGTTGCCAAGTCCCAAGCGCTTCGCTCCGGCCCAATCTGGGCGCTCGTATTCAAAGACCACGCCGCGTAAAATCAGCCAATTTGCGATTGCGCGTTCTTCCAGCGATCGAACATAAATTGACTGGCTGAAAGTTGGAATGCTCGCTTCCCATGGTTTTCTCTTCGGATCACGGCGTAGCCGCAGACGTTCTCTGCAGCATTCCTCGTAGCGCTTTTCACACTCATCCAAATCGCCGCTTGCCCCTATGGGGTTTGGGTCGTCACAAGGGAAGAGACTGAACCATAAAGTTAATGCTTGTTGAAAACTTTCATTCGTATCTAGCAAATTATGAATGACGGATTTCATTAGCCGGCCTTCTTCGCCGTCGTCTTCTTTCAGGACTTTGGGTGTGTACGTGGCGCCATAATGCTCTGTCAAAATGGATAAGCCAAAGCTATGGAAAGTCTTCGATGCCACAGAAACGGGGCGTCCCAAAGCTTTGCTAAGTTTTTCCTTGAGCCTTTTCTTGAGGCCGTTTGCTGCTTCCTTGTTGTATGCCAGCGCAATAATTTCATGATCCTGAAACATTCCGCTCTTGAGGGCAAAGCCAATTTTTCCAACAATACAAGAGCTTTTTCCAGAGCCGGCTGCGGCGATAACCAGTGTAGCGTCCTCAAATGTGAGCGCAGTATCGATCTGTTCTTCAGTTAAGGCACAACTTTCCACATTGTGAAAATAGGCTGCTTCTGATGCTCTCCAATATGCCTTGTATAGCGTATTGTGTGCTTCTTGAGTTTGTTGGGGTGATTCGACAAAGGGAGCGAGGCTAGCCAGACGATGGTGCAGGGCACGAGCACACAGGCGTTGTTTGTCGGTTGATATGCGCAGCTTGAGCAGCGAAGCTACCTGCATACAGCTTATCTTGAACATGGGCCTTTCTAGCTTGGCAAATCGGGTGGCGACGGAATGGCGGATATACGCATGCGGTTGATAGAGCAAGGACCTTCTTTCTTCCGCTGCGCTTGTATAGCGTTCGATACTGGACAGTTTCAGATCGATGAGGTGAGCTGTCGCAGCATTGATGGTATTAGCGACTTCCAGCGTACCTGCTGCTTCTATCGTGAAAGATTCAAATAGCTCACATTTATCCTGTTCATATGACAATGTTATTGTCTCGCACTTGAGGAGCGATTGTAGCCATCCTTGGTTTTCAATACAGACGTTTGATATCCCTTCAATCGGAATCGAAGTATCTCCAATGTGGAGCTTATCGCTGAGAAGGTGGATGACGCGTGCCTTGCGGAAATTAATTCAGGCGAACCACTTTGATTCTTTTTTCTGCAAAATTTTCTCCAGCCCTTCTTGAATCATGCTGCCAAGGTTTTCGGTGGACAGCGCACTTATTCAAATGATTTATTGCTGGCGTTTTCTCGTATTGTCAACGAGGCATATTCATGTCTGGTTCGCCATAGAGGTTGAAGGATAACTCCATGGTGCGAATGGCCAGCATATAAAAACCGGCAGTGTATTAATACAGCAATGAGTGTATATGCTGCAATGCCAGATATGCAATCTCAGCCGATCATGAATATGCGCCGATTGAAAGAATGTATGGCGAGAGAGGAGTAACTACGCTTCAAGGGAAATGGCGGGGGCGAAGCGCGGGAAAGAGGTGGCTGAATGGAAATACTACTCCACCTCCGGCGCGCCCACGTCCGCATCGTCGGACAGCGCCAGATCGCCCCGCTCGAAGGCGGCGAGGATGTCATTGGCGCGCGCCACGTCGTGTTCGCGCACCATCACGCGGGCGCCGCCGATGGCGGCTGCCAGCAGCATGTCGGCCTGCATATGCTGGTCGTCCGTCAGCAGCACGTCGATGCCGGCGGCGGCCAGGCAGCCGCGGATGACGTGCGCATCCGTGGGGATCATCAGCCGGGCAATTAAAACATAGTCGTCGTGCATCGTGTCTCCTGGCAAGGTGGATTCGTCCCCATCTTAGCACCAGGCTGTTGTTTGTCGTTTGAATTACAGCTTGAACACGCCCACCACTTGGTTCAGCTCCTGCGCCTGCTCCTGCAGGGCGTCGGCGGCCGCGGCCGCCTCTTCCACCAGGGCCGCATTCTGCTGGGTCACCTGGTCCATCTGGGCGATGGCCTGGTTGACTTGCTCGATGCCGCTGCGCTGCTCGTCGCTCGCCTGCGCGATCTCGGCCATGATGGTGCTCACTTGCTGGACGCTGGCCACCACGGTGTCCATGGTGGCGCTGGCCTGGCTCACCTGGGCGTGGCCCAGGTCCACCGTGCTGGCGGATGCCTGGATCAGGTCCTTGATGTCTTTCGCGGCGGCCGTCGAACGCTGCGCCAGGGTGCGCACCTCGGTGGCGACGACGGCGAAGCCCCGTCCCTGCTCGCCGGCCCTGGCCGCTTCCACGGCCGCGTTCAAGGCCAGGATATTCGTCTGGAAGGCGATGCCGTCGATGACGCCGATGATGTCGGCGATCTTGCCCGACGAGCTGCGGATGGCGTCCATGGTGCTGGCCACCTGCGCCACGGCCGCGCCGCCTTCGGCTGCCAGGCTGGACGAATCGTGCGCCAGCTTGCTCGCTTGCTGCGCATGATCGACGTTCTGCCGCACGGTGGAGCTCAGTTCCTCCATCGAGGCGGCCGTTTCTTCCAGCGAACTGGCTTGCTGCTCCGTGCGGCTCGACAAATCCAGGTTGCCGCTGGCGATTTCACCGGAGGCCGTGGCGATCTGTCCGGCGCTGCCGCGTACCTTGCCGACCACTTGCGAGAGGTTGTCGCTGATGCGGTTCATGGCGCGCAGCAGGCGGCCGATTTCGTCCAGGCTGCTGGTATCGAGGTGCACCGTCAGGTCGCCGGCGGCGATTTGCGCGGCGGCCGTTTCGGCGGCGGCCAGCGGGCGCGAGACGAGGGTGCGTACCAGCCAGTACAGCAGCAGGGCGAAGACGAGCAGGGCGATGAAGCCGGAAATGGCCAGCTGGTTGCGCAGCTGGCGCGCTTCCAAGGTGATTTCGTCCGTGAACGTGCCGCCCGCGATGATCCATTGCCAATCCTTGAATTGACGGTAATACAGCTGCTTTTCGCGCGCGCTGGCACTCGTTTCGCCGGGCGCCGTCCACGTGTAGCGCATGGCGCCGTTTTTTTGCGCCAGCATTTCCTGGATGAACAGGCGGCCGTCGCTGGCCTTGAACTCGAGCGCGCTCTTGCCTTCGCTGTTCGGGTGCAGCACCATGTGGCCGTAGTTGGCGCCGGGGGCCGTATCGAGGATGTAGATGTAGCCCGTCTGGCCGATCTTGACCTGGCGAATCTTGTCTTTCAGCATGGCCAGATTCTTGCTGATATCGAGGCCGATGAACAGCACGCCTACCACCTTGCCAGCCGCATCGCGCACGGGGTCGTACTGCGTGATGTATTGCTTGCCAAATAAGGTTGCCATGCCGACGAAACGCTGGCCCGCGCGCAGCGGCGCGTAGCTGGGGTGGTTGTGGTCGAGCTGGGTGCCGATGGCGCGTTCGCCGTCCTGTTTTTTCAGCGACGTGCTGATACGCACGAATTCATCGCCGTTGGCGGCAAAGATGGTGGCGATCACGCCCGTCTGCGCCGTGTAGCGGTCGACCACGGCCGTGTCGAGGTTGAGCACCTTGCCGCCATTGGCCAGGGCCGGCGTGGCCTTGCCGGCCACGGCCACCATGGCGCCCGTGTCGACCGTGAACGGGCCGGGAAACTCGGCCGCGAACAGGCGCGCAAAGCTGGCCGCTTCGTTGACCATGGCCGTGTGAAACACTTCCGTGGTGGTCATGACGCTGTTGAGCTCGCTGGTGACGGCCGCTTCGGCGCGCTGTTCCAGGGCATTTGAGGTGCGGATGCTGATCAAGGTCGTCAGGCTGGCGAGGATCAGGCTGACCAGGGCAAAGGTAAAAATGGTGATCTTGCCGCCGACACTCCAGTGGCGGGGGGAGAAGGAAATTGTAGGCATAGTGTGAGTCTGGCAAAGGGTAATCAGCTCGGCCATTCCTGGTCATGACATGACACGCGGGGAGGGGATCTGGTGGGGAGTACTGTTGAAACGGAGGCGCGCCGGCTGTGGGAGCGGCGCGCAGGCAAGCTGTATTTCAGGGCGCGATGATAGCATGTCGCTTGCTATTTGTTACTAAGTGTTTCCCGCAGGAATCATTTTTTTCGCATAAAAACATCATCGAGATCAAGGATTGCCGCTTTCGCCTATTGACTTTTTGTATTCCAATGGATCATGTTGATATTCATCGCTGCTGAATGATGCGATTTTTCTCACGAATGTTTCACTTTGTAATGAATGAGACGCGGCCTTTAATCCGCGTTTAAGCTTCCAGGAAGAAACTGATCTTCCATGGGAGACTGCCAGGCCGTATCCTGTAGAATAATATGCAGACCAGTCGTGTATTCCCCTTACTGTCTTGCTGGCTGGCGCATGAGTAGCTGCGCCGCCTGGAATTGATTTAACTAATTTTCGGAGAAGCCGATGAAGAAGCAAATGATGCTGGTCACCCTGGTGCTTGCCCTGTCAGCCCATGCTGGCGCAGCCCAGACGGACAAGAGCGCCGCTCCTCCGCTCACCATGAAGCCCCTGGCCCAGCAAACGCAGGCCGCCTTGTGGGCATCGCGCGTATTGACGCGCGTCCATTACAAGGCCATGCCGCTCGACGACGCCATGTCGGAGAAAATCTTCGACCGCTATTTCAAGTCCCTGGACGCGGAGAAACTGTTCTTCGTGCAAGCCGACATCGACCGCTTCGCTCCCTTGCGCACCAAGCTCGACGACGCCATCATCAATGAAGACCTGACGGCGCCGTTCGCCATCTACAATCTGTACCAGCAGCGTTTCGACGAGCGCATGGCGTATGCGCGTGAGTTGCTGAAAACCAAATTCGACTTTGCCGCCGACGAGAGCTACCAGATCGACCGCGAAAAGGCCGCCTGGCCGAAGAATGACGAGGAAGTGCGCGACCTGTGGCGCAAGCGCGTCAAGAACGACTGGCTGCGCCTGAAACTGGCGGGCAAGGAAGACAAGGCGATCCGCGAGACGCTGGACAAGCGCTATGAAAGCTACACGACCCGTTCGCGCAAGCTCAACAGCGAAGACGTGTTCCAGATCTTCATGAACGCCTACGCCATGTCGATCGAACCGCACACCAATTACCTGGGCCCGCGCGCCTCGGACAACTTCGACATCGCCATGCGGTTGTCGCTGGAAGGCATCGGCGCCGTGCTGCAGACGCGCGACGAATACACGGTGGTGCGCGAAGTCGTGCCTGGCAGCCCGGCCGGCCTGTCGGGCAAGCTGAAAGTGGGCGACCGCATCGTCGGCGTGGGGCAGGGCGAAAGCGGCCCCATCACCGAAGTGCTGGGCATGCGCATCGACGACGTGGTGCAGCTGATCCGCGGCGCCAAGGATTCCGTCGTGCGCCTCGACATCCTGCCGGCCGACGCCGGTCCGGACGCCAAGCACGTGGTCTTGCCGCTGGTGCGCAAGAAAATCAGCATGGAAGAGCAGGCGGCGAAGAAATCGGTCATCGAAGTGCGCGAGAACGGCGTCAAGCGCCGCATCGGCGTCATTGCCCTGCCGACGTTCTACCAGGACTTCGAAGCGCGCCGCCGTGGCGACAAGGACTTTAAAAGCGCCACGCGCGACGTCAGCCGTTTGCTGGCCGAGTTGAAGAAGGACAAGGTCGACAACGTCCTGATCGACTTGCGCAACAACGGCGGCGGTTCGCTGAACGAAGCCGTCGAACTGACGGGCCTGTTCATCGACAAGGGCCCGGTCGTGATGCAGCGCAATGCCGAAGGCAAGGTCGACGTGGAAAGCGACACCAACGCGGGCCTGGCCTGGGATGGTCCGATGGGCGTGCTGATCAACCGTGGTTCCGCTTCCGCGTCCGAGATTTTCGCCGCCGCCGTGCAGGATTACGGCCGTGGCGTCATCATCGGCGAAGGCAGCTTCGGCAAGGGCACCGTGCAGACCTTGTTCAACCTCGACCGTTTCGGCGGCAGCGAGAAAGCCCGCTTCGGCGAGCTGAAGATGACCATCGCCCAGTTCTTCCGCATCAACGGCGGCACCACGCAGTTGCGCGGCGTCACGCCCGACATCAAGTTGCCTGCCATGTCGGACACGGAAAACTTCGGCGAATCGAGCTATGACAATGCCTTGCCATGGGTGGCCATCAAGCCGGCACCGTACATGCCGACGGGCGACCTGAAGGATATCGTGCCGCTGCTGGACAAGAAGCATGAAGCGCGCGTGGCCAAGGACAAGGATTTCCAGTACTTGCTCGATGACATAGCCCTGGTCGTCAAGCAGCGCAAGGAAAACCAGATTTCGCTCAATGAAACCGTGCGCCGCAAGGAGCGCGATGCCCAGGAAGCGCGTGCCAAGGCCCGTGAAAAACGCCTGATCGCGCAGATTTCGAATCCGGCCGACGACCTGGTGGTGATTCCCGATCCGAAAGACGTGCTGAAGGGCGCGAAGGCGGCCAACAAGACGGCCAAGCAGATCGCCGCCGTGAAGGGCGCCTTGCGCACCGACGACGGCTTGCAGGGCGACGAGCGCGCGCTGAGTGCCGAACTGGACGCCGAAACGGCCGCCAAGAGCGCCAAGGACGTGCTGCTGAACGAAGCGGCGCGCATCCTGGCCGACGAAGTGGCGCTGATCAAGGCCGATACCCGCATGGCGGCCAAGGTCTTGCCGTATGGCGCGGATGGCAAGGCGACGCCGGTGACGGCAGCGAAGTAAGCTTGTTGCACGGTAAAAAGCCGGTTCCTTGCGGAGCCGGTTTTTTTTCGCCCCGATCAGTTATCTGTTTTGCGTATTTCTATCATTCCAACAATCAATTGGATGGATATGCCGCGATGCAGCATAATGCACTTGTCTCCTCTATTCTCCTCCAAGAAAATAGATTCAGCCCGCTCTCGCAGCGGGCTTTTTTTTTGCCTCAGATTCTGTGCGTGCTCGCCTGCACATCGGGCTGTGCCGCCAGCAGGGCCGTGAGCCAGCCGGCAAACGCCTGCAGCTTGGGCGTTGCCAGGCGGCCTTGCGGCGTCAGCAGCGACATCGGCATGGGCGTCGGCGGATGATCGGCCAGCACGGCGACCAGCGCGCCGCTGTCGAGGTGCTGGCGCACCTGGTACTGGGCCGCCTGTGCCAGTCCCAGCCCCTGCAGCGCGCAATCGACGCTGGCGTCGGCGTCGTTGACGGCGATGGGGCCGGCCATCTGCACGCGCAGCACTTCCTTGCCTTGTTGAAAATCCCAGTCGAAGGCGCGTCCCGTGCGGCCCGAGTAATGCATGATGCCCCGATGCGCGGCCAGGTCCGCCAGGGTGTGCGGCGTGCCATGTTGAGCCAGGTAGGCGGGCGAGGCGCACGTGACGAAGCGCATCAGGCCGACCTGCTTGCCGATGAAGGCGGAATCCTGCAAGGTGCCCACGCGCAAGGCGCAATCGATGCCTTCCTGCGTCAGGTCGACCAGGCGGTCCGTCAGGCTCAGCTGCAATTGCACGTCCGGCCAGACGGCGTGGAAGTGCGCGATATGCGGCACGACCAGCCTGCGGCCCACCGTATTGGGCAGGTTGATGCGCAGCAAGCCGCGCGGTTTTGTCGCGTCGGGGCCGCGAAACGCCAGTTCCGCCGTATCGACGGCCTTCAGGATATCGATGCAATGGCGAAAGTACTCGGCGCCTTCCGGCGTCAGCGACAAGCGGCGCGTTGTTCGCTGCAGCAATTGCGTGCCCAGGTAGGCTTCCAGCTTTTGCAGGGTGGCCGTCAGCGCCGCGCGCGGCAAATTCAAGGTCTCGGCCGCCTTGGAAAAGCTGTTGGCTTCGACGATGCGCACGAAGGTCTGCATGGCCTTGATCTTGTCCATGGGATAGCTTCCATTCTCATTGTTCATTTTATGTGAAAAGTATAAGTGGATTATGCCCTGATTATCTTGGGCTCGACTTTGCCTAGAATGGCGACATCCCTATCGAACCGAGGAAACAACATGAACAAGGCCTCATCTTCCGCTCCCCACGACATCGCACCGGCCATGGTGCTGCTGCTGGCCATCGCTTCCGGCCTGATCGTGGCGAATCTGTACTACGCGCAAACCCTCGTCGGGCCCATCAGCGCCTCGACGGGCTTGTCGGCCAAGGCGGCCGGGCTGATCGTCACCCTGACGCAAGTGGGCTATACCCTGGGCCTGCTGTTTGTCGTGCCGCTGGGCGACTTGCTGGAAAACCGCCGCCTGATCGTCACGGCCTTGCTGGTGACGGCCACGGCGCTCGTGGTGGCGGCCTTGAGTACAGGCGCCATCGTCTTCCTCGCTGCCGCGCTGGCCATCGGCCTCGGTTCCGTGGCGGCGCAAGTGATCGTGCCGTTTGCCGCCCATCTGTCGCAGGAAGCGACGCGGGGCCAGACGGTGGGCAAGGTGGTCAGCGGCTTGTTGCTGGGCATCATGCTGGCCCGTCCCGTGGCGTCATTGGTGGCCGCGCACGCCAGCTGGCACGTGGTGTTCGGCGGCGCCGCCGTGCTGATGCTGGCGCTGGCTGCCGTGCTGCGCCGTGCCTTGCCCGTGCGCCAGCCCGTGTCGAGCATGCGCTATCCTGCCCTGATGGCGTCGCTGTGGCATTTGCTGCTGGGCACGCCCGTGCTGCGCCGCCGCGCCGCCTATCACGCGGGCCTGTTTGGCGCCTTCAGCCTGTTCTGGACCGTCACGCCGCTGGTGCTGGCCAGCCCCGCGTTCGGCCTGTCGCAAACGGGCATCGCCATCTTCGCCCTGGTGGGCATGGCGGGCGCCGTCGCCTCGCCCATCGCGGGCCGCCTGGCGGACGCCGGCCACACCTTGCCGGCCACGGCCGCCGCGCTGGCGCTGGGCATCGCCGCGTTTGCCTTGCCCATGTTCGCCCCGGAATCGAAGCACGTGGCGCTGGGCTTGCTGGTGGTGGCGTCCATCGTGCTCGACATGGGCGTGGCGGCCAACCTGGTATTGGGCCAGCGCGCCATCTTCAGCCTGGGCGCGGAAGTGCGGGGCCGTTTGAACGGCCTG
The DNA here is from genome assembly GCF_059420865.1 of Janthinobacterium sp. GW821-FHT03C10. Lineage (NCBI taxonomy): Bacteria > Pseudomonadati > Pseudomonadota > Betaproteobacteria > Burkholderiales > Oxalobacteraceae > Janthinobacterium > Janthinobacterium sp. GW821-FHT03C10. Next base: position 1,281,764 of record NZ_JBWKUN010000001.1, on the reverse strand, counting down.
TATTTCGCGCTGTTCTTTGCCGGCGGTGCGGCCGGCTCGGCCATCGGTGCCTGGGTGTACGCCAGCTACGGCTGGCAGGCAACCTTGCTGGCCGGCATGGCATTTCCTGGCCTGGCCCTGCTGGTGTGGCTGGCAGAATTTTTACCGCTGGCTACGCGCCGCACGGCTTGAAACCCTGATGGCGCCTCATTATCACGAATTGAAATTTCTATCATCATGAAGATAAAGTGGCGTGATATGCCGCAATGCCGCAAGATGCACTTGTCTCCTCTATCTCCTCCAAGGAAATAGATTCAGCCCGCTTCCATAGCGGGCTTTTTTTTGTCTTTTCAGATTAAATCAATACCAATCAGATTACTACGAGATCGAGCGCCCGCATGAAGTTCGCCGCCTGCGCATGCGTGATGACGGCGCCTTTCAGCAAGGATGCTTCGCTCAGTTTGAAACCGTCGATGTCGGCGCCGCGCAAGTCCGCGCCCTGGAACTTCGCCAACTTGATGGTGGCGTTGCGCAGGCTGCCACCTTCGAAGACGGCCTCGCGGAAGTCGCAGCCGGCCAGGTAGGCGTCGGAAAAATCCAGCTGTTTTAATGTCGCCTTGCGGAACGAGAACCCGCGCAGGTCGGCGCCCACCAGCAGGCTGTCTTCGAACGTCAAGCCCAGGTGGGCCGCTTCCTCGAACGAGGCGCCCGTCAGCTTGCAGCCGCGGTAGGCGGCCGAGGCCAGCTTGGCGCGCCGCCATTTCGTGTTGTTCAGGTCGCAGCCTTCGAAACTGGCGTCGACGGCGTCGACGGATTCGAAGTCGGCGCTGCCCGCGCGGCAGCGGCGCCAGGTGCTGCGCGCAAGCTTGCTGGCAAACAAGTTGGTGTCGGCAAAGGTGCAGCGTTCAAAGGTGCAGCCCTGCAAATCGAGGCGCGACAAGTCTTCACCGTCAAAGGCGCAATCGATGAAGTGGTGCACAGGCAGGGCCAGCTGCTGCTCCATGCCGGCGCGGTCCAGGGTCATGCCAGTTACTGCGGTGTCGTGTGTTGCCATCCGTTTTTTTTCCTCATCAAAGCAGGGGAGGGATGGCGCGGCGGGAAGATGCACGAACCAGAACACCTCCCCTGCTGGTGTAACAGCCAAGGGTCAGCGCCGTGGGTCCGCGTGGGCGGGAGCATGCCGGACGGTGCCGGGCACTTACCGGGTTACCAACCGGTGCGCTCATTTTCGATCTGGGCGTATTGTAGCGTGTCCGAATCGGCCTTGCCAGTTCTTGCGAAGTCGGGTTAGTATCTTTGCAGGCGCAGCCACTGCGCCAACGTCGCTCGGACGGATCCGGGCGCTTACGTACAGAGATAACCATGACCGACAGCCAAGCTCCGCGCAGCTTTTCGCGCATCAATCGCCTTCCCCCCTACGTTTTCAACATCACCGCCGAACTCAAGATGGCCGCACGCCGCCGTGGCGAGGACATCATCGACATGTCGATGGGCAATCCCGATGGCGCCACGCCCGCGCACATCGTCGACAAGCTGGTCGAGACGGTGAAACGGCCCGACACGCACGGCTATTCCGCATCAAAAGGTATTCCGCGCCTGCGCCGCGCGATTGCGCACTGGTACAAGAAGCGCTACGAGGTCGACATCGACCCGGACAGCGAAGCCATCGTCACCATCGGCTCGAAAGAGGGACTGGCGCATTTGATGCTGGCGACGCTCGACCGGGGCGACACGGTGCTGGTGCCGAACCCCAGCTACCCGATCCATATCTGGGGCGCCGTCATCGCGGGCGCCGACATCCGCTCCGTGCGCATGGGGCCGGGCGTGGATTTCTTTGCCGAACTGGAACGGGCCATCCGCGAAAGCTACCCGAAGCCGAAGATGATGGTGCTGGGTTTTCCATCGAACCCCACGGCGCAATGCGTGGAACTGGAATTTTTTGAAAGAGTCGTGGCGCTGGCGAAACAGCACAATATCCTGGTGGTGCACGACCTGGCGTATGCCGACATCACCTTCGATGGCTGGAAGGCGCCGTCCATCATGCAAGTACCCGGTGCGCGCGACGTCGCCGTGGAATTTTTCACCATGTCGAAAAGCTACAACATGGCGGGCTGGCGCATCGGTTTCATGGTCGGCAACGCGGAACTGGTGGCGGCCCTGGCGCGCATCAAGAGCTACCACGACTATGGCAGTTTTACCCCGGTGCAAGTGGCGGCCATTGCCGCGCTGGAAGGCGACCAGAGCTGCGTGACGGAAATCTGCGCCCAGTATCAGCGCCGCCGCGACGTGCTGGTGAAAGGCTTGCATGAAGCAGGCTGGATGGTGGAAAAACCGAAGGCGTCGATGTATATCTGGGCGCATATCCCCGAGGCTTATCGTCACCTGGGCTCGCTGGAATTTGCCAAGCTGCTGTTGCAAAAGGCCAAGGTGAGCGTGTCGCCCGGCATCGGCTTCGGCGAGTACGGCGATGAATACGTGCGCTTCGCCCTGATCGAAAACGAGGCTCGCGTGCGGCAGGCGCTGCGCGGCATCAAGAATATGTTGCGTTCCGGCGACGGAAAGACGGAAGCGGCAGCATAAAAGTTGCTGCATAGAATTGTCTGTTGCCCCTAATATCACTGCTGTGTATTTCTGACATCACGAATATAAAGTGGTTTTATATGCTGCAACGCGGCATCATTCATCTGTCTCCTCTATCTTCCTCCAAGGAAATAGATTCAGCCCGCTCCCGCAGCGGGCTTTTTTTTGCCTGTCGTTTTGGCCCTCGCTTTCCGGCCGGCACGCTCGGCGAACGGGGCGGCCGGCTTCGCGCAGCATTGCCCGATGGATTGTTCGGCTACGGTTTCGCATGAATATTAATAATGGATGCATGAAGTTTTACCATTATTTTTCATGGATGAAAGCCTCTATGATGTCTCCATACTTCACTGGGAGGCACTACCATGACCGTCACGACACACAATCTGGGCTACCCGCGCATCGGCGCCAAACGCGAACTGAAATTCGCCCTGGAAGACTACTGGAAGGGCAAGAGCAGCCTGGCCGCGCTGGAAGGCCAGGGCGCCGAACTGCGCCAGCGCCACTGGCAAGACCAGCATGCGCTGGACCTGGTGCCCGTGGGCGACTTTTCCTTCTACGACCAGGTGCTGGATCTGAGTTTTACCTTGGGCAACTTGCCTCAGCGCGTGCGCGGCCTGGAAGGCGCCGCGCTCGACAACTATTTCCGCGTGGCCCGCGGCCGCTCGGCCAGCGACAGCGATTGCAGCTGCGTCCATGCCGGCGAAATGACGAAATGGTTCGACACCAACTATCACTACATTGTGCCGGAATTCGCGGCCGAGACACAATTCAAGCTCGACAGCAGCCGCCTGCTGCGGCAACTGGCGCAAGCGCGCCAGCCCGGCGTGAACGCCAAACCCGTGCTGATCGGCCCCGTCACCTATTTGTGGCTGGGCAAGGCCAAGGATGATTCCGACAAGCTGGCGCTGCTGCAAGGCTTGCTGCCCGTCTACGTGCAACTGCTGCAGGAACTGGCGGCCCAAGGCGTGGAGTGGGTGCAGATCGATGAGCCGATACTCGTCACGGAACTCGACGGCGCCTGGCAGCAGGCGCTCGTCACGGCCTACGATGCCTTGAGCAAGGTCAATCACGTCAAACTGCTGCTGGCCACGTATTTCGGCAAGCTGCAAGACAACCTGGCGCTGGCGTGCAAGCTGCCCGTGCAAGGCTTGCACCTCGATGCCGTCAACGCCCGCGATGAAGTGGAGCAAGTGATCGCCCAATTGCCCGCCACCAGCGTGCTGTCGCTGGGTGTGGTGAATGGCCGCAATATCTGGAAGACGGATTTGACGCAAGTGCTGGCGTGGCTGGAACCCGTGCACGCCAGCCTGCAAGACCGTTTGTGGATCGCCCCGTCGTGCTCGCTCCTGCACGTGCCCGTCGACCTGGACAGCGAACAAAAGCTCGACGCCGACATCCACTCCTGGCTGGCCTTCGCCCGCCAGAAACTCGATGAAGTGCACGCCATCGCCGGCGCCCTGAACCATGGCCGCGCCTCCGTGCAAGCGGCGCTGGACGCCAATCATGCAGCCGTGCAAGCGCGCCGCCAGTCGCCGCGTGTGCATAATCCGCAAGTGAAAGCGGCCGTGGCGTGCATAGCCGCCAGCATGGGCCGGCGCGTAAGCGGCTATGCGGAGCGTGCCGCCAAGCAAGCTGCACTGCTGCAACTGCCCCTGTATCCGACGACGACCATCGGCTCCTTCCCGCAAACGGCGGAAATCCGCCAGGCGCGCAGCCAGTTCCGCAGCGGCCAGCTGAATGAAGCCAGTTACAAAAAACTGATGCAGGCGGAAATCGCCCATTGCGTGCAGGAACAGGAAACGCTGGGCCTGGACGTCTTCGTGCACGGCGAGGCGGAACGCAACGACATGGTGGAATATTTCGGTGAACAGCTCGACGGCTACGCCTTCAGCCAGTTCGGCTGGGTGCAATCGTACGGTTCGCGCTGCGTCAAGCCGCCCATCCTGTTCGGCGACATCAGCCGCCCGCGCGCCATGACGGTCGAGTGGAGCACCTACGCCCAGTCGCTGACGGGCAAGCCGATGAAAGGCATGCTGACGGGTCCCGTCACCATCCTGAACTGGTCCTTCGTGCGCGACGACCAGCCCCGCAGCGTGTCGTGCCACCAGCTGGCGCTGGCCATGCGCGCCGAGGTGCAGGACCTGGAGCGGGCCGGCATCCGCGTGATCCAGATCGACGAGGCGGCACTGCGCGAAGGCCTGCCACTGCGTCAATCCCAGTGGGCCGACTACCTGCGCTGGGCCGTGGAATCGTTCCGCATCACGGCCAATGGCGTGGCCGACGAGACGCAGATCCACACGCATATGTGCTATTCGGAATTCAACGACATCATCGCGCAGATCGCGGACATGGATGCGGACGTCATCACGATCGAAACCTCGCGCTCCGACATGGAATTGCTGGACGCCTTCGACGATTTCAATTATCCGAATGACATCGGCCCCGGCGTCTACGACATCCACTCGCCCAACATCCCGAGCCAGGAACAGATGGTGGCATTGATGCGCAAGGCAGCCGAACGCATTCCCGCGCGGCGCCTGTGGGTCAACCCCGATTGCGGCCTGAAGACGCGCGGCTGGAAGGAAGTGATTCCCGCGCTCGCCAACATGGTGGCGGCAGCGAAAACCTTGCGTGCCGATAACGTCGCCTGAGGACGGCAGGGGAGAGGGCAGATATAGGGAATAGCTATTTCTGTCATCACAACATGCAATTGGATTTATATGTTGCGACGCGGCATCATGCACCTGTCTCCTCTACTTCCTCACAGGAATTAGATTCAGCCCGCTCCCGCAGCGGGCTTTTTTTTTGCCGTTGCACCTTATCGCGCGGGTCGCCACGGCTGCATCGCTTAAGATACCCTTGCTAAACCATGCACAAGGAGACAAGTTGATGACACCTTTGTTTTACGCAGCCGGCATGCTGGCGCTGATGGCGCTCGGCGCATGCTCGGAGGAGCGGCATCCGCTTGATCGCCACTTGGGCCAGTTGCGTCCGGAGACGGTCGCCGCGCTGCCCGATATGGGGTGGCCGCCCGGCACGCTGCTGTGCCCGCTGACCATGTATCAGAGCGAGCTGCCCGGTTCGGCGCCTCCTGCGGACAGGGTCAACGCCTTCCTTAAGCAAAAGCAATTCCTGGGGGATGAAGGCCTTTGGTCGCTCATCGTTGTCAAACCGATGCCCGAAGGGGACGCCGGCATCGAACAGTTGCTTTTCAAGCGCGCGGACTATGACGTGTTCAATGAGCCGGAAATGCTCAAGCGCGATGGAGGGACATTGCCGACGGGGTTTGTGCCGCAGACTTGCGTATCGGTGGAACGCGCCCGCGTGCTGGTCACTCGCCCGCAAAGATCGGATCGAACGCTGATCGTTTTTGGCGCGGCCTGAACGAGATATTGATAGACGCTATTTCTGTCATCACAACATGCAATTGGATTTGTATGTTGCGACGCGGCATCATTGCACCTGTCTCCTCTACTTCCTCACAGGAATTAGATTCAGCCCGCTCCCGCAGCGGGCTTTTTTTTGCCCGTTTTTAAGGCGCAAACCTGCGCACGCTTGCTTGTCATCATCGCCATCGTGTTGCTTTTGTGCATGCTAAACTGGGCCTTCCCCAGACCAAGGTTGCCCGATGCTTCAATTATTTCGCCACACGCTGGAGTCCACGCCCATCCTCGCCCTGTTTCTCGTCATCGGCGCCGGTTATGCGCTGGGGCGCATCAGCGTGTTCGGCTTTTCGCTGGGCGTGGGCGGCGTGCTGTTCGCGGGGCTGGCGCTGGGCGCATTTGCTCCCGGTTCCGTGCCGCCGCCCATGGTCGGCTCGATCGGTCTGCTGCTGTTTCTGTATGGCATAGGCGTGCAGTACGGCGTGCAGTTCTTCGCCGGCTTGCGCGGGGCGGGGCAAAAACACAATCTGATCGCCTTTGCCGCCGTCATGGGCGGCCTGGCCGTGTCCGTCTGGGGCGGGCAGTGGATCGATATCTCGCTGCGCATGGCCAGCGGCGTGTTTGCCGGCGCCATGACCAGCACGGCGGCCCTGCAGGCGGCGCTGGAAGCGTCGCACGGCAATGGCGACGCGGCCGTCGGCTATGCGGTGGCGTATCCGTTCGGCGTCGTCGGTCCCATGCTGGGCCTGTACCTGGCCGGGCGCATCCTGAAACCTGTGCTGACGCCGCCGCCGGCGCCCATCGTCGTGTCCGAAATTACCATTGACGAAGCGAAACTGGCGGGCGCGGCCCTGTCCGAACTGGCCGACGGCCCGCTGGCCGGCGTGCAAGTGATCGGCGTGCGCCAGGGCCACCAGAACCGCTTGCCCGATCCTGGCCTGGTGCTTGGCGTGGGCGACGCGCTGATGGTGTCGGGCACGGTGGCGGGCGTGGAAGCGGCGCGCACGGCGCTGGGCCACCTCGACCCGGGGCGGCTGATGAAGGACCGCAGCACGTTCGACGGCACGGAAGTGTTCGTGTCGGACGCGGAAATCGTCGGCGTGCCCCTGGGCGAGCTGAACCTGTCGAAAGACTTTCCGCTGCAGATCGCCTTCATCCGCCGCGGCGACGCCATGATTTTGCCGCACCCGTTCCTGACCCTGGAATTTGGCGACAGGGTGATGGCTATTGCGCCAGCGAAACATGCGGCCGACGTGCGCAAGCTGTTCGGCAATTCCATCACGGCCACGGCCGAGTTCAGCTATGTGTCGCTGGGCATGGGCATGGTGCTGGGCGTGCTGCTGGGCCTGGTGCCCATCCCCTTGCCGTGGATAGGCTCGTTCAGCCTGGGCCTGGCCGGCGGTCCGCTGGTGATGGCGCTGATCCTGGGACGGCTGGGCAGGGTGGGCAAGATCAGCTGGCGCCTGCCCCTGTCGGCCAACCTGGTCATGCGCAACTACGGCTTGACGATTTTCCTCGCCTCCGTCGGCATGGCCTCCGGCTTGCCGTTCGTGCAGCAGGCGGGCGCCGACGGCTTGCCCATGCTGGCGCTGGGGGCCGTCACGGTGCTGGTGGTGGTGGCCCTCGTGGTGATTTTGGGTAAGGTCTTCCTGCGCCTGCCGTTTCCCGAGTTGCTCGGTATCGCGGCCGGCGCCACGGGCAACCCGGCCGTGCTGGTGTTCGCCAACCGGCTAGCCAAATCGGACCGCCCGAACCTCGGCTACGCGATGATTTTCCCCAGCATGACCATCGTCAAGATCGTCGCCGTGCAGGTGTTGCTGCATTTGTATGGCTGATGGCGGCAAGAGTCAATCTCGTGCAGGGCCAAGTTGTTTGTTGGCATTAACAAAGTGGATGCCAAAAGCCAGCAGCAAAGCAGCAGCGGCGAAACCTGCGGCAAGCCAGAGGTTGGCCGAGAGGCCCAGCCTGTCCACGGCTTGACCGCCGGCCCACGCCCCGAGCGCAATGCCGATATTGAAGACTCCCACATACAGCGCGGCGACGATCTCCACGGCCCCGGGCGCCGCCTTCAGCATCAAGGTCATCAGGCCGACCGATACGCCGCCGTAGGCCAGTCCCCAAGCCAGCAACACCACGCCGCCAGCGATGCTGGAGTCGCCGACAGCCAGAAACAGCAGTGGCGTGAGCAGCAGGCCGCCCGCGATGGCGACGATGGTTGGCGCTGCGCGCCGCGCCGCAACGCCGCCGGCCAGGAAGTTGCCAATGATGCCCGCGAAGCCATAGGAAAACAGCAGTGTGCCCAGCCATTGCGCATCAAACCCCGACATCGACAGCAGCAGCGGGCGCACGAAGGTAAAGGCCGTGAAATGGCTGCTTACAAGCAACAGGGTCAGGAGCAGCCCCGCCTGCAACTGCCGGTTGTGCAACTGTTTGCCGAATTGGCGCAAGGTCGTCGAACCGGCAGCGGGCAGGGCGGGAATGACAGCCAGATGCAGCACCAGTACCAGGCCGCTGAACAGCGCCATGGCGCCGAAGGCCCAGCGCCATCCTGCAAGGTCGCCGATTTGTGCGCCTAGCGGCACACCCAGCACGGAAGCGGCCGCCACGCCACCGAAGATAATCGACGTTGCGAGGCCGATCGAGCGGGCAGGAACAAGCCGGGACGCCAGACCGCCGGCGATGGCCCAGATTCCGCCCATGCAAAAACCGACGAGAACACGTGCCGCCAGCATCCACGCCATGTTCTGCGCCAGAGCCGAGGCTATGTTTGCGAGCAACAATAGAGTGAGCAAGCCACAGAGAATTGTGCGCCGGTCCAGGTTTCCCGAGACGATCACGACCAGCGGCGCGAACAAGGCCGCCAGCAATGCTGGCAGCGAGATCATCAGCCCGGCGGTTCCGGTGGAGGTGCCCAGGGTGTCAGCGATCGGCGTCAACAGGCCGACCGGCAGCATTTCCGTCGTCACGACCGAAAAGGTGGCCATGCCGACCGCGCTGACCGCCAGCCACGGGTGGCGGACAGCTGTTTCTGCGGCAGCGTAGGGGGACGTACTCATGGTGCATATCCTTCATTTGATCATTCGAAAACGGCTTATGCCGGTAAAGGCGGCGTCGGACCGCTGCTATGCAGTGGCAGCGCATGCCAAAGGGGATCGATATCGGTCCCTGCATGCGATGCTTGCAGCGGAGACGCGTCCCAGTGATAATACATACATCGCGTATGAATAGTATATATTCATACGCACTGTATGTAAACAATCATACGTTATGTATGTATGTAAGGAGAAAGCAATGGTTCGCCGCACGCGTGTGGAGATGGAAGAAACCCGAGCATCGTTGCTGGCTACCGCCCGCACAGTGTTCAGCGAGCGCGGTTATGCCGATACGTCAATGGACGACCTCACCGCGCAGGCAGGACTGACGCGTGGTGCGCTGTATCATCACTTCGGCGATAAGAAGGGCTTGCTGCTGGCGGTGGTAGAGCAGATCGACGCGGAAATGGATGGTCGCCTGCAAAGCATCTCCGACAGCGCTGGCGATCTGTGGGAAGGCTTTCGCCATCGCTGCCGTGCCTATCTGGAGATGGCCTTGGAGCCTGAAATTCAGCGCATTGTTTTACGCGATGCCAGGGCGGTGCTGGGGGGCGCTTCACCGGACTCGCAGCGTCATTGCCTCGAGTCGATGCAAGGGCTTATCCGCGAGCTGATTCATCAAGGCATTGTGGCCGACACTTGCCCAGAGGCATTGGCTTCGATGATCTACGGCAGTCTGGCAGAAGCGGCGTTCTGGATCGCCGACGGTGACGAAGGCAATGCGCGCTTGATAAAAGGAGTTGCGGCATTGGAATTGCTTCTACGTGGGCTGTTACTAAAGAGGTAATCGTGAAAAGTGGCAATCTCGTCAGAAGTGGACATTTCCGTAGTACCCTTGAGGTTAATTTTATTGCAATCATATGAAACCTTGGATGACTGAAGCCAAACCAGTTTCGTTGCTGAATGTAGAGCTTTGCTTTCTCTTGAAGAAAGAGTTCTATTTCGGTCCGGACAGACATGCAGGCGTGGACACGTCAACATGTACACAGTGACTTCAGCTGCCTTCATTTCCACGGTCTGAACCATCCATGGTGCTAACGTCCGAACTTGGCGGACGAGAGGGCGAGTTGGCTGCCTACTACCGGCAGGTGGTGGAATTGGCCATCCGCCATGGAATGAATTTCAATTCGATTCGCCACCACTTCTGGGTGCGGTTGTGGATGTGGAATGGCAGGGGTGAGCTTTGAAGGGTTCAATCATTAACACGGAGGAAAAACATGCAAGTCAAGCGTATCGTTGCCAATGTCCCCGTGTCGGATCCGGGCCTGGCGCGGAGGTTTTACCAGGAGGTGCTGGGCCTGAGCCTGCTGATGGACCACGGCTGGATCATGACGTATGGTGCGCAAACCGAGATGAGTGTTCAAGTGAGCTTCGCCACGCAAGGGGGCTCGAACACGGCCGTGCCAGACCTGTCGATTGAAGTCGATGACGTGGATGCCGCATTTGCACGCATGGTTGCTGCAGGGTTTGCCATCGAGTATGGGCTGAGCGATGAACCCTGGGGCGTCAGGCGCTTTTTCGTGCGCGACCCTTTTGGCAAACTCATCAATATTCTGTCGCACGCATAAGCGAGATGCCGACGGCGGCTTCGGGCCGCCAGCCGGCCAATGCCACCCGGCGCCGGCCTGCGTAAAAGGGCTGGCGCCGCTCCCAATCTGTTGTACAATCCTTGAGAACGGTCGTGCTTTTTTGTGCGCTGAGCTTCCTTGCGTGCAGTTATCACGGCAACCGACAAGAACAAGGAGACAGACATGGACCTGCATTACACGGCCGTGGAGACGGCGTTCCGCGACACGGTGCGCGCCTTCCTCGACACCCATCTGCCGGCGGACTTGCAGCGCAAGGTGCGCCAGCATCTGCGCCTGAACCGCGATGACTATGTGCGCTGGCACAAGATTGTCGCGCAGCAAGGCTGGGCCGCGCCGGCCTGGCCCGTCGAATACGGCGGCACGGGCTGGACGTCCGTGCAGCGCCATATCTGGGAAGAGGAGTGCGCGCGCGCCGCCACGCCCCCGATTTTGCCTTTCGGCATCAACATGGTGGCGCCCGTCATCATGGCCTTCGCCAACGCCGAACAAAAGGCATATTACTTACCGCGCATCTTGAATTGCGACGACTGGTGGTGCCAGGGCTACTCCGAGCCCGGCGCCGGTTCCGACCTCGCCTCCCTGAAAACCACGGCCGAGCGCGACGGCGACCACTACATCGTCAACGGCCAGAAAACCTGGACGACGCTGGGCCAGCACGCGGACATGATCTTTTGCCTGGTGCGCACGGATAGCACGGTGCGCAAGCAGGAAGGCATCAGTTTCTTGCTGATCGACATGAAAACGCCGGGCATCACCGTGCGCCCCATCATCATGCTCGACGAAGAACACGAAGTGAACGAAGTCTTTTTTGATAATGTGCGCGTGCCCGTCAGCAATCTGGTCGGCCAGGAAAACAAGGGCTGGACCTACGCCAAGTATCTGCTGGGGCACGAGCGCACGGGCATCGCCGCCGTGGGCCGCTCCAAGCGCGAGCTGACTTTTCTCAAGCAGCTTGCCATGCAGCAGACCAAGCGCGGCGCGCCGCTGCTGCACGATGCCGCGTTTGCGGCCAAGGTCGCCACCCTGGAAATCGAATTGATGGCGCTGGAAATGACGGTCTTGCGCGTCATCAGCGAAGAGGGCAAGGGGCCGGGGCCGCAGGCGTCGATGCTGAAGGTGCGCGGTTCGGAACTGCAGCAGCAGCTGACGGAACTGATGGTGGAAGCTATCGGCCCGCAAGCCTTGCCATTCGACCCGGCATTTCTCGAAGGCAGCGCGCCGCACAGCAGCGCTGGCGACGACCTGGCCGCGCCGCTGGCCGCGTACTACTTCAATTACCGCAAGACATCGATCTATGGCGGCTCGAATGAAATCCAGAAAAACATCATCACGCAGATGATCCTGGGCCTGTAAGCCAGAAGGAGACGACATGGACTTCCAATTCAATCAGGAACAGCAGCAATTCGCCGACGCGCTCCGGCGCTGGGTCGACAAGGATTACCCGTTTGAGATGCGGCAAACCATCATCCATTCCGCCACCGGCACGTCCGATGCGGCCTGGGCCACCCTGGCCGAGCTGGGCATGACGGCCTTGCCTCTGCCGGCCGGCGTGGGCGGTTTCGACGGCACGGCCGTCGATATGCTGCTGGTGATGCAGGAACTGGGGCGCGGCCTGGTGGTCGAACCATACCTGGCTACCGTGCTGGGCGCGCGTTTTTTGACCCTGGCGGGCGGCCACGACGCCGTGCTGGAACAGGTCGCCAGCGGCAGCCTGAAGCTCGCGTGCGCGCTCGGTGAACGCCAGTCGCGCCACGACCTGCACGATATCGCCACCACGGCCATCGCCAGCGGCGACGGTTTCGTGCTCGACGGCGAGAAGACCGTCGTCATCCATGGCGCCCAGGCGGGCGCGCTGATCGTCTCGGCGCGCAGCGGCGGCGGCCAGATGGACACGGACGGCATTTCGCTGTTCCTCGTGCCCGTTGACGCGCCCGGCGTTTCCGTGCGCGACTACCGCACCATCGATGGCCAGCGAGCCGCCACCGTGACCTTCGTGCAAGTGGTGCTGGGGCACGATGCGCTGGTCGGACAAAAGGGACAGGGCTGGACCGTGCTCGATGCCGCACTCGACTATGGCGCCGCCCTGCTGTGTGCGGAAGCCGTGGGCGCCATGGATGCCATCTTTGCCGCCACGCTCGACTACTTGAAGACGCGCCAGCAGTTCGGCGCGCCGATCGGCAAGTTCCAGGCCTTGCAGCATCGCATGGCCGACATGTTCATCCACCTGGAGCAGGCCCGTTCGATGGCCATGCTGGCCGCCGCCAAGGCCGATAGCGAGGACGCGTCTGAGCGCCGCCGCACGGTTTCGGCCGCCAAGGCGCGCGTAGGCCTGGCCGCCACCTTTGTCGGCCAGCAAGCCGTGCAATTGCATGGCGGCATGGGCGTGACGGACGAATTGCCCGCCGCCCATCATTTCAAGCGCCTCTCCATGATCGCCCTGACCCTGGGCGACGTGGACCATCACATCGAGCGCTTTATCGCCCAGCCGGGCTTCTTGCCGACGGAGACCGCATGACCGCATTGACCGGAATCAGCCCCAAGCACTGGTATTTCGAAGACTTTACGCAGGGCCTGGAAATCGACCTGGGCCAGCGCCACGTGACGGAGGCGGAAATCATCGCCTTCGCCACGGATTTCGACCCGCAGCCGTTCCACGTCGATCATGCGGCGGCGGAAAAAACCATCTTCAAGGGCGTCATCGCCAGCGGCTGGCATACCTGCGGCATGATGATGCGCCTGGTGGTGGATAACCTGCTCAAGCATTCGTCCAGCATGGGTTCGCCCGGCCTGGACAGCATCCGCTGGCTCAAACCCGTGCGCGCGGGCGACACCCTGCAGCTGACCTACCAGGTCAAGGAAGTGCGCCCGTCCACGTCGAAGCCGGATCGCGGCATCGTCATTTCCGTATGGAGCGTGCGCAACCAGCATGGCGACGTGGTGACCACCGTCGAGGGCATGGGCATGTTCGGGCGCCGTCCGGCAGGAGAGCACCATGCGTGATATCGCCGGCATCGCCGGTTTCCAGGCATTGGCGGGTCAGCACGTGGCCGTTTCCGACTGGCTCACCATCACGCAGCAGCGCATCGACACCTTTGCCGACGCCACGGACGACCATCAGTGGATCCACGTGGACGCCGAGCGCTGCGCACGCGAGTCGCCGTACGGCTGCACCGTGGCGCACGGTTTTCTGACCTTGTCCCTGTTGCCGGCCATGCTGCAGGGTGCGCTGCACATGGCCGGCATCCGCATGGCCATCAATTACGGCCTGAACAAGGTGCGCTTTCCCGCCCCCGTGCCCGTCGGCAGCCGCCTGCGCGCGCGGCTCGACATCCTGTCCGTCGAGGACCTGCCGGAAGGCGCGCAAGTGAACTGGGCCGTCACCATGGAGAGGGACGGCGACACGAAACCCGTGTGCGTGGCGGAATTTCTGATGCGCTGCTATCCCTTAGCTGCAAGCTGAGCCCACATCGTAGGTCGGCGTAGGTCGGTTTAGCCCGCAGGGCGTAAGCCGACGCAGGTGCGCGCGCCTCCTCTTTACTCCTCCTCCGACGCGCAATACCTGTCCCGCCCCGTCTGCTTGGCGCGGTACAGCAGGGCGTCGGCGGCGCGGATCAGGGCGCTGGGATCCATGCCTTCGGTGGGCATGACGCTGGCCATGCCCAGGCTGACGCTGACGTGCGGGCCGACGCTGGACCTGGCGTGGGGAATTTCCAGCGTGCGCACTTCGTCGAGGATGCGCTGGGCCACCACTTCGGCGCCGTCGCGCGTTTCCTGCGGCAGCAGGATGATGAATTCCTCGCCGCCGTAGCGCGCCAGCAGGTCGGGCGGGCGCACGGCGCAGCGGCGCAGGGCGGCGCTCACCTGCTGCAGGCACAGGTCGCCCGCCTGGTGGCCATACGTGTCGTTGTAATCCTTGAAGTGATCGATATCGGCCATGATCAGGGCCATCGGCACGCCGTCGCGCGCGCAGCGCCGCCATTCGCTGTCCATCGTGTCGTTGAAGCTGCGCCGGTTGGCCACGCCCGTCAACGAGTCCGTCAGCGACAGTTCGCGCATGGCGTCGGCCTGCCGCTTGATGGTCAGCTGGCTGCGCACGCGGGCCCGCACGACGGCCGCGTTGAACGGTTTCGTGATGAAATCGACGGCGCCCGCTTCCAGCGCCCGCGTCTCATCCTCGGGCTGGTTCAGGGCCGTGACGAAAATGACGGGAATGGCGCTCAGGATGGCCGATTCGCGCAGCGCATTGCAGACGGCATAGCCATCCATACCGGGCATGACGGCGTCGAGCAGGATCAGGTCCGGCAGCTGATTATGCGCAATCTCCAGCGCCTTTTCTCCGCTCAGGGCGAACAGCACATCGTGTTCCTCGCGCAGCAGCTGGTGCAGGATCTGGATGTTTTCCATGGCGTCATCGACGATGAGGATGCGCCCGTTCATGGCAAGGTTGGTCCAGCTCACTTGTTTTCCTCTCGTTTCAGCTGGTCGAGCACGAGTTTTTCCGCTTCGGAAAAATCCAGTGTCTCGACCGCGTTGGCCAGCGCCAGGGCCGCTTCCCGGTCTGACTGTTGTAGCGCGGCGTGCAGGGCGTGGAATTGCGCCAGCGCCCTCAGATTATTGTTGCGGATCAGGACGAGCAGCTCGGTCAGGCCGGCGCGCAGGTCGACTGGCGCGCTGCCGGGCGCGGCCGCAGCGAGTTGGCTGCGCCGCAGGGGCGAGGGCAGGGTGCGCGCCGCTTCGATGACTTCCGCCATCGCCAGTTCCAGCTGTCCCAGCAAGGCGGCAGCGGCGTGCGATTGCCCCGTTTTCAGCGTCTTTTCCGCCTCGCCGGCCAGGCTGGCGACGTGGGCGGCGCCCAGGTTGGCCGCCACGCCGCAGACGCGGTGCAGCAGTTGCGCCGCCTGCCGCGTCTGGCCGGCGGCCAGCAGGCGCCGGGTGTCCACGACGGCGTCGCCTTGCGAATTCTCAAAGCGTTTGAGCAGGGCCAGGAAGGCGCCGTAATCGCCGCCGAAGCGGTGCAGGGCCGCTGCCAGGTCGATGCCGGGCACCGCGGCCGGCAGGTCCGGCGTCAGCGTGGCGGCATCGCCCGCCTGCACGGCGCCGTCGCCGCCACCCGGGTGCGCGGGCACCAGCCGGGTCAGGGTCAGGATCATCTCGTCGACATCGATGGGCTTGGCCACGTGCGCATTCATGCCGCTGGCGACGGCGCGCAGGCGGTCTTCGTCCATGGCGTTGGCCGTCATGGCGACGATGGGCAGGTCCGGCAAGCCCAGTGCGCGGATGGCCAGGGTGGCGTCATAGCCATTCATGACGGGCATCTGCAAATCCATCAGCACCACGTCCCAGGCTTGCGGGGTTTGCGCCAGCAGGTCGACGGCCAGCTGGCCGTTGGCGGCCACGGCCACGCGCGCGCCCGAGTGCAGCAGGATGTACTGCGCCACTTCCTGGTTGATTTCATTGTCTTCCACCAGCAGTACGCGCATGCCTTCCAGCAATCCCGACAGGGGCGTGGAAACGGGCAGCGCGGACGGTGCGTTGCGCCCGTTGCGCCCGTCGCGCACGGCCGTCACGGCCGCCAGCAGGCGCGCCGGGGTGGCCGGTTTCGAGACGATGCCGGACAACATCAGGCTGTCGGCCAGGCGTTCGAGGTTTTCGCTGTCCTGGTCGGCCACCAGCATGATCACGGGCGGCAGCGCCAGGTGCGCGCCAGCGCGCGCCTCGGTGAGCATGGAAATGCCATCCATGCCCGGCATGGCCGCGTCGAGCAGCACGAGGTCTGCCGCCGGCGCGCCGCCGGCGTGAGCCCGTAGCAGCGCCAGGCCGGCCGCGCCGCTGTCGGCGCTGCGGCTGTGCCAGCCCTGCGCCGCGCACCAGCCTTCCAGCATGGCGCGCACGCTGGCGTTGTCGTCGATGATCAGCAGCGTCAGATCCCTGGGCGCGGCCTTGCCCGGCGGCTCGGGCGGCGGCGCCACCTTGCCGAAGCGGCAGCTGAAGCGGAAGTCGGAACCCTGGCCCAGCGCGCTTTTCACGCTGAGCTGGCCGCCCATCAATTCCACCATGCGCCGGCAGATGGCCAGCCCCAGTCCCGTGCCGCCGTATTTGCGGCTGGTGCCGCTGTCGCCCTGGGAAAACGCGTCGAAGATGCGCTCCTGCTCGGCCGCGCCGATGCCGATGCCCGTGTCGCGCACGGAAAACTCGAGCGTCGCGCTGGCCGCATCCTCGGCCACCATGGCGATGGCCAGCACCACTTCGCCATGCGCGGTGAATTTGACGGCGTTGCCCACCAGGTTGATCAGGATCTGTTCCACGCGCAGGGCGTCGCCGATCAGTTCATCGGGCACGCCCGGGTCGAGCACGAACACGGGCTCCACGCCGCGCGCCCAGGCGCTGCTGGCCAGCAAGACGCCGACGCTGCCCAGCATGCGTTCGAGCTGGAAGCGGCGCTGTTCCAGCACCATCTGTCCCGCCTCGATCTTGGAAAAATCGAGCACGTCGTTGACGATGTGGAGCAGCGACTGCGTGGCCATCTGGATCTTGCCGACGTAGCTGCGCTCGCGCCGTTCCAGCGGCGACTCTTCCAGCAGGCGCGCCAGGCCGATGATGGCGTTCATCGGCGTGCGGATTTCATGGCTCATGTTGGCGACGAATTCGCTCTTCGCCGTGCTGGCCGCCTCGGCCTTGTCGCGCGCGCGCACCATTTGCTCGTTGAGTTCGTGCAGGCGCAATTCCGTGCGCTTGAGTTCGGAGACGTCCGAGGCCAGCACGAAGAAGCCGCGCACGCCGCCGCTGTCGTCGACGTCGGGGATGTAATTGGTCCACGTATGGCAGACCTGGCCCGTGGGGTCGAGCAGGTCGCGCTCGAAGCTTTGCGGCCGGCCCGCCAGCACGCCCTCGACGTGGGGCGCATACACATCGAACAGTTCCTGCCCCAGCAATTCGCGCATGTGGATGCCGGCCAGCTCGGCGCTGCTGCGGCCAAACCATTCATTGTAGAAATTATTTGCGAATCGGCAACGCAAGTCGGCGCCCCAGTACGACACCATGCCGGGCAGGTTGTCGGTGACGGTGCGGATGAAGCGCTCGCTCTGTTCCAGGCGCAAGGTGGTGGCGTGCAGCACCTCGGTGGCGCGCTTGCGTTCCGTGATGTCGATCGATACCCCCAGCACGTGGCTGGCACGTCCCGCGTCGTCGCGCAGCACCACCTTGCGCGTGGTGAAGTGGCGCGTGGTGCCGTCGGCCGTGTTGATCGGCTCCTGCTCGATTTCCACCATCTGCCCCGTGGCCAGCAGCTTGCGGTCGGCGCTGACGAAGGCGGCGGCCTGCTGCGGCGGGAAGAAGTCATGGTCCGTCTTGCCCAGCAATTGCTCGCGCGAGCGTCCCAGGGTCAGTTCCGCGTGGCGGTTGATCATTTCAAAGCTCAGCTTGTCGGCGCGCTTGACGAAGACCATGGCCGGGATGTTTTCGATGATGGTGCCGAACAGGTGTTTCGAGCGGCGGAATTCCGCTTCGCTGCGCTTGCGTTCGCTAATGTCCAGCCACAGGCCCGACACGCCCAGCAACTGCTGCTCGGGGCCGAAAATCGGGTGATACGAGACGATCCAGTGGCTCAGCTGCTCGCGCTGCCGCCCGCAATGGCCCTGCAATTCGAGGTCGACGATGGGCGATCCCGTCTCGAGCACCTGGCGCACGCAGCGTTCCACCTCCTTGCGCACGGTGTCGTCGAACAGCATGGCGCCCACGGGACGGCCCAGATGCTGGGCCACGCTGGCTCCGTTGATGGCGGCCAGGTAGTGGTTGATCATGACGATGCGCAAGTCCAGGTCCACGAACAGCATGCCGATGGGCGCCGTCGCGTAGACGGTTTCCAGCAGGCGCGTGGATTTTTCCAGGGCCAGGGTGCGTTCGTCCACCAGGCTTTCGAGCTGCGTGCGGTGGCGCCGCAAGTCGCGTTCCAGCGCGCCCAGGGCGGCTGCCATGTCGGCCGATTCGCGGTCCGCGTGGCGGTTCGAGAGCAGGGGCTTGCCTTGCGCCAGCGCGTGGATCTGCAGGGTCAGTTCCTGCAGGGTGTGGGCCAGGCGGCCGCCGACGCGCCAGGCCAGGGCAAAGCCGGCGCCCAGCAGCAGGGCCAGGATGAGGGAACCCGTGACGACGGAGCGCAGCAGGGCTTCGGCCACCGTGCTGGTGCGTATGGTGACGGCCACCGTCCAGGCATCGTCCGGCGCGCGGCGAAAGCCCGTATACACGTCGATGCCTTCCAGGGTGGCATGGCGCAGCACGCCTTCGCGCGCCTGGCGTATCTGCTCCAGCAGGGGCGCCGCGCTGCGCTGGCCCACGTAGCGTTGCGGCGCCAGCGTGCGCGCCACGTTGATGCCGTCCGCATTGACGATGGCCGCGCCCAGGTAGGCCGGCAGGTGCAGCTCACGCAGCAGCAAGGGCAGGTAGTCGGGACGGTACAGCGCCGTCAGCACATAGGTGGGACCTGTATCGCGCGGCAAGGGTTGGTTCAGGGCCAGCCGCGGCACCTCGTCCGGCTCCATGAGCAGGCTGGTCAGCCGAGGCTTGCCGTAGTCGCGCGCGCGCTCCATGCTGGCCGCCCATTTTTGCGGCAAGGGGGGCGGCGCCTGGCCGGCGGGCAAGGCTGTATTGACCAGCTGGCGTCCCTTGGCGTCGGAGATGATGTAGGCGCTCACGGCCCGGCCCGGCTGCAGCAGGCTGCCGGCCAGCGCGCGCAGGGCGCCGATATCGTCATCTTGCAGGGCGGGCGAGGCGGCCAGGATGCGCGCGGCCATCTGCGCGCCGCTCAGGTCGCGTTCGATGGCGGCGGCGACCGCCCGTGCCGCCTGCGCCGTTTCGCTGACGACATGGCCGCGTTCGCGCGTGTAGCTTTGCGCCATGAGCAGCAGAAACACGAGTGCCGTCGGAATGACCCAGGCGAACACCAGCCATGAAATTCTTGAGCGTATCGAAGGCAAATCTTGCACCCGGAAAGCTCCCAGAATGGATGAGTCGACAGGCAGGCTCACGCTGGCGCTGGCTGACCTTGAATGAAAAGATGCTAGACGAAATTGATTGTTCTGACAAGCCTAGTTTCTGGGGTGGAAAAAAGGTTGCGCGAGGCATACAGAAGAGGGGGATGCCCCTCCCGCCGTGGCGGCGGGAGGGCAAGGCAGCTTACGGGACCACGGTCAGCACGTCGACATCGATTTCCGGGCTTTCCATGAAATCTTTTTCCACTTCGCCGCGGATTTCCACCCGGGTCCTGGCGTCGATCTTGCGGTTCATGAAGACCTTGTCGTCGATGTCCACGCGGATTTCCGCCGTGCCGTCGGAGAAGGTGTATTTCTCGTTGCCCACTTTGCGCAGCAGGTGGCCGCGCAGCACGACGGCCTGGTCGTCGACGGGATTTTTCAGGATGGCGGCCACATTGCCGGGCGCGGCCGGGCCGGCCGACGGCCCCACGTATTGGGCGTGCGCGCCGCCGGCCAGCAAGGCGCAGGCGGCGGCCAGGGAGACGATGAGTTGGCGGTGCAGGGACATGGTATTCCTTCGATAGTGACTGGTGGCTTAGAAAAACACGGCGGTGCGGGGAATGATAGCACCGGTATTTCCATATGGCATATTCGCCCGGACGCTGCCCGTGCCGGCCACGCCATCGTCGAGTTTGCTGTCGATCTGCTCCGCGTAGCTTTCGGGCAGGTTGTCGAAGCGGATGCCGTTGCCGGCCCGTCCACCCACTTCGTCGTTGTACAGGTACACGGCGCCGCCCTGGGCGCTGGTCATGAATTGCGAGGTGCCGTTGAACGAGCCGGTAATGAAGCCGCCCAGCGCCAGGTGCTGCGGCGCCAGCGTGAATTCGCGCGGCTGGCCGTCGCCGATCTGGCCGTCGCCATTGCCGTTGCCGGCCGAATTGGGCACGTGCACGGTGCCCTGGATATCGTCGCCGGGCAGGGCGCGGAACTTGTCCTGGTAGGCGTTGACGGCGGCCGTCAGCGCATTCGACTGCTGGATGATGTTCTTCACCTTGGCGCTGTCGATCAAGCCTTGCCCCTTGAGCACGCCGCCGAGCAGCAAGCCGATGATGACCAGGACGATGGCGATTTCTACGAGCGTGAAGCCGTGCTGGCGGCGTGGGAGCATGGGATGTCCTTGGAAAAAGTACTGGTGCTTGGGATGGCAGTTTACTGCAAATGGCGCCGTGCGCGCACGGCATGTCGGACGGCGGCTCATGGCGCCGCCTTTTTCTTGTCGGCCAGTTCGTCGAGCCGGCGCGCGAGGAAGGCCAGCTCGTGCGGGTCGGTGATCTGGCCGCTGGCGATCAGGCCGCCGATCACCAGGCGCGCGCTGTCGAGCTGGTCCATGTCTTCCAGGATGAACGCTTCCATCTCGCGCACCCAGGCTGGCACGTGCGGCCCCGTCGCCAGCCGGCGCAGTGCGCGGGCATAGGCGAGCGCCAGCGGCAGGTCGTGCAACTGGTGCTTGGCCACCAGCGCCGCCTGCGCCATCGCGGGCCAGCGGTGCTGCGGGTCGGCGGCGAAGCTGGCGGCGACAAAATCGAGCATGCGCCGCGCGCGCTGCGGATCGGCCACGCCCGCGTACACTTCGCTGGCGGCCACCAGCGCATACCGGCTGCGCGGGTCCAGCGTTTGCGCCGTCTCCAGCCAGCCGGCCAGGCGGTCATAGTCGAGCTCGCGCCACGGCAAGCTGACGCCGGGCTGGTCCTCGAACGATTGCAGGTACAGCAGCATGGCCTTGGCCATGGCCAGCGGCTCGCCCAGGCTGGCCAGGCGCGCCACGGCTGCCGGCGGCGCGGCGGGCAGGGGCCGCGCTTGTGGCGGTGCGTGCTGCTGCGCCATGCGCCAGCCCAGCTGCAGCAGCACGCAGGCCGCCAGCAGCCAGCACAGGGGGCGCGGTACGCTCGACCACGGACGCTGGGCGGCGGCCATCAGATGTTCCTGCGGTAAAAGTCGCACAGCGCGCAGCTGGCCAGCAAGCCGACATAGATGGCCGTTTGCGCCGCCACGCTGCCCAGGGCTTGCCAGTCGCCGGTCGCATACAGCAGCCACTCCGTGCGCGCAAAGGCGTCGAGGCGGGGCAGCAGCAGGGCCAGCACGTCGATGGCGCCGGCCGTGGCGCGCTGCACCAGGGAGTCGCCCGCCTGCGGGCCGTGCGCGAGTAACTGCAGGCTGCCCAGCATGCGCGCCAGCACATAGAAGCCACCCGTGGCGGCCAGCGCGGGCAGGGCCTGCTGCAGGCTGGCCGCGCACAGCAGGCTGAAGGCGGCGACGATCCATAATTCCCCCAGCAAGGACAGCGCCCACAGCGCGCTTTGCGCGGGCGCGGCGAACAGCGCCATCAGCAGGCCGAACAGCATGGCGGGCACGGTCGCCAGCGCTGCATAGCCCAGCAGTTTTCCCAGCAGGTAGGCTGCGCGCGGCATGGGTAAGGCCAGCAGCAATTCGAGGCCCCGGTCGGCCGCCTCGCGCGCCATGCTGGTGATGATGAACGTGGCCAGCAGGAAGACGCCGGCCAGGCGCAGGGTGGCCGCCAGCAGCGCCGCCTGCACGGCGCCGCTTTCCGTCAGCGCCAGTTGCTGCAGGAAGCCGGCCAGGCCGGCGCCGGCGCAGGCGGCCAGCAGGAACAGCCACGGCAGGCGGCTGCGCAGCACTTCGAGCAGCGTGTAGCGGGCGATGGTGAGGGCGGGCAGGAGCATCGGCATCAGCGGGGCAGCCTCTGCGCCGCCACCATGCGGTTGAACAGGATGTTCGGCGACAGCCAGACGACGATATCGTCGAACTCGCCGCCGGGCTGCTGCGCGCCGCTGGCGGCGCGGCTGATGAAGGTGGTGGCGTTCGATGCATTGTTGCGCTCGTCGACATTGTTGCCGAAAGGCACAGCCTGGCGCTGGCCCTGCACGTTCGTGGCGCCAAAGCCGTTCTTGCCGTGCGACATGATCATGGCGGGAATGTCCTGCAAGGCCGTCGCCTGCAGCAGCGCGCCGCCACTGCGCGTGACGATGCTGATGTCGCGCGGCGTGCCCAGGTTGAACTGCTGTTCGCTGTCGCTGAAGGCCGGCGTCACGCTGTAGCGGAACAGATGGTTCCAGCTGTCGCCCTGACGCAGCCCTAGTGTAGCCCACGGCAGGAAGCCGGCGCGCTTGTCGCCCGTGCAGCGGGCGCCGCGCCGGTCTTCCAGGCCATTGCCGGCGGAAATGGCGGGACACGGCAGGTAGCCGTAGCGCAGCGCGTAGCCCGTCAGCGCTTCTTTCGCTTCATTCAGCGCCTGTTGCGTCTCGGCCACCTTGCGCTGTTCCAGCTGCACGGTCAAGGGCGTGACCAGGCCGCCGATCATCAGGCCGACGATGACGAGCACGATGGCGATCTCGATCAGGGAAAAGCCGCCCTGGCGGCGCGCATGGCGGGCGCTCATGGCAGGTTGCGCGCGGCGCGCATGCGTTGGTACAGGGTGGGCAAGGTAATCCAGGTCAGCATGTCGTCAAAGGCGCCACCGGGCAGCGTGGCAAGTTCGGTGGCGGGGCGGTTAATGAAGCGGCGGCTGGCGCCGTCGTTGGCGGCTTCGTCGATATTGCCGTGCGCCGTATTGATCTGCGGCACGCCGCTGGCGGCCGTGCCGTAGCGATCTTTGCCTTGCGAGAACAGCACGACGGGCAGGCATTGCGCGCTGACGTCGCACTGCTCCTGCCCCGCCACGTAGGCGAATTCGCCGCGCCCGTCGCGGCGCAGCACGGCTCGGTTGGCGACGGCGGAAAACGAGACGATGGGGGCGCGCGCCATTTCCGGCGTGACGCTGTAGCGCAGCAGCTTGCCCCAGGCGTCGACGCCGTCCACGCCCAGCGCCACCCACGGCAAGAAGCCGCTGCACTCGGCGTCGCCGGCGCAGTCGGCGGGCCGTTCGCGCCCGTCGAGGGCGGAGGCGGCAGGGCGGGGCAGGCGGCCGTTGACGGCCGCAAAGCCCAGCAAGGCGTCGCGCGCCTGCGCCAGGGTGGCCAGGGTGCGCTGCTGGCGTTCGGCCTCGCCCGTGTTGCGCCCGAAGGCGCCGATCAGCAGGCTGGCCGCGCCCAGGCCCAGCACGGCCACCAGCAGCAGCAGGGCGGCGCCGCGCTGGCGATGCGCCTGGCGCGGCGTCATGGCGGCGCCTCGGTGACCGTGCCGCTGGCCGGGTCGTAGCGCTGGCCGGGTTTCAGCAGCACCACCTGGCCCGTCGACAGGCGCAGGGTCAGGCTGCCGGGCTGCTCACGCGCAAGATGGTTGTGCGGCTCGTTCTGCGCTTCCTGATTCAGCCAGACGGTGGAGCGGCCGCTGCTGCGCTGTACCACGCCATTCAATTCCACGGGCGAGGCGGGTGGCGGCGGTGGCTGAGGCGGCGCAGGCGTCAGGGCGGGATCGGCCGGCGGCGGCCCGTAGCGCTGCGCGTCGAGCTGGGTGCGCTGCTCGGGCGACAGGAACAATCGCCCCAGCTGCGGCGACTGTGCCTGTGCCTGGGCCGTCAGCGCGGCGCCAGCCAGCAGCGCACACAGGACGAGGGGGATCCTCATGGCCGCCCCGGCACGGGCGCGCTGCCCAGGGTCAGCCACAGCAGCTCGCATTCGGCGCCCAGAGTGGGCGCCATAGCGCCCGTGGCGATCGCGTTGCCTGTGCCTGGCCCGGCCCCGGCCGCCGCGTGGCGCTTGAGCGTGCAATCCTGCACGGCGAAATAGCCGGCCTGGCGCAAATCGCCGAGCAGGTTCAGCAAATCCATCTCGTGCAGCAAATCCATCTGCAGGCGCATGCGGCTGCCGTGCAGCTGATATTGCCCCATCACCATGGGCAGCGGCACTTGCAGCCCCTGCTGCGGGCTGATGTCATAGCTGACCGGCAGCAGCTTGCGCTGTTCCTGGCTGCGGCGGATGGCATCGATCCAGGCCAGGCGGTTTTCCTCGCCGATCAGGCCGCGCTGGCGCAAGGCCAGGAATTGCGGTTCGTAGGCGCGGATTTCCTGCTTTTCCGCTTCCGCATGGTTGAACAGGAGGGCGGCCGCCGAACGCGTGCGCTGGGCCAGGTCCAGCTGCTGCGCTTCGCGCGCGCGGTAGGCGATGCTCAGGCTCAGCAGCACCAGGCTGGCCAGCATGGTCAGCGCAAAGCACAGCAGGGCGCGGCGTATCAGGTGCAGTTCGCCCAGCCAGGCGGGCAGGGTGCGCGCGGGCGCGCCCGCGCGCTGCATGCCGGGCAGGGGCGGCTGCTTGACGGGGCCGCTCATGGCTGCCACGCGAGCAAGAGGGTGAAGCGGGCCTGGCTGTCCGGAGCCGGGGCGGCGCTCTTGCCGGACAGGGCCGCGCTGGGGCGCAGGTCGAGCGGCGTTTCCTCGATCGTCACCTGCATGCCCGGCTGGCGCGCCAGCGTTTGCGCGAAGGCCGTGATGGCGGCCAGGGCCGCGCGGTAATCGTTGTTCGGCATGGCCACGTCCGCTTCCAGGCGCAGCGCCTGCGGCGGCGCGACGGGAATGCCGGCCTGGGTGCTGCCGGTCGTGCCGCCTTGCTGCTGCGGCTGGCCGCTGGCCGTGCGCGCGGGCGCCTGGCCCGCATGCCAGTGCAGCTGGCCCAGCGCGACTTGCGGCGCCTGGTCCAGCGCGGCGCTCAGCATGCCCAGCAGCCGGCCCGGCTCCGGCGCCTGACTGGCGATCATGTGGCCCAGGGTCACGGCCACTTTCATATTCTGCGTCTTGGCCGGCGCCGGCGCCTGGGTCGACATGACGTTGCGGTAGCGCTCCTGGTAGGACGCCGTTTCCTGCGCCAGGCGCTGCGTGGCGGCGCCGTCGGCTATGCCGCCAAGCAAGTTAATCGCGCACCACAGGGCAGCCGACGCGCCGATCAGCGTGCTGGCGCCATACAGCGTCTTGCGCGCGCGCTGGAAGTGGTAGTAGCGGGCCAGCGCCCCGGGCGGATAGTGGCTGGACGGCGGATGCTTGCCCAGCAAAGTCAGCAGTAATTCGTCGGCCAGCGCCGGGGTCCGGCGCAAGCCCACCCGTGCGCCCGCCAGCTGCAGGTCGATGAAATGGTAGGCCACTTCGACGCCGTTGTCGCACAGCAGTTCGAGCTTGGCGATTTGCGCGGCCGGCGCCAGGATGACGGTATTCAAGACGTCGCCGCGCGCCAGCATGCGTGTGCTGGTGAGAAATTGCCGCGTCTTTTCCGTTTCCAGCGCGATATTCACGGCCACGCCGTCGAGCGCGATGGTGGCCGTCTGGCGCGAAAAGCGCAGCTGGCCCTTTTCGTAGTAGCTTTGCCGCAAGCCGCCCGATTGCTGCGTCACCAGCAGCAGGTGTTCGTGCGCGATCGCCAGCTTTCTGACCAGCGCGATACTGAGCAGGCTGGTCGAGTAAATGCCGGCCACGGGCACGCGCAGGTGTTCGAGCGCCTCCGTCCACGGCTGCAGCAGCGATGGATTGGTCAGCGCAAAGAACAGCACCTGGTCATCGTGGCGGCCCGTGCTTTCGCGGCCCAGCAGGGTACTGCCGCGGTAGGGCGTGTCGCGGTGCAATTGCTGCTTGCGCCGCTCCAGCAAGGCCCGGCCCGCCTTGCCGCGCACGTGGGGCAGCAGCTGGCGCTGGAAATCTTCCTCGATCAGGTCCGTCAGCAGGTAGGCGGGCACGTCGAGCCGCTGCGCCTGCGGATCTTCCAGCCACGCGGCGAAACCGTCCAGCCCGGCCGCGCTGGCGGGGAAGACGTGGCCCTGGCCCAGCACGCCGTGGTCCCAGTCGTAGGCGCACAGCGCGTCGCTGGTAATGTAGAGTAATTGTTTGCGGAACACGGCGGTCTCAGGCCTCGGGTCTCAAGTTTTCATCGTGCTGATGGTGTCGTAGATCGGCCCCAGCACCGACAGCATGATCCAGCCCAGCAGCAAGCCCAGGATGACGGTCATGGCGGGCTCGATCATGGCTTGCACTTTTTCAATCAATTCCTTCACTTCGCGGTTGTAAAAGTAACTGACATTGCGCAAGGCCGTGTCCAGCGAGCCCGTGGCCTCGCCCACCTTCAGCATGCGGATCACCAGCGGCGGGAAGATGCCCGTGTGCTGGAAGGCGGCCGTCACGCCATGGCCTTCGCTGATCAGCTGGGCGGCGCGGCGCAGGCCGGCCGCCACCACCTGGTTGCCGGCGATGCCTTCGGACAGGCGGATGCATTCGAGTATCGTGATGCCGGAAGCATACATCAGGGCAAAAAACGTGGCGAAGCGGGCCAGGATGATCTTGTGCAGCACGGGGCCGACCAGCCACAGCCGCAGTTTCAAGCCATCCCAGGCATAGCGGGCCGCCTCGCTGCGGCGGATCAGCGCGCGCAGGCCGAAAAACAGCAGCGCGGGCAAGGCCAGCAGCACATACCAGTAATCGATGAACACATTCGATACAAAGATCAACACGCGCGTGTGCAGCGGCAGCTCGCCGCCCATGTTGCGGATGAAGGCCGTCAGCTGGGGCACCAGATAAATCATCAGGAAAAACGTCACGCCCGCCACCACCAGCGCGACGATGATCGGGTACATGACGATCTTGCGCGTCTGCGAGGCCAGCTCGTCCTGCCATTTCAGGCTTTCCGACAGGTTCTTGAACACTTCGGCGATCTTGCCGCTCTGTTCGCCCGCCAGTATCAGGCTGGTAAACGTGGCGTCGAAGATGTCGCCATGCTGGGCCAGCGCGCCCGACAGCGGCAAGCCGCCCTCGATGCTTTCGATCAGATCCGTGACGACTTCGCGCAGGCGCGGGTGGTCCGTGCTTTCACGCAAGTCGTTCAAGCCTTCCAGGATGGGTACGCCCGCGCCCGTCAACTGTTCCATGTGGAAACAGAAATTGATGAGGTCGCGGCGGTGGATGATCCGCTTGCCCAGCAGCACCAGATACTGGCCCGTGATCTTGCAGTCGATCAAGTCGAGCTGCATGCGGTGCAAACGCGCTTCCAGGTCCGGCACGTTGGCCGCCTCCATGCTGCCGGGAATCAAAGTGCCGGCGGCATCCATGGCGCGGTAGACATATTGCGCCATCAGGCCAGCCTTTCCGTCAGATCGACCACGCGGCCCACTTCTTCCAGTGTGGTGGCGCCTTCCATCACGCGGCGCATGCCGTCGTCGACGATGCCCTTGAAGCCGGCCGCGCGCGCCGCGTTCTTCAATTCGCGCGAACTGGCGCGGCGCGCCGTCAATTCATCGAGTTCGGGCGTCATCTTGAGGATTTCCATGATGGCCAGGCGGCCCTTGTAGCCCTGGTGCGCGCAGCGCTCGCAGCCCACGGCGCGGCAGATGGACACGGGCGCATCGCTTGCTGCCAGGCCCAGCAGGCGGCGCTCGACGTCGTCGGCGATCACGGTTTCCTTGCAATGCGGACACAAGCGGCGTACCAGGCGCTGCGCCACGATGCCGATGATGTTGCCGGCCATGATGTCGGGCAGGATGCCGATGTCGAGCAGGCGCGAGATGGAGCCGATGGACGAGTTCGTATGCAGGGTGGAATACACCTGGTGGCCCGTCATGGCGGCGGCAAACGCCATTTCCGCTGTTTCGCGGTCGCGGATCTCGCCCACCAGGATGATGTCCGGGTCTTGCCGCATCATCGAGCGGATGCCGTCGGCAAAGCCCAGCTTGACGGATTCGTTGACGGAAGTCTGGCGTATCATGTTCATCGGATACTCGACCGGATCTTCCAGGGTCATGATGTTGACGCTTTCCGTGTTGATGTGGTTGATGATCGAATACAAGGTGGTGGTCTTGCCGCTGCCCGTCGGGCCCGTCACGAGGATGACGCCGTCAGGGCGCGCGATCATCAGTTTCAGCAGGTTCAGTTCCGCTTCGGCCAGGCCCAGCGCATCGAGCGGGACGATGCCTTTTTGCCGGTCCAGCACGCGCAGCACGACGTTTTCGCCATGCGTGGTGGGCTGCGCCGAGGCGCGGAAGTCGATTTGCCGCCCGGAAAACTTGATGCTGATGCGCCCATCCTGCGGCGCACGTGCCTCGGCGATATTCATGTTCGACATCACCTTCAGGCGCACGGCCATGGCCGGCCAGTAGGATTTGTGCAGGCTGCGGATTTGCCGCAGGATGCCGTCGATGCGGTAGCGGATGCGCAGGAACGACTGTTCCGGCTCGAAATGGATGTCCGAGGCACCGTTCTGCACGGCGTCGGCCAGCAGCGCGTCGATCAGGCGCACCATGGGCTGGCTGTATTCGTCCGAGGGCGAGGCCATGCTCTGGTAGCTGACTTCGCCCGTTTCGATTTCGTGCAGGATGCCGTCGATCGACAATTCAAAACCATAGTACTGGTCGATGGCGCGCGAAATGTCCGATTCATTGACGAGCACGGTGGAAATCGTGATGCCCTTGACCAGCATGGCGCTGATCTGGTCAAGCGCGACGATGTTGCTGGTGTCGGCCATGGCCAGGATCAGATTGTCCGCCTGCCGTTCATATACGATGGGAAAGACGCGGTAGCGCTTGGCCACGTCCTTCGGGATCAGTTTCAGGGCGATGGCATCGACCACCAGGCTCGACAGGTCCGCGCTGACCTGTTTCAGGTTTTCGCTGAGCGCTTCGCGCACGGTTGCTTCCGTGACGAAGCCCAGGGTGATCAGCAGCTTGCCCAGCGGTTCGCTGCTGCGCCGCTGCTCGATCAGGGCGATGCGCAGCTGGTCCTCGCTGATCACGCCTTTCTGGATCAGCAATTTGCCCAGCGGAAGTTTTGCCTGTTCTGCCATGTAGTGCTTATTCCTGACGGGGTGGGGTGATGAGCGGTTCGGCCGGGGCCGCCGGCGCGGGGGCCGCCAGTTCGCGCAAACGCGTTTGCACGACGGCCTGGTCGAAGGCGGCTGGCGTGGCGCGCGCCAGGGTCAAGGCGCGCTGGTAATACGTGGCGGCCAGCCGGGGCTGGTTCAGCCGGTCCAGGCCCACGGCCAGGTTGAAGGCGTAATCGGGATTGCCGGGCGCGGCGCCGTAGGCGCGGAAGAACTGCTGCTGCGCTTCGTTCCAGCGGCGCTGCTTGGCGTACAGATTACCCAGTGCAAACAGCACGGGGCCGCTGTCGGGGGTACGGGCCAGGATGGCTTTCAGCCTGGCTTCGCTCTGCACCACGTCGCCCTGGCGCAGGCCGATCAGGCCGGCCAGCGCCTCGCCATCGTCGGGATTGATTTCCAGCAAACGCACATACAAGGCCGCCGCCTGCGCGCCCTGGTTCTCGCGCAGGGCCACTGCCGCCAGGCCCAGCAGCGCATCGCGGTTGTTGGCATCCTGCCTCAGCACCGTTTCATATTGCTGGCGAGCAAGGCCCAGCTGGCCCCCGTTGAAGGCCTGGTAGGCTTGCTGCACGCCGGGGTTGATTTGCGGCGCCGTCTCGTTGCGCAGCACCTGGATCTGGCTATTGTCGGGCGCCATGACCGGCGGCAGGCTGGGCGGCGCAGGCGGCGGCAGTTGCGCCAGCTGGGCGGCCACGGCCGCTTGCGCTGCCGCCTGGATCATCGCCTGCTGTTCCGCCGCGCCGGCTGGCGGGCGCTGTTCGCGCGGCACGTCCTGCGGCAGCGGTGCGGGCGCGTCCGGCGTGGCGCCGCCCGCCGCAGGCAGCACCACGATGGGACCGGCAACGCCGGCCGTGCCCGGGGCGTCCGTCAGCGGCATGGGCACGCCGGGCAGGTTGGCGCCCGCGCCGGGGCTGGTGCTGGCGCGCCAGTACCAGTACGCCATGGCGCCGGCCACCAGCAGCAGCAGTGCCAGTAGCACGGCCAGACGCACGGTGGCCGGATCGACACTGATGGGACCGGCGGGGCCTTTCGGCGGCGGGTTGCTGCGGCTGGCGCGTGGCTTGGCGGGCGGCGGTTCCGGACGGGCGCGCGGCGGCTCGGGGGGCGGGCCGGGCTGCGCGCCTTGCTGTGTACCTTGCGGTGAACCTGGCTGCGGACCTGGCTGCGGACCTGGCCGGGCTGCGCTGGGCGATGGCGCGGGGGCGTCCGGCAGCGGTTCCAGGCTCAAGGTGCTTGCCGGCTGCACGGGCGGTGGCGCGGCAGGCACGGGACGGGGCGGCAGGGCGTCGGCCGGCGCCAGTTCCAGCACCTGGTCGTAGGCTTCCGACGGCTTTTCCAGTTCCTCGTCGGAAAGGCTGTTCTGCTTGGCGCGTTCGGCCTTCTTGAGCGCCTGCATCAGCAAGCTCATGGGACGTCTCCCTGCAGGCGTGCCTGCGGCTGGACGGCGGGCGCCGGCGGGCCATCCGTGTACGGCTGGCTGTTCAGCGGCGCCTGGCCGGGCAGCAGGTAGCGGTAGTCGCGGTAATCGCCGTCGATGCTGGCATCCTTGACCACCACGGGGCGCATGAAGATCACCAGCTCCGTCTTGCTGCTTGCCTCGTTACGATAGGTAAACAAATTGCCCACCAGGGGCAGGCTGGACAGGCCCGGCACGCCATCCTTGGCATTGTCGATGGAATCCTGCATCAGGCCGCCCATCACGGCGATCTGGCCGTTGCTCACTTTCATGATCGATTCCAGTTCGCGCGCCTGGATCACGGGCACGCGGCTCTGCACGCTGGCCGAGGTCAGGGCGGGATTCGGGTCTTGCACGTAGCCGACGATGCGCGTGATGGTGGGGCGCACATTGAGCGTGACTTCATCGCTGTCGGAAATCTGCGGCGTGACGCTCATGACGAAGCCGACGGGCACCGTTTCCAGTTTCGATTCATAGGTGGCCGGCGTGGTGATGGAGCCCGTCGAGCTGATCACGGCGGGCGTCACCTTGATGGTAAAGAAGACATTGTTGTCGACCACTTTCAGCATGGCCGTCTGATTGTTCAGCACGCTGATCTTGGGACTGGACAGCACTTTTACCTTGCCGAACGATTCGAGCAGCTGGATGGTCGTGGCGAAACTGTCCTTCATGTAGTTGAGCACGAAGATGCCGGGCGAGGTACCCGGCAGCACGCCGCTGGGCAGGGGCAGGGAGCCGACACGGCCCTGGTTCAGGCTCAGGCTGCCCGTCAGGCGCGACCAGTTGATGCCTTGCTGATATTCATTGCTTAGGCGCACCTCGATGATGGTCGCCTCGATCAGCACTTGCCGCTTGGCGCTATGCAACACGGCGTCGAGGAATGCGGCGATCTTTTCGTGCTGGCGGCCCGTGGCGCGCACGGCGATCAAGCCGCCTTCCACGTTGACGACGACGGACGAGGGGCTGCCCTTGTTGGCCAGTTTCAGCAGCGGCATGCCGTTCGCGTCGAGCGGCTGGGACGGGTTCGCGTTGGCGTTGCCCTGCTGCTGGCCTGGCGCAGGCTGGCCGCCATTCGGATTGCCATACTGCATCGGCGGCTGGCTGCCGTATGGATTGCCGCCCTGATTCTGCTGCTGGCCTGGCTGGCCCGCTTGTCCCTGCTGGCCTTGCGTATTGCCCTGGGCCGCCGTCAATTGCTGGTTCAGCTGCGCCAGCGGGTCCAGCTGCACGTCGTTGAGCGTGGTCTCGCGCAGCAGGTCGCGGATATTCTTTTCCAGGCTGTACCAGAAGTTATTTTCCGAACGATTCACGACCAGGGTGGTCGAATTGTTATTGCCATTGCCGCCGCTGCCCTGGGTGCTGCCAACGGGGTTGCTGGCGTTGCTCGATCCGCCGCCCGCCGTGGAAATTTGCGTGGCGATATTCACGCTGCTGTTGGTGCTGCGCGCCATGTTGACGTAATCGACCTTGTAATTGCGCCAGACGGGCGCGTCGGGCAGCACCGTCAGGTTCTTGCCATCGATTTCGTAGCGCATATCGACTTGCTTGCCGATACGCGTCAGCAATTGCGGCAGAGTCTGGTTCAGCGCATTCAGGGTGACGCTGCCTTCGATCTGCGGGTGAATGTCGATATTCATGCCCGCGTCGCGCGCCAGCGCAAACAGCAGCGATTGCACGGGCACCTTGTGCACGGTGACGCTGTAGGTTTCCACCTTGGGCGCGGGCAAGGGCGCGGCCAGCGCGCTGCTTTGCTGCACCGGTTCGGGAATGGCGCCGCCGGGGACGGGCGCGGTATTGAGGTGGGCAGGCGACAGCGGCATTTGATGCGTGGCGCAGCCGGACAGCATGCTGCCGCAGGCGAGGGCGACCCAGGATGCCAGCACAGGAATAGGGTGTTGATTCATGAAAAGTTCGCCCTTGAAGTCATGTTGTGCTTTTGTAATTTTACCCAGCATGATCGCCTAAAAGCAATCGGCTGTGCGGGCCCTGGAGGCAATATACCGAAATAAAGTCAGGGGGTGCCACGCGCCGTTTGTGCCGGCGCCGTGGCTTTCATTTCCATGCGGATACTCTCTATGTCGCTCAGCAATATTTTCCGTGGCGACGTGGGGGCGATCCTGGTCCAGACGGCTTCGGCGCTGGCCCGGTCGGCAAAGCTGCCATAGACGATGTCCAGGCGCGCGGCGGCGCTCGCGGGCGCTGCGCCGGGCAGGCGAAACACGTGGATGTCGCGCAGGCCGATGGCTTGCTGCGCTTGCCGCAGGAAAGTTTCCGCGGTGACCGTTTCGGTGGCGGGCAGGCTGGCGATCTGCAGCACCAGCTGCTGCGGCCCTTGCCGTGTCAGCCAGTCGCGCGATTCGGCCAGCTTGCTGTCGAGCAGCGTCGATGGCGCTGGCGGCGGTGTGCGCGGCACTGCGATGCCCGGTGTTTGGGCCGGCGTCAGCCATTGCCACAGCAGCGCGGCGGTCAGCAGCAGCATCAGCGCGCACAAGGCGCCCGCCAGCAGCTTGCCCGCATGCCAGGGCGGACGGTGGAAAGGGCTGTCGGCGATGGCCAGGCGCACGTGGCGCGCGCGGATTGCCTGCGCATCGTCCGCAAACGCGGCCAGCAAGGCCTTGTCGGCCAGGATATTGACCCTGCGCACGATGCCCTGCGCCGCGCGCGCCAGCCGGCGCAGGGCGGCCGGCGTAAACATCAGCGGCGCGATGCGGCCGGCGGCGGCCAGGCGGCACGCCAGATAGTCGTTCAGCAAGGCTTGCGGCAGGCGCGGCACGGTGAAACTGTGGGTGATGCGCTCCTTCAATTGGCGGAACTGGGGCATATCCAGGGTGTGCTGCAATTCCGGCTGGCCAAACAGGACGATCTGCAGCAGCTTGTGGCTGGCCGTTTCCAGGTTCGTCAGCAGGCGCAGCGCTTCCAGCGTGGCGCCCGGCATGGCTTGCGCTTCCTCGGCCAGCAGCACCACCTGGCGCCCCGCCGCATGCCGGGCGATCAGCTCGCCGTGCAGGGCGCGCAGCACGGCATCGGCGCGGCATCCGTCCAGTTCCAGGCCCAGTTCGGCGGCGATGGCGTGCAGGACGTCGTCCGGCTCCAGGCGGGGATTGAGCAGGTACAGCACGTCGACCTGGGGCGGCAGGCGTTCGGCCAGCATGCGGCACAGCATGGTCTTGCCGCTGCCCACCTCGCCCGTCAGCTTGATGATGCCTTCGCCTTGCATGACGGCATACAGCAGCGCGTCCAGCAGTTCGCCCCGCGTATTGCCGGGATAGAAGAAGGCGGGGTCCGGCGTGATGCCGAACGGAGCCGTGCGCAAGCCGAAATGGCGCAGATACATGCCGTGCGGGGACGGTGCGTAGGGCCGCCCGGCAGGCGCCTGTTCGGGACCGTTCATGTCGCGATGCAATTGAGGAAAGCCTGTTCCAGGCTGGCGTCTTCCGCGCCGCCATGGCGCGCGCGGCATTCGGCGGGCGTGCCCGTAAACACGATGCGGCCCCCATGCAGGATGGCCATGCGGTCGCACAATTCCTCCACGTCGGCCAGCGCATGCGAGGTGAGCAGGGCGCCGCGGCCCTGTGCGCGCGCTTGCCGCAGCACTTGCTTGAACTGCGCGCGCGCCTTCGGGTCGAGTCCGCTCATCGGTTCGTCCAGCACCAGTTGCGGCTTGCCCGACAGCATGCAGGCGGCCAGCCCCAGTTTCTGCATCATGCCTTTCGAATACGCGCGCGCGGGGCGCTGCAGGACGTCCGGCGCCAGGTCCAGCGCGTCCAGCGCCTGCTGCACGGCTTGCGCATCGGGCCGCACATGGTGCAGGCGCGCCAGGTAGCGCAGGAAGTCGTCGCCCGTCAGGTAATAGGGCGCCTGGAAGCGTTCCGGCAGAAACGACAGGGGCTGGCGCGCCGCGCCATGCCGGTGCGGCTGGCCGAAGATGGCGATGTCTCCCCGCTCGGGCGTGCAGAAGTCGAGCAGGCATTTGAGCAGGGAAGTCTTGCCCGCGCCATTCACGCCGACCAGACCGAACAGTTCCCCCGCGCGCACCTGCAAGTCGATGCCGCGCAGCACGGCGCTGCCGGCCAGCTGCAGATGCACGTTGTGGAATTCGATGGCGCAGGCGTTCATAGGGGCAATGGGCGGCAGGCAAGACGGTGAACGACCGCCATTATTGCCATGGGCGCAGGTGGGCGGCAAGTGTTTCCTTGCAGAGTGTTGAAATGCGCAAAAATCAAACGATGGAATGTATTTTCTTTAAGAAACAACAGGTTCTGGAATAAAATACCTGCGCACGCCGCTGGCGCGCATCGTCTGAAGAATTTGTCGAGGAGCAAGCATGGCAAGGCCAGAGAAAGTCCGGCTCGGTGAAATTTTGGTGCAGCAGAAATTGCTGACGGAAGAACAGTTGGGCCAGGCCTTGACGGAACAGAAGCGTTCGGGACGCAAGCTGGGCCGCGTTTTTGTCGAGCACGGCTTCGTCACGGAAGAGCAGATTTCGGGTGCGCTGGCGCGCCAGCTCGACATTCCCTATATCAATCTGAAGTTTTTCAACATCAATCCCGAACTGGTGCGGCTGCTGCCGGAAACCCAGGCGCGGCGTTTCCGCGCGCTGGTGCTGGAAGACCGCCGCGAGGGCTTGCTGGTCGGCATGTCCGATCCCACGGACCTGTTTGCGTACGATGAAATCTCGCGCCTGGTCAAGCGCCAGATCGAACTGGCCGTGGTCAATGAAACGGAAGTGCTGGCCGCCATCGACCGCATCTACCGCCGCACGGAAGATATTTCCACGCTGACGCGCGAGCTGGAGCAGGACCTGGGCGACGTCTCCGTCGACTTCGGCGCGCTGGCCGCCAATCCGGGCCTGGAAGAGGCGCCCATCGTCAAGCTGCTGCAATCGGTGTTCGAGGATGCCACGCAGGTGCGCGCCTCGGACATCCACATCGAACCGCAGGAAGGCCGGCTGCAGATCCGCTTCCGCATCGACGGCGTGCTGCACCTGCAGACGGAAGCGGACAGCAAGATCGCCAGTTCGCTGGCGCTGCGCCTGAAACTGATGTCGGACCTCGATATTTCCGAGAAACGCTTGCCGCAGGACGGCCGCTTCGCCATCCGCGTGAAAAACCAGCGCATCGACGTGCGTATTTCCACCATGCCGACGCAGTACGGCGAATCGGTGGTGATGCGCCTGCTGAACCAGGGCGGCACGACCTTGCGCCTGGACGCCATCGGCATGCCGCCCAAGCTGGTGCAGCAGTTCCGCGCCATCGTCAGCCGCCCGAACGGCCTGGTGCTGGTGACGGGGCCGACCGGCAGCGGCAAGACGACGACCTTGTATTGCGCCTTGTCCGAACTCAATTCGGTGGAAAAAAAGCTCATCACGGTGGAAGACCCCGTCGAGTACCGGCTGGCGGGCATCAACCAGGTGCAAGTCAACGAGAAGATCGAGCTGAACTTTGCCAGGGTGCTGCGCTCGGCCCTGCGGCAAGATCCCGACATCGTGCTCGTCGGCGAGATGCGCGACCAGGAAACGGCACAGATCGGCTTGCGCGCCGCCATGACGGGCCATCTGGTGCTGTCGACCCTGCATACGAACGACGCCATCAGCACGCCGCTGCGCCTGATGGACATGGGCGTGCCGCGCTACATGGTGGGCAGTTCGCTGCAAGCCGTGCTGGCGCAGCGCCTGGTGCGCGTGATCTGCGAAAGCTGCAGCACGCCGTACGCGCCCACGCCGAATGAATACGAATGGCTGCGCCTGGAACTGGGCGAGCTGGTCGAACGCAACCAGTACTTCCACGGCAAGGGCTGCTCGCATTGCAACGGCATGGGTTACCGGGGCCGCACGGGCGTGTACGAATTGCTGGAAATCACGCGCGCCGTGGCCGACGCCGCCAACCATGCCGATCCATCCCACTTCATGAAGGTGGCGACGGCGCAGATGGCGGGCGAGACCCTGCGCCGCCACGCCGTGCAGCTGGTGGTCCAGGGCCGCACGACGGTGATGGAAGCGATGCGCATCAGCAACCAGAGCGAGGATTGAGGTGCCGTTTTTCTCCTACAAGGCGCGCAGCGCCAGCGGCGAATTGCTGACCGGCGTGATGGAAGGCGCCGACAGCGGCGCCGTGGCCGATCAATTGATGGCGGGCGGCAGCACGCCCGTCGACATCAGCGTGACCAAACAGACGGTGACGAAGGCCGGCGCCAACCAGCTGGGCTGGTGGGACAAGCTGACCGAGAAAAAAGTCACGCCCATGGACGTGCAGCTGTTCAGCCGCCAGCTGTACACGCTGCTCAAGGCGGGCGTGCCCATCATGCGCGGCCTGGCCGGCTTGCAGGAGTCCGCCATCAGCCCCGCGTTCGGGCGCATCATCAAGGACGTGCGCGAATCGCTCGATGCGGGGCGCGAACTGTCGGCCGCCATGGCGCGCCATCCCGCCATCTTCACGCCGTTCTATCTGTCGATGGTGCGCGTGGGGGAAATGACGGGGCGCCTCGATGAAGTGTTCCTGCGCCTGTTCGATCACCTGGAATTCGACCGCGACATGCGCGCGCGCGTGAAGTCGGCCACGCGCTATCCGACCTTCGTCGTCTTCGCCATGGT
The DNA here is from genome assembly GCF_059420865.1 of Janthinobacterium sp. GW821-FHT03C10. Taxonomy (NCBI): domain Bacteria; kingdom Pseudomonadati; phylum Pseudomonadota; class Betaproteobacteria; order Burkholderiales; family Oxalobacteraceae; genus Janthinobacterium; species Janthinobacterium sp. GW821-FHT03C10. The sequence continues at coordinate 1,244,330 of NZ_JBWKUN010000001.1, read as the reverse complement.
CGCCGCCATGATCGTGGTGAATATCTTCGTCATTCCCCAGTTCGAGAAGGTGTTCGCCAGTTTTCATGCGGAACTGCCGCTGATGACGCGCATCCTGATCGGCACTTCGCGCCTGACGGTGGCTTACTGGCCCATATTGCTGCTGCTGGGCGTGGGCGGCTTTTTCGGCTGGCGCGCCTGGCTGCGCACGAAAGAGGGGCTCTATAAATGGGACCGCGCCAAGCTGCGCCTGCCGATCGCCGGCAAGGTTATCCTGAAAGGCACGATGGCGCGTTTTGCCCGCAGCTTCGCCCTGTCGAGCACCAGCGGCGTGCCCATCGTGCAGGCCCTGACGGTGGTGTCGCAAACGGTCGACAACACGTATTTGAGCGCGCGCGTGGAGCAGATGCGCGACGGCGTCGAGCGGGGCGAAAGCATCTTGCGCACTTCGGTGGCGGCCGGCGTCTTCACGCCCGTGGTGCTGCAGATGATCGCCGTGGGCGAGGAATCCGGTTCGCTCGACGATTTGATGGACGAGATCGCGGACATGTACGAGCGCGAAGTCGACTATGAATTGAAGACCCTGTCGGCGCAGATCGAGCCGATTTTGATCGTCTTCCTCGGGGCCATGGTGCTGGTGCTGGCGCTGGGCATCTTCCTGCCGATCTGGGACCTGGGCCGGGCGGCCCTGCACTGATGGCAAAACCGTTCCGCCAGCGCGGTTTCACGCTGTTCGAACTGGCGGTGGTGGCGAGCCTGTTCGCCATTCTGGTGGCGGTGTTCCTGAACCGCGTCGGCGATTACCATCAGCAGGCGCAGCAGGTGGCCATGGCGCAGACGCTGGGGGCCTTGCGCACCAGCTTGCGGGTGCAGGTGCTGCAGCTGTATCTGGCGGACGGGCGCGCAAGGATACCGGCGCTGGCGCGGCAAAACCCGTTCGACTGGCTGGCCGACAAACCGGCCAACTACCTGGGCGAGTTCGATGCCCCCGAGCTCGATAAATTGCCTAGTGGCAATTGGCTTTACGACAGAAAAGAGCAAAAAATCATCTATTTGTTTAGTAATGGCAATATTTTTCCTGGTACAGGGCTTGATGCAGTGAAATTTAAGGTAATCTTGCCAGGTGTAGATGCCGATCTTGAGAAGCTCGCCCAGGAACCCGATATCGTGGTGTGGAAATCGCCGGACTCTGCAGCAAAGTGACGCGCTTCCTGGCCCGGCGCAGCGATAGTTTCATGTGTTGGTTTTGATGTTTTTATTTGATTTTGGAGAAAGCAAGAATGAACAAGTCTTTACGTAGTATGCAAAGCGGCGCCCAGGCGGGTTTTACCCTGATCGAACTGGTCGTCGTCATCGTGATCCTCGGCATCCTGGCAGCCACGGCGATTCCTAAATTCGTCGACATGTCGACCGATGCGCGCATCGCCAAGATGCAGGCGGCGACGGGCGCATTGAAGTCCGGCTCGGCCTTGTTCCACGCACAATGGCTGGTCAAGGGGTCGCCTGCGGACAGCGTTGCCGTCACCATGGAAGGCACGGACGTCAAGGGCATCAGCGGCTACCCGGGCATCGCGGCGCCTGGCATCGCTGCGGCGGCAGGCGGCCTGGTTGACTACGATATCGCCACCGTTGCGCCAACAGCGACCGTGTTGACTGTATTGCCTGACAACAAACGTACAAATTGCAAGGTGACCTATACGGCTGCTGTGCCTGCGGCAGGCACGACGCCGGCCCTGCCAGCAGTGGTTGACGCGACGGCCCTGACGTCGGCCAACTGCAGTTAATCCGGGCGTGCAGATGCCGTGCCGGCAAGCTGGCACGGCCGCGCCATGTTTCCGCCCGCCCAACGCCAGGCTACGCCGGTTGGGCTTTTTTACGGGTATTTCCATTGTCCTTGCCATCGATCAACTTGCCGCAACGTGTGGCGCTACCGCAGGCCAGGCTGCGGCGCCGCGCGCGCGGCTTCACCTTGATCGAGCTGGTGGCCGTGCTGGTGCTGGCCGGCTTGCTGGCGACCTTTGCCGTGAGCCGGTTTTTCCAGCGCGACACGTTTGATGCGCGCAGTTTTGCCGACCAGGTGACGAATATCGTGCGCTACGGGCAAAAGCTGGCGGTGGCGCAAAACCGTGCCGTGTATGTCCACATCATTGACAAGAAAAGCGTGGCCCTGTGCTTCGATGCCGTTTGCAGCGCCGCCGAGAAGGTGGTGCCGCCCACGGGCAGCAATAGCGGCAGCAAGGAGACGCTGCAGTATTGTGTGGAAACCAACTGGCTGTGCGAAGGCCGTCCGTCCGGCGTCACCCTGTCCACCGATCCCGTCGATACGGCGGGCTTTTATTTCGACGCGCTGGGCAAGCCGTATAAGCTGGTCAACGTGTTTCCGGACGCATCGACCTTCCCGGCGCGGCTGAAAATCAGCATCCTGGGCGATGGCATGCAGCGCGACGTCACCGTCGAAGGGGAGACGGGTTATGTCCATTAGCCAGCGGCGCCGGCGTGAACGCGGCGTGACCCTGATCGAACTGGTGCTGTTCATCGTCATCGTCGGCCTGGCCTCGGCCGCCATCCTGGGCGTGATGAGCCTGACCACCAGCCACAGCGCCGACCCGCAGCTGCGCAAGCAGGCGCTGGCGATTGCCGAAGGCATGCTGGAAGAAATCCAGCTGGCGCGGTTTACCTATTGCGATCCGCAAGACCCGGCCGCCCAAACGGCCACCAGTGCGGCCGGCTGCGCCATTCCGGAAGTGGCCGGGCAAGAGGCGGGCGGCGTAACGCGGCCCTTTGATAATGTCAACGATTATGTGAGCGCTTTTGGCACGGCGGTTGCTTACACGACCGATGCGCAGGGCCGCGTATGGGTACCCGGCGCCAGCCCGGCCTATACGGCGTGGGTGACGATCACCGAGGAATCCCTGCGCGGCCTGCCCGCCTCGGAAAGCCTGCATATCCAGGTCCGGGTGCCGTATGCGGACCAGCAGATCGTGCTCGACGGCTATCGCGTGCGCTATGCGCCAAATAGTATCCCATGAGAAATTCCCCCAACGCCAGGCGCCGCCCGCGCGGCTTTACCCTCGTCGAGATGGTCATCGTGATCGTCATCACGGGCATCATCGGCGCCATGGTCGCCGTCTTCATCCGCGTGCCCGTGCAAGGCTATATCGACACCACCGCGCGCGCCGCGCTGGCCGACACGGCCGATACGGCTGCGCGCCGCCTGACGCGCGACGTGCGCCTGGCCTTGCCCAACAGTGTGCGCGTGTCGAACGACGGCCTGTTTCTGGAATTGCTGCTGACCAAGACGGGCGGGCGCTACCTGAGCGACAGCGACCCGTCCGGCCTGGGCAACGTGCTGAGCTTTGATACCCCTCCCGACCCCAGCCTTCCATTGAACTTTACCGTCGTCGGCGCCATGCCTGCCGATGCCCTGGGCGCGCGCCAGGCGATCCGGGTGGGCGACCAGATCGTCGTCTACAACCTGGGCACGGATTACGCGCCGAACAATGCGTATGCGTGCAGCGCGGCGACTGGCTGTAACCGGGCGAGCGTGACGGGCGTGGCCGGCAACGTCGTCACGCTCGGCAGCTATCCCTTCACGACGGCGCCGGCGCCGCTGCCGTCGCCGTCGAACCGCTTTCAAGTGGTGTCCACGCCCGTCACCTATGCCTGCAACTTGTCGACTGGCACCCTGACCCGCTACGCCGGCTATGCCATCGTGGCCACCCAGCCGGTGGTGGAGGACGCCGCGCCGCTGGCCGCGGCGAATGGCGCCCAGCTGGCGCGCCAGGTGACGGCGTGCGCTTTCAGCTACGCCGTGCTGGCCAACGTGCAGCGGGGCCTGGTGAATATCGACCTGAGCCTGGGTGCGGCGAACAGCAATACGGGCGTGCTGCGCCTGGTGCAGCAGGTACAGGCGAGGAATACGCCATGACGCGCTTGCTGATCCCCCGCACGGGCCGCATGCGCGGCTTCAGCCTCGTCACGGCCATTTTCCTGCTGGTGGTGCTGGCCGCGCTGGCGGCCGTGATGGTGAATATCTCCACTTTCCAGCAGACGGAATCGGCGATGGATGTGCAGGGCGTGCGGGCCGAGCAGGCCGCGCGGGCGGGCCTCGAATGGGGCTTGCAGAAGCAGCTCGCCGCGAATCTGGCCACGGCACCGCCATGCATGGCGGCCACCTCGTTTGCCATGCCCGCCGGCAGCACGCTGTCGGCGTTCAGCGTCAGCATACAGTGCTCCATGGCGACGCAGCCGGGCACCTTGACCAGCTGGACCATCACGGCCACGGCCTGCAATCAGCCGGCCACGACCGGGCCGTTCTGCCCACATGCAGGCAACAACCCAGACTATGTCCAGCGCCGCCTGCAAGCCGTGCTGTCGCAGTAAGGTCAACTGCGTGAAAAAAAAGATCGCTAATTTATTGTTTTTACACAATAAAGTTGACTTCATGAATTAAAATTGGCTGGATGCATTAACTGCGCGACAAGATCGGGCAGGCACTTACACTGGATAGTTCGCATGGGTTTATTCGCAAGAGCAAAGAAGTACGATGGCTGGCTGGCCACGGCGTTTGGCCGCGAAGGCGTCAGCGCTGTCGTCGTCGAACGTCCCGCCGACGGCATGCCGCGCGTGCGGGGCGCCGGCTACCAGGCGGCCGCGCGGCCGGCGCCGACCGAGGTGCTGGAGAAACTGGGCAAGGAGCTGCAGGCCGCCGCGCGTCACTGCACCACCGTGCTGGCCGGCGGCGACTACCAGCTGCTGTCGCTGGAAGCGCCGGCCGTGCCGCGCGAGGAATTGAAGACGGCCGTGGGCTGGCGCCTGAAGGACATGCTGGATTTTCCCCTGGCCGAGGCCACCATCGACGTGTTCGACATTCCCGCCGACCCGAACGGCACCCAGCGGGGCAGCAGCGTGTTTGCCGTCGCCGCGCGCAACAGCGCCGTGTCGCGCCGCCAGGCGCAGTATGCCGAATGCAAGATCGGCCTGTCCGTCATCGATATCCCCGAGATGGCGCAGCGCAATATCGCCACCTTGCTGGAAACGCCGGGACGCGGCATCGCCGTGCTGTTCTTCGATGGCGACGGCGGCTTGCTGACCATGAGTTTCAATGGCGAGCTGTACCAGGCGCGCCGCATCGACGTGACCCTGGCGCAATTGCAGTCGCCCGACGCCAGCCAGTACTACGACCGCGTCACCCTGGAACTGCAGCGCTCGTTCGACCATTTCGACCGCCAGTTCCATTTCATTTCGCTGGCCCGTCTGATGCTGATGACGGGCGCGGCCGATGGCTTGCACGCGTATCTGGCCGACAATCTCTACATGCCGGTCGAGCAGATCGACCTGGCCACGGTGCTGGATTTTTCCCAGGCCGCCGAGCTGCGCGCGCCCGCCATGCAGGCGCGCTACTTCCTGGCCATCGGCGCGGCCTTGCGCGAGGTCGGCGTGCACCCGGGCAAGCACGAAGGGAAGGGCGCATGAGCCAGCAGATCAATCTGTTCAATCCCCAGTTTGAACTGAAAAAACACCATATGTCGGCGCGTACGGCCGGCCTGGGCCTGGGCGCGCTGGCGCTGGTCCTGCTGACCCTGGGCGTCGTTGCCCAGCGGGCCACGGCGGACCTGGAACAGCGCGAAGCGGGCGCCAAGGCGGCGCTGGCGCAAGTCGAGGCGAAGCGCGACCAGATCGTCCGCGATTTTCCTCCACGCAAGAAAGATCCGGCCCTGGCGCAGGAACTGGCGGCCGTCGAGGCGCAGCGCCAGCTGCTGCAGGATGCGTCGGCCGTGCTGGACAGCGGCAAGCTGGGCAATACCCTCGGCTATGCCGGCTATTTCCGCGCGCTGGCGCAGGCCAGGGTCGAGGGCGTCTGGCTGACGGGCGTGGACATCGCCGGCGCCGGCAATGACTTCGGCCTGCAGGGCCGGGCCTTGCACGCGTCGCTGCTGCCCGCGTACATCGCGCGCCTGGGCCAGCAGGAAGTACTGAAAGGCAAGACCTTCGCCAGCCTCGACATCGGGCAGCCCGATCAGCCGTCCGTGGCCGAGGGCAAGGCGGCCAGCCTGCCGTATATCGCGTTCAGCCTGCAGTCGGCGGACCGCGCCGCCACGCCGGCAAAACCTGTTGCTGGAGGAACGCGCTGATGCTGCCCTTGCTGAAGAAATGGGCCGCCGCCTTCGACGCCCTCAGCCTGCGCGAGCGGCTGATGGTGTTCGGCGCCGGCGCCGCCGCCATCCTGTTCGTGTTTTATTTCATGAGCTTCAATCCCCTGTTGGCGAAACGCGCCACGCTGGAAGCGAGTATTGCGCAAAAGCAAAGCCTGTTGAGTGCGACGAACAAGGAAATCGAGCTGAGCATGCTCGCCCATGCCGCCGACCCCGACCGGGAAGCGCGCGCGCGCCTGGCGGCCTTGCAGGCGGAAACGGCGTCCCTGGCGCAGGCGCTGCGCGAGAAACAGCACGGCCTGGTGGCGCCCGGGCGCATGGTCACCTTGCTCGAACACTTGCTGCGCCGGCACGCCGGACTGCGCGTGGTGTCGCTGAAAACCCTGCCCGCCAGCGCCGTGGGCGGCCGCCAGACCGATGCCGCGAACGGCGATCCTGCGGCCAAGGCGGATGCCGCCAAGGTTCCGGCCCCGGCCCCGTTGCTGCACCAGCATGGCGTGGAAGTGGTGCTGCAAGGCAGTTATGCGGACATGGTGCAATACATGCAGGCGCTGCAGGCGATGCCGACGCGCGTCTTCTGGGGCGCCGCCCACCTCGATGCGGCCGGTTATCCGGGCGCCACCTTGACCCTGACCTTACATACCCTCAGCATGGACGACACATGGATCGCACTCTGACCGCTGGCCGCGCGCTGCCGGCGTCTTTCCTGGCGCTGAGTTTGACGTTGAGCCTGGCATGGCCGGGCGCGCAGGCGCAGGCGCTGGACGACCCGACGCGCCCGCCGGCGGCCCTGTGGGCGCCCGCCAGCGCCGCGCCCGTCGTCGCGGCCCGGCCGCAGCTGCAATCGGTGCTCATCTCCACCCAGCCGGGCGGGCGCCGCCTGGCCGTCATCGATGGCCAGACAGTCAAGGTCGGCAGCAAGGTGGGCGATGGCGTGGTGACGGAGATCCACGAGACGGCCGTATTGTTGCGGCGTGGAAAATCGATGGAAACCTTCAAGCTGTACCCGAGCAGCAAGACCGACAATAAGACCGATCGCAAGACCGACCGCAAGCAGGAGTAGAAGAAGTGGCCAAGCAATTCAATCAACACAAGGCGAGCATGTTCAAGATCAGTACGATGGCGGCTGTCATCAGCGTCAGCCTGGGCCTGGGCGGCTGCAATGTCGCGCCCGTCAAGCGCGACACCTACAATGCGATCACCGATGCCGTCAAGGGCGCGGCAGCCACCACGGCGCCAGCGGCCCAGCCGGATGCCGTGGAAGCAGCGCTGCTGCCGCCCGTGGCGGCCCTGGCCCAGCAATTGCCGAAGGCCCGCGCCGCGCTCGACGAGCGCTTCAACGTGGCCTTCAACAATGTGCCGGCGCGCCAGTTCTTCACTTCCATCGTGGCCGGCACGCGCTACAACATGCTGGTCCACCCCGACATCGGCGGCACGATTTCCGCCAATCTGAAGGATGTGACCCTGTTCCAGGCGCTCGACGCCGTGCGCGAGCTGTATGGCTACGACTACAAGGTCGAGGGCACGCAGATCTACATCAAGCCGCTGACCATGCAGACGCGTTTGTTCCATGTCAATTACCTGACGGGCGCGCGCCGGGGCAGTTCCAACCTGCGCGTCTCGTCGACGTCGGTGGGCTCGGTCGGCTCGACCAGCTCGGGCGGTTCGGGCAGCAATGGCCAGAACGGCAACCAGGGCAATAATAACGAGCAGAACCAGCAAACGAATGGCGGCCAGGGCGGCCGCACGCTGGACAGCAGCAATTTGACCACCTCGTCGACGGCGGATTTCTGGCCGGAACTGAGGGCGGCGCTGGAAGCCATCGTCGGCAGCAGCGAAGGGGGCCGGCAAGTGGTGCTCAGCCCGCAGTCGGGCGTGATCGTCATCCGCGCCATGCCGGAAGAGCTGCGCAATGTCGACATGTACCTGAAGGCGACGCAGCTGTCCGTCGACCGCCAGGTGATCCTGGAAGCGAAAATCCTCGAAGTCGAACTCAACGACAACACGCAGACGGGCATCAACTGGGCCTCGTTCGCCTCCATCAAGAGCGGCCATACGAACCGCATCTCGACGGGCTTCATCCAGCCGGGCGGGACCCTGGCGCCGCTGCCGTTCAACGGCGGCCAGCCGCCCAACATGACGAATGGCAGCGGCTTGACGGCCAGCAGCGGCTTCGGCCTCAGTTCGGCGGCGACGGCGGCCGGCTCCATGTTCGGCCTGGCGTTCCAGACGGCCAATTTTGCCGCCATGATTTCCTTCCTGGAATCGCAGGGTTCCGTGCACGTGCTGTCGAGCCCGCGCATCGCCACCATGAACAACCAGAAGGCCGTGCTGAAGATCGGCACGGACGAGTTTTACGTGACGGGCGTGTCGACCACCACGAATACGACGGCCAGCGGCGCCACCACCAGCCCCAACGTGACCTTGCAGCCGTTCTTTTCCGGCGTGGTGCTGGACGTGACGCCGCAGATCGATGCGGATGGCAACATCATCCTGCACGTGCACCCGTCCGTCAGCCAAGTGTCGACCATCAGCAAGGAAATCGACCTGGGCAGCGCTGGTTCGCTGAAGCTGCCGCTGGCCGCCTCCAGCACCTCCGAGATGGACAGCATGGTGCGCAGCCAGGATGGGCGCATCGTCGCCATCGGCGGTCTGATGCGCCAGGCCACCACGGCGGACCGCTCGCAAGTGCCGGGCGCGGGCGACCTGCCCGTGCTGGGCGCGCTGTTCCGCAACACGGGGCAGGTGATCCAGAAGCGCGAGCTGGTGGTGCTGATCAAGCCCACCATCGTCGATGGCGCCAACAGCTGGAACGAGGACTTGCTCGATTCGGGCAAGCGCATCGAGGCGCTCGACCCGCGCCGTCCGTCGGAGCGGCGCTAAATGTACCAGGCCCATTTCGGCTTGCGCGAGGCACCGTTCGGCCTCACGCCCGATACCAGTTTCTTCTTCAACGGCCCGCAGTCGCAAAAGGCGCTCAACACCCTGCTGGTGGCGGCGCGCAATGGCGAGGGCTTCATCAAGATCACTGGCGAAGTGGGCACCGGCAAGACTTTTCTTTGCCGCAAGTTCATGCAGTCGCTGGGGCCGGAGTTCGTCACGGCCTATATCCCGAATCCGAACTTGCCGCCCCGCTCGCTGATCCTGGCCCTGGCCGACGACCTCGACGTATTGCTGGAAAAAGATGCTGATCAGCATCAATTGCTGAAATCCCTCAACTTGCGCCTGCTCAACCTGGCGGCGCAGGGCAAGCGCGTGCTGCTGTGCCTGGACGAAGCGCAGGCGATTCCCGTCGATAGCCTGGAAGCCTTGCGCCTGCTGACGAACCTGGAAACGGAAAAGCGCAAGCTGCTGCAAATCGTGCTGTTCGGCCAGCCGGAACTGGACGTCAAGCTGGCCCTGCCGGAAATCCGCCAGCTGGCGCAGCGCATCACCTTTCACTACCACCTGGGACCGCTGTCGCGCGACGACGTGGATTTCTATGTGGCGCACCGTTTGCGCGTGGCCGGTTTCGACGGCGCGCGCCTGTTCAGCCGTGGCGGCGTGGCGCGCCTGTACAAGGCTTCCGGCGGCATTCCCCGCCTGATCAACATCATGGCGCACAAGGCGCTGATGGTGGCGTATGGCGAAGGGCGGCAGCAGGTCAGCGGCCGCCACGTGGCGCTGGCCGCCAGCGATACCCTGGCCAGCAAGCCCCGCTTGTGGCAGAAGCCTTGGCCATGGCTGGCGGGCGCCGGCGTGCTGGCCGCCGCCTGCGGCCTGAGCTGGACTTTATTGAACCGATGACGAAGATGAGCCTGTAGATGAGCCTGATTAACAAGATGTTGCAAGACCTCGATGCGCGCGGCACCCCCGATGGACGCGGCGACGCGGCCGGCATCCGTTCCGTGCCCGAACGCGAGCGGGGCGTGTCGCGCGCGCTCGTTTTTGGCGGCGCGGCCGGCCTGACGGCGGCCGCCATCGCCCTGGGCTGGGTCTACCTGAAGCGCCCGCCCGTGCCGCCCGTGCTGGTGAATGTGGCCAGCAAGCCGGTTCCGGCGCCGCTTCCGGTGCCCGTTCCTGTGCCTGTCGCCGTAGCGCCCGCGCCGCTGGCGGTCGCCCCGGCGGCGCAACCCGAACCCGTGTTCCAGGCGGAGGAAGTGGCCCCGGCACCCGCCAGGGCGCGTCCTGTCGAGTCCCGGCGCGTCGCGGAAAAAGCCGCCAAGCCTGCCGCTGCGCCCGTGGTGAAAACGCCGGCACCGGCCGCCAGCGAGCGCATCATCGACGGCAAGCAAGTCACGCCGCAGCAGCGCGTGGAAAATGAGTACCGGCGCGCGCTGGCCCAGTTGCAGGATGGCCGCGTCTCCGACGCCATGCTGGCCTTGCAGCAGACCCTGCAGCTGGACCCGCGCCACCAGGGCGCGCGCGAAACCCTGGTGCGCCTGCTGCTGGAAGCGCAGCGTCCCGACGAGGCGGCGCGCCAGTTGCAGCTGAGCCTGGCGCTGGACCCGAAACAGCCGGCGCAGGCGATGATGCTGGCCCGCTTGCAGCTGGACAAGGCCAACGGCGACGCGGCCGCCCTCGACACCCTCATGCGCAGCCTGCCGTACGCCGCCGACAACGGCGAATACCACGCCTTCCTGGCCGGCGTGCTGCAGCGCGAGCAGCGCTACCGCGAAGCGTCCGAGCACTACCAGCTGGCCCTGCAGGCGGCGCCCGACAACGGCGTCTGGTGGATGGGTCTCGGCATCGCCTTGCAAGCGGACAACCACCCGGCCCAGGCGCGCCAGGCGTTCGAGCGGGCCAGGGGCTTGCAAACTTTATCTCCCCAGCTGCAGGCGTTCGTCGAGCGCAAGCTGGTGCAGCTGGCGGCGGCGAAGTAAGTTTCACCTTAATGAAAGAAACCAGCTTGAAACCTCTCAGCTTGTTCATCGTCCTTTGCGTTGTTGCAAATAGTGTATTTGCCGCGCCCGCCAGCTACGTTCTTGAAAATACCGAAGTGCGCGACATCCGCGCGCAAGGATTGAAGCGCGACTACCAGCTCTATGTCGCCTTGCCCGATTCCTATCGGCAGGGGAATAAACGCTATCCGGTGCTGTTCGTCGTCGACGCCAATTATGCGTTTCCCGTCGTGCGCAATATCGCGCAGCGCCTGAACAAGCATGCGGGGATGGAAGAAGTGGTGGTCGTCGGCCTGTCGTACGCCAACGGCGATGGCGGCGTGTACAGCCGCCGCCGCGACTACACGCCCAGCACGCCGCGCAAGCATGACTACCGCTCGGACATGCCGGGGCGGCAACCGGCGTTCGGCGAAGCGGCGGCCTATGGTCAGTTCGTCTCGGGCGAGGTGTTTCCCTTCATCGCACAACACTATCGCGTCAACATGCAGCGCAAGGTGTTTATCGGCCATTCCTACGGCAGCCTGCTGGGCCTGCAATTTTTGCTGACGGAACCGCGCACCTTTGAGCACTACATCCTCGGCAGCCCCTCGCTGTGGTACGACGCCGGCGTGATGTTCGACCGCGAGCAGGCATATGCCGCCAGCCACAAGGACTTGCCCGCGTCCGTGTTCTTCGGCATCGGCGGCCTGGAAAAGCTGGCACCAGGAAAGAAACGGTCGCGTGCGGAGGAAGACGCCGATATGCTGGCCGACGTGCGCGAATTCGACGGCAAGCTGAAATCGCGCAAGTTTCCCGGCCTGAAGACGCGCCTGCGCGTGTTCGAGGACGAAGACCATGCGAGCGTGTTTCCCTTTGTGCTGACGCATGGCTTGCGGGCCTACCTGAAGTCCTCTAACTGAACCGGTTTCACTGGAAATAATAAACCAACCCGGGATATCCCCATGAAAACTCCAGATGCTGGCAAAAAAATGACTTCATTGCCGAAGATGTTTGCGATGTCTCTTTTATTGACCATCTCGACGTTTGTGCATGCCCAGGTTGGTAATAAATTTCACATGGAAAAGGCAGGCGACTACGCCGCTGAAATTGACAGATTTATCCAGACAACAAGTCCAAGAAGTTTTAATGGCGTCGTTCTCATCACGAAAAATGGCAAGACGACATATTCAAAAGCCTTTGGGTATGCGGATGTGGAAAATAAAATACCATTGAAGCTGGAGGATAATTTCCGGATCATGTCGAATAGCAAGCAGGTTACTGCCGTGCTGATCTTGAGGGAGGTTGAAAAAGGCAACATCGATTTGCACAGTCCCGTCAGAAAATATTTGCCCGATTTGCCGCAGGCCTGGGCCGACGAGGTGACGGTGCATCAACTGCTGAACTTTTCGGCAGGAATCACTGACATTGACAAGCCGCTGAGCTTCAAGCCCGGAACGGACTTCCTGTATGGTGTGACGACCTACACCATGCTGGGCAATATTTTTGAAAAAGTCAGCGGGAAAACGTATATCGAGGCGGTCAATGACTTGTTCAAGGAACTGGGAATGCACAACAGTTTTTGCTATGAAGAAAACAAAGAAAACAAGAAGAATAACGTTATCAAGGGTTATGTCAATTCAAACAATGTGTTGGAGTTGAAGGAGCATCCCGTTCAGGGCGCAGGCTGGCTCGGTTTTATTCCGGCTGGAGGGATCGTTTCCAATGCAAAGGACTTGGCTGTCTGGGATGATAAGCTTCACAACGGAAACATTTTAAAACCGACAAGCTATAAACTGATGACTGACTACACCATATCCAGCCAGCATGTTGCTTTCGGAACTGAAGATGTAGGATATGGCTACGGTGTGTATGTGAGCGATAAAACACCCGTTAAATACATCGGGCACTCTGGGAAAGGATTGGGATTTGCATCGATCAAGGTATATTTTCCTGAAAAAGATGTTGATGTTGTCGTCCTGGAAAATCAGTTCAGCGAAGATAGCGCGCTGCATTACTATTTTGAAATAAAAATAAGGGAAATAGTGATGAATAGCAATCTTGTGAGATAGTCAGATTGCTCTGGCATCATCAGTGCCGAAGGTTGCGGCTGTGGGCATGTCTTCGCGGCCGGCAAATGCCGGAAATGCCCGTGGGATGGCCGGCAGTGTGCGAAAAACAATAGCGCCGAAGCGGCAATTTTTGCCGCGCCCTTGCGCTCCCGGGCTGCCGCGAGCGCGCATCAACAAGGTCAGATTGCATGCGTACATTGAATGAATTACTCGATAGCGAGGACCCGGCATTTCCGCTGATCAGGCAATGGGCCAGCGAGGCCGACTTGCCGGTGGAGTTGCTGCCACCCTCGGCCGCCAGGGAGGATGTGCTGCTGAGCCTGCAGGTCACCACGCGTTCTCCCCTGGGGGCGATAGCCTATGAAACGGGAGGCATCCTGGTGGATGACGGCTGGCTGCGCATACTGGGATCGGGACATGCCAGGCTGGACCGGGATATTGCTACGTGGAACGAAGGAAAGGCCGACGGTTTTCTGCTGGTCGCCGACGACGTGCTGGGCGGATTTTTTGCCATCAACGGCGGCGTACTCGGGGACGACCAGGGCAATCTGTATTACCTGGCTCCCGAGACGCTGGCGTGGGAAGCGCTGGAGATCGGCTTCACGACGTTTGTTCAATGGGCCTTTACCAGCCAGCTGCGGCAGTTTTACGGGCGACAGCCTGGCGACGCGGACGGCTTCGACGAATTGCCCTTGTCAGGTGAGCTCTGCCTGAATTTTTATCCATTCCTGTGGATGCAAGAGGGTTCCCTCAAGACCAGTTCGCGGCGCGCCATTCCCGTGCAAGAGCAGTGGGTACTCAACGTTGATCTGCAACAGAAGTTGCCCGACGCGCGCTGAGGCAGGGCTTGCGGGCATATCTGAAAGCATCGCCATGCGCATCCCGAGGCGGTGGAATGGCATTTCAATCCAGCAATCAAGCGGTTTGTCGCAATGGCATGCTACAGAAATGGGCAAGGGGATAGCATACAGTGGGCTTTCTCGTGATGCGAGGCCCGCAAGCGGGTGTTCGATGCTGACGATAGCGCAGTCATCAACGGACGCTTCTCCATGACTTCGACCAGGATGACATACGCATGACATTGACCCTGTCATATATTCTTTCCACCTGCCTGCTTGGCACCTTGGGCGCGATCGGTGGCGCGCAGGCGGCGCCCGCCGACGCCGAACTGGTCGCTTTGGTGCAGCGCCATGCGCAGGCCCAGAGCAGCTTCGATCAAGCCACATTGAAAGCCGTCACGGCCGAGAATTATGTGGAAATATCGCCCGTCGGCGAGGTGGACGGGCGTGAAAAGATGCTGTCCTTCTATGCGCCGGAGCAGAAGCGGCCGGGTCCGCAAGTCCAGGTCGATGAACCGGCGGTGCGCCTCTTTGGCGATACGGCGCTCATCTCGGCCCGGCTGTCCTACCGGCTCAATCAGGAAGGGGGGGCGCGTACCTTCGCCATGCGCGCCGGGTATGTTGCCCGGCTTGTCGACAAGCAATGGCTGCTCGTCAGCGCACAGTACACGGGCATCCGTCCGCCTAAACCGTGAAGTAACACTGTGTGGTGCTGGCCCCGGCGTCATCCAGCCAGGTTAGAGCCGTGCCTCATCGCCCCACACATGCCGCATGCTGAAGTGCAAGCCGGCATCGTCTTCATGCAGCGACGAGACGATGGCGAACTGGCTGTCGCCCGTGTCGCGCGGCGTCATCCGCGATAGTTCGGCGGCGGCCAGCGGCGCGCCCAGCGGGTCGCTAAGCGGATGCACGTGGGCGGCGCCCCGTTGCGTGACGACGCCCAGTTCGCCGCTGCGCAGGCGCACCAGCGTGCCGGGCGGGTATTTGCCGAGCAAATTGACGAACTGCTCTCCCAGCAGCGGGTCGATGGGCAGGTTCTGGTCGAGGAAGATGTGCTGCAGCGCCTGGTCGGGCACGATGGAGCGGCGGTAGTTGCGCGCCGAAACGCGGGCGCAATAGCGGTCGGCCAGGCCGATCAGCTTGGCATTTTGCAGGATTTCATCGGCCGTGCGCCCTTGCGGGTAGCCGCTGCCGTCATCGTTTTCATGGTGCAGCAGCACGCAACTGAGCCATTCCTCGTCGTCGACGCCGGCGCATCGCAGCAATTCCGTGCTTTCCTGCGGATGCAGACGCACGATGCGCATTTCTTCGTCGTTCAGGGGGCCGCGCCGGTCCTGGAAACTGTCGTGGTGGCGCAGCATGCCCACGTTCATCGTCAGCGCGGCAGCGCCGATCAATAACAGTTCATCGTGGGACTTGTGCATGCTGCGGCCCACCAGCATGGCCAGCAAGGCCGTTTCGATGCAGTGGCGCACGGCGTAGCTGCCGGCGATCTGGTTCAGCAGGATGCTGGCCAGGGCGATGTCGGCATCGTGCTCGAGCGCGCGCAGCAGTTCGCGGGCGATGTCGCGCACGTCGCGCTCGGCATTGTTTTCGCTGCGCAAGGCCAGCAGCAGCCGTTCCAGGCGCTGCGCCGCTTCATTGAGCAAGCGCAAGACGGACGGCTGGTCCGGCGTGCCCACATACAGGCCCAGTTGCATCAGCCGTCCCAGCTGCGCGCCGTCCGTGATGATCTGCCCCTTGCGCAGTTGCGGGCCGGCACTATGGTCAGCCAGAAACAGATCCCAGGGCAGGGGTTCGCCGGGAACCAGGTCGGCCGGGCCGATGCGACGCTGTACCATGCTGTCATCCTTTGCTCCGCCGGGGCGGAGAAGTTCTGTCGTTAAATGCTGCGCAGGCGCTCCAGCGCCAGGCGCAAGGTCTCGTCCTGTTTGGCAAAGCAGAAGCGCACGATGCCCGACTCCTTGCCCTGCGCGTAAAACGCGGAGACGGGGATGGCGGCCACCTTGATTTCCGCCGTCAGCCATTCGGCGAACTGCGCTTCAGTCTCTTGCGAAATGGCATCGTAACGCACGCACTGGAAATACGTGCCGTCGGCCGGCAGCAGGGTAAAGCGGCTGCCCGCCAGGCCGTCGCGGAACAAATCGCGCTTGCGCTGGTAAAACGCGGGCAAGTCCAGATAGGGCTGCGGGTCGGCCATGTAGCCGGCGATACCGTGCTGCATGGGCGTATTGACGGTAAACACGTTGTACTGGTGCACCTTGCGAAATTCCGCCGTCAGGGCCATTGGTGCCGCCACATAGCCGACCTTCCAGCCCGTCACGTGATACGTCTTGCCGAAGCTGGACACGATGAAGCTGCGCGCCGCCAGTTCAGGGTTGCGCGAGAGCGAGGCGTGCGGCACGCCGTCGTACACCATGTGCTCGTAGACTTCATCCGATAAAATCAGGATTTGCGTGCCGCGCACGATGTCGGCCAGGGCCGCCACGTCGGCCGGGCGCAAAATCGTGCCCGTCGGGTTATGCGGCGTATTGATGATGATCAAACGCGTCTTGGGGCTGACGGCGGCGGCGAGCTTGTCCCACGGCACGCTGTAACCCCGTTCACCCACTTGCATGGCCACCAGCACGGGCACGCCGCCGGCCAGCGCGATGGCGGGCAAATAGCTGTCGTAGGCCGGTTCGATGACGATGACTTCGTCGCCCGGGTGCACGCAGCACAAAATCGCCGTCGTCAGCGCCTGCGTGGCGCCGGCCGTGACGGTGATTTCCGTGCCCGCGTCGTAGGTGTGGCCGTACAGGCTGGCGATCTTCGCGGCGATGGCTTCGCGCAGAGGGGCGGCGCCCGTCATCATCGGATACTGGTTGCGGCCGGCGCGCATGGCGTCGCCGACGAGCTCGACCAGAGCCGGGTCGCAATCGAAGTCGGGAAAGCCCTGGCCCAGATTGACGGCGCCATGCTGGGCCGCCAGGCTGGACATGCGGGTAAACACGGTGGTGCCGACAGCGGGCAGGCGGGTGGCCAGGGTGGGAGTCAGGTGGGGCAGGGACGGGCTGTTCATGAACGGTAGGGTCGCGGTGCGGAAAGTGGAATCGTTTCCCATTCTAGCGCAGCGCGCCCCGTCGCGTGCGGGGCTTTGGCGACTCAGCCCGGCAATGCCCAGCCTTCCGGCACCATGATCTTGAACATGCCGGCCTTGGCCGTCTTCCGGGCCAGTTTCAGCAGGGCCTTGTCCTTGGTGATGAGGATGTCGGCGTTGGCGTCGCGCGCCAGTTCGAGGAATTTCTGGTCATCCTTGTCCGTGCAGACGGGCAGGCGCATGCCGGACACGGGCGGCGCCACGACGCTGATGTGGGCGTCGAAGCGGGCGGCGGCGACGGCACGGCTGGCTTCGTCGAGCGGCAGATGCTTGTAATGCAGCACGACCAGATATTCCGCGCGGCAATCTTCGCGCGTGATGGCGTGCACGGCGCCGCTTTCCATGGCCGCCAGCAGGCCCGCCCAGCGCGGGTCGTTGAAGACGAACAGGTCGAGGCAAACGTTGGTGTCGAGGACGAGTTTTTGTGGAGCAGGTATCATGTCGGCAATTCTATTCTGTAGTGATAATTTATGTTGATCGTGCTTTCGCCCGCCAAGAGTCTCGACCTGGAGACGCCGCCAACGACCACGTTGCACAGCACCCCCGATTTTCTCGACCATTCCTTTCAACTCATCGAACGCATGCGCCAGTTCTCGCCCGCCGAAGTGGGCAGCCTGATGGGCATTTCCGACGCCTTGTCGGCCCTCAACGTGGCCCGCTATGCATCCTGGACGCCGCAGCTGGCGGAAGCGCGCCAGGCCATCATGGCCTTCAACGGCGACGTGTATGCCGGTTTCGAGGCGCGCAGCCTGCAGCCGGCCCAGCTCGACTATGCCCAGTCGCGCGTGCGCATCCTGTCGGGCCTGTACGGCTTGCTGCGCCCGCTCGACCTGATCCACCCGCACCGCCTGGAAATGGGCACGCGCCTGTCGACCGCGCGCGGCAAGGATTTATATGCGTTCTGGGGCGACACCATCACCAACGGCCTGAACCGCGCGGCGAAGGAGCAGGGCGCGCAAGTGCTGGTCAATCTTGCTTCCGAAGAATATTTCAAATCCGTCAAGCCGCGCCAGCTGGACGTGCCCGTCATCGCGCCCGTGTTCGAGGACTGGAAGAACGGCAAATATAAAATCATCTCGTTCTACGCCAAGCGCGCGCGCGGCATGCTGGCCCGCTATGCGGCCGTCAACCAGATCCGCGATCCGCAGCAGCTGAAGCAGTTCGACGTCGATGGCTACGGTTTCGTGCCGGAAGCGTCAAATGATGCTAGCTGGGTGTTTCGACGTAAAATTGGCAACTGAATGCAGCGGACGGCTGGGGTCAGACCCGACGGGTCTGACCCCGGATTCTGTTGTTGGGTCAAGAAAAAACCGGAGCAAGCTCCGGTTTTTTCATTTTACTGCCAGAATTTCCACCACTTGCGTTCCTTGTTCACCCCTTCCGGGCTGAGGAATGCCGTGTTCGGGTAGTTCTTGGTCAGCACGCGCAAGGTATCGTCGCGCAGGTCGGTCAAGCCCAGCTTGTCATACGAGCGGTACATGATGAACAGCGCTTCTTCGATGGCCGGCGAGGCGGCAAAGTCCTTGACCGTCGTTTGCGCGCGGTTGGCGGCGGCCAGGTAGGCGCCGCGGCGGTAGTAATAGCGCGCCACGTGGACTTCATATTTCGCCATGGCATCGATCAAATAGTTCATGCGGGCCAGCGAATCGGGCGCATATTTGCTATTTGGAAACTTGTCGACCAGTTGCTTGAAGGCGGCAAACGCTTCGCGCGTGGCTTTCGGGTCGCGCTCGGTCGGGTCTTGCTCGTACAGGAAGTTCAGGAAGCTGATCTGGTCGTTAAAGCTGATCAGGCCCCGCAGGTAGTACATATAGTCCACATTGGCGTGGTTCGGATGCAACTTGATGAAGCGTTCGACGGCGGCCAGTGCCTGAGCCTGGTCTCCCGACTTATAATACGCGTAAGCGATCTCCATCTGCGCTTGCAGAGCATAGTTGCCGAAAGGATAGTTAGCCTCCAGCTTCTGGAACAGGCCGATTGCAGCTTCATAGTGCTGCCCGGCCATTTCTTCACGCGCCTCCGAGTATAATTTCGTAACGGACCAGTTTTTGGTCTCATCCACTTTTTCAGGCAACAAGCTGCAAGCGGACATGCCGAGCAGAACGACTGAAGCGACTACCAACGATAATTTTTTTTGCATGACGTTTTGCAAGAAGGTTTTAACCAAGATTTTACAATAGGCTGATTATAGCCGATGGGAATGCTGTGATATTAACTCCGAAGCCTAATTTGGCTGACCCCGCGTTTGACTCCCTTTCTGACCATGCTGCCGAAGAGGCGTTTGACGGCGATTTTGCCGCCGACGACGTCTTCGAGGAAATGGCCCCGATTACATTGGAACTGACGCCGGACGCCTGCGGCCACCGCCTCGATAAAGTCATCGCCCAGCTGGTGCCGCAATACTCGCGCAGCCGCCTGCAATTGTGGCTGGAAGCCGGTTTCGTGACCGTCGATGGAAAAGTTGCCAAACGCAACATGACCGCCTATGGCGACGAGAAGATCGTCATTCTGCCGCAAAGCGCGCCGGAAGACGAGGCTTTTAAGCCGGAAGCGATGGAATTGAACATCGTGCACGAAGATGAGCATATCATCGTCATCAACAAACCGGCCGGACTGGTCGTGCATCCGGGCCCCGGCAACTGGTCGGGCACCTTGCTCAACGGCTTGCTGCACCACTGCCCGCAACTGGCCGGCGTGCCGCGTGCCGGCATCGTGCACCGCCTGGACAAGGATACGAGCGGCCTGATGGTGGTCGGCAAGACCCTCGCTTCGCAAACGGACCTCGTGCGCCAGCTGCAGGCGCGCACCGTCAAGCGCGAGTACTTCGCGCTCGTGTGGGGCACGCCGAAAATGGCGGGCACCATCGATGCGTCCATCGCGCGTCACCCGCGCGACCGGGTCAAGATGGCCGTGTCGGAGAATTTCACCGCCAAGCCCGCCATCACGCACTATGAATTGATCGGCAGCGGCGAACTCGACCGCCGTCCCGTCAGCCTGATGCAATGCCGCCTGGAAACAGGCCGCACGCACCAGATTCGCGTGCACATGCAGCATCTGGGCTTTGCGCTGGTCGGCGACTACGTGTACGGCAAGCAGCACCTGGTGTCCGTCTTCTCGCGCCAGGCGCTGCAGGCACGCCGCCTGGGCCTCGTGCATCCGGGCACCCTGGAAGCGTGCGAGTGGATCGTGCCGCTGGCCGATGATTTCGCGCAACTGATCGCCACGGCCGGCATTCCCGAGCCGGAACAGGTCTGATGACGTCACCGTTGCCTTGCATTCTTCCCCATTGGCCCGGCCTGCCAGCGAACGTGGGCGCGCTGGCGACCGTGCGCGCGGGCGGCGTCAGCCAGGGGCCATATGGTGACGGGCAGGGCGGCGGCGGCTTGAACCTGGGCACGCACGTGGGCGACGATCCTGACCACGTGGCCGCCAACCGGGCGCGGCTGGCGGCAGTCTTGCCGGCCGAGCCGGCCTGGCTGTCGCAGGTGCATGGCGTGGCCGTCGCCGATGCCGCTACGCTGGGTGCTTGCGTGCCCGATGCCGACGCCAGCATCGCCACGCAGGCGGGCGCCGTGTGCGTGGTGATGACGGCCGATTGCCTGCCCGTGCTGTTCAGCTCAAGCGATGGCCTGGTCGTCGGCGCAGCCCACGCGGGCTGGCGCGGCCTGGCCAACGGCGTCTTGCAGCGCACGGTGGACGGCATGCGGGCGCAGGGTGCGACGGAGATCCTCGCCTGGCTGGGGCCGGCCATTGGTCCGCAGCAATTCGAAGTGGGACAGGACGTGCTGCAGGCGTTCAGCGACGGCGCGCGCGATGATGCTGAACGGCAAGTGTTGTCGGATGCATTCGCCGCCATCGCCGGCAAGCCGGGCAAATACCTGGCGAATATTTATGCGCTGGCGCGCACCATGCTGTTGCGCGATGGCGTGGCGCAAGTGGCGGGCGGGGAATATTGCACCGTCAGCGATGCGGCGCAGTTTTACTCGTACCGACGCGATGGCGTCACGGGAAGACAGGCCAGTTTGATCTGGCGCAAATAATCTGCACGGCAGGCACTTATGTGTCTGCCGTTTTTGTTTTATCGTCTGCTGAGGCGAGCGCGCGGGCGTTCAGTTCAGCGACGCGCTCAGCCTTGCGTTTGCGTCGCCGCGAGCCCGTCAGATAGAATAGGATGGACAGCGGGATGACGCAGTACAGCACGAAGGTCATCACCCCGGCGACGATGGACGCTTCCGTCAGCGCCATGAGGCCGACGACATAGATCCAGGCAACAGCGGTCATGAGCATCATGAGTAGTGGCAGTGAGTAAGAGTTTGCATGCAGATGATCCAAAAATATTTATTTTTCGACTACGTTTCGGCGCCTAACAAAACCGTAGCGAGCGGAAGGGAGAGGTGCCTAAGAAGCGCAACCGTACTCTAGTACGGTGAGCATCGCAGGCCGCCTATACCGACGCGCAGTAGGTTTTGTTCGGCGTCCCTCAATCTTGAATGGACTTACATATATCTATGAACATGCCCGATCCTCAAATGATGACCAAGGAATGGATGGCGCAGATCAGCAATCCTGAGCAGTGGAAGACGTGGTTCAACATGGTACCGCAGCCCCAGGGCAATCCGATTGCCGGCATTTTGCAGGATGCGGGCGTCAGCATCAAGCCGGAAGCGATCGAGCAACTGAAAAATGCCTACCTGGCCAAGCTGACGGGCTTGTGGGCTGACTTTATGGCTGGCAAGGCGCCGGAGCTGAAAGACCGCCGCTTCGCCGCGCCCGCCTGGCACGCCAGCCCCCTGTCGGCCTTCAACGCGGCCGCCTATCTGCTCAATGCCGAAT
Organism: Janthinobacterium sp. GW821-FHT03C10; assembly: GCF_059420865.1. Taxonomy (NCBI): domain Bacteria; kingdom Pseudomonadati; phylum Pseudomonadota; class Betaproteobacteria; order Burkholderiales; family Oxalobacteraceae; genus Janthinobacterium; species Janthinobacterium sp. GW821-FHT03C10. The sequence goes on along the minus strand of NZ_JBWKUN010000001.1, from coordinate 1,222,457 downwards.
TTCTCAGCGCCATGGCCGATGCCGTGGAAGCGACGCCGCACCAGAAGCAAAAGATTGCCTTTGCGGTACAGCAAATCGTCGATGCCATGTCGCCCGCCAACTTTTTGGCCACCAATCCCGATGCCCAGCAAACCCTGATCGAGACCAAGGGCGAAAGCCTGGCCAAGGGTTTGACGAACATGCTGGCCGACATGCAGAAGGGCCGCATTTCGCAGTCGGACGAATCAGCCTTCGAAGTGGGCCGCAACGTGGCCACCACGCCGGGCACGGTGGTGTTTGAAAATGCCTTGTTCCAGCTGATCCAGTACACGCCAAGCACCCCCACGGTACACCAGCGGCCCCTGCTGATGGTGCCGCCGTGCATCAATAAATTCTATATCCTTGACTTGCAGCCAGAAAACTCGCTCGTGCGCTATGCGGTGGAGCAGGGCAATACCGTATTCCTCATGTCCTGGCGCAATCCGGACATGAGCATGCAGCACCTGACGTGGGACGATTATGTCGAGCAAGGCGTGATCGAAGCCATTCGGGTCACGCAGGACATTTCCGGCCAGGACAAGCTGAATATGTTCGGCTTTTGCGTGGGCGGCACCATCGTCTCGACGGCGCTGGCCGTGCTCAAGGCACGGGGCGAGAATCCGGCCGCCAGCCTGACCCTGCTGACCACCTTCCTCGATTTCTGCGACACGGGCGCGCTCGACGTCTTTATCGACGAGCCGCAAGTGGCGCTGCGCGAACAGACGCTGGCCAAGGGCGGCCTGATGTCGGGCCGCGACCTGGGCAGCACTTTCTCGAGCCTGCGTCCGAACGACCTCGTGTGGAACTATGTGCAGTCGAATTACCTGAAGGGCAAGGAACCGCCCGCGTTCGACTTGCTGTACTGGAATGGCGACGGCACGGGCTTGCCGGGCCCCATGTTTTGCTGGTATCTGCGCAACACCTACCTGGAAAACAGCCTGAAGGTGCCGGGCAAGCTGACGGTGGCCGGTGAAAAAGTCGACCTGAGCAGCATTGACGCACCCGCTTTCATCTACGGTTCGCGCGAAGACCATATCGTGCCCTGGGGCGCGGCCTACGCCAGCACGGCCCTGCTGAACCCGAAAAAGCCGAAAGCCAACCGTTTTATCCTCGGTGCCTCCGGCCATATCGCCGGCGTGATCAATCCGGCGTCGAAGAAAAAGCGCAGTTACTGGAGCAACGACGCAGGCAAAGGCGCGCGCACGGCGAAAGCCAAGCCCTTGACTGCCGAGCAATGGATGGAAGGCGCGACCGAGCACGTGGGCAGCTGGTGGCCCGAATGGGCGGCCTTCCTGGCCGAACACGGCGGCGCCCAGGTGAAGGCGCCAGGCAAGCCGGGCAACAAGCGCCACGCGGCAATCGAGCCGGCGCCGGGGCGGTATGTTAAAGTCAGGGCAGATTAATTCACAAAGCGTTTTGCCGGGCAAGACCGGCGTAATCACCGGTCTTGTCAGGAATCTACTTTTAGTTGCGTTGCAATAAATGCGGGAATCTACTACCCTGATGTGCAATGGAGCCGTTTTCCACTCTATAATGGAAAACGTAGGCAGGTGCGAAAGCGGACCCACGTTCGCTTTTTTTTCGGATTAACTCAGTATGCGCTGCGGCGCAATAAGTGGAACTTGTGATGAGTAGTGCAAAAAAAAGTATAGACCGCCTGATTAAAAAATATCCCAACCGCCGTCTGTACGACACGCAAACCAGTTCCTACATCACCTTGACGGACGTCAAGCAGCTGGTGTTGGACAATGAGGTGTTTACCGTCGTCGATGCCAAATCCAATGAAGATTTGACGCGCAGCATCTTGCTGCAAATCATTTTGGAAGAGGAAGCGAACGGCGCGCCCATGTTCTCGAGCAGCGTGTTGTCGCAGATCATCCGCTACTATGGCCACGCCATGCAGGGCATGATGGGATCCTACCTGGAAAAGAACGTGCAAGCGTTCACCGATATCCAGCACAAATTCACGGGCACGTCGGCCGGCAGTTTCGAAGGCAAGCCATTCAGCCCGGAAATGTGGACCCAGTTCATGAATGTCCAGGGCCCGATGATGCAGGGCATGATGAACAACTACATCGACCAGAGCAAGAGCCTGTTCGTGCAGATGCAGGAACAGATGCAGAGCCAGAGCAAGAATCTGTTCGGCACCTTCCCGTTTGTGCCGCCGGTTCCTCCAAGCGACAAAAAGTAATCAATGCCACACGCTCACCGGGCGATTTGATCGCCCGGGAGTTGTATCGGCGTCATCAAAACAGCATAGTTCTGTCAGCAAGGGGCGGCTCGGGGTACAATAGCCGATTCGCCTCACCATTTTACTAGCTGCCAACTATGTCTGAAATTCACCGTATTCCCGTTCCTTCCGCCCAGCCCGAGGCCATGCAGGCCATGCCAGGTGCGGCGCCGAAAGTGGGCTTTGTCTCGCTCGGCTGCCCGAAAGCGCTGGTCGACTCCGAACAAATCCTGACCCAACTGCGCGCCGAAGGCTACGAAACGGCGAAATCCTACGCTGGCGCCGATCTGGTGATCGTCAATACCTGCGGTTTTATCGATGCTGCCGTGCAAGAGTCGCTGGACGCCATCGGCGAAGCGCTGGCTGAAAACGGCAAGGTCATCGTCACCGGCTGCCTGGGCGCCAAGAAAGATGCTGCCGGCGACGACATCATCATGAAGGTGCACCCGAAAGTGCTGTCTGTCACGGGCCCGCACGCGCTGGCCGAAGTGATGGATTCCGTCCATTTTCACCTGCCGAAACCGCATGCACCGTTCCTCGACCTGGTGCCGCCGCAAGGCGTCAAGCTGACGCCGAAGCACTATGCGTATTTGAAAATTTCCGAAGGCTGCAATCACCGTTGCAGCTTCTGCATCATCCCGTCGATGCGCGGCGACCTCGTCTCGCGCCCGATCGGCGAACTGATGATCGAAGCGGAAAACCTGTTCAAGGCCGGCGTCAAGGAATTGCTGGTGATTTCGCAAGACACCTCGGCCTACGGCGTGGACGTGAAATTCCGCTCCGGCTTCTGGAATGGCCGTCCCGTGAAAACCCATATGACGCAGCTGACGGAAGCGCTGGGCGAACTGGCCAAGTCCTACGGCGCCTGGGTGCGCCTGCACTATGTATACCCGTACCCGCACGTGGACCAGATCATCCCGATGATGAGCGGCGGCCACATCCTGCCTTACCTCGATATTCCGATGCAGCATGCGCATCCTGACGTATTGAAACGCATGAAGCGCCCGGCCAGCGGCGAGAAAAACCTCGACCGCATCCAGGCCTGGCGTGCCATCAACCCGGACCTGACCATCCGCTCGACCTTCATCGCCGGTTTCCCTGGGGAAACGGAAGCGGAATTCGAGTACCTGCTCGACTTCCTCAAGGAAGCGCAGATCGACCGGCTCGGCTGCTTCGCGTATTCGCCCGTCGAAGGCGCGACGGCCAATGCCATCGCCAATCCTGTGCCGGAAGAGCTGCGCGAAGAGCGCCGCGGCCGCGTGATGCTGCTGCAGGAAGAAATTTCCAAGAAACGTCTGCAGGCCAAGGTCGGCAAGACCGTACGCGTGCTGATCGATGAAGTCACCCGTTCCGGCGGCGTGGGCCGCTCGTCCGCCGACGCGCCGGAAATCGACGGCGTCGTGTACGTCAAGCCGCCGTTCGAGCCGCACCGCAAGCTGGCCGTCGGCCAGTTCGTCGACGTAAAAATTACATCAGCGGATGCGCACGACCTGTGGGGCGCCGCCGAGTAAAAAACGTCCATGCCTGCGTTGCGCTGCCTTGCCGTACAGTAAAGTACTGTCTTCGGCAGCGCGCCTTGGCCTGAACGTTTTTTATGCAGGTGTAACACTCTGTCATACGTACGGCAGGCAAGGGCATAAGCCCTTACAATCAAGGCGGACCAGCAAATGCTGGGCCGCCTTTTTTACTTTCCGACGCCATGACCACACCCAAATCTCCGCAAACTGCGCTGATCCACAGCGATTACCAGGCGCCGCAAGGCTTTGCCGCGTTTCCCAACGCCATCCATCACGCCTCGACCGTGCTGTTCAAGGACGTGGCGGCCATGCGCTCGGGCGACTGGAAAGAAAAGAACGCCTATACCTACGGCTTGCACGGCACGCCCACCACGTTCACCCTGGAAGCGCGGCTGGCCGAGATCGAAGGGGGTACGCACTGCCTGCTGGCGCCGTCGGGGCTGGCGGCCATCGCCATGGCGGACTTCGCGCTGCTGAAGACGGGCGACGATGTGTTATTGCCGGAAAATATCTACAACCCGAACCGCGAACTGGGACGCTGGCTGGCGCAGGATTTCGGCATCACGGCCCGTTATTACGATCCGCTCATCGGCGCAGGCGTCGCGGCCTTGATCCAGGAAAATACCAAGCTGATCTGGACGGAAGCACCGGGTTCCGTGACGATGGAAGTGCCGGACTTGCCTGCCATCTGCGCGGCCGCCCACGCGCGCGGCGTGCTGGTGGCCCTGGACAATACGTGGTCGGCGGGCCTGGCCCTGCGCGGCTTCGACCTGGGCGTGGACATCATCATGCAGGCGCTGACGAAATACCAGTCGGGCGGTTCCGACGTGCTGATGGGCGCCCTGATCACGCGCGAGCGGGCGCTGCACGACCGCCTCGCGCAGGCGCACATGCGTCTGGGCATGGGCGTGGGGGCGGACGACGCCTACTTAGTGCTGCGCGGCTTGCCGACCATGAAGCTGCGCTTCGACGCCCACGACAGGGGCGCGCGCACGGTGGCCGCCTGGCTCAAGGGCAGGAGCGAGATCGCCACGGTGCTGCATCCGGCTTTCGCCGATTGCCCCGGCCACGCCATCTGGCAGCGCGATTTCACGGGCGCGGGCGGCCTGTTTTCCGTGCTGTTCGACGCCCGCTACACGGAGGCGCAGACGGACCGTTTCGTCGATGCCTTGCAGTTGTTCAAGATTGGCTACAGCTGGGGCGGCGCGAACAGCCTGGTGATGCCGTACCGCATCGCCGCCATGCGCAAGGGCTGGCCGCTGCCGGGCCAGCTGGTGCGCCTGAACGTGGGGCTGGAAGATCCGCAGGATCTGATCGCCGATATCGAACGGGCGTTCGCGGCGATGTAGCGGCAGTGGGCAAGCACGACGGCTTGCCCGCAAGTCCTTACATGGGCACGGGCTTGTTGTTGTTCAGGTCGAGAAAGCCGCGCAGCAGGCGGTAAGCCTTCCACAGCCAGGCCACGCCCCACACGACGAGCGCCAGCGGAATGCCGATCAGCGTGATCCACAGGATGGCGCCGACGACGATCCAGGCCACATACCACCAGAAGGAACGGATCATCCAGCTGTGATGGCTGTACACGAAGGTCCCGGCCGCCTCGTCCCGCTTCACATAATTGATGATGAGCGGAATGAAGGAAAACGCGCCCAGCGAAAACACGAAGCTGGCGCCATGTATCAGGTACAACCACCAGGCCAGGTTTTTGGTCTGCTGGAGTTGGGTATCCAAAATAATATCTTGTGACATGAAAGCTCCCGTCGTTGCGCAATTTTTAATTGTAACAAGCAAAGCGGCGCGGGAGCGCAGTCCATGGAAAAAGGCGGATTACATTGTTGAAACGAAATCAATATCCCACCCTGGCCGCGCGCGCCAGGTCATGGCTGCGGCGCGCCGCACCGGCCTTGCTGCTGTGCTGCGCCACGGCGGCGCATGCCGCCGGTGCCACCCTCGAGGCGGAGTTTGCGGCCGGCTTGAAGGAAGAGGGCCTGGCGGGCGCCGTCTGGAGCGAAGTCTTGCCAGATGGCACAGTCAAGGTCGGCGCATCCGGCCTGCGCGACGCCGCCAGGCAAGTACCCATGCAGGCCGATACGCGCATGCAGGTGGGCTCCGTGGGCAAGGTGGCACTGGCGCTGGGCGTCTTGCGCCTGATTAGCGAAGACAAGCTCACGCTTGACACGCCCCTGCGGCAGGTGCTGCCCGATCTGGCGCTGAGAAACCCGTGGCTGGCCAGCGATCCCGTGCGCATCCGCCACCTGCTGGCGCATACGGCCGGCCTCGATAATGTGCGCTTCTGGCAGGCCTTCAGCCTGAAACCGGCGCCGGACACGCCGTTGGCCGCCGCTTTTGACGGCGGCGGCAATCTGCTGCGCGTGCGCACGCGGCCCGGCAGCCGCTACGCCTACTCGAACATGGGCTATGGCTTGCTGGGCATGGTGATCGAGCGAGTCACGGGCCAGCCGTATGAGCGCTACCTCGACGCGCAGCTGCTGCAGCCGCTGGGCATGGCGGACAGCACGTTTGCTTTTGTCAGCCAGACAGGCGCGCAGGCTGATCCGCGCCTGGCCATGGGTTATTTCGAGCATGGCGTGCCGCAGCCGGCCGTGCCCCAGTATCTGCGTCCGGCCGCGCAATTTACCACCACGGCGGCCGACATGGGCAAGCTGGCGCAGTTCCTGATGGGCGACGGCAAGCTGCAGGGTACGCAGTTCATCGACCTGGCCCTGATGGGCGCCTTGTCGGAGCCGGCCGGCACCGATGCGGCGCAGGCGGGCCTGGCGACGGGCCACGGCCTGGCGCTGGCCGTGCGCGACCGCCACAATGTGGTGGGCGCCTGCCACCCTGGCACGGCCGTGGGTTTCCGCGCCATGCTGTGCATCTATCCGGAGCAGGACAGCGCCTTCTTCGTGGCCTTCAACACGGATGCGGAGCGGGCCGACTATGAGCGCTTCAACCGCCTGCTGCTGCGCGATCTGGAACTGCCGCTGCGCGCGCCGGCCCCGCAGGGCACGCCCGCGCCCACGGTGGAAAACTGGCAGGGCGTCTACGTGCCGTCGCCCAGCGCCATGGCCAGCATGGCCTGGGTCGATGCCGTCTTCGGCTTTACGCGCCTCAAATGGGATGGCGAATCGCTGTTCCTGATCCCGTTCCAGGGCGAACCGAAGGAACTGGAACCGGTGGGCGGCTTGCTGTTCCGCGCCAGCGACCGCAGCACCGCGTCGCACGTGCTGATGCAGGAAGATGGCAAGCATGTGCTCAGCGACGGCTTGCGCAGCTATGAGCGCGCGTCGATGCTGCGCATGCTGGTGCTGTGGGGCAGCCTGGCCCTGGGGGCTGCCGGCTTGCTGTACGTGCTCGTGGTGGGCGTCTGGCGCGCCGCGCTGCGCCGTCTGGGACGGGGCGACCATCTGTTCGCGCCCCTGCTGTCGCTGCTGGCGCTGCTTTTGCCGCTGCCGTTTTTCTATTTCCAGTCCTACCTGCGCCTGGGCGACGTGACCATCGCCAGCGTGCTGCTGGCGCTGGTCACGGGCGCGCTGCCGCTGGCCACGGCATTCGGCCTGGCCCGCTGCTGGCGCAGCCGCGGCACGCTAGCCGAGGCGGGCTCGTGGGCGAAATGGGATTGGGTGGCCTTGCTGGCGGCCTTGCAACTGCTGCTGGTGCTGGCCTGGTGGGGCTTGCTGCCGCTGCGGCTGTGGCAGATGTAGGCGGTCAGATCCAGGCAGCCAGCAGCCGGCGCCACCAGGGTTGCAGCGGAGTAGTCCGGGGGCCGTGTTCGGCGCGCCCGGCCCGCTTGGCGCGATAGCTGGCCGCCGCCATCTGCAGGCCGACGCGGTCCATCGCCGCCATCGCCTCCGCTTCCTGCTGCGACAAGCCATGCAGCAAGGCTTGCGCGCGGGGTTCCAGCAGGAAGGCATCACGCACGGCGTCGTCCGTGTACAGCCTGGCCAGGTAGGTTTCCAGTGCGGGGGAACTCATGCGTTGCGCCCCGCGCGCAAGGCCGCGCGCGCCAATTCCAGCTGGCCCAGCACGTGGTCGAACGACGGGTAATTGCCGTCGCGTTCGACGATCACCGTCAAGGGCTGGGGCGCATGGCGCGCCAGCTGGGTCAACAGGTCGAAAACGGCGGGCGGCACGTCGTGCAGATGGTCGTCCAGCAGGCGCTGGCCGCCGCCAGGCGCAGCTATCCAGTGGCCGCCGCTCAGATGCACGGCGCCCACCCTGTCCAGGGGCAGGCGCAGCAGCATTTGCTCCGGCGCCGCGCCAGCATTGACGGCGTTCGCATACAGGTTGTGCAGGTCCAGCAGCAGCGGCACTTGCGCGCCATGGATGATCTGCGCCAGCCATGCGGCTTCGTCCAGCGTGCTGGCGGGCGGCTGCACCAGGGTGGCGATGTTTTCCATCAGCGGCGCGCTGCCGACGATGCGCGTGGCCAGCGCGATATTGGCGATGGCGCCGGCGGCGCTGTGCGGCGTGCGCGGCGGCGCCGCCAGGTGGCCGATTTCCACGCCGCCGGCGCGCACAAAGCTCAGGTGTTCGGACCACGATTCCGCCTGTACCTCCTTCATCAGGCGCGCCATCGCCTGCAGGCGGCGCGGGTCGGCGGGTATCGTCGAGGCCAGCCCCATGCCGACGCCGTGCAGGCTGACGGGCACCTGGCGCGCCAGGCTGCGCAGGGCGGCGATGGCGGCGCGCGAGGCATGGTAATAATCGTCGGCGATCACTTCCAGCACGTCGATCCGCGCCAGGTGGGACAGGATGCCGGCGGCCAGTTCGCCGCGCCAGCCCAAGCCGACGCGGTCGCGCGCGCTTGCCTGGCTAACTGCCACAGCCGCCGCCACCGCCGCAACCGCCGCAGCCGCTGCCGCCGCCATCACCGCCGCCGTCGCCCGATGAGGAGCCGCCCGAGTCGCCCGTGCCGCCGGACGAGGAGTCGCCGCCCGAACTGTGCCGGGGCGCCGGGTACAGCTCGGCGACATACGCGTACACGGACAAGGGCAGGGCGCCGATGCCGAAGATGGCGGCCAGCAGTGCCATGTCCGCGCTGCTGCTGCCCGCCTGCAGGCGCGCCGAGCGCATGTTCAGCCGGCCAAACAGCATGCGCAAGTCGGTCAGCAGCCGCTGCGCGCTCCAGCTGGTCGCCTGGGTGCGTAAGCCGCGCAGCATGAGGAGAAAAATCGCCAGCAGCAGCGCCAGGAACAGCAGGTTGTAGTGCTGGCGGCTGATGGCGATGACGGCCTTGATGCCGGCCACCGTCACCAGCAGCCAGTGCGCGGCCCAGGTGATGCGTTCGCGCCGGCGCAGCAGCGGCGGGCCGACCAGCAATTCCTGCTGCGTCAAGGTCTCCTGGTAGGCGCGGCACGATGGCAGCATCCCGGCCTGCACGGCCAGTTCCTTGCTATGGCCCTGGCGGCCCAGGTACAGCCGCAGCACATCGCGTTCGATGTCGTGGCTGGCGAAGCGCAGGCTGTCGGCGCTGGCCGTTTCCAGCAGCGGGCCATCGGCGCGCAGCAAGCCGCGGTCGACCAGCACGATGGCGGCGATCTTCACGGCTTCGAGCGCGCCGCCGCGCAAGAAGGCGATGCGGTAGGGATCGTCGGCGAGTGTCAGCTGGGCATGCGGATTGCGCACTTCCTGGCGGATCAGCAGCTCGCGCACGCCGTAGTACACGAGCGCGCCGAAGATCAGATAGGCCAGCAGGAACCACGGCCCGCTCCAGTCAAAGGGATTGAGACCGTTCACCGCATCTGCTCCGCGTGTTCGCGCAAGCGTTCGGTAATCGTCATCAGGCTTGTGAAGGCGGGCAGCGCTTGCCCGGGCGCCAGGCGCGCCGTTTCGCGCGCCGCCGACATGGCTTGCAGGGCTGCGTGCAGCGACGGTTCGCCCAGCTGGTCGACAAACGCTTCGAGCGCCTGCTTGCCGGATTGCGCAGGTTTATCCTCCAGCTGCGCCAGCGAGGCGGCGGCCGAGCGCAGGGGGGCGGCGGCGTCGGCGATGGCGCCGGCCAGCTGTTCTTCATTCAGGCTCAGGAGCATATACCGTTCGCGCATGCGCACCTGCTGGTTCAGCAGCACTTGCCGCAGCCGGCGCAGCACGGCATCGCGGCTGGTGTGCAGGCTGGCGAAAGGATCATTGCCCAGCAAGACGCGGTGGCGCGCGATGATGTCGGCGAATTTCACGGCGAAGGCATCGGCGGCCTGCGTCAATTCGCTCTCGAGCAGGAACATCACCTGCAAGTCGATGGCGGCGTGCGCCAGGCGCAAGGGAGCGCGCAGCGCATCGGCCGCCGGCGGCGTAAAGCGCTTGAGCAGCAACAGCAGGTTGACGTCGGACGTGGCGCGCAACTGGCCGTCGGCGGCCGAGCCAAACAGCACGGCGGCGGCCAGGTCGGCGCCGAAGGCCGTTTGCGCGGCGGCGACGAACACATCCAGGTGGCGTCGTATTTCTTCTGGCAGCGGTGGCGGCATGCGGTGTTCTTTCACGGTGGGCTGGCGGGATGATCACAAGTTTGCAATATAGCAAACTTATGCAACCGTGCGCGCACCGCCTGGCACCGGCTCAGGTCAAGACGTTGAGCAAGCCGTCGAGTCCCACAAAGTTCAGCGCCACGTCCGCCTGCGAGCGCACCACGGGCTTGGCGCGGAATGCCACGGACAGGCCGGCGATGCCCATCATTTTCAAGTCGTTGGCGCCGTCGCCCATGACGATGGCCTGCGATGGCGCAATCCCCATCTCCGCGCACACGCGCTCCACCGTGCGCTGCTTTTCCTCGGCGTCGACGATGCCCCCTAACACTTTGCCCGTCAGCTTGCCGTCGACGATTTCCAGTTCGTTCGCGTGCGTGTAGTCGAGGCCCAGGCGCTGTTTCAGGCGCTCGGTGAAGAAGGTAAAGCCGCCCGAGACCAGCAGGGTCTTCAGGCCAGCCTTGCGCACGGCCGCCAGCATGGTTTCCGCGCCCGGCGACAGTTTCAGGCGCTCGTCGTAGACGCGCTGCAGGGCCGACGCATCGAGGCCCTCGAGCAGGGCCACGCGCTGCTTCAGGCTGGCCGCGAAATCGAGTTCGCCGCGCATGGCTGCCTCCGTGATGGCCGCCACTTGCGGTTTGAGGCCCTGCATGTCGGCGATTTCATCGATGCACTCGATGGTGATCAGGGTCGAATCCATGTCCATCGCCACGAGCTTGAACTCACTGAGTTCGCGCTGTCCCATCATGTAGGTGGCGTCCAGCTGCGCCGCCTGGGCCGCCACTTCGATGGTGGGGCGCAGCGCGGGCGAATAGGCGATCTGTTCGCAGCGCACGGCATTCGGACCGAGGCGCGTGATGGACGTGGGCGCGGCCAGCGCGGCGATGCGTTCGAGGCGCGCGCTATCGCCGTCCAGGCCCTGCAGGATCAGATTCATGGTGATGGTCTTGGTATTGGTCATGGGTCAGGCCTGCATAAAAGATGGGAATAATCTACACCGTCAATTGCTTGATGGTGGTCTTGATCTGCGTCACGCGCGCGGCCAGGTCGGGCATGGCGGCCGTGATTTTCAGCTTGTCCTGGCCATGCAGCTTGATATGGCGGTTCTTCTGGATCAAGCCGATGATGCGCATCGGGTCGATGGGCGGCTTGGCCATGAATTGCAGCGTGGCCGCCTCGCCATGCACGTCGATCTTGACGATGCCCACGGTTTTCGCCGCGATGCGCAATCGGTGCGTTTCGACCAGGGCCTTGACGGCGTCGGGCAGCTTGCCGAAGCGGTCGATCAGCTCTTCCTGGATATCGTCGATCTTCTCTTGCGTGGCGCAGTTGGCCAGGCGCTTGTAGATCGACAGGCGTTCGTGCACGTCGCCGCAGAAGTCCGCCGGCAGCAGGGCCGGCACGTGCAGGTTGATCTCGGTGGTCGAGGCCAGCGGTGCTGCCAGGTCCGGCTCCTTGCCGGCCTTCAGCGAGCGCACGGCTTCGTTGAGCATGTCCGAGTACAGCTGGAAGCCGATTTCCGTCATCTCGCCCGACTGGCTCTCGCCCAGCACCTCGCCGGCGCCGCGGATTTCCAGGTCGTGCATGGCCAGGTAAAAGCCGCTGCCCAGTTCTTCCATCTGCTGGATGGCGTCCAGGCGGCGCTGCGCCAGTTTAGTCAGACCCTGCACGTCGTGCACCAGCAGGTAGGCGTAGGCCTGGTGATGCGAGCGGCCCACGCGGCCGCGCAGCTGGTGCAGCTGCGCCAGGCCGAACTTGTCGGCGCGGTGCATGATGATGGTGTTCGCCGTCGGCACGTCGATGCCCGTCTCGATGATCGTCGTGCACAGCAGAATATTGAAGCGCTGGGCGACGAAGTCGCGCATGACCTTTTCCAGGTCGCGCTCGTGCATCTGGCCGTGCGCCACGGCGATGCGCGCCTCGGGCAGCAGTTCCGTCAGCATGGCCAGGCGGTTCTGGATGGTTTCCACCTCGTTGTGCAGGAAGTAGATCTGGCCACCGCGCTTGAGTTCGCGCAAACAGGCTTCGCGGATGATGGCTTCGCCCTCGCTGCGGACAAACGTCTTGATGGCCAGGCGCTTTTGCGGTGCCGTGGCGATGATGGAAAAGTCGCGCAAGCCTTCCAGCGCCATGCCCAGGGTACGCGGAATCGGCGTGGCCGTCAGGGTCAGCACGTCCACTTCCGCGCGCAAGGCTTTCAATGCTTCCTTCTGGCGCACGCCGAACCGGTGTTCCTCGTCGATGATGACGAGGCCCAGACGCGTGAATTTCACGTCGTCCGACAGCAGTTTATGTGTGCCGATGACGATGTCGATGGTGCCGTCGGCCATGCCCTTGAACGCCTGCGTGATCTCCCTGCCGGTGCGGAAGCGCGACAGTTCCGCGATGCGCACGGGCCAGTCGGCGAAACGGTCGGCGAAGGTTTGCGCATGCTGCTCGGCCAGCAGGGTGGTGGGCGCCAATATCGCTACCTGCTTGCCGCCCATGACGGCGATGAAGGCGGCGCGCAGCGCCACTTCCGTCTTGCCGAAGCCGACGTCGCCGCACACGAGCCGGTCCATCGGCTTACCGGACGTCATGTCCTTGATGACGTTGTGGATGGCCTCGGCCTGGTCCGGCGTCTCGTCGAAGCCGAAGCTGTCGGCGAAGCGCTGGTAGTCGTGCGACGAGAATTCGAACGAGTGGCCCTGGCGCAGCGCGCGGCGCGCGTACAGGTTGAGCAGTTCGGCGGCCGTGTCGCGCACCTGTTCGGCGGCGCGCTTCTTTGCCTTTTCCCACTGGCCCGAGCCCAGCGAATGCAGCGGCGCGTCTTCCGGCGAGGCGCCCGAATAGCGCGAGATCACATGCAGCTGCGACACCGGCACGTACAGCTTGGTGTCCTTCGCGTACTCGAGGTGCAAAAATTCCGTCTCGCCTTCGCCCAGGTCCATGCTGGTCAGGCCCATGTAGCGCCCGATGCCGTGGTTGATGTGCACCACGGGGTCGCCGATTTTCAGCTCGGACAGGTCGCGCACCATCGACTCGACCTGCGTCACGCCTTCCTGTTTCTTGGTGCCGACGCGGCGGCCGGAACCGGCATACAGCTCCGTCTCGGTGATGAAGGATAGATTTCCTTCCGGCGTGAACAGCTCGAAGCCCGCGTGCAGCGGCGCCACGCCCAGCATCAGCTTGGCGTCGGACTGCAAAAAGCCGTCGCTGCCTTCCACCGGTGTCAGGTGCAGGTCGTATTCGGCGAAGTACTGTTGCAGGGTTTCGCGGCGGCCGTTCGATTCGGCGCAGATCATCACGCGGCGGCCCGCTTGCAGCAGGTAGCTGCGCAGGTTGGCCAGCGGGTCGTCGGCGCGGCGGTTGACGGCGATGTTGGGAATCGGCGCCGACAGTTCGGAGGCCAGCGCATCGTTCGATTTGGCGATCGCCAGGCGCGGATACGGCTTGGCCAGGCCGAAGAACTGCTCGTCGGACAGGAACAGCGCTTCGGGCGGCAGGATCGGCCGCTCGCGGTCCGCCTTCAGGAAGCGGTAACGCGACTGCGTGTCCGTCCAGAAGCGGCCGATGGCGGCGTCGATCTCGCCCACCAGGGCCAGCGAGGCGTCGGGCGGCAGATAGTCGAACAGGGTCGCCGTCTGTTCGAAGAACAGGGGCAGATAGTATTCGATGCCGGCCGAGGCGATCCCGCTGCTGATGTCCTTGTAGACGACGGAGCGCGACGGGTCGCCCTCGAACTGTTCGCGCCAGCGGTTGCGGAAGGTGGTGCGCGCTGCTTCGTCCATGGGAAATTCGCGCCCCGGCAGCAGCCGCACTTCGTGCACGGGATACAGCGAGCGCTGGGTGTCGGCGTCGAAGGTGCGGATGGTTTCGATGGTGTCGCCGAACAGGTCCAGCCGGTAGGGCAGGGCCGATCCCATGGGGAACAGGTCGAGCAGGCCGCCGCGCACCGAGTATTCGCCGGGCGACATCACTTGCGACACATGGTTGTAGCCGGCCAGCGTCAGCTGCGACTTCAGTCGCGCCTCGTCGAGCTTTTCGCCCTTCTTGAAGAAGAAGGTGTAGGCGGCCAGGAACGACGGCGGCGCCAGGCGCACCAGCGCCGTGGTGGCCGGCACGATCAGCACGTCGCATTGGCGCGTCTGGATTTCGTGCAGGGTGGCCAGGCGCTCGGAAACCAGGTCCTGGTGCGGCGAAAAGGCGTCGTAGGGCAGGGTTTCCCAGTCCGGCAGCAGATGGCAGCGCAGTTCCTTGCCGCCAAACCACGGGATTTCATCGAGCAGGCGCTGGCCGTCGCTGGCCTGCGCCACCACCACGGCCAGCATCTGGCCCCGCGCTTTCAAGGCCAAAGCGGCCAGCGCCAGGGCATAGGCGTCGGATGAACCATACAGGGCGGGCAGCGCATAGCGGTTGCCGGGCTTGGGGAGGGCTTTCGTTAAGTCTAAGGACATGCAGGCGATGACACTAGTGGCAGAGGCAGTTGAGTGGGACAGCTGTGATGCGCGCCGCGCCGCCAGTGACGGCGCTGACAGGCAGGATTATAGACCATCGCCCGCACGCATATTTGCAATCCCGAACGGGACATGCACCATCGGGATGGTTCCGCCCGCTGATTTCAGGTGGCTCAACTGGTCGTCGAAGAAGATATGCGGCTTGAACACGGACAGCACGCGCGACTTGTCCATGCCGCCGAGGAAAAACGTTTCGTCGGCCGCCACGCCCCAGCTTTTCAGGGTCGTAACGACCCGTTCGTGCGAGGGCGCGTTGCGCGCCGTGATGATGGCGATGCGCAGGATTTTCTTGTAGCCGGGGTCGCGCCGCTGCGCCTTTTCTTCCAGGCGCTGCATGGTAGCCAGCTTCTGGAACAAGCCGGCCAGCGGGCCGGGGCGGTGCGGCGTGCCGACGTTCAGGGTTTCATGGGCGTGGAATTCATCGACGTCATTGTTGCGCTTGAACACGGTTTCCGCCTCGTCGTCGGCGATCACGCCGTCGAAATCGAAGGCCACGCGCAATTCCTCGTCGCTTTCGTCGTCTTCCGTGCGCGATGGCAGCACCAGGCCGGCCGGATAGTCGCAGGCCAGCGCGCTGCGCACGTCGTCTTCATTCGCGCTGAGAAAGAGCGAGGCGTTGAAGGCGGGCAGGTAAGGGTAGGGCGACTTGCCCGTCATGAAGGCGGCGCGCGAGATGTCCAGGCCGTAGTGGGCGATGGAATGCATCACGCGCAAGCCCGTTTCCGGCGAATTGCGCGAAAACAGCACCACTTCCACGGGCGACTGGCGCGGATAGTGCTTGTTGATGTTCAGGAAGCGGCGGATGAAGGGGAAGGCCACGCCGCGCGGCAGAACCGTGTCGATATGCGCTTCCTGGTACTTGCGGTACTCCTCGGGGCCGTTGTCGAGGTAGACCTGATGCGATTCGGCCAGGTCGAACAGGGCGCTGGATGCGACCCCGATCACCAGTTTGTGTTCGATAGGATAAGCCATGGTCTGCCCGTTGTTTGCTTGTTGCTCATCTTATACGACTATCAACTGCGTAGCCAATAGTGGCCTATGGAGATTTTTTGCACCAAAGCGGGGCGCCAGGCCGTTTTTTCTGTCCCCTGTGCAATATGCGCCACAGTAAAGAAAGAAATCTTGTTTTGTATCAAGTATGTAGCAGCCAGCGAGCGTATTTTCCACTATGCTTCCACTTACGAAATCTCGCCAATTGTAACGAAGCGTACGCCCTATCCCCGCCACCTTTATACAAGTGTCAGCTGTTTTACTCGAACATGCCAGCCCCAACTTCGCCAGCAGTCGTCGTGACTTTATAAAGGACCTAGCCATGTTTAAGAATTTACTGATCAAATGGAAGCTGGCGACGCTCGTCGCCGTGATGATGGTGGCCTTGCTGGTGGTGGGCATCAGCGGCTATACGGGCATCGCCACCGTGGGCACCGCCGTCAATGAGATCGGCGTGGTGCGCCTGCCGTCGATCCAGGGCCTGATGATGATCAGCGAAGGCCAGACGGCCGTCGCCGCCGCCACCCTGACGGCCGCCATCTATGAAAACAATTACCAGGCACAGGACAAGTTCGCGGAAGCGCTGCAGCTGCGCACCAAGGCCTGGACGAATATCGAGGCGGGCCGCAAGCTGTACGAGCCGCTGCCGCAAACTCCCGAGGAAGCCGTGCTGTGGCAGCGCTTTCAGGGCGAGTGGACAGCCTGGAAGGCGGACGACGACAAGGTGCGCGCCATCCTGCGCCAGCTGGCCGACAACCGTGACGAGCAGCGGCAGAAAGAGCTGTTCGTGGCGTTCTACAAGCAGTACCTGGATTCGCGCGCGCTGTTCGGCAAGGCCGAAGCCACGCTCAACGAGATCATCAAGCTCAATAACGGCGTGGCCGATGCCAGCGTCAAGGAAGGCAGCGCGGCCGTGATCCGCTCGGAAAGCCTGATGGTCATCCTCGGTTTGCTGGCCTCCGCGCTGGGCATGGGCTGCGCCGCCTACATCACGCGGGCCATCACGCAGCCGATCAATTCGGCCGTGAAAGTGGCGCAAACGGTGGCCTCGGGCGACCTGACGAGCCGGATCGAGGTGCACACGACGGAAGAAACGGGCCAGCTGCTGCAGGCGCTGAAAGACATGAATTCCAGCCTGGTCAACATCGTCGGCCAGGTGCGTGGCGGCACGGAGACGATTGCCACGGCCTCGTCGGAAATTGCCAGCGGCAACCTGGACCTGTCCTCGCGCACGGAAGAGCAGGCCAGTTCGCTGGAAGAGACGGCCTCGTCGATGGAAGAACTGACGTCCACCGTGCGGCAAAACGCCGACAACGCCCAGCAAGCCAACCAGCTGGCGCTCTCCGCCTCGGGCGTGGCCGTGAAGGGCGGCGCCGTGGTGGGCAAGGTGGTCGAAACCATGGACGCCATCAACGACTCGTCGCGCAAGATCGTCGACATCATTTCCGTCATCGACGGCATCGCCTTCCAGACGAATATCCTGGCCCTGAATGCGGCCGTGGAAGCGGCGCGCGCGGGCGAGCAGGGGCGCGGCTTTGCCGTGGTGGCGACCGAGGTGCGTAATCTTGCCCAAAGATCCGCTGGCGCAGCGAAGGAAATCAAGACCCTGATCGGCGACTCCGTGGTGGCCGTCGACACGGGCAGCAAGCTGGTGGCAGAGGCGGGCAGCACGATGGCCGAAATCGTCGCCAGCGTGCAGCGCGTGACGGACATCATGGCGGAAATCAGCCTGGCTACGCAGGAGCAAAGCTCGGGCATCGACCAGATCAACCAGGCCATCGGCCAGATGGACCAGGTGACGCAGCAAAACGCGGCCCTGGTGGAAGAGGCGGCCGCCGCGGCCGAATCGCTGCAGGAGCAATCGGGCCAGCTGGCCCAGGTGGTCAGCGTCTTCAAGCTCGATGGCGCGCAGGCGCCGGCCGCGCGCGCGAAGCCTGCCGCGCCGCGCGCCGCGGTGGCCAGCGCGGCACCGCAGCGTCCTGCACCGCGTCCCGCATCACGCCCCAACTCTGGCCGCCCGGCCCTGCACGCCGTGCCATCCTCGCGCCAGAGCGCGCCGCGCGACGACGAGTGGGAAGTGTTTTGACGGATTGACGGCGCCAGCATGCGCTACCGGACGGTCGCCTCGCGCGGCCGTTTTGTTGTCTAAGGCGTGGCCGGCGGCGCCTGTTCGTAGGCGCCCAGCCGGCGCTGTTCCTCCGGCGTGAAACTGGCGTCGCGCAGCTGCTGCAGGGCTGCCGCATCCTGCGCGCCGCCGGGCAGGCTGGCCTGCCGCGCCTTCTGCGCCTGATACGCGATGATGCGCTGCTGCCACTGCGATTCTTCGCGGTCCAGTTCCGCCAGGCGCGCCGCCGCCGCCGGCGTGAAGGTGCTGGCGCGCAGGCGGTAGACTTCATTCTCGCCGCCGCCCTGGGCCCGCAACGCCTTCACCGAGGCGTCCAGCTGCGCCACCCTGACGGGTGCGTCGCGCGCGGCGCGCTGGGCGGGCGGCATTTTCTGGTCCAGCGCCGTCAATTGCGCCTGGCGCTGGGCTTCATCGAGCGAGGTATCGCCGAGGATCGCCATGCGCGCCACGGCGTCGTCGTCATACGCGTCGCTGGCGCCGAACAGGCCCGCGCTTTCTTCGGCCGTAAAATAATTGCCGCGCAGGGCGCGCATCGTTTGCAGGCGCGCGCGCGCCGCCACGGCGGGATCGGCCTGCGCCGGCAAGGCCTGTTCCGCGCCGGCCAGCGCCTGCTTGTAGGCCAGGTACGCGCCCAGCAGGCGCTTGGCTTCGCGGGCGGGGACGGGCGCCAGGCGCCGGTCCAGTTCCGCCTCGATCTGGCCGCGGATGGCGGCCAGCGGTTTTTCACCGAGGCCCGCCAGGTAGTAGTCGAACAGGTGGCCCAGTTCCGCGTCGACCACCAGCTTGTCGCCGGCGGCCACCGTCACGTTGCCGTCGGGCCGCGTGCCTTCCATCGAGCGCACGAACGCGAACAGGTCCGGTTCCGCCTTCTCCGGCGGCGGGGCGGGCGGTTCGCCCGGCCGCAATGCCAGATACAGGACCAGGGCCGCCAGGCTGCCGCCGATGAGCCATCTCGCGTTCGTGCGCATCGCAGCCTCCTTACAGTCCCAGGCCTTGCAGGCGGTTGGCTTGCTGGCGGAAGACGGTGACGGGGTTCGTCTCGAACAGGTTGACGATGCCGACGAACTGGTTGACTTCATCGAGGTGGTTCATGGCGTAGTCGTCGCGGATCACCTTGCCCAGGTGGCTGGAGCAGCTGCTGACCAGGCCATCGTTCTTGGCGCCGCCGAAGGCGAGGCTGATGGCCGCCAGCGCCGGGTCGCCCACGTCGAGCACGTTCGTGTACGGTTGCGCGCCGCTCCACGAAAAGTAGTGCACGCCCTGCACCTGGTAGGCGCCTTCGCCGCAGGCGGAGGTGGGCACGCCTTGCGGATGGCGGCTGTTGAAGGCCAGCGAACCGGCCGTGGACAGGGAGGCGAGCGAGGCGCCCGCGTTTTGCGGCAAGCCCTTGTTGCCCGACAAAATGCCGATCAGGGAAGCGAGCGCATTGCCCAGCGCGCCGCTGGTGTTGGGAATGGCGCCGCTGAGGATATCGGCCACCTTGGAACCCTTGTTGACGCCGGCCACGCTGGTGACGGACGCCACCAGGTCGGGGCGCACGGAAGCGACATAGCGGGCCGTGGGGCCGCCGTGGCTGTGGCCGATCAAATTGACCTTGGCCGCACCGGTGGCGGCGAGGATCTGCCGCACCTGCGACAGCAGCTGCTCGCCGCGCACTTCCGTGCTGTTGGCGGCCGACACGGTGGTCACATACACTTGCGCGCCGCCGCTGCGCAGGGCGTCGGACACGCCATAGAAATAGTCGACGGGCCCCAGCTTGTCGAAGCCGAACAAGCCGTGCACGAGCACGATAGGGTACTTCGTTTGCGTGTAGCCGGCGGCGCTGGCGCTGCCGGGCAGGATGGCGAGGGAAAGCAGAAGGGTGGATAGCAGTTGCCAAAAGCGAGTCTTCATTTTGTCTCCGTTATTTGAATAATATGGAAATGTCGATGCTGTAGCGATGAACCGCGTGCTCCTTCACATTCTATCGATGCATTAAATATAGCGAGCGCTCGGTTTTTTGAATGTAGCACCGCTGGATTTAAATTGCATTTGAATTGCATGATGCAGCGCAATAACTGTGGGAATTTGGCGTTGCGTATGTACCCATTGCATAGTTGAAAGGTCAAATAGTTGTTTTCCTGAGCTATAATCGGCCCCGCATCAGCCGTCCCGCCGTCTTGCAGCGCCGCCCAGGTGCTGTCTTACATTGCTCATACACCGTTACTTGGGAATGCACTTGTCGACCCATTTTAATTTTGAACAGTTTCAGCAGATGACGCCCTTAAATGGCGAAAACATCTGGGAATATATTCTTGACCGCCACGCGGAGCGCATCGGCGTCAAGCGCCGCAAGCCGGCGCTGGAAAATCTCGAACGCATCTTCGTCGCCACCTTCCGCCTGGCCAATGACGTGGGCTTCCGCGCCATGAGCTTGCGCGACCTGTGCCGCGAGACGGGGTTGTCGATGGGTGGCCTGTATGGCTACATCACCAGCAAGGATCAATTGGCGGAAATGATCGAGGACGTGGTGCGCCACGCCACGCAAGCCTTGCCGCTGCTGTTCGTTGACGTGAAGTCGCCGCTGGACCGCCTGGAGGCGATGATACGCTCGTCGATCTACCTGTCCGAAGTGCTGCAGCCGTGGTTTTATTTCGTCTTCATGGATTCGCGCGTGCTGCAGGTGGAGCAGCGCAGCATGGCTAAAAATTCCGAACTCTACGTGCAGACCCTGATCGCCGCCACCATCGCCGAAATCGCGCCGAAGCCGCAGGGCGATCCCACCTTGCTGGCGGCGCACTGCCTGGCCCTGTTCCAGGACTGGTACGTGAAACGCTGGAAGTACCGCGCCGCGAAGGTCCATGTCGACGATTTCGCCGACAGCGTGGTCGGCACGGTGCGCGGATATTTGAGCATGACCGCCGCGTAAACCTCGGCGGCACTTGTCGGGTTACGCCGTCCCGGCTAACCCGACCTACGACTGGTGATCGATGCAGTAAGAGGTAGGTCGGATTAGCGAAGCGTAATCCGACAAGATACCGTGTAAACCCGGCGGCACTTGTCGGGTTACGCCGTCCCGGCTAACCCGACCTACGACTGGTAATTGAGGTAGTAATAGGTAGGTCGGATTAGCGAAGCGTAATCCGACAAGATACCGTGTAAACCCCGGCGGTACTTGTCGGGTTACGCCGTCCTGGCTAACCCGACCTACGACTGGTGATCGATGCAGTAAGAGGCAGGTCGGATTAGCGAAGCGTAATCCGACAAGATACCGTGTAAACCCCGGCGGTACTTGTCGGGTTACGCCTTCCCGGCTAACCCGACCTACGACTGGTAATTGATGTAGTAATAGGTAGGTCGGATTAGCGAAGCGTAATCCGACAAGATACTGGTGATTGATGCAGTAAGAGGCAGGTCGGATTAGCGAAGCGTCATCCGACAAGATAGCTGCGTCAGTTCGTGGTTTCCGGCGGCAGCGTTTCCGGCAGCGCCGCCGGATCCGTCGGCGTCTCCACGTCCATGTCCAGCGTTTTCACGCCATTCATGTCGATGAATTCATCGTACAGCCATTCGCCGTCGACCTGGCTCAGGCCCGCCGGCACGGCGCGCGTGATTTGCGGGCGCGTCGCCAGGGCAGTGCGCATGTAGTCGATCCAGATCGGCATGGCCAGGGTCGAACCGAATTCGCGTCCGCCCAGCGATTTGGGTTCGTCATAGCCCATCCATGCCACCGCCACGATGCCGCCGCCGTAGCCGGCGAACCAGCCATCGACGGCGTCGCTGGTGGTGCCCGTCTTGCCGGCGATGTCAGTGCGGCCCAGTTTTTTCGTCGCCGCCGCGCCCGTGCCCGTGCGCGCCACTTCGCGCAGCATGCTGTCCATGACGAAGGCGTTGCGCGGGTCCAGCGCCAGGGTCTTGTCGTCGTTCGGCGCGGGCGGCTTGGTCTGCATCAGGATGGTGCCCTTGGCGTCGATGATGCGGTCTATCAGGTACGGTTCCACCTGGTGGCCGCCATTGGCGAACAGGGCGTAGGCGCCCGCCATCTGCACGGGCGTGACGGAACCCGTGCCCAGCGCCATGGTGAGATTGTTCGGCTGGCGTGCCGGGTCGAAGCCGAATTTTTCCATAAAGTCGTGCGTGTACGGCACGCCCAAGGCACGCAGGATGCGCACCGAGGCCACGTTCTTCGATTGCGCCAGCGCGTAGCGCATGGTGATGGGGCCGTCGAACTTGAAATCGTCATTCTGCGGCGCCCACACCTTGCCGCCCGCCTGCATTTCCAGGGGGACGTCGTTGATCAGGGTGGCCGGCGAAAAGCCTTTTTCCAGCGCCGCCGAATACACGAAGGGCTTCATGGCCGAACCGGGCTGGCGCCACGCCTGCGTGACGTGGTTGAACTTTTGCAGGTTGTAGTCGAAGCCGCCCACCATGGCGTGATAGGCGCCCGTGTCCGCATCGAGCGAAACGAAGGCGGCGGCCACCAGCGGCACTTGCGTGATGGCCCAGTTGCCCTTGGCGTCCTGGCTGATGCGGATCACGGCGCCCGGGCGCAGCTTGATGCCGGCGCTTGCCTTGGCGGACAGGGCAGGGGCGGCAAAGCGCAAGCCGTCGCCCGTGATGGCCTTGGCGTCGCCGTCGCCCGTGTCGGCCACCACCTTGCCGCTGGCGACTTCCGTGACGACGGCGGCGATCAGGCCGTCGCTGTCCGGGCGTTTTTGCAGTGCAGCATCGATGGCGTCGTCGCGCTGTTCTGCGTCAGCCGGCATGTCGATGAAGGTTTCCGGGCCGCGGTAACCGTGGCGCTGGTCGTAGGCGATGACGTTGCGGCGCGTCGAGGCGTAGGCCGCATCCTGGTCCGCCTTCAGGATCGTCGTGTAGACGCTGATGCCCTTGGTATAGCTGTCTTCCTTGAACTGCGCAAACACGGCCTGGCGCGCCAGTTCGGCCACGTATTCGGCGTGCGTGTCGAAACCCTGCTTGCCGCGCGTATTGACATGCAGCGGCTGCGCCAGCGCCTGCCGGTACTGGCCTTCGCTGATGTAATCGAGTTCGCGCATGCGTTTCAACACCAGTTGCTGGCGCGCGTGCGCCTTTTTCGGATTGCTGATCGGGTTGTGGCGCGAGGGGTTTTGCGGCAGGCCCGCGAGCATGGCCATTTCCGCGATCGACAGTTCGGACAAGGGCTTGCCGAAATACGTCTGCGCGGCGCTGCCGAAGCCGAACGAGCGCTGGCCCAGGTACATCTGGTTCATGTACAGCTCGAGAATCTGCTCTTTCGACAAGGCCGCCTCGATCTTCAGGGCCAGCATGATTTCATTGAGCTTGCGCGAGGCGACTTTTTCGCGCGTCAGGAAGAAATTGCGCGCCACCTGCATGGTGATGGTGGAGCCGCCGCCGTGGCCGAAGCCATGGCGCAGGTTCGACAGTACGGCGCCGCCGGCGCGCACGAAGTCGATGCCGTGGTGTTCGTAGAAGCGGCTGTCCTCGATGGCCAGCAGGGCTTTTTTCATCATTTCCGGCACTTGCGCAATCGGCACGAAGTCGCGGTGCTCTTCGCCGAACTCGCCGATCAGCACATTGTCGGCCGTGTACACGCGCAGCGGGATCTTCGGCTGGTAATCGGTGATGACGCCCAGTTCGGGCAGGCGGGGGCGCACGTACAGGAACAGCCAGGCTGCCAGCAGCACGGCGGCGGCCAGCGCGGCGCCGCCGGCGAGGATGATGGCGCGCACGGTGGCGCGGCGGGAAGGCCAGGGGAATCCGGATCGTTTGGCAGTCAAGGCAGTCTCACGTGAGCGTGCAGGGCACGGTGGCAGCGATTATAGACCAATGCGGCGGCGCTTCCCGTGCGGGCAAGGCGCCGGGACGGGGAGCAAAAAACCTTTTCATCGAAACGCGCCTGTGCGATAGTCACGGCTTCAAGAAAATAGCCCGGGCCTAAGTAACCCCCAATAAATTATTGTGATTTCTGACTTCCATAACCGGCGCTCTGCAAGGTGGCCGACGAGGCTTGCTCACTGCTAGCAGTGCTCGCACTGCGTCGCAGTGAGCGCCTTGCATAGCATCCGCTTCTGTTCGTCATAAATTCACACTAATTTCCCGAGGGTTACTTAGATCCGGGCTGTTTATTTTACAAGACTAAGGAACTTTGTATGGCAAAAGATGCAACACCGAGCGCCATGAAGCCGTATATCCCGGCCGACGCGAAATTGCCCGAAATGACCTTCCGCGCGCTGTTCATGGGCGTCATCCTGGGGATGGTCTTTGGCGCCTCCTCGCTCTACCTGGTGCTGAAGGTGGGCCTGACCGTCAGCGCCTCGATTCCCGTCGCCGTGATCGCCATCACCCTGTTCGGCCTGGCCAAGAAGGTGGGCGGCAAGGATTCGTCGATCCTGGAAAACAGCATCACGCAAACGGCCGGTTCGGCCGGCGAGTCGCTGGCCTTCGGCCTGGGCGTGACCATGCCCGCCATCCTGATCCTGGGCTTCGACCTGGAAATCTCGCGGGTCATGCTGGTCGGTATCCTCGGCGGCCTGCTGGGCATCCTGATGATGATCCCCATGCGCCGCACCATGATCGTCGACCAGCACAAGGAACTCAAATTCCCCGAAGGCACGGCGTGCGCCGAAGTGCTGAAGGCGGCCGCCACGGAAGAATCGCGCATCGCCGCCGGCGAAAGCATCGAGAAGGACTCGGCCGCGGCGCTGGACGCCAAGCGCCGCGCCAAGATCATCTTCGGCGGTTTCGCCGTCGGCCTGCTGTATAAAGTCTTCAATATCTCGTTCAAGGGCTGGAAGGACACACCGGGCGTGGAATTTGCCGCGCCGCTCAAGGGCGGCTCCATCGGCGCCGAGATTTCCCCTGAATTGCTGGGCGTGGGCTACATCATCGGCCCGCGCATTGCCGCCACCATGGCGGCCGGCGGCGTGCTGTCGTATCTGCTGCTGATCCCGATGATCAAGTTCTTCGGCGACAGCCTGACCACCGTGCTTTCGCCGGGCACCAAGTTGATCAGCGAAATGGGCGCCGACGATGTGCGCAGCGCTTACGTGCTGTACATCGGCGCGGGCGCCGTGGCCGCCGGCGGCCTGATTTCGCTGGTGCGCGCCATGCCCATGATCTGGCGGAGCCTGTCGGCCGGCCTGAAAGGCATCGGCAAGGGCGTCAAGAGCGATTCCACCCTGCGCACGGACCAGGATATCCCCCTGAAATGGGTCGTCATCGGCTGCCTGTCCATCATCGCCGTGATCACCTTCGCCACGCCGCTGCACATGAACTTCCTCGGCGCGCTGCTGATCCTCGTCTTCGGCTTCCTGTTCGCCACCGTGTCGTCGCGCCTGACGGGCGAAATCGGCTCCTCGTCGAACCCGATCTCCGGCATGGCCGTGGCCACCTTGCTGTTTACCTGCCTGATCTTCCTGATCATGGGCTGGACGGGCGGGCGTTACTATGTGACGGCCCTGTCGGTGGGCGCCATCGTCTGCATCGCCGCCAGCAATGCGGGCACCACCTCGCAAGACTTGAAGACGGGCTACCTGGTCGGCGCCACGCCGCGCCTGCAGCAGTACGCGATTTTGGCGGGCGCCTTGTCGTCGGCCCTGATCCTCGGTCCGATCCTGCTGAAACTGAACGAGGCGAGCACCGTCTACGTGCCGGCCGCGCAAGTGGCGCCCGGCCTGACGGTCGATGCATCGAAGCTGACGGTGACGGGCGCGCTGCATGGCCCGCAAGCCGATACGGACCACAACACGTATAAAGTCTGGCAAAAGACCGATACCGTGGGTGGCCCGGCCGGCAAGTATTTTGTCAAGGATGATGGCCAGCTGGCTTACCTGGTGGACCCGGGCATCAATGGCCACTACAGCAAGCGACCGGACGGTTCGGAAGTGAAGAAATACGATGCGCCGAAGGCCGTGCTGATGTCCTACATCATCAAGGGCATCCTCGACCAGCAGCTGCCGTGGACCCTGGTGCTGTTCGGCGTGATGATTGCCGTGGTGCTGGAAATGGCCGGCATCCCGTCGCTGGCGTTTTCCGTGGGTGTGTACCTGCCGCTGTCCTCCACCCTGCCGATCTTCGTCGGCGGCCTGGTGCGCTGGCTGGCGGACCGCCGCAACAACAAGCTGGAACACAACGCCAAGCTGAACGAGGAAGAGCGCCAGCTGGCGGGCGACCGCAGCTCTGGCGTGCTGCTGGCGTCCGGCTACATCGCCGGCGGCGCGCTGGCCGGCATCATCATCGCCATCACGGCGGGCGTGCTCACGCACTTCGACCAGATGATGGCCGACTGGGCCGAGCACGGCAATCCGTTCTATGCCGGCTTGAACGCGGACGCGCTGTCCCTGCTGCCGTATGCGGCCATCATCGTGCTGCTGTACTTCGTGGCGCGCGAGAAGAAGGCGCCGCAGGCATAGCGCGCGGCCGGTCCGCATTGCCAGCCAAAACCGCCCGGGAGTGATACCGGGCGGTTTTTTTATGCGCGCGGCGGGCCGCCGCCGGTATTTGTTGTAAAAATACAATCGGACTGACGCTGCATGGTGTATCGTTGCTGATATTTAAAATACAACAAAATGGGGTGCCAGGAATGTTCAAGCTGCGATACCGTCACAAGTTGCAATATTTGATCCATGTCGCCTTGCTGGCGGCCAGTCCCGCGCTGCAGGCGGCGTCTTTTCCCGTCGAAGCCATGTTCGAGGCGGAAGCCGGGGCGCCAGGCGGTCCGTGGACGCAAGAGTATCTCGGCAGCAATGTGGTTTCCGGCGGCAGCTACCTGTCCACGCCGGCGGACCTGGCGCGCGCCGATACGCCGGGCGCGGCGGCCGAGCTGTCGTACAGCGTGGCCGTGCCCCGCGCCGGCAACTACACGGTCTGGCTGCGCGTGCTGGCGCCGGCGGCGGATGCCGCCTCGCTGTACCTGGCGCTCGACAACGGCGCCTATGCCAGCGTAGCGGTGCCGTTCATCGCCGGCCAGGCCGCGCAGTGGACCTGGGTGCCCGTCACGCGCTGGCTGGCGGCCGGCGCGCGCGAACTCAAGCTCAAGTACCGTGACGGCGGCGTGGGCATCGATTGCCTGCTGGTGACGGCGCTCGCCGACTTTGTCCCGCAAGGCTATGGCGCGTACCCGCTGCCCACCGTGCTGCCGCCGCCAGGCGAGCATCCGCGCCTGTTTGCCCGGGTGGGCGACCTGGCCGCCATACGCGGCCGTTTCGAGTCGAATGCGGCCGAGATGGCGCAGCACCGCACGGTCCTGCATGCGTTTATCCAGGCGCCGGCCGTGGTTGCGCTGCCGCCGTTCGTGCCCGGCGGCCCGGCCGCGACGAACCACCAGACCGAAGTCGTGAGCCGGATCAAGGCGAAGGCGCTGTTCTCGCTGCTGTATGAAGGCGGTGGCGCGCCGGCGTCGGCGCAGCGGGGCGGCGAAGCCGTGCAAATGCTGCTCGACTACCTGACGGCCGTGCGCTTTTCGCCCGGGTATAGCCACCCGAACGAAAAAGGCGACATCATCCTGGCCAGCGCCATGGTGTATGACTGGTGCTACAGGCTGATGAGCGCGCAGCAGCGCGCCTATGTCGTCACGCGCTTCACGCAGATCGCCGCGACGATGGAAATCGGCTTTCCGCCCTCGCGCCAGGGCGCCGTCGTGGGCCATGGCAGCGACAACCAGCTGCTGCGCGACCAGCTGTCGGCCGCCATCGCCTTTTATGACGAGGCGCCGCTGGTCTACAATATCGTTGCCGGACGCTTCTTTGCCGACTATATTGCGCCGCGCAACTATGCGTACGCGGCGCAAGCCTTTCATCAGGGGGCATCCTACGGTACGGTGCGCTTCCTGGCGGACATGTACGCCGCATGGCTGTTCCGGCGCATGGGCGCCGCTCCCGTGTTCGATCCCGTGCAGCAGATGACGCCGTATCATTGGCTGTATGCGCGCCGCCCCGACGGGCAATGGATGCGCGATGGCGACGTCTACCATTCCTCGTACACCAACAGCACGCAATACTGGAGCGAACCGCTGGCCTTCCTGCTGCCGGCGGCCTATTACAACAATCCCACCCTGAAGCACGAGTACCTGACGCAGTCGTCGCAGCAGTCGACCAGCTTTATCCATCCCCGGGACAGCCTGTGGCCTGTGCTGCTGGGCAACACGGCCATGGACAGCACGCCCAGTCCCGCCACCTTGCCGTTGACCAAGTATTTTCCGGACCCGGCCGGCCTGATGATCGCCCGCACGGGCTGGACCGATGACATGCAGGCGGAGTCCGGCCATGTGGTGGCCACGATGAAGCTGGGCGGCGACTGGTTCGGCAACCACGAGCATTACGACGCCGGGCATTTCCAGATTTACTACAAGGGCGGCCTTGCCATCGATTCGGGCATTTACAGCGGCAGGGATGTCGCCGATCCCGCCATTGTCCTGGAATACGGCAGTGCGCACGACATGAACTATCACAAGCGCAGCATCGCGCATAACACGATGCTGGTGTATGACCCCAGCGAGAGTTTTGACGGTTATGCCAATGACGGCGGACAGCGCTTTCCTGGCGAGGAGCCGCAAACCCTGGCGGAACTGGCCAACGGCTACAAGGTGGCCACGGTCCTCCGGCACCAGTCCGGCCCCCAGGCGCAGGCGCCGGACTTCAGCTACATCAAGGGCGACCTGACGGCCGCGTACAGCAGCAAGGTGCGCCAGTTCCAGCGCTCGTTCGTGTTCCTCAATCTCAAGGACGGGGATCACCCGGCCGCCCTGGTCGTCTTCGACAGGGTCAGCGCCAGCGATGCGGGATTCAGGAAGACCTGGCTGCTGCACAGCCAGTCCGAGCCCGAGATCGCCGGCGACACCGCGGTGGTCCGCCGCACGGAGTGGGACTACAACCATCGCTACCAGTACAACGGCAAGCTGATCAACCGCACCCTGCTGCCGGCGAATGCCGTGCTGGCCAAGGTGGGCGGCAGCGGCAATGAGTTCAGCGTCGGCGGCACCAATTATCCTATCCAGCCCGAAGCGGACTATTCGACCGAGGAAGCGGGCGCCTGGCGGCTGGAAGTCTCGCCGCCGACGGGTAACGAAACGGATTTGTTCCTCAATGTCATGCAGGTGATGGATGCCGGCAGCGCGCTGCCAGCGCTGCCCACGACGGCCATCGCCTCGCCGCTGCTGGCCGGCGTGCAGATCAAGGACCGCGTGGTGCTGTTTTCCAGGAGCGGCCTGCCGCTCGGCGGGACCATCACTGTCGAACTGCCGGCGCAAAGCGCGTCCATGCAGGTGCTGGTGACGGATTTGCAGGAGGGGCGCTGGACTGTCCGCAAGCGCGGCACGGGCGGTCCCATCGAGGATGAGGTCAATGCCGAGGCGGGCACCCTGTACTTCATCGCCAGCGGCGCAGGCGTGTACGATTTGCAGCGCAGCGGGACGGGCGCGGCGCGCGCGGCGGCCTTGCCAGCCTCACCGGCCGTGCCGTAAGGCGCCATCGGCGACGGGCCGCGCCGCCAGTTCACCGGCTGTGGCGTAGATCGTCACGTGTTCGGATGCCAGCTGGCGCAGGTGGTCATAAAATGCCTGCGCCGGGATGGCCCACGCCGCCGCGTGGCCCACTTGCCCGTTGACGCGCAGGCCCGCGGCGTCGAATTCGCGCGCAAAATAATCGCGCAGGTCGCCGCGGCCCGGATGGTCGATGCGGCGCTGCGCGATGGCCGGATCGAAGGGGCGTACGGGCACGTCCCAGTGCCGGCCGGCGTGGTCCAGGCAGGCCAGTAGTTCTGTTTTGTCTTCCCACACGGGGACGGGAAAGGCGTCGCCCATGGCGTCTTCCAGCGCGTGATAGAACGTCACCGGTCCCATGGAAATGCCCAGGCCCAACACCTTGGCCTGCTCGCAGCCCATGAAGCGCTGCCAGGGCGAGCCCAGGCCGAAGATCGACGGCGCGCGGTGATGCGCCTCGGTGAGACGGACGGCATGGCGGCCCCACGCGGACACGGAGTGGGTGGGGTGGATGCTGCGGTGGACACCGGCGCTGGCGAGGAACGCTTCCGGCAGGCGCCCCATGTGCGTGCCATGGCGGCGCGGGTCGAACACATAGTCCGTCATGGCGCAGGTGGCGCGCACGGTTCCGCCGGGCAGGTAATAGGTGGGCAGCAGCAGGGTGCCTTGCGGGCCGACGGCGTCCTGCAGGGCATGGACCACGGCCGCCGCGCCGCCTTCCACATAGCCCAGGCTTTTCAGCGACGAGTGCACGAACAGCGTGTCTCCGTGCGCGATGCCCAGCCGCGCCAGATCGGCGGCCAGTCCGGCGCGCGTCACGTGGCGCGCGCCGTGGCGCATGTTGCGGGCGCTGGCGGCGCGGCGCCACGCTTCCAGCGCGGCCCTGGCGGCGCGCCTGGCCCCGTCAAGCATGGCCTAATTCCAGTTCCAGCAGGTTGGCATCGATGCAGAACTTGGCGGCCCAGTTCAGGTAAGCCCAGGTGCCGTAGTCGCCATCGACGGGAAACGAGCCCTTGACGCCGCCGCGCGCGTGCGCGGGACCGTCGATGCAGACCGCGCGCCGCACGTAACTGTTCAGTCGGCGCCCAGCGTCGAGGTAGCGCCGTTCGCCCGTGCGCTGGTACAGCAGGAACAGACAATGCGCGTTTTGCGCGGAACCCGTGAGGCAGGCGTAATCGGCGCCAGGCTGGAAGTCCGGGCCGAGGCGGCCCGCCAGGTAGCCGTCGGCCGCCACGGCCCTGGCGACGCTCGTGCCGGTGCGCGCGGCGGCGTCCAGCAGGCCGGCGCGCGCCGAATAACGGTGCGCTTCGAGCACGCCGCGCAGGGCGTAGCCGATGGTGTGGGTCAGGGGCAGCAGCGGGTTGTCCAGGCAGTTCGAGGCGAACCAGCCGTTGGGACGCTGTTTTGTCAACGCCCAGTCGACCTGGCGCAGGCCGGCCGCGCCATAGCCTTGGCCCGGTGCGATGCGGTCCGCTTCGAACAGGCCCCACGCCACGTGCGTTTCGTAGGCCTTGTCGCCGGCGCTGGCGAACGGCGTCGGATGGCGGCGCCAGCAGCCGTCGGCATCCTGGCTGTCGCGCAGCCAGCGTGCCGCGCCGTGCATGGCGTCCTGGTAGGCGTCGCCGTACGCTGCCACGCCGGCCGCCAGACCAAGCAGGATCTGGCCCGTGTTGAAGGTGACGGGCACGCGCGGCGTCGAATCGATCTTCCCGCCCTGGAAACCGCCTGCGGGGAACTGGATGGCCACGCACCAGTCGAGCATGCGCCGCGCGCGCCCGTGCAGCGCATCATCCCCACCCTCGTCGCCCGTGCGCTGCGCCAGCGCGATCATGGTGGGGATGATGTAGCCGGTGGTCTCCGGGTAGGAGCTCGACCAGCCTGTCAGCAGGCTGTAGTCGCGCGCGACGCCGCCGTCGTTCGAGCTGGAATGGTCTTGCGCCGCGCATAGCCAGGCCGTGCAGGCCTCGACGACGGCTTGCGGCCCGGGGTCAAAGGCGGGCAGGCCGCGCCGGTCCGACAGCCGCTCCATGCGCGCCGCCGCCGGCAGGCCCGCCCGCGGCGCCAGTGTGTTCCGTATCTTCGCGAGCAAGGCGCGCATGGCATTCCATTCGGTGGTTGGCTCAGGCTACTGTAGCGCCGGCCATCGGCAGGCCTATTGACGTGCCGCAAGGATTGGCCGCCGCGTCGCTGCCGCCGGAATTGACGCATAATGGACACTTCACCGTTATCGACGAGGCCAGCCATGAACAGTGTCACGCTTGAGTATTCGGTCGTCACCAATCCCGACTCGTTTGTCGGCTTCAAGTATTACGTCAAGGCGGGGCAGGCATTCGATGCCGACGATTTCGCCTATTCCTACAAGCTGAACCGGTCCGACCTGGACCCGGACAGCGTGCTGGCCACGCGCGAGGCGGCGGCGAATCTGCAGCCGGGCGAGTGGCTGACGGTGTCGCATTCGATCGCGGCGTAGCGTGCAAGTTGCGCGCTTCCTCCTGACGGACTTTGGCGGTCCGCCAAGTGAGAGATATCGGCGCTGCTGACCGCAAGACCGGCATCGGCAGTGGCTTCGGAAGCCAGCGCTATCGCCAGCACTGATCTTGCCGAGTTGTTCACTTCTGCTTATAATTGAGAATAATTCTCATTAAGTTTGCGCTATCCGCCAGACTCGCCGCTCCATGTCCGCCGACCACCTCTCTCTGCATGAATTCGATCACATCGCCATTCTGTATCGCCAGCACCATGGCTGGCTGCGCGGCTGGCTGCAGCGCAAGGTGGGCAACGCCTTCGACGCGGCCGATCTGGCGCAGGCCACCTTCCTGCGCGTGCTCGCGCCGCACGGCCTGCAGGCCGTGCAGGAGCCGCGCGCGTACCTGACGACGATTGCCCGCAACCTGCTGATCAACCATGTGCGCCGGCGCGCCATCGAGCAGGCCTACCTCGACGCCCTTGCCCTGATGCCGGAACCGGTGGCGCCGCCTCCCGAGGTGCGTCTGATGTTCCTCGAACGGCTGGTGGAGCTGGATCGGCGCCTAGCCACGCTGCCGGCGCAGGCGCGGCAAGCCTTCCTGCTGGTGCAGCTCGACGGCAAGGGGCAGCAGGAGGTCGCCGCCGAGCTGGGAATTTCCCTGTCCACCGTCAAGCGCCATCTGGCCAGGGCGGCCATGCGCTGCTTTTTTCCGGAGCAGCACGATGGATGAAGAGCCAAGCCTCGCCCTGGACGGAAAGGGTGTCGCCGAAAGCGTGGCGCCCGCCGTGGCGCGGCGGGCCGTGCAGTGGTGGCTGGCGCTGCAGGGCGGCGACGTCACTGCGGCGCAGCTGCAGGCGTGGCAGCGCTGGCGCGCCGAGGAAGCCGAGCATGAGCGGGCCTGGCAGCGCATCGAAGCGGTCAGCGGCCAGCTGGCCGGTATTCCGTCGCCGCTGGCCGGGGCCGCCCTGGCCGCGCCTGCAGGCGCGCAGCGGCGCCGTGCGGTGCGCCTGCTCTCGGCGCTGGTGGTCGTGGGCGGCAGCGCCGCCCTGTTGCGCAAGGTGCCCGCCTGGCAGGCGTGGAACGCCGACGCCAGCACGGCCACGGGCGAGCGGCGCACGGTGCGCCTGCCGGACGGCGGCACGCTGATGCTCAATACCGACAGCGCCATCCAGCTGCGTTATGACGCCGGCGCGCGCGCGGTGCTGTTGCTGCGCGGCGAGGTACTGCTGCAGACGGCGCCCGATGCACGGCGGCGGCCCTTCCTCGTGCACACCGCCGACGGCACGGCGCGGGCGCTGGGCACGCGATTTATCGTGCGCCAGCACGACGGCTTCGTGCAGGTCGGCGTGCTGGAAGGCGCCGTCGCGCTGCAGCCTGCGGCGGCCCAGGCCCAGTCACAAATACTGCGGGCGGGCGAGGAGGGCAGTTTTACGCGCGACGGCGTGGGTGGGGCGCATGCGCTCGATGCCGGTGCGGGCGCCTGGTCCGACGGCATGCTGGTCGCCGCGCACATGCGCCTGGACGATTTCCTGCTGGAATTGTCGCGCCACCGGCGCGGCCACCTGGGATGCGATCCGGCGCTCGCGCATCTGCTGGTGTCGGGCGCCTATCCGCTGGCCGATACCGACAGGGTGCTGCTGGCATTGGTGGAAGTCTTGCCCGTCGAGCTGCATTACCTGACCCGCTACTGGGTCACCTTGCGGCCGCGCGCCGCGAAAAAATAAACTGGAAATACATGGACTGTTTTTGCACGCTGCCTTGTCAAGGGAAGTGAGGGCGCAGGTGTTGGCCCGTTCCACCCATCCCATGATACGAAGGCATGCCATGAACAACCGCAGCACATTTCCCCCATCCACGCGCTTGCTGGCCATGACGCCGCTGGCCCGCCTGGTGCACGCCCTGTGCCTGGGCGCCTTGGCCGGCCTGGCCGGCGCGCCGGCGCAGGCGCAAACGGCCGCGCAGGCCGAGGCGCTGCGCCATTACGCCATCCCGGCCGGACCGCTGGAAGCGACATTGAACCGGCTGGGGCGTGAAGCGGGCTTGCTGATCGCCTTTGGCTCGGCCACGACGGCAGGGCTGCGCAGCGGCGGCGTCACTGGCAGTTACACTGTGGACGACGCGCTGGCGCGGGCACTGGCCGGCACCGGGCAGGCGGCGGTGCGCACGGCCGGCGGCGGCTATGCGCTGCGTGCCGCCACCGCACCCGCTGCCGGCGCGGCGGCCGATGGCGTGCAGACGATGGCGCCCGTGACGGTCAGCGCGCAGGCGGAAGAGGAAAACCCGTGGGGCAAGGCCAGCGGCTATGTGGCGCGGCGGGCCAGCACCGCCACCAAGACCGACGCTTCCCTGCTGGAAGTGCCGCAATCGATCTCCGTCATCACGCGCGACCGCATGGATGACCAGGGTGTGCGCACCCTGAACGACGCCATTCAGTACACGGCAGGCTTGCGCAGCAACACGGCAGGCGCCAATCCCGCCGATGACAGCCTGTCGGTACGCGGCTTCAGCCAGTTCTCTGGCGCGTTCTACCTCGATGGCATGCGCCTGATGCCGATGGGGACGCTGGGCTTCTTCGGCGTAGAGCCGTACGGCGCCGAGCGCGTGGAAGTGCTGAAGGGTCCTTCGTCGGTGTTGTACGGCCAGAATGCGCCGGGCGGCATCGTCAATTTCGTCGCCAAGCGCCCCGCGGCGGATCAGGTAAATCAGGTCGAACTGTCGCTCGGCAGCTACGCGCGCAGGCAGCTGGCCCTCGACGTGGGCGGCAAGCTGGCCGACGACGGCAGCCTGCAGTACCGGCTGGTGGGACTGGCGCGCCAGGCGGACCAGCAGATCGATTACATGCAGGACGACCGCTACTATCTGGCGCCCAGCCTGACGTGGGCGCCCAGTGCCCGCACCAGCATCACTTTATTGGGTTTTTTCCAGCAGAATCGCTCCATGCAATCGTCGAACGTGCAGTGGGAAGCCTTGAACGGCAGCAATCCCAACGGACGCCTGCCGCTGACGCGATTCCTCGGCGAGCCCGGCTTCGACCACGAGGAAACGCGCGTCGCGTCGGCGGGCTACGCGGCGCGCCACACGTTCGATAGTGGGTGGACGCTCCGGCAGAATTTCCGCTTCCTGCACGCGAATAACCATGAACAGTACATGTTTCGTTATGGCAACTTAATCGACCATGCGGTCACCAACCGCGAGATCGATACGCGCGACGGCAAGGGCAGCGTGTACTCGCTCGACACCAGCGTGACGGGCCAGGTGGCGACGGGCGCGCTGCGCCATGAGGTGGTTGCCGGCATCGATTACAGCCGCAGCAGTACTTCGTTCAGCTCGTATATCGCCGACGGTCCGCAGATCGATATCTACCGCCCCGTCTACGGCGGCGCGTTGGACCTGGCGGCGCTGGCGCCCGATGCCCTGCGCCGCGAGCATAACCGGCAACTGGGCGCCTACCTGCAAGACCGTGTGCAGTACCGCAAGTGGGTCTTCACCGTGGGTGGGCGCCAGGACTGGACGCGCCAGGAACAGCGCAATCGGCTGGTATCGCCGTCGGCCACGACGGTGCGCAAACCCACGGCATTCACGGGCCGCGCCGGCATCACTTACCTGGCGGCGAACGGCCTGGCGCCTTACGCCAGCTACAGCGAATCGTTCTCGCCCGTCTCCGGCGCCGACCGCCTTGAGCGTCCGTTCGAGCCGGAAACGGCCCGGCAAGTGGAAGTCGGCGTGAAATACGCGCCTGGCGCGCATCTGTCAGTGACCGCCGCCGCATTCGAACTGCGCCGCCAGAACGTGCTGACGACGGACCCGGACGACCCGAATTTCTCCATCCAGCAGGGGGAGGTGCGCTCGCGCGGCATCGAACTGGAAGTGGCCGCGCAGCCGAGCAGCCAGCTGAAACTGCTGGCGTCCCTCACCTACAATCCCCTGAAAGTGACGAAGGCGAATCCGGACATGTGGGGCACGAACGTGCAAGGCAAGTCGCCGTATGAAGTGCCCAGGCAGATGGCATCCGCATGGGCCGACTACGCCTTCGCGGGCGGCTTGCGCGGCCTGTCGGCCGGCGCTGGCGTGCGCCACGTGGGCGCCAGCTGGGGCGACGCGGAGAACACCTTCCAGGCGCCGGCATTCACCTTGGCCGACCTGTCGCTGCGCTATGACCTGGGGCAGGCGCGCAGCGACTGGCGCGGCCTGAGCGTGAGCATGACGGTGAAGAACCTGTTCGACAAATACCATGTCGCCTCGTGTTTCTCGGCGCGGGCCTGTAACTATGGCGAGCAGCGCAATGTCGGTGTGCGCGTGGCCTACCTCTGGTAGCGCGCGGCCTTACGCTGCATCAAACCATGCGCGCAGTTCATCGATGGCCTTCTGCGCCGTTGCCTGCGTCAAGGTCAGCACGATGATCTTTTCCTGCGCCGGGCGATGCGGCCCATCGCTGCCGGCCAGCTCGATGGCTTGCCCGAAGCTCGTGTAGCCGGGGCCGAATTCCTGCGGGCATTGCTGCACGATGCGCGCCGCCTTGCCGGCGTTGCGGTCCGCCAGGTTGACGATGGGATTGCCGTCATAAAACGGCTGGCCGTTGGCAAACGCGGTGCGCAGATACGGCGCGCACAGGCCGTCGAGGAAGGCCAGGCGCGCCTGCCAGTAGGCCTCAGCCACCGCATACGCAGCCTGGTCTTCGAGAAAATCGGCAAACAGGAAGTCGTTCATATGGTCTCTTCGGCTAGATGCCGAACACTTTCAAGATGGCGTCCGTAAAACCCTCGAACCAGCGGCCCACCTTGCCCGGCTGCTTGCCGTGGCGCGGGGTTTCTTCGTACAGGTAGACGCCGTTGCCGCCGTCGAAGCGGTCGTTGAGCAGCGCCTGCTGGCCGCGCAGGTAGGGCAGGAAGGTTTCGCTGCGCATCGTCGAGTACAGCACGTCGGTAGTAAAGCCCAGGGTGGCGGACTGGCTGATGGAGCGGCCCTGGCCCGCCCGTTCCAGGCGCACGCCGCGGCAGCCGCGCACGATCAGGGTGACGGGGCCGCGAAAGACGATGAAGCGCAGCTGCAGGGTGAGCCAGGCGTGCAGGCTGCCCAGGCGCCAGTGGCTCGATAGCGCCAGCGGCTTGCCAGCGTCGCAGACCAGGCCCACCAGGCCCCGCGGCTGGAACACGAGGGCGCTGCCGGCTGGCAGGTGCACGACGGCCACTTCCAGCAGCGGGTCGTCGCTGGCGGAAATCGTCATGGATGCCGGCTCGCTGCTTTCCAGCCGCGTCAGCGCCGCCATGCCGGCGGCCAGGCTGGTGAAGGGAAAGCGCCAGTCCAGCAGCCACTGCGTGCGTTTATGCGTGCTGACGGGCGACGATTGCAGGTATGCGGGATGGATCAGCATGCGCTGGCCGGGCTGCAGTTGCAGCGCCTGCGAGACGGCGGAAATGCGGGACTGGCCATCGGGCGGCAGGGGGAGCGTAGTGGCCGTCACGTCCAGCGCGTGCGCGATGGACAAGGGCTTCAGGCGCGAAGCGACGGGCGCCAGCACGAAGTAAAAGAAGGCCTTGATGGCGACGGGCAGCAGGATGGCCGACAGCACCAGCAGGGCGGCCGTGGGCGCCACGTCGAGCACGGGAGCGCGCCAGCGGGCGATCCAGTTGCGCGCCAGTTGTTCTTCGCCTGATGCAATCGCCTTTTGTACGGGCGCCAGCGCGCCGGCCAGCGCTGGCTCGTCGATGGCGAATGGCGCGGGGCGGGCAGCATTGCTGGTGCGCGCGCGCTGCGCCAGCCAGGCCTGATACGCTTGCAGATTGATCTCGCGCAAGCGCTGGCCCTCCGCTTCCAGCTGCGACAGCTGCGCGTAAGCGTCGCTGCCGGGCAGGCGCGCCGCCACGGGGTGCTGCGCTTCCAGTTGCCGGCGCTGGCGCAGGTTGTGTTGCAGTGCGGCATATGCGCTGACGTGTTCTGCGTGCAGGCGTGCCAGGGTGTGCCGCGCATCTTCGCCGCTGATCGCCGCCTGCAGGGCGGTCAGGTAACGGGCTTCCTGCGCCAGCACTTCGATTTCCACGCGGCGCGCCGCTTCGTCCTGCGCGTGCAGGGCCAGGGTGCTCGGATCGGGCAGGGGAAGGGAAAACAGCGACGGCTGCCGCTGCGCGCGCAAGGCTGCCAATTGCGCCTGCACTTCCTTCTGGCGGGCGGCGATGGCCGTTTGTGAGGTCTTTTGCAAGGCGTTGACGCGCAGCGTGGCCGCCTCGGCCAGGCTGGCGCCATGGCTATCGGCGCCATCGGCGGCCAGCCTGAGCGCGGCGACAGCCTCGCTGCCGGCGCTGTAGCTGCGCCATTCGGCCAACAGCGATCGTCCTGCCAGCAGGATGGCGATGAAGAGCGCGAACTGCAGCGCGTGGCGCAGCAGGAAGCGCAGGATGGCCGTCAGCAGCTGGCGCAAGGCGCAATCGCCTCAGGTCGCCGCGCTATCGGCGTCGGCGCAGCATTTCTTGTACTTCTTGCCGCTGCCGCAGTGGCACGGGTCGTTGCGGCCCGTTTTCGGCAGTTCGCGCAGCACGGTGGCGCCGGGCTGGCTTTGCTTCAGGTGGCGCTGGCGCGCCCAGGCCGCGTTGATGGCGATCACGGCAGGAATCACGCCATCCATGGCCGTTTCGGCCGCATCGTCATCGAGTTCGGTGGCCGTGGCCAGGTGCTGGAACGGCGCCAGGTATTGCGGGTGACTGACGGCCAGGGCCGCCCACTGGGGCTTGTCCAGGCTCGTGCCCAGGATAAAGCCGGCGCACCAGGCGGGCACGCTCCATTCGGGGCCGCACACATAGATGGGCTCGAAGCTGTCCGGGTCCTTCGCCAGCCATTCGACCATGTAGGCGTGGTGGCGCCGGGCCAGGCTGGCCGCCCGTTCGCTGGCCGCATCCGCTGCGGGCGCGGCGCTGCCGGCCGCCTTGTCCCACACCCATGGCAACCACTGTTCCGGCGCGATCTGTTTCGGGTTCAGGGCGACGGCGGTCAGAAAACCTTCCAGCATCGACACGTCCATGGCGCGGCCTTCCAGCGCGGGCGCGGCCAGCAGGGTGTCGAGTTCGGCGTATTCGTCGTCGGAGAGGGGCGAGGTGGTGGAGGTGGTGGAGATGCTGGACATAATATTCTTTGCTGATGTGGGTGGAGTGGCCGGTGGCCCTGGCGGTATTGTACCGCCCGCCAAGGCAAGAACCGGCGCCGGAATGAAAAACGGCGGCCCGCGGGCCGCCGTTTTCAGCTAAGGCAGAACGCTTACTTCACGCCGTGCATCAGTTTGTTGATCAGCGGTGCGATCAGGAACAGCACGACGCCGGCGCCCAGCAGGGACCAGAAGCCGAAGGTGTAGCCGGACAGGGCCGACTGCACCGACATGCCGCTCGTGCCGCTGACGTGGCTGGCGAAAATGCCCGACAGGTTGTTGCCGATACCGGTCGACAGGAACCAGCCGCCCATGCCCAGGCCCACCAGG
This sequence comes from Janthinobacterium sp. GW821-FHT03C10, assembly GCF_059420865.1. Taxonomy (NCBI): domain Bacteria; kingdom Pseudomonadati; phylum Pseudomonadota; class Betaproteobacteria; order Burkholderiales; family Oxalobacteraceae; genus Janthinobacterium; species Janthinobacterium sp. GW821-FHT03C10. Next base: position 1,183,233 of record NZ_JBWKUN010000001.1, on the reverse strand, counting down.
CGCACTGGCGCCAGCTTGGTGACCATCGACAGGCCGATAGGCGACAGGCACAGTTCGCCGATCGATTGCAGCACGTAGACGGTGGTCAGGGTCCAGAACGGGATCTTGTTATCGGCGCCAACCAGACTCGACAGAGCGAAGATCAGCAGGCCGAAGGCCAGCGCATTGCCCAGCAAGCCCAGGCCGAATTTGCGCGGGATCGAAGGGTTGACGTTGTGGCGCGCCAGGAAGACCCAGACGGCGGCGATGATCGGTGCGAAGACGATGATGGCGACCGAGTTGACGGTCTGGAAGTAGGCGGTCGGGAAGATCCAGAAGCCCAGGTCGCGGTTGACGATCTTGTCAGCCAGGAAAGTAAACGAGCTGCCAGCCTGTTCGAAGAACATCCAGAACAGGATGTTGAAGACGAAGATCAGCAGCATGGCGATGACGCGGTCGCGCGCCACTTTGCCGTTGCGGATGCCTTCGATCATCAGCATGACGGCCAGGCCGACGAACAGCACCGTCAGGACGATTTGCAGCTTCTCGGCGCCGACGGTCAGCAGGAAATACATCAGCGGGATCACGCACAGGGAGCCAACGGCTACCCAGACGACGCGCATCGGGTTGCCGGAACCGGCTTCCGGTGCGCCGATGCCCTTCAGGGCGCGGCGGCCGATGAAGAACCATACCAGGCTGATCAGCATGCCGAAACCGGAGGCCATGAAGACCATCTTGTACGACGGCATGGCGCTGGTGCCGAAGATCGACTCGGCCAGCCATTGCGTGAAGACAGGCGCGACCATGGCGCCCATGTTGATGCCCATGTAGAAGATCGTGAAGCCACTGTCGCGGCGCGGATCTGCCGTCGTGTACAGCTTGCCGACCATGGTCGAGATGTTCGGCTTGAACATGCCGTTACCGACGATCATCGTGGCCAGGCCCAGGTTGAAGATGTCCTGGTTCGGCACGGAGATGCAGAACAGGCCGGCAGCCATGAAGATGGCGCCCAGCAGGATGGAACGCTGGTAACCGATGACGCGGTCGGCGATGTAGCCGCCGAACAGGGCGCCGGCGTACACCAGCGCGAGGAAGGAACCGTAGGTCAGGTTGGCCGCTGCCTGTCCCGAACCGTCGCCGCCGTGGAACTGGGCCACGATGTACAGTACCAGCGCCCAGCGAACTCCGTAGAACGCGAAGCGTTCCCAGAATTCAGTCATGAACAACATCCACAATGGGCTTGGATGGCCCATAATCTGCTTGAACTCGGGAATAACGGCTTCCTTGTTGGGCGTAGTCGCACCGCTCATGCGGTTCCTCCTGAAAAATTATTATAGTCAATCGATACAACGAACTTATGGAAGCCTGCGGGCGGCGGGGACTCTCATGAAGAACCGTACGCACGGGAATTCCAATAGGCTGGCATTCTAATCTACAAATTGCGCGGAGCGAAGGTTTCCATTCGCATTAGCAAGAATGACTGTTTCATATTGGTCAAACCGGTTTGCAGGCAAGGATGGCCCGGGCGATTTTGCGGCGGCACAGCACAACTTGCCTGACTTGTCGTATATTAAGGCTGCAAGACCTTCGAGCATCGATTTTTAAAGGATTTTTCGCATTATGGAACACGACGTTATCGATACTCTGGTTTCACCGGAAGGCCGCCTGGACGTGCTCTCCAAGACTGAAGTCAACAAACTGCTCGACACCAGCCAGGGCGGCCTGTACAACACTTTCCGCCGCTGCGCGCTGGCGGTCTTGAATTGCGGCAGCACCATCGACGATGGCCGCGCCCTGCTGGAGCGCTACCAGTCGTTTGAAATCTCCATCATCCAGCGCGAGCGCGGCATCAAGCTCGACATCAAGGGCGCGCCAGCCATCGCCTTTGTCGACGGCAAGATGATCAAGGGCATCCACGAGCACCTGTTTGCCGTGCTGCGCGACATCATCTTCGTCAGCGATGAAGTGACGGGCAACCCGAAATTCGACTTGCAGAGCACGGAAGGCGTGACGGACGCCGTGTTCCACATCCTGCGCAACGCCAACGTGCTGCAAACCCAGCTCAACCCGAACCTGGTCGTCTGCTGGGGCGGGCACTCGATCAACCGCGCCGAATACAATTATTCGAAGGAAGTGGGTTACCAGCTGGGCTTGCGCGGCCTCGACATCTGCACCGGCTGCGGCCCGGGCGCCATGAAGGGCCCCATGAAGGGCGCCACCATCGGCCACGCCAAGCAGCGCCTGCACAATGGCCGCTACCTGGGCATCACGGAGCCGGGCATTATCGCGGCCGAATCGCCGAACCCCATCGTCAATGACCTCGTCATCATGCCGGACATCGAAAAGCGCCTGGAAGCGTTCGTGCGCGCCGGCCACGGCATCGTCGTCTTCCCCGGCGGCGCGGGCACGGCCGAAGAGATTCTGTACATCCTCGGCATCCTGCTGCACCCGGACAATGCCGAGATTCCGTTCCCGCTGATCTTCACGGGCCCGGAAACGTCGCGCGAGTACTTCGTGCAGATCAACCAGTTCATCAGCGACACCCTGGGTCCGGAAGCGCAGCAGCGCTACAAGATCATCATCGACGACCCGGAACTGGTGGCGCGCGAAATGCTCGAAGGCATACGCCAGGTGCGCGAATTCCGCAAGGCGCACAGCGACGCGTATTACTTCAACTGGCTGCTGAAGATCGATCACGAGTTCCAGAAGCCGTTCCAGCCCACGCATGAAAACATGCGCAATCTGAGCCTGCACAAGAACCAGCCCACGCACTTGCTGGCGGCCCAGCTGCGCCGCGCGTTCTCCGGCGTGGTGGCGGGCAACGTCAAGGATGACGGCATCCGCTCGATCGAAGAGCACGGCAACTTCGAGATCCACGGCGATAAATCCATCGCCGGCCCCATGGATGCGCTGCTGGCCTCGTTCGTGGCGCAGCACCGCATGAAGCTGGCGGGCACGGCCTACGTGCCTTGCTATGCCGTGGTCCAATAAGCCGTTTTCCAGCCAGCGCCGCCCGCCCCCTGTGTTTGCAAGGGGCGGGCGGCGTTTTTCATCCGCGTTCCCATCCGTGCCCCATCGTGTTCCTTCGCCGCCACAGGCAATCAAATCGCTTGCGTCATCGATGCGTGGGTGCTATCTTTGGAACCGGTTCCAAAATAAAAATATGCAGATCAACAGGTAGTGGAGAGCACCCTTGGATTCAGTACGCGGCAGCAAAAAAACAGTTTCCGGCGAACCGGCCCGGCCCGTGACCATCGCCCAGGTGGCGCGCGAGGCGGGCGTGTCGAAGACCAGCGTGTCGCGCTTTCTCGGCGGCGAACTCGATGCCTTGTCCGAGAACATCCGCCAGCAGATCGCCAGCACCATCGCGCGTCTCGGCTACCAGCCGAACCAGATGGCGCGCGGTCTCAAGCGGGGACGCACGCGTCTGATCGGCATGGTCGTGGCCGACATGCTCAATCCCTACACCGTGGCCGTGCTGCAGGGCGTGGAAGCGGCTTGCCAGCAGCATGGCTATACCTTGATTCTGTGTAATACCGGCAATGACGAGCAGCGCGAACGCCAGTCGCTGGCCGCGCTGCGCTCGTACAGCGTGGAAGGGCTGATCGTCAACACGCAGGGGCGCAATATTCAGTCGTCCGACTTGCAGCAGGCGGACATGCCCATCGTGCTGGTCGACCGCCGCATCGAGGGCGCCGATTTCGACCTGGTGGGCCTGGACAATGTGCAGGCGGGCCGGCTGGCCACCGCGCATCTGATCGAACAGGGTTTCGACGCCATCGCCTTCGTCGCGCCGCCCTTGACGGGCGTCAGCTCGCGGCTGATGCGCGCCGAAGGTTTCCAGGCCGTGATGGCCGAGCATCCGGGCTGCGTGGGCGAAGTGCTGGCCGTGGACCTGGACGACCGGCCTTCCATCGACGCGCAGGTGCGTCTATGCCTGGCGCAGTGGCGCGGCCGCCGCGTGGCGCTGCTGGCCTCGAACGGCATGGTGGCGCTGGAACTTGCGCTGATGCTGCAGCGCCTTGCCTTGCGCATGCCGCAGGACGTGGGCTTGCTGGGCTTTGACGAATTGCCATGGTCGCCGCTGGCGGGCCTGAGCACGATCGAGCAGCAGACCTATGAGATCGGCTTTTCGGCGATGACGTGCATGCTGTCGCGCCTGCAGGGCGATCAATGCCCGCCGCGCGAGGTGCTGTTGCCCGGCAAGTTGATTGTGCGCAATTCCACCCAAGGTAGCGAAGTACGCAAGGGCGGCGACGCTTGAGGAGGGGAAGAGGGCGTTGCCCTTTTTTTTGAGATCGTTATGGAACCGGTTTCATAGATGGTATTCACCTGGGAAAGGAGCGTGAATAGTCAGGCAGGGCAATGGTTGGCATGCAGTTGGAGTGATACGGCAAGAGACGAAATAAATCGTCCATTTGACACTATTCCCGGAAGTGCCTCGACGAGGCCGGTACCGGGATCACAGGAGACGGAAACATGAAGATGACGACACTGTTCTATTCGAAGATACTGGCTTGCGCACTGGCAGCCACGTGCGCCCTGGGTGCGGCGGCCGATGCCGGCGCCCAGACGCTTGGCGACTTGATCAAGAAAGGCAAGCTGACCATTGGCGTGGTCAGCGGCACGCCGCCATTTGGCAGCATCGACGCCAAGGGCGCGCCCGTCGGCTATGACGTCGACGTCGCCAACCTGATCGGCAAATACATGAACCTGCCCGTGGAAGTGGTGCCGCTGACGGCGCCGTCGCGCGTGCCGTCGCTGGAGTCGGGCAAGGTCGATTTCCTCGTGGCGACCTTGGCGCCCACGCCGGAACGGGCCAAGACCCTGATGTTCACCATGCCCTACAGCGCCTTCGAACTGGCCATCGTCGCGCCGGTCGGCGGCAAATTCAAGGCCCTGGCCGAGTTGAAGGGCAAGAAAGTGGGCGTGACGCGCGGCACCACCAACGACACGGCGCTGAGCCGCATGGCGCCGGCCGGCACCAATATCGTGCGTTTCGAGGATGACGCCACCGTCACCCAGGCCTTGCTCAGCAAGCAGGTCGACGCCGTCTCGATCCCCAGCACGATGGCGCTCGACATCATCAAGACGCGCGGCGCGGGCAAGATCGAGGTCCGCTTCACCTATTCGCTGCAGCCGAACTCGATGGCGGTGCGCCGCGGCGACTTCGAGCTGCACCAGTGGCTCAACAACTTCATCTACTACGTCAAGCTGAACGGCGAACTCGACGCCATCGCGCGCAAGTGGAGCGGCGCGCCGCTGCCGGCGCTGCCGACTTTCTGATACCGCCAGCCGCATAGGAAAGTGCCCGTCCGCACGGCGCGCCGCCACGGTGGCGCGGCCGGGGACGCGCACGCAGACAAGGAGTTGAGTATGCCGTATGAATTTCATTTCGAACTCGTCATGCAATCGCTGGACCGCCTGTTGTGGGGCGCGGCGCTGACGATACGCCTGAGCGCCATGGCTATGGTGCTGGGACTGGCGGTGGGCGTGTGCGCCGCCGTGATCCTGAAGAACGGTCCCGCCTATGCCCGCGCCGTGGTGCGCGCGTATGTCGAGGTGATCCGCAGCACGCCGTTCCTGGTGCAGCTGTTCATCATCTACTTCGGCTTGCCGTCACTGGGCCTGCAGCTCGACGCGAACGGCGCCGCGCTCGTCGCCATGACGGTCAACCTGGGTGCCTACGCTGCCGAAATCGTGCGCGCCGGCATCGGCGCCGTGCATCCCTCGCAGCTCGAGGCGGCGCAGGCGCTGGGCATGACGCGCTGGCAGGTGATGCGCCACGTGGTGCTGCTGCCGGCGCTGGAAAAAATCTATCCGGCGCTGGCCAGTCAGTTCACCTTGATGATGCTGGCCTCGAGCGTCGTGTCGGCCATTTCCGCCGAAGAGCTGACCGCCGCCGCCCACCTGCTCGACGCGGAAACCTTCCGCAGCTTCGAGATCTACATCGTCGTGATGGTGCTGTACATCGTGCTGGCCCTGCTGTTCCGCTTCGGCTTCTGGGTGCTGGGCCAGATCGTCTTTAAACGCCGCCGCCGTCTGGGCGCGGCGCGCATGGGAGCTTGACATGATCAGTGATTTTTCCTGGGATAACCTGCAATTCCTGCTCGAGGCCACGCGCTGGACCATCGGCCTGTCGCTGCTCGTCTTTATCACGGGCGGCATCGCCGGCTTTGCGGTGGCGCTGCTGCGCACGGCGCGCAGCCCGTTCCTGCGCTGCATCAGCGCCCTGTACATCCAGCTGGTCCAGGGCACGCCCGTGCTGATCGTGCTGTTCCTGACGTATTACGGCCTGGCCCTGTTCGGCTACAAGCTGTCGCCGCTCATCGCGGCTGGCGCGGCGATGACGATCTTTGCCAGCGCCTACCTGGGCGAGATCTGGCGCGGCTGCATCGAAGGCGTGCAGCGGCAGCAGTGGGAAGCGTCGGCCGCGCTGGCGCTGAACCGCTACCAGCAGCTGCGCTACGTCATCCTGCCGCAGGCGCTGCGCCATTCGCTGCCGCCGACGGTGGGCTTCATGGTGCAGATCATCAAGAACACCTCGATCACCTCGATCATCGGCGTGGTGGAACTGACGCGGGCAGGGCAACTGGTCAGCAATGCGACCTTCCTGCCCTTCATCGTCTTCCCCGTCGTCGCCCTGATCTACTTCGCGATGTGCTATCCGCTGTCGCGCTACAGCCATTCACTGGAAAGGAAATTCCATGCCCATCGTTGAAATCGACAATATCAGCAAGAGCTTCGGCGCCAACCACGTGCTCAAGGGCGTCTCGTTCGCCGTCGAGCGGGGCCAGGTGATCGCCGTGATCGGCCGCAGCGGCTCCGGCAAGAGCACCATGCTGCGCTGTATCAACGGCCTGGAAACCATCGACAGCGGCAGCATCGTCGTGGCCGGCCACACGCTGACGGCGCGCCAGGAACACCTGCTCGACTTGCGCAAGGACGTCGGCATGGTCTTCCAGAGCTACAACCTGTTCCCCCACCTGACGGTGGAAGAAAACGTCATGCTGGCGCCGCGCATCGTCAAGAAGGTGCCCGACGCCCAGGGCCGCGCCACGGCGCTGCGCGTGCTCAAGCAGGTGGGCCTGGACCACAAGCGCGAAGCCTATCCCGAGCAGCTGTCGGGCGGCCAGCAGCAGCGCGTGGCGATCGCCCGTTCGCTGGCGATGGAGCCGCAGGTGATGCTGTTCGACGAAGTGACGTCGGCGCTCGACCCGGAACTGACGCAGGAAGTGCTGAAGGTGATGGAAGAGCTGGCGCAGGCGGGCATGACGATGCTCTTGGTGACGCACGAGATGGAATTCGCGCGGCGCATGGCTGACGTCACCGTCTTCATGCACCAGGGATTGGTGTGGGAAAGCGGGCCGTCGGAAGCGTTCTTCAGCAATCCGCAAACGCCCGAAGCGCGCCAGTTCGTCGGCGCGGGAGCGATCAAATGAGCCCCGTTTTGGTGGCGGCGTCGGCCTACGGCGCAAGCAGGGTAAGGCAGCTGGGGCAAAGCCATTTCATCGACGTGGTGGCCGATGCGGGCGGCGCCGGCATCGAGATCCGCCGCGAACTGTTCACCTCCGACTGGCCGGACCTGGCGCGCATGGGCGCGGCGGTGGCCGCGCGCGGCCTGTACTCGGTGTATTCCACGCCCATCGAATTGTGGGACGCGGACGGGCTGCTACGGCAGGAACTGCTGCAGCAGATGCTGGACGAGGCGGCGCGCCTCGGGGCGCGCTACCTGAAGGTGTCGCTGGGTTATTACCCGGCCGCGCCGGCCTTGCACGCCTTGAACGCCCAGCTGGCGGCGGCGCCCGTGGCGCTGCTGGTGGAAAACGACCAGACGGCCCATGGCGGCAAGCTGGCGACCATGGCGCGCTTCCTGGCTGCGGCGCGCGACATCGGCCTGCCGGTGGGGCTGACCTTCGACATCGGCAACTGGCGCTGGGTGGGCGAGGATGCGCAGCAGGCGGCGCGCCTGCTGGCGCCGTACGTGCGCTATGTGCACTGCAAGGCCGTGCTGGAGGATGGGGGCCGGCTGTCCGCCTGCGCCGTTTCCGACGCCGATCCGGCCTGGCGCGCCGTCTTCGCGCACTTTGCGCCGGGCGTGCAGCGGGCCATCGAATTCCCGCTGGAGGCTACCGACCTGGTGGCCGAAACGGGCCGCTACATCCGGATGCTGGAGGCCGCATGATGGAACACGAAATGATGCATGGAGCGCATGCGCTCGACGTCGTCACCTACGGCGAAGCGATGGCGATGTTCGTTGCCGAGGAAACGGGCGACCTGGCGGCCGTGGCGCATTTCACGCGCCGCCTGGCCGGCGCCGAGACGAACGTCGCCATCGGCCTGGCGCGCCTCGGCTTGAAAGTCGGCTGGCTGAGCCGCGTGGGCGATGACTCGTTCGGCCGCTTCATCCGCGCCAGCGTGCAGGCCGAAGGCGTCGATTGCAGCCGGGTCGCCGCCGTCGCCGGCCAGTCCAGCGGCTTCCTGCTCAAGGAGAAGGCCGAGAACGGCGCCGATCCCCTGGTCGAATACTTCCGCAAGGGTTCCGCCGCCAGCCGGCTGGCGCCCGAGCACTTCGACCCCGCCTATTTCCTTTCCGCGCGCCACCTGCACGCCACGGGCGTGGCCGCCGCGCTGTCCGAGACCAGCCTGGCGTTCGCCGGCCAGGCCATCGACTTCATGCGCGAGCATGGCCGGACCGTGTCGTTCGATCCGAATCTGCGGCCTTCGCTGTGGCCGTCGCAAGCCGTCATGGTGGAACAGATCAACCGCCTTGCCGCCAGGGCCGACTGGGTGCTGCCCGGCCTGGGGGAGGGAAAAATCCTCACCGGTCATGACCTGCCGCACGACGTCGCCGGCTTTTATCTGCAGCAGGGCGCGCGGCTGGTGGTCATCAAGCTGGGCGCCGAGGGCGCCTACTACCGCACGGCCGACGGCGACAGCGGCATGGTGCCGGGCGAGCGCGTGGCCAACGTGGTCGACACGGTGGGCGCTGGCGACGGCTTCGCGGCCGGCCTGGTCAGCGCCTTGCTGGAAGGCTTGCCGCTGGCGCAGGCGGTACGGCGCGGCAACCGCGTCGGCGCCTTCGCCATCCAGGTGGCCGGCGACATGGAAGGCTTGCCGACCCGCGCCCAGCTCGACGCGCTGGGCCAATCTTGAACCGAACAGGGGAAAACTCGTGAAAAAACATGTGCTTGTGTATAAAAAGCTGGCCGAACCGCTGCTGGCGCGCCTGCGCGCCGAATGCGAGGTGACGTATTTCGAAGCGATCGATGGGGGCAACCGCGCCGCGTTCGCCGCCGCCATTCGCGGCGCGCATGGCTTGCTGGGTGCCAGCGTGCGCCTGGACCGCGAACTGCTGGACCCGGCCTTGGACCTGCGCATCATTTCCACCATTTCGGTGGGCGTCGACCAGTTCGACGTCGATTACTTGCGCGAACGGGGCATTTTGCTGGCCAATACGCCGGACGTGCTGACGGAAACGACGGCCGACACGATCTTCGCGCTGATCCTCGCCAGCGCGCGGAGGGTCGTCGAACTGGCCGAATTCGTCAAGGCGGGACGCTGGACGCGCAGCGTGGGCGAAAGCCAGTACGGCGTCAATGTGCACGGCAAGACCATCGGCATGCTGGGCATGGGCCGCATCGGCCGCGCCGTCGCCCGCCGCGCCGCGCTGGGCTTCGGCATGCAGGTGCTGTACGTGAACGGCGAGGCCGTGCCCGAGGTGGAGGCGGCGCTGGGCGCGCGCCAGGTGGCGCTCGACGAGCTGCTGGCCGGCTCCGACTTCGTTTGCGTGGTGCTGCCGCTGACGACGCAGACGGAACGCATGATGGGGCGGCGCGAATTCGCGCTGATGCGCCCCGGCGCCATCTTCATCAACGGCTCGCGCGGGCGCATCGTCGACGAGGCGGCGCTGATCGAGGCCCTGCAGCAGGGCACCATCCACGGCGCCGGCCTGGACGTGTTCGAGCGCGAACCGCTGGCGCCGGACAATCCGCTGCCGGGCATGGCCAACGTGGTGGCGCTGCCGCATATCGGCTCGGCCACGCACGAAACGCGCTACGCCATGGCGCAGCAGGCCGTGGACAACCTGCTGGCCGGCCTGCGCGGCGAGCGGCCGCGCCACCTGGTCAGCTAAGAACAGTATTTATAAAAGAATGGACAGGGCAAGAGATGAAGAACAAGGTAGCAAGGGCAATGATCATCGGCGCGGGCGCCTGCGGCGGCCTGTGCGCGGCGCAGTCGAACGTGGCCATGTACGGCATCGCGGACCTGGGCGTGGTGTCCGAGAGCGGCGGCCCCGGAGGCAGGGTGCTCAAGCTGACGAGCGGCATCGCCAACGGTTCGCGCCTGGGTTTCAAGGGCAGCGAAGACCTGGGCGGCGGCATGACGGCGATCTTTACGATGGATGCGGGCATCCTGGCCGACACGGGCGCTTCGGCCCAGGGCGGCCTGCTGTTCGGACGCCAGGCCTTCGTCGGCCTCGCCAGTGCGGCAGGCACCTTGCGGCTGGGCCGCCAGTACACGTTCATCGATAGCAGCCTGGGCGTGCTGGACCCGTTTTACCTGGGTTTTGCTGGCAGGATGAGCAATGTCTTTACGGCCGGCTACATCAGCCGGGTCGACAACAGCATCAGCTACAGCTCGCCCGTGCGCGGAGGGCTGTCCGGCGAACTGGCGTACGGCTTCGGCGAAGTGCCGGGCGACGCTTCGGCCAGGCGCTACATGGGCGCGGCGGCCACCTATGCCAGCGGGCCGCTGTACGTGCGCATGGCGCACCAGGACGCCAATACCCTGTCTGCCGCGCAGGTGGTGGGGACGGCGAGAAACACGGTGCTGGGCGCCACCTGGGACTTCGGCGTGGTCAAGGCGCATGGCGCCGTCGCCGTCAGCAAGAGCACGGCCGGTGCCGCCACCACGGTCGACAGCGCGGACCTGATGCTGGGCGCCACCGTGCCCGTGGGTCCGCACCGCATCCTGTTTTCGTACGTGCGGCGCGACGACCGGCGCGCCGCCAGCGGCGACGCTAGCCAGCTCGGCATCGGCTACACGTACGCGCTGTCGAAACGCAGCACCTTGTACGCGGCCTACGCGCACATCGACAACCGCAACGGCGCCGCCTACCTGGTGGGCAATGCCACCGACAACGGCACCGGCAACCAGGCCTGGAACCTGGGCCTGCGCCACACTTTTTAACTGGAGAATCGAATGAAGAAAATCGGATGGATTTTGGTCGGCGCCAGCACCGTGGCGCGCGAATGGATGGTCGACGCGATCCGCCAGCAGGGCGATGCGGAAGTGCTGGCCGTGGTCAGCCGCGATGCCGCGCGCGGCGCCGCCTTTGCGGAACAATTCGGCATCGCCGCCAGCTACACGGACCTCGATGCGGCGCTGGCCCATCCGGGCGCGGACGCCGTGTACATCAGCACCACCAACGAGTGGCACATGGCGCAGACCTTGCAGGCGGCGCGCGCGGGCAAGCACGTGCTGTGCGAGAAGCCGCTGGCGCTGAACCTGGAGGACGCCCGCCGCATGGTCGACGGCTGCGCCGAAGCGGGCGTGGTGCTGGGGATTAACCACCACTTGCGCAACGCCGCCAGCCACGGCAAGGTGCGCGAGCTGATACGCGCGGGCGAGATCGGCCAGCCCTTGTATTGCCGCGTGCTGCACGCGAACAACCTGCCGCAGCACCTGCGGGGCTGGCGTCTGGACGCGCCGGAATCGGGCGGCGTCACGCTCGACATGTTCGTGCACGATGTCGATACCCTGCGCTTCCTGCTGGACGCGGAACCGCGCCATGTCACCGCCTGCGCCACCAGCGGCGGCATGACGGTGGCGGGGCTGGAAGAGGGTCTGATGGCCGTCATCGAGTTCGACAACGGCACTTTGGTGCAGGTGCACGACGCGTTCAACGCGCCGTATTCGCTGTCCGGCGTGGAAATCATCGGCAGCAAGGGCACCATCTTCGCCACCGGCGTGATGACGCAGCGCCCCGTCGGCAGCATCAGCCTGACGCGCGACGGCGGCAGCATCGACATCCCCGTCGAGCATGAAAACCTGTACGTGCGCTCGGTGCGCGCCTTCCAGCGCGCCATGCGCGGCGAAGGGCAGCCGGCAGCCACGGGCGACGACGGCATGCGCGCGCTGGCGACGGCGCTGGCGGCGCAGCAAGCGAGCCGCAGCCACCAGCGCGTGACCCTGGCCGGCTGACGACCTGCGGCAGACGTAAAAAAGCCGCCTGATCGCAAAAATCAGGCGGCTTTTTTTTGCCTTGAAGCCTCGAACGCCTGAAAAATCGTAGCGAGCGGATGTGAGTTGCGGCTAAGAAGCGCAACTGTGCTATAGCACAGTGAGCATCGCAGGCCGCAAATCGCGACGCGCAGTAGATTTTTCAGGTGTTCATCACTCTTCTCGGCGCAGGTGAGGGAACAGCAGGACGTCGCGGATGTTCGGCGAATCCGTGATGATCATCATCAAACGGTCGATGCCGATGCCGCAGCCGCCGGCTGGCGGCATGCCGTATTCCAGCGCACGGATGTAGTCGGCGTCGTAGAACATCGCCTCTTCATCGCCGGCGTCCTTGGCGGCCACTTGCGCCAGGAAGCGGGCCGACTGGTCTTCCGCATCGTTCAACTCGGAGAAGCCGTTGGCGATCTCGCGGCCCACCATGAACAGCTCGAAGCGTTCGGTGATGCCGGCCACCGTGTCGGAAGCGCGCGCCAGCGGCGACACTTCGACCGGATAGTCGATGATGTAGGTCGGTTCCCACAGCTGCGCTTCAGCCGTCTCTTCGAACAGCGCCAGTTGCAGCGCGCCCAGGCCGGCCGTGGCGAAGGGCTTGACGCCGAACTTCTTCAGCTCTTCCTTGATAAAGTCAGCATCGTTCAGCTGCTCCGGCGTGTAGCCCGGCGCGTACTTGTTGATCGCTTCGACGATGGTCAGGCGGTGGAACGGTTTTGCCAAATCGAGTTCGCGGCCGCCGTAGGTCAGGGTGGCGGTGCCGTGCGCGTCGATGGCGGCCTGGCGGATGACGGCTTCCGTGAAATCCATCAGCCATTTGTAGTCGGTATAGGCCGCATAGAATTCCATCATCGTGAATTCCGGGTTGTGACGGATCGACACGCCTTCGTTGCGGAAGTTGCGGTTGATCTCGAACACGCGGTCGAAGCCGCCCACGACCAGGCGCTTCAGGTACAGCTCGGGCGCGATGCGCAGGAACATCTGCATGTCGAGCGCATTGTGGTGCGTGATGAACGGCTTGGCCGCCGCGCCGCCGGGGATCGTGTGCAGCATCGGCGTTTCCACTTCCATGAACTCGTTCTTTTCCATGAAGCGGCGGATCGACGAGATGGCGGCGGTACGCGCCTTGAAGGTGCGGCGCGTCTCTTCGTTCATGATCAGGTCGACGTAGCGCTGGCGGTACTTCGTTTCCTGGTCGGCCAGGCCGTGGAATTTGTCCGGCAGCGGGCGCAGCGACTTGGTGATCAGGCGCAGTTCGGTGACCTTGATGGTCAGTTCGTCCGTCTTGGTCTTGAACAGGGTGCCCGTCACGCCCAGGATATCGCCCAGGTCATAGTGGTGCAGGGCGGCCATGGCCGCTTCGCCGGTGAGATCAAGCGTGGCGTAGATCTGGATGCGGCCGTCGGCCTTCGGGCCGGAAGCGTCCTGCAGGGTGGCGAAGGCGGCTTTCTTGCCCGCTTCGCGCTTGAGCATCATGCGGCCGGCCAGCACCACGGTGACAGGTTCGGCTTCCAGCTCTTCGCGCGTCTTGCCGCCGTATTGCGCGTGCAGATCGGCCGCCTTGTGCTCGGGGCGGAAATCGTTCGGGAAGGCGACGCCTTGTTCGCGCAGTGCGGCCAGCTTGACGCGGCGCTCGGCGATGATCTTGTTTTCATCGGGGGCGGCGGCTTGTTCTTGGATATCCGTAGTCATGGTGTTCTTCGTTGGTGATTATTGATGATGTGGTGCCAGCGCTGGCGCCACGCTGGCAAACAGTGCGTCGACGTCGAGTGCGGAGAAATCCGGCACGATGGCAATGATGTTGTCGAATGCGGCAAACGCCTCGGCCGGCAGGGTGGTGGTGAGTACCACGACCCGCATGCCGGCACGGCGCGCCGCTTCCACGCCCAGGGGCGCGTCTTCGAAGACGATGCAGTCTTGCGGCAGCGCGCCGGCCAGCTGCGCGCCTTTCAGGAACACGTCCGGGTGCGGCTTGCCCCGTTCCACGTCGGCGGCGCCGACGATGGCGTCGAAGCGGTGGCGCAGGTCCAGGCCGTCGAGCGTGAACGCGATATTCTCGTCCGGCGCGGCCGTGCCGACCACCAGCCCCACGCCATTCCGGCGCGCGCTGGCGATCAGCCGGTCGAGGCCAAGCACCGTGGCCAGGTGCGGGCCATACAGTTCGCGGTAGACGACTTCCTTTTCAGCCAGCAGGGTGACGTGGTCGGCATCCTCGCCCAGGTACTTGGCGATGATTTCGCGGCCCTGCCGTCCTGCCGTGTCGCGGAAAAAGGCGTCCGCGTCCAGCGCATGGCCGTGGCGTTCAAAGAACGCCAGCCACGATGTCGTGTGGAAGGCCATGTTGTCGACGATCGTGCCATCCATGTCGAACAGGAAGGCGCGCTGCGCCGGCACCGGAGCGGATGCGTTCATCCTTATACGCCTTGCTTGAGCGAGGCGGAGATGAAGTCGTCGATGTCGCCATCGAGCACGCCCTTGGTATTGCCCGTCTCGAAACCGGTGCGCAAGTCCTTGATGCGGGACTGGTCCAGCACGTAGGAGCGGATCTGGTGACCCCAGCCCACGTCCGTCTTCGAGTCTTCCAGCTTTTGCTGTTCGCTCATGCGCTTGCGCAGTTCATGCTCGTACAGTTTCGCTTTCAGCATTTCCATCGCTTCGGCGCGGTTGCGGTGCTGCGAACGGTCGTTCTGGCACTGCACCACGATGCCGGTCGGCGCATGGGTCATGCGGACGGCGGAGTCGGTCTTGTTGATGTGCTGACCGCCGGCGCCCGACGCGCGGTAGGTATCGACGCGGATATCGGCCGGGTTGACGTCGATCTCGATCGAATCGTCGACTTCCGGATACACGAACAGCGACGTAAACGAGGTGTGGCGGCCGTTGGCGGAGTCGAACGGCGACTTGCGCACCAGGCGGTGCACGCCCGTTTCCGTGCGCAGGAAGCCGTAGGCGTGATCGCCTTCGACCTTCAAAGTGGCCGTCTTGATGCCGGCGACCTCGCCGTCGGACTGCTCGAGGATTTCAACTTTAAAACCCTTGCGTTCGCAATAGCGCAGGTACTGGCGCAGCAGCATCGAAGCCCAGTCCTGGGCTTCCGTGCCGCCGGCGCCGGCCTGGATATCGATGAAGCAGTTGTTCGGGTCCATCGGATTGTTGAACATCCGGCGGAATTCCATGCTTTCGATGACCTTGCGGATTTCCTGCACGTCCTGCTCGATCGCTTCCAGGGTCTCGTCGTCGCCTTCTTCGCGGGCCATGTCGAACAGGTCGCGGGTGTCGCGCAGGTCGGCATCGGCCTTGGCCAGGGTAAAGACGATAGCTTCCAGCGCCTTCTTCTCCTTACCGAGGTCCTGGGCGCGCTTGGGATCGTTCCAGACGGTAGGGTCTTCCAGTTCTTCGTTGACTTGCTCTAGTTTCTCCGACTTGACAGTGAAGTCAAAGATACCTCCGAAGTTCGGCTTCGCGGACCGTCAGGTCGTTGAGCAGGGCGGAGATGATATTGATGCGTTCGGCTTCCATAATGTTCTGGTCTTCTATGGTGAAATCAAACCCTGAATTATACGCGAGCGTGGCGCGTTTCCGCTGCCGCCGCGGCGCAATTGCGGCCGCGCGGGGCAATAAAATGCGTATTTTGCTGTATTTGCGACAATATTTTTGCCTTGATGATGGCTATCGTGCTGCGTATGATGCTGGCGATATTGTCTTTCCACAGGAACACATCATGCTTCAACTTCCCCGTCTCGCCCTGTTACCGCTGCTGCTGGCCGGCTGCGGCGCCTTGCCGCCCGCCGCCACGGGATCCGCCCCGGCGCCATCGGCCGCGCCGGCCGGCAGCAGCGCCACCCTGGCCCTGCTGGAGACGACGGACTTGCACGCGAACGTACTCAGTTATGACTACTACAAGCTGCAGGCGGAACCGTCGATCGGCCTGGAACGCACGGCGGCCCTGATCGCCCAGGCGCGTGCGCAATTCCCGAACAATCTGCTGCTCGACAACGGCGACACCATCCAGGGCACGGCGCTGGCCGACTACCAGGCATTGGTCAAACCGCTGGCCTGCGACCAGACCCTGGCCATCTACAAGGCGATGAATTTGCTGAAAGTGGACGGCGGCGGCATCGGCAACCATGAATTCAACTACGGCCTGGCGTTCCTGAGCCAGGTGACGGGCAACCGCTTCGACGTCGACAGCGTCGATGCCGGCAAACCGCGCTGCGCCGGCCCCGCGTTCCCGCAAGTGCTGGCCAACGTCTACAGCGCCAGGACGGGCAAGCCCCTGTTTGCGCCGTACCACATCATCGACAAGCAGATCACGGCCGCCGGCCCCGATGGCAAGGCCATCACCGCCACCGTGAAGGTGGGCATCATCAGCTTCGCGCCGCCCACCATCATGGCCTGGGACAAGCGCTGGCTGGAAGGGCGCGTCTATACGCAGGGCGTGCGCGAGACGGCGGAAAAATTCATTCCCGAGATGCGCGCGAAGGGCGCCGAACTGGTGGTGGCCATCTCGCACGGCGGCCTCGATGACAGCCCGTACTCGCCCACCATGGAAAACGGCAATTACTACCTGTCGCAAGTGCCGGGCGTGGACGCCATGCTGATCGGCCATTCGCACCAGCTGTTCCCGAACGCGGCCAGCACGGTGCCGCAGTTTAATTTGCCCGGCGTCGACAAGGTCAAGGGATTGGTCAACGGCGTGCCCACCGTGATGGCCAATTTGTGGGGCAAGCACCTGGGCGTGATCGGCCTCTCCCTGCGACACGACGGCAAGCAGTGGGTCATCGACAAGAGCGCCACGACGGTGGAAGCGCGCGGCATCCAGAACGCGGATAAAAGCTATGTACAGCCCGATGCCGCCATCGCCACACTGGTGGCCGAGGAGCACGCGGCGACGATCGCCTACGTGCAGACACCGGTCGGCGCCACGGACTTCCGCATGTCGACGTATTTCGCCGACGTGGGCGACGTCAGCGCCATCGAGGTCGTGAACCAGGCGCAATCGAGTTATCTGGCCGCGTATGTGAAGGCGAACCTGCCGCAGTACGCGCATCTGCCCGTGCTGTCGATGTCGTCGCCGTTCAAGAGCGGCTCGGCCGGGGTGTCCGACTACACGGACGTCAAGGCGGGCAACGTGGCGCTGAATAACGCGGCCGACCTGTATCTGTATCCGAACGCGCTGTACGGCGTGAAGATGAATGGCGCGGAGCTGAAAGCCTGGCTGGAGCAGTCGGCGCGGCGCTTCAATACCATCGACCCGAATAAGCTGGAAGCACAGGAGCTGGTCAACACGGCCCACCCGAGCTACAACTTCGATACGATCACGAGCGCCGACGTGCGCTACCAGATTGACGTCACGCAGCCGCCGGGCCAGCGCATCCAGGCGCTGACGTACAAGGGCAAGCCCGTGGATTCCAGCCAGGAGTTCCTCATCGCGACGAACAACTACCGTGCCAGCGGCGGCGGCAATTTCCCTGGCCTCGACGGCAGCAAGACGGTGGTGGCCTCGCCCGACAACAACCGCGAACTCTTGATCGCGTATGTGACGCAGCAGAAAAACCTGACGCGCGCGAAAAACGGCGCGGCGCGCAGCTGGCGCTTCGCCAAGGTGGCCACCAAAGGCCCGGTGGTGTTTCACTCGGCGCCGAACGTGATCGAGCTGGCCAAAGCGGCCGGCATCGACAACGTGACGCAGCTGAAAGCTGACGACGGCGCGGGCAAGGGCTTTGCGCTGTATCAAGTGGACCTGTCGAAGTGAAGGCATGGTTGTGTGCCATCGCCCTGGCCGTATCGCCGCTGGCATCGGCAGGGCCGGACCTGACGGCCCAGGCCAAGACCTTGATGCGCGCGGGAGTCGCGACCCAGCCGCAGGCGCGCATCCTGTTCGAACGCGAGGCGGGGCAGGGCAGCGGTCCCGCCGCGTACTATCTGGGACTGATGCACAAGAACGGCATGGGTGGCCCGCAGGACGGCGCTGCCGCGCTGCGCTGGCTGGAGCTGGCCGCGCAACGGGGCGTGGCGCCCGCCATGTTCATCGTGGCGAACATGCTGGCCGATACCGACGAAGCCAGGGCGCGCTACTGGCTCGACGCCGCCTGCGACCTGGACTACCCGGAAGCGCTGCAGCAGAAATCCGTCGCCCTGGCCGAAGGGCAGATGGGCTATGCGCATAGCGAGGAACAGTCCTTCCTGTACCTGAAGATGGCCACGCATGCGATGGGGCACCGTGCCGCCGAGCCGTGATGATGCGCCTGGAGAATTGCTTATTTTTCTCAAGAAATATTAATTCTCGCAAATAAGTCCTTTCCTTATATTTTCTTCTCTATTTGGCTCAGTTTGAGTCCATTTATTGTTGTTATTAAAAGATCCGTGGCAGTATGTCATGAATGGTCTTTTGATAACTTTGTTGTGGAAATTGAGGAAACGTATGGCAATGCAAGCAATGGCAAGGAAATCCGTCCGTGATGTCTCCCCGCGCCTGCCGGGCAAACGATGGCGGCATGCGGGTCTGGGCATGCTGGCGATGGTGGCGTCTTGCGCGATGGCGCAGCTGCCCGCGCCTGTCAAGATGGGCCATCCGAAGCTGTTTGTTAGCCAGGCTGGCTTTGAAGCCCTCAAGGCACAACTGCCTTATTACCCCACTGCGCGCTTCCCCGCCACCAAGGGCAGCATCGGTTTTCAGTTGCTGGCGCAGCACAAAAATAGCGGCGACACGGCGGATCAAGCCATTTTTGGCCAGTACATTGGTACTGGCAATGCGATTCTGATACGCCATGTGGATGGCTGGGATGTGCCCGCCGGGGCGGGAAACAGTGGCGGAACGGTGGGTATCCAGTTCGCATTGCTGGGAAATAACGTGTATGCCTCAAGTACCCAGGTCAACTTGAAGCCAGGCGAGCTCTCCAGGATGCGATTCTCTTGGGACAGCCAGGCGCACCGGCTCGAGTTGACGGTAAACGATGTCGCCATTCCTGCCGTCTGGAAGACCGAGAACGGGGTGCCCGTCGAGTGGAAGGCGGATGCGCAGATATTCAGCCTCGGCGGTAGGCGCAACGAAGAGATGCAGGGCTTCGTCTTGCGTGATGGCCAGGGTGCGGCATTGATCAGCTATCCCACCATGCATGCGGGACTCAACATCGCCTGGAATGCCTTCATTTATGCGGCCGACAAGCGCCTGGCGGAAATCCGCAGCTGCGCCACGATCGCGCCCACGTCGTCCGACTACCCGAAAGCGTGCAATGTCGCCACCGGGCATCGCGGGACGATCTATGAAAGCGCGCAATTGCTGTCCATGGCATGGCTGCTGACGGAGCAGGACAAGTACAGGCAGGGCCTGCTGACGTATGCCGACATGCTGCTGGCGAGCCCACTGCCCGCCGGCAATGAATGGTCGATGGGGGGCAGGGTGGCTGCCATGGGCCTCGTCTATGACTGGCTGTTTGATCTGATGGGCAGCGAGAGTGTGCCTGCCGCAATGGGAGGCGGGTCTTACCGGTCCGCCCTGGCGCAGAGGATCAAGGATACGATAGCGGCCGAAAATACGGCAACCAAGGGCGACCATCTGGTGGCTTCCATGTGTGGCAGCCAGCAGCACTTGCGCGACACGAGTACGGTCTTCGATTGCGAGCAGAAACCCGTATACGAACATTGGAGCCGCCCTGCTGCATCTCCCTCGATTGCCACTTATTATGTCAGCGGCCACGCCTTCAGCGCCGTGACGAACATGGCGCTGGGCTTGCTGGCCATCGCGGAAGAGCATCCCGAAGTCGTGCCGATGATCGACACGGCGTATGCACATTTCGACAAGGGCTTCATGGCCGCGCGCGCCGCCATTTCGGCCGATGGCGGTCATCAGATGGGTTTTGCGTATGGTGTGTCGAGCATCCCCGAGCGCTTGCTGCTGTGGCGCACGGGACTCGACAATGCGGGCGGCACGCCGCTGCTGCAGGCCGACTGGCAGGATCAATTGCTGTATCCATATATCTACGGTTTGCGCAGCAATGGCACGTTTCCTGCCAGCGGAGATAACTATGATTTGCCCGTAGGCAATCCACTGCTCGGCCAGTTGTCGCGCGGCGTGGCCAGCGTTGGCGGTGATGGCGTCGCCTGGTCTTTCTATCGCGATCAGGTCAAGGCGCATCGCGGCGGTGGCGACGAGATCCTGGAACGCTTGTTCTGGCCGGCGGAAGTGGCTGCCGTGCCAATATCAAGCCTGCCCCTGGCGCGCCATTTCCGCGTGTCGGGCCAGGTAGTGATGCGTGACACATGGGATTATGCGAATGCCACGTTGCTGGACTTTAAGTCCTCATCGTTCGCCGCGCAGAATCACCAGCACGCCGACCAGAACAGCTTTGCGCTGTATTACAAGGCGCCATTGCTGCTCGATACGGGCTTGTACGATAGCTATGAAAGCGTGCACTGGTGGAATTACTACACGCGCAGTGTGGCGCATAACACGATCACGGTCTATGATACGGTGGACGACCCAACGGAGCGTCTCATGAATGGGGCGAGCGGCCTCAGCCGCGATGGCGGACAGTGGATGCAAGCGCTGCAACAGAACTATCCGACGATAGACGAAATCCAGCCCGGTGGCGTGAACGCGCTCGATGGCATCGTGCGCTATGAAAATACGCCGGAATATACCTATGCCAGCGGCAATGCCAGCAAGGCCTATTCTGCTACCAGGCTGGACCGGAATAACGGTTTTGTGCGCCAGATACTCTTCCTGCGCCAGCCGGCATTCTGGCCCAAGCCGGTGACGGTGATCTTCGACAGCGTGCGTAGCAAACGCGGCTTGCCGGCCACTTTTTTGCTGCATACGGCGCATGACCCGGCCGCCAATACTGCCAATACGAGCAATCTCGGCGATGGGCGCTACAAGCTCGGCTACAGCGCGGGACAGCGGCGCATCGCCACCGTGCGTAATGGCGGCGGCATGCTGATCGCGCAAACCGTGCTGCCAGAGAATGCCGTCGTGCACAAGGTCGGCGGGCGCGATCATGACGGCACCATGTGCAGGCAGATGAGCCCGGTCAAGGCGAACGAGCAATGGGCCAGCAGCGGCGACTGCCGTTTCATGGTGCGCCGCCGCCAGGCCGATGGCAGCGATCTGTGGTTCAACCATCCGCCGCAGAAGAGCGAGCAGAAAACCACGGAGGAGGACGTGGGCGCCTGGCGCCTGGAAGTCACATCGGCAACGGCGCCTGCGGTCGATGCGCCCGAGTATTTCCTGCACACGCTGTTTGTCGCCGACAACGATGGCGCCACCGGTACGGCGCAGCCGCCCGATACGCGGCGCCTGGCGGCCGTAGCCAATACCGAGGCGCTGTTGCTGGGTAGTCAGCTGCACGTGCTGTTCAATCGCGACGTGGCGCCCGCTGCCCGCATGGACTGGACCTCGCCGCTGGCCGCCGGCGCCATCCTGGCCACGGGCCTGAAGCCTGGCGTCCATTACGCCTTGACGTCGGCGCCGGCGGGCGGCGCTTTTGCCCGCAGCCTGGTCGAGGTTGCGCCAGGGGCGGGCACGCACCCCAGTTCGGATCAGGGCGTGCTCAGCATCGAGTAGGGCGGCAACAGGCTGGCGCTCATGCCGCTTCTTCCTTCTTCGGCCTGGCCCGCAGGCTGGCCGCCGCTTCGCCGATGGCGAACGGGTCGCGCGACAAGATGGCGGCACCCAGGTCGACCAGTCTGGCCGCCGCCGCGATGGCGGCCTTGACGTCGGCGATGCGCTTGAGCTGCGCCTTGCCCTTGGCGATGGCGCCCTCGATGTCGCCGCGCGCCTGCTCGGCGCCTTCGGCCGTCAGGTAAATGCCGTAGGCGCGGAACAGTGCCACCATCTGGTCCAGGTGGTTTTCATATTGTTCCAGCAGTGCGCGCTCGTCCGGCGCCAGCGCCTCGCGTTCGCGGATGCGCAATTCCAGCACCAGGCTCGACGCTTGCGCCAGACTGTCGGCGATGGCGTAGCTTTGGTCTTTCGTCAGTTCGGTCAGTGGGGCCATGGGATACTCCTGTGTGCGCGCCGCTTACCAGCGGGCGGGGGCATAGAACGCCGCTTGCCGCTGCAGCGTGTCGACGTCGCGTGAAAACTGCGCCAGCTGCCGTTCCAGTTCGGGCGCCTGCAGGCGGTCGAGATTGGCCCTCAGCGCGGCCACGCTCGCTTGCAGCGTGTCGACGGCGGCGACATACGCGGCGACGATCTTTTCCCGCTCCTGTAGTTGCCGGCCTTCCAGGTGCAAGCGCGTGCGGATGTAATTGGCGGCCAGCGGTTCGCGCGGCGCGGCTTGGTCGACGGCGCCGCGCAGCAGGTCCAGGTCGCGCAATTCATCCTGCAAGCCGGCCCGGTAGCCGCGCTGCGCATACTCCTTGAGCGCATCGCTGACGATATCGACGGCTTCCTGCTCGTCGAGCAGTTCGCGCAGGGCCGATTTCTGCCGGCGCTGCGTGGCCAGGCGGCTCAGGTGCTCGCTCAGTTTGACTACCTTGGCCAGCTTGTCCGCATCGAGCAGGGGCGCGCCGCCGACCGGTTGCGCCAGGCCGCCCAGCGCATCGCCGAGTCCACCAAGCTCTTCCTTGTAGAGAGGCAGCCTGTCATCGGCCAGCGCCGCCATGGTCTGGGCATAGCGCAGCAGGACGTCGTTCAGGCTGGCGATCGACGCGCCGGCCTGCGCGATGGCGGCGCAGTCGGCGCGCGCCGCCTGTTCGCTGGCTTGCGCATCGAAACGCTCGGCCAGGATCAAACGCTTGCGCATGGCCTTGTCCATGCAGCTGTGGACGCCGCCCGCCAGCATGGGTTCGAAGTGGAGCGACATCTTTTGCGTCTGGTCGGCAAAGGTGCGCACGGGCGCCAGGTCGGTGGCGCAGCCTCCCAGCAGCAGGCTGGCGCTGGCGTAAAGAAGCAGGGTGGAAATGGACGAGTTCGACGGGCGCTGCATATGGCCTCCATGCGGTAGCAGTGGCTGACGGGGCCGGCGCGCGCGCGCTGGCATGGCCGACGTTAGCATGCTGAACAAGGGCGGTATTGCGCCAGATCAGTTCGCTGTCGACGTCGCCTGGCGGCCCCGTATCGGCGCCAGGGCTGTTGCGGAATGGCGCAGGTGCGCCAATTTGCGCCATATTTTCCTTACAAAAGACTGACATCGGACGCGTAATGCGGTCTTTTTCGCATGTTGCGACGCGTCATATGTAGTTGTTGCTGGTGCATGTTTACTCACCTACAATGATTTATCGATGGGGCGGTTATCCAGCGTACGACTATAAAAATAAGTGGCATTTAAAACGTTGTAGCAGAGGAGATGACAATGAATTTGAAACAGAAATTGCTCGTGGCAAGTTTGGTTTTGGGTTTCTCGCAGGCGGCCGTCGCAGCCGACCCCATCAAGATCGGCGTGTCCGGACCGTTTACGGGCGGTTCCGCGCCGATGGGCGTGTCGATGCGCGACGGCGTCAAGCTGGCCGTCGCGGAAATCAATGCCAAGGGCGGCGTGCTGGGCCGTTCGCTTCTGCTCATCGAGCGCGATGACGAGGCGAAGAACGAACGCGGCGTGCAGATCGCGCAGGAACTGATCAACAAGGAAAAGGTCGCCGCCACCGTCGGCTACATCAACACGGGCGTGGCCCTCGCTTCGCAGCGCTTCTACCAGGAAGCCAAAATTCCCGTCATGAACAATGTGGCGACGGGTTCCATCGTCACCAAGCAATTCGCCGACCAGCCGGAAAACTACATCTTCCGCAATGCGGCCAATGACACCATCCAGTCCGGCATGATCGTGCATGAGGCGATCGAGAACCGCAAGTTCAAGAAAGTGGCGATCCTGGCCGACTCCACCAACTATGGCCAGCTGGGCCGCGAAGACCTGGAAAAGGCGCTCGACAAGAAGGGCATCAAGCCCGTCGCCGTTGAAAAATACAACATCAAGGACGTCGACATGACGGCCCAGCTGCTGAAAGCCAAGCAGGCGGGGGCGGAAGTCGTGCTGACCTACGGCATCGGCCCGGAACTGGCGCAGATCGCCAACGGCATGGAAAAACTGGGCTGGAAAGTGCCGCTGATCGGCAGCTGGACCCTGGCCATGGGTAACTTCATCGACAACGCGGGCAAGAACGGCAATGGCACGCGCATGCCGCAAACCTTCATCCAGGACGCCAGCACGCCGAAGCGCAAGGCCTTCATCGACGCCTATGTGGCCGCCTACAAGCCATCGGGCGGACGCATGCCGTCGGCCGTCTCGGCCGCGCAAGGCTACGATTCCATCTACCTGCTGGCCGCCGCCTTCAAGCAGGCGGGCGGCACGGACGGCCCGAAAGTGCGCGCCGCGCTGGAAAACCTGAATGAAAAGGTGGAAGGCGCCGTCACCACCTACAACAAGCCGTTCAGCAAGACCAACCATGAAGCGATCACGGCCGAGCTGACGGTCTTCGGCGAAGTCAAGGACGGCAAAGTCGTCCTCGCGAAATAAGCCTGGCAGACCTTCGCCGCGCAGTGGCCAGCCTTGAGGAATCAGGACTGGCCATTTTTTTATCTCCCATCCTTCGGGGAATACCATGGAAATCTTCCTGCAGCTTGTCTTCAGCGGCGTCGCGCTGGGCATGATCTATGCCGTCATCGCCTTTGGCTACCAGCTGACCTTTGCCACGTCCGGCACCCTCAACTTCGGCCAGGGCGAATCGCTGATGCTGGGCGCGCTCGTGGGCCTGTCGCTGGTGGGCACCATCCACGGCGGCCCCTACATGAGCTACCTGCTGATGATCCCCGTCGTCATCGTCTTCGGCGCCTTGCAGGGCGTGTTCGTCGAATGGATAGGCGTGCGGCCCGCCATCAAGATCAAGTCCGAATTCGGCTGGATCATGTCGACCATCGCGCTGGCCATCATTTTCAAGAACGTGGCGGAAAACATCTGGGGCAAGGACGACCTGATGTTCCCTTCGCCCCTGTCGGCCGCGCCGTTCCAGGTGTTTGGCGCCAACGTGCAGCAGATGCAGGTGGCCGTCATCGTCGGCGCGCTGGCCATCATGCTGGCCGTCGAAGTATTCAACCGCAAATCGATCTACGGCAAGGCCGTCGTGGCGACGGCCAACGACCGCGACGCGGCCGGTTTGATGGGCATCAACACGGGCATGGTCATCACCTTTTCCTACGCGCTGTCGTCGGCCACGGCCGCCTTCGCGGGCGTGCTGGTGGCGCCGCTGACCCTGACGGGGGCCACCATGGGCGCCTCGCTGGGCCTGAAAGCGTTTGCCGTGGCCATCATCGGCGGCCTGACGTCGGGCGTGGGCGCCATCGTGGGCGGCCTGATCCTGGGCATTGCCGAGACGACCACCGGCTACTACATCTCCACCGGCTACAAGGAAGTGCCCGGCCTGCTGCTCTTGCTGCTGGTGCTGGCCGTCAAGCCGTCCGGCCTGTTCGGCAAAGCCGCGATCAAGAAAGTCTGAGGACCACATGAACAAGAAAATCACCATGCTGGCGCTGAGCGCGGCGGGCCTGGCCGCGCTCGCGCTGTTCCCCATCGTCATTCCGAACCCGTACTACATCCACCTGGCCGAGACCATCCTGATCTACGCCATCCTGCTGTTCGGCCTCGATATCGTCGTCGGCTACACGGGGCAGGTGTCGCTGGGCCATGCGGGCCTGTTCGGCATCGGCTCGTACGTGACGGGCGTGCTGGTGTTCAAGCTGGGCGTCTCATTCTGGCTGGCCATCCCCGCCAGCATCGCGGGCGCGGCCCTGTTCGGCGCCATCCTGGCCTTGCCGGCCCTGCGCGTGACGGGACCCTACCTGGCCATGGTGACCCTGGCCTTCGGCACCATCGTGCAAATCCTGATCAACGAGATGAGCTTCCTGACGGAAGGCCCGATGGGCATCAAGATCCACAAACCCGTCCTGTTCGGCCACAAGCTGACGGAAGTGGAGTACTACTACATGGTCGCCGCGCTGCTGGTGATCTCGCTGGTGGTGGTGCACCGCATCCTGAAGTCGAACCTGGGCCGCGCGTTTGAAGCCTTGCGCGACAGCCCCATCGCCTCGGACTGCATGGGCGTGTCCGTCTACCGCTACAAGGTGTATGCCTTTGTCATCAGCGCCGGTTTCGCGGGCCTGGCCGGCAGCCTGTATGCGTATTCGGAAGAATACATCTCGCCCAATACCTATAACTTCGAACTGACGATCCTGTTCCTGCTGGCCGTCATCATGGGCGGACGCAAGACGCGTTCGGGCGCGCTGATCGGCGCCCTGATCGTCGTCATGCTGCCCAGCCTCTTGTCGGACATCGAACTGTTCCGCAAGATCGCCGTCTCCGCCGCCGTGTTGGGCGTGATCGGCTCCGCCTTCATGCTGGCGAAAAAGCGCTCCACCGTGCGCGGCGTGCTCGTGCCCCTGGTGGCCACCATCGGCCTAGCCGCGTTTTCCTACAAGCTGGAAAACATGGTCGACTGGCGTTTGACCATCTTCGGCCTGATGACCCTGTTCGTCGTGTACTACCTGCAGGACGGCATCGTCGGCTTTTTGATGAGCTTTATCGGCAAGGGCCGGCGCCACGTGCAGGCCATCGCTTCGCACGGCGTGGCGCCGTTCGACCACGCGCAGGGCGGGCAGCAGGGCGCGACCCTGCTGCGCGTGGACCAGGCGCTGATGCAGTTCGGCGGCCTGAAAGCGCTGAACCAGGTGGACCTGAACGTCACGCAAGGTTCCGTGCACGGCTTGATCGGGCCGAACGGCTCGGGCAAGAGCACGATGATGAACGTGCTGACGGGGATCTACAAGCCGACGGCGGGCAAGGTGGAATTTGCCGGCGCCGTCATTTCCGGCCGCACGCCGTCCGAAATCGCCCTGGGCGGCGTGGCGCGCACCTTCCAGAACGTGCAGCTGTTCGGCGAGATGACGGCCACCGAGAACGTGCTGGTGGGCTTGCACAACACCTTCAAGTCGAACGTGCTGGACGTGATGCTGCACACGCCCCGCCACAAGCGCGAAGAGACGGCCGCGCGCGAGCGGGCCGCCAGCATCCTCGAGTTCGTGGGCCTGGCGGACCTGGCCAACGAAGAGGCGCGCAATCTGCCGTACGGCAAGCAGCGGCTGCTGGAGATCGGCCGCGCGCTGGGCCTCAACCCGCGTCTGCTGCTGCTCGACGAGCCGGCGGCGGGCCTGACGGCGCCCGACATCAAGGAACTGATGGCCATCATCCGCAAGATCCGCGAGCACGGCATCACCATCATCCTGATCGAGCACCATATGGACGTGGTGATGGCCCTGTCGGACGTGGTGACGGTGCTCGATTTCGGCCAGAAGATCGCCGAAGGCGCACCCGCGCTTGTCCAAAGCGATCCGAAAGTGATCGAAGCCTATTTGGGCGGCAGCGCCGACACCCTGAGCCCCGCGGCGCACTGAGAGGAAGACCATGCTGACCATTAACAATCTGCACGCCGCCTACGGCAAAGTCGAAGTCCTGCACGGCATTTCGCTCGAAGTCCCGAAGGGCAAGCTGGTGACCCTGATCGGCTCGAACGGCGCCGGCAAGACCACCACCATGCGCGCCATTTCCGGCATGCTGAAACCGAAATCGGGCAGCGTCACCCTGGGCGGCAAGGATGTCACGGGCCTCGATTCGCACCGCATCGCGCGCGCCGGGCTGGCCCATTCGCCGGAAGGGCGCAGGGTCTTCGCCTCGATGTCGGTGACGGACAACCTGCTGCTGGGCGCCTTCCCCCGCTTTACGCGGGCGCGCCCGAAAGGCGACATCAAGGGCGACCTGGACAAGGCCCTGGAGCTGTTCCCGCGCCTGAAGGAGCGGCGCGACCAGCTGGCCGGCACCTTGTCGGGCGGCGAGCAGCAGATGCTGGCCATGGCCCGCGCCGTGATGCTGAACCCGGAAGTGATCCTGCTGGACGAACCGTCGATGGGCCTGGCGCCGATCCTGGTGGAAGAAGTCTTCCGCATCATCACGCGCTTGAAGGCCGAAGGCGTGACCATGCTGCTGGTGGAGCAATTCGCCGCCGCCGCCCTGAACGTGGCCGATTACGGCTACGTGCTGGAAAACGGCAGCATTTCCGTGCACGGGCCGGCCGAGAGCCTGAAAACCGACCCGAAGGTGATCGCGGCGTATCTGGGGGGAGGGCATTGATGATGGTCTGACAATGCGCTTGCTGCGCATTGTCACATCCTCCGTATTACGCAGTGAGTAGGCGACGGCGTATCATTGCTTCCAGGTCACGGCGGGTATGGGCAATCATATGAACGTAAACGATATCGTTATGTCCATACTCGATAAGGATGCGATGCTGGCCGGCCAACAGTTGGCGGTGAGTCGTCAAATGAAGGTCTTTAAGTTCAGGAACAAAACTGCCTTGAATGTTCCAATCTTTGAGAGAATTGACTTCAGCCAGAATCGCTTGCGTCACCTTCCTGGCAAAAGCCAGGGATTCGTTCTGCTTCAGCTAGAAGCGAATGTCTTGCAAATCGTTCAAGGCGGACTGCGTCCAAATGATTTTCATTTGTGTAATCAATTGTCGTCGTCTTCAGCTTCCAGAAGGGCCACAACGTCATCATGATCAATGATTTTACCTTCCTCAATCTGCTTGCGGCCGAGAGCAAGGATGCGGAGCATGGCAAGCTGATCTTGAGTCTTTTGATAGCTGACAGGGTCTTGAACAATTGCCTGAACTCTGCCGTTCACCGTGATGGCTACCGGGTCATGCGTCTCCAGCACCTGTTTGACCACGTCGCTGGTGTTCGTCTTCAAGTAGCTAATTGGTTGAATATTGAGAAAGTTCATGCCGTCCTCCACAAGTTGCAGACCAACATTGGATAACTAAATTAAGTGCCAAATTTAGTTGACTGCGCATTTTCTTTACGTCGAGCGCAGCCTGTAAGTGTCAGTGCTTGGTCGGCTTTTCCTGCTGCACCAGGATGAACGGGCTGACGACGACGGCCCATAGGGACGCATCGGCCGCCTGCCAGTCCAGCGCCTGCTGGTCGGAGACCTTGGCGACCTTGCCATCGGTCATCCATTGCGTGATGGTCGCCTTGTCGTCGTGCGAGATGCGCACGGCCACTTCGACCAGGTCCAGTGCATTGGCGACCCAGACGACATTGCCTTGGGCGAAGTGCTTTTCCAGTTCGCTCCAGGCCAGGCGGGCCGTTTCGCTGTTTACTTTGAGGCGCAGTTCGGTGTCTTTTTCAGGATTGGTTTGCATGCGAAATATCAATGTTCGGTGAGTCGGGTGCCGATGCGCGCGCGTTATTTGCCTGGCAAGGCTTCCACGTGCGGCGTCGGCGTACCCTGCCATGTTAACCGATAGGCGGCGCCTTTGCGAACATTGCCCACCAGGGCGGGGCGGAAGCAGGCCAGGTTGGTGCCGCTGGCGTGCCGCACGCTGGGGAAGATCACGCCCATGGAACCGGCGTCGAGCAGGATGGCGGCCAGGTCTTGTGAGGCGATGTAGCTGGCCGGATCGAGGCAAGCCTGGTAGCGTTCCTGGCCGCGCAGGTCGTGGAAGCTGGCGGAGAAGTCGGCCAGCAGCGACTGGTAGCTGACGCTGTCGTCAAAGTAATCGATTTCCTGGTATTCCACGGTCTTGTGGAAAATGATCTCGGCCAGCGCCGTTTGCATGTCGAAGGCGCAATACCAGGCGCCCCGCTCGCCATCGTTGAAACGCGCCCCTTCCGGGCGGGCATACGTGTAGGCGGCGTTGATGATGCGAAAGTGCGGCACGCCAAAAACCAGTTCGTCCACGCCAATTCCTGGCGCGCCGCCGTACTCGGCCACCAGGCGCGCGTTGGTCGCGTTATCGAGTTCGAACAGCTCGCGCAGGTGGTCGTCGTCCTCGGCCAGGGGCGCCAGCACGGAATCCTCCATGTCGGCAAAGCGCGACGGGATCAGGCGGCAGGTGTCGATCTGGCGCAAGGCGGCCAGCGGCGGCAGGTGGGCATGCGGGGCTGCCGGCACGATCACAGGCCTCCGCGGCGCGCATCGAGCAGCTTGCGCACGGTCTGCATAGCCAGCAAGCCGCCTGCCAGCATCTGCGACAACGGCGTGCGGCCGCCAAACACGGGGTTCTTGTTGGGTAAACTTACCCATTCGTCGGCCAGCTTGTCGCCGTACAGGATGTGCAAGGCTTTATAAATGCCCAGCAAATACGAAATGCGCGTGATGCGGTCCACTTCCAGCACGCGGTCCGGGTGCTTCTTCCACTCGTACCAGGCGCTGCTGGACAGGCCGCCCAGCAATTCGCGCGCATCGTCGTCGCGCAGTTTCCACGCGGCGGCCAGCTTGAAAAATCCTTTCAATGCCGCCTGCGACAATCGCTCGCGCTCGGCTTTGGCATTCAGGTCGACGAGCACGGCCGGCTCGAAGCGGCTCTTGGGGTAGGCATAGGCGAGATGCATGATATGTCCTTCAATAGGAGTCTGTTTATGGACTATTTATACTCCTTTTTTGGATTCGTTGCAACGGCCGCGCGCATGAAAAACGGGACGCAGGGGACGTGTGTCCCGCTGCGCCCCGTTGGCAGGCCGCGCCAGCTTA
This sequence comes from Janthinobacterium sp. GW821-FHT03C10, assembly GCF_059420865.1. Classification (NCBI taxonomy): domain Bacteria; kingdom Pseudomonadati; phylum Pseudomonadota; class Betaproteobacteria; order Burkholderiales; family Oxalobacteraceae; genus Janthinobacterium; species Janthinobacterium sp. GW821-FHT03C10. The sequence goes on along the minus strand of NZ_JBWKUN010000001.1, from coordinate 1,152,499 downwards.
TCTTGCCGTGACCGTCACCGGCACGTTCAGCTGCGCCGTCAAGCCTTTATTGTCCAGCGCCACGACCTTCAGCGTATAGCTGCCGGTCACCGGTTGCGGCCAGTAGGCCGTGATGGTCATGCCGCTCATGGAGAACTGCATGCCCAGCGGTGCGCCGATGATCGAGATCCACAGCGCGTTCGCGCCGGGCGCCGTCAGCACGATGCTGCCGCTCATGGCCTTGCCCGCCACGCCCGTCATGGCGGCGGCGCTGATCGTGGGGCCGGCGGCAGCGATTTTCACCGAGGCCACGGCCTGGCCCGTCAAGCCCGTCTTGGTGTCCCTGGCGATGACGGTCACGCTGTAGCTGCCCAGCACGGGGCTGGCCCAGCTGACCACGCCGGCGGCATTGACGGCCATGCCGGACGGCGCGCCCGACAGGCTGTAGCTGACGAGGTTGGGCGCCACGGCCGTGGCGCTGAACGACAGGGCCACGCCCGGCTTGCCGCTGACGCCGGCGACCGTCACCACGGGCGGCAGCGGGGCGGCGATGGCCACTGTGTAGATGCCTTTGCCGCTCAGGCCAGTCTTGCTGTCCGTGGCCGTCACGGTGACGGCGTAGGTGCCGGCCACGGGCGCGGCCCAGCTCACCAGGCCGGCGCTGCTGATGGCCATGCCGGCCGGCGCGCCGGCGAGCGCGTAGCTGACGGGATTGGCGGCCGTGACGCTGACATTGAACGTCAGCGCCGTGCCCACCTTGCCCGTGATGGCGCCGGCGGCCACGACGGGCGGCGCGACGGGGGCGATGACGATGCCGTACACGCCCTGGCCGCTGAGGCCAGTGACGGTATCCTTGGCCAGCATGGTCACGGCATACGTGCCCGCAATGGGGGCGGCCCAGCTGACCACGCCCGTGGCGGCGATGCTCATGCCGGCCGGCGCGCCCAGCATGGTGTAGCTGAGGGGATTGGCTGCGCTGGCCGAGACGGTGAACGACAGCGGCTTGCCGGCCGCGCCGCTGATGCTGGCCGGCGCCACCACGGGGGCTGTCGGGGCGATCTGCGTGCCCGACAGGCCGGCCAGCAGGCTTTTCACGTTCGGCGTGCCCAGGCCGCCCAGCGGGTCATAGCCGACCCTGGCCGTGCAGACGCTGCAGGTGCCGTTGCTGCCCCGCGTGATGTCGGCAAAGCTGCTGGCAAAGGTGCCGGGCACGCTGGCGATCTGGCCGTACAGCATGTTGTGCGGCAAGCCGAGCGCCGTCTTCGCCTGCAGCGCGCGGCTGGCGTTGGCGATGGCGACCAGGCCGGCCCATTGCGGCGTGGACAGGCTGGTGCCGCCTATGCTGAGCCAGCTGGCGGTGCTGCTGCCCTGTGCCATCACGGCCGTGTACTGGCCCGTGGCGGGGTCGGCATTGAAGGCCACGTCGGCCACGTTGCGGCGCAGCAGATTGGTCAGGCCGGGCACGCTGGCCGTCTGGTAGCTGGGCAGTACCGTGTAGGCGCTGATGCCGCCGCCCGTGCCGGACCAGGCTGCTTCGCTGCGCACGCCGCTACCGCTGTAGCTGAGCGTGGTGCCGCCCACGGCCAGCACGTTGGGCGAGACGGACGGCCAGGACACGCCGCTGCCCGAGTCGCCCGTGGCGGCCAGGTAGCTCATGTTCTTGCCCGTGAAGGCGCTGTCGACGGAGGCCGTCCAGTTGCCTTCGGCGGCGCCAAAGCTCATCGAGACGACGCCAGGCCCCATCAGGTTGGCCAGGCGCACGGCGCCCAGCAGGCTGTTGATGGACGCGTCGGGCGCCTCGATCAGCACGATGCGCGCCAGCGGCGCCGTGGCATGCGCCCATTGCACGTCGAGCGCGATTTCCATGGCCCAGCCCGAGTTATAGGCGGGCGCGGTGGCCGTCATGGTGCTTGATGGCGTGTTGTACACGACGGAAAATTCGCAGCCGCTGAGCGGTGCTGGCGGCAATGGCAGGGCGGCATTCGTGGCGATGGTCTTGGTGGTGCAGCCGGGCAAGCCGAATTTCTGGTTGAAGATGGCCAGTTCGGCGGCCGCGTTCGGGTTATGCATGGCGTCGACGATATAGATCGTCTGCCCGGCGCCCAGCTGGGCCGCCTGGGCCGGCGTCAGCGCCGTGCCCGCCGCCGGCAGGGCAGGCAGGTCGTAGGCGGCGCGGATTTGCGCGGGAGAGTAGGTGGCCACGACGCTGCTGCCGGCCATCGGCGCGACGGTGTCCGCCGCGCCGCCGGACAGCAGCGGCGCGCTGTCTTGCGCCGCCTGCTGCGCGGCGGCGATCTTTTGCGCTGTCAGGCGGCGCGTGGCCATGTCCACCATGGCGCGCGGCACGTGCTGCAAATGCGGCCGCCAGTGGGCCGAGCCGCTGCTGTTGGCGTTGTCGCGCCCGTCCGGCGCATCGAGCAGAGCCGGGGCCGCATGGAACATCGGCTGCGCCACCAGCGCGCCGACGGCGGCGGGGATGACGGGTACCTCGACGCTGAACTGTGTCGCGGCCGTGGCGATGGCGGCGGGCGGCGCCGCCGTCTCCTGGCCGGGGCCGCACGCGCCCAGCAGGATGGCGGCCGTGGCGCCCAGCAGCAGGCGCCCGTGGCGGGGATGCGGGGGAATGATTTTTTTCATGGCGAAACTCTCCGAGTTGGGCGAGGGCCACATCTCGACAATGCATCCAGGCTGGCGCCGCGCGCTGGCGGTCCCGGCCCTGCATTGGCAGCCCCGCTGCCGTGGCGCTTGCGCGCGGTAGGCCGGTGGCTTTGCGTCCCCGCCTTTCGACGGGTTTGCCCTCAGAACTGATCAAGCATCATGATGAATTAGCTGATGCGTTATCGATTCTAGCGAATTTGCCAAATAAGTGTTAACTATTTTCAATCAATATTTTTATTTTTGCCATACAATGTGGCGAATTTACCCATTTCGCGATGTAATCTTGCTAGCTTGATTAAGCCTTAAAGGCAAGATTATCAGGCGGTTATCGCTGTGTGACGGTGTTTTTTCAGGGCAACACTGCTTGTGTTTTTCAGTGATGAAATGAATATAATGAATTTATTAAATATGTCATTTCAGTGCATCAATCCTCGAACACCATGCCTTGATATGGTGCTGCACGGCAGGCCGCCAGCCGCTGCGCCAGGCTGCCCGCATGGATTTCCAGCTGGTGGCCGTCCGGGTCGAGAAAATACAGGGAATCGCCGGCGCTGCGGTTTTGCTGCCATTCCGCCACGCCAGCCGTGCGCAGGCGGGCGGCAAAGGCGGGAAAATCATCCTGCGAGATGGAAAACGCATAGTGCGTGTAGCCGTTCGCGCTGATCGCCGTGCCCGCATCCAGCGACAGGCACAGCCACAAATCCCCGGCCGACAGGTAGGCGCCCCTGTCCCAGCGCGCATGCAGGCGCAGGCCCAGCGTATCGCGGTAAAAGACGACGCTGCGATCAAGGTCGTGTACGGACAGGGTGAGGTGGTTCAGGCCGGTCAACATGGTGCTGGATAACTTTCAGGTGAGGGAGGCCTGTATCCGTCATTGCCATGATTTGATATGACTTTGTTCCACAGGGGTTTGAGATACAGCAGCAAGGTCATAAAGCTCACGGCACCTGACCAAACCGTAGCGAGCGGCAGTGATTTGCGGCCGAGAAGCGCAACCGTGCTTCTGGTACGGTGAGCATCGCAGGCGGCCTATACCGACGCGCAGTAGGTACTGTCAGGTGTCACTACACAGGCTCGGCGTGCTCCACCATCAATTGCACTTTCGTCGTGCCATTGTATTCATTCGCATCGAGCCGGAAGGCGACCCTGGTGCGTTCGCCCAGCGCATCCGTATGCCCGAACCAGATGGCGTCGAAGCGCACGCCGTTCTTTTCCAGCAGCAGTTTCAAATGCCGTTCCTTGAGGATGCGCTGGCTGACGACGCGAAATTCGTCGCAGAAGACGGGCGGGGCGAAGCCCTGGCCCCACACCTGGCCATCCATCAGCTCGATGAAGGCCGTCGTGTAATACGCGTCTTCCAGCGGGCCGTCCGTTTCCACCACCCGTTCCAGCTGTTGGGCGCTGAGCCAGGCCTGGCCCACGGCTTCGAAGGCCTGGGAAAACGCGTCGAAGGCGTCGGCGCGGATGGTCAAGCCGGCCGCCATGGCGTGGCCGCCGAACTTGTCGATCAGGCTAGGCGCCCGTTTCGACACGAGGTCGAGCGCGTCGCGCAGATGGAAACCGGGAATCGAGCGTCCGGAACCCTTGATCCAGCCGTCCGCGCCCGGCGCAAAGGTAATCGTCGGGCGGTAAAACTTCTCCTTCAGGCGCGAAGCGACGATGCCGATCACGCCCTGGTGCCAGGATGCATCGAAGACGCTGATGGTGCTGCTGTTGGCCGGCTCGAAATCGTCGAGGTGCAGCAGGGCCGTATCCTGCATTTCCGCCTCGATTTCGCGGCGCTTCAGGTTGATGTCGTTCAGTTGCTGGGCCAGCGCCCAGGCGCGGCCTTCGTCGTCCGTGATCAGGCATTCGATGCCCAGCGACATGTCCTGCAGGCGGCCGGCCGCATTCAGGCGCGGCCCCAGGGCAAAGCCCAGGTCGAACGGCGTGGCGCTGCGCGCTTCGCGGCCCGCCACGCGGAACAGGGCGGCCACGCCCGCGTGCATATTGCCCTTGCGCATGCGTTTCAAGCCTTGCGCGACGAGGATGCGGTTGTTGGTATCGAGGCGCACCACGTCGGCCACCGTGCCCAGCGCCACCAGGTCGAGCAGGTTGTCGAGCTTGGGTTGCGTCTGCGCGTCAAAGATGCCGCGCCGGCGCAGTTCGGCCCGCAGGGCCAGCAAGACGTAGAACACGACGCCCACGCCCGCCAAATGCTTGGACGGGAAACCGCAGGCGGGCTGGTTCGGGTTGACGATGACGGCCGCGTCGGGCAGGGTGTCGGCCGGCAAATGGTGGTCGGTGACGACGACCTCGATGCCGCGCCGGTTCGCCTCGGCCACGCCGTCGATGCTGGCGATGCCGTTGTCGACGGTGATGATGATGTCGGGCGCCTTTTCACGGGCAGTGAGCTCGACGATTTCCGGCGTCAGGCCGTAGCCGTATTCAAAACGGTTGGGCACGATGAAATCGACGTCGGCACCCATGGCGCGCAAGCCGCGTATGGCCACGGCGCAGGCGGTGGCGCCGTCGCAATCGTAGTCGGCCACGATGACCATACGCTTCTTGGCGGCAATGGCGTCGGCCAGGAAGACGCCGGCCGCGCCGATGTGCAGCAAGCCGGACGGCGGTATCAAGTCCTTGGCCTCAATCGACAGTTCTTTCGCGTCGGACAGGCCGCGCGAGGCGTACAGGCGGGCCAGCACGGGATGGATGCCGCCCTGGCGCAGCAGTTCGGATTCGCGGTAAGGGCAGGGACGGGTGGCGATGCGGGTACGGGTCATGATGCTTTCAACTTGTTCAGGGTCATCGCGCGCCAGAATTTGCGCTGCGCATGCTTGCTGGTGGTGGCGTCGAGCCAGGCGTCGCGGTGGCTCAGCACCAGGCGCAGCTGGCCCAGGCGGCCATCTTTCAAGGCCGCCAGCAGCGGCGCGAACCAGTCTGCTTCCAGCGCTTGCAGCTGCTGCAGCCACATGCCCCATTCCTGGGCCTGCGCCGCTTCGATCAGGCCGCCCAGCACGACGATCGTGTCGGCTTGGTCCGCCAGCACACTGTTTGGACTGGCATCGCGGCGCGCCGGTTCCGCCAGCGCGGCCAGCCAGCCTGGCGCGTTGCGCGTATGCAGGCTGGCTGCGCACGTCGGATGCTGCGCCGTTGCCAAGCCGGCGCCCCAGAGCCAGAACGCATTGATGGCTTTCAAGCCCCGTTCCTCGCGCGCCGCATTGACCGGGTGTTCATGCCACAGCATCTGCACTTCATTTTGCAGGCGGCGCGCGGCGCGCGCGTGCTCGCCTTCCGGCATCCAGACGGACAGGTCTTGCGTGGTGGCGGCGTCCGGCGTGGCACACTGCAAGTCGCTCCAGCCATCGGCGCGCATGAACCAGGTGCCCGCGTCGCCATACGCCAGCGGCTGGCCGATCTCGTCGAAATACGGGGCCGCAATGTCGAACAGGGCGCGGCCATCGGTCTCGCTCAGCTTGAGCTGGCGTAAGTCTTCCAGGCTGATATGGCTGCGGGCGATGGCCAGGTGGGCCGGATGCAGCAGAAAATAGCGCCCGCCCGGTTCCGGCGCGAGGCCGTAGCCGCGCATGGCTTGGGCGGCAAAGGCTGCCTGCGCCGCCTCGCCGCTGGGCGCGGGCGCCAGGCCCAGCGCATGCGCCAGCCACGCCTCATGCGGCAGCAGGCGGTTGGCGTTGTCAAAAGTTTCTAAATCGCAAGTGGAGGTGCGCGACAGCAGCGCTGCCAGCGCGGGCGCCTGCAAGACCTTGAGCAGGTCGGCAGCCAATTCGGCGTTGGGCAAGGCGAAGGGCAGGACGAGGGTAAGTTGATTCATCCCGAGATTGTAGGCGATAGCGGCGGCGCGCGAGAAGGGCGCATGCGTTTTCGCCGTGATCGCCGCCACAGATTGCCGCGGGCAAGGCAGCCGCTTTGCATGGTGAAAGTATCAATAAAATATTTTAATTATTGAAATTTTATCTTTGTCGTCGGAAAATGATTCTCTTTTGAAAAGATAGTGGATATAATTGCGCTAACTAAAATATCAGAAAGACAATCACCCCCTGATGCGTGATTGCGTCGTCTGGCTCCTGTGTCCCTCGAAATTGTATACAAGATCTGCCGGCTTCATTTTTTAAACAAGTCTCTTCTTGGAAGCCCACCTATGTATACATTCGCCGCTTTGCGCGGCCAGGCTGATCACGCCCTGGCCCCCCGTATTTCCGCTCCTGCCGCCGTGGCATGCCGTCAGGAGGCCGCATGACTACCTACAACCTGTCGACCACGGTCCACGTCTGCGAAGACATCAACAAGAATTTCGATATCCGCGACCTGCTGATCCAGGCCGGCTACTCGGTGCAAGGCGAACTGAACATCAAGAATTTCACCGTGCTCTTGCCGGACGATACGGAATCGACCGAGAACACGCCGCTGTTCGGCATGCTCGACGCGGACACCGTGTATGTGCGCCCCGGCGACTGGGCCGCCAACTACAACGGCAGCTTCTCGACCATCGAAGTGACGATCGACAAGGGCAATGGCGATATCGTCCAACTGAGCCTGCAAGTCATCATCGACCCCGTCAACGACGCGCCCGACGCGGCCGACAAGACCTTCACCTTGCTCGACGGTAGCAGCGTGGTGCTCAGCGAAGGCGATTTCGGCTTCCACGACGACGTCGAGCACGACGGCTTCAAGTCCATCGTCATCATGAATACCACCACGGCGGGCCAGGTCTTGCTCAACGGCGTGGCCGTGACGGTGGGCACGGAAGTGTCCATCGACGCCATCCGCGCGGGCCAGCTGGTCTTCGTGCCCAGCCAGACGGTGGCCGGCGACTTCGACCTCGGCTTCAAGGTGCGCGATGACGGCGGCACGGCCGGCTGCAATGCGCAGGACCTGAGCCTGGCGCCCCATTACCTGACCTTCAAGGTGCCGATGGCCCACCTGGGCGATTTCGTCTGGGAAGACAAGAATGCCAACGGCGTGCAGGACGCGGGCGAGGCGGGCATCGCCAATGTGGTCGTGCAATTGAAGGATACGGCCGGCAATGTGGTGGCCTCGACCACGACGGACGCCAGCGGCGGCTATCACTTCGACGTCAATCCGGGCACGTATTCCGTCACCGTGGTGGCGCCCGCCGGCTATGTGCCGACGGCGGCGAACCAGGGCGGCGATGCGGGCAAGGACAGCAATATCGACGCGGCCGGCAAGATGGCGCCCGTGACCCTGGCGCCGGGCGAAACCAACCTGACCCTGGACGCGGGCCTGTACCACACGGCCGAGCTGGGCGACCGGGTCTGGTTCGACACGAACAAGAATGGCGTGCAGGACGCGGGCGAAGCGGGTGCTGCCGGCGTGAAAGTGACCTTGCTCGATGCATCGGGCAACGCCGTCGGCAGTCCGCTGGTGACGGATGCGAACGGCAACTATCTGTTCACGAATCTGAAACCGGGCGCCTACAGCGTGCAATTCGATAAGACCACCTTGCCAGCCGGCTATACCTTCACGGGCCAGGACCAGGGCGGCGACGAGCAGCGCGACTCGGACGCGAATGCCGACGGCAGGACCGCGCAAGTGCTGCTGGCCTCGGGCGACAGCAACCACAGCGTGGATGCGGGCATCGTGGCCTTGCCGGCCACCCTGGGCGACCGCGTGTGGCATGACAGCAACGCCAACGGCATCCAGGATGCGGGCGAGTCCGGCATCGGCGGCGTCACCGTGCAGCTGAAAAATGCGGCCGGCAGCGTGATCGGCTCGACCGTCACGGATGCTTCCGGTTACTACAACTTCAATGTCGATCCGGGCACGTATTCCATCGCCGTCGTCGCCCCCGCAGGCTATTTGACCACCGTCAAGGATGCGGGCAGCAGCGACGCGCTCGACAGCGATATCAACACGCTGGGCAACAGCGGCCAGGTGACGGTCGCTGCCGGCCAGAACTACAAGGATCTCGATGCCGGCCTGTACAAGACCGCGTCCATCGGCGACCGCGTCTGGTTCGATGCGAACGGCAACGGCACGCAGGATGCGGGCGAGGCGGGCGTCTGTGGCGTGAAAGTCAATCTGTACAACGCGCAAGGCGTCGTCGTGGCCAGCGCCACCACGGATGCCAGCGGAAATTATCTGTTCAGCAACCTGGTCCCCGGCAATTACTATCTGGGCTTCGTGCCGCCGGCCGGCTATGGCTTCACCAAGGCCGATATCGGCGGCTATGCCACCGATTCGGACGTCAATCCGGCCAGCGGCTTCACCACCACATGGGCCACCTTGAAATCGGGCGACGTGCAGCTGGACTGGGATGCGGGCCTGGTCAAACTCAACACGGCCTCCATCGGCGACCGCGTGTGGGAAGACAACAACTACAACGGCGTGCAGGATGCGGGCGAGCTGGGCGTGGCGGGCGTGAAGGTCAACCTGCTCAACGCCAACAACGTGGTCATCGCCTCGACGACGACGAATGCCAGCGGCAACTACCTGTTCAGCGAACTGGCGGCCGGCAGCTACAAGGTCGAAGTCATCCGTCCATCGGGCTTTTATTACACCAAGGCCAATCTGGGCAGCGATACGGCCGATTCCGATGTCGATGTCAGCACGGGGCGCTCGGCCCTGATCAACCTGGCCGCCGGCCAGAACGACATGAGCTGGGACGCGGGCATCTACCGCAAGGCCAGCCTGGGCGACAAGGTATGGCGCGACGCCGACCATGACGGCGTGCAGGATTACAACGAGGCGGGCATCGCCAACATCAAGGTGCAGCTGTACTCGGGCAGCGGCGTGCTGCTGGCCACCACCTACACGAATGCCAATGGCAACTATCTGTTCAGCAACCTCGATCCGGGCAGCTATTCGCTCAAGTTCGACAAGTCGGGCGTGTATCACGCCGGCTACGCCATGGATACGTGGCGCTGGGGCGCGAAGAACGTGGGCGCGAACGACAATATCGATTCGGACGTCAACAGCAATGGCACGACGGGCAACGTGGTCTACACGGACATATTGAAACTGGCGTCGGGCCAGAACGACATGAGCTGGGATGCGGCCATCACGCCCATCGTCATTGACCTCAACGGTGACGGCGTGCACACGATCGCCCGCGCCGACTTCCACGGCAGCTTCGACTTGCTGGGTACGGGCAGCGCCATCCAGACGGGCTGGGTCTCGGCGCAGGACGGCTTGCTGGCCATCGACAGCAGTGGCAATGGCAAGATCGACAATATCTCTGAGTTGTTCGGTGGTAACGAGAAGGGCACGGGCTTCGCCAAGCTGTCCAGCTATGACTCGAACCACGACGGCGTGGTCGATGCGCACGACGACAAGTTTGCCGAGCTGCGCATCTGGCGCGACGCCAACAGCAATGGCGTCACGGACGATGGCGAGCTGATGTCCTTGCACGACGCCGGCGTGGCCAGCCTGGCCGTGAGCTACACGGAACTACCTTTCCTCGACGCCAACAGCAATCTGCACCTGGAACGCAGCAGCGCCACCCTGGCCGACGGCAAGACGGTCGACATGACGGACGTGTATTTCAACGTCGATGCCAAGGATGCGGCCGCCGCCGGCGTCACCTTGCCGAGCATGGCCGACCTGCTGCGCGACGACAGCACGCTCGACGTGGTGCTGGGCCAGGATGGCACGGTGAGCACCGTGGCCGCCGCACCGGCCGCAGCAGCCCCTGCCGCCGAAGCCCAGGCCCAGTGCGAAATGGCCGACCTCTTGCGCCGCGCCATGGCTCACGTACATACCCAGCCCCAGGAAATGGCTGCCTGATGTCCCTTGCCGGGCCATGAGCCTGCCCGGCAATGCCGCACCGGCGCACCCGTCACGGGGCGCCGGCACTTTCCACGCTTTTTTCCACACTTGATAATAGAAATAGGGAAACCACGATGAAACAATCCATGCACCTGATCGTTCGCGGCGCCATCGCCGCAGCCGCTTTCGCCCTCGCCAGCGGCAGCGCCCTGGCCGCCTCCAACCTGCAAGTCGTCGACTCGCACAGCGTCAGCCTGTTTACGGCTGCCGGCGGCGCCTTCGGCTCGGGCAGCGCCATCTCGCCGACCTTGTGGGAAGTCAAATACGACAGCAACACCTTCCTGGCGTTTTGCCTCGATCCCCATGTGGCCGTAAGCAACAGTTCGAACAGCTACAGCAGCGGCGCCTTCGCCGCCAGCGATGCCGTCAAGCGCCTGTATGAGGGCTACTACGCCTCGTCCGTCGCGACCGTGTCGACCAGCGCCAACAGCGCCGCCGCCTTTCAGCTGGCCCTGTGGGAATTGAATAACGACAACACGAACCTGCTGACGGGCGACTTGCGCTTCAAAAACCTGAGCAATGCCGTCGTCAGCCAGGCCAATACCATGCTGGGCGTGGCCACGGGCAATGGCGCCATCCAGAACCTGTACAACTACACGAGCTTGACGAGCGTCAACCCGGCTTCGCAAACCCTGCTGGCCGTGTCGCCGGTGCCGGAAGCGCAAACCTGGGCCATGCTGGTCGCGGGCCTGGGTCTGCTGGGCTTCATGGCGCGCCGCCGCAAGGGCGCCTCCGCGCTGACTTGATCATTACTCATTAATCAACGCTCATCGCGCATCGCGCATCGCGCAAGCGATAGCGTTCCCGCTGCGGCGCGCCCGACCGGCGCGCCGCAGCGTTTTATTGTGAACCCATCATGACCCCACCCCTTGACACTTCCACCGCGTCCGCCGGCATGTCCACCGATGCCATCGCCGACGCCATCGTCTTCCTGGCGCGCTTTTTCGGCGTGACCGTGCAGGCCGAGCGCCTGCGCGCCAGCGTGGCGGCTCAGGCCGGCCCGGCCGCCGCCGGCTTTCTCGACCAGGCGCTGGCGCACGCCACCCTGGCCGGCACCGCGTTGCCGATAGGCAAGCCGCGCCGCGCCACGGAAATGCCGGCCTTGCTGCTCAACGGGGAAGGGCAGGCGCTGGTGATACTGGCCATTGCCGATGGCAAATATGAATGCCATGTGCCCGGCATCGCCGGCAGTGCCTGGCTCGACGCGGCCGCGCTGGCGCGGGAAGTGCCCGGTGGCCGCTGGGTGGCCGTGCGGCCCGTCATGTTTTTCGACCAGCGCAGCTTGCTTTACAGTATGCCGGCGGCGGGGCGCTGGTTCTGGGATGTCTTCAACCGTAACCGCTGGGTCTTCCGCTGGGCCCTGCTGGGCACCTTGGTGCTCAATGTCATCGGCGCGCTGGTGCCGTTCTATGCGATGGCCGTGTATGACCGCGTGATCCCGAACAATGCCACGTCCAGCCTGTGGGTGCTGACGATCGCCGTCGTGGTGCTGACGGGCTTCGAGCTGGCCCTGCGCCTGCTGCGCGGCGAGCTGGTGGAAACGGCCTCGCGCCGCATGGACGTGGCGCTGTCGTCGAACATCTTCGCCCAGTGCTTGCGCCTGCGCGCGGCCAGCCGGCCCGCTTCCGGGGGGACTTTGGCCAATACCGTGCGCGATTTCGAATCCGTGCGCGAATTCTTCGCCTCCACGACCCTGACGACCCTGGGCGACTTGCCGTTCCTGCTGCTGTTCCTGCTGGTGATCGCCCTGGTCGGCGGCTGGCTCGTGCTCGTGCCCCTGGCCGTCATCCCGATTCTGCTGCTGGTGGCCTTCGCCTCGCGCGCGGCCCTGGCGCGCCACGTGGCCGCCTCGATGCAGGAAAGCGCGCAGCGCACTGCGCACCTGTTTGAAACCATGAATGGCCTCGACACCATCAAGGCGCTGGGCGCCGAAGCGTGGAGCCGGCGCAAATGGGAAAGCCTGACGGTGGCCATCGCCGCCAACAGCGTCGAGACGCGCGAAATCGTCAGCCGGGTCAATTACATCAACACGGCCGTGCTGGCCCTGTCCGGCGTGGCCGTGGTGGCCACGGGCGCCTTGCTGATGGGCGAGCATCTGCTGACCCTGGGCCAGATCATCGCCGTGAGCATGCTGACGGGCCGCGCCCTGGCGCCCGTGAGCCAGATCGCGGGCCTGATCATGCGCTGGGAGCAGACCAAGCTGTCGTATCACGCACTCAATAAAATCATGGAAGCGCCCACCGACGACGACGCGGCCAGCCTGCAGGCGCCGCCCCTGTCCGGGCGCATCGAATTTCGCGACGTGGGCTTTGCCTACCCGAATTCGCCGCCGCTGCTCGATAAGCTCAACCTGCACATCCGCCCCGGCGAACGGGTCGGCGTGATCGGCAAGCTCGGTTCCGGCAAGAGCACCTTGCTGCGCTTGCTGCTGAACCAGTACGGCCCGCAAAGCGGCAGCGTGCTGTTCGACGACCTGGCCAGCACCCAGCTGGACCCCTTGAGCCTGCGCCGCCAGATCGGCTACGTGCCGCAGGACGTGACCCTGTTCCACGGCACCCTGCGCGAAAACATCGAACTGGGACGCAGCCAGCCCGACGACGCCAGCCTGCTCGACGCCATCCGCCTGGCCTGCCTCGACGACATCATCACCCAGCTGCCCAACGGCGTGGCGACGGAAGTGGGCGAGCGGGGCGAACGCCTGTCCGGCGGCCAGCGGCAAGCCGTGGCCATGGCCCGCGCCTTGCTGGTGAAACCGCCGATGCTGCTGCTCGATGAGCCGAGCAGCATGTTCGACCCGGCCACCGAGCAGCGGCTGATCGGCCGGCTGCGTACCTTAAAAGAGACCACCATCGTGCTGGTGACGCACCGCATGGCCATGCTGGCGCTGGTGGACCGCCTGATCGTCTTCGACAAGGGGCGCATCGTGGCCGACGGCCCGCGCGACGACGTCATGCGCGTATTGAACAGCCAGGCGGCCAGGCCCGCGGCGGAACAGGGAGCCACAGCATGAGCGCCGTGAACGCCCCGAACGCCCCGAACGCCCGCCCTCTGCCGGCGGCCCACCCGGACCCGGAAAGGGAGCCGCAGCGCATCGTCATCCACATGCTGGCCTTGACGTCCGTGCTGCTGGTGCTGGTGCTGGCCTGGGCCACCTTCGCCCAGCTCGACGTCTCCGTGAATGGCCGGGGCGCCATCACGCCGCCATCGCACCTGCAGGAAGTGCAAAGCCTGGAAGGGGGCATCGTGCGTGAAATGCTGGTGAAACCGGGCCAGCGCGTGCGCCGCGGCGACTTGCTGCTGCGCCTGGACACGGCCCAGTACGAGGCCAACCTGGGCGCCAGCGTGCAGAATCGCCTGGCGGCGCTGGCGGGCCGGGCGCGCCTCGATGCGCTGCTGTCCGGCGGCACGCCCCAGTTCGCGCCGGAATGGCAGAAAGAGGCGCCCGAGCTGATCGCCAAGGAAACGCAGCTGTGGCGCGACGGCCAGCGCGAATTCGCGTCGGCCACGGCGGCCGCGCGCGAGGGCGTGACGCGCCGCCGCGGCGAGCTGGCCGAGGCGCACAGCCGCATCGCCCAGCTCGACACGGGCTTGAAAATCGCCCTGGAAAGCCTGTCCATCGAGGAGAGGCTCTTCAAAGAGGGTGCCGGTTCGCGCGGCGACTACCTGAATGCGCAGCAGCGCGTGCAGCAGCAGCGCACGGAACTCGACAGCCTGCGCGCCTCCGTGCCGCGCCTGACGGCCACCTTGGCCGAGGCGCAGGCGCAGGCTGGCGAAGTGGAAGCGCGCATGCGCGGCCAGTGGGGCGCGCAGCGCAGCGAGTATGAAACCAAGGCCGGCGCCCTGGCCAGCACCGTGAAAGGCCAGCAGGACCAGGTCAGCCGGCGCGACGTGACGGCACCCGTCGACGGCATCGTCAACCGCGTGCTGGTGGCAACCGTCGGCGGCGTGGCGCAGCCGGGTAAACCTATCCTGGAAATCGTGCCGGCCGATTCGGAAATGCTGATCTCCGTGCGCGTGAAACCGTCGGACATCGGTTTTATCCATGTGGGACAGAGCGCATCGGCGAATGTGCTGGCGTACGACGCCACCACCTATGGCCGCATGCAGGCGCAAGTGGTGCGCGTGGGGGCGGACGCGATTCCCGACGAGCGCAACGAACCGTACTTCGAGGTGCAGCTGAGTACCGACCGCAGCCAGCTGACGGCGCACGGCAAGGTGCTGCCGGTGACGCCCGGCATGCCCGTCGACGTGGGCATCCTGACGGGGCGCCGCTCGGTGCTGCAATATGTGTTCAAGCCCGTGCTGCGCGGCTTGCAGTCTTCCCTGCAGGAGCGGTGATGCGTGCCTTTTTATTTTGCATGGCATTGGCCTGCGCAAACGCGGTGGCCCAGTCCGCGCCACAGGCCACCTTCCAGGCGCAGTCCGCTCGCGGCTTGCCCGCCTTGCTGGCGCGCGCCGTGCCGCGCGATCCGCAGGTGATTGCGGCGCAGGCGGCGCTGGCCGCCACCGAAGCGCGCTACAGGCAGGCCCGTTCGCGGCTGTTTCCCACTGCGGTGCTGCAGGCGACGCGGGGGCGCAGCAAGGACCTCGATGGCACCCTGGAGGTCGAGCGCCGCACGCACCAGGTGGAAGCGAGCGTGCGCTGGAACGTGTACAACGGCGGCGCCGACCGCGCCGAACTCGATGCGGCCGAGCGCGAGATGGCGGGCGCCGCCTTCGACGTGGAGCGCGCGCGCGCGGAAAGCGCGGAAAAGCTGGCCGAGGCGTATTTCGACATGCGGCGCCTGGAACGCAGCCTGCAGCAGTCGCAGGAACGCCTGCGCGACGTGACGCAGCTGGTGCGGCAGGTGACGCGCCAGGCGGAGCTGGGCAAATCGTCGGAAGTGGACCGCGAACTGGCGCAAAGTTCGCAGCTGGACGCGGAACTGGTGCACGACGGCTTGCTGACGGACCAGCAGGCGGCGCGCATCAAGCTCGAGGCGCTGGCCTTCGAGCCGGTGGCGCAGTTTGCCGATTTCGCCTTCGCGCCGCTGCCGGCGCAGGCGCTGGAGAATGCCGACACGCAGCAGGCGCAGTTGCGCGCCGCGCGCGAGCGTGCGGCGGCGGCCCGGCTGCGCGTGCGTGGCGTGGCGGCCACCCTGGCCCCCAAAGTCGATCTGAATGTCAGCCATCTGCTCAATAACAAGACCACGCCGCCGCCGTCGACCATCCAGCAGCGGGGCTGGTCGGTGGGCGTCTCCTGGGAAATCCCGCTCGGCGGCGGCAGCCTGGCGCAGCGCGACGAGAGCATCAGCCGCGCCCAGGCGGCCGAGGCGGACGTGGCACGCGCCGAGCAGGGCACGCGCGCCGACCTGGCCAGCATGCTGCCGCGCATCGCCAATGCGCAGCGCACCCTGGCCCTGCTCGACGAGCAGGAAAGAAAGATGGCCTTCGTCGTGCGCGGCGGGACCGTCCAGTACGAGGCGGGCCGGCGCAACCTGCAGCAGGTCATCCAGACGCGTGATGGCTACTTCACGATACAGCAGCGGCGCATCGACCAGCTGCACCGTCTGACCCTGGCGCAGATGCGGCAATATGCGCTGGCGGGGCAGCTGTTGCGGGTTTTCGGCCTGGCGCAGGAGGCAAAGTAGGCTAGCTGTGCGCTGTTTCACGCAGACTTGGTGCATGAAATGCCCATTGTGTGGCACACTGCGCGCTCGCATATCATCGTTGTCGCGGGAGCGCATGAGCATCATCAAACAATTTCCTTTTGAGTGGCAGGTCGGCGTGCGCTATACGCGCGCCGGGAAACGCAGTGGCCGCAACAGCTTCATTTCCTTCATCTCCCTCATTTCCGTGGCCGGCATCGGCCTGGGCGTGGCCGCCCTGATCGTCGTCCTCTCCGTCATGAACGGCTTCCAGAAGGAAGTCACCGACCGGCTGATGTCGGTGCTGGCCCACGTCGAGGTGTTCGACACCAGCGGCTCCATGCCCAACTGGCAGGCGCAGGAACGCGCCGCCTACGCCAATCCGCAAGTGAAAGCCGTGTCGCCCTTCGTGGAAACCCAGGGCATGCTGCTCAATGACGAAACCATGCGCCCGTCCGTCGTGCGCGGCGTGCTGCCGCAGCAGGAAGCCACCGTCTCGAGCGTGGCCGCCCAGATGAAGCAGGGCAGTTTCAATGATCTCACGCCCGGCTCGTACAACATCGTGCTGGGCATCGACCTGGCCAAGGCGCTGGACGTGAAAGTGGGGCAGAACGTCACCCTGATGCTCGAGCGCGAGCCCAGGGCGGGCGATCCGGCCAACGGCATCGTCATGCCGCGCATGCGGGCGCTGAAGGTGGCCGGCATCTTCGAGGCTGGCCACAATGAACTTGACGGCAGCCTGGCGTTTGTGAACATGCAGGATGCGGAGCAGCTGCTGCAGCTTGACGGTCCGTCCGGCCTGCGTCTGCGCCTGCACGACATGAACAAGGCGCCCCAGGTGGCGCGCGAACTGAAGGCCTCGATGCCGGGCCAGCTGTGGATGCGCGACTGGTCGCGCGCCAGTGCCAGCTGGTATGCGCTGGTGCAAAGCCAGAAGAACATGATGTTCATCATCCTCAGCATGATTATCGCCGTGGCCGCGTTCAACCTCGTCTCGACCCTGGTGATGTCGGTCACCGACAAGCAGGCCGACATCGCCATTTTGCGCACCCTGGGCGCCTCGCCGTTCTCCATCATGAAGATATTCATGATCCAGGGCGCGCTGGTGGGCTTGCTGGGGAGCGCCCTGGGCGTCATCGGCGGCGTCGTGCTGGCGCTGAACGTGGGCGTCATCGTGCCCTTCATCGAAGGCATCTTCGGCCTGCACTTCATCTCCAAGGAAATCTACCAGATCAGCGCCGTGCCGTCGGACGTGCACTGGCTGGACGTGGCGCAGATCGGCCTGATCGCCTTTGGCCTGGCGCTGGTGGCCACCATCTACCCGAGCTGGCGCGCCGCGCGCGTCAAGCCAGCCGAGGCGCTGCGCTACGAATAACACATCAAGAAACGATAAAGACCGCCTGAATAATGAGTATTTTCAAGAATTTTCCCTTCGAATGGCTGGTCGGCCTGCGCTACACGCGGGCCGGCAAGCGCAGTGGCCGCAACAGTTTTATCTCCTTCATCTCGCTTATTTCCATGGCCGGCATCGGCCTGGGCGTGGCGGCGCTGATCGTTGTGCTGTCCGTGATGAACGGCTTCCAGAAGGAAGTGACGGACCGCATGCTGTCCGTGCTGGCCCACGTGGAAGTGTTCGACAACAGCGGCAGCATGCCCGACTGGCGCGCGGAAGCGGCGCAAGCCTTCAAGAATCCGGCCGTGAAGGGCGCCGCGCCGTTTGTGGAAACGCAAGGCATGCTGCTGCGCGACGATGCGCTGCGTCCCGCCATCGTGCGCGGCGTGCTGCCCGAGGAAGAGCCGAACGTGTCCGACGTGGCCGGCCAGACGCGCATGGGCAGCTTCAAGGCGCTGCAGCCGGGCACCTTCAATATCGTGCTGGGCATCGAGCTGGCGCGCGCCTTGCGCGTCAACCTCGGCGAAAAAGTGACCTTGATGCTGGCGCAGGGCCAGGTCACGCCGGCCGGCGTGCTGCCGCGCATGCGCAGCTTTACCGTCAGCGGCATCTTCCAGGCGGGCCACAATGAATTCGACGCCGGTTTGGCCTTCATCAATATCGAAGACGGCCAGCGCCTGCTGCGCCTCGATGGCCCGTCCGGCCTGCGTTTGCGCCTGGCCGACATGAACCAGGCGCCGCAAGTGGCGGCCGAACTGAAGAAATCCATGCCGGGCGACCTGTGGCTGCGCGACTGGTCCAAGCTGAACGCCAACTGGTTTGCCGCCGTGCAGACGGAAAAACGCATGATGTTCATCATCCTGACCCTGATCATCGCGGTGGCGGCCTTCAACCTCGTGTCGACCCTGGTGATGACGGTGACGGACAAGCAGGCCGATATCGCGATTTTGCGCACGCTGGGCGCCTCGCCCCGTTCCATCATGAAGATCTTCATGATCCAGGGCGCGCTGGTGGGCATCCTGGGCACGATCCTGGGCGTGGGCGGCGGTGTGCTGGTGGCGATGAACATCGACGTCATCGTGCCCTTCATCGAGCATCTGCTGGGCGTGCAGTTCCTCTCCAAGGACATCTATTTCATCAGCACCGTGCCGTCCGACCTGCGCTGGCCCGACGTCACCAAGATCGGCGTGCTGGCCGTGATCCTCGCCTTTTTGGCGACCCTGTACCCAAGCTGGTGGGCTGCCCGCGTGAAACCTGCGGAAGCCCTGCGCTATGAATAAACCACTGAATACGACCATGACCGATCTGAATAAACCTGCCTCCAACGGCGCTTCCGCCGATTCCGCCGTCCTTAGCTGCCGTGGCCTGGGCAAGACTTTCACGCAGGGCAGCTACAAGGTGCAGGTGCTGGCCGGCATCGACATCGACGTCCACCGCGGCGAGCGCGTCGCCATCGTCGGCGCCTCCGGCTCGGGCAAATCGACCCTGCTGCACCTGCTGGGCGGGCTCGATACGCCCACCAGCGGCAAGGTGACCCTGCTGGGCAGGGATTTCGCCACCCTCAGCGAAAAGGCGCGCGGCGACTTGCGCAATGCCTCGCTGGGCTTCGTCTACCAGTTCCACCACCTGCTGCCCGAGTTCTCGGCGCTGGACAACGTCGCCATGCCGCTGATGATACGGCGCATGAAGCGCGCTCCGGCCACCGAGCTGGCGCAGCAGATCCTCACGCGCGTGAACCTGGCCAAGCGCGTCACGCACACGCCGGGCGAATTGTCGGGCGGCGAGCGCCAGCGCGTGGCCCTGGCCCGCGCCCTCGTCACGCAGCCTGCCTGCGTGCTGGCCGATGAACCGACGGGCAACCTCGATCACGCCACGGCCGAACAGATTTTCGACCTGATGCTGGAACTGTCGCGCACCCTGGGCACGGCCTTCGTCATCGTCACGCACGATATCGAACTGGCCAAGCGCTGCGACCGCGTGCTGCGCCTGACGGACGAAGGGCTGCAGCCGTACCAATACTAAGGAACCGCCATGCTGTGGATCGACACGCACTGCCACCTCGACGCGCATGAATTCGGCAGCGAATCGCCGCAGGTGGCGGCGCGCGCGCAGCAGCAGGGCGTGGGCATGATCGTCGTTCCCGCCGTCGAACGGGCCAATTTCGCCATCGTGCGCGATCTGGCGGCAACGTCGCCCAACGCCTGCTATGCGCTCGGTATCCACCCGATCTACGTGCCGCAGGCCACGGAAGACGATTTGATCGCCCTGCGCGAAGCCGTGGCGCTGGCCATGCATGACCCGAATTTTGTGGCCATCGGCGAGATCGGCCTCGATTTCTTCCTTCCCATGCTGTGCGAACCGGCCATGCGCGCCAAGCAGGAGCATTTTTTGCGCGAGCAGCTGAGAATCGCCCGCGACTTCGACCTGCCCGTGCTGGCCCATGTGCGCCGCTCGCAGGACATTGTCCTCAAGCACGCGCGCCAGATCCGCCCGAACGGCGGCATCGCGCATGCGTTCAATGGCAGCTTCCAGCAGGCGCAGGGCTATATCGCCCTCGGTTTCAAGCTCGGTTTCGGCGGCGCCATGACCTTTACGCGGGCCTTGCAGATACGCCGCATGGCGAGCGAACTGCCTTTGGACGCCATCGTGCTGGAGACGGACGCGCCCGACATTTCTCCCGCCTGGATCCACCCGGGCCGCAACAGTCCCGAAGAATTGCCCCGCATCGGCGCCGTGCTGGCCGAACTGCGCGGCCTGGAACTTGCCGACGTGGCGGCGCAAACCAGCGCCAATGCGCGCGCCGTGCTGCCTCGATTACCCCTGATGGAGTGAAATCATGAACAAGAAAATGCTTGCGGGCGCCCTGGCAGCCTGCATGTCTACCGTGTTGGCGCCCGCCATGGCGGCTGCTGGCGCCCAGTGCGACGGCATGCCGCGCCTCGACGTCGCCACGCCGGCCGGCTTTTGCGTGGCCGTGCTGGCCGACGGCCTGAAATTTCCCCGTGGCGTGCTGCCGCTGACGAATGGTGACATCCTCGTCACGGACATGACGGGATGGGCGCCGAAGCAGGGTAAATTGTGGCTGTTGCAGCGCAAGGCGGCCGGCCCGGGCTACGAACGCAAGCTGCTGCTCGACAAGCTCGACCGCCCGAACGGCATCGTGCAGGGGCCGGACGGCATGGTCTACGTGGGCGAGGTGGGACGCATCTTCCGCTTCGACCTGCGCGATCCGGCCCGCGCCCTCACCGACATCATCGGCGGCACGGCCAAGACGCCGCGCCTGCCGGGCCTGGGCTTGCACCTGTTGACGAACATGCGTTTCAGTCCCAAGGGCGACCTGTATGTGAACGTGGGATCGAGCACCGACCATTGCGAGAACGATGGCAAGGCGCCCGATCCGGCCAAGGCCTGCCCTTCGGCGGAAGGTCCGGAAGCGCTGGGCGCCATCCGCGAATACACGATGGCCTGGCCGGCCGGCGCGGTGACGAGCTGGCGCACGCATGCGCGCGGTTTGCGCAATTCGATGGCGCTGGCCTTCCATCCTGCGACGGGCGAACTGTGGCAGGCGGAAAACGCGCGCGACGCCATCCAGGCCGCCATGCCGCAGCTGAAAAGCGACGAGAATCTGCCGCATGAGGAACTGAATCTGATCAAGGCCGACCGGCATTACGGCTGGCCGTACTGCTACGACGACAATGTCGCCAGTCCCGAATATCCGAAGACGGCTTGCGACGCCCAGTTTGCAGCGCCCGAGCGCCTGCTGCCCGGCCACGCCGCGCCGCTGGGCATGACGTTTTACACGGCCAGCCGCTACCCGGCGCTGTACAAGAACAGCCTGATCATCGGCTACCATGGCTACCGCAGCAACGGCCACCGCCTGGTGGCGCTGCTGCCCGACAAGGCCGGCGCGCCGCTGGGCAAGTCCGTCGAGTTGATCGGCAACTGGGAGCGCAAGGGTAAGCAGGGCAGGGGCGCGCCCGTCGACGTGAAGCAGGGCCAGGATGGCGATATCTATATGGCCGATGACCACAATGGCCTGGTGCTCAAGCTGCATTATGCGGCGCCGGGCAAACCGTAAGCGGCCTTCATCCGACGTCCTCGCTGGCGTTACGGGTGTCGTCGGCTTACGGCCTTTGGCCTAATCCGACCTACATGCTCAAGTAGGTCGGATTGGCGTGGCAATGCCGCGCGTAATCCGACGTCATTGTTGGCATTACGGGTGCCGTCGGTTTACGCTTGATCTCGCTCAGTGCGGGGCCGCCGCATCCTCCTACAATCGGCCTGATGTTCCCTGCCGGGCAGGGACGATGGGAGGCTGCCATGAAACCTGCATTCATCGCGCTGCGCGAGCATTACCCGAGCGTGGCCGCCGTCGACCAGGCGGCACTTTTCGGCGAAATCGGCTGGGAAGACTTGATCGGCAAGGACAGCTTTGCCAACACCTGCGCCATCCGCGTCAGCCTGGCCCTGATCAAGGCCGGCATCCAGGTCAAGGGCCGCATGGCCATCCGCAAGGGGCCGTTCAAGGGCGCGCTGATCGAGCCGGGACAGGCCAAGCTGGCGCACATGCTGGCCAGTCCCTCGAT
Organism: Janthinobacterium sp. GW821-FHT03C10; assembly: GCF_059420865.1. Classification (NCBI taxonomy): domain Bacteria; kingdom Pseudomonadati; phylum Pseudomonadota; class Betaproteobacteria; order Burkholderiales; family Oxalobacteraceae; genus Janthinobacterium; species Janthinobacterium sp. GW821-FHT03C10. The sequence continues at coordinate 1,130,468 of NZ_JBWKUN010000001.1, read as the reverse complement.
GTTCGGCGCGCCCGAAAAATTCGTCAGGGAGGCTGCCATCCCGGGCATCGGTCAGCGCCAGGGCGTCGTCGCCTTCTTCCGCATCCCCGGCTATCTGGGTGGCGCGGGCGGGCATATCGACATCCTGCTGCCGTCCACCGGCGTGAAGGTGTGCGGCAGCGAGTGCTACTGGGATTGCGGCGAGGTCTGGTTCTGGCCAGTCAGCTGACGCCTATTTGAACTTCTTCGACCGTCCGCGCGAGGCCGCGTTGTGCGCGCGCAGGATGGAATCGACGCGCTCGGATGCATCGCGCGACAGGTTTTGCGCCACGGCGATATCGGGGAAGAATTCGGGCAGGCGGTAGCTGAGCCAGGCATACGCGGAATAGTAGCGGCAGGTGTCTTCCACCTGCTGCAGGTTTTGCGTGCCGCCGCCGTACGCGTGCTGGCGCAAGGTGCTGGTTTTTCCCTGCGACAGATTCTTCGCCCAGTGCTCCCACGCCGTCTGCAAGGACGGCACCTTGCTGGAGATCGGCACCAGCGACAAAGTAAATTTGTCGGCCACGGACAGGGGCAGGGTGTCGAGCCAGACGGCGCGCTCCTTCTGGTCTTCCGTGATGCGCGGGAAGAAGAAGCCGTCCGGCACGTCGATATTGTGGATGAAGCGGCGCAGCAGTTTCGACAGCGACAGCTCGCCCGTCACGGACGAAATGCGGTGCAGGTGTTCGAGCGAGGGCGCCACGGCAAAGCCGCTGGTGTTCAGCGGATGCAGCTTTTCCTTCAGCAGGGCGCGCATCACTTCATGCGTCTCGTTGTCGTAGCCGGCCACCAGGCCTTCCTCGTGCACGCCGTAGCGGCCCGCGCGCCCGGCGATCTGGCGCGCCAGCGCGGCCGAGATCTCTTCCTCTTCACGGCCATTGTATTTGACGCAGGTGGTCATGACGATGCGCGCGATCGGCATGTTCAGGCCCATCGCCAGGGCATCCGTGCCGACGACGATATCGGCCGTGCCGTCGCGGAAGCGCTGCGCCTGCGCGCGCCGCACTTCGGGCGACAGGTTGCCGTAGACGGTGGCCACGGACAGTCCCGTCTCCGTGATCATGTCGCGCCACATCAGCACTTCGCGGCGCGAAAAGGCGATGACGGCGTCGCCGCGGCGCAGGTTGCGCACCTTGCGCACGGCCGTCGGTTCCATCGACAGGGGCGCCATGCGTTTCAATACATGTACTTCCAGCGGGCAGTCCAGGCGTTCGGCCAGCGCCTCGATGGCGCGCCGCGCTTCCGGCGCCCCCACCAGGTAGACGGTGTGGGCGGGCGCGCCGCAGACGGCCGCCGTCCACGCGGCGCCCCGGTCCGGGTCGGCCAGCATCTGGATTTCATCGATGACGGCCACTTCGACGACGTTCTTCGTGTCCAGCATTTCCACCGTGCTGGCCACGTGCGTGGCGCCGTCGACGACCCGGCGTTCCTCGCCCGTGATCAGGCTCACGGCCAGCGGTTTGCCGTGCGGCGCGGCTTCCTGCAGGCGTTCGTAGTTTTCCAGGGCCAGTAATCGCAATGGCGCCAGGTAGATGCCGCTCTTTGCCTTGACCAGCGCTTCCATGGCGCGGTGCGTCTTGCCGGAATTCGTGGGTCCGAGCAGCGCGATGAAGCGGCGCGGCAGGCGTCGCGCCATCTCGAACGAGGCGGGATACTCTGCCAGGTTGATGCTCTGGCGCGTGCGTGCCGCGTGCTGCTCTTCCTGCTGGCGCTCGATGGCGTGGTTGAAACGCTGGCGGATGCGGTCGAACACCATGCCGGCCGGCTCGGACGTCTGCATGTCGGCCAGCGTGTGCAGGAAGACCATCGGGTCCGCGTCCACGTCCTCGCTCAGGCCCGCGATATCGGCGACGAAATCCATCACATGCTGGCGCAGTTCCTCGAAGACGGCCGCGCTGGCCCGTTCGCGCACCAGCGCCAGCTTGGTCTCGCGGTCCATCTTGCGCCATTTGGCCGGCCGCGCCAGCACGCCCTGGCTTGGCACCAGCGCATACGGCACCACCAGGTGGCCGGCCTTGACGACGCCGGAAAAGCGCACGAAGACGCGGCCTTCCATCTTGACCAGGCGGATATGCTCGGCCAGCTCCCCCAGTTCCGCGACCAGGGTGGCGTCGTTATTGTCTTCGGTGCTGTCGGAAATGTCGGTGGAAGTGTCGGGAGGAAGTGCGGAGGAAGTCATGTCGTGCCTGGGTGTTGAAGTAAGCGAGGCCGATTATACCGTGCGCAGGGTAAAGATTTTTCCCCGGCGCACGGTGCGGCTGCCGCACGAGCGCTGATCTGTAGGACGATGATTCCTTGAGGCGGATAAGCAACTGGCAAACATGGAGGGCGGCGCTTCCACCTGCTTGCCAATCATCTTGCTTGAACGCGGAATGGGAATCCGATATCCGGTGCTTTGCGCCTAGCGTTTTTTTTCCTGCGACATTTTTATTCGGCTGAAATTTTCATTAATATATTTTTATTAATTTTGTTAGATTTTTGAATTTAACATTAAAATTTCAATTGCCGTGGTGCCGATAATAACAAAGAGTATGTTTTTATCGATAGCCACGGCGATGATATTCGTATCGCGCCTGTATTTTTCATTGTGTGAGGAATTGGCCGATGGCGCGCAATGAATTGAATTGTCTTGACAATTAATAATGGCGAGCTGATCATGGGTTCAGATTTTGCAGGGATATTTTGGTATCTTTTCAAAATATCTGAAATTGACGGCGACGTACGGCATTATTCTGGATGCCGGACTGGCTATCGGCTGGGGCGTGCCGCGTTGATATGCACGGCTTTGATTTGACGGTGCTCCAGGATACGTTGGAGGCCGCAGGATTTTCCATTTCGCGCTGACGCACGGCCAGCGCGCGATGACACCTGACATACCTGTGTATGTGGCCCTGCGCCAGAGGATGGCGCGCGCGGGGATTCGTCAGCCATCCGACTTTGGGAGAACTCCATGAATAAAAAGCTCGCTGCATTTCTTTTTGCGTCAGGCCTCGGTTTGGCTGTGACTGCGACGCCAGCCTTTGCCAATTGCTATAGCGCCTGCGCTGCCGAATGGCGGGCTTGCATCGCCGCCGGTACCTCTCAAGCCGAGTGCGGCGCCGAGCGGTCCGCCTGCCTGCAATCCTGCAATTGACGGGAGGAATACTGCGCGCTGCGGCAGCCATTGTCGTAGCCTGTTGCCGCTGACGCCAGCAAGCCATGGCGTCGATGGCAGTTCAGGCTGCCCGTGCGCGCACGGCGCGTAGCCCCCAGCCGGTGGCGATCAATCCGTCGCCGGCTTGCAGCGGCGCCACGGCATTCAGGAACGCGCCGCGCAGACGCCGCCTGGCGTCATCGTCCAGGCGGTCGATGTCATAGGTGTCGCTCAGGGCGGCCCACAGTTCGCCCGGCGTGGGCGACCAGGGCACGTCGATGTCGTCGAACGCGACATGCGTGAAAGCGCCGTCGAGCAGTTCGCGCCAGCCCGCTTCCGATCCCGCGCGCCGGTCGCCGAAGCGCAGCGGCGGCAGTTCGGTGCTGGCAATCGGCTTGAACACGCGCATGAATACGTCGTTGACTTCGCCCAGCAAGAAAGTCCGGCCGACGATGGCCGCGAACTGGCCGCCGGGGCGCAGCACGCGGCGCATTTCGCGCACGACCTGTTCGATATCGTCCATCAGCATCAGCGCCATGTGCGAGACGAGATAATCGACGCTGGCCGATGGCAGGTCCAGCGCCTGGGCGCGTCCCTGCCGCAGCCGCACGGAGGCGGGGAGGGTGGCGCGCGCGGCGGCCAGTTCGGCCTCGCTCATGTCGATGCCGAGCAACTGCAATTGAGATTGCTGTCTGGCTGCCAGCAAGCCCAGCAGATGACCGTCGCCGCAAGCCAGGTCGAGCACGCTCAAAGGCCTGTCCACGGCCGGTACCAAACTGGTCAGCACGGCATAGGAAGAGGCGTACGTGCCGGAGGCGGTGCGGGCCGGCAGATCGGCAAACGCGGCGCTGGTCACGCCGACCTGTCGCTGATGAAAGTCCTGCAAATAAGTTTCTGCCGCTGTCAGTGGGGGCATGCAAAGTCCGCCAGGTCGTGGCGTCTGGGCGCCGGATGGCCATCTTAGCATGGGGAAAGTGTCGGCAACGGCAACGACGGATGGCGTGCATGAGCATTCTTATCCACGCCACCATTGCGCCAGATCAGACGGCAAGGCGTGGAAAACGGTCACAGTATCTGAGTCCCTTTCGCAGCGAGCGGATTTTGCCTTGATCCTGTCTTCCCATGCGCACCCTGATACTCGGCTTTGCCGCTGGCGCCGCCTGGCTGCAGACGCAGGCAAGCTTGCCGCAGCACGCGGGCGTGTGGTTATTGGTGATCGTTGGGGTAGGAGGGCTGGCTAGTCTGGCGCTGTGGCGTCAAGCGCGCTGGCGTTCCGCTATTGCGCTTGCCGCTGGCGTGGGACTGGGTTTTTACTGGGCGGCCTGGCTGGCCCAGGCCGCGCTGGCGCCGCAGCTGGCGCTGGCCGACGAGGGGCAGGACATCATCGTCAAGGGCACGGTGGCCAGCTTGCCGTACCGCTTCGAGCAGGGCGTGCGCTTCAATTTTGCCGTGGAGAAGGCATTCAATGCGCAGGTGCCGCCCCTGATCGCCCTGTCCTGGTACGCAGGTTTTCGCGATGCAGTGACGAACGAAGTGGGCGACGTGCAGCCGGGCGAGCGCTGGCGGCTGACGGTGCGCCTGCAGCGTCCGCACGGCAATGCGAATCCCATGGGCTTCGACTACGAAGCGTGGCTGCTGGAGCAGGGCGTGCGCGCCACCGGCTATGTGCGGCCGCAGCCGCGCGCGGACACGCCCAACGTGCGCCTGGCGGCCTTCGTGCCCGGTTTCGGCAATGTGGTGGAGGCCAGCCGCGCGGTATTGCGCGCGCGCATCGCGCACAGTTTAGATGGCAAGCAATACGCGGGCGTGATCGTGGCGCTGGTGGTGGGCGATCAGCGCGCCATTCCCCAGTCGGACTGGCAAGTGTTCAACCGAACGGGCGTGAGCCACTTGATTTCGATTTCCGGCCTGCACATCACCATGATCGCGGGTCTGTTCGCCCTGGGCGCGGGCGCGCTGTGGCGGCGTTCGTTTTTCACGGACCGGCAACTGCCCTTGCTGCTGCCGGCGCAAAAGGTGGCGGCGCTGGCCGGCGCGCTGGCGGCATTGGTGTATGTGCTGCTGGCCGGCTTCGGCGTGCCCGCGCAGCGCACTTTATATATGTTGCTGGTGGTGGCGCTGGCACTGTGGCTGGGGCGCATTACCAGCATCGTTCACGTGCTGTGCCTGGCGCTGGGCGTGGTCGTGCTGCTCGATCCCTGGGCCGTGCTGTGGCCCGGATTCTGGCTGTCGTTCGGCGCCGTCGCCGCCATGCTGTACGCGACGGCGGGCCGCACCACGGCGCCCTTGCCGGAGAACGCCAGCCGCTGGCGCCGCCTGCGCGCGGCCGTGGCGCTGGGTGCGCACACGCAATACGTGGTGACGGTGGGGCTGGTGCCGTTGACGATGCTGCTGTTCTCGCAAGTGTCGCTGGTCAGCCCTGTGGCGAATGCGCTGGCCATTCCCGTCATCAGCCTGATCGTCACGCCCTTGTCGCTGGCGGGCAGCCTGCTGCCTTCCCCCCTGTCCGACGGCTTGCTGTTGCTGGCGCACGCCATCGTGCAAATGTTGGCGCAGGTGCTGGACTGGCTGGGTGCGCGCCGCTTTGCCGTCTGGACGGCGCCCGCGCCGCCATGGTGGAGTTTTTGCTGGGCACTGTTCGGCACGGCCTGGCTCTTGGCGCCACGGGGATGGCCCCATAGGTGGGCCGGCATGCTGGGCTGGCTGCCCCTGCTGACGGCCATGCCGTCGAGCCCGCCACCGGGCCAGATGTGGATCACGGCCTTTGATGTGGGACAAGGCATGGCCGTGCTGGTGGAAACGCATGGCCACCGCCTGCTGTACGACACGGGGCCCGCCGACAGCCTCGATTCCGACGGCGCCAGCCGTGTCATCGTGCCGTATCTGCGGGCGCGCGGCATCGCTACGCTCGACGGCGTGATCATTTCCCACAGCGACCTCGATCACGCGGGCGGCGCCGTCTCACTGCTGGAAAATATAGACGTAGGCTGGCTGGCTTCGTCGCTGTTCGATGGTCACCCGGCCGTCGAGGCGCGGCGGGAGTCGCACCGCCCCTATGTGCACTGCACGGCGGGCCAGCGCTGGACCTGGGAAGGCGTGCATTTCGCCATGCTGCATCCATTACCCGCCAGCCACACGGACATTGCCCTGAAACCGAACGCCCGCAGCTGCACCGTGAAGATCACGGCCGGCAAGCATGCCATCTTGCTGGCCGGCGACATCGAAGCGGCGCAAGAGGCGCAGCTGCTGGCGCGCTCGGCCGATGGCGAGCTGGCGGCCGACGTGCTGCTGGCGCCCCACCACGGATTATGTCACCCACTAAAAGATCGCTTATTGGGCGAGGCCCGTATGGCCGGTCACGCTTGCTTCGCAAGAACTACAGTGTCGCGTGTTGTATTTTTCGGTATGACATCCACTCCCACACGGCAATCGAGCTAAAATAGTACCCGATTAGGCATCGATGATGAGCATCCACATGCTATCAAATCTGCACAACAGTGGCGCCACTTTGCAGGTCGGCTTGTTTTGTTGCAATAATACCACCCTAGAGCGACACTTCCTCAAGGAGGTGTATGACGGTAGCAACATCGGCGGGCGCTACGACGCCGATCATTGTTACCTCAAGTAGCCCGTGGGGCGTCGACGGATTCCAATAATCCACGCGCCCGGAACTCAATTTGCTAATGGTTTCAGCTTCCAGCTGCTGCGGCGTCTTGTGCGACCGACCAGCTAACTTCGCTCGACGTTGCTGCGTTGACCCGACCACTAAACGACTGATGCGAACTGCTTTCCCGACTTCGTAGATATACATATGCCGCAGTTCTATAGATGTACAAAATATTTTACATTCATTTGCTTCGCATACTTACTCTTAACTTACTGTTCTAGCCACGCATGTTGTATCTGCCGAGGCAGCAGTGCTGCTGGAGAAAATAGAAATGGTTATTGCAGTTGAGGTAGTAGAGTACGTCTTCGGTGGTATTGCGTGGTTATAATCGACGAATTAATATCAATGTATTCACGTTGCACAGGATATTCATTGTTGTTAATTTAGCCATAATTTCAAACTGTGTCGCTTTTCGTAGATTCAAAAATCGTAAAGATCATTGATGAGTAAACGTAGGCTACTGCGCGATGTGGAATTTTAAAAATATCAATTAAACTGGAGGAGTACGTGATAGACCAGCCTAAGGGGCCTGCACAAGAGGGACTTTTTTCAAATGCTCTATTTGATGTGGAGCATGCATTGGGAATGTATGCGTTCAACTCATGCACAATTTTCGCGGAAGATATCTATGATAAGAACATACTTGCTCCCTTAATGAGGGTCATTGAGTCGTGTCATATTTACATCATTGGGTATACTCCAGCAATAAGGTTTCTCGATGCTCGACAGGATAGCAATCAACTAGAAATGGACTTCTCCGTTGCAAATTTATCTCACACTATATCGATCAATCTTCCCCAAGGATTGTTGCTAAGGCAACGAGATGGATTTAGCATTCTTGAGGACGAATCTGGAAAGACGTTCTGGCCCAATGAGGATTTCTTAAAGCACAAAATTGAAGAAAAGGTAGGTATGCTGAAGTTCAATGTTAAGTATATCGGACAAGCATATGGAAAAGATGGTTCGCGAAATGCGATCGATCGGCTTTTGAAGCATGAGACGCTTCAAAAGATAGCTATTAAAGGTGTCCCCGAGGGATACAGGTTAACCATACTGATGCTGGCAATCCAGCCAAATAATCAGCTATTTACTGTTATGAATCCATTTGCGAAGAAGAAAGATGACGATGGAAAGAGAATCAGGGATGGAATTAGTAAGCTTTTTAATACAACGGAGCAGGAGAGAATTTCGCTGTATGAAGCTGCGCTTATTCGCTATTTCTATCCGGAATTTAATAAGGAATTCAAAGATAGTTTCCCCTCAACCAACTTGAAAATCCTGCAGGACTGCTATGAAAAAGATTTTGGCGGCGTGGTGGCCGAAATATGCATCGACGGACTCGCTTTTAGACTTTGCTCTGAAAAAGTGGAGCCGACGCCGCATCACATAGCGCGTCACAGTCTGCACAAAGTAGAAGAGCGAAAAATGTTCTTCGGTTTCTAGTAACAATAATATCGAAAAAAAAGACCTAATTAGGATGAGATCCTGTTAGGTTATAGGTTCGCAAAATTCATGCAAAAACGTGTATAGGAAAATCAATGACTTTTACATTGATTTTGAGAATGCCAAGATGATTTTTCAAAAATTCCTGCAAAAAAACCTAAGCTGAGAGTAAAACTCCGGGCGACGAGCTGCCAGCACGGCCCACCATTGCTTAAAGCCTTGCGGGTGCGGATCATCGACGTGGGGCTGCTCCATAGTAGCAAGTCAACCAATGCTGGCGTCTCCTCGAAACGTCGTCGGGGGAAACCAGAATCGTCGTCCTCGGTAGTAATCATGCGGGGACCTTCTATATTTCCTGAATATGTGCTTGCACTCATCCCCAAACCTCCTTGCGCTCGGCTCCAAGTACCGGACCCAGTTTAGCCAAACGTGACCATACTTTTGTCGGCGACTCATTGGATATCATGGCCGCCTCTTCGACCGCCATAACAACAATTTGCACCGGTGCCTCATCCAGAAAATGAAGCATCTGCGCCTCGTATCCGCGAGGAACCTCACCCGTGGAAAGAGCATGCTGGAGGGTTTCAACGCTCATCTCTTTTTTATAGCTGACGCTGCTGGTTTTGGCGGCCATCCATAGGCCATTCTTGCGCTTCCGGGCCGCTAACGACGGAACGTCGAAACTCAATCCGACGATGCCCATGATCTTGGTCAAGCGCTGAAAACTAAGATCCTTAATTGTCCCTGCTTCCAAGCGTTGTATGGTCTGGCGCGATAGATTTGCCAGATTAGCCAGGTGCTGTTGAGTCAGGCCAACCGCTTTGCGCCGCAGATAAATCTCTTGTCCGATCATGTGTATGCTCACAATTTCACCTCTTGAATGCACAATATATTGTACATCTTGCTGAAATATATGGCAGTCCTGCTATTCACGCCATTGCGAAGCGTTCATTCTGGCACAAACCGAAAACTGATCCGCCTAGCTAAGTGGTTCTTTGTCAAGAAGAGCCAGTCGATGTTTGTCGTTACCCTCGATCCGCGCTTTGCCTGCAGGACCGCGCACCGTCTGCCGCCGGTAGGTCAAGTCACGAAAAGACTGGTGGCCGTCGAGCGGTCGCTGGCTGGCCTAGTGTGGCATAGTTTTTAATTCATCGTGCCATTTACAAGATGAGCAACGTCGGTGAGTGAAGTGAGTATCCCACTGATGGCCATGTTTTTCATGTTCTGCTTGGTGTGGTCATCTTCGTAGGTTAACTTCGTTGAGCTGCTTTACTTTGGTCATTTTATGCATGGCTATTGTGAAGCCATACGTGCCAAGTTGTCCGATGATTTTTCTGTCAGGTCTTGACACGGCCATCAGGCGCACTTTGATAGTTCTGCCCGATGTACTTTCTGAAAGGGCGAATAGCATCCACCGTATCACCGATGATGTACACCATGGCTTGGGCTGCGACTTTGGAATTGAATTCCACAACAGTCGCCTTATCAACCTCGTGCCTGCCTGATGGGAACCGTTCGGAGTCGCAAATGATGTAAGCGACCCGTGGAGTAATCGGATAATAGAGATCGGCATACTCAGGTGGGGTAAATTTTTTATCAGAAACACAGGAATGCACGTTGACGATAGGTTGGTCGGACGTGATAAAAGGCACGCTAGTATCATTTATCAGCAATGCATGCCTCGCGTTCTGGCGCCCAATGTACAGGCTAAAACCCATGTTCATTCCATACATATAACTCAGGAACCACCACGTATGCTGCATAGCATTGGCGACTTCAATCTCAAGAGCACTTTGTCTAGACAGGACCCGCATTACACCATCTCGGAAAGTTTTTGTGCGGCAAATCTGGTGTCCGAAGAATGTCATGAACTCGAGCATATGCCGCTGATTTTGCAGCACATCAAGTTTCTCTTCAGCTAACGCGGCTAACACGGGAAGTGCCATTTTTTCATGGGCAGCATGGAGATTTTCCAATTGATTGCATTTCAACGCCTGGAGATATTGCTCAATTTGCAGATTCTGAGTGCCAGACTTGCCATAGATGAACTCAACCTGCTGTATCCTTAGAAAGTCATGAAGATATGACATGTGGTGTTGCTGCAAATGATCGGGGCTATTTCGTGAGAATCCTTTGATCACCTCAATATGCTTACTATTAAGCACGGTAATTTTATAGAAATAGTCGTCAACGGCAATGCCACGTACACTGACGTGCGCAAACTTTCCCGTTTTCGTGGTGTAGAAAACGTTCATCGTACCGCGGCCCCATCGGGCTAGATACTTCGCCCACACGTAATGTTGTCGTTTCTTGGCTTCGAGGTCTTTTCGCAACATGGTATCCATTCCGTTGGGCGTCGGCTTTTGGATTCATTTTACCAAGCTTCCTACCAGCCTAGGCGCCGGATCTGCTGTCGGTGACTATGTGCGTAAAATACGTGTTACATTTGCAGTACTTAATGTTTCTTTCCATTAACTTTATTTTCTATGTGGCATCGATCTATCGAAGAATGATGTGCGAATTTGTCCTGTGGTTGTTCAAGTTCCTTGCGTAGCTTGCTAATCGTGCATCCGGTCGACTTGAATAGAGTCAAAATTTTCGTTTAACGGAACAAAATTCACCTCACCATATTCGGATCCTAGGGCAAAATAGACCAAGAAATTTATGACTTATTTCACTCCGTAACTCTTCGAAGGGGCGGAGATCTGAACTTTTAGCCAATACGAGGTAGCCCAATGGAACATCCACTTCCTCCTGTTATGAGGTTAGATGCATTAAAGAGCGAGGTCCTAGACAAAGGGCCGTCGGCTGCTCTGCCATGTCACTTGTCCGATCACTGGTTAAACTGCGTGGCCGAAAGTTTAGAACAGGTGTTAGAAGTACAAACTAGTGAATCTGGGCAATATTTAGCAGGACCGTTAGCGCTGGTCGCTCACCTATTGCTCGGTCGTTCCTCACTGAGTGAATTTGAGGTCAGTGACACTCTTCTATATAAGTATCTTCGTACCTACTACGTAGAAGTGTCCATTGAAATTCTCAATCGCCGCACAAATGTTCGAATTAAATCAGCCACGTTACAGACAATTTTTACTGATCGAAAATTGACTTCAGTCCTTGTCCAGTGAGTCCGTCGGCTTGGGCCTGCTGGCATTTATAGATTTAATATTAATAGCGGAACAATACCGAGGTGCGAGTGGCTCCGTTGGCGGTCATAAAGGCTTTTGATTTGATCATGGATTATGGCTCGTGCATCGGCTCGGAAGGTGGAGAGTTGATGGTGCACTAGCCTGGGTATTAGTATTTTTTAGAAAGTGCGACACATTGAGTCTCATCAAATAAAAGGCTTGCAATTAATGATGTTTTGATATAGATACCATATATTAAGTGCACTTGAGGACCCCATTTGTCCATAGCGTTGATATGCACTTGGATTAAACATCAAAGGTTCGTACGCAGGGTTTGCTATCGTCCATCGTTGCTCGCATGATCCTCCTTGGCTCGCTTCTGCCAAACAGGCCACTATCATTGCGATTACTGTTTGCATCCTTGAATGGGCACAGCAGCCGTAGCTAAGACCGCGGCTGCCACGGCAGCTTGGGCAGCACCTGCCAATGCAGCCGGCATTGATCCAAGTTGGAGCTGGTTATCTGTCGCGCCATGCGCTCGATAACTTTGTTACGCTGCACGCCTGTGCGGCAGGCTCAAAATTCGTCTTTCCCTCTCGTTACGATGCGGCGCGGTTTATGTCCAATGCGACTTTGAATCGGGTGACGCAACTCGTGGTTGAGGGAGCGCAAGCCAAAGAGTTGTCGCTGCAGCCGTTCACTGTCAACGATTTGCGCCGCACTGGGTCGACGCTGTTGAACGAGATCGGCTTCAACCGGGACTGGGTCGAGAAGTGCCTAGCGCATGAGAGACGTTCCTCGCGGTCGGTCTACAACAAGGCTGAGTATGGCGAGCAGCGGCGCCACATGCCGCAAGAGTGGGCCAACATGATTGATGCCTGGGGCGATGGAAAGGTTTATGTGCCGAAGCTGATGCCTGAGAACGTGGTCGTTCCGGTAATGAGCGCAATAGCCTCAAAATAGCGGAATGGTTGTCTCTTGACAACCATTCCGATCACCCGCCATACTGGAAACCATTGATGGTCCGTCCTTTACATCCGAAGAAAGAGGTCGTGGAAGCTCTGAAGTACGCCGGAGAGTAGGAGTGGCGTATAGAGGTTGGTGGCAACCACGCTTTGGGGGGCATTTATTGCTCGTACAACGACGAGCAGTGCCGCTGCAGAGAGTTTTGCATCACCTCGATATGGAATACGCCCAAGAACCCCGATAATCACGCTCAAGCCTTGCGGCGCGTGGTGGATAATTGCACCACGCATCGTAAGCAGTATGAGACCGATGACGGAGCAAAGGAGTAGCACGATGGAATACACCTTCACTTTGAAATACCAGCTTGCCGATGATGATCACGGTTCGGATGTGCTGGTCGAACGCTTGGGCGAAGCTGGCTGCGACGATGCTTTGGTAGGCCTCGGGCAACCAGGGCGGTTGGCGCTGGAGTTCACCCGCGAGGCGACGGATGCGGACGAGGCTGTGCGTAGCGCGCTGGCAGATGTGCGCCGTGCCACGCCGTCGGCACGGCTGATCGAAGTGACACCAGATCTGGTAGGGCTGACCGACGTGGCAAACATCGTAGGGGTGTCGCGGCAGAACATGCGCAAGTTGATGTTGGCTCACCCGGGTAGTTTTCCTGCGCCAGTGCATGAAGGGAGTGCGTCGATCTGGCACTTGGCGGACGTGCTGACCTGGTTGCAGGCCAAGGGCAACTATGCATTGGACAAAGACGTTTTTGACGTGGCGCGGGTGGCCTTGCAGGTCAATGTGGCTAAAGAGGGGCGGCGCTTGCCACATTCTGCGTCCAAAGCGCTGGAAGCCTTGGTAGGATGACGCAGGTACGACAAGCCGATCATGAGTGACGACAATACTGGCACAACGCCGATAAAAATCGACAAACTTCGGGCATCAAAGGCAGGCCATGCCTTTCATGAAGCTTGGGCGGCGCGCACCGCCCTTGAACTCCTGCCACCGCTGACCGACCTTACAGCGATTACGCTTGAGGGTTTCGACGAGCAGGACGAGCAGAGTTTGGAAATCGGCGCGGTCGAGATTGCTGATCTTGTTCGGTATTATGGCGCCACGGATGTCGCACGGGCGCATCGAGTCGCGGTTGTCCAGTTCAAGTACTCGATCGCGAGCGCCTCAAAGGCAGTTCGAGCTGCTGACCTGGCTTCAACTCTCTGCAAGTTTGCCGTAACCGATGCTGAGCTGCGGGCGACCCATGGCGATGACCATGTTCTTGCCGTAGTCCGCTATGAATTCGCGACAAACAGACCTATCCACGAGAACTTGGGGAAAGCGATTTCTGCGTTCATCGCAGGCACGCAAGAATCCGGTGATATTGCTAGCCAAACAGGCCAGATCGCAGAAGCCATGAAAGGCTATCCTCATCCATTTGCTGACCTGCTGCGACGACTGGACTTGGTGGGCAGTAAGGGGAGCTTGACAGAGGCTGAGCGTGCAATTTCAACAACTCTTGCCGCATGGAGCGAACCAGGGGACCCTGATGCGGAGAAACGCCTGCTAAAGTTGCGGAACCTTATCAGGATCAAGGCCGGTCCCGGTAGCGAGACGGACAAACGAGTTGATCGGGTAGCGGTCCTGGCTGAGTTGGAAGTGGAGCACGAAGATCGGCTGTATCCCACGCCTGACGCGTTTCCCGAAGTTGAAATCGTCATTCAGCGCGAAGTCTTTGACGACATTGCAATTCTCGCCCGTGAAACGGGCCTTCCTCTCGTGGTCCATGCTGCGGGCGGGATGGGAAAGACGGTTTTGATGCAAGGCCTCGCCGACCGATTCCAAGCCGATGGTCCCGTGGTGCTCTTCGATGGTTTCGGCGCTGGTCGCTGGCGGGATCCTGCCGACGGCCGACATCTCCCGGAAAGAACGCTTGTCCACCTTGCCAACCTTATGGCCGGGCAAGGCCTGTGCGACATTCTATTGCCGGTAGTTGATGTGACGAGCTTGCTGAGAGCGTTCCGCAGACGGCTCGCCCAGTCGGTGGAGACAGCTAGGCAAACTCGCAGCGATGCATGTGTTTCGCTGGTACTCGACGCGATCGACCACGCTGGGCTTGCCGCGCGGGATACCGCGACATCATCGTTCGCACACCTTCTCATGCGTAGCATCAGCGTAGATCCGATCGATGGCGTACGCATCGTCGCATCGTGCCGAACCGAACGACTTGCGCTGGCAACCGGTGGTGCTTCGCACCGTCCTTACACCATCCCACTATTCACTAACTCCGAAGTACGCTCCCTTGTTGAGCGGCGCGTGCCGAATGTGTCGGCTCACGAGATCGCCGCTTTGCAGACTCGGTCAGGCCTTAACCCACGCTGTCTGGACAACCTGATTACCACTGGGCGACCGTTTGATCCCGTGTCTTTCCCAGACACACCAGCAGAGCCGCAAGATTTGCTAAACGTGCTGATTCGCAAGCGCCTTACCGAAGCGCGCGAAACTGCACGCGCTCGCGGCGCAAGCGATGCAGACATTGATCTCTTGCTCACAGGCATTGCCTTGCTGGCGCCCCCGGTCCCTATTGCAGAGCTGGCTGCCGCACACGGCTTGATCGCGGAGCAGGTTGAAAGTTTCGCTGCCGACCTCGCCCCTTTGCTTGAGCGAACGCCCCACGGTCTGATGTTTCGAGATGAACCGACCGAGACCCTGATCCGATCGAGCTATGGCGCGAGCCAAGTTGACCGAGACCGCGTAATCGCCACACTCCAAGAACGCCAACTCACTTCAAACTATGCAGCTCGGGCACTGCCTGCGTTGCTCACCTCCCTGTGCGATGTCGATCAGCTCATTCAACTGGCCTATGATCTGCGTGTGCCACGAGGCGCTTCACAGGTAAGCGCACGCGATATCCGTCTATCGCGGATCACCGCCGCGATAGCTTTGGCGGGAGAGCTGAGCCGGCGCGACGACCTTCTGCGCCTGCTGTTGGAAGCGTCACTCGTTGCCGCGGGACATGAGCGATCTGACCGCTTCCTTTACGAACACCCTGACCTCACCGCAATAGCGGGTGACCCCGAAGCCTTGCGGCGGCTTTCCGCGACCAATGCTGGCTGGCCTGGGGGGAAACACGCCGCGCTTGCACTCGCGAACGCCTTCGCAGGCGACCGAGACGAGGCCCGCCGCCACGCACGGCGATCAATCGATTGGCACAATTGGGCCGCGTATAGTAAACGCAGAGAGCGTTTTAGCGGATCGAGTGCATCAAGGCAGTGGGACGATATTGGCTTCGCCTATGTCGAGATGTTGGCGGGTAATGACGTGCGCGTTGCAGAGTTTTTCGCTCGTCAAGACGACGGTGTGGCTTTCGCCAAGTTTATGGATTTGTTCGATCTTCTGGATCGACACCAGCGTTCGGCGCATCCGCCCAAAACCCGCATCGGAATGCGGTTGTTGCGTTGCCGTCTGCCATCTCGCGCGCTCTACGCTGCCGCGTTTTCATTCGTTGGTCGTGACCCAACCTACGCCAGAGGACTTGTCGCGGCACTTGCTGCAGCACCTTCTGCGAATGGCAAAAGCGAAGGCTTGGCGATGGCTAGTGTGCTGGCATCGGCACTGGCCATAGAGCTCGGCATGGAGAAAGAGGCAGTAAGCATCCTCGCTGGAACTGCACTTACACCGCCAAGCGTTTATGACTATTCCAGTCACTATCCGAGCGACCGCGCGATCCATGTGACCGTACTGGCTGCCGGTGTTCGAGCCGCTTTGAGCCGGAAGCGCGCCGCCCTAATTGACATAGCACCAGCGGAATTAATCGAGTTGGTGCCTGCAAGTGCTCGATCGCGGGGCGCTGCGACCTTCAGTCGGGTGCTTAACCAGAAGCTAGTGGCTCCGAAATTCGATGGAACTCGGCACCGACGGAAGCGGCGGTGTGGTCTCGACGAGGAAAAACGCTCAGACTACTCGCGTGCGCTGGGCGGCCGGATTCTTCCGATGCTGAACTATGCTCAGGATGTCGCCGACATCATTCGTCCGCCGATTGGAACGACACGAGATGAGATGGTTGTTGCAGCGTTCGAACGACTTATCTGTGATGTCGAGCAATCGTCCAACTATCCGTATCGTGATGGGATGGCGTATCTCGCACGGAACGGTTTTCGAGTGATTTTTGATCTTGCCGATGCGTTAGGTGCGTTCAATGCCTCGCTTGCGAAACGCATGGTCGACTGGATCGCGAGTGCGCCAGGCCTATTCACCCCGGAGCTGACCAATTCGGTTGCTCGACTATCGCGCATCTCCCCGTGCCATGATGCTGCGCTCCTTCTTGCCGGTCATGTCGAGCGTAAGATCCAGCTCGATACCGATGTCGGATCTAGAATTTCATCCTACGGTGATCTCGCTCGCGCAGTCTGGCGAGTAAGCACTGAAGAGGCTGCGGCCTATTTTCGTCGTGCGCTTGATCTTGCCGAGGCAATTGGATCGGATGATTTTGATCGTACCAACCACTTGTTGGAGCTGACCGGCCGCTATTCGGGTCCTGAACTGCAGCCGGCGTCGGCGCACACCATGGCGCGTATCCTTGAGCTGAATCAGAACGAGGATGGCAAATTCCCTTGGACTGAATACGCGAAAACGATGGTACCGACTGCTGGTCGAGCGACGTTGGCTACGCTGGCACGACTGGACGATCGTGACGCGGCTCGGCTCGGACTGTCACTCGGTCCGGCGTTAACTATCCTCGTTCGTGATTCGAAGCTTTCGGTGGAAGCTGCCGTCGCGCTATTCGGCTTGGCTGCTCCAGTCGAAACGTGGACGTGGCACATATCAGACTTCGCGTCAGAAGTCATTCGCCGTCTACCTCAAAAGCGATGGGAATGGTTCTTCGATCTCCTTCTGACCGAGATCGATCGTGAGGATCAACTGTCTCCCGCACGAGAGACCATCCAGCGGCTACATGACCTATGTGAGCAGGGTCTTCCTGCCGCTTCTCATGCGCTATTACGAATCGAGGGCCTGCTTGCGCGCCTCGGCCCCCAATCAGAATCGCGAACAGTCATGCCTCCGTCAGCTGCGGCGGAGCCGCCGCCCGTCTTTCCAGTAGACCTCACGGACGCTGATGACATTGATCGTCAGATCCTTAATGAAGAAATTGACCAGTCAGGGCGGCGTTGGCCAGTTCGAACACTAATCGATTTGGCTAAGCAAGCGAACTCTCCCACCGAGCGCCTTGGGTTCGTCCGCGCAGTCGTTGAAACAACGGCCGCCACGCTTGTTGACAAAATCCACGCATTGGACGGCTACCTAGAGGAGTGGGGGAGGTCGTCAGCGGCTATGCGTGATGCTTTGCCTGACTTGGGGCTGCGCCTGGCCACCAAGCATGCCTCCGAACTTGCCAGTTCAAGCAACGACGCGTGGGGCGGCTGGCGGGGGCTGGAGCTGAGTTTTCATGCCAAACGGGCCACCCTTGTCGAGCATGTAGTTGCAGCGCTTCGGAGTACCGCAGACAGTCTTGGTGGTAATGCTTGGCTCGCGCTCGCCGCAAGACTGGCACCTGACGTCAGTGCCAGTGCTATCGCGGAAGGCCTCGAACGGTTTCTGGCGAACACAGATGAAAAGCTGCCGTCTGAAGTTGGTGACGGACCGTGGAACGTGCGTTTTAAAGTGCCGCCCGATGAGGCAACATTTGTAGCGGGATTAGTGTGGGCGAGGCTGGGCCACCCCGTCGCAGCAATGCGGTGGCGTGCCGCCCATGCTGTTCGGCGCTTGATGACGGCTGGACGATCGGATGTGATTGATAGGCTGATTGACCGCTTTGGGGCAGCTTCGAATTTGCCTTTCGGCGATGCGAAGCTGCCTTTCTACGTAATGCATGCGCAGCTCTGGTTGTTGATGGCGCTCGCCCGCGTAGCGAAAGACGCCGCTACCGTATTTATCCCCCATCGCGCATTTTTTGAACGGATCGTCTGTTCTACTGAGTTCCCGCACGTTGTCATGCGTGCGTTCGCGATAGACATACTTCGCGTGCTTGCGCCTGCACTCAGACCCGAAGAGCGCGAAGCTATGCTTGCTAAGCTTGGCTCCGCAAACCAGTCGCCCTTCCCATCGGTGCCTGGAACCGACTATCGCGAGTTCCGGTACGCAGCCAGGCCAGACTCCTTGCCGCGAGCAGAAGATGGCTTTCGCCTCGACTACGACTTCAACAAATATCAGGTCGAGCGTTTGTGCCACGTCTTCGCTTGTCCAGGCTGGGAGGTGGAAGACCGCATCAATGCGTGGGTGCGGCGTTGGGACGCAACCGTGCGAGGAATGCACGATTGCCCGCGTAGCAGAAGCAATGACGAATCCTGGTCTTCGGGGTATGTTCCAGACCGAGATCGGTATGGAGGATATCTCGGATGGCATGCACTTATGCTTGTTGCCGGCGAGTTGCTGGCAACACAGGCAATTGTCGGTGAGGACTGGAACGGCGATGCTTGGGCCGCGTTCCTGAGGGAATACACACTATCAAGAAACGATGGCCTCTGGCTTGCCGATCTCACCGATCCGTTTCCGCTCGACCTTACCAAGGAGGTGGACATGCCTATGCCGGAGAGTGGCGAGAGAAGCACCGTCCGCGAGGACAGTAATCTGCTAACACCGTTGCTCGGTTTGCAGGACGGCAAGGTGGTAGCCGACTGGCTTCAGATTGCGGGACGTTGGTCGATCGGGAGAGACACAACTGTCACGCTTCAAAGCGTAGTGGCGAATGCGAGTGATGCGCGAGCGGTGGTCATGACGGTGCTGTCATCTGAAGCATTCTTCAGATGGTTGCCTGACGACGAAGATGAGA
Organism: Janthinobacterium sp. GW821-FHT03C10; assembly: GCF_059420865.1. NCBI lineage: Bacteria > Pseudomonadati > Pseudomonadota > Betaproteobacteria > Burkholderiales > Oxalobacteraceae > Janthinobacterium > Janthinobacterium sp. GW821-FHT03C10. The sequence goes on along the minus strand of NZ_JBWKUN010000001.1, from coordinate 1,111,302 downwards.
TTGTCAGTCACTTCGGCGGCGGCCACACGGTTCAGCCATGGGTGGAGACGACGCCGAACACCGAGCACCAACTTGATCGGCATGATCCTTATGGCGCCGCCACGGCACTCGACAGGCCTTTTCCGTCACAGTGGACGAGAGACCTGTTGGGTACAAGTGCGGATGATCAGGTGAGCCGCCGCTGGTCAATTGACGGGAGAACAGCGTATCGTGCCGAAGCCTGGGGCGCCGAGGGTGGACGGGGTGACTATGCTTGGAGCGAGACTGGATACCGCTTGTTCATCAGTCGTGGCGAATTGCTTTCCCTGCTCAAGGTATCCGAGCGTAGCCTTGTCATCGTACTCACGCTCCAAAAATACCATAGAGGTAAGTCGAGCGGGCGTGTTGGAGACACCAGCTGCTTTAGTCATCGTTCGCTGGTGGTCGTCATTGATGAGCGAGGCCAAATTTGGTCGCCGCGAGGACTTTCTCGACAAGCCAAAGAAACTCTTGCAAAGATCGAGGCTGACCGACGGCGCGATTTGTATCCGCGGTTCCGTGCGATCGCCGGCCTGCCTGATGAAAGGCTATCTCGGCGCACCGATCCACCGTTTAGCGAGGACTAGTATCGATTAGTCATCGAACGTCTATGGCCCGGATTTTCCTGATCCCTACCTGGGTTACCTACAACGCGGGAGCATTTTCATTCTCCGACGGGAGGAAGGATTCGCTATGGTTCGAGATGGATCGGAATACCCTTTCAACTGCGGTGCAGACCTGATGTTTATATACATACTTCCGGAATTTCAGGGGGGCGGCATTGGTCAAAAGCTCGTGGAGCAAGTAAAGAAACACTTCAATTTTCGGGTACCGATTGAACTTACCTGCGAAACCTCGCGTCGACGAGAATTCTTTGAACGCTCCGATTTTATCGTCGCGAAATATCATCAGGACTATGATATGTATCATATGAAGTGGATTCCTGAGTAGCACCGATATTCAAGAATTTGACGTCCCTTGATGCCACCGTACTGGCAGGTATTTGAACAATACACGGGATGCTCATAGTCCAGTTTATCAAAGTAGCGGACGCGGAAAATTTTGTAATTTCATCAGCTATGATGAAGAAACCAAGATTGCATATGCGATGAATGGTATTTCATTCCGTGGCAGTTTTAGCAGAAGAGTGTCGGAGATTCGATGTTGTAGAGGACTTCGCAACTTGGTAGAGTTAAAAAAAATTCACCAGATACACTTTGAGGAATACAGCGGAGCAATGGCCTGGACCATAGTTCGCCTTAGCATGGATGTGCCATTGGATCAAGTTTAGTGGGACAAAATAATGGTGCTTTACTATCAATCCTTACAAGTATATCTGGACGTTAGGTAAGAAGAATAGACGAGGAAAAAGAATGTACGATGTAGTTGGATATCGTATCCTGTAGGTCTCTGATAGGCTATTGTTATGAAAAATTTTTAAGAAAAATATATGGATTTTATTGATAGTTTAACTGAGTTTAAGTTCATGTCCTCATTTTATTTGACCAGAGTGCTCATACTTGATGGGAATAAATCGGCCGAAAAGCAGACAGGTTTGGTTATTTACAATCGTCTTCGAGATGAATGCGCATACGGCAGCTTCAAAAAAGTAGAACTTAAACACGAATTTGTTGAAAGCCGCGAAAAACTACTTCAGCAATTGAAAATGTTAAAAAATGAAGTGGTTCCAAATATGGGTTTTATTCTTCATTTGGAATTTCATGGCGACAAAAATGGTCTTGAAGTTGGAAATGATTCTGAACGTGTCGAGTGGTGTGAGTTGCAGTCGTTACTTGCCGAAATAAATTTGAAAACTCGGTGTAATCTGGGACTTGTCTTTGCAGGATGTAACGGTTTTGGTTCATTTAAAGTAGCTGATATCGCGGAGCCAGTTGCTTTTTATTTCCAATTGGCACATGCGGGCGTAATTAGTGCTGGCTTATTAGAAAATAGCTTAATAAAGTTTTATAATGCCATCATTTCGGATAGAAATTTACAATCTGCATCGGAAGCCGCTAAGCCATTTCAGATGAAATATGCTGAATCGATTTTTGTCAATTTGCAAGATTTAGTTTGTCGTAGTGCATCTCCTGCGGCTATAAAGAAAGACTACGTTGAAACTACGTTGAGTAAGCTGCTCGAGATTGAGAACATTCGTGATGCCATCTCCGTGGCAGAAGCCAGGAATATTATTAAAAAAAATTACGTGTCATATGAAAACTGGATTAGCAATAATATAAAAATGAATTTAAATTTCTTCTGCGGACGAGCACCTGCCTATACAGTAGATCAATTGACTAAATGGATCTCGGATAGGGCAAAATCTGCGTGATTTTTTGCTTCGGCAAACATCTTTCTCCACAGACATATCTATGGTGTATTTTCCATTTTCACCAGTTGCGTACGTGCACTTCTGAGGGTAACGAGATATATAGTGTTGATGCTAGTGTTGATGCTTAGTGTCGCGATAATAACTATTCAATCAGTCGATCACGGATCGGTTAAGCAATACCCATGCATGGGCGATGGAGAACCAGATTGACATATATTGTCGTGAAGCCTAACATTAGAACATGATGATCTTTTCGGATCACCAAGTGCAAGTTGCTCCGCTTCCTTGCACGTGCCCAGCGCACGGGAATTTCCCTCGATGTCAAGAGCACTCCGCTCTTAGCCTTCCATTCTCGTTTGCACATTGCTGCCCATCTTGGCGGATGAGTGGTTGCGTGCTTCCATTGTTCAATCTGGCCACTTCTTGTAGCTATTTTTTTTAGGAGTTCAACATGAAAAAAGGATCCAACTATTGCGACAATGTCGCTAAAAAATTGATTACCCTCCTTGAACGGGGCACTGCTCCATGGTAGAAGCCTTGGATTCCATCTTCACTTAGCACAGCACCGTATAACATTGCTTCTGGGCGAAGGTAGCTGTAGCGACCTGCATTTGAAACGGGCCGTGCCAGCATTTCAGCCGATTCTCGGCCAGGAATAACTTGTAGTAAACGCGACCGGATCTGACCGTTACCTTTGCGGTCGGGCGAGTAGGCGAACCCCACGGCTGGCGGCGTGGTGTCGCTGGCAGGTCGATCATCGCGCACATAGGTCCATATTCATAGCGGCAATATCAACGATTGATCAACAGAGTTCAAAACGCGCCACTCGTCGAACCGCCGACTTGGCGGCTTGGTATCTGAATCTGTAGTGGGTGTTGAATGCTGTGGTTAGTGCCTGGTTGACTTTTTGATACTGCCTTTGCTCCTGCCAGCCTCTAGCGAAACGGCATCGTTCGTAATTTTTGTGTCCTTCGGGACAGGAATAAGGCGGTTGCTCTTAATTCTAGCCAGTGTCCGCGTTCACGGTGGGTACAACAATAATTACCAGCACGAGAGCCAAAGCCCCCTCATTGGCGAAGTAATTATTTAAAATTTCTTATTGACAATTTTACGTTATAATCAAAATTAGATATTTTATTGTCGAGTATTATGTGTTGCCGTGTTTTCAATACTTCCGAATCGCTATAAATCACACCTTGAATGAATCACGACCTTGGTAGCATCGAATCCTTAATCGATACTCATTTCGATCAAAACCTGCTGCTTAGACTTCCGTTTGGCGTCCTGTTCAATTTCATATCCGAGCTGGCGACGATCCAATTTATAGAAAACGGTCACCTCGACATCAGTTTCTTGAATCCTCTAACGTTCGTGTTCGAGCGCAATCTGGATTTGACCCCGTTGAGTCCGAAGGACTGCCGACAGCGCTTCGGCGAGGTCGAGGCACTCCATCCGGCTTTGTTAGATTTGATGATGTGCGCTAATCTAAACATTGTTTTTCCTTTCATACACAACGGGATCTATACTTGCCAGCGGTTCGATGCGTACACTTGGTTGGTCGATTATGCTTCAGACAGGGCGCGCCGCGTCGAGTTGGTCGATTCGGTTCTTTCGAACCTGAGCACGCCTATCATTCCGCGATTTACAGTACCTGGCACGCGCGAGCATTTGGTTGCCGTAATACGGCGCCTAGATCGTCGTGATGTACAGAATGTCATTAAGGGTGCACAGTATATTCAGCGAATATACGAGACGATGCATCATAACTATCGCGAAGCGGACCTGGTTCCGGACGCTGCCTTCATCGAATTAGGATTTTCGAGTGCCGCTGCGTTTCGGCAGATCAGACAAGCGTTCGGCGCGATTTGTTACGCGTATATGCAGACAGCGATGGCGGTAAATGATTACTGCGAACAACACAAGCTCAGCTATGAGATCAAATATGGGCTTGCCGAGGGGCTCAGCATGGCTGTGGTCGCAAAACAAACTATCAAAGAGACCGTGTCGTGCCTAACAGGCGCTAGCGATTCCGATTTCGACAAGTTTGGCGAGTTCTTTTTCGAAAGCGGGGAGAAACGATCGACTATCAGCAAGCGCTCCTTGCCGCCATTCTGGTCGCTGGGCGACGATTTGTATTTTTGTCCCTGCATGGCTTTCATGAGCATGTCAGTTCGAAACCTTTTGATGACGGTCCAGAATCATCCTCCGTTTGCAGAAAAATACAAATTTCACGGACCGATTTCGGACCTGTTCGAGCCGACGCTTTTGCGACGCGCAAAGCATCACTTCGAAGCGAACGGCTATGAAGTGGTACTCGAAAAGAAGATTCCCGGAACCGAAATTGACATGCTCGTGTATTGCGCGAAGTCCAACACGTTACTGACGATACAGGCTAAAGCGACACTGTATCCGGAAGGTGCAAGAATGGTCAGAAATCTGGACCGACGGATCGGCGAAGGCATACAACAACTTCGAAAATTTGACCGATTGGATCAGTCGGTCAAAGTTCGAATTATTAACGAGTGTTTCCCTGGAGTGGGTGATAGGCAGCCTCGGCAGATCAACGGTATCCTCACTAACGCGGGTTTCGGATCGTGTAAATCTTGGGATGCCATGGAGCTGGAACAAATCATTGCGATTAATTGTAATATCTTACGCCACGTACTCCCGCTGTGCGCTGATCTGACGGAGTTGGTTGAGCAAACTGAAAAATACATCGAGAGATGCCTGGCGCTGGTGGACCACGAAGTTAAAGACAAGCGCTTTGAGATCGGTGATCAGACCATTTTGCAAAAAAACCTCGATTTCGACATTAAGCAGCTTTACCTTCAAAATCTCATGGGCGAATAATTCCGTTGCACATCGGGGCTAAAGATCGCGCCACGCTGGCCAGGGAACTTTCGGGGAGCTCACTGTTTTCGCATGTAGTAGAAGAGGTCTGGTTACTGTCGGCCGCGTCTGTCGGGCCTGAAGTCAAAGACGTACTGAAGTCCGCAGCCAACCATGGAATGAATCGTTGTGACTAAACGACAAGAAAATCGCGCTCTATAGGTACCCGTACTGGCCGGCGGCCAGCAAAATGAAATGGAGCATAGGATGAATCAAGCACCTTGTTTTGGACAGAGCGCAACAAGCGTGAAAGAGTGGCTGAAGGAGCATGTTCAAGTTGGAGCGAAAGTAGTCGTTCGTCATACTCAAGGCAGTCGCCTCCAGTATGTGTGTGCGACGGTCGTTCGTTTGGGGAAAGGTCGGTTTGAAGTTGATTCAATCGGTGAGAGAAGTTTAAGCCCCGCTGGTACCAGCTTCTACTATTCAGGAAAAAATTGCTGGCATCCCAAAGGGCAAACAAGGCTGATAGCTAGCACACAGCCCGTTCTTGACGCTACTCAGGGAGCCGGACTCTACGAATGTCCGTATGCGACCACAACCGTGTAGGAAACCGCAAGATGATGTCAACGACTAAACCGGAATCCCATTTGTTGAGCATCGTGGAGGTATCGCACGCTAATAGAATAAGGTGCCAGGCAGACGGATGCGGTCATTCAGTATTCAAACGTATACACGTCGTCCTTGATAATGGCAAATTCCATGTCTTGGGATCACGATGTTTTGCAAAGCTATATTGTGGGCTGGGTACAGCGGTACCGCCTTATTATGGTGGTGGCGATGCAAGACCACTTACAGACGACGAACGAGCCCTGTTGGTAGAAAACACCGCTCTATTCATTGAACAGCTTGAACGCGAACGTATCGAGAACGAACGTGCTGCGGCGGTTCTTGAAGCGGAACGACAGCAGAATGAGCGTATTGCTGCGGCTCTTGAAGCGGAACGACAGCAGAATGAGCGTATTGCTGCGGCTCTTGAAGCAGAACAAGAGCAGACTGAGCGCGAAATGATTGCTTCTCTACAAAAAGATACAACGCGGATCTATGATGTTGATCCCGCTTTCACGTCAAGTAAGTATCGGTATATTTGGAGTTCCAGTTGGTGGAAGTCTAGTGGTGCGCTTTTGGAAAATGTAAGAGCAGTTCTGCGTCGGTCAATGCATGTTGATGTAATTTATAGGGCCATCGTAGAAGCAGTTCGACAGCCGACGATCACACCAATCGAATTTGCATTTCGTCTTAAAGCTGCTGGGGTTCCTAGTGATGTGACATTGCAGTGTTTGTACGATCTAAAGTTGGTTGTGCGTGGAAAAACGGTATAAACCGTTTTAATTGATTGATCCTAATAGGGGCGGAAGCCATGTATTTGCATTCCGAAGACCCAAAACCTAAAGCGGTGTTCATTTGGGCAATGCCAGGCACGATTGAAACCGATGCAGAGTTTTTTGCTCGGTTAGAGAGTTTAGGCGAAGCGGTGGTTTGAGCAGAAGTCAAGAACAGTGCATCTGCTTACCGTCGCAGCGATAAGTGGCGTTGGTTGCACGAAAAAGAGCTTGCTCGGAAAGTCTCAACTGTTGAGTCAGTAAGGGACTCAGCTGAGGCCGCATAGAGCTTCGCACCATGGGCGATATGGTCCGTAGTGATCGCGATTGTGGCCCTAATTGTGGCCGTGTAAAAATAGGGAAAACGCCCAGCAGCATCCGAGCGTACTGCTGCCATTGAAAAAGCCTTGTCAGCAATTGCCTTGGCAAGAGGTAGGAGGCTTGACGAAAGACTACCACCAGCTTTTGAAGGTGAACACATCGGTTTTCAAACATATGAGCATGAGAGGGAAAAAGGCTCGCTCCTGCTTTCAGAGTCTAAGTTCTGGGATTTTTTCCTTAAGAGCGCCATGCGATTGAAACATGTGAAAAATTAACCTAACTTAACCTCGCCGCCTGGCTACGTGTTGTGATGCAACCAGCAATGTTTTGACCATTTGGTGCTGCGCGAATAACCATAAACAAATAACACATGAGCTATAATTAGCAATTGCTCGAATTCAACGTTCTAGCTTATTGAGCTGACTTTGTAGTCTTGAGGAAAACTCGCTAAGCTGATTCACCACTCTTCCAAAAAGGGAGTACCTACCTTTGGGCCGCCTATTTGCTGTGTTCAACGTCATTGCTGGTGGCGCCTCAATCATCGGCTTATATTTAACCGCGTTCACCGACTATAACTCATGGATTCTTGCAGTGCTCTTTGTAGCCACTGCGGTCTTTGTAGGCTATGTCCTGTTTGTCCCAGGTAATCGCATTGAGGAAAATGTGTCCGCGAAGCTTCAGAAATACCAATCGTCTGATGGAATTGGGACCGTAACAATGCTCCGCGATGAGTTTGTCGTCGCTGGCTACTCGTGGAAAGAAATTCCATTCCCTCATCCGTTCAAGGAGCCCCCCCCAAGTGGAGCTCGTAAAGCTGTCCGGGTCTATTTATACTGCCCACTTGGTGGGAGAGGTTACGGTACACAAATTTGTAGTCATTTCGCATCCCAAGACGAGCTCCACATACGACGCACGGTACCGATGGATTGCCACGGGAACGCTGCTTTCAAGGGTCGAAGACAAAAAGGCGGCCTAATCTACCATTGAGCGACAGTACTGCGGCCTTCGGCCACTTTCAACCGGTCGCATGCGTTTGCCATCGGCTTTCTCTGCGTTTAAGCACCGTGCGCAGCGGCGAGTGGGCTGATTGCGAACGCGCCAAAGCGCCAATTATTAATTACGTCAGGCAGAGAAAACTTTGACTTTTCTTATCGACCAGCATACACAGACTCAAATTGCAGCGCTCATCGACCGAGCTGTGGAGCAGGTTCTTGGTGAAATTGCGAGCCACGGAAACGAAGAGGCCTTGACGTCCGCATTAGGACACGCGTTGATGCAACAGCGAATTCATGGGGCCAATCTGCGTGTGGACTTCAAGTACCGACAGCATAACAAGCACACAGAGGAAAGTCATTCCGGCGCAGACGGTGGCTTTCTTGTTCGAATTAAAACTCCGATTGGCACTGTGGAAAAAGCGTCTCTGTTCCAGGCTAAGTTGCTTGGAGGGGGCCAGGATGTACGTTCGCTCGCTATGTCCAAGAAGGACGCAATACGCTTGCAGAAGCAGTCGAAAGATATGTTGAGTCACACTGAAGAGGCTGTCGCCGTGTTCTACACACATAAGAACATCTACGTTGTTGACGCTGGAGATTATAGTGGCACTTTACCTTCCAAAACACCACTTTCGCAGGAGCATCGCTTAATTACGCTTGGTACGTATTTAGGACGATGGATGCCACGATGTACGAAGGGCGACATTGACCCAAACTTTGTGAAGCGAGCAAGGCATGTAGACGGTTTCAGGAACGGACTATCTTTGGATATCGTTTCGCAACGCCCATCTGTGCCTTGGGAACATGACCAAGCGGAACATGCGTGGCGGAATAAACGTTAGCCGGCTATGCGTCGATTTCGACCAATACTGACGAAATTTCAGGTCGTACGAGGGTTTGGGCCCCACTTAAATTAGATATTGTTGGGCGATTAGGAAAACGTCCGCTTCTGCAGAAGCGGGCATTCATCGAAACTCATTGTCAGCGGAAGCGTAATGTCGGGCCTTGAAATCTACGACGTAGTCAGAATTATGGAGCTACTCGCGATGTAGCAACGGTTATTGAGGTGAACAGCAATCCCCTTTGGCTATAAGCTTGAGTGAACTGGGACCAACCAACTGACTTTGGGGATTCGCACCTCAAGATGTTGAGCTGGAGGTTGTACGCTGATTTAGGAAGGAACATAATGAAAAAAAATGAAGAAAATAAAAATAAATTCGCGGCCTTCTTCGGATCGGCTGCCAATTTGCATCGCCAGAAACCGCCATATAGTGTCTACATCAGCCCAAGCAACGACACATTTAACGATTTCGGCTACAAACCCAGAGTACGCATTGTGATTGTAGGTAACGATTCCGATCAAATACTAGATTTGGAGGGACGTCTCGGCTTTCTTGACGGTTCGCCAGCCAATCACACGACGCTTGAAGCAATTTTGAATGAATCGAAAGGCCTCGATGTTCCTGCAACGACTGAAAGACATCGATTCTTCACGATCCTTCCGGACATGGAGGCCTACCGCCGCGTAGTGGAACGATTCGGTCCGAAGCTTGCTCAGGCAGCGCTTCTGGCCGCCAATGATTTAGTTGCCATGAAGGAATTGCGTCCTTCACTACGGCTGCATTCACATGCCGAGCGTACAGAGGTTTTCAGGCTTTCATTCATGCGTATGTCGGATACATATTTCGCATACCAGCGAGCTGGATCAGTTTTGCGCGGCCTTGTACATGAAGAGATTGGCGGTATTCATGGTGACATGACTATTAGATTTATGTTGGCTGGTCGCTCGAATCATCACGAAATTGCATTCCGCTTTGAACCTGATAGTGTGTTGCCGAAGCGGATTTCGGTGATCATTGGAAAAAATGGTGTTGGGAAAAGTCAGACGCTTGCCAGAGTCGCGCATGCAGCCCTAAAGCGCAGTCCTTCTTTAGTGGGAGCGGATGGCACCCCAATTCTCGTGAGCAGGTTGCTTGCATTTGCACCAACTGCGGACTCGCTTTCCCTCTTCCCGTCGCCTAAAAATGCGAATCATCGCGTCAGCTATTTTCGCCTCACAGTCGGAGCGACCAATAGGGGAAGCGTGGGCATTACGGCTTCTGTAGCCATTAGAGATTTGTTGCGTATGAAGCGCAGGATTAAAGGAGTGACTCGCTGGAAAATATTTCTTGATTCGCTCGATGTGTTCTCGGATGCACGTCGCATCTGCCTTGTTACAAACAGCAGCGATGTGAAGTTCATCAGTCTCGAAGATCTTGAGTATGCTCCTGAGAAACTTCATTTGGAACGTCTGGCTGCAGTTGACTGGAAAAAGGACCCGGTTCGTGTCATCGATGGTCGTGCATATAAATTAAGTACCGGGGAGCTGTCGTTCATCAAGTTTGCCGCTCAGGCCAGCGCATTGGTAGAGAACGGATCATTGCTGCTGTTCGACGAACCTGAAACACATCTGCATCCCAATTTCATCAGTAGATTCATGTCGCTGCTGGACTACCTGCTACAGCAGACCGGGTCAGTTGCTGTAGTTGCCACCCACTCAGTTTACTTTGTCCGGGAGGTATTTCGAGAGCAAGTGACAGTGTTGCGGACAGATGAAACAGGAAGCGTCCTCGCGGAGCGACCTCGAATGCGCACGTTTGGGGGGGATGTTGGAGCAATATCCTTCTTCGTGTTCGGTGAGGACGGTCCCTCAAGCTTTGCGGCACAATTGACTGATCGATTGGTCAAAAGCGGTCAGTCGTGGTCAGACATTGAGCGGCAATATGGTGATGAGTTGTCACCTGAGTTTCTGATGCAGTTGCGTCGTCGAATGGAGCTTGGCAAAAGTGAATAAGCTTCCACTGCCAGTAAATGATGATTTGGCAACTCTCAGCAATGTCGCCCGGCATCGCCAAATGAAAGGATATCCAGCGATCTGGGCAGAACAGTCCACCTTGGTTGCAGCATATTTGCAGTACACAGCCAGTCAGGGCAACCCACACGTCTTAATGCCGGCACCGATCTCCATGACGGTAGGCAATTTAATGCGCGACTACTATAAGTCGTCCAAGGCGGTCGTGTTGGCTTACATTAATCAGATTCGGGATGCTCGGGCCGATAAGGTGTGTGCCATGTGTGGCTCCTTTGGAAGTGAGACACTGGATCACCTACTTCCTCAAGCAAACTACCCCGAGTTTGCAATATTAAGTGCAAATCTTGTTCCAGCGTGTCCCTGTAACGTACAAAGAAATAATACGGTTAAGGGAGTATCGCAGAGCCAGAGAGTGCTTCATCCATATTTCGATTCTGTTCTCGGCCAGCGCCTAGTCGCGGCGGACATTGAAGACCCGTTCAGTCAGGCTCCCAAAATGAAACTGAAGATTCTCTTAAATCCGATGGATCCGGATTTTGATGCCGTGCGTTTTCATGTTGATGAGGTGCTCATGAAAACCGCGATCATCGAACATTTCGAAACCGCTTGGGCGAACTTGTGGCGGAGACCATCGTTACTAATTCCCAAGCTACATGGCATCGCAATGATCTCACAACCAAAGCTTGTGTATGCCATCGCGCGAGAGCGCGGGCGGTTGGACCGACGACATCGCAGCCTCAATAACTGGGACTCGGTATTTTTGAGCGGATTGCTCAACGTACCCGCCCTGACCCCGTTGATGCAGCGTATTAACGATGGACCACCTGAGCTCCTGTGACGAATACATATTTTGACTAACTGAGTTATCGACGTTTTTGCCAATTTTTTGACTATGTAAGACATAGACGCAACCGCTAATCGGCTGCGGTGACATATGTCGAATGCGTAACATCTATGTCTGCTTCGGGGCGGACACGGGAGGGCGGTGATTGCCTGCTCTCGCCACAAGCAGATTTTCATTACTGCCACTTTCGCTCTCGCGCTAAATTTGACGAATTGATAAAATGGTACTTTCCTGTATCTATACGAGACTATTGTGGCGTACACCCATTTATCCTCCATACAACGTGCCTTTCGAGAGACCGCCAGGGGGAGTGTGGGGACTGTGGATTCAGCTTGGATGGCAGACCGTACCACCTCAAACAAGAGTCTTGATTGGGACGCCTTGCTGCGTTCGCGCCGAATCTTGCTGATCTCTGAAGCGGGAACAGGGAAAACATTTGAATGCGAGTCGAAGGCAACATCGTTGTTCGCTGCGGGCGAAGCAGCGTTTTTCTTACGCTTGGAAACCGTTGCGTCCGTTGGCGTCACCGGGGCGCTGTTTGGAAGAAATAAGCGCCGCTTCGATACTTGGTATGCTGCGGCATCCGGTATGGGCTACTTTTTTCTGGACTCGGTGGATGAACTGGAATTGGCACATGGGAATTTTAAAGATGCGCTTGAACGCCTTGCGGCCGATCTGGACGGTGCGCTCGGGCGTGCAACAATCGTTGTAACGTCCCGTCCAGTTGCCATTGATCGGGTGGCATTTCGCGAACTGCTTCCCGTTAGCGAAATCATTAGCCAAAAGCTTGATGGCAAGGACCTAGTGCGTTTAGCACTCCACGGACCAGAAAAGAGTGAAGAGCTTCCGGATTTTCGGGAAGTTGAACTGCTTCAGTTTAGCGACGCGCAAATAATGCAGTTCTCGCGAAGCCGTGGTATCGAATCACCTCAAGATCTACTTGCTGCGATCCAGGCAAAACATGCGCACGACTTTGCGCGCCGTCCTCAAGACCTCATTGAGCTTTGCGATGACTGGCGGGATCATCAATCCATCCGTCCGCACTTTGAGCAGGTGAAAACGCACGTTTTGGATCAACTCGCCGCGCGACCGAACAGAAAGGAAAAGGCGGATATTACAGCAGAGAAAGCGCGCACTGGTGCGCAGCGTCTTGCGCTGGCGGCTGTGCTATCGCGGCGGCTCACGATTCGCTATAGCGCCGGTGCAGATCTGCATGACTCGGGGGAGGCACCGATAGACCCGCGTCCTTTTCTGATCGATTGGACCGTCCGGGAAATCTCCGCTTTGCTGGAGCGTCCACTGTTTGCAGCCGCAGGATATGGACGTGTTCGCTTTCGACACCGCTCGGTACTGGAATATCTGGCGGCTTGCGAAGTCCATCTGCTGGTCGAAAGCGGCAAACTTTCACTGAGCGCCGGCTATCGACTACTGTTTGGGCTGACCGATGCAAACGAACGGGTATTGAAACCGTCCATGCGTCCTGTAGCCGGCTGGCTAGCGCTACTTCGCCAAGATGTGTTCGATGAAATTCTCAAGGTCGAGTCCAGCACTTTGTTAATCTACGGCGATCCAGAATCGCTGATGGACCACCAGCGTCAGCGCGCGCTGCTTGGCTTCGTAGCTATGTATGGAAAAGGACGATGGCGCGGTGTTCGCGTGCCCGATATCCAGATAGAACGTCTTGCTCAACCGTCTCTCGCCCAGACAGTGCTCGACGTGTGGCGCGACGGCGTCGAGAACCCGGAAGTTAGAAATCTGCTGATACAACTCGTTTCGGTCGGAAAATTCAGGAAGTGTGCCGACCTCATGGCCAGCCTCGCCTCGACGGTGGACTCCAGTCCGCAAGAACGGTTTGATGCAACTGCAGCCCTAGCCGGATTGGCGGATCCGCGCACACCAACATTGATTGAGGAGGCCCTCGCCGCTGGCCCGAACTGGACCGCCGAGCTAGCGGGATGGATCGCAATCTTACTCTATCCTGAACACGTCACTGACGCTCAGCTGCTGGAGATCGCGGCCCGTCTGCCTTCGCGAACGCCGAGATTGGGTGGGTATGCGGCTCGGATGGCATCGCGCATCGACACGGCGACTTTCAGCAGTACACGTCTCGAGGCACTTCTGTCGGGGCTTTTAGTTCAAGCAGAGAGGACCATCGTGGTAGTGGACGACGAACTCCGTGACAGCGAGACCTCCATGGAACTGTCGCCTCTGCTTGCAGCCGCTAGCATACGTCTGCTGAAGGTCAAAGTCGTCAGTCATGAAGTATTACGCGCGTCTATTATGGTCATTCGCCTTGTCGATGACATAGGGAACAGTTCTTACCGCGACGAATTGTGTCAGCTTCTTAACGAGCTTCCGTACGGTACTCGCCGGGCAATATGTGCAATCGACCTACACTGCTTGGAACGGCTAAAACTGGATGCAGACACAAGTCACTGGCTCGGGAAGTTGCTCTGGCAAGGCCCCATTGCGTATTTGGAAAGTGACCTTCCATGGATTATCGAGGCACTTGGCGATGGACAAACGCCACATGCGCATCGACAGGCGCTACTTGAGCTTGCCGTATTTCTGGCGACACAAGATGGTGAGACGTCAAAAACAGCAGAGATGCGGGCTGCGGTAGCAGAATCATCGTCTCTACTCGCTCAGCTTGTTGAAACGGTCGCATCCAAGAAGCCCAGCAAACAGTTCCTGAAAATGGTGGAGGACGAGCGGAAGAGGAAGGAAACGCAACTAAAGAAATCAGCGGACGAGGCGGCAGCCTGGATGCAATTCTGGTGCGAGCTCGCCAACCAGCCTTCCGTGGCATTGGCCCTGGGGCGTCAGGAAAGCACGATTTGGAATCTCGGCATTCTACTTCGCAAGACGGGCGACACCATGCTTTGGAATCGAGCCTTTCTGGAAAAGCATTTTGGTCGTACCGCGACCAACGCCCTTCGTGTTGCACTGATGTCGTACTGGCGTACCATGGTGCCGTCTGTAGGAAGCGAACGTAAGGCTGACGAAAAAAACACTTATCTCGTGGTCTGGACGCTGGGGTTGTTGGGTATTTATGCAGAGGCTGAGGATCCGGCATGGAGCCAGCATCTGAGCGACCGCGACGCGATCCTCACAGCGCGATATGCACTGATCGAACTGAATGGATTTCCTTCCTGGCTGCGTGATGTCGCAAGCAATTTTCCGTCACAGATTGACACCGTGATTGGCGTTGAGCTCAATGAGGATCTTGATGCGCTGGGTAGCGATGTAGTACCACATAGCAGCTTGCTCCAAGCGCTCCGCTATGGTCCTTCGAACGTTGCGCTATTGCTGCAACCGCGACTGCTCAAATGGCTGAACGGCTCGGCAAAGGTTCTAATGCAGGGACCATACAACGCTTCATCGGAAAATGGGCTTAACCAGGTACTGCAAATCCTTCTGAAGCATGGCGACGCGGTAGCACGGAATAACGTGGAAAGCATCGTCACTCAACAAATTGTCAGTTGTGGAAGTGCATATCTCAGCTTATGGATGCCGATCCTTTGCGCATTAAATCCAAACATTGGTACAACCCATTTATTGCGGCTGTTGAAGGGGCTCCCGGTCGATAAAGAGGGTGAAGCCGTCGAGTTGATCGCCAGTCTTGTCGATTCACGCCGAGCGCATGATCTTAACAACTTCAGTGCGTTGACGGACATCGATAGTCTGATGGAATTGACAGCTGAAGTCTATCGTCATGTCCATCCTGACATAGACGCTGTCCATGTCGGCTCCTACTCACGCGGAAGCCGCGATTACGCCGAGGAGGCGCGGAGGTACATTTTTGAAGCTTTTATGCGGCGATCAGGGCCCGAAGCGCTGCGTGCGAAGCTTGCCTTGGCGGAATTTCCCAGCTTCGACTATCTCCGCGACCGAATTCGTGAGGTCGCCAGAGAAAGACTTGCGGCTGAGGTTGAGCAGGGTGTTTCGGAAGTCCCTGAGATCGCGAGCCTGTTTAACGGAAAAGACCTTCCGCCTAAAACCGGCAGTGCAATGGCGCAAGTGCTCGTTGATCGACTTGATGATTTGCAGGCGCTCATGCTTGCCGATACTAGTCCACGTGCGGCGTGGGCAGCGGTTCAAGATGAAAACACGCTCCGACCCGCGATCGCTCGGGAATTCCTTCACATGGCAAATGGCGCATATACCGTTGATCAAGAAGCGGTAACGGCCGACGGGAAGGAGACGGACATTCGCTTTCGAACGCCTCCGGATTTGCAGGCAACTATCGAGTTGAAAATTGGCGAGAAAGACCGTTCGGCAAAAGAATTGTGCGATACCATCGAAATGCAACTTGTAAAAAAGTATATGGCGCATTCGCAAGCACAGACGGGATGCCTGCTGGTCACCATAGCCGATCCTAAACGGCGTTGGAAACATCCTGACACGGGTCGCTTAATTGATCACGTTCAATTGCAGGAGCTGCTCAACGTGGCCGCTCAGACCGCACAGCAGCGCCTAGGTGGGGCTGCCCGTGTGCTTGCGCGCGTACTTGACCTGACTCCCCGACTTGGTATCGAAGGTGCATTAGCTCGGACGCAGGACGGCAAAGTAAAAAATCGGTGAATCGAGGTCACTTGAGAAAATGCCGACGGATCTTCGTATCTGCTCTCGCGCCTAGATGTTGAGATGTCCGATGCCGGCACCAGTGCCAGCTGCGCCGCGCAAATTCAGTGGACCAGCACTTGGCCATCGGACATCGTAGTAACGCGATCCAGTTCGCCGGCGATCGATGGAGGGGCGCTGAGATCGATCCAAGTTCGTTACGTGGCCTTTAGTCCGCAACGTGTCGTTTGCTGCACACTAGCGGCAGGAATCGGCCCAGGCTTTGTAAAAACGCGAAGAAAATCCGATAATAAAAAAGTCGGGCTCACAGAACGGCCGCTACGCGATTTTCTTGGGGCTGGGAAGGGTAACCCAACCCCATGAAAATTTGAAGTTCTTGCATTTTTACACAGCCTGGGCCAGAAGCGGACGGACGGCACACAACTATGAACCACCGCTGTCGGCTGATTGCAATCGTTCAGTTTTTCTTCGTCAATGGCTGTGAATGTCCATGTTGAATGGCGGTATGAGCGCGTATGTCGAACTTTGTTGTTCAACCTCACCTTCGTTTGCGCGAATTTACTGGGGGCAACTAATCTTGATGCCTGTGCTGATTTAACGTCAATGCCAACACTTCAATGTATCGAGGCTTTTTACCGGCTGTTCAATTTAGCATTGGGTATTCGGTCGCCCCCCGCCTATGAATGAAAAATGGCAGCACACCAACCGATCGTTGTGTTCAGAATTATTTGACCCCAGCAGACCTGACTATTTACTTTTCACTTTGACCAGGATCTGTATAAGCATCTCTGGCACCGCTCCTTCGGCCTTGAGTGTTGCTGTCCGGTACGCGAGTTGGTTCTTCGCGAGACTGATACCTGCGGCAGCCTCGACGTTATCGCATGCAGTGATCCATTCGAGCCAGTTCGCCGATAGGAACGCTTCAAGATGATCCTCAAAGATCGCTATCTCGTCGCCAACGAAAGCAGATGGAAAATCTTCTTCAGCGAGGTCGAAGTACTTCAATAACACTCGATTCGCTGCCACATGGCCCACTCTCTCGGCATCAATCTTGTTCTGCGCCTTCCCATTTGCCTTCGCACGGGCTTCAAACCCGCCATCCGCATCGAAGAGCGCATAGACAGGGATACCGATCGACGTCAGGATCGCATGTGCGAGTGGGATCGATGTTTTTCCTCCTACGGGGACGACAGAGATGCCAGCAGCCTCAAGCGAGCCGAGAGATGTTTTATCACCAATGCCGTAGAACACTGATGACTCTGTCGTGCCTTCCACGAGGAAAGCGCGATGCGCGAAAAGCGCCACGGAAAGCTGATTCGCAATGATGCCATCGAGCTGACGCTCAACTGTATCGGCGCTCAGTACTCCATTCAGCCTGGCCTTCACGTCATTGAGTGTAGCGCTGTGGACAGTGACTACAGGAGTTTCGTCCGACGACCTAGTTAGCCGCCTGACTTGGTTGAAATGTCGCGCCTCAAGGAAGTAGGGACTATGGGTCGCGTAAGTAACTTGTATGCGCTTGCCTGCGTCTTCAGCGAGCGACCGGAGCACTTTCGCGAACGTATGTGCCTGGATCGGATGCTGATATAGTTCCGGCTCTTCGATCGCCAAACAAATGATACCCTCTGCCGATGCTGCACCTGACTGCGCCAAAAGCTGAAGCGCCGAGATCAGAAGTGTGCGCTGAAAGCCATGCCCTTGGCGCTCCACGGCGGTCTCGGTTGTACCATCGCGTACGGCTATTTGGAACGTGGTTCGAGGGGCCTTGAGTTCCACTTCTGTTGGTGAAACCGTGATAGCCCGACCAGGGGAGTAAGATGCGACGACTCCGTTTAATTTCTCCGACATTGCCTCAAGCTGTAACTTGAACTTTTCGTCGTAGACTTCTTGTTGCTTAGCACGTGATTCTTCTACGATCTTCGCGATTTCCTCATCGGCAGCAGCACGATCGACTGAACGTTCAAGGATTCGACCGATAATGCTCGACTTCCCGTCAATCGACTCTTCGCTAGCCCGAAGGTCGGCAGTCACCAGGACGAAATCGAAAAGGCCACTCATCTTGCCACCGCTGTTGAAACCAAAGAAGTTGGTTTGTAGGGACTCTGGCGCTTCGACAAGCTGGTCGGTGTGATCGGCTTCCCAGGTCGTCATAGCTTGGTTTGCAGCCTCGACACTGCTCCAAGCTGGGAGACCAAGCGATGAATTTGAGCTTCGCAGGTCGTTGTAAGAGGCTTTTTTGTCGGCCGCTGATGTCTTAGCGCGGATAGTGTTGAACGGCGCGTAGTTCTTTGAGTTCGCAGATAGGCTTTCAGCTCCGTCTGGGCCGCGACGCTTCCAAGCTGTGAAGGTACTGACCCCTGCTGGAGCGTACTTGCCAAGTTCAGCCCGATCCTTTTCGGTGAGCTCAGCGAATGTGACTTGAACCTCAATATTTTCGTCAATTGCGTCGAACGAACAGTCCTTCTCAGTCAACGAACCAAGCTTGCCGTTAAAGTACCAATCGAGCGCACGAAGTACAGTTGACTTGCCGGCCCCGTTCGGGCCAATGAATGTTGTGACAGAATCGAAGGGGATCATCACGTCTTTCAACGTGCGGAAGTTCTTGATACGAACGGATTGAATCTTCATTTCAGGTTCGAGCTCCTTGTGTCTTTTGCCAGACGATGCGACCAAGGATAGCATCTTGCTCATCCGAAAAATACATGGATTCTCACGCCTGCAAATCTGATGTATATGATGAATAGCCAGACTGCGGTCGGACTGACTTAATAAGTAGTGTGCGGAGGGATTTGGTGACGAGTTACAACTAATTTGCAGCGCAAAACCGAGTGTCAGGCGACGGGAGCCCGTTGGCTTCAAGCAGGTGGCGGAACTTCAGCAAGGTTGTTGCTCCCGGAGCCGACTCTCGACCCAGATCGATGCCGAAAAATGCGCGAATCGATTGGCTGTCGTAGATCGTATCTTCGGTGCTTTCGTCAGACAAACCAAAGCATTGCTTGGCCACATACATGCGCAGCATGCGCGCCAGTCCGATCGGTGGCCGGCCGACGTCTTCGACCTTCGGATAGAACGGCTCGATCAGATTGTGCAGCCTGTCCGCCGCGTCACACTGTCGATCTCGGCCAGGAAGTGGTCGCGCCGCGTCAGCTTCTTCTTGGCGGCGTATTCAAGGTCGGAAAAGCACTTTTGCATGATCGATGCCGAACAGTCAGGATGCCGTTATTGTTTCAGGTAGGTCCGCCGCAGGGAACGGCGTTTGATATATAAATCAGTGACTCGCTAAATCCTTAACCGGCAGCAAACCGCTTCGTGTTTCGGTTGTATGCATGACTTCTCCTCGCCTTGGATACCGTCAGCGGCACCCAAGTAAGGGATTTTCCAGTTTGAACGCTCTACGATTCTGGGTGCCGAGTCGTAGGAGGAAAAGAAAAAATTCGTGGTTCTGATTCTCTCTTCACAATTTGCTTACGCAAATCTGCAATAATTTGATCTCGCACTCTAAGCGCTTCGCTTAGTTCCTCAATTTTTGCGTCGAGACGGTAATTGATTCGCGCTAACGAGGCAACCTGCCGCTGCGCGTCTTCCACCATTTTGAGGTATGAAGTTTGTCGAGTTGATTCTTGATCTATTTTTACTTTCTCATTTGACCGGCCGTCAGTAGTTGCGGTCTTCAAATTTCGAATTTGCGCGAGTACCGGTTCGTGAAATCGATATAGGGTTGCCCTATCAACTCCCGCTTCACTAGCCACTGATGCAGCTGAGATCTTTGTTCCAGGATTGTGATTACGGGATATCCCAGTCAGCAGGCGATGAAGGGCAGCCTCCAGTTTTTCGCGAGTATCCTTGATAGACTGCTGTTTTTGTGATGCTAGAGCTTCGATAGTTCGGGTAGACATTTTGCTCATTTTTCACTTTCTCCATCGAGGCGTTTGAGAACTTTCTCAGCTAAGCCGAGGATCTCGAGGGTTCTCGCCTTACCCCCCGGCCCGATATCGTCGAGGGCAAGCGCCTCTTGCTGTTGGTCACGAATGCCGGCCCAGACGGGACGATGTTCGGGGCCAATGATTCCATAGTGGCAATCCACGCAAAGCTGAGCCTCAAAGACACAAAGGCCACCGCACCCCATCCCCTTGGCATTACCCACACACCACGAATGTCCTGTTCCGTTTAAGGTTAATGTCCCAGCATACTCTGCAATTAGCGCTTCCTTATTTGCGGATGTACGGACATTTGAGCGCCAATCGTTGAGCCAGTGGGTACCGTTCGCGAGCGGAAACTCTGACGTTAGATATGTTCGTATAACTCCATTTTGTCGAGAGATTTTTTCGTGTGAGACCATTTCAAGGAGTTCGGTGTCTGCTCGGTATTCGTCGGCCGCCCCGTCAACGTAATACATGGTCATGTCGAGACTCCAGTGCCCAAAATGATCGCGAAGTGTTAGAAGGTCACCTAATTCGGCGCGTGCTACGAACCGAGCATAGGTCCTGCGGAATTGATGTGCGTGGAGCGGATACGGCTGTATATTATCATCCTTAATATTGTGATCTATGCAAAATTTTTTTAGATCAATGTTCAATTGCTGCCCGGAGAGCACGGATATCGAATTTGAAAATTTTGTCGAAACCGAGAGAAATAACTTGTGCTTCTGATGTTGAATGGTATGGGCTCGCTTACTTAGACGCTTCAGCGATTCTGCGTCTAGGTTGCGACGATTACTGTCTCGCAACATGGATTCAAGTTCCGCTTGTTCGTCAAGCATTTTTTTGCGCAGCTGTTCGGTTAAGCGCGATAGCACCTCCACAGCGCTAATCACGATTTGAGGGACAAGCCATTTCTTTGGACGTACGCCGGTTTTGTAAATCGTCCCGAGAAGCCATACGATATCAGTTGTATCGTCCGCACTTCGGGTCTGACTGATGCAGTCGACCTCAAGTGACATCATCTCACTATCACGGATCCCAGAGAACATGTCGATCACAATGTAGCAAGCAGTACGAAGATGAATGACTTGTTTTTTTAAGTCATACATTCCAACGAATCCCTCCATGCGAGCCGCCTCTGTTCTCGCATCTGTTTGTACTTGGCGATGACACTCAGACTTTGCCGTTGCTGCCCGCTCAGTGGTCTGGACCGCATCAAGTATTCGCGATGAGCGGTTGGTCACGTATTCGATTGCACACTGAGCCAACTTGTTGGCTACTGAATCCGGGATGAATTCAGTGGTTGGTGTTCGATTTCCCCCCGATCTTTTTTTCCCACTTAAAGATAATGCAGTCTCGTGTGGCCAAGGGTGAGAATAAAGCCCATCCCGTATTTTTTCGCGTTGGAGGTATAAGTATTCGACGATGTGTAGACGGTAATGGAGCGTTGAATCTGCGACAAACGAGCCATTTACGCTGCTTAGTCGGGCGACAGGGACGTAGTCCATTGTCTTGTCTTGTAGTTCGCTGAACTGTGATAAGCCTTTTGAAACCATCCAACGCAGTAGTGGCTGAAGAAGTTCGAACTTTGCGATTAACGTGTTCATGGATGGCCGCTTCTTTCCTTCAATCGGATCCGCGAACAGTGACCAAATGAAATCTTTTGTTGACTCTAAAAGTAGCCCATGTTTTGGCGACGTAAGCTGCTGGCCGTCTGGAAGCCCTATACACCAATTTATGATTTTATCGGAACTACTCAAGTTTTCCTGAGGAATATACGGGTAAAAATCCCAATACTCATCGCCATAACGACTGACAACGAGGACTTGGCCGTTGTCTCCATTTAGCATTGACACCGGAACGCGAGACTTCTCCTGATAGTTGAGGTTTTTAAGTGAAGCAAAGTTCAGCAGGCCTGACTTCATTATGTGAATCCTTTCCATGCAGGATGGGGATTAGTTTGTGCTTTATTTCTAGCCTCTAGTACTTTCTCTGATGGGAACTGCGGCGCAATTTCGTCGTCAATGCGCCGTAAAATTGGCGCGTATGTTTTAAGCCAGTGATCGGGTCTTAGCTTCGAGCGTTCAGAGAGTAAGCGGAAATAAAAACTAAACAGTCTCCACAAGTCATCTTCGAAGACGAGCATGTTCGGGCATCGGAAGCAGGTAAAGAATTTCTTACAGACAGATTCCTCTTCGCGAAATGGATTGCGGCAATGAGCTACTCCTGTGCTATATCCGCTGGTCAATAGGCCTTTTATTTCGGTAATTGGAATGCTTCCGTCTGCTGCCAAAACTGTCTTTCCATGCGATTCGAGGCGCACAAACTTAGCGACCATTCCTTCAGCCACGAAGGAGTGGTTACGTGTCGCATCACTCGTTAGATTGACATATGAGCGAGCGGTCGTCTCAACGCTGGCATGTCCTAGTGCTTGTGAAACCTTGCGGATGTCATGCGTTCGGCGGTATAGCTCGGTGGCGAACGTTGGACGGAAGCGTCCAAAGCTTAACGCCAACGGTTTTCCTTGATCGTCGAGAAGCGAATGTCGTTTAGAAAAATCTCTGATTCCTGTTTTCGCTTCCAGGCGAGTGAGCCTGATAAGTTTATCTTTACGTTTTCCGCGAGAAACAGACCATAAAAAAACGAATGAACTATGGCGCTCTTCAATTTTCATGGAAATTGGGGAAGTGAACGCGCACAATGCACGAAAGTGATCACCTACGCTCGTCGGTATGGCATGGGTTCCATTTACCGTTTCAGGAGTTATCTGAGATTTTCTGACCGAAGTGGCGAAAGTGGTCCATCCGCGTCGTTTTTGGGTGAACAAGAGTTCTCGATCCTTTAACGGATGGTCTCTTAGACTGTCCCGCCGGAGTTCAAGAAGGGGTTGTAAATTTTCACCTGTGGCAGAGGCCAGGACCAATAAGTACACTACAAGAATTTGTAGCGAGGGAAGAGAATGCACGTTGCTTTCATTGATATGCTTGAGGTCGTTGTTTAATGCCTGTAATATTCGACGATGTTCTTGGTTTGAATAGGGCTGTCTTTTTAAAGATAATTGGTTCGCGTTCGGAAACGGATTTTTGGGAAAAGTTAGGAAAGGGCTGACAGCATCAGGATCAAATCGTTTTCGATTGAAGAGGATGGTCTTGATGGCTGAGTAAGCTGTCCGCTTCATACCGGTTGAAAGTTTTTTTCCAGTATTCTTCTGGTTGCTCGCGACGGTTTGAAGTTCGAGCCATGTGAGATAAGCATCAATGCAACGTCGATCAATTTGATCGAGTCTTGTTATGGCCTCTCCAGAGAGCCGAAAGTCATCTAGAAAATTCCAAAACTTGCGTATCGAGTTAAGGTAACTCTGTAATGATGCCCCTTCAGATACATGTCTCATACTCCAAAATGCATCTCGAATGCTACCCGCAATTTCATCGCGTTGGTAGTTTCTCATTTCTTGAAAATCGAAGTATATAAGGCCGAAATTCGGGCAGTCGATCGTAAATGTCCACATTGGTGGCATGTCGGTCGGTTTTAGTTCATCAACCGCAGATTTTATTTTTCGATCGACTCGCGGCCGGCTAATTTTCATTACGCAGCTCCCTTAATACTTCAATTTGATAGTCGTCGACTTCAGTATTTTGCAAAAGATCTGCAGCGTGAATGTAGATTTCCGTGGTTGTTATTGAACTGTGGCCCATACGATCGCGCACCCAAAGTAAAGCCTTCGTTTGGCCGACTTTTTCGGCCATGCGCAGCAATTCATAAGTTCCGTAGGTGTGACGAAGCATATGTGGGTGGCATTCGATTTGAATTTTTTTGCTGACCTTTGCAAATGCGTTATTCATATAACGAATTGAAAACTCTTCCCCATACTCAGACAAGAAAACTCGTGAACTTTCCCTTCCGTGTCGTCGCATGTGTTCGGCATTGCGTTTCGGCCAAACGCTACAGAGAAAATTCCAAAGCGCGACAGCTAAATCATATGGGAGCATTACGGTTCTTGTTTTCATGCCCTTGGTTGGAGTGATGCTTGATTGAAGGATCATTGGCATCTGTCTGGACGGATCGTGGCCGCATGGGTTCGGTAATACGTTAAGGTTGAGGCCGATGATTTCCTCACGCCGCATGCCTGTCAGCAACGCGAGATAGCCCATCAGCTTCAGTCCATGAGGTGTAATCGCTTCCAAAAATGAAATTGCTTTAGGTAGGTGTAGGAACTGGGGAACCGGTCTGTAGCTTTGCATCGTGAGAGAATTTGCGGCAAATCGATGCCCAGAAACGTCTATATGAGCTAGTACGCCTCTGTTCTTTGCGATTCTGATCTCCTCGGTTCTAAAAGGGGTTTGTTGAGTGAGATTTGATCGTACCGCCCATCCATAAAAACCATTCACGCAATTTAGTCGTTGATTTACGGTGCTGCGCGAGCAGCCTCGATCAATCATTCCATCACGCCACGCGGCCACTTGTGGGTGAGTCACTAGCTGCCAATCTATGGCGTTGGCCTCGAGAAACGAGAAAAATTCGTAGATATGGTTGGCGTATGTATGCCAGGTTCTTACGGATCTCGTTCGTCCGTTAACAGCGGCGATAAACCGCAGGTAAGAGTTGGGAGCGGACACCAATTCCATCTCTTCATCGCACAGGAAGGGGACCGACGGGCGAGGCAGCCCATGCCAAATAAATTGTGAGTCAGTGAAGAACAGCTGCACGTCATCTCTCCTGCAACGAATCCGAAATTTTCGGTAAAGAGCGGATACCGCATCGCAAAAAGCGCAGAGTCTGTGAGCACTCAAGGTTGAAGATGCGCAAATTTTATTTTACAAAACCGTGTCCGGCTTACGCAACACTTTTTTGGGGGAGATATCACGGCAGCGGCACCTCATCGACACCGGCGTTTTTGCAGATCGTGCATCCGAGTCTGGCGATCTTCCAGGTGGGACACCGGAACCGCTATAAGCATCCGAAGGCGCAAGTGTATGCGCGCTATGGCGACATGGGCATTGCCCGGCTGCGCACGGATGTGACGGGGGCGGTGGTGCTGGAGTTTGGCGACAATATTGATGTAACGCAGTATCGGGCCAGCCGGCCGCGCTACTGGCAGGGGCGCTAGCGGACGCGGCTGCATTAATGGTATATATCTGTCATGGGTTGGCAGCCCCGGCGCTGCCTGGATGATACTGAAAGGATGAAGATGGGTGTGTTTGACTGGTGCAAGAAAAAACCGGCTGTGCCGCAGCTTGGCTTTGAGGCGCGGATCCGTTCGCAAAGTACGCAGGCAAAGTCCCGTCAGTTTGATTTGCAGGGAGGACAACCTGACGCCGTTCGCCTGCAACACCCGTATCTGTTTCATGTGACGGACCTGTCAGCCGCCGAGGCGATCGTGCAGCAGCGCCTGCTGCAAGGCGTTTTTGGCCATGTGACGCTGTCGCAGGAGTTGCAAGGCGCGGCGCAACAGGCGGAAAGAAAAGGCTGCGCGCTGATTTTTCAATTTCAGGGACCCGCCCTTGTCGGGCCAGCGCCGCTGGCGAAAGTGAAGGAGGTGGCTTACCACGATGTGGGTTCCTCGGGTTATGTGGAAACCTTTATTTTGCATGGCACCGTGACGCCGCTGGAGCTCATCGCGATATCGTTTCGTGGCAACGCGCCCATCTATGATGTGGCGTGGGTCCTGGGCACGCCTGTTTCTGTGCGCATCGGGCCATAGCGGCCGTTCACGGGTGCAGGCGTCAGCTGTGCCGCTCGTCCGGTATCTCCATGCCCCGCTGCCGCACGTATTCCAGGAACAGCCTTGCCCCCTTGGCCATGCGTGACGTGCCGTACACGGCATGGATGCTGGGATCGAGCTCCTTTGACGAAGTCAGCCGGTACGCCGTGCAGACGCGGCGCAAGGTGCCTGCAGCTACGGCCGGTTCCGCCAGCCAGCTGGCCAGGCGCACGATGCCGGCGCCTTCCAGGGCCGCCTGGAAGGTGGCGATGCCGGAAGTAAAGCGGAAACGGGGCTGCACCTGGTAGCGCACGTTGCGCGTAGCCGAGACGAAATGCCAGTCGCGCAGGATGCGGGGAGCCGAGTGCATGATGATGTCGTGGCCGGCCAGCTCTTCCGGTTCGTCCGGCGCGCCCATGCGGGCGATATAGCCGGGCGAGGCGTACATGTAGCGGCGGTAATTCCACAGGGGATAACCGATCAGCTCGCTCGACTGGGGGAAGGCGCCGCGGATGGCAAAGTCCAGCTTTTCCTGGATGGGGTCGATCGATTTGTCCGAGAAATGGATGTCCACCGACACATTCGGGTAGTCGCGCGAAAATTGCGCCACCACTTTCGGCAGGAAGCCCAGCGACAGGATTTCCGGCGCGGAGATGCGCACCCAGCCTTGCGGCGAGTTGCTCAATTCCGCCAATTGCTCTTCCGCCTCGGCCTGCGTTTCCAGCAAGTGCCTGGCCGACGCGTAATACGTTTCGCCGGCCGTCGTCAGGGTGAACTGCTTTTGCGTGCGCAGGATCAGCTCGGCGCCGATGGCGTCTTCGAGGAACTGGATGGCGCGCGTGACGGCCGACGGCGAGCGTCCCAGCATGCGCGCCGCGTGGATGAAGCTGCGCTTTTCCACCACGGTGCAAAAGGCGCGGATCTCCCACATCAGTTTCATCGACATCGCGTCACTCCCGGCAAAAGAGGCCAGTAGACCGCACGGGGCGCATTCCGTCAAGCGTTACGCCTGATTGCGTTTTCCGCAATTTGAAGTTGCATCGGAAAAAATGCCTGACGCCTATACTGCCGCTGTCGCCCATTCCCCATTGCCTATCATGCTGACCATCTCGCTGCTGTGTTTATTTGCCTTCTTTGCCGGCCTGATCGATGCCGCCGTGGGCGGGGGCGGGCTGATACAGCTGCCGGCCCTGTTCAACCTGATGCCGAACATGGCGTCGACCTCCCTGCTGGGCACGAATAAACTGGCGTCCGCCTGCGGCACCACATTTGCCGCCCGCTCCTTCGTTGGCAAGGTGCACATCCCCTGGCTGCTGGTGCTGCCCGCCGTGGCCAGCGCCTTCGTCATGTCCTTCATCGGCGCGGCCGCCGTGTCCTACGTACCGCAGCAGGTGGTGCGCCCCATGGTGCTGGTATTGATCATCATCATGGCGATTTATACCTTCATGAAGAAGGATTTCGGCACGACGCGCGAAGCGCGCCCCATCGGCCCCCGCGAACGCATCCTGGCCGTCGTCATCGGCGGCGCCATCGGTTTTTATGACGGCCTGTTCGGGCCGGGCACGGGCAGCTTCCTGATTTTCCTGTTCATCCGCGTCTTCGGCTTCGATTTCATCCTCGCTTCGGCCTGCTCGAAACTGGTGAATATCGCCACCAACGTGGCCGCGCTGGCCTTCTTCATTCCCGCCGGCCACGTGGTCTACGCCGTGGCCGCACCGATGGCCGTGTGCAATATCCTGGGCGCCCTGACGGGTACCTGGATCGCCGTGCGCCGCGGCGCCGCCTTCGTGCGCATCCTCTTCCTCGTGCTGCTGGTGTTGCTGATCGTGAAATTGTCCTACGACATCTTCTTCAAGTAAGTTTTTGAACGACACTAGCCATGAAAACCATCCAGGGCGTGCTGTGGGACAACGATGGCGTGCTGGTCGATACCGAACAGCTGTTTTACGAAAGCAACCGCGACTTGCTCTTGCCTTATGGCATAGAGCTGACGCCGAAGCAATTCTTTGACTGGTTCCTGGACAATAACTACGGCGCCTGGCATCTGCTGCTGGGGCAGGGCCATGCCATCGAACTGGTCGAGCGCCTGCGGGCCGAGCGCACCGTGCTGTTTGCGCAACGCCTGCGCCAGGCGCGCCAGCTGGCCATCCCCGGCATCGCACCGGTGCTGGCGGCGCTGCGCCCGCACGTGGCCATGGGCGTCGTCACCAGCGCCTATGAGCAACACTTCCGCATCAGCCATGCGGCCACGGGCTTGCTGAGCCATTTCGACTTCGTGCTGACGCGCGAAATGTATGGCGAAAGCAAACCGGCGCCCGACGGCTACCAGCTGGGCTTGCAGCGCCTGGGCCTGGCCGCCGCCGACTGCGTGGCCGTGGAAGACTCGCCGCGCGGCTTGCGCGCCGCGAATGCGGCCGGGCTGGAATGCATCGTCGTGCGCAATCCCATGAACCGTCACCACGCGTTTGACGAAGCGTTTTGCGTGGTCGATTCCAACGCCGAGCTGGGCGAAGTGCTGGCCTCGTTCGTGCCCGGCATGGCGCCAGCGCGGCGGCAATTAGAGGCCTTCCTCTGATCCGTCTTGCCGGCATGCCATTACAATTGCCTATCGCATTCACCGGCACCGTTCCACGATGACCCTCCCGCAACTGCACTTTGCCCACGCCAACAGCTATCCTGCCGGCACCTACCGCAAGCTGTTCGGCTTGCTGGGCCAGCACTACACCGTGCAGGCGCTCGACATGCATGCGCACGACCCGGATTACCCCGTCAGCACGGGCTGGCCCGAGCTGGTGCGCGAGTACATCGACGACCTGGAACGCCGCTACAGCGCGCCCGTGATCCTCGTCGGCCATTCGCTGGGCGGCATGCTCAGCGTGATGGTGGCCAAGCAGCGGCCGGACCTGGTGCGCTGCGTGGTCTTGCTCGATTCGCCCGTGGTGGCGGGCTGGCGCGCCTTGCTGGTACGCCTGGCGCGCAACACGGCGCTGGGCGAGCGGTTTTCACCCTCGCGTTTTTCCGCCCGGCGGCGCAAGCTGTGGCCCGATGCGCAAGCCGCGTATGAACACTTCGCGGCCAAGGATATGTTCGCCATCTGGGCCCCGCAAGTCTTGCGCGACTACATCGACAGCGGCCTGGTTCCCCATCCGGACGGGGTGCAGCTGCGTTTTACGCGCGAAGTGGAAACGCAGGTCTACCGCAGCCTGCCGCACCATATCGGCGGCCTCGTCAAGGATGGTTTGCCGGTGCCCATCGGCTTTATCGGCGGCACGGAATCGGTGGAATGCCGCCAGGCGGGCTTGACGGCCACGCGCAAGCTGGTCGGCAAGTTTTTCCGCCAAGTGCCGGGCGGCCATCTATTTCCCATGGAAAACCCGGAACTGACGGCGCAAGTGGTGCGCGAGATGATCACGGCATTGTTGGCGAAACAATAGCCTTCCGCCAAGGATTTTCAGGGGATGGGGGCCAACAGCGGCGGATTTTCGCGTAAAATCCTGCCATTCGGGCCGCGCCTGCACCTGGCGCGCCGCCCCAGCCATTCGATATTCTAGAAAGATACCCCTGCGATGACGATTAAAAGCGATAAATGGATACGCCGCATGGCGGAAACAACGGGCATGATCGAGCCGTTCGAACCGGGCCAGGTCAAGGAACGCGACGGCAACCGCATCGTTTCCTACGGCACTTCCAGCTATGGCTATGACATCCGCTGCGCCGACGAGTTCAAGTTGTTTACCAACATTAACACCACCATCGTCGACCCCAAGGATTTTGACGCGAATAACTTCGTCGACGTATCGGGCAAGGGCTATTGCATCATCCCGCCGAATTCGTTCGCGCTGGCCCGTACCGTGGAATATTTCCGCATTCCCCGCAACGTCTTGACGATTTGCCTGGGCAAGAGCACGTATGCACGTTGCGGCATCATCGTCAACGTCACCCCGTTCGAACCGGAATGGGAAGGCTATGTGACCCTGGAGTTTTCGAATACGACACCGTTGCCAGCGAAAATCTATGCCAACGAAGGCGTGGCGCAAGTGCTGTTCTTCGAATCCGACGAAGTGTGCGAAACCTCGTACAAGGACCGCGGCGGCAAGTACCAGGGCCAGGTGGGCGTGACCCTGCCGAAGACCTGATGATTGCTTGAACGGGCGGGGCGCCAGTCCTGCTCTAACATTGTTTCAGCAGCCACGCCTTCAGCGCCGTTGACGGCTGGTACAGGGGAACATGGCCGCGCAGCAAGATTTGCGCGCTGCGCCGGTAGGCCGCGCCGTCGATGGCGATGGTGCCCGTCGCCCCGTCCTGGCGCGCCACGATGGTGGTATCCAGGATGCCGGCCGGGTTGGCTATGCCCAGTTCAATCTCCGTATCGGTCTGCCCGACAGGCGGCACGCCGCTTGCCAGCGCATGCGCCACCGTGCCCGGTATCAGGCAGGCGGCCGCCAGGCAGCAGCCGCCCGAAACGGCCAGCGAGGCGTGGCCCGATTGCGGCGTGAAGTAACGCACCGCAATATTTCCCTCTCCCACGGCTGGTCCCACGATGCAGAACTTGGGGATGGTTTCGCTGCGTTCCAGCTCTTCCAAGGTCATCAACCGGCCATCGCGCTTGCGCAAGCCCATCAGCAGTCCCGCCGCGCTCCACACCTGGCGGATCGCCTGCATGAACGCGGTATCCGCTTCCAGTTCCGCGATGGACTCGCGCGCCGTCTTGCCGAACTGGCTCGCCAGCGCGATGACCATGGGCACGGCCACGTCCACGCACGAGACCGCATAGCCGTGCACCACATCCTGCGCATTGCCTGTTGGTAGTAATTTGCCCGTCTTGGCGCCGGCCGGCTGCCGCAGGAACAGGTCCACGCGGGGGAAGCTGCCGGTCACGCCAGGAATGCTGGCGGCCGTAAAGCTGCCATCGAGTTCGCGCGCCATGCGCGAGGTGGTGATGACGCCCGTGTTGGTGTTGCGGATATCGACGTCGTGCGCGCCGATGGCCAGGGCCTCGATCACGCCGCTGTCCAGTCCCCACAGTTGCAGCGCGGACGACATATTGCCGCAGTTCACGCTCCAGTCGATATCGCCGTGCTCGCCCGCCAGCTGCGCCAGGGTGCTGACCAGGCGCGGCTGGCCCGCATGCTGTTCCACCCCGGCGAGGAAGACCTTGTTGCTGGTGGGCGCGCCCCGTCCCAGGCCCGTGATTTGCCGGTTGCCCGGCTGCCGGCCGGACTGGGGCGCACCCATCAGGTGGCGCAGCAATTCCTCGCGCAGCGTCTGTTCGGCCGGCACGGAAGCTGCATGCAAGACCAGGCCCGTCGATGTGCCGCCGCGCATGTGGTGGACAGGAAACTCGATCATGCCGCAGCGCAGGCGGGGCACGAGGTCGGGCAGGGCGGGCAGCAGGGGCGTCATCATCATGGATCGTGGTCAAGGCAGGAAGCGCCAGTGTGCCAGTTTTTCTTGCTGGTGTGCAATCGGATGGTGTGCGCGGCGTCTTTACATGCCTTTACCCGCCTTTACACTTGCCGCCCTGTATTGAGTACCTTGCGCGCCGATAATAAGGTATTGAATGATCAAGGAGGCAGTATGGTAGCGGCAATCGGTTCCGGCAGCGCAGTCAGCGTGGCCAGTGGCGCCAGTGTGGGCAGCAGTGCGCAGATCGCGGCGCTGCAAAAGCAGATCACGGCGGCGCAAAAGCAGTTGACGGAGTCGCAGAAGGGCGAGCAGACGGAGGCGTCGCAAAAGCTGCAGCAGCAGCTGGCGCAGCAAATCCAGGCCTTGCAGGCGCAAATTGCTCAGTTGCAAGCGGCGGCCGCGCAGCAGGCGGCGCAAGACGATTCTCAGGCGGCCAGCAGCGCCGAGTCGGCGTCCAGTCCCGCCAGGTCAAGCGCGTCGACCCTGGGTAGCATCATCGATACCCAGGCGTAGGCAGGTCGCCGGCAATTCCCGTCGGCAGGCTCGCGGCAGCTCAGCCTGGCGTTTTGACGGGCAACAACATTTCCACGCACAGCCCGCCACCGCTGCGCAAGCTGGCGCCGATGCGGCCGCCATGGGCGCCGATGACGTGCTGGGCGATGGCCAGGCCCAGGCCGTGGCCGTCCGTGCTGTGCTGGGTGTTGCTGGCGCGGAAGAAGGGTTCAAAAATGCTGGCCAGGTCGGCGCTGGCCACGCCGGGGCCCCGGTCCAGCACGGCGATGCGCAGCAGATCCTGCCTGCCGTCATGCAGGCGCGACAGCTTTACTTCCACCGTGCCGCCATCGGGACTATGCTTGACGGCATTGCGCACCACGTTCTCCACGGCGCGCGCCAGCAGTTCGGGCCGGCCCGTGACAGCGGCGTCGGCGCTGGCTGCGTCGCCCTCCAGGCCGATGTCCACCTGGCGCGCCTTCGCTTCGTAGCGGGCGTCTTCCAGAATGTCGTGCAGCAGCTCGGCAATGTCGACGTCTTCGCTGAGCGGGGAGCCGGCACCGGCTTCCAGCCGCGACAGGGTCAGCAGCTCGCCGATCAGCTTGTCCATGCGTTCGCTTTCGCGTTCGATGCGCTGCATCGAGGCGTCCATCTTGTCCGGCTGCTGGTGCGCCAGACCGATGGCGGCCTGCAGGCGCGCCAGCGGCGAGCGCAGTTCGTGCGAGACGTCATGCAGCAAGCGCGTCTGGCTCTCCATGAGATGGCGCAAACGGCCCGTCATGCGGTCGAAATCGCGGCCCAGGTCCGTCAACTCGTCGCCGCGCTTGCCGCTGGCGTGAAAACGGGGCGCCAGGTTGCCGTGCGAGGCGGCCTCGAACGCCTGCCGCAGGTCGCGGATGGGGCGCGCAAAATACCAGGCCAGCAAGAAGGCGAACAGCAGGCTGGCGGCGATGGCGGCGCCGAGGGGAATGAAGGTGCGGTAGGGACTGTCCATGCGCGGGCCGGGCGGCATGCCGCGGCCGAATTCGCCGCGTGGCGGCGCAGTGCCCGCTTCGCTGGGCCGTGGACCGGGTCCCATGGCGCGCGGGCCGCTCAGGGTGACGGCATTGAGGGTGTCGCGCGCGGCGCCTGCCTCGGCATTGCGGAAGCGTTCGGACGAGGGCAGGAACAGCAGATAGCGCTGGCCGTCGCTGCCGGTGACCGTGCGCACGACGGGATGGGGCTGGCTCTGCTCCAGCATGGCGCGCGCCTTGCTCAGCATGGCGGGATGCACCGCGCGGCCCATCAGTTCGTGTCCGCGCGCATCGACGGCAAACACGCGCATGCGCTCGAGCTTGCCCAGAAATTGCCGCAAGGCCTCGCTGCCGCCCGCTTCCAGGGTGGCGCTGGCGGCCTCGATGATCATTTGCGCGGGTGGACTGGTGTCGATGTCGAGCGCCCGCTCCTGCTGCGCCGCCCGGTTTTTCAGCCAGAACGTGCCGCCGATGCCGATGGTGGCCGTCACCTGCGCCAGCATGATGCACAGAAAGAACTTCCAGAACAGGCGCCCCACGCTTACTCCTTGATCAGCTGGTAGCCGAGACGGTACACGGTCTGCAGGCAGGAGCGGCCGTCGGCCAGGGTGCCCAGTTTGCGGCGCAGGCTGCTCAAGTGCACGTCGATATTGCGGTCGAAGCGGGCCATGGGCCGGCCCAGGCCCAGTTCGGACAGTTGATTCTTGCTCACGGGCTTGCCGGCATGGCGCACCAGCACTTCCAGCAGGTTGAATTCCGTGCTCGTCAGCTCCAGGTGCGTGCCGGCCCAGGAAACGCGGCGCTGTTCCGGCCACATCGTCAATTGCCCCACGGTCAGCGGCGCCATGCCCGAGTTGTCGTGCGGCGCCGCCTGCGAACGGCGCAGGATGGCGCGGATGCGCGCCGTCAGCTCGCGCGGCGTGCACGGTTTCGTGACGTAATCGTCGGCGCCCAGCTCCAGCCCCACGATGCGGTCCGTGTCGTCGCCGCGCGCCGTCAGCATCAGGATGGGCAGGTTGCTGCCGGCGCGGATGCGGCGCAGGGTTTCCAGGCCATTCATGCGCGGCATCATGACGTCGAGGATGGCGATGGCGTACAGGCCCGTCAGCGCTTCGGCCGCGCCGCTTTCGCCGTCATGCACGGCGCGGGCGTCAAAACCTTCCTGCGTCAGGTATTCCTGGAACATGCCGACCAGTTCCACGTCGTCATCGATTAACAAAACCTTGCTCATGCCTGTGCTTTTTCGGGTGAATATCGCCCGATGATAGCAGTCAACAGGGGCGCTTCAGGGCCCTTTTACCCGCTTTTACATACGTCCGCTTACATTTGCGCAGCTTCCTTTACACGCTTTTACGCGGCCCTAACGTTGCTTTACACGCCAGACGCCGACAATCAGGGCTGGTCGCCACGAAAGGAAAGCCCGATGAAACACCTGAGTATTGTCCTGTCCCTGTTGCTGCTGTCCGCCTGCAGCATGCCGCTGGTCGCCCTGGCCCAGCAGGAATTCGCACCGGACGGCCCGCCGCCGCGCGCCATGCCGGGGCCGCCGCCGTTCCTGCACGGCATCGCGCTGAGCGAAGCGCAGCAGGACAAGGTCTTCGCCGCCACCTACGCCCAGGCACCCTTGCTGCGGGAACAGGAAAAGATCGCCTTCCAGGCCCATGCGCAGCTGCGCGCGCTGGCCGCATCCGATGCCTACGACGATGCGAAGGCCAGCGCGCTGGCCAGCACGGCGGCGCAAGCCATGGCGTCGATCAGCTTGCAGCAGGCGCGGCTGGAGCAGCAATTGCTGGCCGTGCTGACGCCGGAACAGCGCAAGCAGGCGCGGCAGCGGCGCGACAGCCGCCAGGGTCCGCGCGACCTCCAGCGCTCCGAGTAAGCGGCAGGCGCGAACACAGGGAGAGTCAGCATGCGCATCCATGCCTTGCGTCCGGGCAGCAGCTTGCAGGCGCTCTCGCGCCATGCGACACAGGCGCTGTTCCTGTGCGCCAGCCTGAGCCCCGCCTTGGCGGGCTTGCCCCACTTGATGGAGTATGTATGGAATTACATGATCACGGTCTGGCATCCGACCTCGAAATGATGCGGCAGGCGGCCGAGCGGCGGCAAGTCCTGCGCTGGCTGCTGGCCGGCGCCGCCACCTTGCCTTTGATGAGCTGCGGCGGCGGGTCGGACCCCAGCGGCGCGGTCGCAGGCAGCGGTGCCGCTGCGGGCGCGACACCCAGCACGGGCGCCTGCACGGTGATTCCCGAGGAAACGGGCGGGCCGTATCCGGCCGACGGCACGAACACGCATGGCGGCAGCATCATCAACGTGCTGAACCAGTCGGGCGTGGTGCGCAGCGATATCCGCGCCAGTTTCAACGGCGCCACGGGCGTGGCGGCGGGCGTGCCGCTCACCATCAAATTGCAGCTGCTCAATGCCAGCGGCGGCTGCGCCAGCCTGGCTGGCTATGCCGTCTACCTGTGGCATTGCGACCGCGAAGGCCTGTATTCGCTGTATTCGAGCGGCGTGACGGCGCAAAATTACCTGCGCGGCGTGCAGGAAACGGATAGCGCCGGCAACCTTTCCTTTACGACCATCTTTCCCGGCTGTTACGCGGGGCGCATGCCGCACGTGCATGTCGAGGTCTATCCCAGCCTGGCCAAGGCGGCCAGCGCCGCGAACCGCATCAAGACCTCGCAGTTTACCTTCCCGATGGCAACGTTGAACGAGGCCTATACGGCCAGCGGCTACACGGCCAGCGTGCGCAACCTGGCGCAGATCAGCTATGCCGCCGACAATGTCTTCAGCGACGGCACCAGCCTGCAGATGGCCACCGTGACGGGCAACGCCACGGATGGCTACGTCGTCACCCTGACGATCGCCGTGAACGGTTAAGCTGCCGTCATGAAACCCAGGTCGCGCCGGCTGAAGTTGCCGATGTTCGGGAAGACCTCGGCCAGTTGGCTGTCGGCCACGCCGAACCACTTGGCCAGGGTGGCGCCATACTGGTCGACGGAGGTGGTCGGCAGCAGGGCGCCGGAACCGACGTCCAGCTCATGGCCCACGCCCGTGACGGGGAAGGCGCCATAGATGTCGCGGCCCTTCACGGCGCCGCCCACGACAAAGTGGTGGGCGCCCCAGCCGTGATCCGTGCCGTCGCCGTTGCTGCTGAAGGTGCGGCCGAAGTCCGACGCCGTAAACGTCGTCACTTGGCGCCGCAGGTCGGCGCCCTGCAGGGCCGCCAGGGTCGTGTCGAAGTAGGCGAGCGCATGGGCCAGGCGCGCCATCAGGTCGGCGTGCAGCACTTTTTGCCTGTCATGCGTGTCGAAGCTGCCCAGGGTCACATAAAACACTTGCCGTTTCGCCCCCAGGGGGCCGCGTCCGCCGATGATGCGCGCCACCGTCTGCAATTGCACGGCCAGCGGATTGACGCCGGATACGCCCGTGTTCGGATTGACATAGGGCGGGGGATTGGGCACGCCGCCCGCGCCGGCCGCCAGCATGGCGCCGCTGAGGATGCTCTGGCTGGAAATGGCGCGCTGGACCATGGCCACGTGTTCCTGTTCGATCAGATCGCTGCCCGCATCGTTGATGATGGCTTGCAGCGCGCCCGCGCCGCCCGTGCTGCCATACAGGCTGCCGCTCAGGCCGCGGATCGGCACGGCGCCCGACTGGCCCACCTGGAACTGGCGCACCTGGCGCCCGCTGAGGAAGACGGTATTGCCCGCGGCGGAAATGGCCGTGAACATGGCATTCGTATTGCCCGCGCCGGCCACGTCGCCGATGCGCCCGCCCCAGCCCGTGCTGGCCCCTTCCGGCGAACCCGATTGCCACGTCGATTGCTGGTCGTTGTGCGAAAACAGCTTGGGCGGCAAGGCCACGCTGCCGGCCTTGTACTGCGCCAGGGTGGCGGGCTGGATCAGGGTGCCGACATTGGCCACGACGGCGGCGCGGCCATTGTCGAACAGGTCTTTCAGGGGCGCCAGCTGGGGATGCAGGGCGAAGGCGCGGCCCGTTTGCGCAGTGGCGGGCACGATGGGCAAGACGCCGCCCGTCTCGCCCACGCCGGGCAGATGGATGGAGTCGGCGGCGCCCGTGTTGCGCAGGCGCGTGTATTCACTCCATGACGTGGGATCGGTGGCCAGCACCGTGTTGAAGGCGTCGTTGCCGCCTGCCATGAACAGGCAAACCATGGCCTTGTAGTCGCCTGCCGATTGCGCGGCGGCATTGCCCATGGCGGCCAGATTCATGGCGAACGGCGCGGCCGTGGTGCCGGCCAGGCTCAGCATGGAACCGAGGAAGCGGCGGCGGGAAAAGGGGAAGTTTTGCATGTGATCGCTCTTATTTTTGTACCAGGTAGGCCGGCGAGGCCATGGTCAGGAAAATGGCCAGCTTGACGCGGTTGGCCTGGGCCGTGGCGACCTGCGCGGCATTGCTGGCCGTGGCTGCGGGGATGCTGATGCCATTGACGGCCGTCAGGATTTGCCCGCGCAGCCTGGCGGGCATGCTGCCATGCATCAGGAGCAGATCGATGCGGTCGAGCAGGGCGCCCGTGTCGGCGGCCAGTGCCAGTTCGCGCGTGTAGTCGGGCTTGACTTCACGGCCATCGCCGACACCGCTATTGATGGCTTCCTGCATGAAGTTCAGATAGCCGGTCACCGATGGTTCCGCCGTGATTTGCAGTTCCGGCGCCACCAGGCCAGCGCTGGCCAGGGCGGAATTGGGCGGCGTATAGGCGGGGCGGAAAAAATTGAACACGGACGGCGAATTCAAGGGGTTCTGGCCCAGACCGCTCAGTGGGTCGTCCAGATAATAGATGCGGTAGCGCCCGCTGGTCGCTTTTGCATCGAAGGCGCGCATCCAGCCGGCCAGGCGCAGCAGTGGCTCACGCAGCTTGCCGGTGCGCAAAGTGGTGCCGCTTGCGGCCAGCGCCTCCGGATCGAGCAGCACGGCGCGGATGACGGCTTGCATGTCGCCGCGCACCCCGCTGCCATTGTTGGCAAACGCGGCGGCCACACGGCCCACGTAGGCTGGGCTGGGATTGCTGCTGACCAGGCGCTGGATCAGCTGGCGGCCAAAGAACGGTCCCGCATTGGGATGGTTGAACAGCGTGTCGAGCGCCAGTTTCAGGTCGGCCTGCCCGCTGCTGGCGCCGGAGATGCTCTGGCCCAGGAAACGCTTGTCGCCGCTGGAATGGAAGGCCGCGTAGTTCTGCATCGGCTTCCAGTCGCGGTCGGGATCGGCCGTACCGCCATAGAAGCGTGTGGCGCTCTGGTCCGGACCGGCCCAGCTCCAACCCGTAAAGACGCGCGCCAGGCCCGCCACGTCGTCGCGCGTGTAGGTGTCGATGGGCTTGCCACCGGACAGTTTCAGGCTGCCATCCGCATTCAGCTGGTACAGGCCGATGCTAAACAGCTGCATCACTTCGCGGGCGAAGTTTTCATCGGGTGTGCGCGTGGCCGATTCCTTCTGGTTGCGCAGGTGGGACAGGTACAGTCCCATCATCGGATGCAGGGCCACGCCTTCCAGCAGGTCGCGGAAGTTGCCAAAAGCATGCTGGCCCAGCATGTCGTAGTAGCTGGCCACGCCACGCAGCTGCGGCTGCACGGACTCGTTTTGCATGGAAATGACGAAGATTTCGGACAGGGCAAAGGCCATCCGCTGGCGCAATTGGTCCTCGCCGCGGATGCCTTGTTGCCAGAACGTTTCATAGAACGTCCTTAAACTGGTGCGTTCCCCGCCGGCAGCCTGCGCCGCCAGCATCGCGTCGATATATTTCCGATGCAAGGTTTGTGGCTTGGAAAACTGTGCGCGGAACCAGGCGTCGCTGTCGCTGGCGGCGAGCGCCTCGATGGCGGCCATGTCCGGTCCGAACGTGGCGCGGCCCAGGAAGCGCGATGCCTGCTGGCGCGTGAAGGTGGTGGCCGCCTGGCCGGCCGGGGGCGTGGTCAGGGGCGGCGGCGCGATGGTGTCGCCGGGCGTGCTGCCGGGAGCTGCCGGATCGCCGGGGGCGGTGGTCGCTGGCGGCACGACCGAGATGTCCGGGCTCTGGGTGGAGCCGGTCTTGCTGTCGCCGCCACCGCCGCAGGCGGAAAGCAGGCTGAACAAAGTGACGGCCAGCAAACGGCGCAAAGTAGAGTCAGTCATTTAGTTTCTTTCAAGCAATCAAATTCTAGCCGCTTAATTGTAGGGCTTAACTACCAAAATCCTGTTTTCAATTAAGTATTTACGTGTTGGCCACGTTTATTTTTGCCGGCCGTTGGCGTGGTGTTGAGATTGTTTTCGAAGTGGTAGCGCGAACTTTATTTTTTAAAAATAGAAAATATTTTTTGCCGTTCGCGGGCATTGTGGCGGATAGGCGACGTAATCATTCCTGCCAATTAAGCTTGTTTGAAAGCTCATCTTGACAACGAAACTCGCTTCGCCGGAAACCATGGTTTTTATCGCATCGGCGAAACGGCGTTCGCCATCGCGTCCCGTTCTTCTCCCGCGCCCGGCTGGCATGGCCCTTGCGTCAGGGAGGCATGGGCCACCCCGCCCGTCTTTCACCGGAGCTTGCCATGACCAGCCGTCTGCTCGCCTATCGTCCCGAAATGGAATTGCCTGAGGCGCCCGGCATGCTGCCGCTGCAGCAGGAAGATGAGCTGGCCTTGGCGGCGCAATTGCTGGAGTTGCAGGCGCCATCCCAGTTCGATGCTTTCCTGGGGCACCAGCTGGACGCCACCGCGGCGGGCCAGCAGGTGCGCGGCACGCCGCTGGAAGGGCCGTTGCGCCAGTTGCTGGGCAAGGTGGTGGCGCCCCTGCTGCCCTTGCATGGCGGTTCGCCGCAGGCGCTCAAGCGCCGCGCCGCAGGCATCTTCGGCATGGAACTGGAAGGATTGAGCCCGGAAGACAAGGAATTCGAACTGGCGCGCCAGGTCGTGCATCTGATCGACGCCGTCAATACGGCGCTGGCGCAGGATGCCGGCACGGGCGCGCGCGCGCCCAGGGCGCAGGTGGAAACGGCCCTGTTGCAAGTGGCACGTACCGTGGCGCCAGGCTTGCTCAGGCAGGCGGCACAAACGCCAGGACGGGCCGGTGGCCGCTGGCGCCGCGAGGGCGGGCACATCGTCGTGCTCGATTGTTAGCCGGACGGCCAGTTCGTCCGGCACTGTAGTGTCAACCGAGGTGCTAACTTTTAGGAGCTCATCATGCATGACTTAGATCGTACGACCCTGGAATACGGCCAGGAGATGTCCGGCTTTGAAGCGGAACAGTTCGAGTTTGGCCAGGGCGAGTGGAGCGGCGAGGGCGGCGCGAACGCCATGTTTTCCGAAGCCGAGGAGATGGAACTTGCCAATGAACTGCTGTCGGTCAGCAATGAAGCCGAACTGGAACAGTTTCTTGGCAATTTCCTGCGCAAGGCCGCCTCGGTGGCGGGCGGCATCATCAAGTCGCCCGTGGGCCAGGCCGTCGGCGGCGTGCTCAAGGGCGTGGCGAAAAAAGCGATTCCCCTGGCCGGCGGCGCCATCGGCGGCTATTTCGGCGGCCCGCTGGGGGCCAAGATCGGCAGCGGTCTGGCCTCGGCGGCTGGCAATGCGCTGGGGCTGGAAGCGGAAGCCTCATCGAACGAAGACCGCGAATTCGAGGGCGCCAAGCAGTTCGTGCGCCTGGCCGCCGACACGGTCAACCGTGCCGCGCAGGCACGCGGCTCGGGCGACCCGCGCGCCATCGCCCAGGCGGCCGCCAGCGCGGCGGCGCGCCAGTTCGCGCCCGGCTTGCTGGGACGCCCCGGCAGCCAGGTCGCCACGCAGAACGGCAGCGGCGCCGCTGCGGGCGGCGCCATGGCGCAGGGTGGCGCGGCAAGGGGCTCGGCGGGCATGCGCCCGTCCAGCGGGCGCTGGGCGCGCCAGGGCCACAAAATCGTCCTGTACGGCGTCTGACATCATGGCCATCGGCGCTTATGCTGCCTGGATGCTGGCGCAGGAGGCGCGCTCGCTGCTGACGCGGCTGGCGCGGCTGGAACCGTTCGCGCTGATCGAGCCGACGGTGCTGGCGGCCGCCCTGATGCCCAGCGCCCAGTCGGCCATCGAAAGCCAGCTGGTGCAGGGACGGCGCGCATTGCGGCGCATGGTGGCCCAGTTCCAGCGCTGGCTGCGGCGCGAGCACGCCGATGGGGCCAGCATGGCCACCGCCGCTGAGGCGCAGCGCCGCTTCACCTTCCTGCGCCTGAAATTCAATGCCGCGCTGACCCAGTTCGACCTGTTCAACGAGGTCATCACGCAGCGCAGCGAGCACAAGACGGGCGTCTGGCTGGCCGGGCTCGACATCGTTGCCGCTGACGCGCTGGCGCTGCCCGGCAATGTGTACCAGGCGCCGCCCGTGATCTGCTACCTGGACCGGGGGCCGGGCGCCGCCATCCGCCGCGCGCGCACGCGCCTGCCGGGCGGCGGCGACAATCCCGTCGCCATCATCCGCCTGCCGCGCGAACGCATGATCGGCAGCAGCATCGCCTCGTCGCTGGTGCACGAGGTGGGCCACCAGGGCGCGGCGCTGCTGGACCTGGTGGCGTCCTTGCGGCCCGTGCTGCAAGCCATGCAGCATGGCGGCAGCGGTCTGGTGCACGTGTGGCAGCTGTGGGAACGGTGGATTTCCGAGATCGTGGCCGATTTCTGGTCCCTGGCACGGGTCGGCGTGGCCGCCACCCTGGGCCTGATCGGCGTGGTCAGCCTGCCACGCGTGTTTGTCTTCCGCCTCAATATCGACGATCCCCATCCGGTGCCATGGCTGCGGGTGCGCCTGAGCTGCGCCATGGGGCGGGCCTTGTATCCGCATCCGCAATGGGACCGGCTGGAGCAGCTGTGGCTGTCGTACTACCCGCTGACGGGCCTGCCGCCAGCCCGGCAGCGGCTGCTGGAACAGCTGCAGGCCAGCATGGCGGCCCTGGTGGGCTTGCTGGTGCAGCATCGGCCGCCCGCCTTGCGCGGCGGCTCGCTGGTCGAAGCCATGGCCGTGCACACACGCCAGCCGGCCATGCTGGCGCAGCTGTTTCGCAGCTGGACCCTGGCGCCGGCGCAGATGTACCAGGCCGCGCCGACCCTGGTGTTCGCCGTGCTGGGCCAGGCGCGCGCCAGCGGCACCCTGAGTCCGGAAGACGAAAGCGAGCTGCTGGGGCGTTTGCTGACCCATTGGGCCCTGCGCAGCACCCTGGACACGTCGGAGCTGTGCGCCGACGTCGTGCGGCATGGCCGCCAGTCCGGCAGGTTGCTGCCGCCCCTGGCATCCCGTTTGATTATCCATTGAGGAGAATGACATGAGCAGCAAGATGAGCAGCAAAAGCAGAGGGGTGGGCCAGGCGGGCCCGAAACACCAGGGCGGCAGCATCGCTGTCACCGTACACGAGCAGGAAAGCGGAGCCATGGTCGTCAATGCCGCCATCAGCCTGTACCGGGGTGCCGAGGCGGATTGCCATCTGTTCAATGCCGGAACCTGGGTGCCCGATCCCGCCATGCTGGTGGGCGTGCGCTGGACGGATGGGCGTGGCAGCACCGTGTTTGCCGACTTGATGACGGGCAGTTACGTGGGGGTGTATGGCAATTTCCCCGCCACGGCGCCCCAGTGCGTGACGGTGCAGGCCGGCTGCAGCGCCGTGCTGTGCTTCAAGCCCCAGCTCAATCCGCAGGTGGCGCTGGCGTTTGAAACGGCCGACTGCCATCCCAGCGACTGTCAGTTCGGCAGGGTGGGCGACCGCGCCATCGCCACCGTCTCGTTTGACGGCGATCAGAGCGCCGACGGGCGCGACCAGGTGCAAGTGCTGGCCGCCGCGCCGTGGGTGCCCATGCGCGGTACGGCGAACGCGTTTTCCACGCCCGTGCGGCGCGTCGGCATGCACCGCTTCATGGGACAGATGATGCTGGCGCAGCGCCCCGAACTGCGCAGCGCCTTGCCCGTGCCGGAAGGGCTGAGCCCGAACGCCATGCTGGCCGTGGACGCGGAATACGAGACGGAAGAGCGCCAGCCGCAGCCCATCACCGGCAACGTGGGCGTATCGCTGACGCGCACGGAAACGGAGCCGACGGAAGACTTGCCGCTGTGGACCTTGATACGCAACAGTACCGAGGCGATGTCGTTTACCAATTATCTGCATTTCATGGACAGTCTGTTTTGCGGCGACCTGACCAGCGTACGGGGCTTCGAGCAGGAGCGCTTCGTGAAAAAGGCCGACATGTTCCAGCAGCTCAAGCAGCGCCGCGCGCTGCCGTTTTCCGATGCCGATTCCTACCGCGTGCTGAAAGTGGCGACGGAAGCGTTCGTGATGGTCAATTGCGGCGTGCTGAACCAGCCGCTGGCCTTCAATCCGGCCGAGGACAACGCCTACCTGGACCGGCGCGACATACCGCAAGGACGCGACCTGGAAACCGTGCTGCGCAACGATTACCTGGAAAACATCGACGGCTTCCAGACCTTGCCCTACCTGGCCGTGATCCGCCGCAAGCTGCCCGATATCCCCATCAGCATCCCGCGGGGCCAGGAAGGCGAAGTCGACCTGTGCTTTGGCATCATCCAGGAAAAGCTGGCCAATCCTTGCCTGCTGGAACTGATCTGGTCGTACTGGCACGAAGAGGGCATGCTGGTGCAGACCATGAACGCCATCGCGCAGCGCTTCCAGAACCTGCGCTCGCCCGGCAACCATCTCGATCCTTTGTCGAACACGGAAATCGACATGCTGCGTCCGTTGAATAATTTACTGTGGGGATACACGCAGGATGAACAGCATCGGCTGACCGTGATGCGCCGGAACTATGAGTATGACCATCACTACGGTGTGCGCCTGGACGGCAAGGCAGTGCAGCACTTCCGGCCAGCCGACAGCCGCTCCAAATTCCTGGAGGCTTTCCACCACTTGCTGCGCCTGCTGACCTCGTTCTACAAGCAGGATGACGACACCACCGTGAAGGCGGACGCCTTCCCCGTGCTCAATGCATTGAAGGAAATCCACCTGATCCTGTCGCAGGGCGCGCACAACCAGTTCGGCGATTTGCCGTCGACGGCGCGCATCGAGATGCTGATGCAGCAATGGATGCTGGCGCGCCCCGAGTTCCGTGAATTCTTGCCTACGCGCGTGATGGTCGCGTATCCGGAACCGTGGATGGACCGGGTCGACGCCATGAAGAAACTGCAGGGCTGGACGGACACGAGCGTCATGCATTTCCGTAACCTGGCCATCTTCGGCGAGCAATTGCTGCTGTCTGTGCGCTACGGCAACTGGAGCGATATCTATGAACCCACGCAGGCATTCAACTGGGCGCGCTTCTGGCGGCCGCAAGTGCAGGGCTATATCCACGGCTACCGCGCCGCCACCGGGGTCGATTTGTCCGTCGACAGCAGCGACCCGGTGGTCGAATCGACGATGCCTTCGGTGTTGCTGCGCCAGCGCCTGAGCCAGCAGCTGCGCAGCGTCTAGGGCGGGGGCGGGGCGCGTGCATGCTCGACTTTACCAGTGCCCTGTACCTGGGCATGCGTCATCCGGCGGCCTCGCTGGCGCCGTGGAGCAGCCTGACCCTGGGCCAGCCGGCCGCGCTGCGGGAGCCGCCGGGCGCGCAAGCGCTGGCCGCGGCCCTGGCTGCGCTGCAAGGCTGCGAGGCCGCCTGCGTGCTGCCGTCGACCTTGCACCTGTTCTGGGACCTGTTCGGCATGCTGGCGGCCGAGCGGCTGGTGATCCTCG
This sequence comes from Janthinobacterium sp. GW821-FHT03C10, assembly GCF_059420865.1. Classification (NCBI taxonomy): domain Bacteria; kingdom Pseudomonadati; phylum Pseudomonadota; class Betaproteobacteria; order Burkholderiales; family Oxalobacteraceae; genus Janthinobacterium; species Janthinobacterium sp. GW821-FHT03C10. The sequence continues at coordinate 1,066,934 of NZ_JBWKUN010000001.1, read as the reverse complement.
TCGATGGCGGCAGCTACGCCATCGCGCGCTGGGGCGCGGAGCGGGCGCAGGCGCTGGGTTTGCCGCTGCGCATGTTTCCCAGTGGCGAGATGGACGCGCTGAGGTGCCTGGTGGCGGCCTGGGGCAGGCAGGGGTGGCGGCCCCTGATCCTGGCCGATGGCTATGTGCCGGGCCGCGAACAGGCCTTGCCGCTGGCCGGCTATGCGGCCCTGGCGCGCCAGGGGGACGGTTACCTGCTGCTGGACGACACGCAGGTGCTGGGCGTGGCGGGCGCGCACGGCGGCGGTTCGGCGCGGCTGCACGGCTTGCGGGGCGCTTACGACAAGGCGGGTGGCCACCTGATCGTCGGCGCCTCGCTGGCCAAGGGCTTTGGCGTGCCGCTGGCCGTGCTGGCGGGCAGCGGCGGCCTGTTGCGGCGCTTCGCGGCGCACAGCCAGACGCGCGTGCACGCCAGTCCGCCGTCGGCCGCCGTGCTGGCGGCCGCGCGGCGGGCCATGGCGCTCAATGCGCGCCATGGCGACGCGCTGCGCGCCAGGCTGGGGGACAGGGTGGCGCAATGGAGGAGGGGGATGGCTGCGGCCGGCATCGTCTGCCGGGGCGGCAGCTTTCCCGTGCAGCGCCTGCCCGGGCGCGCCCATTTGCAGCCAGCCTTGCGCGCAGCGGGCGTGCTGGCGCTGACGCAAGCGGGGGACGGTTGCGGCGCGCTGACTTTTCTGCTGCGGGCCGACCAGACGCCCCGGCAACTGGAGCAGGCGATGGATTTGCTTGAACATCACACGAGGAGGCGATATGAACGAAGCGTTTGAAATGCTGCCCTTTGCGGGGCAGCCAGCAGCGGCCGGCGAGCAGGAGTGGCTGGGGGAGTGGTCGCAGGAATGGTCGCAGGAGTGGCAAGGGGAGGACGAAGCCGAGGCCGAATGGGAGGGCGAACGCCCGCGCCCCGGTGGCGCTCGCGGCGCCATGCGCGGCGGAGGGCTGCGCGCACGGCCGCCCTTGCGCGGACAGCGCCGTCCCGCGCCGCCGCGTTACCAGGCGCTGGGCCGTCGGCCGCCCCGCTATGCGGCCCAGCCCTTGCCCTATCTGCCGCCGCGCTACCGGGGCTGGGGCGGCTATGCGCCCATCTATCCCACGCTTTATCCGGCACCCTATCCCGTGGCGGAACCCGCGTTTGGAGACCAGCAGGAGCCGGAACCTGACCAGGACCAAGGGCAGGACCAAGGGCAGGACGACGGCCAGCAGCAGGGCGAGATCCCGCCAACCCTGGCCGGCACCATGGGCCGGGTGCCGGAAGCGGCCGCCCTGAATTACCTGGCGCTGGGGACGCTGGCCAATGCCCTGCGCGACCCGAATGGACGGGGGCCGGGCCTGTATGTGATCGAGTTCGATGCGGGCGGGCGGCGCCGCGCCTACAGCGGCCAGACGGACGATCTGCACCGGCGCCTGCTGCAGCACCGGCTGTGCGGCCAGATGATGGGCGTGGACGTGAGCGGGCATCAGGTGTACGTCGCGCCCCTGTCCTCGGCGGCGCAGCGGCGTCGCATCGAGCAGCGCATCCACGACGACATGTTTGCCAACCAGCGCGGCGTGCTGACCAACCAGCGGCGCGAACTGGAACTGGCCGTACTCGGTGAAATGTGGAGCTGAATGTGGGCCTGACGGCCACGCCTTGACCATTGCGAAGGAGAGCATCATGCACCAACTCGAATGCGCATGCGCGCAATGCCGGCAACGGGCCGGCGCCGCGTTTGAAGTGCTGGAATTCGGCCCGGACTGGCCCGGCAAGGGCGCGGCGCCGGCCGTTTTCAGCGAAGAGGAAGAATTGCAGCTGGCCATGGAATTGCTGGAAGTGGCCAGCGAGGAGGAGCTGGAGCAGTTTCTCGGCAATATCTTCAAGAGCGTGTGGAAGGGCGTCAAGAAGGTCGGCTCGACTATCGCCAAGGTGGCCAAGCCCCTGGGCGGCGCCTTGAAGGCCGTGGCCAAGACGGCCTTGCCCTTTGTCGGCGGCGCCCTCGGTTCGATGATCCCGATACCGGGCGTGGGCACGGCGCTCGGCTCGGCCCTGGGGCGCGCGGCCAGCAATGCGCTGGAGCTGGAAATGGAAGCCGAGGCGCCGGCCGACCGCGAACTGGAGCTGGCGCGCCGCTTCGTACGCATCGCGGGGCAGGCGGCGCGCCTGGCGGCCGACGGCGATGGCAGCGCACGCGCCGTGGAAAGCGCGCTGACGCGGGCCCTGCACCAGCAATTGCCGCATTTCCGCTCGCCTGCGCCGCAGCAGGAAGAGGAGAGCGGGCGCTGGCGCCGGCGCGGCAACCGCATCGTCGTCATGGGCGACTGGCAATAGCGCGACTAGATGATCATCGATTGTCATTGCCATGCGGGACCCGGCGACGGCTTGAGCGGGCCGTGGGACAGCGATGCGCCGCTGCACGCCTATCTGCGCCGGGCCCAGGCGGCCGGCATCGCCCGCAGCGCGCTGTTCGCGACCTTCCACTCCGATTACGCCATCGCCAACCACGGCGTGGCGCGCCTGGTCGCCTCCGATCCGCAGCGTTTTTATGGCTTTGCCTTCGTGCATGCGCGGCGCGACCGGGGCCGCATCATGGACCTGGTGCGCACGGCTGTCGAGCGCTACGGCTTTGTCGGCATCAAGGCGCACCGGTTTGACGCGCGCATCAGCGGCGAAGTGTGCGACGCGGCGCGTTTCTTCGGCTTGCCCGTGCTGTACGACCCGGCCGGCGAAGTGGCCGTGGCCGAACTGCTGGCGCAGCAGTATCCTGACGTCAACTTCATCCTGCCCCACCTGGGCAGCTTCGGCGACGACTGGGCGGCCCAGCTGGCGCTGATCGACCATCTGGTACGCCACCGCAACATCCATACGGACAGCTCCGGCGTGCGCCGCTTTGATTTGCTGGAACAGGCCGTGCGCCGCGCCGGACCGCACAAGGTCTTGTTCGGCTCGGATGGCCCCTGGCTGCATCCGGGGCTGGAATTGCACAAGATACAGCTGCTGGGACTGCCGCCGCTGGATGCGGCGCTGGTCACGGGCGGCAATTTTTTGCGGCTGGCCGGTCTGGCTTGAGGCAGATCACAGGGCGGCAGGCGTGGCCGGCGGTGCTACGGCAGTAGCGGCTTGCGCCGCGCAGGCGGCCGCCTTGCGGCGTATCTGCAGGGCGCGGTCCGTCACGCCCAGGCGGGCGGCGGCGCGCTGGTTGTTGCCGTGTTCCTCGGCCAGCACCAGGCGGATGGCCACGTCGGTGGCGCAGCGCGTGATGTGCGACAGCTTGCAACCCTGGGCCAGGGCGCGCCGCACGGCCGCTTCGAAATGCTGGTCGGGCCAGCGCGGCGCCAGCAGCCGTTCGTCGGGGGGCAGGGCGCCGATGGTGATGGGGCCGGGGCCGCAATGGCGGTGCCAGATGCGCGTGACGGTCTGGCGCAGTTCGCGCACATTGCCCGGATAGTCGCGCAGCAGCAGGTATTCGCGCACGGCCGCGTCGAGCGCGGGCGGCTGTTGTTGGGCCAGTTCGGCGAGAAAATACCGGGCCAGCGGCAGGATATCGTCCTGGCGCTCGCGCAGGGGCGGCGTCCGGCAACGCCAGCCGGCGATGCGGTAATACAGGTCGGCGCGGAAGGCGCCGCGCGCCACTTCGTCTTCCAGTTCGCGGTTGGTGGCGCAGACGAGGCGAAACTGGGTTGGCTGCCAGGTATTGCCGCCCACGCGCTTGTACTTGCGCTCCTGGATGGCGCGCAGCAGCTGTGCCTGCAGCGGCAGCGGCAGTTCGCCCACTTCGTCGAGGAAGAGCACGCCGCCGTCCGCCAGGGCAAAAGCGCCGTCGCGCGCGGCCGCCGCGCCCGTAAAGGCGCCCCGTTCATGGCCGAACAGTTCGCTGCCAGCCAGTTCCGGCGACAGGGTGGTGCAGTCGAGGACGATGAAGCCGCCGCTGCAGTTGCCGAGGCGGTGGACCAGTTGCGCCAGTAAATCCTTGCCCGTGCCCGTTTCACCCGTGATCAGCATCGACGCCTGGCTGAAGGCGGCCATTTCCACCACCTGGTGCAGCAAGGCGGTCCAGGCCGCGCTGTCGCCCACCAGCTGCTGGCGCACGGCGCTGGACGCCAGCAGCTGCGCCACGGCTTGCCAGCGCTGCAGGCGCGCCAGCACCTGGCCCGCATCGACGCTGCCCGCCGGCCACAGCAGGACATCGAGCGCGCCTGCCGCCATCAGCGCGCGCTTTTGCGCGCAACTGGGGGACTGGCCGCAGGCGGCAATGGCCAGCACGCGGGCATGGCCGCACAGCGCCGGCAGTGCTTGCAGCAGCGCGGCATCGGCCTCGGCAAACAGCACGATGCCCGCGCCGTCCTCCTCGCCATCGTGCCGCCGGGCTATAGTTACCTGAGCCTGCTTCAAGGCCGCCATCAGCAAGGCGCCACTGCCAGCCGCCGCCTGCTGCACGATTTCCAGCCACACCTTGAGCGTCATAGACGGGCCATCCCAGTACGCGAGTGGCCCATCTTAGGAGTCCGATACCCCAGCCGTTTGATCTGGCGCAAGCGTGCGCGGGAGGCGCACAATGAAAAACGCCGCCTGACTCGCATCAGGCAGCGCTATTTTAATGAAGTTCAACGAACGTCACGACGGTTCATCCAATCGTAGCGAGCGGAAGCGAATTGTGGCCGAGAAGCGCAACCGTACTCTAGTACGGTGAGCATCGCAGGCCGCAAGTCGCGACGCGCAGTAGATTGGATGAACCGTTACTGACGGACGCAATCGACGAAGTAACCACGCTTGCCATCGACTTCGCGTTTCACCAGACCATGCACATCCGTCTCGAAGCCGGGGAAGCGCTCGTTGAAGTCGCGCGCGAAGCGCAGGTAGTCGACGATGGTCTTGTTGAAGCGCTCGCCCGGGATCAAGAGCGGGATGCCCGGTGGATACGGCGTCAGCAGGATGGACGTGATGCGGCCTTCCAGTTCGTCGATGGCCACGCGCTCGATTTCGCGGTGCGCCATCTTGGCGAACGCGTCCGACGGCTTCATGGCGGGGATCATGTCCGACAGATACATTTCCGTCGTCAGACGCGCCACGTCATAGGCCTTGTAGAAATCGTGGATTTGCTGGCACAGGTCGCGCAAGCCCATTTTTTCGTAGCGCGGGTTGGCCGCCGCGAATTCCGGCAGGATGCGCCACATCGGCTGGTTCTTGTCGTAGTCGTCCTTGAACTGCTGCAAGGCCGTCAGCAAGGTATTCCAGCGGCCTTTGGTGATGCCGATGGTAAACATGATGAAGAACGAGTACAGGCCGCATTTTTCAATGATGACGCCATGCTCGGCCAGGTATTTGGTGACGATGGAGGCGGGGATGCCCGTGTCGCCGAACTGGCCGTCCAGCGACAGGCCCGGGTTGACGATGGTCGCCTTGATCGGGTCGAGCATGTTGAAGCCGGCGGCCAGGTCGCCGAAGCCGTGCCAGTCATCCTCGGCGCGTATCATCCAGTCTTCCTGGCGGCCCATGCCTTCGTCATTGAAGCTGGCCGGGCCCCACACCTGGAACCACCAGTCCTGGCCCCATTCCTGGTCGATCTTCTTCATGGCGCGGCGGAAATCGAGCGCTTCCATGATCGATTCTTCCACCAGGGCCGTGCCGCCCGGCGCTTCCATCATGGCCGCGGCCACGTCGCACGAGGCGATGATGGAATACTGGGGCGAAGTCGAGGTGTGCATCAGGTAAGCTTCGTTGAAGGCGTCCTGGTCCAGCTTGACCGTGTCCGATTCGCGCACGAGGATTTGCGAGGCTTGCGACAGGCCGGCCAGCAATTTGTGCGTGGACTGGGTCGAGAAGATCATCGATTCCTTGGCGCGCGGACGGTCCTTGCCGATGGCGTGCATATTCTTGTAGAAATCGTGGAAGGTGGCGTGCGGCAGCCATGCTTCGTCGAAGTGCAGGGTGTCGATCTTGCCGTCCAGCATTTCGCGCAGGGTTTCCACGTTGTAGATCACGCCATCGTAGGTCGACTGCGTGATGGTGAGGATGCGCGGCTTCTTGTTCTTCGCTTCGCGCGCGAACGGGTTCGCTTCGATCTTGCGGGCAATGCTTTCCGGCGTGAATTCATGCAGCGGAATGGGACCGATGATGCCCAGGTGATTGCGGGTCGGCATCAGGAACACGGGAATGGCGCCGCACATGATGATCGAGTGCAAGATTGACTTGTGGCAATTGCGGTCGACGACGACGATGTCGCCCGGTGCCACGGTCGAGTGCCACACCATCTTGTTCGAGGTCGAGGTACCATTGGTGACAAAATAGCAATGATCGGCATTGAAGATGCGCGCCGCATTGCGCTCGGACGCGGCGACAGGACCCGTATGGTCGAGCAGCTGGCCCAGTTCCTCGACGGCGTTGCAGACGTCGGCGCGCAGCATGTTTTCACCGAAGAACTGGTGGAACATCTGGCCGATCGGCGACTTCAGGAAAGCCACGCCGCCCGAGTGGCCGGGGCAGTGCCACGAGTAGGAGCCGTCGTTGGCGTAGTGCACCAGCGCGCGGAAGAACGGCGGCGACAGGCCGTCCAGGTAGGATTTCGCTTCGCGGATGATGTGGCGCGCGACGAATTCCGGCGTATCTTCGAACATGTGGATGAAACCATGCAGTTCGCGCAGGATGTCGTTGGGGATGTGGCGCGAGGTGCGCGTTTCGCCATACAGATAAATGGGGATGTCGGCGTTCTTGTAGCGGATTTCCTCGACGAAGGCGCGCAGGGACTTGAGCGCGTGGTCCGTTTCCTCGATGGAACCGCCACCGAATTCCTCATCATCGATCGACAGCACGAAGGCCGATGCACGCGATTGTTGTTGGGCAAATTGCGACAAATCGCCGTAGCTGGTCACGCCCAGCACTTCCATGCCTTCTTTTTCCATTGCGGCGGCAAGGGCGCGAATGCCCAGGCCGGACGTATTTTCAGAACGGAAATCCTCGTCAATGATGACGATGGGGAAACGAAATTTCATGCATGTCTCCAAAAAAGCAAGCCGCCCCTGACAGATGTGAAGGGGCGGACTAGGGCGCGACGGTCAGGCGGTGGTACAACCCGGCAGCCGCAGAAAAAAATAAGAACGGGATTCTCGCAGAAATGCGGCGTCTGCGGGAAAAAAATATCACCCGAAAGCGTCACAAGCGTACGCTAGCGTGACGCAACGGTGTGACAGGGGTATTACAGCAACATTCTGGCTATCAATATAACCTTATCAGGCTTTGCGTTGCAGCGTGACAAAGGCGTAAGGCAGGCCGGATTTCTCCGAAACATGGGCCTCGCGCGCGGTTTCTTGCCACACGGCATGGTCAACGGCAGGGAAAAACGCGTCGCAATCAAAGGTCTGGCCGATTTCCGTGATGATCAAGCGCTGCGCCAGGGCCAGCGACTGCCGGTAAATCTCGGCGCCGCCGATGACGTAGCCTTCGGCGCCGTCCAGCAGGGCGATGGCCGCTTCCACCGACGGCACCGCTTCCACGCCTTCATGGCGCCAGTCGGCATTGCGCGTGATGACGATGTTGCGGCGGTTCGGCAGCGGCCGGCCGATGGAATCGAAGGTCTTGCGGCCCATGAGGATGGGGTGGCCCGTCGTCAGGCGCTTGAAATGCGCCAGGTCTTCCGGCAGTTTCCACGGCAAGGTGTTGTTGATGCCGATGCCGCCTTGCTGGTCGGTGGCGACGATGATGGTCAAATGGCTCATTGCTTCTGTCAAAGTAGTTGGGGCATGGCCCGATGCCCGTCATTATCGTTGAAATTGCCGGCAGCCTCCAGATGCGCACGCATGGCGTCGGCCAGCGGACCCGGCGCTTCCAGCGGAATCATGTGGCCGGTGTTGTCTTTTAGTAAGTGCAAGGCGGCTTGCGGCAGGCGGGCGGCCATGGCGCGCAAATGGTCGGGATGGACGAGCTTGTCGTCTTCGGCACCCACGATCAGCACGGGACAGCTGAGTTCCGGCAGGCGCGCCATCAGGTCGGGGCGATCGATCGTGGTGAGAAATTGCGCCAGCAGCACGTCCTTGCCCAGGTCCAGGCCCATTTGCTGGATCAGGCCGGTGATGGCGGGATCGTCCAGGTGCGACGGGTGCAGCAATTCGCGCAGGCGCTGGCGCGTGATGCCCCCATAGGCATTGCGTTCGAGCATGGCGACGATGCGCTGGCGTGCTGCGATTTCCGCCGGCAGCAAACCTTTGGCCGAATTGGCGATCAAAGTCAAGGACTGCACGCGTTGCGGCTGCGCCAGCGCGTGTTCGAGCGCCAGGTAGGCGCCCAGCGAAAAGCCCACCAGGTGGGCTTGCGGCGCACTGTGGCTGGCGATGATCGATTGCATCTGCGCGCGCGTGCGCGCCTCGTGCAGGGGCACGTGCCGTAGATCAAAGACGCCGTCCAGGGCGGGCGCCAGGCGCGACCACAGGCGTTCGTCGCACAGGGTGCCGGGGATGCAGTCGAGTTGTATCTTATTCAAGGACATCCCGGGTTCAGGTCGCTCATGAGGGTGAAAATTTCTTGTCGAGCGGCATTATCCGTCATTTTGCGCATCGGGGCGGCCGTACGGTATTTTCCGCATGGCATTATTTTCAATAGTGCGCGGCTGACAAGCAGGAACTTTATGGTAGGCTCATGGCTCATCAAGCCGGCGTGCCGGCGACGTGAGCTGAAACACCGAATACAACCCACACATTAAAGAGGAATTACCATGGCGATCAGTTTGCAAAAAGGCGGCAATGTCAACCTGAGCAAGGAAGCTCCTGGCTTGAAGAAAATCGTGATTGGCCTGGGCTGGGACCCGCGCGCCACCGATGGTGCCGCTTTCGACCTGGACGGCAGCGCCTTCCTGCTGAAAACGGATGGCAAGGCCCGCTCCGATGCTGATTTCATTTTTTATAACAACCTGAAATCGGCTGACGGCTCCATCGTCCACGCGGGCGACAATACCACGGGCGGCGGCGACGGCGACGACGAGAAAGTCGCCGTCGACCTGGCCAACGTACCCGCCGACATCGACAAGATCGCCGTGGCCGTCACCATTCACGATGCGGAAAACCGCAAGCAGAACTTCGGCATGGTGGGCAAGGCTTACATCCGCTGCCTGAACGGCGACAACGGCGCGGAAATCGCCCGCTACGACCTGTCGGAAGACGGCTCGACGGAAGCGGCCATGATCTTCGGCGAAATCTACCGCGCCGGCAGCGAATGGAAATTCAAGGCCATCGGCCAAGGCTTCAAAGGCGGCCTGGGCCCACTGGCACGCTCCTTTGGAATTAATGCGTAATCAGCAATTTTTTGCGTAAATGTGCCGGGTGGCATCGCTGCCCGGTTCTGTATCCCCCCTTCTTATCTACCCTGATTCCATGGAAAACCTGATCAAGGGGCAGCGCCTGGCGCTGTCCGGCCTCGTCACGGGCAACGTCGTGCAACTGGGACTCGCCAGCACGGGCGTGCCGCTGGATTTTGCCTGTTTCGGCCTCGATGCCGCCGGTAAATTGTCTGACGACCGCTACATGACTTTCTTTAACCAGCCGCGCACGCCATGCGGCGGCGTGGAAACGGCCGCGCCGTCCGGCGATGCTGCCGGCTTCAGCTATCAACTGGAGCGCTTGCCTGCCGCCATCGAGCGCCTCGTCGTCACGGCCGCCATCGATGGGGCGGCCACCATGGCGCAGCTGGGCAGCGGCTACCTGCGCCTGCTCGACGGCGGGCGCGAGCTGGCCCGCTTTGCGTATGCGGGATCTGATTTCGCGCAAGAAAAAGCCGTCATGCTGGGCGAGTTCTACCGCAAGGACGGCGGCTGGCGCTTCATGGCCGTGGGCCAGGGTTTCAATGGAGGACTCGACACCCTGGTCGCGCATTTCGGCGGCGAAGTGGCGCAGGCGGACGCGGCACCGGTGCCGGCGCCCAAGATTTCCCTGTCGAAGATCTCGCTGACCAAGGCGGGGCAGACGCACAAGGTGTCGCTGGAAAAGGGCGCGGGCGCACCGAACAAACTGACCGTCAAGGCCACCTGGGTCGACAACGGCGATGGCGACGACGATAACGACGATCTCGATTTGCGGGTCGGCATCCTCTTGCCGAACGGCCAGATGCGCTTCATCCAGGCGCCGGACACGGCCGGGAACTTCGACCGCATGCCTTTCGTGCGCCACCTGGGCGACGTGGCCGGTGCGGCGGGCAAGGAACCGGCCACGGAAACGGTGGAAGTCAATCCTGCGCTGGCGCAGCATTACGGCGGCACGGTGGGCCTCGTCTTCAGCGTGTACTCGGCGGTGGCCAATGGCGCCGTTTCCGTCGCCTCCATGCGGCCGAAGATGGTCATGCAGTATGGCCAGCAGATCGTCGAGTGCGACTTCGATTTCCGCCTGTCCAAGGCTGCCGACGACGATTCCGTCTACACCTATGTGATTGGCATGGCGCGCGTCACGCCCGACAGCATCATCCTCGAGCCGTCCGGCAAGACGTCGGAGCCCGGCAGCGAAGCGACGCCGTGGCTGAGCTGGCAGGGCGAGAACCTGCAACTGGCCTTCAACGGTCCCGTCGTCTTCAAGGGCGAGGACAAGGAAGACGAAGAAGATTGCAACGCGGACAATCCGCGCCGTTACATTGTCTAGGAGATACTGATGGAAACCTTGAGCAAGGGTCAGCGCTTGCCGCTGGCCAATCTCGTTCCCGACGGCGTGCTGGACATCGGCGTCGCCGCGCAGGGCCTGGCGCTGGACGTGGCCTGCTTCGGCCTCGATGCCGGCGGCAAATTGTCCGACGAGCGCTACATGACCTTTTTCAACCAGCCGCGCACGCCGTGCGGCGGCGTGGAAGCGCGCGCGGGCAGCGGCGGCGACATGGCCGAGTTTGCCTTGCAACTGGCGCGCTTGCCGGCCGGAATCGATCGCCTTGTCGTGACGGCCTCCATCGATGGCGGCGGCGTGATGTCGCAGTTGCAAGCCGGCCACGTGCGCCTGCAGGCGGGCGGGCGCGAGCTGGCACGCTTTGCCTTTGCCGGGTCTGATTTTGCGCAAGAAAAAGCCGTCATGCTGGCAGAAATTTACCGCAAGGATGGCGGCTGGCGCTGCATGGCCGTGGGCCAGGGTTTCAATGGGGGACTCGATGCGCTGGTGCAGCATTTCGGCGGTGAAGTCGACCAGACAACCCCTGCCGCTCCTGCCGCGGCGGCTTCGGCCGTCATGCAGGCGAAGATCAACCTGGAAAAGCGCGTCGAACGCGAGGCGCCGCAACTGGTCAGCCTGGTCAAGCAGGCGGGCGTGTCCCTGCAAAAAGTGGGTCTGTCCGAGCACCGCGCCAAGGTCTGTCTGTGCCTCGATATTTCCGGCTCCATGGGACGGCTATATAAAGAGGGGCTGGTGCAGCGCTTTGCCGAGCGCATCCTGGCCCTGGGCTGCAAGTTCGACGACGATGGCGAGATCGATGTTTTCCTGTTCGGCAAGAACGTCCACCATCCGGCACCGATGGCCTTGAGTAATTGCAATACCTATGTGGGCCAGGCCATACAGCGCCATCCGCTGGAAGGCGACACGCGCTACGGCGCCGCCATGCAGGCGATCCGCGCGTTTTATTTTCCTGATGCCCGTGGCGGCGAGCGCACGCGGCCCGTCGCAGCCGAGCTGCCCGTGTACGTGATGTTCGTGACCGATGGCGGCACCAGCGACCAGGCGACGACGGAAAAGCAATTGCGCTGGGCGAGTAACGAGCCCATCTTCTGGCAATTCATGGGCATCGGCAAGGGGCGCAAGTCGAAAAGCAAGTTTCTCGCCGCCTTTGCCGATTCGGACTTCCCTTTCCTGGAAAAGCTCGATGAATTGCAGGGGCGCCTGGTCGACAATGCCAACTACTTTTCCGTCAGCTCGCCCGACGAGCACAGCGATGCGGAACTGTATGATTTATTGATGACGGAGTATCCGGGCTGGCTGAAACTGGCGCGCGGCAAGGGCTTGCTGAGGTAACGTAAAGATAGCGCAAAGGTCATCGGATGAGGCTGTACGGCCACAAGTGCAAGAGATTTGTAAATTGAAGTAAATAACAATGGTTCGCATTTGCTTTGCTCCTTGCAATCGTGGCATGCTTGAACTGTGCCCACACATGTGCTCTCACGCTGCGGCGTAGTGCCTCATCCGTAGCGTCTCGATGATCTTTTAGCCAAATGCATAAACTTCTTTTCCATTGCCTGGCGGGCGGCAGCCTGCTCGTCTCCGGCGCCGCTGTCCAGGCGCAAACCGTCACCGGCGACAATGCCGTCAAGCCGGCGCCGGCCGCCGGGTCTCCGCCTTCCGTCAGCGTGACGGCCGAACGTCCCACGGGCCGCATCGACCGGCAAGTCTACGACGTCAAATCCGACGTGGGCAGCAGCAATGGCACGGCGGCCGATGCCTTGAACAATGTGCCGTCGGTGGCCGTCGATCCCGATGGGTCCGTGTCCCTGCGCGGCAGCAGCAATGTGCAGATATTGATCGATGGCAAGCCATCGGCCATGCTGCAGGGCGATTCGCGCGGCGCCACCCTGAACGCCATGGCGGCCGACGATATCGAATCCGTGGAAGTGATCAACAATCCCGGCGCCCAGTTCGGCAACGAGGCCGGTGGCGGCCCGATCCTGAATCTGGTGATGCGGCGCAACCGCAAGCCGGGCGGTTTTGCCACCGTCAACGCGAATGCGGGCATCGCCGGACGCTACAACAGCTCCGTCTCCGGCACCTATAACGAGGGGCCGTGGGGCTACCAGGGCGGCATCAATGTGCGCCATGACGGCCGTAATTCCGTGGCCGAGGTCAGCCGCGAGCGCCTGGAGCGTGGCACGGGCGCGTTCGCCCCCAGCAGCCAGCAGTCCACCAGCAATGGCTTGAACGACTCGCTGGGCTTGCACGGCACCGTCAATTACAACCTGAACGCCAACGATACCCTGGCCGCCAGCGTGTCGTATAACGGGCGCAGCAACGACCAGCGCTCGCTCGACCGCTACATCAATGGCGACAGCACGGGCAGCACCATCGGCGACTATGTGCGCAGTACCGTGCGCAACGGCGACAGCCGCAACTACAGCTGGGGCGCGCGCTACGACCACAAGGGAGAATTGCCGGGCGAAACCCTCAAGATTGACTTGCGCGTGTCCTCGTCGACCAACGAGAGCGACAGCGATTACGCCAATACCTACGCGGTCGCGCCCGTGAATGCCTTCGACAGCCGCGCGCGCCAGCACAGCGAGACGGGCAACCGCATCGTCGACTTCAGCGGCGACTACGAGCGTCCGCTGGCGGGCGGCACGGCCAAGCTCGGCTACAAGGTGGCCGACAACCAGAGCAGTTTCGACACTTTATATACGGACATCAACCCGGCCAGCCTGCTTGCCACCGTCAACCCCATGCGCAGCAATCGTTTCGAGCTCGACGAGCGCACCATCGCGCTGTACGGCTCCTACCAGATGCGTCTGAGCGAGCGCTGGGGGGCGCTGGCCGGCTTGCGCGCCGAATACACGGACTTGAACGTGCGCCAGATCACCAGCGGCGTCGAGGCCGGCAACAACTACATCAACTACATTCCCAGCCTGTTCGCCACGTATAAGGTCAGCGACGAGAGCAACTTGCGCTTCAGCTATGCGCACCGCCTCCGTCGCCCCAGCGCGGGCGACCTGAACCCGTACGTGATCTACCGCGACGAGTTCAATGTGTCGGCCGGCAACCCGAAGCTGAAACCCACGCAGACGGACTCGTTCGAGATCGGCTATGAAACGAAATTGTTTGGCCTGGAAAGCAGCTTGCGCGCCTACCACCGCCGCGACACGGACGCCATCGTCGATTACCGCTATTTCATCAGTGACAATGTGCTGCTGACAACGCGCGAAAACGGAGAGGGCAGCCATTCGAGCGGTCTGGAGTTCAGCGTCAGCGGCAAACTGACGCCATCGTTGACCCTGAACACGAGCGGCAATCTGGCGCGCAGCCAGCAGACCAGTTCCGACGACCTGGGCAACCGCAGCACGCGCACGGCGAATGCCCTGAGCGGCCGCGCGCGCCTCAATTACCAGATCAATCCGGCGAACCAACTGCAGCTGGCCCTGCAAATGCAGGGCAAGATGCTGTCGGGACAGGGCTACCGCTCGCCGAACAATACCTTGAACGTGAGCTGGCGCCACACGGTGACGCCGCAATTGAGCCTGGTCATGAATGTGGCCGACGTGTTCAGCAGCAACAAGATGGAAACCGTCATCAACAGCGCGTCCCTGCGCGAGACGAGCACGCGGCGCTTCGATGGACGCATGATTTATGTGGGGCTGTCGTACCGCCTGGGCGGCGCCAGCTCGGCGGCGAAAGAGGGCGAGCGGGAACCGCGCTTCGGTCCGCCGGGCGGACGGGGGCCGGGCGGACCCGGTGGTCCAGGCGGTCCCGGCCCGGGCGGGCCGGGAGGCGAAGCAGGCTAGGCCGCTGCCGCGATCTGGTTCAGGAAGTCGATGAAACTGTCCGCATGGCGCTCGAAGCGCCATGCACCCATGCCGTGTTCGGCCGTGTACACGGGCGCATCGCCGTCGGCAATGGCGCCCAGGTCCAGGCAATACGGATCGGCGCCCGCGTCGGCGATCACCAGGTACTGTTCCGGCCAGCCGGCGATGGCGGCGCCGCTGACGGTATCCCAGGCGTAACCGTGCTGGGCCTTGACCAGCTCGGCCGCGCCGTACAGGCTCAAGCCCTGGAAATACTGTGGGCTGTCGATCAACACCCGCAGCGGCGAATGGCAAGCGAGGAAGCGCCGGTACTGCTCCGGCAAGGCCCAGCGCTGCGCGATGCCGGCCATGTCGGCGGCGCTGGCGATGGTCAGCCAGTTCGATGGCTGCGCCAGGTCCTGCTCCTTTTTGCGCCGGGCCGCCAGTTTTTTCTCCAGCCTGGCGGCAGCCTTTTCCAGCGGCGTGCGCGGCTCATCGAGCGTCGCGTGGGTGGCGGGCGCCGCATGGCCTGCGCCATCCGGGTAGCCGTCCGCTTGCCAGGCCAGCACGGCGTCGAGCGGCAGGCTGTCGGGCTTCCAGTGGCCGGGGTCATGCGGCAAACCCGTATCGAAAGGCTGGCGGCTGAAGACGGCCAGGCTCTTGATCGCCCTGGCGCGCACTTCCAGGCGCGCGGCGCCGGACGCTGCCAGTGCCACCAGTGGCGCATAAGCGTCCTTGCCTGTGCTTTTCAGCATGCCATCGACGGCCCGGTAGGCCAGTTCGGGCTGCGTCAATGCCCATGCAAAAAATGCCGTCTGTTCATTGGCTTCCGCCAATTGCACGATATCGCTCATCAGGAAGGCGCGCCAATGCAGCAGCTGGCCTTCCCTGGCGTAGGCGGTCAGGATGGCGAGCACGGCTTGCCGCTCGTCGGCAGCATGCTTTTTCAGCAGCCGGTCTTTCAGGCTGGAAAACTTCACGCCGTCCGTTTCGTCAAACAGCTTGCGGTGCAACGCCGCCAGCGGGGCGACCGCCATCAGACGGCCATCGCCGCCTTGATCGGCGCATGGTGTTCATAGCCTTCCAGCGAGAAATCCGACGGCTCGATCTTTTCCAGCCATTCCGGCTCGTACTTGCCCGTCTTGGCGTAGTCGGGCACGCGGTCGGAAATGACAAACTTGGGCGCCGGGAACGGCGTGCGCTTCAATTGTTCTTCCACCATGTCGAGGTGGTTTTCATAGATGTGCGCGTCGCCGATGAAGTAGGTGAACCAGCGCGGCGTGTAGCCCGTCAGGCGCGCCACCAGGTGCAGCAGGGCCGCGCCTTCGGCGATGTTGAACGGCGTGCCCAGGCCGATATCGTTGCTGCGCACATATAGACACAGCGAGATTTCGCGCGTGCTGGCGTTCGGGATGAACTGGTACAGCAAATGGCAGGCGGGCAGGGCGACGGCGTCCAGCACGGCCGGGTTCCAGCCGTGGAACAGGATGCGCCGGCTGCCCGGGTTCGTCATGATGGTGTCCAGGCACTCGCGCAGCTGGTCGACGGCCTTGTATAGCAGCACTTTTTGCACGCCGTCCTCGACGATGGGGGCGACCAGGGCAAAACCGTTCGCTTGCGCGTCGGCGATTTGCGCGGGCTGGTCAGCGTCCAGCAGCTTGTACGCGGGCCACTGGCGCCATTGCACGCCGTACACGGGACCGAGGTCATCCTCACCTTCGCGGTAGGGGTTGGCCAGCCATTGTGCATTTTCATTGGCGTTCTGGTCCCACACCTTGCAGCCCAGCGCGCGGAACTCGGCCGCGTTGCGCGAGGCGCGCAGGAAGGCGCACAATTCGCCGATCACGGATTTGAAAGCCAGTTTCTTGGTTGTCACGGCAGGGAAATTGCCGTTGGCCAAGTCGAAACGCATCATGGCGCCTGGCACGCTCAGGGTGCGGATGCCCGTGCGGTTGTCTTGCCAGCTGCCCGTTTCGAGCACGGTCTTGATCAAATCTTGGTATTGCTGCATGTATTTCTCCAACGGTAAGGATGGTGATTGTAACGCAGGCGCGACAGGCGGGCTGCGGGCCGCACACTTAATTACGCGGCCGGCTTACCTGCAAACATGACTCTGTGGTAATTTGTGTGTCCTTGAAGAAATACACAGAAACGGCAGATGCTGCACCATGTTCTTGCGACAATTTGTAAATAATAATAACGCCGCCGTGGTGGAGATGAGCAGGGCCGATTTTCTCAAGGCCAACCTGCGCCTGATCCTGGCCTGGCCCTTGCTTGGCCTGGTCCTGTGCGCGGTGCTGTGGACGGCCACCCTGCTGCAGCTGGAGGCGGAAAAGAAGGTGGCGCAGCAGCAGGCGCTCGACAGTGTGTCTTCGCAGGCCAAGGCTTACAGCCAGTATCTGCTGCGCACCCTGGAGCAGATGGACCAGCTGACCTTGCAGCTCAAATATGAGTGGGAAAACTCGCGCGGCCGCTTGCGCCTCGACCAGTTGAAGACGCAGGGCATGTATGCCTTGCCGCAATTTGCCATCGTCGCCATCCTCGACCGCAGGGGCCATGCCGTGACGGTCACGGCGCCGCTGCAGCGCTTGCGCGTCAACGAGCGCAGCGATTTTTTGCTGCGCCACTGGCGCAGCAATTCCAGCGCCCTGCGCATCGCGCTGGGCAAGGCCAATGCGGCCAGCGAGGCGGCAACCCCGGGCGCCGGCGAAAGCCTCGTGCATTTCACGCGCCGGCTGGAAGACGAGGATGGCAATTTCGACGGTGTGCTGCTCATCTCCATCCATTCCAGCTATTTTTCCGAATTCTATAACAGCGTCAATTTCGGCAAGTTCGGCATGTCCGCCATGGTGGGCGAGGAGGGCGAGCTGTTCAGCACGCGCCTCGGGTCGCGCGTGCTGCCGAGCCAGAGCGGCGAGGGTACGCCGTTTCTCGACACGAGCTTTCTGGAAACGGAGAGCGGCGCCCTGCATTCGGGCGGCAGGATCGCTTTTTCCGACAAGCAAAGCCGCTATGTGGGCTGGCAGGCGCTGAAAGCCTATCCGTTTACGGCCGTGGTCGGCCTGTCGGATGGCGAGATGCTGCACCCCTACGAAGAAACGCGCACCATTTATATCGGCATTGCGCTGGCCGTCACCGTGCTGCTGCTGGCTTTTGCCGCCGTCGCCACCATGCTGTCGCTGCGCCTGGCGTGGCGCCACCACCAGTCCGAAGGCGTGCGCAATGCCTACCGCATGGCCACCGAAGGCACGAGCGACGGCTTTTATATCATCGCCGCCCTGCGCGGCACCGATGGCAGCATCCTCGACTTCGAGATCGTCGACTGCAACGAGCCGGGCGCCGGTTATTTTGGCGTGCGGCGCGAACAATTGCTGGGCATGCGCCTGCAGTCGCGCGCCCACGAGCCGTATTTCCGCGACCTGATCCACAATTACCGGGCCGCCATGGAGTCCGGCTTTTCCGAGGAAGAGATCGAGCTGCCGGAAGGTAACCCGTTCAAGCTGCGCTGGATACGCCGGCGCCTGGTGCGCAGCGGCGACCGCCTGGCCGTCACCCTGCAAGACATCAGCACGGCCAAGGAGCACGAGCGCGACTTGCGCCGCCTGGCCAACGAGGACGGCTTGACGGGGCTGCCCAACCGCTACTGGCTGCAGCAATTCCTGCCCGGCGCCCTGGGCCGCGCCGCCATCGCGCGACAGATGCTGGCGCTGCTGTTCATCGACCTCGACGGCTTCAAGGATATCAACGATACGCAGGGCCACGCCGAGGGCGACAAGGTGCTGCGCGCCGCCTCGCTGCGCCTGAAGGCCGTTCTGCGCCCGGGCGACCACGTGGTGCGCCTGGGCGGCGATGAATTCGTCGTCGTGCTCGATCCGGTGGAGGACGACAGCCGCGCCGAACAGGTGGCGCAGCGCATCGCCATCGCCTTCGACGAACCGTTTTACCTGGGCAGCGAGCGCCACAAGATGGGCGCCTCGATCGGCATCAGCCTGTATCCGCGCGATGGCGCCGAGACGGAAGTGCTGCTGAAGAACGCCGATATCGCCATGTACGCCGTGAAAGTGGCGGGCAAGGGCCATCACCGCTTCTTCCAGCCCGAATTGTTCGAAACCATCCGCAACCGCCGCGAACTCGAGCAAAGCCTGGTGGCGGCGCTGGAGCAGGACCAGTTCCTCGTCGTCTACCAGCCGCGCGTCGACGCCATGAGCGGGCAGCTGTGCAGCATGGAGGCGCTGGTGCGCTGGCACCACCCGCAGCACGGCATGGTGCCGCCGCTGGAATTCATTCCCGTGGCCGAGAGCAGCGGCCTCATTTCGCAGCTGGGCGAAGTCGTCATCGAGAAGGTATGCCTGCAGATGGCGCGCTGGCAGGCCAGCGGGCTGGAACTGGTGCCCGTGTCCATCAACGTCTCGGCGCGCCAGTTCGGCCGCGGCGACGTGCACCAGGTGCTGGCGTCGGCGCTGACGCGCCACCGCATCGATGCGCGGCTGATCGAGGTGGAAATCACGGAATCGGCCATGATGGATGAACAGAACCGTGCCGTGGAGCAGCTGTCGGCCATCCGCGCGCTGGGCGTGCGTCTGCTGGTCGACGATTTCGGCACGGGATATTCCTCGCTGTCGCAGCTGCAGAAATTCGCCATGGATGGCTTGAAGATCGACCGCGCCTTCACCATGGAACTGGGCCGCTCGGAGCAGGGCGAAGTGTTCGTGCGCGCCATCCTGTCGATGGCGCATGCGCTGGGCATGAGCGTGGTGGCCGAAGGGGTGGAGACGCGCGAGCAGCTCGACATCCTGCGTACGCTGCAGTGCAATGAAGTGCAGGGCTATTTCATCTCGCGTCCCGTGCCGGCCGAACAGATGCTGGCGCTGATGCAGCAGCGCTTCCTGATACCGCTGCCAGCCCCGGCGCTGGCACTGTAAAACGTCGTGACTGGCGTGGAAAACAACGCCGTTTCATAAAAAGAGCGAACGTTCGCTTTTTTCTAAGAAATATTATATGCTTCGCTCATGCCGTCAGTGAATTGGAGTTCACGGCGGCAAGAACAGTGCAGGACGGGTGAGGTTGAGCTACCCGGGACAATGTGACGAAGACACTTCATATAATAAAGAGAGACTAACTTGAAACATAAATATCTGCCCCTCCTCATCGCCGTCGCATGCGCCGGCTTCGCATCCACCGCCCAGGCATCGGGCTACCGTTTCGGCTCGCAAAGCGTTTCCGCCCAAGGCACGGCCGATGCCAGCGGCGCCGAAGCGGCCGACGCCTCGACCATTTTCTATAATCCGGCCGGCATGTCGCGCCTGGAAGGCACGCAATTCGTGGGCGGCGGCACCCTCGTGGTACCGCATTCGACCTACCAGGATTCGGGTTCGAAGCCTTTCTTCCCGGGCAACCGCACGCCTTACGCGGCAACCAAGGACTACGCGCCGGATGCCGTGTTTGCGCCGGCGCTGTATGCCAGCAAGAAAATCAATGAGCAGTGGACCGTCGGCGCTGGCCTGTTCGTGCCGTATGGCGCCAAGCTCGACTACGGCAACGACTGGTTTGGCCGCTATGCGATCACCAATATCAAGCTCGAAGCCATCGCCCTGAATCCTTCCGTCTCGTTCAAGCTGGACCAGCACCACTCGTTCGGTTTCGGCGTGACGGCCGAATACATGAAGGCGGAACTGGGCCAGGGCGTGGACGTGCCGGGTTCGGTCGCCTACCTGGGCAAGTATGCCCCTGGCGCATCGCAGGCCTTCCTGGCCAATATCGCCAAGACGCAAGGCCTGGCCGCGGCGCAAGCTGCGGGCGCCGCGTTGCAGGGCCCCATCAAGGATGGCCACGCATCGATGGACGGCCATGACTGGGGCTTCGGCTTCAACCTGGGCTACCTGTACCAGCTGAACGAAGGCACGCGTTTCGGCATCGCTTACCGCTCGTCGATTTCGCACAAGCTCAAGGGCAGCACCATCTGGGACTTCTCGCAGGTGACGGGCAACCCGGCCGTGAACGCCTTCATCGCCAAGGCGTCGAACAAGGTCAATTCGGAAGCGCTGGTGGAATTGCGCACGCCGGAAACCCTGTCGGTCAATGCCTTCCATCAGATGGATGACAAATGGGCCTTGATGGGCGACGTCACCTGGACCCGCACTTCGCGCCTGCAGAACCTGGACATCCAGTTCCCGCCGACGGCCGAAGGCGCCGAGCGCATCCGCCAGAACTGGAAAGACACCTACCGCGTGTCGCTGGGTACCAACTACAAGTACAGCGAAAGCCTGATGCTGCGCGCCGGTATCGCCCACGACCAGGCGCCGGTCCGCAGCGCCGAACTGCGCCACCCGGCCTTGCCGGACAGCGACCGTATGCAGTATTCGATCGGCGCGAACTGGAAGCTGAACGCCAATTCCTCGATCGACCTGGCTTACAGCTATATCGACTTCAAGGATGCTGAAGTCAACTACAAGAATGACTGCTCGCCCGTCATGACTGGCTGCACCGGCAACGGTGAAACCACCAAGGGCCTGTTCAAGACCCGCATGCAGTTGATCGGTCTTGCTTACAACTACAAGTTCTAAGCAGGTAGTGGCGACCGACCCGGCCGCCATGAAAGGAAAAAAGCGCCTTCGGGCGCTTTTTTTTATGCCGCGCCGCACGAAACTTGCTTTTCGAAAAATGTTGATTCATTATTGGAATGAAACCGGATGCAGGTCTGGATGGACATGAAAACCGACAAGGGCATGACATGCGAATTGACATTGATCAAAGCGGCGATGCCGCATTGCTGAAGGCGCCGGCAGGCGCCAGCCCGTGGCCGCCATGCGGCGCCACCCGCGGCGGAAAGGCCTGGCCATGAGCGCCACGTTTCCTGCTTTGCCGCCGACTTTCGTCCGGCCTGGCTTCGGCGACGTGCCCGTCGGTGCGGTGGTCGCCTTTGCCGGGGACAGCGCCGGTGCGCATATCGAGGCGAGCGGCTGGATGCCGTGCGACGGCCGCACGCTGGCCGCCGCCAGCTACCCCGAGCTGTTCGTCGTGCTCGGCTATCTGCATGGCGGTTCGGACGAACAATTCTGCCTGCCCGACTACCGGGGCAGCTTTTTGTGCGGCCACGCTGCCGGTGCTTCCGCGCCGACAGATATCGGCGTCAACTATCTGATCAAATTTACCTACGGTTTGCGGACACGGTAGCCATTCCGGCGTCAATCACGACCCTTTACCAGGAGACCAGGAGCGCGGCATGGCAGATTATCTTCAAGGCATGGATGTATCGGACAATAACGGCGTCATCGGATGGGACCAGGTCGCCAGGGGCGCGGCGGCGCCGGCATTCGTCTATCTGAAAGCCACCGAAGGCGGCAGCCGGGTCGACAGGCAGTACGCCAGCAACCGCGCTGGCGCCAACGCGCAGGGCCAGTTGTGCGGCGCCTATCACTTCTTCTCGCCCTCCACGCCGGTGGCGCAGCAGGTGGCCAACTTTTGCGGCACGGTGGGCAGCGTCAAGGGCGACTTGCCGCCCATGCTCGATGTCGAACAGCCCGGACTGGCCCAGCCTGCCTATGCGGCGGCTGTGGCGGACTGGCTGCAGCAGGTCGGCGACAGGCTCGGCTGCATGCCAGGCATTTATACCAATGCCAACTTCTGGAGCAGTTGCGTGGGGGCGTTTGCGCCGTTCCTTGCCCATCCGCTATGGATCGCGCATTACACGTCCGGGCCCGGTCCCGCGCTGCCGCCTGGTGCCTCCAGCTACACGTTCTGGCAGTTTGCGGATACGGGCAGCGTGCAGGGTGTCGCCGGACCCGTGGACGTGAGCCGCTTTGCCGGCTCGCTGGCGCAGCTGCGGGCGCTGCGCTGCTGACGCCGGCCTGGCGGGAAGCCGGGGTCTAGATGCGCATGGCCTGGTCCAGCAAGGTCAATGCCAGCCGCACGCTGTCGTCCGGCAGTTCCAGCAAGTTGTCTCCCACATACCACTCCACCACGCTGTGCCCGGGCAGGGCCGCGTGGCTGGCGCGGCCGAACAGCCAGATGCCGTGGTCCTCGGCCACCTGGTTGCGGATGGCGATGGCCCGCTCGCGCGACACGGGCAGGTGCAGGTGCAGCATGTTGGCCTGCGGCTGGGCGGGGTTGACGGCGATGCTCGGAAAGTCGCGCAGCAGCGCGTACAGCCACTGCGTGCGTTCGAAATACTGCGGCATGGCGGCGAGGCGCGCGTCGAACTGCATGGCGGCGGCCACCACGTAGGGCGTGCGGTGCACGATGTTGCCGCCCTGGCGGCGGAACCATTCGCGCGCCCGTTCGACAAAGCTGCGGCTGCCGGCCAGCATGGCGCCGCCGAGGCCGCCGATGCCCTTGTACAGCGACACGTATACGGAATCAAAACCGTCGCAGATGGCGGGCAGGGGCTGCTTGAAGCCGGCCTGCGCTTCCCACAGGCGCGCGCCATCCATGTGCAGGTGGATGTTGTGCTCGCGGCAATGCCGCTTGATGTCGTTCAAGGCATCCCATGACGGGCGCTGGCCGCCGATCTCGCGCATCGGCAGTTCGACCTGCGCGGCGCCCAGCGCATCGGGCACGGCGCGCAGGTCGTCCGCCGTCCACGGGCGGTGCGGGTCGCCCAGCATCAAGCCCTTGAAGTGATCGAGCAGTTCATGGTTGCCCCGCTCGTGGCGCAGGATGTGCGAGGTCGGATGCAGCGCCACCAGGCGCGAGCCCCGGTCCTGGCACGCCAGGCGCAGGGCGGTGACTTGCGTCATGGTGCCTGTGATGCAGAACACGGCCGCCTCGAAGCCGAGCAGGCCGGCGATCTTGTTTTCGAACTGTTCGATCAGCGCGCCCTCGCCATAGGTATCGTGCGCAATGTCGTTGGCCTCGCACCAGGCGGCCATGGCGGCGAAGGTGGCCGCCGGTGTCGGCTGGCGGTGGCCCGGCAGGACGGTATGGCAGCGCTGGCGCAGTTCAAGCTCGTTCACGGTGTTTTCCTTACAGTGTGGCCGTGGCCAGTTTCGCGCCGAAGCCGATGAACATGGCGCCCACGCCGCCGCCCATGCCTGCCGACAGGCGGCGACGGCGGCGGAAGGTCTCGGCCAGGCGGACGC
Source organism: Janthinobacterium sp. GW821-FHT03C10 (assembly GCF_059420865.1). Taxonomy (NCBI): domain Bacteria; kingdom Pseudomonadati; phylum Pseudomonadota; class Betaproteobacteria; order Burkholderiales; family Oxalobacteraceae; genus Janthinobacterium; species Janthinobacterium sp. GW821-FHT03C10. The sequence goes on along the minus strand of NZ_JBWKUN010000001.1, from coordinate 1,043,419 downwards.
CGACAAAGATGATGGCCGTCAGGTAGGTAAAGCTGATCACCTGGCAGATCAGGCCCAGGCCGATGAAGGACAGCACGGGGTTCGGGAAGGCCGGGTCGACGAACTGGATGAAGAAGGAAATGAAAAACAAAATCGCTTTCGGGTTCATCAGGCTGATGATCAGGGCCTTGCGGAATGGGTCGCTTTCCTTGACGGAGGCAGGCACGGCTGCCGCTTCGCCTTCGGCGGGCGCGGGCGCGCGCAGCTTGCGCCAGCAGCCTATCAGCATCTGCAGGCCGATCCAGCCCAGGTAGGCCGCGCCGATGTATTTCACGACATAGAACAGGGCCGGGCTGGCTTTCAGCAGCGAAGCGACGCCGCAGGCAGACAGCACCATCAGAATCAGGTCGCCGGCGAAGATGCCGAAGGCGCCCTGGTAGGCGGGCCGCACGCCGCGCTGGGCGGCCACGGACAGCACGTACATGGAATTGGGGCCGGGCAGGATGACGATGAAGATGGTCCCCAGTAAGAAGGTCCAGAAATCGGTGATGCCCAGGTTGGCGTGGAAAAGTGCGTTCATGATTATTCCGCTGGATTGAGCTGTACGTGATGGAATTGCAGTGCGGCAAGATTCGCATAGATGCCCCCGAGCGCCACCAGCGACGCATGTGTGCCCGTCTCGACGATCTTGCCGTCTTCCATGACGATGATGCGGTCGGCCCGCTGGACTGTCGCCAGGCGGTGCGCGATGATGACGGTGGTGCGGCCCACCATGGCCGCCTCCAGCGCCTTTTGCACCAGGCGTTCCGATTCCGCATCCAGCGCGCTGGTCGCTTCGTCGAGCAACAGCAGGGGCGGGTTTTTCAGCAGGGCGCGGGCGATGGCGATGCGCTGGCGCTGGCCGCCGGACAGGCGCACGCCCCGTTCGCCGAGGAAGGATTTGTAGCCGTTCGGCAGGCGTTCGATGAATTCGTGGGCGGCCGCCATCTTCGCGGCAGCGATGACTTCCCCGTCGCTGGCGCCGGCGCGGCCGTAGCGGATGTTTTCCATGGCGTCGGCCGAGAAGATCACGGTATCCTGCGGCACGATGCCGATGGCGTCGCGCAGGGTGTGCAGGTCCAGCTGCTTGATGTCGACGCCGTCGAGGCGGATCGTGCCGCTTTGCGGGTCATAGAAGCGTAAAAACAGCTGGAACAGCGTGGTCTTGCCGGCGCCGGAAGGGCCGACGACGGCCACCGTTTCGCCGGCGCGGATGTCGAGGCTGACGTGGTCCAGCGCGTGCGTATCGGGGCGCGACGGATACGAGAACATGACGTCGTCCAGCGACAGCGCGGCGCCATTCGCGGCGCGCGCGGGCAGCGGCAGCGGCGTGACGGGCGATTCGATTTCCGATTTGACGGCCATCAGTTCCAGCAGGCGCTCGGTGGCGCCGGCGGCGCGCTGCGCTTCACCCATGACTTCGGACAGGGCGCCGATGGCGCCGGCCACGATGGAGGCGTACAGGATGAACTGGCCCAGATCGCCGCCCGTCATCGCGCCTTCCAGCACGGCGCGCGCGCCCAGCCACAAGACAAACACGATGGTGCCGAAGACCAGCAAAATCGCGATCATGGTCAAGAGGGCGCGGGCGCGGATACGGCGCATGGCCGTCATGAAGGCATTTTCGACGGAGTCGCCAAAGCGTTTCGATTCAATTTTCTCGTGCGTAAACGCCTGCACGGTGGGCATGGCGTTGAGGATTTCGCCGGCCATGGCCGACGCGTCGGCGATGCGGTCCTGCGAATCGCGCGACAGCTTGCGCACCTTGCGGCCAAACACGATGATGGGCACGACGACGAGGATGAGCAAGCCGATGATGATGCCGGCCAGCTTGGCGCTGGTGACGAACAGCATCACCAGGCCGCCGAGGAACAGCAGCACGTTGCGCAGCGCCATCGAGATGCTGGTGCCGACCACGGCTTGTATCAATGTCGTGTCGGTGGTGATGCGCGACAGGACTTCGCCCGTCTGCGTCGTTTCAAAGAATTCCGGGCTTTGCGTGACGACGTGGCGGTACACGGCGCTGCGGATGTCGGCCGTGACCCGTTCGCCCAGCCACGACACGGTATAAAAGCGCGCCGCCGTAGCCAAGGCCAGAACGGACGCCACGCCGAACAGGGCGAGGAACACCAGGTCGACGTGCTCGATGCTTTTCGAGCCGGCCGCGCCGCCGAAACCGAGGTCGATCATCTGCTTGAAGGCGGCGGGAATGGCCAGGGTCGAGGCGGCGGCCACCACCAGCGCGATACCGGCCAGGAAGAACTGCTTGCGGTACGGCGTCAGGAAAGGCATCAAGCCCTTGAAGGCGGCCAGACTGCCTTTTTTCAGTTCGCGGCTGCTGCCGGTATCGGGCGTTGGTGCGGTGCTTGCGGTGCTTGCGGCGGTTGCTTTGCTGGTACTGCCTGTTTCTGTGCTGGTTGTCATTGTTTTTCGCTTAGGATTTACTGTATTTCGGCATTTTATGCATTGCTTATAACTTCATCGGCTGGACATAGCCCGTCATCTCCAGGTAGGCGCGGCCGACCGGCTGGCCGTCGCGCTCCACCGTCACGGCGCCTTCCCAGTACACTGCCCCCGTCGAGCGGCGCGAATCGAGCTCCTGGTCCGCCTGCAGGGGCTTGATCTGCCAGCGCGTGGGGCCAGTGCGGATCTCGGTGGCGACCGGGTATTCGGCCTGCGTGCGGGGCGAGCGCCACAGCTGCGTGGGCGTGAAATCGACGTCGCCGGGCGCGTACTGCGTCATCTTACCGGACGCGTCGCGCCATGTCGCGTGCGCCCATAGTTTAGCACCTGTCTTGCTGCGGATCTGGAAGGCCATCAGGGCGCCGCCGTCGTCGAGGTTGGCGCCTATCCAGTTCCAGCCGCTGGCGTCCGCATCGAGCACCTGGCTCGACCACTCGTGATCGAGCCAGGTGGTGCCCGTCACGGCTTCTGCCTTGCCGCCCGCGCGGGCGATGGTGCCCGTGGTACGCAGCTGCGGCTCGCTGTAGTAGTAACTCGATTGCGCGGGCCGCGCGCCCTTGCGCGAGTAGCCGCCGACGCCCTGCAGCAGCACGGCCTGCGTGGGCGCCAGGGTCAGCTGCAGGCTGAAGTCGCGCGCGGCCAGGCTGACCTTGTAGCTGCCGTCGGTCTGGCGCTGCATGCGCCAGTCGTCGAGTTTGACGTCCGTGTCGCCCACCTTGGCGTAGGCCAGGCCGAAACCCTCGCGCGCGCTTTTCTCGTCGTGCAGCAGCTTGCCCACTTTCGGGTCGGACAGGGCAGCATGGCCGATGATCAGCTGTTTCGGCGCGAAGGCGCTGGGGTTGTCCGTATCGGCGGCCGTGGCGCTGCGAAAGAAGGTCACCTGGTAGCCCAGCTGCTCGCCGCCGCTGGTCTTGACCCAGCCGGTGGCGTACCACCATTCCGTTTTATAGGCGGGATGGGCGCCGAAATCGTGCGGCATGCGCAGGGTCTGGCCGGCCGCCAGCGGCGTGACGGGGGCAAAGGTGGGCGGCGCGGCGATGGCGGCTGCGCTGCAGAACAACAATAAACAAGTCAAACGGCGCATTACCAGTCCTCCCTGACGGCGCGGATGGGGCCAGCGGACAGCGCCTGGCGCCCCGCGATGAGGGCAGTGAGGGCAGCGGCCGTCAGCAGGGCGCCGGCCACGGTGGCGATCAAGGGCCAGGGCAGGTGCAGCTGCATGGTCCAGTGGAACGATTGCGGGTTGACGATGAAGACCAGCACAAAGCTGATCAACAGGCCCAGGACAAAGCCGGTGGCGATGCCCAGCGCCGTCAGCGCGCCGCCCTCGAGCGCCAGGATGGACAGGATCTGGCCGCGCGTCACGCCCACGTGGCGCAGCATGCCGAATTCGCGCGCGCGCGCCAGGGTCTGGGCCGAGAACGTGGCGGCCACGCCGAACAGGCCGATGACGATGGCGATGGCTTCCAGCAGGTACGTGACGGCGAAGCTGCGGTCGAAGATCTGCAGGCTCAGGGTGCGGATGGCCGACGGGTTCGACACTTCGAGGCTGGCGCCGAAGGGCAGGGCTTTCAGGCGCTGCTGCAGCTGCTCGCCCGTGGCATCCTTGGCCAGCCACAGGGCGGCGTCGCTGACGTCCATGTCACCGGTCAGGGCGCGGTAGTCGTCCAGCGGCATCTGGATGGCGCCGGACGAGCGCGCATAGTCGCGCCAGATGCCGGCGACAAAGAACTGGTGCAGGCCACCCGCCAGCGGCAGGGTTATCTGCTGGCCAGGCTTGACGTTGTACAGGTCGGCCGCCGCCTCGGACAGCCACACGGGCCGGCTACCTGCCGGCACGGCTAATGTCTCGCCCACCAGCACCATGCTCTTGCCCGGGTCCTGCAAGTTGATGGGGCGCGCCAGCAAGATCACGTTCGGGCGTTCTGCGGCCAGCGACAGGCTGCGCACGCGCTGGAAATCCACCCTGGCCACGCCGGGCAGGGCGAGGATGGCGGCCTGCTCGCGCGGGTTCAGGGCCGTCGTGCCGCTGGCCGAGGTGCGCGCATACACGTTGGCCGGCAAGATCTGCAGCAGCCAGTCGTCGACGGAGACGCGAAAGCTCGACACCATGATGGCCATGGCCACCATCAGGCTAAAGCTCGACAGCACGCCGCCGAGCGCGATACCGGCCTGGCCCGAGGCGTTCGCCAGGCGCGCCACGGTCAGGCTGCGCACGGGCGCGTGCTGGCTCGTTTGCGTGCGCAGCCAGGCGGCTTGCAGGGCGCGAAAGACGACGGCCGCCAGCTGCGGCATCAGGGCGATGGCGCCGATCAGCAGCAGCGCGATGGACAGATAGCCGAACAGGGGCAGCTCGAACACGGGCGGCAGGAACGTCAGGGCGCCGGCCAGCAGCAGACAAGCCAGCGCGGGCCACGTCTTGGCCAGGCGCGTCGTCACGATTTCCTCGCTGCCCGATTTCAGGGCGATGGCGGGGGCGGCGCGCGCCGCTTCCAGCGCGGGCGCGGCGCAGCCCAGCAAGGCCACGCCGAGGCCCAGCGCGAAATACACGCAGGCGGCGACGGGCGTGAACTGCACCTGCGGCTGCACGCCCGCGAAATAGCCGGCGCCCAGGTCGCCGCCGAAGAAGTGCAGGGCGACGGCCGCCATGGCGTAGCCGCCGGCGATACCCAGCCCAGCGCCGACGATACCGAGGCTGGCGCCCTCTAACAGCACCTGGCGCAGCAATTGTCCCCGCTCCATGCCCAGCACGCGCAGCAGCGCGAACTGGCCGCGGCGGCGGATGACGGACAGGGCCTGCGTGGAAAACACGAGGAACGCCCCCGTAAACAGGGCGACCAGGGCCAGCACCGTCAGGTTGACGCGGTAGGCGCGGCTGAGGTTATTGTTGCGGCTATTCTGGTTCTCGTCATTGGGCTGGCCCACATGGAAGCGCCCCGGGTACTGCGCTTCCAGCGCGCTGCTCAGCGCGGCCTGGAAGGCGTCGCGGTTGACGCCCTGGCGCAGTTTCAGGTCGATGCGCGACAGCTTGCCCAGCTTGTTGAAGCGCCACTGCGCCGCGCCGATATCCATCACGGCGATGCGCTGGCCGGCGCGCGCCCGCTGCAGCGAACCGGCCACGCGCAGGCTGACCGCACCGGTGCCCGATTGCAGGGCGACCTGGCCGCCTTCGGTGACATCGAGCCAGCGCAAGGCGGCCGGCGATAAAAAGAGGGCGTCGTCGGCCAGGGTGTCGAAAGGCTGGCCTTCGGCCGGCGCGCCGATCAGGTCGGGCGAGATGAAGCCGGCGCGGAAGACGTCGAGTGCCAGGATCTGCAGCGGGCCGCCATCCTTCTTGCCGCTTACGCCGGCTTGCAGTTCCAGCACGGGCGAGGCCACGGCCACGCCGTCGCGCTGCGCCAGCCACGGGTAGATGGCTTCGTCGAACAGCGCTTCGCGCCCGGCCACCTGCACGTCGGCCTGGCCGGACAGGCTTTTCACGGCCGTGGAAAATTCATTGAAGGCGGCCGCATTGATCAGGTGGATGGCAAAGCCCAGCGACACGCCAATGGCGATGGCGAGGATGGCGACGAAGGCGCGCACGGGGTGAAAGCGCCATTCGCCCAGCAGCAGCCAGCGCGACAGCAGGCGCGTACCCGCGGGATTGGCTGCCGGCGCACTCAATTCAGACATTCGACGGCCAGGCGTTCGCCGGCGCGCCGCGCTTTCAGTTGCGCCGCATCGCGGTTTTTATCGCCCGCGCCGACGGCGTCCTGCGCCGCCCATTTCTGCTCCAGCCGCAGCTGGGCGCAATGCTTCTCGTGCATTTCCTTCTGTTTGGCGGCCCGTTCGCGCGCCTGGTCTTCCAGCTTCTCGCGCTGCTTGCGCGCCGCTTCCATCTGGCTGGCCACCCGTTCCTGGCGCGTGGCAGCGCCCTTGTCGACGGCAGGCGGCGGCGAGGGCACTTCCAGGATCTGCAACTGGCCGCCCGCGCAGGGTGTGGCGCTATAGCTGGTCCGGCCATCCTGCACGCATTTGTAGACGTCCTGCGCGCTGGCGGAAGCGGTCAGCAAGGCCATGAGCAGGAGGGGCGGCAGCTTCACAATATCTTCCCCGGATTCATGATGTTCTGCGGGTCCAGCGCCTGTTTGACGGCGCGCATCAGCTGCAGTTCCAGCGGCGACTTGTAGCGCGCCAGGTCATCCTTCTTCAGCGCGCCGATGCCGTGTTCGGCCGATATCGAACCGCCGAAACCGTGGACCTGGTCGTGCACGATGCGGTTGATGGCATCCTGGTTGGCCAGGAAATCCCGGTCCGTCATGCCGGCTGGCGGCGCCACGTTGTAATGCAGGTTGCCGTCGCCCAGGTGGCCGAAGCACACGAGCTGGCAGCCGGGGAAGGCTGACTCAAGGGCCGCATCCGTGACGGCGATGAAATCGGCGATGCGGGAAATGGGCAGCGAGATATCGTGCTTGATGTTCTTGCCCGCCTGCGCCTGCGCCAGCGGAATGTGCTCGCGCAGCTGCCATAGTCCCTCGGACTGCGCCACGGAACTGGCGACGACGGCGTCTTCGATCAACTCGTCTTCCAGGGCCGCGCCGATGCTCGCTTCGAGCAATTCCACGGCATGCGCCTCGGACTGGCTGCTGGACAGTTCCAGCAACACGTACTGCCCGTGCGCGTCGGCGAACGGACGCGGCAGTTGCGGGAACTGTTCCGCCACCAGTTGCAGACAATACTGCGACATCAATTCAAAGCCCGTCAGGCTGGCGCCGCAATGGTCCTGCATCAGGCTTAGCAAGCGCAGGGCGTGGACGGGCGAGGGCATGGCGGCCAGCGCCGTGATGCAGGCTTTCGGCTGCGGGTACAGTTTCATCACCGCGCCCGTGATCACCCCCAGGGTGCCTTCGGCGCCGATGTACAGGTCGCGCAAATCGTAGCCCGTATTGTCCTTGCGCAAGCCGCGCAAGCCGCTCCAGATCTCGCCCTGCGGCGTGACCACTTCCAGGCCCAGGCACAGTTCGCGCGTGTTCCCGTAGCGCAGCACGGCCGTGCCGCCCGCATTCGTCGCCAGATTCCCCCCGATGGTGCAGCTGCCTTCGGCCGCCAGCGACAGGGGGAACAGACAGCCGGCGGCGCTGGCCGCTTCCTGGATGGTTTGCAAAATGCAGCCCGCATCGACCGTGATGGTACGGTTGACGGGATCGAGCGCGCGGATGGCGTTCAGGCGCGCCAGCGACAGCACGACGGCCGTGCCGGCGGCATCGGGGATGCTGCCCAGTACCAGGCCCGTATTGCCGCCCTGCGGCACGACGGGAATGCGCCATTGCGCGCAGGCGCGCAGCACGCCCGCCACCTGTTCCACGGTGGAGGGGCGCAGCACGGCCAGGGCCTTGCCGGTAAACCTGTCGCGCCAGTCGGTGAGGAAGGGCGCCGTGTCGGCATCCTGGGTGAGGACGTAGGTGTCGCCCAGCAGGTCGCGGCAGGCGGCGAGGAAGTCGGCTTGGTCATGCACGGGCTGTACACTCATTTCTTGATGCTCACTTTATTCACTTTTTCAAGCAGCTCTTTGGCCATGCGCTTGGCGGCCTTTTTATACGGGCGCAGATACAGCACGGCGCAGACGAAATAGATGCAGACGATGGCCGCCTCGCCCCAGGCCATCAGGGCCGAGGTGGGGTTCGTGTCGCTGTAGCCGCGCACCACGCCTTCCGTAAAGTACAGCAGGATCACCATTGACGACCATTGCAGGGTGTAGACGTCGCGCTTGATGACGCCGTACAGGGGAATGAGCAGGGGCGCCGCCTTCAGCACGACCCAGGAACCGCCCGGCTGCAGCGGCGCGACGACGGTTTCCCACAGCAGGCACCAGACGATCAGGGTGACGAGGCTGGCGATGGCGCCCCAGTGAAAATACCTGTGCAGTGTGCCGTGCATCATGCGCCTGCCAGTTTCGCGGCGTTTTCCGCCAGGCGCCGGCCCAGGGCGATGGCCAGGCGTTTTTCATCGTCGCTCAAGGCCTTGTCGCCGGCGATGCCCGACCAGTGCGTGGCGCCATACGGCGAGCCGCCCGTGGACGTCGTCATCAGTTCCGGATGCGTGTAGGGCAGGCCCATGACCAGCATGCCGTGGTGGAAGAGGGGGATCATCATCGACAGCAAAGTCGACTCCTGGCCGCCGTGCAGGCTGCCCGTGGAGGTGAACACGCAAGCGGGCTTGCCGGACAGGCTGCCGGCCAGCCAGTCGCTGGCCGTGCCATCCCAGAAGTACTTCATGGCGGCGGCCATGTTGCCGAAGCGCGTGGGCGAGCCCAGGGCCAGGCCCGCGCATTCCTGCAGGTCGTCCAGTTCCACGTAGGGCGCGCCGTCCAGCGGCACCTCGGGCGCCGTCGCTTCCGTCACGGTGGAGACGGCGGGCACGGTGCGCAGGCGCGCATCGCAACCGGGCACGCTTTCCACTCCCTGGGCTATCAGCTCGGCCAACTGGCGCGTGGCGCCATGGCGTGAATAAAACAATACGAGAATAATCAGATTGGTTGGCTTCATCATTGGTATTATAGGGCGCTTTACAGCCTGATACGACTGCTGTCATGGCGCCGTTCTGATTTTGCACATGTTTTCAAAATATATATTCCCGTTCTTCCAATACCTGTGGCGCACCCTGAGCATGGGGCTGGACGTCGTGCGCGGCCTGACGTGGTCCGAAACGCGCGACCTGCTGCAGTTCGCGCGCCGCCGCGTGCGCGAGGAAAGCCTGCCGCAAGTGGCCGGCAGCCTGACCTTCGCCACCGTGTTTGCGCTGGTGCCCCTGCTCACGCTGGCCCTGGCCATCTTCACCACCTTCCCCCTGTTTAATACCTTCCGCCACGCGCTGGAAGACTATTTCGTGCAAAGCGTGATGCCGAAGGGGATTTCGAACACCATCCTCGGCTACCTGACGACGTTCGCCTCGAAGGCGACGCGCCTGTCCGCCATCGGCGCGGGCGCCCTGATCGTCACCTCGGTGGGCATGATGGGCTTGATCGAGCGCGTCTTCAACCGCATCTGGCGCGTGCGCCAGGAGCGCCGCTGGACCAAGCGCCTGCTCGTCTACTGGGCCATCGTCACCCTGGGACCGCTGCTGGTGGGCGTGTCGCTGACGGTGACCTCGCGCCTCTTCATGGCCACCAGCGGCGTGGTGGGCGCCGTGCCTTTCATCGGTGCCGTGTTTTACACGCTGGTGTCGATCGGCCTGACCATGCTGGCGTTTACCTTGCTGTATATCGCCGTACCGAACCGCGACGTGGACTGGCGCGACGCGGCCTGGGGCGGCTTGCTGGCGGCGCTGGCGTTCGAGGTGGCCAAGCGCGGTTTCGGTGAATTCATCCAGGAGTTCCCCACCTATTCGCGCATCTACGGCGCGCTGGCCGCCTTGCCGCTGTTCCTCGTGTGGATTTACCTGAGCTGGATGATCACCCTGGTGGGCGCCTTGCTGGTGGCCGCCTTGCCCGTCGTGAAATACGAGCGCTGGTGGTACGAGGCGGCGCCGGGCAGCGAATTCGTCGATGCCGTCGCCATCCTGAAAGTGCTGCACCAGGCTTGCCACTGCGCCGATTCGGCCCTGGTAGGCGCGGCCGAGATCCGCCGCAGCACGCGCCTGGGCTTCGAAGAGATGGAAACCCTGCTCGACAAGATGGTGCAGCAGGGCTGGGTGGGACGGGTCAACGTGGAAGGCGCCGTGCGGGTGCAGTGGGGCAAGCGCGTGGCCGACAGTTCCGATCACTGGGTCTTGCTGGGCAACGTCAACCGCATCAGCCTGGCCGACGTGTACCGGCTGTTCGTCTTCGGCGGCATGCGCGTGAACTCCGGCTACCCCGCCGGCTCCACCAATGAACGCGACATCAGGGCGGCGGAAGAAGCGGCCGCGCTGGCCGCCCAGGTGGAAAACGCCGTGGAGCAGGGACTGGGCCTGAGCCTGGCGCAGCATTTCGGGGAAGTGCGCTGCAATTGACGGACCGGGGCCGTGCGCTTCCTGCCGGCATTTGCCTCGCGCGCTAGGGACGCATGTCATAAACTGGTCACCGAAGGCCGGTAAGCTTTCCTCTTCATTCATCTTGTAGAGGAAGCAAATATGCGTTGTCATTTGAGCGGTTTGAATTTGTGCCGCGGCCTGGCCATCGTGATGGTCAGCGGCGTGCTGGCTGCCTGCGGCGGCAGTTCCTCTGCAGCTCCCGACGCGGTGCCCAAGGAGGGAGAGGGACTGCCGCACCAGCTGGTCGGCTGGGCAGCGTTGCCTGACACGGCGCGCTGGCCGGGGCCGGTTTCCGGACAGTTTACGGCCGCGGTGCTGGGCGTCACCCCGCCGTTTGTCAACGGCGTGCCGATTCCCGGCTTCTCCGCGCTGCTCAGGAATGACGACGGCAGCTGGACCGCCATGGCCGACAATGGCTACGGCGCCAAGGGCAATTCGGCCGATTTCGTGCTCGGCCTGTATAACGCCAGCATCAACTTCCGCACGGCCGCAGACGCCAGCAAGACGCCGGGCAGCATCAAGATCAACAGCTTCCTCGCTTTCAACGACGCCAGGGGTTTCTTAAACGACGGCAAGGGCATCGACCTGAAAATCACGGCCGACCATGTCAACTACCCAAGCAACACCTCCGGCGGGCTGGTCTTTTCCGACAGCGGTATCGCCGTCGATGCGCGCATTCGCGCGGGCCGCCTGCTGACCGGTTTTGACTTCGACATTGAATCGCTCGCGCGCGCCGCCGATGGCACCTGGTTCGTGGGCGAGGAGTTCGGCCCGTACATCCTGCACTTCGACAAAAACGGCACGCTCATGGCCGATCCCGTTCCCCATCCCTTCCTGCGCAGCCCGGCCAATCCGGAAGTGCTGGGCAAGGGCGCCAGCATCACCGTGTCGGGCAGCCGCGGCTTCGAAAGCCTGGCCTATAACGCCGACCGCAGCCTGCTCTACGCGGTGCCGGAAGCGGCTCCAAGCGACCCGTCGCTGCGGCCCGTTGCCGCGGATGAGCGCTACCTGAATATCTTCGAGTTCGACCCCGCCGCCATGCGCTACACGGGCAAGAACCTCGTGTACCGCAAGGATGGCGCGGCCAAGGATAATGGCGTCGTGATCGGCGACATGACCAATGTCGGCGGCAGCAAGTTCGTGCTGATCGAGCGCGACGGCTTCTGGGGCGCCAAGGCCGTGATCAAGCGCCTGTACCTGGTCGACCTGAAGGAAAAAGATGCTGATGGCGCCCTCAAGAAAACGCTGCTGGTGGACTTGCTGAACATCTCGGACCCCAAAGGCATCGGCGGGCAGGCCAGCAATATGCCCGTGGGTAAGTTCAGCATGCCGTTCGACTCGGTGGAGAGCGTTGAAGTCCTCGATGCCCACACGCTAGTCGTGGCAATTGACACGAACTACCCCGGTGAAGACGGCCGCAAGCCAGGCAAGCCGGACGATACCGAAGTCATTACCCTGCGTTTTGACAAGGCGCTGTTCGACCGTTCCGTCAAGTAAATGACGCACCCGGCAAGCAACGGCGTTCCATGTTGCCGGCCGGGTGCGATATCAGCAGACGGGCCGGCAAGCCGTCACAGCAGCACGGGCCGCAGGGCCGCCTGCAGCGCCGCCTTGCTGAACGCGTCCGCATCCTGCGCCCGCACCACGCCCAGATAATACGTATCCTCGCCGCCGTGCAGGTTCACCAGGCGCAGCTGATGCGGCGCCAGGTGGGCGGCGATGGCGGCCAGGCCTTCGGCCATCGCATCGCCGTCTTCGCGCTCCGCCCAGGAAAAATCGCGCAGCGCGGGCAGGCCGATATGCTGGGCTATGCGCGGCACTTCATCGACGGACTTCCAGTCCAAGGTGGTGCCGTGGCCCAGCGCATCGGCGGCCGTGGACCAGAGCAGGAAGAAGCACGCCGCTTCGGGCGTATCGCCTTCGTATTCCTCTTCCGGGTCGTCCTCGGCCAGTTCTTCCAGCGTGATGTCCACGCAGCGCGCGGCCAGTGCCGCATCGCCCGGCAGGAGCAGGGCGGCCAGGGCGCGCAACTGCTCGCGGTCGGCCTTGGCCAGGATCTGCGCGGGCGTAAAACTGCGGCGCTTGGCGGGCTTTTTCTCGGGCTTGTTCTTGCCCAGGCCGATGGACTCGCTCAATTGCGCCGTGATGGCCGCCTTGAAGTTGTCCACGGTGTCGAACTGTTCCAGCAGCTGGCCCGTGAAATCCATGCTCCAGGCCATGCCATCCTTGACGACATATAAAAAATCGCCTTGCACGGCCACGCCGCGCAGATGGTGGGCGGGCGGATACCGCGGCGTGAAGGCTGGTTTTCCGTCCAGGGTCAGCATGCACGCGAGGCCCTGCGCATCGATGGCGAAGATCAGGTTCTTGCGCAGCTTCGGTGGCGACGAGGTGGTGGCGCAATCGATGGCTTCATACCGGCAGGGCGCCAGCAGCTCGCCCTGGCTATTGACCAGGCCAAACAGGAAGCGCCCGGCGATGCGCTGGCTGACGATGGCGATTTTCTTCTTCGTGCCGAAATCCTGCACGCAGCTGTAGGCGGGCGGCACCACGACCTTGCCCGTCTTGTCGACCACGCCGTGCACATTGCGCCTGTCGTCATCGTTTGTCTCGCCTGTCTGGCGCTCGATGTCGATCAAGCCGTCGTCGCGCTGGCAGATGTTGTCGACGCCATCGATCAGCAGCGCGCCATCGGGCAGGCGCAGCAGACGGCTGGCGCCGTCCGGTGCGATTCTCTGTACCAGATGGGGGCTGATGACGTACAGGGCGCCGGGGGACGGCGGCAGCACCACCGTGCCGTTGAGGTCCAGCACGCCGTGCGCATCGGGGGCGTCCGCCGTGGCAAAGGTGATCCAGCCATCGTCCGCGTAGTAGACGCCCAGGTCGACATAGCGCTGCGACAGGGGCACGATCCAGCGGCCATAGGGCGTAACCAGGCCGGTGACGTCCGGTGCGCCGGCGGTGCTCACTGCATAGCATAGCGCGTCTTCTTCCCATCCCGCCACTTCCATGTCCTGCAGGAAAGGCAGTTCGTCCGCGCCGCGTTCCTCGACGTCGGCCAGCTGCGCCTCGGCCGTGGCCGACCAGTAGCCGGTGGCGGGCGATGCGGCGCCGGCGGCCAGCAGAGGCGCCAGGGCATCGCGCTCGCCGCGCTGCAGGGCAAGGTGCAGGGCTTGCGCCTCGGCGCGCAGGGCTTCGAGCCCGGCCGCGTATTCCGGCGTGCCGATGTCGTGCGCGATCAGCTGCACGCAATCGAGGATCAGCCACGGCTGGCCGCCCGCCAGCAGGGCGCTGATGGCACCGCGCGCGACGATGGCGGCCGCGTCGCGCGGCCGGTCCATCAGCGCGGACAAGGCTTGCCAGCTGGCTTGCGCCTGCGCCATCGGCGCGGCCAGCACGCAGGGGCAGTCTTCGCCATCGCCGTAGATGGGCCAGGCGACGGCTTGCGTGCCGGCGCCGATGAGCAGCTTGAACAGCATGGGAATATCGCGCCGCCATTCGGCCAGGCCGGTGATGGCGTCGGTGTCGAAGCCGGCCTGGCCGGGTAAAAAGGCGGTGCTGAACAGGGCTGCGGTATGGATCATGAATGCTATCTGAAAGAATAAGGGGGGGGGCTCAGGGTGTGGGCGGCATGAGCCAATGCGCCAGCGCGCCGCGATCGAGTCCCAGCTGCTTTGCCGCGGCGGCGGCCTCGAAGGCCCACAGGCCGTAGTAGCCGCCCAGGCCCTGCGCGCGCAAATGGCCGTTGAACCAGTCTTCGCGCACCAGCGCCGTGTGCCAGCTGGCCAGGTAGTGCCGCAGGTGCTCGAGCTGCTGTGCGCGATCGTCCGCGTCCAGGCAGTCGAACAGGGCGGTATAGGGCTCGGCGAAATACCATTCGTCGACGGCGGGGCGCCGCGGATCGATGGCCGCCAGCAGCGCTTCGTACACGCCGTCTTCGCCATCGAAGGCCGTCTGCAGGGCGGCCAGGCGCCTGGCCAGGTCGTGGCGGCCGAACAGCAGGGCCGCGCCCAGCAGCTGCAGGGTGCGCGCATAGTCCGTCAACTGTTCGAAATCGAAGGCGGGCAGGGCGTCGTCATCGTAGGCGGCGGCCAGGGCCGCGCGCGCCGCTTCGCAGGCGGCGATGGCCGCTTCCAGCGCCGTCTCCACATCAGGCAAGGGCAGGCCGGCCGTGTAGCGCAGCGAGAAGACCTGGTAAGCCGTGCTGGCGGCCGCGCACGCCCAGTAGGCGCTATCGCCGCCATCGACTTCGGCCTGCGCCTGCGCGCGTCCGTAGGCGGCCAGCAGGGCGTCGAGATAGGCGAGGTTGCGGGCAAAGTCGAAGGGTGCGGACGGCGTCTGGCGCGGCGTCCATGGCCAGGGCGCGGACGAAGGCAGACAGGTGGCGGCGCAGTCGCGCTGGATGGCCCAGTCGGCGAAGATCTGCTGCAGATATGCCGCCGTCTCTTCGTCGTGGGCGATGGCGCCCGCGCCCACCAGGGTCGTGCCCAGCAGGGTGTAGCCGGGGAAGCGGCTGCTCTCGTAGGCGATGGTGGTCACGCTCTGGATGGCCTTGCCGTCGCTCAGGTCGCGCACGCGGAAATACACGTCGTCCCAGCCCGCCAGCGGCGCTTCCGGCTGCCCCGCTGGCAAGGTGGTCCAGCTGCCATCGGCCTCTTCTTCATAGGCGTCGAGCAGTTCGTCGATGCCGCCGGGGCGGTCGATGCGGTTGTTGGCGTCGTATTGCAGGCCCAGTTCGGCCGCAAACGCGGCCGCGTGGCGGCCCGCGAAGACCAGGTACTGGGCGTTCAGGGTGCCGACCAGCAGGTCGCTCGCCTGGCCCGCCACCGTCAGCGCCTGCGGCAGCCGGTACCAGTGGTGGCCAGGGATGCCGGCCATGGGACCGTTTTCGTCCGCTTGCGGGTTGGCGCAGCGTAGCTGTTCCAACCAGTTGTAGCGTTCGTGCCGCTCCGCCTCCGTGCCGCTGCCGCGGCCGGTCAATTCATCGAACAGGGTATTCAACAACATGTGCATCTATCCTAAAAAAAGCGTTCATGCCGCTGCCGTTTGGGCGAACGCAAACAGCGCGTCGAGCACGGCGTCCGGCTGCTCGGCCATCAATTCGTGCCCGCTGTCGACCTGCACCACCTTGCCATGCGCGATGGCGGACGTCAGCCAGCGGGTCGATTTGGGCGGCGTCATCATGTCGCGCGCGCCGAAAATGAATAAAGTGGGGCAGTGTACCGAAGCTGCGGCGATTTCGCCGTTCGCATAGGCATTGCAGGCATAAAAATCCGTGTGAAACACGTGACCGGGGTTGAGGGCCGCGATGCGCTGCTTCAGGCGCCGCGCGCCGCCCATGGCGTAAAAGCCCGGGCCAGGAAACGACGGCTTTTGCGCGATCGACGAGTGCGACCAGATATTGACCATGTCGATGGCCGCCTGTTCATCGTTGAGCGCCGTTTCCAGCAGGGCCGGCGAGACTTTCATCGGGTAGGTGGAACCGAGCATGGCCAGGTGGCTGACGCGATCCGGCGCCAGGAATGCCGCTTCCAGCGCGATCAATGAACCCATGCTGTGGCCGACCAGCATGGCCCTGGATGCGCCGGCCCCGTCCAGCACGGCGAGAATCCAGCGCGCCAGTTCCTCGACCTTGGTTTTCGCCGCGCCGCCGCTGCGGCCATGGCCCGGCAAGTCGACGGCCAGTACGTTCCAGCCGTGGTGGGCGAAATAGCGCGTCTGCAAGGTCCACACGCTATGGTCGTTCTGCGCGCCGTGGATGAAGACGGCCGTCGGCTGATGTGGGTTGATAGTCTTGCCGCCCGTGTAGCAGTAGGCCGTGGTGTTCTCGATGGTGAGCAGCATGTCAGGCGCCTTTCTGCGACAGTTTCAGGCCGCGGGCCAGGTCTTCGATCAAATCGTCGGCGTCTTCCAGGCCCACCGACAGGCGCATGGTGCCCTGCGTGATGCCCGCCTGCGCCAGTTGATCGTCGGGCACGCGGAAGTGCGTGGTGGAGGCGGGGTGGATGACGAGCGACTTGGCGTCGCCCACATTGGCCAGGTGCGAGAAGATCTTCAGGCTGTCGACAAAGCGCTGGCCCGCCGCGCGGTCGCCGCGCAACTGGAAGGTGAACACGCCGCCCGCGCCCTTCGGCAGCAGGGTTTTCGCCAGTTCGTAATCGGGATGCGACGGCAGTTCGGGGTAGGACACGGATTCCACGGCCGGATTGGCCAGCAAAAAGTCGATGACCTTGCGCGTGTTGGCCACGTGGCGGTCCATGCGCAAGCCCAGGGTTTCGATGCCCTGCAGGATGGCGAAGGCGTTGTGCGGGCTCATGACGGCGCCGAAGTCGCGCAAGCCTTCGCGCCGCGCGCGCAGGGCGAACGGCGCCACCGTCGATTCCTCGGCGAAGACCATGCCGTGAAAGCCGTCATACGGTTCGCACAGTTCGGCAAAGCGGCCCGTCTTGTCGTAGGCCGCCTGCCAGTCGAAGGTGCCGCCGTCGACCAGCAAGCCGCCGATGGCCGTGCCATGGCCGCATAAAAACTTGGTGGCCGAGTGGAATACCAGGTCGGCCCCATGCTCGAAGGGGCGCAGCAGATACGGCGTGGTGAAGGTCGAGTCGAGCATCAGCGGCAGCTGGTGCTCGTGCGCCAGGGCGGCAATCGTCGGGATATCGAGCACGTCGAGGCCGGGATTGCCCAGGGTTTCGGCGAACAGCACTTTGGTATTCGGGCGGATGGCGGCGCGCCAGGCATCCACGTCGCGCGGGTCGACGAAGGTCGTCTCGATGCCGAAGCGTTTTAATGTATACGCCAGCAGGTTGTGCGAGCCGCCGTACAGGGCGCGCGAAGCGACGATGTGCGAGCCGGCGCCGGCGATGGTGGACAAACCCAGGTGCATGGCGGCCTGGCCGCTGGCTGTGGCGATGCCGGCCACACCCCCTTCGAGGGCGGCGATGCGCTCTTCCAGCACGGCGTTGGTGGGATTCGAGATGCGCGAATACACGTGGCCGGCCCGCTCCATATTGAACAGCGAGGCCGCATGCTCCGAGCTCTTGAAGGCGAACGAGGACGTGAAATGGATGGGCGTGGCGCGCGCGCCCGTGGCCGGGTCGGGCGCCGCGCCCGCATGCAGGGATAAGGTATCGAAACCGGGGTATTTCGGGCCGCTCATGGTGTCTCCGCCAAGTTTTATAGTGGCAAGATCGTAACCTGATTTGCATCTGAGCAAAAGGGCTCTTGTGCAGGGCGCATGGGGCCGTGCTGGCGGACGGCCAGGCTCAGCTCGCGTGTAACCTGAAGTGTAAAAAAAGTGACCGGCGCGGTGCGGCGGTGGTACGATATCGTATCAGCGATATTCGGGCTGTTTTACCTGTGCGCGTGCGCCGCGCGGCAGGGAAGCAGTGGCAAGCGAACGAAATCCTGGGCTTCAGGCGCACTCTCATGCATGTCCACCAGGAAAGATTTTATGCCCGCAATATCGTTCGACGGCTCCCTTGCCGTTCCCGGACCTTCTATCGTCGACGGCCTGTGCCAGGCAGGCTGGCTCATGCAAGAACACTTTATTTCCCCTGAACTCAGCCGCCAGCTGGCCGCCGAATGCGTGCAATCCATGCTCAGCGGCAAGATGAAGGGCGCCGGCGTGGGCAGCGGCCATGCGCCGCTGCTGCAGCCGGATATCCGCGGCGACCATATCGAATGGCTGGAAACGGGCCGTTCAGAAGCGTGCGACCGCTACCTGGCACACATGGAAGCGCTGCGCCGCGTGCTCAACCGTGAGCTGTTCCTGGGGCTGGAAGAGTACGAAAGCCATTTCGCCCTGTACGCGCCGGGCGCCTTTTACCGGGCTCATCTGGACCGTTTCCGCGACGACGACAAGCGCACCGTGTCCGTCGTGCTGTACTTGAACGACGACTGGCTGCCCGGGCACGGCGGCGCGCTGCGCCTGCACCCGCAGGATGGCGGTCAGGTGGACATCTTGCCGCAGGCGGGCCGCATGGCCATGTTCCTGTCGGGCGAGATGCTGCACGAGGTGCTGCCGACGGCGCGCGAACGCCTCTCGATTGCCGGGTGGTTCCGCCGCCGGGGCTGATGAAAAGTTGCGCGCAATCCCTCTTGATTTGATTGCGCGCAAGGCTGGATTTTTCCGCAGGCATAGGCTACAGTCGCAGTAAGGGCTTAGAATAACTAAAATACCAATCACGCGGACAGGACGGCCAATATGAAAGTATCTGAAATTCTCCAAGTCAAGGGCAACATCCTCTACACGGTCACGCCTGACCAGCCCCTGCTTGACGCGGCCAATACCATGGCTGAAAAAGACATCGGTTCGCTGGTGGTCATGGAATTTGGCGACCTGGTCGGCATGCTGACCTTCCGCGAGGTGCTCAACGCCTTGCATGAAAACGCGGGCCAGATCGGCGGCGGCACCGTGCGCAAGCACATGGATGACCATCCGATCACCGTGACGCCGGATACGGAAGTCAATGAAGTGCGCCGCATCATGCTGGAAAAGCATGCGCGCTACCTGCCCGTCATGAACGCCAAGACCCTGCTGGGCGTCATTTCCTTCTACGACGTGGCGCGCGCCGTGCTCGAAGCGCAAAGCTTTGAAAACCAGATGCTCAAAGCGTATATCCGCGACTGGCCGGCCGAAACCACCGATTAAGCTTAGCTCATGCAGTAATAACAACGCCGGCAACTGCCGGCGTTTTGCATTGTGAATGCAAGCCGGCGCCTACGCCGCCCCCTGCAGCGCCTCGTTGTTCAGCCAGGTGCCCAGCGCGGCGGCCGTCATGGGGCGGGCGAACAGGAAACCCTGCGCCATGGGGCAGCCCAGCGCCTGCAAGATCTGTGCTTGCCGCTCGTCTTCCACGCCTTCGGCGATCACGGCCAGGCCCAGGTTGCGGCCCAGCTGGATGACCATTTCGGCGATGCTGCTGCCGCGCGCGGAACCCGTGATCTCGGTGACGAAGGCGCGGTCGATCTTCAGGCGGTCGACCTGCAGGCGCTGCAGGTAGGACAGCGAGGAAAAGCCCGTGCCGAAGTCGTCGATGGCGATGCTCACGCCCGTCTGCTTGATCTGCCACAACATCTTGATCAATAAGTCTGGCTCTTCCATGGCCATCGATTCCGTGATTTCCAGTTCGATGAACTCGGGCGGCGCCTGCGTTTCTTCCAGCGCCGCGCGCAGCATTTCCAGGAACAGCGGGTGGCGGAACTGCACTTGCGACACATTGACGGACATGACGAAGTTGCGGTGGCCCTGTTCGCGCAGCAGCACCAGTTCGCGGCACGCCGTGCGCAGCACCCATTCGCCCAGGTCGATGATGATGCCCGAGTACTCGGCGATCGGGATGAAACGGTCGGGCGAGATGAACTTGCCGTCCGGCGTCTGCCAGCGCAGCAGCGCTTCGGCGCCCACGGGGCGGCGCGTGGTCAGGTCGATCTGCGGCTGGTACACGACAAACAGCTGGTCCTGGCTGAAGGCCGTGCGCAGCGCGTGCATCATGCGGACTCTTTCCCGGATTTCGATGCCCATGCTGCGCGAGAAATAGAAGTGCCCGGCCCGCTGCTGGCTCTTGGCCCGTTTCAGGGCGATGTCGGCATCCTTCAGCGCATCGGCGCCCGTGCCCGCATGTTCGCCCAGGCGCACCAGGCCCAGGGTGGCCGACAGCTGCACGTCCTGGCCATCGATGCAGAACGGCGGCTGGAACAGGGCCAGGATCTTGCTCGGGTTGACTTGCGACGAGTCGCCCAGCACGCAAAAGATGTCGCCGCCCAGGCGCGCCACCGTCAGATGCGGTCCCAGCTGGGTTTGCAGCCGGCCCGCCACGGCGATCAGCAGGGTGTCGCCGAACTGGTGGCCCAGCGCGTCGTTGGTCTCGGCAAAGTGGTCGAGGTCGACCAGCGACAGGGTGGCGTCGTCGCGCGCGGGGCCGGCCAGCGTGGCGTCGAGGATTTCCACCAGGCGCGTGCGGTTGGGCAGCTTCGACAATTGATCGTAGAAGGCGGCGTTGTGCAGGTGCGATACCAGCTCGACGTTGTCCAGGCCCACGGCGACGTTGCTGCAGAACACTTCCAGCAAGCTTTCGTCGATGGCGGAGAGGGGGCGCGGCAGCACGAGGTAGGCGGCCGCGTCGCGGCCGGCCTTGCCCGCGAAGTACAGCGTGGCGTAATCGTGCGCGTAGACATTGCGCCGCTGCGCCAGCGTATGCTCGATGGCGGCCATCACGCGCGGGTTCTGCAGGCCGCACAGGGCGCTGTGCGGCAAGCCGGAAAAGCTGCCCGTGCAGGCCGAGACGAGCAGTTCCTTGCCGCCATTGTCCTGCAAGTCCTGCACGCACAGCACGCCGTCGGCGCGGATGCCCAGCAGGTCGGCGATCTGCGCCAGCACGCCGGCCGAGAAGTTCTGCACGCCGTGCAGCGCCATCAGCTGCGTGCTGGCGTGGACGATCTGGTCCAGGCCGCGCCGGCTGTTGCTGATCGAACGGATCTGCTCGTACGAGCGGATGGCGGCCGTCACCGTGGTAAACAGCTTGATGCGCGTCAGTTCGGACTTGGTCTTGTAGTCGTTGATGTCGAAATCGCGGATGGCGTCGATTTCCGGCGCATAACCGGGCTGGCCCGTGCGCAGGATGATGCGCACGTCCGTCATCTTGAGGGTTTCGCGGATGTAGCGCACCAGGTGCAGGCCCGCGTCGTCCTGTTCCATCACCACGTCGAGCAGGATGACGGCGATGTCGTCTTCATGCTTGAGCAGTTCGCGCGCCTGGCCGGCCGAATACGCATGCACGAATTCCAGCGGGCGGTGCTGCATTTCCAGGTTGCCCAGGGCGAAAGTGGTGGTGGAGTGGACGTCTTCATCGTCGTCGATGATCATCACCCGCCAGACGCTGCGCTGTGCGGCGGCCAGCGGCGCCGCTGGTTGCTCATCGAGGAATACCAGATCGTCGTGATCGTCCTTGTTGGCGTCAAGGGGGATGATCGGTGCGGGCATGTATAGCTTCTCCAGGATGACTCGATATTTTTTACGAGCGCGTCGCAAAAGCCCATGGCGTTGTTGCGTTGCCTCGCCGTACTTGCGTACTGTCTTCGGCAACGACGCCTAGCACTGGGCATTTGTGACGTGCTCTCGGCGCAGCCTTGAACCTGCATTGTGTGGCGCGCTTTGATTCAAGTATATAGCTATTTAATAAGCAAAATGTTTTTTTAAGTCTATTCTGTGGAGCAATATTTCCTGGATTGCATGATTGCAACTCATATTTGGTGTTTTTTATATGAAAAAATACACGGGATTTAAAAATGGCGAGACGGGTGGGGCAATATCGGGCCTCGCTGAGGCATTAGCGGCATGGCATGCCCCGCAGGCTGGTAGAATTGAGTTTTCCAGTTCTCACACTTCCTACTATGTCCGGCAATTCTTTTGGCAAGCTGTTTACTGTTACCACTTTCGGCGAATCGCACGGTCCGGCCATCGGCTGCGTGATCGATGGCTGTCCGCCGGGCCTGATCCTGTCGGAAGCCGATATCCAGCCCGAGCTGGACCGCCGCAAGCCCGGCACCTCGCGCCACGTGACGCAGCGCCAGGAATCCGATACGGTCGAGATTCTCTCCGGCGTGTACCAGGGCGTGACGACGGGCACGCCCATCGCGCTGCTGATCCGCAATGAAGACCAGCGCAGCAAGGATTACGGCAATATCGCGGAAAGCTTCCGCCCCGGCCATGCCGACTACACCTACTGGCATAAATACGGCGTGCGCGACCCGCGCGGCGGCGGGCGCTCCTCGGCGCGCCTGACGGCGCCCGTCGTGGGCGCGGCGGCGATCGCCAAGAAATGGCTGCTGCAGCAGTATGGCACCACGTTCAAGGGTTGCATGAGCCAGCTGGGCGACATTCCCGTGCCGTTCCAGTCGTGGGAACACGTGCATGCGAACCCGTTCTTTGCCGCCAGCGGCGACGCCGACCTGATCGCGCGCATGGAAGCGGCGATGGACCAGTTGCGCCGCGACGGCGATTCCATCGGCGCGCGCATCGACGTGATCGCGCAAAACGTGCCCGTCGGCCTGGGCCAGCCCATCTACGACAAGCTCGACGCCGACATCGCCTACGCCATGATGGGCATCAATGCCGTCAAGGGCGTGGAAATCGGCGCCGGCTTCGATTCGGTGGCGCAAAAGGGTTCCGAGCACGGCGACGAACTGACGCCGGAAGGTTTTGTCGGTAATAACGCCGGCGGCGTGCTTGGCGGCATTTCGACGGGGCAGGATATCAGCGTGTCGATCGCCATCAAGCCGACATCGTCGATCCGCACGCCGCGCCGCTCGATCGATAAAGAGGGCAATCCCGTGATGGTGGAAACGTTCGGCCGCCATGACCCGTGCGTGGGCATCCGCGCCACGCCGATCGCCGAAGCCATGCTGGCGCTGGTCCTGATCGACCACGCCTTGATGCACCGCGCGCAGTGCGGCGATGTGTCCGTTTCTACGCCGAAGTTGAAGTAAATTGAATGTTGTCGGATGACGGGCCTGCGGCCCTGATCCGACCTACGACCCATGCCATGTAGGTCGGATTAGCGCTTGCGCGTAATCCGACACCATTGTCGGCGCTTCCTGTCACGCCACCTTGTTCGCTACCAGCTCGAGCTGGTGGCGCATCTCCACCGACTGCACCAATAACGCCCGGATATCGTTGATCAGGTTGAATTCCGTCTGGTTCAATTGGATCGGCGGGAAGCTGTCGTCCCAGTCGCCGTACAAGAATCCCGTGGGGTGGCCGTTGGCCGACAGTGGCAGCACGACGAAGCTGCGCGCTTCCGACAGCGTCGCTTTCCACCATTGCGGCAGTTTGGCGGCGAATTTCGGGTCGCGCGCATTGTCGATGAAGATCACGCGGTCGCTGTTGAGGGCCGCGTGGAATACGTTCGGTTCATACGCGTCGCCGAACACCATCAGGTCCTGCAGGTCGGCCATGCCGTCGCCCATGCTGATGCGCGCCGAATACAAATGATCCTTGTGGTTGCGCACGAAGGCCACCGAGCGTGAGAAATCGAAGCCCTGATGCAGCGTTTCGAGCGCCATCGAGACCATCTGGCCAGGGCTGGCGCTGCCGATGGCGCCGCGCAGGTCGGCCAGGCCGCCGATCAGGACGCGGTTGCCCTCGGCGCGCATGCGCGTCGACGCCAGCTGGCGCGCGCGCCGTTCGGCCGGTTTCGACAGCGGCGCGATCGACAGGTCGGCTGCCGCCATGGCCTTGGCCTTGTCCACCGCGACCACCAGGTCCGTCGCCGCGATGCCCAGGGTGCCCGCATAGTCGTCGATCAGCGCGTGCACCTGCGCCGCGCCGGCCGCATCGTCGTGCCACAGCGAATCGGCGCAGCGCGCCGCCATGGTCGACAATCCCGCCATCCAGTCGGCGCCGCTGACGGGCGAGTCGTCCGGCGACGGGTCCATCGGACGCATGCCGTTGATCAGGTGCTGCGGCAAGCCCCAGTGGGCAGCCGTGGCAAAGCCCACTTCCGGCAGCGACAGGCCGAGGATTTCGCGCGCGGCGGCCGCCTCGTTGCCGGGACCCGCATGCGCCTGCATGCGTGCCCAGAAGTCCGTCATGTAGAACGTCACCATCATGCGGCCCAGGGTGTGCAGCATCGAGCAGACGACGGCCTGCTCCGCCTGCAGGCTGCCGGCGCTGGTGGCCACCTGCTGCGCCACCATCCCTGCCAGCACGGCCTTTTCCATTTCCACGTGGGCGCTGACGGAATCGGGCGAGGCCTGCGACAGTTCCTCGATCAGTTTCAGGCCCAGCGCCAGATGGCCGATGGCGTCGATGCCGAGCACCAGCACGGCCTTCGAGACCGTGTTGACGCGCTGGCCGAAGGCCGAGTACATGCCGCTGTTGGCCAGCCGCAGCACCTTGTGCGTGAGGACAGGGTCGGACAGCACCGTTTGCGTGATGTCGAATTCGTGGTCATCCTCGCCGCGCATGGCGCCCAGGATGGCACTGATGGCTTTCGCGAAGCCGGGCATGTCGCCCTGCTGTCGCGTGCGGGCCCACAGCAGTTCCAGAGTGTTTTTGCCGAGCTGTGTCGGCACCGTGAAATGACCTGGATTCATTGCACACCTCCGCGCAACTCATTGGCAGACGGCGTGGGCACCAGCGCCGCATAGGTTTTGTCGCTCAAGGCCGACAGCGCGGCATGGGCCGGCATCGGTTTTCCCGTCAGGTAGCCTTGCACATACTGGCAGCCGCGCGACTCCATGAAGTGCATCTGCTCCTCGGTTTCCACGCCCTCGGCCACGACGGACAGATTCAAATGCTTGGCCAGGTCGAGAATGGTGTTGCAGATGGCCGCATCCTTGCCCGATTCGGGCAAGTCCTTGATGAAGGTGCGGTCGATCTTCAGTACGGAGATGGGGAAACGCTTCAGATACGCGAGCGACGAGTAGCCGGTACCGAAATCGTCGATGGCGATGCGCGCGCGGCGCTCCGTCATCTTGACGAGGATGGTTTCCGCATGCACGGGGTCGATCATCAGCGTGCCTTCCGTAATTTCCAGCACCAGGTGTTCGCCGGAGAGTCCGGAAAAGGCGATGGCGTCATCGAGTACGTCGAGGAATTTGTCGTTGCGGAACTGGCGCGGGCTGATGTTGACGGAGATGTACAGCGGCCGCCTGGCCACTTCCTGGAACTGCTTGAGCTGCACGCAGGCCGCCTTCAGCGCCCAGGCGCCCAGCAGGTTGATCAGGCCATTCGCCTCGGCGATCGGGATGAAGCGCACGGGCGGCACCAGGCCCAGGGTTGGATGCTTCCAGCGCATCAGGGTTTCGAAACCCTGGATTTGCCGCGTGTGCGCATCGACGATGGGCTGGTAAAACAGCAGGAATTCGCCTTCGCGCACGGCGTGGAACATGGCCGCTTCCAGCGAGATATCGTGTTCCGACGGGCCGTTCAGACGGGGGCTGTAGACGAGGCAGCGGGCCTTGCCCGTTTCCTTGGCGCGCGACATGGCCGCATCGGCCAGCGCCACCAGGCGCACTTCGTCTTCCGCATGCAGCGGATAGATCGATACGCCGACGGAGGCCCCCACGTAGATCGTGTGGCCATCGACTTCGAACGGCGCCTGCAGGGTGGCCAGCAGGCGGCCCGTCACCAGCTTGATCTGGGCGTCGGTGGCGCTGCCGGGCAGCACGGCGACGAATTCGTCGCCACCCACGCGCGCCAGGGTGTCGCTGTCGCGCAGGGTCTTGCGCAGGCGCGCCGCGGCCAGGCGCAGCACGGCGTCGCCGACGGGGTGGCCCAGGCCATCGTTGACCTTTTTAAAGCCATCGAGGCCGATGGTCGCGACGGAAAAGCCCTGGCCCGAACGGGCTGCCTGGGCGATGACCATGCGGATGCGGTCCGACAGCAGCAGGCGGTTCGGCAAGCCCGTCAGCGCATCGTGCGTGGCCATATGGCGCAGGCGTTCTTCCGTATTGTGCTGTGCCGACGTGTCGCGCCCGACCACCAGCAATTCGGCCACGCCGGCCGCGTTCATATAAGAGGACAGGCGCAGCTCGAACCAGATTTCCTGGTCCGGCGTTTGCAGGCGCACTTCCAGGCGGCCCGGTTCTTCCAGGGCGTCTTCCAGCGCCGCCTGCAGCGCCGCGCGCGACGCTTCCGTGGCCAGCGGCAGCAGCAAATGGCCGGACAGGCCCGATGGCGCGCCAAACAGCGTGGCCGCGCGCTTGCTGGCGAACAGGATCAGGCCGTCCATATCGAGCCGGAACACGACGTCGCCTGCCTCTTCCATGAGGTTGTCCAACTCGTGGCGGGCCTCGCGGTGGGCGGCGGATGGGGTACTGGAAAACATCGTGCTGGCTTTTACCTTTTTGTTATCAGTGCCGGCGCTCGCTGCAGGGCGGGCGCCAACGGAAAGAGTGCGTCGTGCGTGACGCGCGCCATAGGGGCCGGAAGGGCGGCTATCGGAACGCGATCCACACGAAATGTATCATTGAAAAGCATTCGATTACATGAAATAGAGCAACATTGCTTCAGGTTTTGTAAATATTCCTGCCTTCCATGAAAAAAATCATGCTACGCGACACACACAGGTATTTTCATCCCACGTAGAAACATTTATCTGCGCTTGCTTCCACTGGCGCGCTTGCCCCGCCATGCGCTTTGCGCTAGTCTGGCTGGCAGACGGCGTTGACGGCGCGTCCGCTGCGGGCAAGGGCGCCATGATAACAAATCGCGGGAGATCCCCATGAATGCTTTTGACACGCATGAAGTTTTCAACCAGGCCACGCCGTTTGAAAACGTCAACCTGTTCGCCTGCGACCCGGCGCTGATCGAGGCGCTGTTGCGCGAGGGCGGCGGCGCGGCGCGGCAGGAACTCGACGCGCTGGGCGACAGGCTGGGCCGCGCCGAGACGTATGCGCTGGCGCGCCTGGCCAATATCCACACGCCCGAGCTGCAGCAGTTCGACCGGGCCGGGCGGCGCATCGACGAAGTACAGTTCCATCCGGCCTGGCATGAACTGATGGCCATCCTCGTGGGCGCGGGCGCGCACGCGTCGCCCTGGGCGTCGCCCGGCCCCGGCGCCCAGGTGGCGCGCGCGGCCGCCTATCTATTGGTGGGGCAGGTGGAAAACGGCACGCAGTGTCCCGTGACGATGACGTATGCCTCGGTGCCGGCCTTGCGCCAGGCCCTTGATCTGCCGCAAATCGCCGAGCGCTGGCTGCCGAAGATACTCTCGCGCGACTATGATCCCCGCTCCTTGCCCGTGGAACAGAAGCGGGGCGCCCTGGTCGGCATGGGCATGACGGAGAAGCAGGGCGGCTCCGACGTGCGCAGCAATACCACGCGCGCCACCCCCGTGCCGCAGGATGAGGCGCGGGCCATGTTCGGCGAAGAGGCCGGCGCCGCCTGGCGCATCGTCGGCCACAAATGGTTTTTTTCGGCGCCGCAGTGCGACGCCCATCTGATCCTGGCGCAGGCGGACGAAGGCGGCTTGTCGTGCTTCTTCCTGCCCCGCTACCTGCCCGACGGCAGCCGCAACGCCATCCGCGTGCAGCGCCTGAAGGATAAACTGGGCAACCGCTCGAATGCCTCGTCGGAAGTGGAATTTACCAACGCCTACGGCTGGCTCGTGGGGCAGCCGGGGCGGGGCATTCCCACCATCCTGGAAATGGCCAGCCACACGCGCCTCGATTGCGTGCTGGGCAGCGCCGGCATCATGCGCGCCGCCTTGACGCAGGCGCTGCACCATGCGCGCCAGCGGGCCGTGTTCGGCAAGCCGCTGGCCGAGCAGCCGCTGATGCAAAACGTGCTGGCCGACCTGGCGCTCGAATCCGAGGCCGCCATGGCGTTTGCGCTGCGCCTGGCCCGCTGCTTCGATGAAAAGGACGATGCGCAGCAGGCGATGCTGGCACGCGTGCTCACGCCGGCCGGCAAGTACTGGATCTGCAAGCGGGGGCCAGGCTTCGGCGCGGAAGCCATGGAAGTGCTGGGCGGCACGGGCTACGTGGAAGAGGCGCCGCTGGCGCGCCTGTACCGCGAGTTGCCCGTCAACTCGATCTGGGAAGGCTCGGGCAACGTCATGTGCCTCGACGTCTTGCGCGCCTTCGGCAAGTCGCCGGCCGCGCGCGACGCCCTGGCGGCCGAGCTGGCGCTGGCCGGCGATCACGCCGACTTTGCAGATTACCGCGCGCGCCTGCTGGCCGACCTGGACGGGCCGCAGACGGACGAATTTGGCGCGAGGCAACTCTCCGAGCGCATCGTGCTGGCCGTGCAGGCGGCCTTGCTGCTGCGCCATGCGCCGCCGTTCGTCGCGCAAGCCTTCCTGCAGTCGCGCCTGCTGCAGGCGCCGGGCGGGGCGTATGGCCGCTTGCCGGCCGGCACCGATTGCGCGGCCATCCTGGCGCGCGCGCTGCGCGAGTCTTGACGGATGCGATCCGCAATTATTTCAAAATTCCGGCCACAGGCGGGCTGTGGGCTGGGATAATGCTGCAATCCATGATTTTATCGACGCACGGCGCGCTTGCGGTGCATACCTGCCGCCGCGCCAGAGAGTAGAGAAAGAAAAACAATATGAAACAAGATCCACGCTTCCCGAATTTGTTCATTACCGATCATCCCTTGATCCAGCACAAATTGAGCCACATGCGCGAGCACGACACGTCGACGCGTACCTTCCGCGAATTGCTCAAGGAAATTACTTTGCTGATGGGCTATGAAATCACGCGCGACCTGCCGCTGACGACGCGCGAAATCAGGACCCCGCTCGTCACCATCGATGCGCCCGTCATCGCCGGCAAGAAACTGGCCATCGTGCCCATCTTGCGCGCCGGCATCGGCATGAGCGATGGCTTGCTGAACCTGGTGCCATCGGCCAGGGTCGGCCATATCGGCGTGTACCGCGATCCCGCCACCCACATGCCGGTGGAATACCTGGTGCGCCTGCCGGACTTGAACGAGCGCACCTTCATCCTGTGCGATCCGATGGTGGCGACCGGCAATTCGGCCGTGTACGCCGTCGACGTGCTGAAGAAGCGCGGCGTGACGGACGAGCAGATCATCTTCCTGGCCCTGGTGGCGGCGCCGGAAGGCGTGACCGTGTTCCAGAACGCGCACCCGAACGTCAAGATGTTCTGCGCCTCGCTTGATTCGCACCTGGATGACCACGCTTACATCGTGCCGGGCCTGGGCGACGCCGGCGACCGCATCTTCGGCACCAAGTAAGTTACGTCAGGCGAGTGCGACGATGGCAACCTTGATCGACCCGGATTTCCGCACGCGTTTGCGAGCGTTGAACGAAAAGTATGCGGCCAGCGTGCCGGCCCTGATGCAGGCGATCGCGCAGGCAAGCGGCCGCTGCGACAGCGAAGGCCCCCGCCTGGAGCCGTTGACGGAGCTGCACCGCGCGCTGCACGCGGTGGCCGGCTCGGCCGCCACCTTCGGCTTTGCCGCGCTGGGGCAGGAATGCCGGCGCATCGAACAACTGGTGCGCGCCATGCTCAATGCCCCCGCGCAAGCGGTGACGGAATGGCCCGCCGTGCGGGCGCAGGTGGTGGTGCTACTGGATTGGGCGGGACGCGATGCGGCCGCCACCCAGTTCACCGCATAAGCGACAACGCTATAGAGATGTGGTTGCAATGATTCATTTGATGCAACGCAAAGCACCCGCGTCGCAGATTAGGATATAGTGTGTCCATGCCGCTGGTACAGGGCGCCGCAAGACGGGGATTTGGCTATTAAAGTAGTGTTCGCAAGTTTATTTTGCGAAAGAATGGTTTTTCTCAGTTTTGTTGGTATAATTGGGCATCGTTGGATTCGAGGTAGTAGTGCAGTTTGTCTGTCATTTCTTTCTTGCTTCAAACGATATAACGGGCGCAAGCCCAACTTAACTGAAATAGGAAATTGTAATGGCAACTGGCATCGTAAAATGGTTCAATGATTCGAAGGGTTTCGGCTTTATTACCCCTGACGAAGGCGGCGAAGATCTGTTCGCTCACTTCTCGGCTATCCAGTCGAACGGCTTCAAGTCCCTGCAAGAGAACCAACGCGTTTCTTTTGAAGTGACCGCTGGCCCTAAAGGCAAGCAAGCTTCGAACATTCAGCCAATCTAATACGCTGGATCAAACGAAATAAAGAAATCCTCGGTCTCCGAGGATTTTTTTTCGCCTGAATTTCCGTGAGGCAGGTGTTTTGCGTGGGCTGCGTGCTCTGTTTGGCGTGCTTGCGTCGCCGTGTCGGTCGGCTTGGCGCAGCGTAAGCCGACACCAGCCCATACATTTTGCCAACACCACCAGGGTCGGCTTACGCGCAAGCGATGCTCTACGATTCCGTCCGGCAGTGATTAGATTGTTCTTTCGCGCCAGTAATCTGGTTGCGCATAGCTATGCCGTAAAAAATCCACAAACGCCCGTATGCGCAGCGGCAGATGGCGGCGCTGGGCGAACACGGCATAGATGTCATTGCCCGGCGCGGCGAACTGGTCCAGCACCGTCAACAATTGGCCCGATTCGATCTCCGCACCGACTTCCCACATCGAGCGCCACGCCAGGCCCTTGCCGGCCAGGGCCCAGTCGTGCAGCACTTCGCCATCGTTGCACACCATGTTTCCCGCCACTTTTAAAATCACGTTCTTACCGTTTTCACGGAAGGTCCAGCCCCGTTGGCTGCCCTCACTGCTGATCGCCAGGCAATTGTGCTTGGCCAGGTCGGCCGGGATGCGCGGGGTGCCCGCCCGTTTCAGGTAGGCGGGCGAGCCGACCAGCACGCGCTGGTTGTCCGCCAGCTTGGTGCTCACCAGCGAGGAATCGGACAGGCTGGCGATACGGATGGCCACGTCGATGCCTTCGCCGATCAGGTCGACCAGGCGGTCGTTCAGGTTCAGCGACACCGTCACGTCGCGGTGCTCGGCCACGAAAGAGGGGATCAAGGGCGCCACGTGCTGGCGCCCGAAGCCGGCCGGCGCGGAAATGAGCAGATGGCCGCTGGCCTTCACGCTGCGCTCGGCCACGGCCGCTTCCGCCTCTTCCAGTTCCCCCAGAATGCGCTGGCAATCCTCCAGGAAGGCGGCGCCTTCATTCGTCAAGGCCAGCTTGCGCGTCGTCCGCTGCAGCAATTTCACGCCGAGGCGCTGCTCCAGCGCATCGAGGCGCCGGCCTATCATGGCCGGGGCGATGCCTTCCGCGCGTGCGGCGGCCGACAGGCTGCCCTTGGCCACCACTTCCACGAAGGTCGATATTTGTCTGAACTGGCCCATATGCTGTGCTCGCTATCTCGTCACTTGTGATAAAAACGCATAGATGAAGTGATTTTTAATCTCGTTTCCATGCCTTATAGTGCAATACTATAGAACAAACGCGCCGCCTGGCAGAGTGTTTTTGCACCTCTGTCCAGCTTGCCCATGCAGTCCTTGCGCTTATACTTGGATCACCAGATTACTTTTGCTTATATTTATTAAAAACCGGAGAACTTCATGACGCAGAACACGATCGCACTTCCAGAAGGCATGCAAATCACGGGTGATATCCAGCCCGGCTACGAACAGATTTTGACGCCGGCAGCGCTGGCGCTGGTGGCCAAGCTGACGCGTGCATTCGAACCGCGCCGCCAGCAATTGCTGGCCGTGCGCGTGGAGCGGGCCAAGCGCCTGGACGCGGGCGAGCGTCCTGATTTCCTGCCAGACACCGCGCACATCCGCGACGGCGACTGGAAGATCGCGCCGATCCCGAAGGCGCTGGAATGCCGCCGCGTGGAAATCACCGGTCCCGTCGAGCGCAAGATGGTCATCAACGCCTTCAATTCCGGCGCGGACAGCTACATGACGGACTTCGAGGATTCGAACACGCCGAACTGGGATAACCAGATCACGGGCCAGATCAATATGTTCGACGCCGTGCGCAAGACAATTTCGCTCGAGCAAAATGGCAAGTCGTACAAGCTGAACGACAAGATCGCCACCCTGGTCGTGCGTCCGCGCGGCTGGCACCTCGATGAAAAGCACGTGCTGGTCGACGGCAAGCGCATTTCCGGCGGCATTTTCGATTTCGCCCTGTTCATGTTTCATAACGCCAAGGAACAGCTGGCGCGCGGCGCCGGCCCGTATTTCTACCTGCCGAAGATGGAATCGCACCTGGAAGCGCGCCTGTGGAACGACATCTTCGTCATGACGCAAAACGAACTGGGCTTACCGCAAGGCACGATCAAGGCGACCGTGCTGATCGAAACCATCCTCGCCGCCTTCGAGATGGATGAAATCCTGTACGAACTGAAGGAACACAGCTCGGGCCTGAACGCGGGCCGCTGGGATTACATCTTTTCGTGCATCAAGAAATTCAAGCTGGACAAGGATTTCTGCCTGGCCGATCGCGCCAAGGTTACGATGACGGCGCCATTCATGCGCGCCTACGCCTTGCTGTTGCTGAAAACCTGCCACAAACGCGGTGCGCCAGCGATCGGCGGCATGGCAGCTTTGATCCCGATCAAGAACGATCCGGAAAAGAATGACATCGCCATGGGCGGCGTGCGCAACGACAAGGCGCGCGACGCCACCGACGGCTACGACGGCGGCTGGGTCGCCCACCCGGGCCTGGTCGAACTGGCCATGGGCGAGTTCACCAAAGTGTTGGGCGACAAGCCGAACCAGATCGACAAGCAGCGTCCCGACATCGATGTGAAGGCGTCGGATCTGCTGAACTTCCAGCCGGAAGCGCCGATCACGGAAGCGGGCTTGCGTTACAACATCAACGTGGGCATCCACTACCTGGGCAGCTGGCTGGCCGGCAATGGTTGCGTGCCCATCCACAACCTGATGGAAGACGCGGCCACGGCCGAGATCAGCCGCTCGCAAGTGTGGCAGTGGATCCGTTCCAGCAAGGGCGTGCTGGAAGATGGCCGCAAGGTGACGGCAGACATGGTGCGCGCCATGATTCCGGAAGAGCTGGCCAAGGTGCAGCGCGATGCGCCAGGCGGCAACGGCCCGACCTATGTGCGCGCCGGCCAAATCTTCGAGGAAATGTCGACGTCGGAATCGTTCGCCGAATTCCTGACCTTGCCGCTGTACGAAGAAATCTGATCCTGATCAAATAACCGCATAAAAAAATCCCGGCGATGCCATCAGCATCTGCCGGGATTTTTATTGCGGAAGGATAAGCTTAAAAATTATTCTTCCACATCCGCAAGGCCGCAAATGCTTCCACGGGCGAAGCGTCGCTGGCCAGCTTGCCTTCCACCTTCAGGCTGGTCAAGATCGCCGGTTCGCGGTAGCGCAGGAAGGGGTTCGTCGCTTTTTCAAGAGCAATGGTCGACGGTACGGTCGATAGACCTTGCTGGCGCTTTTCCGTGTCGATGGCGATGCGTTCCTGCAAGGCCACGTTGCCCGGCTCGACGGCGTTGGCGAAGCGCAGATTGGACAAGGTGTACTCATGCGCGCAAAATACCTCGGTATCGTCGGGCAGGGCGGCCAGCTTGCCCAGCGAATCGGCCATCTGGCCCGGCGTGCCTTCGAACAGGCGGCCGCAGCCGCCGGCAAACAGGGTGTCGCCGGAAAACAGCCACGGCGCGCCGCTGCGCTCGTCGCGCTGGCGCACATAGGCGATATGCCCCTTGGTATGGCCGGGCACGTCGATGACCGTCAGCTGCAAGCCCAGCTCGGCCACGTAGGCGACATCGCCTTCGCCAAGCGGTTCCGTGATGGCTGTGATAGCCTCATTGCGCGGGCCGAAGACGGGCACGGCGAAATGCTGCAACAATTCAGGTACGCCACCCGTGTGGTCGGCGTGGTGATGCGTGAGTAAAATGGCGGACAAGGTCAACTGATGGGCTTGCAGCGCATCGAGGATGGCCATCGCATCGCCGGGGTCGACCACGGCGGCGTGGCGGCCGTCATGGATCAGCCACAGGTAATTGTCGGCAAAGGCGGGCACGGCAAGTACCGATAAAGCGTGTTCAGGGGAGTGTGTCATGAGCAAAAGAGAAAACTGAATGGACAGTGCGGCATCCGAAAAATCCATTATAGCGCTTGACGGCTGGTTGCAGACGCCGGCCGGTCTCTACGTGCGCGCCTGGGAACAGCAATGCCTCGACAGCCTGACCGTGGATATCTTCGGCTTTAACGCCGTGCAGATCGGCTTGCCGCAGCTCGATGCGCTGGCCGCCAACCGCATGCCGAACAAATGGCTGCTCGATGCGCGCCTGCCGTCGCAATCGCCGCAGGGCAGCCGACTGACCCTCGTGTCGGCCTTCGACGAGCTGCCGTTCGACTCGCAAAGCCTGGACCTGGTGATCTTGCCGCACGTGCTCGAATTTGCTGCCGAGCCGCACCAGGTCTTGCGCGAAGTCGAACGCGTGCTGATCCCGGAAGGGCGCGTGATCGTCTGCGGCTTCAATCCGGCCAGCCTGTGGGGCGTGCGCCAGGGGCTGGGGCGCATCACGGGACGCCGCTATCTGCCGCAGGCGGGCGAGCTGATCTCTATGCCGCGCATGAAAGACTGGTTAAAATTGCTGAACATGGGTGTCAGCCAAAGCCACTTCGGCTGCTACGCACCTGCCTGCCGGACAGAAAAATGGCTGCGCCGCAACGCCTTCATGGACAAGGCGGGCGCGCGCTGGTGGCCATATCTGGGCGCAGTGTATATAGTGCAGGCGATCAAGCGCGTCAAAGGGATGCGTTTGATCGGTCCGGCGTGGACCAAGAAACCGGCGACGGCGCCCGCAGGCGCACCGGTCACGAATAAAAGGCGGGAACAGCAAGATGGATAAGGTAGAAACGAAGGTTGAGATTTACGCCGATGGCGCATGCAAGGGCAATCCCGGCACAGGCGGCTGGGGCGCGCTGATGGTGGCCGATGGCGCCAAGAAAGAAATTTACGGCGGGGAACTGAATACGACGAATAACCGCATGGAATTGAAGGCCGTGATCGAAGCCTTGACGGCGCTCAAACGTCCCTGCCAGGTGGTGCTGTATACCGATAGCCAGTACGTCCAGAAGGGCATCAGCGAATGGATCCACGGCTGGAAGGCGCGCGGCTGGAAAACGGCGGCCAAGGCGCCCGTGAAAAACGTCGACCTGTGGCAGGCGCTCGACGCTGCCCAGGCCGTGCACGAAGTGGAGTGGCGCTGGGTGCGCGGCCACAACGGCCATCCGGGCAATGAGCGGGCCGATCAGCTGGCCAACCTGGGCGTGGAAACCGTGCGCGCCTAAGAACGCCCAACCAAACCTACTGCGCGTCGCGCTTTGCGGCCTGTGATGCTCACCGTACTAGAGTACGGTTGCGCTTCTCGGCCACAAATCACTGCCGCTCGCTACGGTTTTGTTGGGCGTTCGAACATGTCTGGGTGCGATTGCAGCACACAGGTTTGCTATACTGTGCCCTTCGCTTTTTGCTTTTACGAATGAATCCGCCATGCGTCAAATTGTTCTCGATACTGAAACCACCGGCCTGAATCCGCGCACGGGCGACCGCATCCTGGAGATCGGGGCGGTCGAGCTGAACAACCGCATGTTGACGGGGAATAATTTCCACCATTACATCAATCCCGAACGCGACTCGGAAGAGGGCGCGCTGGCCGTCCACGGATTGACGACGGAATTCCTCAGCGACAAGCCGAAATTCGCGGAAATCGCCGACGAATTCCGCGCCTACATCGCCGGCGCCGAACTGATCATCCACAATGCCCCCTTCGATATCGGCTTCCTCAACGCGGAATTCAAGCGCCTGAACCTGCCGCCCGTGCACGAACAAGTGGTTGGCGTGATCGACACCCTGGTGCAGGCGAAGGAGATGCATCCCGGCAAGCGCAACTCGCTCGACGCCCTGTGCGACCGCTACGGCGTCTCGAACGCCCACCGCAAGCTGCACGGCGCATTGCTTGACTCCGAATTGCTGGCCGACGTCTATCTGGCCATGACGCGCGGGCAAAACAGCCTGAGCATGGAAGAGGAAGTGGAAGTGGCCGCCGACGGCGCCGTGCTGGAAATCGTGCCCCTGGCTGAAGTCATCCTCCAGAGCGCCACAGCCGACGAGCTCGCCGCCCACGCCGCCACCATCGCCGGCCTCGACAAGGCCGCCAAGGGCCAGTGCATCTGGACCGCCGTCACGGCCCCACCAGCGGCCGCCTGAGAAAAAAGTGGGCCATGACAAATTTCCTCTTGCCAGCCCTTGCAGATGCCGCAACACCTATGCGATAATTCGCCTCGCTTCGGGAGGTTAGCTCAGGGGTAGAGCACTGCATTCACACTGCAGGGGTCGCAAGTTCGAAACTTGCACTTCCCACCAAATTTTTCGTTTGTATTCAATGACTTAGGATTTCATATCTTGTCTGAATAGGAACTTGGGGCAAACCTGGGGCAATGGGATTTTCGTCCATTGTCCAGCCCAAAATGATACGGCCGCTTCCTGCGGCCGTTTTCGCATCTAGCTGGTTTCAAGCGCCTATCCAACCTCCCCCAACAAGTTCGTACACTAAGCCATGCAGGTCGTCCGCTATCGGTCACAAGCGGACGTAGTGAGAATGAGGACAGATGGTTATGCTTCCAGCTATACAGATCTTAACAGCCATCATCAGTGCAGCGTGCGCCGTTATGATCGCCTTGTATGCAACGTCGTTGTTGATGCATCGGCTGAGGCAACGAGAGTCCAAACGCCTCGCGTTTAGAAATTGGGTTCGTCATCTCTTCGAGGCTGTTATGGGCCTCTAAGATTTATAGTGCTTGCAGCGGGGTGAATTTCCTCAAGCGGAACCTGGCAACGGCGGCAACCGGCCAGAAGCAGACGGACTACTGGACGTCAATATCATCTCAACTTTAGTGGAGGCGAGAATTCAAAGCTATCTATTCGCATCGTCAAACGAACCAAGTGCCATAGCGTCTTTGTCGATTGAAGCCTTAATGGCGGCGGCCTGTGCCGAGCTTTTCTCGGTTACGCTCGCCGGTGACGAAGAATTGGAGTTGCTGATGGGTTTGCTCGGCATTGAACCATTGCGCTCAATATCGTTGCGGCCTAACACTGAGTTCCTTGCCCTCTTTGATTATTCCGATAAGTTTTTACCTCAAATGACTCAGGAAGACTTTGACGTATTTTATGAGAAATGGCTACGCTTAACTCACCGAGATTCAAATATGGATGAGTATGGACAGCTGTTATTTCTTCAAGGGCGGGCTGCTAGCTGGAACCAGATGGCGAGCAGGTTCATACTCCGCGAAGCCCCAATGACATCAGCTGAGTGACTCCAGCCGGCCAGAAGCAGACATTACGACTTTGAACGCAATAGCACCTTCTTCTCACAAAAAGATGCAGTCATTTACCTATAGAGTTGAACTGACCGTTGATAGCGGCGCCTCAGGTCAGACTGAAATCGTAGTGCCATCAGTTGCGGAGGTTCGGACCTTCGTTGCGAAGTCGCTTGTGCCCAATTCCGTACTCATCGTGAGCCATCTAAAGCATAACGCGGACTACGGAAATTTCATCATTTTCCTGAATGCGATTGGGCTGGCATACGTACGTATACGTGAGCATCGAGGATTCCACGCGGCTAGGCTACAAGCGACAGTATCCGGTACAACAGTTCAGTTTATTGAAGACGGCGATACGTTCGACGTGGACGAAAACTCTACGATTCCGCGCGCTTCGGCTATCGAAGCGTTGAATCATTGGCTTGCGACTGGCGAACGATTTCCGGGTGTTTGCTGGGTCGATGAATAATTTATCGGGGAAGGGCTGCTTCGGGGCCTAACCTGCCAACGACAGCAACCGGCCAGAAGCGGACGGTCAAACGTAATTTACGCCAGCAGGCGATTGAAGGACATTTCGTGTCGAATCTTTCGATTCTTGAGCGGCTGGAGAACTCGCTAGAGGCTTACGCCGCAGGTAGTTTGACTCGTGCTGTGTTCGTAGATTTCCTCAGAAATAGAATTCATGCGCTTGAAGGCGTACCACTCACTGATAGCTTTCGGCGTGCCATCCTGCCCTCCGGCCGGGCCGGAGAGCGTACATGCCCTTGAACCGGCCCTACGATCAGATTGAGCTCTGCCGTGCCAGCCAATTCAATATCGCCTGGTTGGTTTCTTCCGGCTTTTCCTGCTGGATCCAGTGACCGCAATCCAAACTGATCACGTCCACATTGGGCACGAACTTTGCCAGTCTTTCTGATTTGAGAACCACATCACGGTCCCCATAAATCATGAGCGTAGGTTGATGGATGACAGGGTCCACATCCGCCAATAGGTGCCAGTTGCGGTCGAGATTCCTGTACCAGTTAATACTGCCCGTGAACCCAGTTTTTTCGAAGGCCGAGACGAAAACGGCTAATTCGCTGTCGCTCATCAAAGGCTCGCCGAGTGGAGTTTCTGCTCTGGCCAGATTGATCATTGCCATGCCCGGCTCGGGTTCCTTGAGTGGCACGTTTTTCCGGTACAGGTTGCGCAGGAACCGGAAGGTATTGTCGTCCAATATGGCGTCCGCGACACCCGGCTTTCGATTGAAATGGACAAAGTAATAGTCGCTGCCCAAGATTTGCTCAAGGACTTCGATCCAGGGGCTTGCGCCACGCTCCTGGTAAGGCAGGCTTAGATTTATCACTTTGTTTACGCGGTCCGGATAGAGCAGGGTCAGCCCCCAAACGACCATTGCACCCCAGTCATGACCGACGAAGGTCGCATCCTGGTATCCGTAGTGATCGAGAAGAGCGACAAGATCGCCCGACAGATTTCGAATGTCATAGTCCGTCACTTCGGCCGGATGGGACGAATTGCCGTAGCCCCGCTGGTTGGGGATGATGACATGGTAGCCCGCCGCGACAAGGGCGGGAATCTGATTGCGCCAGGTAAAGGCGTGCTCAGGCCAGCCGTGACAGAGTACGATTGGATTTCCGCCATTTTGTCGGCCTGCTTCAAAGACTTCCAGTACCACGCCGTTGATTGGAACAAACGTAGGCTTGGGAAAATGGGTTGTGGTTGACATTAGTATTTCCTTTATTTGGTCGTCCCGGGTGATCAAGCGACTCATTCCGTTGTGGAGTGCCCGCTCTTTCCTGTCCTCGGGTTTAATGGGTGTGCACGGCAGTTTCGACGGCAACACTGATATATTAAAATCCAATGGTGCCAAATACTGGCACCATTTAAGGGTAGGATGAGACATGAATCTTCGCCTTCGACATGACGCCATCGTACGCAGCCTTCGCCGCAACAGCACTTCGACAGTCGGAGCACTGGCGGAGGAGATTGGCGTATCCAGGCGGACGGTGTTGCGTGACATCAGCGCGCTGCGCGATGAGGGCTTTGTCATTTATTCCGAACCGGGTCGCGGCGGTGGCCTGCAACTTAATTTGCAATCGGTTCAGACCACGCCGCGTCTCTCGGTCGCCGAGGTCTTTGCGCTGCTTGTCAGCGTTGCATCAATGCGGGCAGCCATGAATATACCGTTTTCAGGTCTTGCAGATGCCGGGCTGGCCAAGATTGAGCAGGCCCTGCCGCCCGACAAGGTGCACGACCTGCGCCGGTTTCTGGACTGCCTGTATGTCGGGCAGCTTTCACCACTGGTGGATATATCAGATATGAAAGCGATGGAGCCGACCTTGCTGCCCGCATTCGAGCAAGCTTTTCTCCAGCGGCTGCACCTGGGTTTCCAATATAGTGACGCAAAAGGGGGCGTAACCAATCGAGTTGTTGAACCGCAAGCCATGCTCATCTTGCCACCGCTCTGGTATTTAGTGGCCTGGGATCCTGCGCGCGAGGACTTCCGTCATTTTCGAATGGACCGGATCAGCAGACCGGAATGCATCCAGGGCGCACCGTTTCGCCGGCGGCGTGTGCTATTCGGGGATAGCGTCTCCCCGATCCGTGATTTACCTCGTTGACGTAGTTCTGACAGCCGCTAGAGCCACGGTAGCCGCTCGACCATCGTCACCTGCCAGCTTCCGATTGACCATTTGCACGCTGCCATTGGCCACGCAGACAAGCGGCTTTCGGCGGCGAATCCATCCTGTCTTGAGGGGGCGCTATATTTTCCATCTGACAACCTGCTATGCTGGACAGAACGGCCGGGTTCGGCCAAAAGCAGACGTATCAATGTCAACAATCTAAAACCTAATCGCCACACGTATGAGTTATTCGATTCAAGCCATCCTTGCTGCACAAGGGACTTTTGCCGCGGAGCTGGCCAATGGAATGGAAGTGCTCCAGCTCGATGGGGGCATAGAAATGATTGCCCTTGGGAGTACGGCAAGAAAGCTCCTGGGTCTCCCTTTTTTACCGCTGACAGATGAAGGCATCGAGGAGCTACCGCCAGCCCTACGTGGCCTATGTTCAGCGCTTAGTGTTCACGGACCAGTTGCTTATGTGGAGGCAGAGATTTTCGGCGGGAGTGGCACGCAAGCACACACATTGATTCCAGCAGGGGGGACAGATGCGCTCGTATCTGTTTCTAACGACGCCATCAATTCGGCACTTGAATGGCTTGGTGTTTGGCCTCTCGATGGCAAAGACCGGTTTGATACAGTTGGGCTTGGCAAGCATCGAGAAACCGATTCATGGGTGGTCGGCACCACCCCCTAACGTCCGCTTCGGGGCGATAGCGGCCATACGGAGGGAGGGGCTGTTGGGTATTTTTAATTGTATTTCGGGAATTCATCTGCCCGCAGCGGATTCGTCTGTGCATACAGGCTCAGCAGCCGTTCCCTGCGTCCATGGTCTAGCCCCGCGGCTATCCATTTGCCATAGGTACGCACGATCATGGTCGTGTCTGCATGGCCCATTTGCGTAGCGACGTACAGCGGCAGCGCGCCGAGCATGAGCAGGTTGGAGGCGAAAGTGTGGCGCGTCTGGTAGGGATTGCGGAAGCGTACACCGCTGGCCTTTATGATGCGTTTCCAGCAATTGTAGATGGGCTTGTCTCCCTGCCACGGCTTTCTGCTGCGCGGGTGCAGGAATACCGTCCCGGCGCCAGCGCCCGTTAGGGCACGCTGTGCCTGCAGCGCGTCAAGTGCGCCGCAGCGCATGTCGATCGTGCGCAAGCCGCTTAGCGTCTTGGCACGATCCTTCATTTCTCCGTCGACGAATGCGCCGGCCACGCTGACCTGGTGGTGCGGCTCGTCCACGGCCGCCCATTGCAGCGCGATGTATTCGGATGGGCGCATGCCGGTGCAGAAGGCAATGCCATGTTGATGGCACAGTTTCTCGAAGGCGACGATCCGCTGGTTGGCAAGGACAATGCGCGCGTCAAGCATGGTGCGCAATTCCTGCTCCACTTGATCGACATCCTCGGCTGGTAATTTCATCCTGGCAAAGACGGAAATAAAATGGAAATTCGCTTGGGATACGTAGAAGCAGCGCAAGTACAAACGCTTGCCTTCTGGACTTGCGAGCGTGATATTGACCTTGCGGCTCGCTGATTCGACGCGTGTCAGATCGGCGGCGGCCTCCTTGGCCAGCAACTTCCTGTTGGTTTCGCCGTAATCACGCGTGACGATCAAATGGGTGGGAGCTGGGTAGTTCATGGTGATGTCCTCGAAAATGCCCACTGGGCTACATAACATGGTGTACTCACCATTCTGTTGATTCAAGAGGAATGCGCGGAGCTTTGGAAGCGTATTTGCGGGTACTGCGTTCGCCATTCGGGCACGTCGATACCCGCACCCAAAGAGTGCTCGAAGAAGTTGTTAATGCCCTGAATGCACTTTCAGCTCCCACTGAAAGTGATGCTTGGAAAGAATTAGGTAATCGTTTCTTCGACAGTGCTAAGGAAGCACGGGAAAATTCCGAGGCGTTCACCTATTGCCTGTTTGGTGGAGTCTGCCTGGGACGCTCTGTTGACTTGGCCCGTGCTAAAAATGTGGCAGCGGGTGGTCAACACTAAGGCAAAGACATTATTGCCGATAGGCTGTACCGGTTATGCCGCGGCAAGATCATCGCTACCAGCGCCGCCAAATACAGCACAGCTCGAACTGAGGCCTAGCCGGCAGAGCGCGAGGCGTCGAGCGCTCGCTGCAAGTGGTAGCGCGGCAGGCCGCAGTCGCAGTCATTGAATCGGGGCTATTCGG
Source organism: Janthinobacterium sp. GW821-FHT03C10 (assembly GCF_059420865.1). NCBI lineage: Bacteria > Pseudomonadati > Pseudomonadota > Betaproteobacteria > Burkholderiales > Oxalobacteraceae > Janthinobacterium > Janthinobacterium sp. GW821-FHT03C10. Next base: position 1,001,442 of record NZ_JBWKUN010000001.1, on the reverse strand, counting down.
CACGCGGCCTTTGGTGACCAGCACGTTGTGGCTTATTTCGCGGCAAGCACCGGCGCTGGGATCTGCCTCAGCATCAAGTTGCGGATAAGGATGGACGCGAAGGTCAGCGCCAGGAAGACCAGGCCACCCAAGATGATCGACCGGATACCCATGCCAGCAATGAACATGCCGCCGATCGTGGTACCCAGAGTGATCCCGATATTGCCGAAGGACAGAAACAGGCCCGTCGCCAGTTCGGGGCTGTCGGGTAGAGCCGAGGCGATCCAGTATTGCTGGAAATTGTTCCCGGCGCCGTAGACCAGCCCCCAGAGGCAGGCCAACACGAGCATCGTCAAGGTGGAGGCTCCGACGAAATACAGGGAGATATAGATGACGCCCAGCACGAACGGGAAGAGAAACACGGCCCGCAGCGGGTTCGTGCTCAGTAGCCGGCCCGCCACAGGATTGCCGCAGATGCTGGCCAGGCCGAACAGCAGCAGGGTGAGGCTCAGCGTGTGTGGCGCCAGCTGCGCGACGTTTTTCAGATAGTCGGCCACGTAGCTGTACACGCTGGCCATCGAGGCAGCGATCAAGGCCACGGTAGCCAGGGAAATCCACGTCAGGCCGCTACGCAGCAGGCTCAGCTGCGTGCCGTAGGCAACCCTGGAGCCCACCGGCATCGACGGCATGGCCAGCAGGGTGAGCATGAAAGCGACCGCATTGACGGCGGCGAAGAATAGCATGACGGCGGAAAACGAGGTCGCGCCTGCGATCAAGCTGCTTATCGGCACCCCGAATACCATGCCAGCCGAGACACCCATCATGATCCTGGCCACAGCCTTGGAAGCGTCACGCGGGCCTGCGGTTTCTGCAGCGATGGTGAAGGCCAGAGTGCAATAGACGGGGTGGCATAGCGCGGGAATCAGGCGCGCCAGAAGCAGCACGGTGAAATTGTCTGTCACCATGCAGACCAGGTTGCTGAGTACGAAAATACCTTGCACCCCTAACATGGCTGTTTTCCGGTTGACGCCGGAGAACAGCAGCGGCATGACCGGTCCCGCCAGCGCCACGCCCAGCGCGAAGATACTCACCAGCCATCCCGCCTGCGTCACGCTGACGTGAAAGGTGTCCGCGATCAGCGGCAGGATGCCGACTACGCCCAGTTCCGTGGTAAGGATGCCAAAAATACCAAAGCTGAGTTTCCAGACCAGCGCCTTGTTTTGATTTTCCATAGTTCACATATCATGTAAGAATTAATATCGGCCTACCTGCGGCATGCTGGCACCGTACTGTGCGTCGCTGACCTGCTCCATCCAGACGACGTTGTTGCCATCGACAGTGCCGGTCAGCGCCAGATGGGTCATGGGCGCCGATGGCGTGGCGCCGTGCCAGTGCTTGACGCCGGGAGCGCACCACAGCACGTCACCGGGCCGCAGCTCGATCACCGGTCCGCCCCACGCTTGGGTCCGGGCGGTGCCGGCCACGATCACCAGGCGCTGGCCGGTGGGGTGGGTATGCCAGGCCGACCGCGCGCCCGGCTCGAATGTGACGAAACCGCCGGTGAGCGGTGCCTCTCGGGTCGGCTCAAACAGGGGCGTGATGCGCACCCGGCCCGTAAAAAAGCGTGCCGGCGCGTCGATGGTCGGACGCGTTGCTGCTGGTGAAATCTCCTGCTGCAGCGCTTGCGCGCTGGCGGCGAGTGGCGCGTACAGCAAGGCGGAGACAAGCAGGGCGACACTGGCGGGGAGGTGAAATGGCATGCGCTTTCCTTTCTGTTAATGGGGATACTGCGCGAACACTTGCTTGACGGCGGGCAGTGCCGAAAAGACGCTGGGCCAGCCAGCGTAGAACGCCATCTGGGTCATCGCCTCTGACGCCTGCTCTTGCGTCAAGCCGTTATCCAACGCGCGGTTCAGGTGGTAGCTCAATTGCGCCACCTGACCGTTGGCGACCAGCGCGCTGACCGTCACCAGGCTGCGGTCGCGCGGCGCCAGGCCTGGACGCCGCCACAGGTCGTGGAATAACACGTCGGTGGTGTATTCCACCACGCCCGGCGCCGTGGCACCGACGCTCTGCAGCACGGCGGCCTCGCGCTGCGCCTCGCTTTCCAGGTCGAGCGGCAGTAGTTCAGGCCGAGCCGGCGGCAGTTGCGCCGGCCCGACGCCGCGCTGTGCGAACACTTGGCTGGCCGCCGTCACGGCGGCTGTGGCATTGCCCCAGCCGCAGTAAAAGGCCAGATGGGTGATGATTTCGGAGACTTCGCCTGGCGTGACACCATTGTCGAGCGCCAGGTCCAGCTGATAGGGCAAGTCGATGGACTGGTTGCGGGCAATCAGCACGGCCAGCGTGACGACGCTGCGGTCCCGTGGCGACAACTGCGGGCGCGCCCATAGCCCACCATGCACGGTGTCCGTGGTGTAGCGGGCCAGGCCCGGCGACACTGCCTGCATGTCCTCCAGCGTGGTCGCGTGCCGGGCGCCAAACGCCGTTGTGTGCTGCGGCATGGGGGCGCAGGCACCCAGGCTCAGACAGGCCGCGATGGCAGGTGTTGCGTAGGATATCATCATGCGATTAGCGGGCATGGTCGGCGCACTCGACAGGCAGGCCGACGGCATATTCCGCGTCCGTGACTTTCTCCAGCCAGACCACCGCTACGCCGTCGAGTGCTTCCTGCACCGCGATATGCGTCATGGGCGTGGTCGGCGTGGCGCCATGCCAGTGCTTGTGGCCAGGCGGACACCAGACCACGTCGCCAGCCTGGATCTGCACGATCGGCCCGCCTTCGCACTGGGTCCAGCCGCAACCGGCCGTAACGATCAGCGTCTGGCCCAGCGGATGGGTATGCCACGCAGAGCGGGCGCCAGGCTCGAAGGTCACATTGCCGCACGAGGTACGGGCGGGCGCCGCCGGGTTACTCAGCATTTGTACACGTACCTGGCCAGTAAAACAGGCCTCGGGACCCGCGACCGTGAGAAGCGTTGCTGCACGTTTCAGTTCCATGGAGTGTCCTCTATAAATGAGTCGGCGAAACCGCCGCTATGTCTTATTTACTATAGGGACAAGGCGCTGATGCGACTAGTGGCTATAATCGGCAAATACTTATGAAAATGAATCATAAATGGCGCGCACAAACAATTTCAACGATCTGCTTTTCTTTATTGCGGTGGCGCGCGAGCACAGCTTTACGCGCGCTGCGGCGCAGCTGGGCGTCTCGCAGTCTGCCCTGAGCCACAGCGTGCGTGCCCTTGAGGCGCGGCTCGGCGTACGCCTGCTGACACGAACCACGCGCAGCGTTTCGGCCACCGAGGCAGGCGAGCGCTTGCTGCAAAGCGTGCCGTCGCACTTCGACGACATCGAGGCAGAACTGGCTGCGGTGGCCGAGTTTCGCGACAAGGCGGCCGGCAGCATCCGCATCACCTCGACCGATTACGCCACCCGCACCATCCTGCTGCCGCGCCTGGCACCCGTCCTGCGTGACTATCCACAAATCCGGGTAGAGATCATTAACGACTACGGCCTGGCTGACATTGTTGCCGAACGCTATGACATCGGCGTGCGCCATGGCGACCAGGTGGCCAAGGACATGATCGCAGCACGCATCGGTCCTGACCTGCAGATGGCGATCGTCGGCGCGCCCACTTATCTGGACGGACGGCAAGCGCCGATGACGCCACAGGACCTGATGATGCACAACTGCATCAATCTGCGCCTGCCGACGCATGATGCGTTTTATGTCTGGGAACTGGAAAAAGACGAGCGCGCCATCCAGGTCAGGGTCGAGGGGCAGTACGCATTCAATGGCGCCTATGAGATCCTCGATGCGGCCCTGGCCGGCATGGGCCTTGCCTACGTGCCGACGGACCTCGCCGAGCCGTACGTGGCGACCGGCCGCCTGCGCCGCGTCATGGAGGACTGGTATCCGCGCGTGCCGGGCCTGCACGTGTATTACGCCAGCCGCCGGCAATCGTCGCGGGCAATGCAACTGGTGGTCGAGGCCTTGCGCTACCGTCCTGAGCAAACGTAAGGGCCTGGATCCGCCTGGCAGCTCGTTTCATGAGTCATTTTCATAAGTGCATGCGCTTTACCCGAATTGATCAATGTTCAGGACCTGACTAACATCGTCCGCTGATGACAGTCAGGGGGAAATGACATGGCGGGGGCAACGCAACACTGGAGGGTAGCGAGCGGTCCGCAGTCGCTGCGCACGGTGGCGATACTCGGCGTCCTGATGGCGTTTGCGTCGATCTCGACGGACCTGTATCTGCCGGCGATGCCGTCCATGGCCGAGGCGCTGGGTACCGATGCCGGGCACATGGAGTGGAGCATTGCCGCCTACCTGGCCGGCTTCACCCTGGGTCAGCTGGCATGGGGGCCGCTGTCCGACCGCCATGGCCGGCGCCTGCCGGTCGCTGGCGGCCTGCTGGTGTTTATCCTTGGCTGCGCGGGTTGTGCCATGTCGGGTTCGGTGGGCGCGCTGGTCTGCTGGCGCGCAGTGCAGGCCGCCGGTGCCAGCGCCAGCGTGGTCATCGCCCGGGCCATGGTGCGCGACTTGTACCGGGGCCCGCGCGCGGCGCGGTTGATGTCGACCCTGATGACGGTGATGGCGGTGGCGCCGCTGCTCGGCCCCAGCGTAGGCGGCCTGATCCTGCACGTGGCGTCGTGGCGGGCGATTTTCTGGACGCTGGCGGCGCTCGGCGGCGCCACTCTGGCGGCACTGTCATGGTTGCCGGAAACGTTGCCCCCGGCGCGGCGCACTTGCGCACCGCTATCGGCAGCGTTGGGCGCCTATGGCCAATTACTGCGCCATCGCGCCTTGCTTGGCTATGCCGGCGTTGCCGGATGCTATTTCGGCGCCTGCTTCGCCTACGTGGCAGGTTCGCCGTTCCTCTACATTGCCTATTTTCATGTATCGCCACAATGGTACGGCATGCTCTTCACTGCAGGCGTGTCGGGGATCATGCTGGCCAACCAGATCAACGTGCAGCTCCTGAAACGCTTTTCCGCCGACGCGCTGATACGTTTCGGGACCGGCATGGCGGCCCTGGCAGGCGCCGTTGCCGCGCTCGACGCATTCGAAGGCTGGGGCGACTTGGGCGGCGTCGCCATTCCCCTGGTTTTTGTGGTGGCGGCGAACGGTTTCATTAGCGCCAATGCCATTGCCGGCGCCTTGAACCATTTCGACGAGGGCGCTGGTGCCGTCTCGGCGCTGCTTGGCAGCGTGCAGTACGGCACCGGCATGGTTGGCTCCGTACTGGTGGGCACGTTCGCAGGCGCCCGCTCGACCTTGAACGTCATCGCCTGGATGTGCGTCGCCAGCATGCTGTGCGCGTGGCTGTTTCTGTCTGGCCGGGCAGGGAAGCGGCACGCGATTACATCGCCAGTGCAGTAGCGGTGAGGTGGCGCGGCCCATGCGGGCGGCCGGAAAACAATCCCATGAATGAAGCGGAGAATATACATGTCGACTGAAAAAACCATGAAAGCAGCCGTGCCAGCGTTGATTTTGCTGGGCCTGCTGATCCTGCTGTACGGGTTCGCCATGCTGGCCGGCGGGGTGTATCTCATAGCGCTCGGCGGTTCCTGGTTCTTCGCCCCGGCGGGGCTGGCACTGGCGTTGGCCGGCTGGCTCATTGTTCGGCGGAGCCCGCTGGGAGCTGCGCTGTACCTTGCCGTGTTCGCCATCACGGTCGCTTGGTCGCTGTGGGAAGCAGGGTTCGCTTTCTGGCCCCTGTTTTCGCGCCTGTTCGCCATGGCGGTGCTGGCTCTGCTGCTATTGCTGCTCATGCCGGCCTTCCATCGGGGCGGTGACGCGTTCCGGCGCCGCCCGGCCCAGCTGTTGGCCGCAGCCCTGGCAATTGCGCTGGGCCTGACTTTTTATGCCAGCTTGCAGCCGCGTCCTCTTGCCACGGTACAGTTGACACCGGCACCGGTGGCGGGCATGGCTGTCGGCACGGTCACGGCGGCAAGCTGGCCGTACTTCGGACGTACCGCATCCGGCACCCGGCACGCGCCGCTTGAGCAGATCACGCCCGCCAACGTTGCCAGCCTGACAGTCGCCTGGACCTACCGCACGGGCGAGATTCCCAGCGGCAGCGCGGCGCACGTGGTGACGCCCCTGCACATCGACGGCACCCTGTATGGCTGCACCCAGTCGAGCAAAATCTTCGCCCTGGATGCCGAGACGGGCAAAGAGCGCTGGCGCTTCGATTCCCATGCCGCGCCGAATAAGGTCTATCCGCGCTGCCGCGGCGTGGCGTATCACGATGCCGGCGCCGATGGCAGGGCACCTGCGGCCGCGTCGGCGCCGGCATGCACGCGCCGCATCATTGCCACCACGGTCGATGCGCGCATGGTCGCGGTCGACGCCGCGAGCGGCAAACCTTGCGAGGATTTCGGCGAGCATGGCGTGGTCAGCCTGCGCCCGGGCATGCAAAATCCGAATCCCGAGCTGTATTTTCCCACTGCCGCGCCAACCGTGGTGCGTGATCTGATCGTCGTTGGCGGGCTGGTGTGGGACAACCAGAAGGTGGGCGAACCGTCTGGCGTGGTGCGCGCGTTCGACGTACGCAGCGGCGCCCTGGCCTGGGCCTGGGACCTGGGCAATCCGGCCATCACCCGACTGCCGCCGGAAGGCGGCTCGTACACACCGGGCACGCCGAATGTCTGGTCGATCCCCTCGTTTGACGAGAAGCTGGGTCTGATCTATCTGCCGACCGGCAATTCGACGCCCGATTTCTGGGGCGGTCATCGCAGCGCGGCCAGCGACCGCTATTCGTCCTCGGTCGTCGCGCTGGACATTGCGACGGGCCGGGAGCGCTGGAGATTTCAGACCGTACACCATGACTTGTGGGACTATGACGTGCCATCACAGCCGGCGCTGTACGATGTCGCCGACGGCCACGGCGGCGTCATCCCGGCCCTGATCCAGACCACCAAGCGCGGCGAAATTTTCATGCTCGACCGCCGCAACGGCAAGCCAGTCGCAACTGTCGAGGAGCGCCCCGTACCGCAGGGCGGCATGGCCGACGACCGGCTTGCGCCCACCCAGCCGTTTTCGGTGGGCATGCCGTCCATCGGCACCGAGCCGCTCAGCGAAGCGCGCATGTGGGGACTGACCTTGGTCGACCAACTGGCGTGCCGCGTGGCGTTTCTCCAGTCGCGCTACGAAGGCATCTTCACGCCGCCTGGCGAACGCCAGACCATCCAGTATCCAAGCTGGCTGGGCGGCATGAACTGGGGTTCCGTCAGCATTGCCGAAAACCTGGGCTACCTGATCGTCAACGATACCCGCGTTGCCGTGACCAACAAGCTGGTACGGCGTGAAGACTATGACCGCAAGGTGCAGGCCGATGGCGGGCACGAGGGCAGTGCGCCCCAGGCGGGTACGCCGTGGGGCGTCGAGCAGCGACGGTTCCTGTCGCCGCTGGGCATTCCCTGTCAGCAGCCGCCATACGGCACGCTCACAGCGATCGACCTGACAACGCGCCAGATCGTCTGGTCGGTCCCGTTAGGCACCACGCAGGAAACCGGCCCCTTGGGCATCGCCACCCGCATGCCGATCCCGATCGGCATGCCCACGCGCGGCGGACCATTGACGACTTCCTCAGGTCTGGTATTCATCGGTGCAAGCCAGGATTTCCGGCTGCGTGCTTTCGACGTGCGCACAGGGGCGGAGCGCTGGAGCGTGCAATTACCGGTAGGCGCGGAGGCGACGCCGATGACCTACCTGTCACCGCGTAGCGGTCGCCAGTTCGTCGCCATCAGTGCAGGTGGAAACTCCGCGACTACGCAGAAGGGCGACTATATCGTCGCCTATGCGCTACCACGCTAGCTCCGTTTGGCGCCTGGCATCGACATGATAGTGCGGCAAGTGCTGCCAAGTTCCACGTCGGGCCGCCCGTGATCGCCAGTTCCAGTTCACCGCCAGCGTCATACATCCCAGATATCAGCCAGTGCTCGAGCAGATGATGTGCTGACCACTATACCGAGAACCACGGATCAGAAGAGTCTAAGCTACTGGCAGCGATTCAATGGTACTGTCTGCTTCCGCCCCGAAGCGGACGTTAGGGGGTGGTGCCGACCACCCATGAATCGGTTTCTCGATGCTTGCCAAGCCCAACTGTATCAAACCGGTCTTTGCCATCGAGAGGCCAAACACCAAGCCATTCAAGTGCCGAATTGATGGCGTCGTTAGAAACAGATACGAGCGCATCTGTCCCCCCTGCTGGAATCAATGTGTGTGCTTGCGTGCCACTCCCTGTAGTGGTTTATCGTAACCAACTGTGCCGTCATAGTGGGCCTCTACGAGCCCATCCAGTCGCGCTGTGTCGCCGTCGATGGTGACACGTGGGTTGGTCACGGAGTGAGTCGTATCCAACGTCGCGAGAGAGGCGGTGAGGGCAGCAACGATATAGTCTCTACCCTCGATCACCGGATATTCAAACCCGGCCTTGGCGGCAGCTGGGCGAAAGTCCGACATGGCATTTTCTGCCAGTGCGGACGATAGAAGGTTCTTGTCTCGAAGGTCGATGCCAGCGGCGAAGCGGTACAGAGTATCGACTACCGCAAGCCGGTCTGCGACCTCGTTGGCAAGTGATGGTGACATGGTCATAAGTAATTCCTTTGCTGAACCGGCGGCTTGCGAAATGCAGCCAGTCCCGGCATCGGCACCCTTGAAGGCACCTATCATTGTTTTCTCTAATGGTTACTCGAGATCGGCGTCGATGTGTTCGATCAGACCGGCGGCGTTGGCCTGGATTCGGAGAGACCCAATCTCGTGGCCAAAGGTGCCGGTGAAGTCAACGCGAACAAGCGCCACCAGGTTGTGTGGTTGCTCTAGCGACAACAACTTGCTCGCAGTGTTATAACCGACGAAGAATTGTTCGAGGTAGCGACGAATACCTTCGATGCCGGCGAAAACATTGCCAACCGAAACGTCTTCGATGACCGCATCGGACGTGAAGAGAGCCAACGTTCCTTCGACGTCAAAGGCATTGGCGAGTCGTATAAATTGATTAATTAGCTTTTCCATGGAATGCTCCTCAAGCATCGACGATCGTGGTGTCGGCGATGGTCTCGGCAAAACCATTGCCGAAAAGCATTGCAGGGGTCTGAAAACCAGAACGGTACTCGCCGCCGAGAACGCGCCGTCCTGTCTCGGCGGCGGCAGTAGCGGTGAACGTGTAGCCGTTGACTGTGTCGAGCACCGAGCGGACAACACTGCCATCTGAACTGGTGACCTCGGCGACGGCCTGATAACGATGGGCCAACCGTTCCTGCTCACTCGGCCCATCCGGCAGTGCCGAGAGATCACCTTGAGGGAATCCGTCACCGGTAACGAGGACGAACGTTTCAATGTCAGGAATGCCAGTTGACTTCCAGATCGTAATCAGATCGGGAAGGGTGACCTGAAAGCAATCCACTGCCCCCTTGCCAAAGTCGAGTTTTCGGACCGCTCCGTGCGGCCGCACAACCAGTCCTCCGCCGTGGCGCGCAAGCGTCTCTGAGGTGACGCTGCCCATGGCGCTGACGGCCGATCCTCGCGACAAACCACCTGATACATGCATGGCCACTTGAATGCTCGATGGATTATTTGCCTTTGCGACGGCGTGTCCGGCAAGGCAGCCCAGCATTGCCACGCTGCCGCCACTGCCCGGCAGTAGCATCACACCTGCGGCTTTAGCCTCGCCGTCGAGCACTTCGGCCAGACGATAGCTGTCGAGTTCTGCGGCGACGTCAAGATAGTGCACACCTTGGCGAATACAGGCTTGCATCAGAACATTGGCAGTCCTTGCGAACGGACCTGCGCAATTGAGGAGGACACCGACATCGCCGAGTGATGATTCAACCAGTGCGGTGTCTTCGAGTGCGAAAACGCGGTACTCCAGGCCGAGCATCGCGGACATTGAAACGAGCGTCGCCTCATTACGTCCAGCAAGGATAAGCGGCGTTTCTGCCGCTACGGCGTACTGCGCCGCCATGCGGCCGGTGTAGCCGGTCGCGCCATAAATCATTAATTTCTTCATATCAGTGCTGCCATTCCTTGTAGACGAATTCCAGGCTATAGCCATCCGGGTCGCGCACCTGCGCGGCGTAATAGCGTGGGTCATAGTGCAACTGCGGTCCGGGCGGATGGATTTCGGTGGCGCCGGCGGCCATCGCCGCGGAAAAGGCCGCGTCGACCATGCGCTGGCTATCGGCGACGAAGCCCACATGGGCGGCGCGGCCGTCCACCGTACCTTCGCGCAGCCAGAAGAACACGCGGCCGTTGGCGCCGAAACCCTTCAGGTCCGGGTGACCTGCCGGGCCTTGGCGGCCGTTGTAGTCAAGTGCATGGGCAATGCCCAGCGGCGCCAGTGCTTTTTCGTAAAAGGCAATCGAGCAAGCGATATCGCTGACGCAGATAAAAACGTGATCGAGCATGATGCGTTCTCCTTGATTCAGATGATGTAGCCACCCGCGACTTCGATGTTCTGAGCATTGATCCAGAGGTTCTCATGGGACAGCAAGCTGGCGATAACACCGCCGACTTCTTCCGGCTCACCGACCCGGCCGAGCGCCGTTTGGTCCGCCAGCATAGCCTCGAATTCCGGTGTCAGTCCACCGCCCAGCTCAGTACGGATCGCACCCGGCGCGATCGAGTTGGCCCGAATGCGGCGCGCGCCAAATTCCTTGGCCATGTAGCGCGTAAGTACCTCCAGACCACCCTTGAAAGCGGCATACGGCGCCACGCCAGCCGTAGCTACCCGGCTCGTTGCGCTGGTGATGTTGACCAGGTGGCCGCCGTCCTCGATGAGCGGCAGCAGCGCCTGAGTCAGGAAAAACGGCCCCTTGAGGTGGATGTTGAACAGACCGTCGAACTGCGCCTCGGAGACCTCAGTGATCGGCGCATACAGCCCGTGGCCGGCGTTGTTGACAAGGAAGTCGAAGCTGTTTCGGCCCCAGACGGCGGCCAGCTGGCCAGACAACGCCTGGCGGAAATCGGCGAACGATTGGCTGTTGCCAACGTCCAGCTTCAGCGCAACCGCCTTTCCGCCCATCCCGGTGATGGCTTGCACGACCGCTTCCGCTTTTTCCGGATTGCTGTTGTAAGTGACGACCACGCCCATGCCGCGCTTGGCGCATTCCAGTGCAGTGCTGGCGCCGATACCACGGCTGCTGCCTGTCACGATGACAATCTTCATTCGATTCCTCCAGTAGATTAGTGAGATCCATGGTAAGACTGCCGCCAGCAACGGACTCACCCGATCCTCCTCAATACTTGCCTATTTCTGCTTTCCCATTGCATCCGGGGATGGCCCCTGTTAGGGTTTCAACATGGAACAGCAAATGCAAGAATTGAGAGCGCTGGCCGCAGGGGCCGAGAATCGCCGCACCGAAACCGGCATCCCACGTGTCGCCATGGTGCAGGGCGAGATTCCGGAGCATCTGCTTGCTGCCGTCTACGATCCAATGGTCAACTTGATACTGACGGGATCGAAAACGATGACGATTGGCGACCGCACTTTTCATTATGATCCGGCCACCTACTTTGTGATGTCAGTGGATCTCCCTGCATTGGGTGCTGTACATCCTGCCGCGACAGGCGAACCGTATCTGGCTGTTAGCTTGACGCTTGATCCCGCTATCGTCGCTGCGCTTATCCGTGACTTGCCGGTGCGGGTATGTAGTACGCTGTTTGGTTCAGGATTCTCGGTTGCGCCGGTCAATGGTGAGCTGCTCGACGCGTGGATCCGTATGCTGCGACTAATGGAACGGCCGGACGAGATAGCAGTGCTCGCTCCTGCTTATGAGCGTGAGATATTGTTTCGTGTGCTTCAGGGGCCTCTTGGTTGGATGCTACGAGACATTGCATCGCCTGACACGGCACTTTCACGTATTAGTGTGGCAATCAACTGGATACGTCGTAACTTTACCGAACAGATAAAGGTGGAGGCACTCGCTGAGATGGCGGCGTTCAGCGTTTCTGCATTCCATCGCCATTTTAAAGCGGTGACGGCATTGAGCCCATTACAATATCAAAAACGTCTACGTTTGTTACATGCGCGCTCACAACTCATCTCCGGCCAAGGCAGCGCAACTTCGATTGCGTTCAGTGTTGGCTACGAGAGCCCTAATCAGTTCAGCCGGGAATATGCTCGCTTGTTCGGCCTGCCACCTTCTAGAGATCTTGTGAAAGCCACCCGAGAACTGCGGGGGGAATAGTCATCGCGCCGACAACCCTGGATGTCTGGCAGGTTTGGTCTTGGTCTATCAGCTGGTGATTTAAAATTGCTCTCACCAAGCGGTTAGTCGGTCACCAGCCATTTGAAGGTCGGATCAATACGCTGCTGGGCTTACGCTTTTGCTTAAGCGGCCATGGCAAGCTTCTGTTTTGGCGTGACACCGTCTGGTGCCATGTCGCGCCGGCCATGAGCGCAACTCCACCGCGAATGCCCAAAGTCCCCCTCTGGCCGCGCGCACGAAGCAGATGACGGGCTAGTTTATCGTAGCCAACCGTGCTGCTATAGCGCGCAAAAGCAAGCGCTCTGCTGCTGCCTCGTTCGGATAAACCATCCTGCGCCGGCAGTTATGGCTAGGGAAGGCCAGCTTTTGCTAGCGCGCGGTTGAAGTCTCTGCAGGGCAGGGGAAATAGACAGGCCAGACCCGATCTAGTCGGGGGGACGGGGCGGCGAAGAAGAAAATGGCGGGACAGGAGCAAGCCGGGGCCACCGGCACGCTCAAGACGCTGGAGCATCTTTACAAGAGCAAGCACGGCGCCAAGCGGGCGGCGAATCTGGCGTGGGAGCACATCAAGGAAGTGCGCGAGATCATTCGGGAGAACAGCGAAGAAGCAGGGAAGACGGTGGAAACGGCTTCCAAAGCGTAGACCTGATGAATTACAGGAGGATCACCGTTGACAGGGGATTTGTGTAGTAGTCAGACGCTCACCAACACTCCTATCCAGTATCCTCACTACTGCTGAACAGTCACCTAGTTTAGGAGTAATCCTATTTGCCGGATGAGAGTCCCGCCATACGATTAGATCGTGGATGAAATATTTCTATTCAGTAGATTTTATTAAATTTCTTATTGAGGAAATTATGATTCAACTTGGTGATTTTGAAATTGACGCTGTATCCGGCGGCATGGGCGGCAGGGCTCCAGACCGTTCGAAAGTTGTAACGGATCCGCGACATGACGCGATCATGGGCGGAATGATCGGTGGCGGGATCGCAGGTTCGCGCGGCGGAGCATTTGGCATAGTATTTGGTGCAATTGGCGGTGCAATTGCCGGTGCGATAGCAACTCCTCGCCCACCCGTTATGCAAAAATAATATGAATTACTTAAAGTCACTTTCCTTTGGTACTGCTGGCGGCATGGTTGCATGGGCAATGACCTCTCCGCCAAACTTTAATGGCTTAAATTTTTTGTCAACTTTAATATTTTTTAATATTATTGCATTCGCAACTTCTTTTAATTCAACACGACGAAAAAATGCCAATTTGAAATAGGTTTAGTGAAAGTACAGCCCGTACACGAATGCCGTTCACCTAAAAATGAACGGCATTTATCAGGCGAAGTTTCCAGTGTTAAGTAAGCGCAGATTAATTCGGATTCCTTCCTGAAACCACGCGTAAGTATTTGATTTTTAAAGAGGTAAATTCCGAGAAGTTGGATTAATCAGTGCTTCCCTAGCGAGGTCAATCCGTGTCTGGGCTTACTATCCGAAAAAACTATTTTGCGTGATCAATCCAACGCTACTGCATCAAGCCGCAGCCCGCCCATGCACGCGCTGTTCCGCCAGCAATCCATTGAGCATCTAGGTAACAAGCAGTACGGTACGGTATTGCTGGTGCGGCCCGTCAGCCGCCGGTTCCTGACCTGGCTGTTCCTGGGTATCGCGCTGGCCATCGTCGCCCTCTTCATCTTCTTCAGCACCACGCGCAAGGCGCAATCGCAAGGCGTGCTGTTGCCGACCAGCGGCGTGATCCGCATCATGCCGGGCCAGGCGGGCGTCATCGCCGGGGTGCGCGTCAAGGAAGGGCGGCCGTGCGTGCCGTCGGTACCGCGCCAGCGTGCCGTTCGCCGGGCGCGTTCCATGGTAGCCTTGTACCCTGCGGCCATAGTCTGTTGGCTGCCGGAGATGTGCCATGCCACTGCGTCAAGAGGAAGCGACCGGTTGGACCAGCGCCGAGGCGGCGTCGCGCCTCGCCGCCGATGGCCCGAACGAATTGCCCGCTGTGCGGCCGCTGGGCCGCTGGCGTTTGCTGGCCGAGATCGTCGGCGAGCCGATGCTGCTCTTGCTGGTCGCGTGCGGCATGGTGTATCTGCTGCTGGGCGACCGCCAGGAGGCGCTCATGCTGCTGGCCTTCGTGCTGCTCGTCATCGGCATCAGCTATGTCCAGCGCGCGCGCACGGAGCGCTCGCTGGCGGCCTTGCGGGACTTGTCCAGTCCGCGCGCGCTGGTCATCCGCGACGGCCGCCAGGCGCGCATCGCCGGCCGCGAACTGGTGCGCGGCGATCTGGTCCTGCTGGCCGAAGGCGACAGGGTGCCGGCCGACGTGACCTTGCTCACAGCTTCCAACCTGATGGTCGACGAATCGATGCTGACGGGCGAAGCGGCGCCGGTCATGAAGCAGCCGGCGCCACGCAACCACCCCGGTCCGGGGCCCGACGGCTGCGTGTACGCGGGCACGCTGATCACGCAGGGCACGGCCAGCGGCACCGTGAGCGCCACCGGCACGCACAGCGCGCTGGGGCGCATCGGCGCCTCGCTGGCCACGCTGGGGGGAGAACTGACGCCAGTGCAGCAGGAAACGCGTCGCGTCGTGCGTTCGGTGGCCATCGGCGCGCTGGGCCTGGCGGCGGCGCTGGGCGTGGCCTACTGGTGGCTGCGCGGCGACGCCCTGCGCGGCCTGCTGGCCGGATTGACCCTGGCCATGGCGCTGCTGCCGGAGGAACTGCCGGTGATCCTGACCCTGTTCCTAGGGCTGGGGGCCTGGCGGCTGGCGCGCGCGCACGTGCTGGCGCGCAGCATCCCGGCCATCGAACTGCTGGGCGCCACGACGGTGTTGTGCGTCGACAAGACAGGAACCCTGACCTGCAACCGCATGCAGCTGTGCCAGCTGTGGTCGGCGCAGGCGCGCCATGCGTGCGGCCCGGCGCCTGAACCAGCCTTGCCCGAAGAGTTGCACCGGCTGCTCGAATATGCGCTGCTGGCCAGCCACCGGCAAGCTTTCGATCCCATGGAAGCGGCCATCGGCGCGGCTGGCGCGCGCTTGCTGGCCGGCACCGAACACCTGCATGGCGACTGGACCCTGGTCGACGACTATCCCCTGTCGCGGCGCATGCTGGCCATGTCGCGCGTGTGGCGCTCGCCGGGGCGGCCAGATTACGTGATTGCCGCGAAGGGCGCCCCGGAAGCCATCATGGACCTGTGCCACCTGGACACTGCGCAGTGTGCGGTCATCGCGGCGCAGGTAGCCGTCATGGCCGGTCAAGGCTTGCGCGTGATCGGCGTGGCGGGTGCCGCCTTCGCCGCGCCGCCGCTGCCATCGGACCAGCACGACTTTGATTTCGCTTTCCTTGGCCTGCTGGCGCTGGAAGATCCCGTGCGTCCCGAAGTGCCGGCGGCGGTGGCGCAATGCCGCGACGCCGGCATGCGCGTGGTGATGATCACGGGCGACCATCCCGCCACCGCCTTGTCGGTGGCGCGCCAGGCCGGCATTGCCACGGACGGGGAAGCGCTGACGGGTGTTGAACTCGACGCCCTGGATGACACCGCGCTGGCGTTGCGCCTGGCGCAGGTGCGGGTATGCTGCCGCATCGCGCCGCAGCAGAAGCTGCGCCTGGTGCAAGCCTTGCGCGCGCGCGGCGACATCGTCGCCATGACGGGCGACGGGGTCAACGATGCGCCCGCGCTCAAGGCCGCGCATATCGGGGTGGCGATGGGCGCGCGCGGCACCGACGTGGCGCGCGAGGCCGCCGCGCTGGTCTTGCTGCAGGACGATTTTTCATCGTTGCTGACGGCCGTGCGCCATGGCCGGCGCCTGTTTGCAAATTTGCGCAAGGCCATCGTCTTTATCGTCGCCATCCACGTACCCATCGCGGGGCTGTCGATACTGCCCGTGCTGCTGGGCTGGCCGTTGCTGCTGTTGCCCGTGCATATACTATTTCTGCAATTGATCATCGACCCTGCCTGTTCCGTCGTCTTCGAGGCCGAACCCATCGACGACGACGCCATGCGCCGGCCGCCACGGCAACCGGGCCAGCCGCTGTTTTGCCGCGACATCCTGCTGCGCGGTGTGCTGCAGGGCGCCGGCCTGCTGGCCATGCTGCTGTGCCTGGGCGCATACATGCGGGTATCGGGCCAGTCCGACGATGCGGGGCGCGCCGCCGTCTTCCTTGCCCTGGCGCTGTCGAATCTGGCGCTGATCCACGTCAACCGTGGCGCCGCGCCCCTGTGCCGGGCGCCAGGCGCAGCCGCGAATCCTTATTTTGCCTGGATCAGCGGCGCCTGCGTGCTGCTGTTGCTGCTGGTGCTGGGCGTGCCGCCACTGCGGCAGCTGTTCGCCTTTGCCGTGCCGGGCATGGCGGCGCTGGCGCTCTGTTGCCTGGTGCCCCTGCTGGCGCTGGCATGGTGCCAGCTGCTCAAACGCCATATGCCGCCTTCCTCCGGTGCGGCCGCATGATGACGCGGCGCCGCTGCCAGGCCAGCGCCGCCAAGTCCAGGCGCGATGCGCGCTATCGTTGCGGGCTCGTCCACTTGCGGTATCGGCACGGGAATCGGCTCCAGCGCGACGGGAATCCGGTTGCCGGCCGCATCGCCCAGCAGCATGTCGTCGGCGAACAGGAAGGTATGGGCCGGCACAGCAGCACCTGGAACGCCAGCGTGGCGAGCCGGAACACCTCGTCCAGATGCAGCAGGCCCGGCGCGGTCTGGCAGCCGCCGCGCGGCAGCGGGGGCTGGTCCGCTGATTGCGGGTGCCGCCACCAGATTGCCCAGCATGCCGATCCCGCTTGCCGTCCATGTGCCAGCTGCACTTGATGCGTATCAAGCTCACTCGGTGCAGAAGTGTATAGACTTGATCGCATCCGTTGCGGCACGACGCCATCGGGCATGTGACCGGCGGCATGTTCCGGCAGCATCACCCGGCGTCCTGCATGACGAGCCTATTCCCATGCCCATGCCCACACCTATTTCCCTGCCTTTTTCTCTTGCCGGCAAGCGCGGCCTGATCGTCGGGGTCGCCAATGAGCGCAGTATCGCCGCCGGCTGTGCGCGTGTCATGGCGGTGTCGGGCGCGCGTCTGGTGCTCAGCTGCCTCGACGACAGGGCCTTGCCCTACGCGGCACCGGTGGCCGAGGCGCTGTGCGTGCCTATGCTGATGTGCGATGTGGAACAGCCCGGTGCGCTTGAACACCTGGTGCAGGCAGCGGCGGCCGCGCATGGCGGCCTCGATTTCGCCGTTCACTCCATTGCCTGGGCGCCTCTGACTGATTTGCAAGGGCGTGTGCTGGACAGTACCAGCGCCGGCTTTCTGCGTGCGATGGATATTTCCTGCCATTCATTTGCGCGCCTCGCCCGGCTCTGTGTACCGCATATGGGACCGCATGGCAGCCTGATAACGATGAGCTACCTGGGGGCTGATGAAGCCGTGGCACACTACGGCATCATGGGGCCGGTCAAGGCGGCGCTGGAATCCCTGGTCCGCTACCTTGCCGCCGAACTTGGTCCGCAGGGCGTGCGCGTGCATGCCGTCTCGCCGGGGCCGGTTCCAACCCGTGCGGCCTCCGGGCTGCCCGAGTTCGATGCACTGATGGCACGCGCATGCGCGAGCGCCCCGTTGCGGCGCCTGGTCACGCCGGAGGAAATCGGCCAACTGGCCGCGTTTCTTGCGAGCGATGCGGCCAGCGGCATGACGGGGCAGACTCTATATGTCGATGGCGGTTACCACGTCGTCAACTGAACCACCATCGGTCCGCGCACCTGGGCCGGCGCCCCGGGCCAATGCCAGGCGCCGGCTCTCACGCAGGGGAATGTCATGGATAAGCCGATCGACAACAGCTTGCCCGAGATAGAAAACTACACCTACGACGAGTTGGAAATCGGGCAGAGCGCGCGCCAGAGCCGTACGCTGAGTGCCGGCGACATTGCCGCTTTCGCCGCCGTCTCGGGCGACGTCAATCCGGCGCATCTCGACCCGGCTTACGCCGAACACACGTTGTTCCACGGCGTGATCGCCCATGGCATGTGGAGCGCGGCGCTCATTTCGACGCTGCTAGGCACGTGTCTGCCAGGCGCTGGCACAATTTATATCGGGCAGACACTGTACTTTCTGAAACCCGTGCGCATCGGCGACACCTTGCGCATCACGGCGACGGTGTCAAGCAAGGAGGCGGCGACAAAACGCGTGACGCTGGACTGCGAAATCAAGAACCAGAACGGGGTTCTGGTGTTGTCGGGCGTGGCGACCGTGATCGCGCCCAGCGAGAAGGTGCGCCGGCCGCGTGCGCCGCGGCCGGTGCTGCTGCTGGTCGATCCCGGCGCCCGCTTCGCCAGCCTGCTGGCGCACGTGGCGCCGCTGGCGCCGCTGCGCTGCGCCGTGGTGCATCCGTGTGATGCGGAATCGTTGCGTGGCGCGCTGCATGCCGCCGCGCATGGATTGATGCTGCCGGTGCTGATTGCGCCGACGGCGAAGTTGCGGGCCCTCGCTGCCAGCCTCGATCTTGACCTTGGGCAAGCCGAGCTGCGCGAGGCCGCGCACAGCCACGACGCCGCCGCCATCGGCGCCGCCATGGCGAGTGCCGGCAGCGTCGATATGTTGATGATGGGCAGCCTGCACGCGGATGAAATGATGGCGGCCATACTGGCGCAGCCGGCGCTGCGCACCGGGCGGCGCCTGTCGCACGTCTACCGGATGGAAGTGCCGCTGTATGAAAAAGTGCTGCTGATTTCCGATGCTGCGCTGAATATCGCGCCATCGTTGCCAGACAAGGCCGATATCGTGCAGAACGCGATCGGCGTGGCGCATGCCCTCGGTATCGGGCAGCCGAAGGTGGCTATCCTGGCGGCCGTTGAAACGGTCAGCGCCAGGATGCCTGCCACGGTCGATGCGGCCGCGTTGTGCAAGATGGCTGCCCGCGGGCAGATCACTGGCGCGGTGCTGGACGGCCCCCTTGCTTTCGATATTGCCATTTCTCCACTTGCCGCGCGCATCCAGGGCATCGTCTCGCCGGTGGCTGGCCATGCGGATATCCTGATCGTGCCGGACCTTGAAGCAGGCAACATGCTTGCCAGACAACTTGAGTACCTGGCCAGCGCCGCAAGCTGCGGCGTGGTCCTGGGCGCCACGGTGCCCATTGCCATGGGCAGTCGGGCAGATGATGCTGCCAGCCGTATGGCCTCGTGCGCGCTGGCGCTGCTGATGGCACACCACGGCCGGCAGGTGCGGGCCTAGACGCCTGGATTTCCTCAAGGCGAAAATATTCGCCTTCCTTCTCTTCCAGCGCCGCACGGTCCCCGGTCATGTCATGTGTCGGCTTCCTTGCAGGCTGAAGACAGCAGCGGGTCGCGCGACCTGTGCCCGATGTATGGCAGCAAGCTGATGAATCCAAGCACTGCCAGCGCGACGCCGACCCACAGCGGGGAGCGCAGGCCGTAGCCGGCAGCAATGCCGAGGCCGCCGAGCCACGAGCCGGCACCCAGGCCGATGTTGATGACGGAGGTATGGACGGTGTTGACCAGCGGCCCGGGGTGGGCGGTTTTCATCACGCGGGCGATGATGGCGGGATTCATCGACATGCCCACCAGGCCTGTGACGACCAGCAAGGCGACGCTGATGGTTTTGTCGTGCGCAAAGACGGCGAACAGCGCCAGGCTGATGCTCAGGATGACCATGCCCCAGGCCATGATGGGGGTGGTGTAGCGGTCCGCATAACGGCCGACCACGCCATTGCCCACCACGTTGGCGACGCCGTAGACGCCCAGCAGCCAGGGTATCGAGGACGTTGGAAAGCCCGTCACCTCGGTCAGGATGGCCGCGAAATAGCTGAACGCCGCGAAAATCGCACCGATGATGAGGCCGCTGCTGGCATACGCTGCCCACAGGTGGCGGTTGCGGAATTCCCCCAGTTCCTCGCCGAGGCTGACGACTTCGGACGGCTTGGCGCGCGGCACCAGCATGGTGATCAGCAGCAGGCACAAGAGCGCCAGCAGCACCACCAGCCAGAAGCTGGCGCGCCATCCCAGGTGCTGGTCGATGAGCGTGGCGACCGGCACGCCGATCACCGAAGCGAGCATGAGGCCGCCGATCACGACGGCGGCGGCCCGTCCGCGCGCGTCGGGAGCGACGATTTCTGCGCAGATCGCCAGGGACAGGCCAAAGCAGGTGGCGGCCGCCACGCCCGTGACCACCCGCGCGATGGCCAGGATGTCATAGCTGGTGGCCGACGCGGCGACGGATTGGGCAACGATATAAAAGCCCAGCAGCCACAGCAGTCCCTGCTTGTTCGGTACGCGCAGCTTGAGCAGGGCGATGGTGCTCAGCGGCCCGCCGATGACCATGCCCATGGCGTAGAGCGAGATCAGGTAGCCGATCCGCGTGACCGGCTCGTCCATGGCCTGGGCCAGCGACGGCATCATGCCCGCCACCATGAATTCGGATGTGGTTAACGAAAAGATCGTCAACCCCAGAATGTAAACAACCAGCGGCATAGCAATATCCTTCGAGATTAATAACGAAAACACGGGCCAAGCGTGGCGCGCGCCAGAGCCGCATGCGGCCCTGGCGCGCGCCACATCCTGGTCAGGTGTTGCAAGACATAAAGACGCTGTCCGGAATGTCGCCGACAAACAGGTTGGGAAAGTCGCGTACAGAAAGGTGCTGCGCGTCGTTGCCGGTGACCATGCGCAACAGGCGGTTGCCGCCGGCCTCCAGGTAAAAGACCGAGGGCGGCTTGCCCGCCCGCTCGACTACCCAGGCGTCCGCCTCCTGGCCCAGCACGGAGTGGCGGCCGTCGTGACGCGCGCCGCCGTCCAGCAGCACCGCTTGCGGCAGGAACAGGGCGTGGAACGGCGTCACCTCGTCGGCCAGCGCCGTGCCCTGCAGCTGTTCGCCAGTGGCCTGCGCCTGCCTCGCGTAGGCCACTTTCTGCTTGCGGCTTTGTTCGCGCCTGGCATCGCCGATTTCCGACATCCACAGCAGGTGTCCATGTTCCTTTTCCGGCCAGGGATTGAACAGGCCATCGATGCGGCAGATGTTGCGCGCATAGTCGAACCAGCAATAGCCGGACGTGACCTGGTCGTCCTCCTGCATTGGTGTCCAGTAGGAAATATAGGCGCTGCTCCATTGCATCGGCAGCAGCGGCGGGGCGACGTGTGCTGGCATGGCGGCTCCCTAGCGGCCCAGCGCGTAGCCAAGGCTGGCCATCAGCGCTTCCTGCAGCGACGGCAAGTCCTTGCGGCGCGCGTCGAAGCTGGCGGTCAGCTCTTCATTGCTCAGTTCGATACGCTCGCCCACGCTTTCAAACCACAGGCGGCTGCTGTTGGCGTGATCCTTGAACAATTGCATCAGGGGCACGGCGCGGGCATTGAAGCTGTCCAGGGCGGCGGCCGCGCCGGCTTCGGTATTGAGGATCTTGACCAGCAGCAGAGCTGCCACCACCGCCATGGTGGTGCCATGGCCGATGGAAAAATGCCCCGATTGCAGCGCATCGCCGAGCAGGACGAACTTGCCGTCGCAGGCCCTGTCGTGGCTGAGGGTCATGAAGTTGCGCCAGCCCTGGCCCGGTTGGCTGAGGAGGCCGTGCTCACCGAGTTCGGCTTTGAACGTCCTGGCGATATACGCGGCGGCGTCGCGCTCGGAAAGCGCCTCCAGCCCCGCCTTGGCGTACGTCTCCTCGCTGCATTCGACGATGAAGGTGCTCATCGTGTCGGAGTATTTATAGGCATGGCCGATGAAAATCCCTTGGTCATTGCTGCGGAACACCAGGTTCATCTGGTCGAACAGCTGGGTGGTGCCGTACCAGATGTATTTGTTGCGCCCGAAGTCGATGTGCGGCGCGAGCGCGGGCGGCAAGTCCAGCGCCTTGTAATTGACGCCATTCGACACCACTACCAGGTCGTACTCGGCTTCCAGCTGCGCCTTGTCCGCCGGCGGCGTTTCATAGCGGATGGCGATGCCGGCCGCCACGCACTTGGCGCGCAGGGCCTGCACCAGGGCCTGGCGTCCGACGCCGCACAGGGTGACGCCGGTGCTCATCAGGTTGGGCTGGTCGTGATGCACGAGCTTGAATTCTTCCAGGAACTGCGGATTGAGCCGTTCCGGCTGATCCAGATAGGAGAGCGGGTTGGCGGGGTGGCGCGGCGGCCGTCCCGGCAGCACCACGCCCCAGCCCAGCACTTCTTCCGGGGTATTTTTTTCCGTAACGCTGATCTTCCAGCCGGGTTGAGCCTGTTTCATCTGACTGGCAAAGATCAGTCCTGCGGGTCCTGCGCCGATGACGAGAATGTTCATTAGTTTACCCTTCCAAGTTTGTACCAAACGTTTTGTTTCTTCTGGATTTGCTGCAGTTCATCGTAGGGAACCGATGTGAAGTACAGTTTCTCCGCCATGTCGGGCGGATAAACACGGGGGAATTTCTTGTGCATGTAGCGCGTGTAGCGCGTCTGCAGGAAGAAAATCAGATTCGGATTGCTCAGCGCTTCATAGTTGGCGATCGCCATGTCCTGCATGGCGTCCGCCTGCACCTTGCGCTGCTGCGTGAATTCGGACAGGGCGGGGCCCAGGGCATTGCCGTGCTTTTCCAGCAGGGAAACGAAGACGTGGACGTCTTCCAGCGCCATGTTCATGCCTTGTCCGAGGAAGGGGGCGGTGGCATGCGCCGCATCGCCGATCAGCAGGATATTCGCCTTGTAATGGAAGGTGCTGGAGCGGACATTGATGAGGTCGTTGCTGGGCAGCGCCATGAACTGGTCCAGCATCTCCTGGCGGCGGTCCGGCGGCAGGGTGCCGAAGTAGCGGCTGAAGAAATCGGCCATGGCTTCGCGGTTCAGCGTGCCCAGGCTGGGCGTGCCGGTGTAGGGCAGGCACAGGGCGAAGCTGATGCTGCCGTCCGGAATGGTGGCCGCGCGGCCGGCAAACAGTCCCTTGGAATCCATGCCGAAGAAGTACAGCAGATCCTTCCTGAAACCCAGGTCCGCCGCGTTCGGCAACACCAGCGTCTTGTAGCCATGGCGGAAGTAACTCTGCCTGAACTCGAAGCGGCGCACGCCGCTTTGCATGGCGCGCCGCACGGCCGAGTGGGCGCCGTCGGCGCCAATGATCAGGTCGCCATACAACTGCTGCACGGCGCCGTCCGGGCCCTGGATCTGCACGATCTTTCTTTCCAGGTCGACATCCAGGCATTTATGCTCAAAGTAATACTTCACCTCGTGCTTGACGGCATGCCGGTTCAGCAGGCGCTGGAAGGCCGTGCGGTCCAGCGACAGGGGAAACAGCCCTTCGAGCGGGGTCAGTTCGCGTATCCGGTGCCGGCCGCCCACGCTGAATGCCATGCCGACGATGGGTTCGCCGCACTGGTCGAGCTCCTGTTTGCTGATGCCGGCACCGAGGACGGCCTTGATGCCGCGCACCGTCATGCTCACGCCGATGGCGCGCGAGTTGACCGGGTCGGCGTTTGCTGCATTCTCCAGCAGCGGATCGCCGCGTTTTTCGATGACGTGGACATCGTGTCCCCGTTGCGCCAGATAAATGGCGCTGAGGCTACCTGCCAAGCCTCCGCCGACGATAATGATTTTATGCATTTCAGGCCTCTCTTGACATCTTTCCCCGAGATAAATCGGTAAGTTGCTGATTAAAAAACTCCAACATTTCGATCGGCGCCATGCCGATGACATCGCTCTCAAGGCCGCGCGCGTACTGCGCCAGCGCCAGGCATTTCTGCGCCAGCATGTCGCAGCCCTGGCTGTAGTCGCTGCTGACCCGGCTGCCGACGGGCTCGGGCACGGGCGGTCCCGCATGGCGGCCGGGCACGCCGGACGGCATGTTCATCAGGGCGGCCGACAGGGGGCGCAACAGGCCGGTCATGATGTCGATCGAGGCGTTCATCAGGCGCGAACGGCGCAGGCTGCCCAGCGGCTGCTGCGCGAAATGGTGCGCCATCAGCAGGAAGGTCAGTTCGTAGCAGCCCTGATACAGGCGCATCAGTCCGCGCGCCTGCTGGTCGGTCACCACGCTGCAGTCCGCGCGCGCTTCGAGCACGGGATTCTTCAGCGCCGGCAGGGCCGGCTCGAACGGCTTGTCGCAGGCTGAAAACCTGCCGGCGACGGCACGCAGGCGCTGGAAGTGCGAGGAAGCGAAATGCGGCGAATCGACGGCCACGCCTTCCCCCTGCTCGGTGACGAAGTCGATGGCGAACAGCGCGCTGTCGCGGTCGGACACTTCCAGCTGGTAGCCGGGATAGGCGCGGTTGGTCAGTTCTTTGAGGAACAGGTGGTGTTCGCCGCCGCGCTTGCCGCCGCTGCTCTCGAACAGGCCGGGCAGGTCGGCCAGGGCCTGGCGGATCGCGATATAGAAGGTGGCAATCGATTTGCCCGGCGTGGGAATATAGTCGGGCCATTCGAAACGCACGAAGCGGGCCAGCACGTGTTCGGAAAAAGGCTCGAATGCGAATTCCGTGTCCAGACCGAAGCGCTGGCGCGCCTGCTGGCCCAGCACCGGGGTGCCGCCATAAAACGGTTCGCCCAGCGCCATCAGCACATTGTTGACTAATAAGTAGTGAATCATTTCTTCATGGGCGATCTCCAGCAACATGCCGCGCGTACCGCTGTTGCGGCGCCGGTCCTCGCCGCCGCAGGCCAGTTCCAGCTCGGCCGGCAGCCAGCGGCCGGCCCGCACCAGCGCCGCCCCCTGCGCATAATTGGGAATCGAATACGCGGCGTACAGGTATTGCAGCATGAGCGACAATTCCAGGTCGATGGCCTTCTTCAGTTCCTCGATCAGCTCCGCCTTGCAGCCGATGACAGGCGGCGCCGCCGGTTCCGGCACCGCGGCCCTGGCCTTTGCCTCGACCTGCGTCAGGTATTTCAGGAACAGGCGCGACTTTGGCAGCGACAGTTCGCGGGTGCTGGGCATGTAGTAGCTCTTGTCGCGGTTCCGCGGATCGCACATCTGCCACATCAGGCGCGAATACGTTTCGCACTTGCACTGGTCCGCCAGGCTGAAGACCTTGTCCGACATGAAGGGATACACGAGCTCGTAGTAGCTCATCACATGCCGGTAGAGGAAGGCGTAGTCGACCTGTTCGGCGGGTACCTCGTCGAGGTCCCAGTCGTCGGGCAGCACACGCACGCCGAGGTACTGTGCCTCCTTGCCGGTGCCCAGCACGATCCTGGTCGCGCCCGGCTGGCGGCCCGTCAGGGTCAGCGCCGTGTAGCCGGTCCCAAGCGGCGAGGGCTGCCGTTCCACATCCAGCAGCGCGCCGTCCTCGGCCCG
The DNA here is from genome assembly GCF_059420865.1 of Janthinobacterium sp. GW821-FHT03C10. NCBI lineage: Bacteria > Pseudomonadati > Pseudomonadota > Betaproteobacteria > Burkholderiales > Oxalobacteraceae > Janthinobacterium > Janthinobacterium sp. GW821-FHT03C10. Next base: position 975,987 of record NZ_JBWKUN010000001.1, on the reverse strand, counting down.
CGCCGGCAGGGACGCAGGCGCCGCCAGCTCGCCGCGGAAGCGGCTTTGCACGGTGATGCCATGCGGAAATGTTTCATGCTTTTTCCCGTTCGGCGCTTCCAGGTACAGCTGGTTGCTGTCCGATTGCAGTACCCAGTCGGCTTCTTCCCACTGCGCCTGCGCGCTGCCCAGGCTGAGCGAACCGGAGGCGGGGGGCTGTTGCAGCGGCACGTCGAAGACGCCGTGATGGCGCCAGTGGTCGCGGTACAGCTGCTCGGGAATCCGGGCCAGCAAGGTGCCGGCGCCGTCATGCAGCAGCAGGTCGCCCAGCGCCTGCTTGCCGCCCAGGGCATGCGTCGGATGCTGTTCGGAAACAGCATCCGTGCCGCGCGTGGTGAACGGAATGGCGCTCGGCATGTTGAACGCGACGCGGTCCGCCTGCACTTTCACCAGCACCGGCCCCAGGCTGCCTTGGCGCGGCTGCAGCAGGCGGCCGGCCGGATAGGTGGCCAGCTCGTCGCGCCGCCACAGGCCGATGCTGCCGGCCAGATCGTAGAACACGGGCGAGTCGGGTTTTTGCGGCGTCGACATATTGAACAGGCAATACTGGACCGTCAGGCCCAGCACCTCGTCGTCGGCCAATGCTTGCTGCAAGGCATGCATGCTGGCAGGCAGCGCGAGGTCCGCGTTGAACAGGAAATGCGGGTCTTGCTTGGACACGGAAAACTGGAACAGCCTGGAGCGGCCGAATTCCGCGTCCAGGAAATGCCCGCTGCGTTCCGTGATATGGCCGCTGCCGAGCCAGCGCACCGAGTGCGCCTGCGCGATGTCGGCAGTGAACAAGGTGGGCGTGTTGGGCGTGGCCAGCTTGTCGCTCAAGGTGAACTGGCCGGCGTAGATCAGCGTCGTGTCCGGCTGGGCCGGGTTGTTGTCGACCCACCTGGCGCGGTTGAACGTGGTGCGCAGGTACTCGTTGTAGTGGCCCCACAGGGCCAGCTTGGCGCCCACCAGCGCATCTTGCGTATCGACCTCGCCATCGCGCAGCTGGACGCCCGTGATCCGCGCGTTTTCCCACGAAAAATGATTGTTGCCGCAAAAATTGTAGCCTGCCGCCTGGCTGAAGATGCCGTCCGGATCGGGCTTGCCCGCAGCATTGAAGCGGGGGGCAAGCTGTTTCAGGTGCGTATGGAATTCGGCCGGCGGCCGGCTCAGATCGACAGCGTCGCCCGCCATCGATACCGTATTCGTGGCGATATCGATGTTGCCGTGCGTATTGCGATTCCCCGTCGGCACATTGGCGCGGGCAAAACCCCGAAAATGCAGGCGGGGGAAGTCAAGTAGGCTCATGCGCGCTCGGTCGAGGAAGTGATGAATGTATCGTTGGCGGCGTCCTCCAGTTGCTCCAGCCGTTGCAGCAACAGGCCGCTGGCTTGCTTGGCGCTGATCAGGCTGCCTTCCATCCAGCCGCAATGCGCGGTATAGGCATCCGAGCAGGAAATGATGCCGTCCCGGTGCAGCAGGACGGCCGGGTGCTCGGCTTCCGGCTCCACGCAAAACTCGACGCCATGCGGCCAGAACTTGTGGAAGTGCGCCTTGATCTGCGGCAGCGGCTGGCCATCGAGCGGCAGAACTTCTTCCAGATGGCTGCGGACACGCTCCAGGTACACGTCTTCACCGAGCTCCAGGCTGTCCCGCCAGTAGGTGGCGCTTTTGCTGTCGGTATAGAACAGCACATACTTGTCGCTCTTGAAGTAGATCTTGCGCAGGGGATTTGCCGCCATCAGCACCTTGTCGGTCAGCCCGAGCGCGTCCCACCAGGCCGTGTCGAACGTGAAGAAACCCTTGAACAGGGGCAGCGAGTCGTACTGGAACGGACTCCAGGCGTGCGGGAAATCCAGGTTCAGGCGCGGCATGGCGGACGGCGGGATGGCCATCACCAGATGGCGCGTGCGGTGCATCTGCGTGTCGCCCTGGTGGCTGAAGGCGAGCACGTGGTCGGCGCCGGATTTTTCTACGGACAGCAAACGGTGTTCGAGCCGGAATTCCACCCCGGCGGCCTGGGCCTGGTGCTGCAACTGGCACAGCAGCGCGTGGTAGCCGTCGGTGGCATAGCGCCACTGGTTGGCGGCGTTTTCCGTAAAGTGCTGCGTTTCCGGGTGCTTCTTGATGATGTCGTAGGCCATGGCCGCCGACACCATCGGCAGCAGCAAGGCGTCATAGCCGGTCGCCTTGATGATGTGGGTGGCCTTGGCGGTGCCCAGATAGTGGCTGACGAACTCGAGGAAGGAGTCGTCCGGATGCTCTTTCAGCATCGGGCTCAGGCCATCGAGCGTTGCCTTCAGCTCGTCCAGCACGCTATCGTGGGAGATGACTTCGGTGAACGGGTAGAGCGCATGCGGCAATCCGCTGCCCTGCATGAGTTGCTGGAAATGCGGATGCAGCTGCGGCGAGTAGCGGGCGGCGCCGAGCTCGGCGATTTCCTCGCCGTCTATTTTCCGTGACTGGATGCGGCCGCCCACCGTGGCGTTCAGGTCGAATACCCGGATGCGCAGCTTCCTTTTGGCGGCGGCGTCGATCAGGCGGTTGGCGCAAGTCAAGCCTCCTATGCCGGCGCCTACGATGCAAATGTCAGAATACGTGCTCATACGAAATTCCTTTTTAACGTTCATTAATCGAAAAGCTGCAAAATCGTTAGCAAAAGTGTCCCCAGCACGTGTAGGCAAGGGAGGGGGCGCTGCGTGTTACCGCACTTGGCAAGCGTTATCGGCTGGGGAATGAAGAGCCTGGCGAGAACTGGCGTTGTGTCTGGAATGGTCGATTCTTGGCAGCAGAGTTTCTGTCTCAGATCAAAGATGGCACCGACAATAGCCCGGGTATCGGGCTGTCAGTTTGATAAATATCAATGTAGTTGTCGTTTGTGCGGCGCCGTTTTGGGGCGTGGCGACGCCCGCGCACGGGCTGCGCCAGCGGGGCGGCAGTGATGACGCGGAATTAATGTTGCAAAAAGACAAATTGCGCGCGCCAGGCTCTCAATGCGCAGCATTGCCATGGCATTTGCCGCATATCATGCCGCCAGGCGCGCGCCGCTTTGCGGGCTTCTGGGTTTTCCTGTTCAGCAACGCGCTGCGGGTCTGCCGGGGCTGGCATGACGGGGCCTGGGCCTTGATCGTGCTGAACCTTTGCCTGGCCCTGACGAACGTGCGCGGCATCGTCAAGAACGAGCGGCTGTGACGTCGCTTCCACTTGAATATTGTCAATATTGAACGTTTCTGCAGGGCGGCATACATGCCGTGCCGCCGCCTTGCGTCCATTTCACGGCGGAAAATGGCCATCCGGGCCTGGCAGTTCCAGATATTTGCTGTCTTATATAAGATTCGTCGCCATCGGATACACAAACAGCGGCTGGACAGTCTAAAATACGTGGTGGGCAAGCACGGCGTCACCGCCGGCACACTAGCCGTCCAAAGCAAGGCTAACCGTCCTGTGTTTGGAATGAAGAAAGTTAACCACCAGGCATCACCGCATACAAGGGAATGAACATGGCAACACAAAAATCCAAAATCATCTACACGCTGACTGACGAGGCGCCGCTGCTCGCGACGTATTCCCTGCTGCCGATTATCAAAAAATTCACCGCGCCGGCCGGCGTGGACGTCGTCTCCAGCGATATTTCGGTGGCGGCACGTGTACTGGCTGAATTTCCCGAATTCCTGACGGACGCGCAAAAAGTCCCGAATACCCTGGCTGAACTGGGCAAATTGACCCAGAGTCCAGACACCAACATCATCAAGCTGCCGAACATCAGCGCCTCGCAAGGCCAGCTCATCGCCTGCGTGCGCGAACTGCAAGGCCGTGGCTACAAGTTGCCGGATTATCCGGAAGATGCGAAGACGGAAGAAGAAAAAGCCTTGAAGGCCCGCTACGGCAAGTGCATCGGCAGCTCGGTCAATCCGGTCCTGCGTGAAGGCAATTCCGACCGCCGCGCACCGAAGGCCGTCAAAGAGTACGCACGCAAGCACCCGCATTCGATGGGCGAGTGGAGCCAGTCGTCGCAAACCCACGTCTCGCACATGCACCATGGCGACTTCTACCACGGCGAAAAATCGCTGACCCTCGAAAAAGCGCGCGACGTCAAGATGGAACTGGTCACGGCCTCGGGCAAGACCATCGTGCTGAAACCGAAGGTTTCGCTGCAAGCGGGCGAAATCATCGACAGCATGTTCATGAGCAAGAAAGCGCTGCTGGAGTTCTACGAGAAGGAAATCGACGACGCCTTCAAGACGGGCGTGATGTTCTCGCTGCACGTCAAGGCCACCATGATGAAGGTCTCGCACCCGATCGTCTTCGGCCACTGCGTGCGCATTTTCTACAAGGACGCGTTCGCCAAGCATGCGGAACTGTTCGACAAGCTGGGCGTGAATGTCAACAATGGCATGAGCAACCTGTACGACAAGATCGAAACCCTGCCGGCGTCGCAAAAAGATGAAGTGCTGAAAGACTTGCACGCCTGCCACGCGAATCGTCCGGAACTGGCCATGGTCGATTCGGCCAAGGGCATCACCAACTTCCATTCGCCGAACGACATCATCGTCGACGCGTCGATGCCCGCCATGATCCGTATCGGCGGCAAGATGTGGGGCGCCGACGGCCGTCCGAAAGACGTCAAGGCAGTCATGCCGGAATCGACTTTCGCGCGCATCTACCAGGAAATGATCGGCTTCTGCAAATGGCATGGCAACTTCGATCCGAAGACCATGGGCACCGTGCCGAACGTGGGCCTGATGGCGCAGCAAGCGGAAGAATACGGTTCGCACGACAAGACGTTTGAAGTGCCGGAAGGCGGCATCGCCAACATCACCGACCTGGAAACGGGCGAAGTGCTGCTGACGCAAACGGTGGAAGAGGGCGACATCTGGCGCATGTGCCAGGTCAAGGACGCGCCGATCCGCGACTGGGTCAAGCTGGCCGTCACGCGCGCGCGCAACTCGGGCATGCCTGCCGTGTTCTGGCTGGACAGCTATCGTCCGCACGAGAACGAAGTCATCAAGAAGGTCCAGGTGTATCTGAAGGAGCACGACACCAAGGGCCTGGACATCCAGATCATGTCGCAGACCCGCGCCATGCGCTACACCCTGGAACGCGCCTTCCGCGGCCTGGACACCATCTCCGTGACCGGCAACATCCTGCGCGACTACCTGACCGATCTGTTCCCGATCCTGGAACTGGGCACCTCCGCCAAGATGCTGTCGATCGTGCCGCTGATGGCCGGTGGCGGCATGTACGAAACGGGCGCCGGCGGTTCGGCACCGAAACACGTCAAGCAGCTGGTGGAAGAAAACCATCTGCGCTGGGATTCGCTGGGCGAGTTCCTGGCCCTGGCCGTGTCGCTGGAAGACATGGGCATCAAGACGGGCAACGCGAAGGCCAAGATTCTCGCGAAAACCCTCGACGAAGCCACGGGCAAACTGCTGGACAACAACAAGTCGCCATCGCCACGCACCGGCGAACTGGACAACCGCGGCAGCCATTTCTACCTGGCCATGTACTGGGCGCAAGCCCTGGCAGCGCAGAAGGACGATGCGGAACTGGCGGCGCACTTCGCGCCAGTGGCAAAAGCCCTGGCCGACAACGAAGAAAAGATCGTTGCCGAGCTGAAAGCAGTCCAAGGCAAGGAAACGGATATCGGCGGCTACTACCTGCCCGATCCGGCGAAGACGGAAGCGGTCATGCGTCCTAGCGCCAGCCTGAATGCCGTGCTCGACACCATCTGATGCAGTCCTGACAGGCAGTAGGTTCTTTACTGCCTGAAAAAAAACGCCGCCGGAAGCGATTCCGGCGGCGTTTTTCATTTTCCCTGCATCTTACTGGCCCTGCATCTTACTGGTAGTGCTTGTAAACACTGGTGCTGCCATTGTTCTTGACCAGCAAGACGTCATACGCATCCTTGCGCGGTCCTTCCATGCCTGGCGAGCCCATCGGCATTGCCGGCACGGCCAGGCCCTTCGCCTTGGGTTTTTCGCGCAGCAGCTGCTTGATATCGCTGGCCGGCACATGGCCTTCGATGGCGTAGCCGTTGACGAGGCCCGTGTGGCAGGAGCCGAGCGCGTCGGGAATGCCGGCCAGCTTGCGGTATTGCGCCGGCATCTCGACGTTTTTCGCGCGCACCGTGAAACCGTTCGCTTCCAGGTGCTTGATCCATGCGGAACAGCAGCCGCACGAGGCGCTCTTGTAGACTTCAATGACGGGCAGGGCCGCCATGGCGAACGTGGGCAAGCCCAGCATGGCGGCGAAGGCGCCGCGCAGCATGTAATGTTTGATCATGTGTTGCTTTCAGACGAATAAAGTCAATCGTGGCCACCTCGGTGGCCTGCTTCGGACGAGCTTGAAATTTATGCGGAAAGCGGCCGCGGGGGCCGGCGCGGGCCGTCGGGAATGAATCCCGTCAGCAAGGCGGCTGTCGCGGTGGTGACGCGTTGCGCGCCGGCGCAGGCGGCGGCAGGCTGGGCGAGGCAGGGCGGCATCAGCGCGCCCAGGCAAAAGCTGGCACAGGCGCCGCATGCGGGGTGCTTGGCAGGAGCCTGGCTTTCTTCCTGCGTGCCGGCGCTGCCCGTGATGGCGGATGACTGCGCGGCGTGATGCTGGCAAGCCGTCGCCATCGCGGCGGCAGGCGGGGCGAACGGCGTGCACGCCCGCATGGCGCCCGCGGCGGCGGCCTGCAGCGGCAGCGCCGCGATCAGCAGCAGGATCAGCCATGTTTTGAAGAGTCTTAGCATCGCCGGAAAGTATAGCATGGGGGGAGTGTCGCCAGGAGCCGGCGCCACTTTAGTGTGAGGCGGCGGCAAGCACTTTCGACGCGTACATGGCCCGGTCCGCATGGCGCAGCAGCAGTTGCATGGTATCGCCGTCTTCCGGATAGCGGGCCACGCCGATGCTGACGGTGATCCGCAATTGCTGCCCGTTGCCCAGGTGCAGCGGCGCGGCCAGGGCCGCGTGGATCTTTTGCTCGATCTGGCTGACGTCCGCCGGCGTGGCATTGCTTTCCAGGAGCACGACGAATTCATCGCCGCCCATCCTGGCCAAGGTGTCTGTTTCGCGCATGCAATCGCGCAGGCGGTTCGCCACCGTTTGCAGCAGCAGGTCGCCGCAGGCATGGCCGTGGTCATCGTTGACGCGCTTGAAGTTGTTCAAGTCCAGGAACAGCAGCGATAGCCGGCCTTCCTGGCGGTGTGCGCGGGCGAACGCCGTGTGCAGGCGGTCGTGGAACAGGCGGCGGTTCGGCAAACGGGTCAGTTCATCATGCATGGCCATGAACTGCATTTGCGTCTGCAATTGCCGGCGCTCGACGGCGGTGGCGAGTTGTTTGGCAATAAATTGCAGCAAATCCTGGTCTTGCGCCGTGCCGATGACGGCATCCTGCTCGCCTTGCAAGGCCAGCGCGCCGATACTGCCCATGGAGGAGTACAAGGGGACGGCCAGCCAGCACGACGACAGGGCGCCGGCAGCCATCTGCAGCGCCGCCGGCAGACCGGCCAGCTGTCCCGCCTGCAGCAGCAGGGGGCGGCCGCTGCGCAGGACTTCGTCGCACAGCAGGCTGGCCAGCGGCGACGTCGGCTGGGGCGCGCCGTCGTCGGCATGGCAGGTGATGGGCGCCTGGGCGCCATGTTCGTCCTGCAGCAGCAGGGCCAGGCTACGCGCCGGCAAGTGTTCGCCGATGATGTCCTGGATACGGTGCAGCAAGGCGGGCAAGTCCTGCGTCGCCTGCATGGCTTCGGAAATGGCGTACAGCGCGGCCTGCTTTGCCTGCGCCTGTTTCAGCAAGGTGACGTCGCGCGCCACCGCCACGCGCAGCTGGTCGGCGGCGGACCAGCGGGCCGACCACATGATGTGGGCCAGGCTGCCATCCTTGCGCAGGTAGCGGTTTTCAAAGTGCGTCTGCGCATGGCCGTCCATGATGGCGCGCGCGGCGGCCAGGGTACGGGCGCGGTCGGCGGGGGCGACCATGTCGAGCATGAGCTTGCCGATCATTTCCTGCTGCGTGTAGCCGAAGATGCGTTCGCAGGCGGCGCTGACGAAGACGAAGCGTCCCTCCACATCGACCATGCACACGGCGTCGAGCAACAAGTCGGTAAAGCTGGCCAGCGGGGCGTGCAGAATCTTGTGTTCCATGAAGGCATTCTAATGGACATTCCCGGCAGCGATTCAACTTGTTGAGTCAGGCAAGGCGGGCGGCATGAAAATGTTTCATTTACCCGACGCTCATGCTTTTCTGTTTCTTGCCGTTAATGCAGTATTGCCATGCAGTACTTGCCACCACGCCAGATAACGTGACGCAAGGTTTGCCTGGCGCCAGGTGATTGCAAAAAACTAACCATATCGATATTTTATGATGCCTATTCCCGCCACTTGCAAGGTTACAGCGCCATGACCTCCATTTCTCCACTTTCAAGCTGGAATAGCGCCCCGCCGCGGGCCTCCGCCGCCACCTCGAACCGCGCGGATGCGGCGCCGTCGTCCGCATCCGCGCCGTCCACCATCGTCGCTCTCAGCCCGGAGAGCGTAAACGGAAGCGGTGCGGCGGGCGCGCTCGTGAAATCGCCGCTGGTGTGGGAAAGCGCGACGCGCGACAAGGTGAGCGAGGCGATGACGAAGAGTTTCTCGTCGTATGCGTTTGGCGGCCGCTTCAGCGGGCTGGGCGCGGCCATGCTGGGACAAGCCAAGCTGGGCAATTACAATTTCTCGCAGGCGATGCGGCAGCCGCCGCCGAGCACGACGCCGAATGTCTATGAGGCGGCCGGCATCGCTCCGGGCAGCCTGCATGGCAATGGCGAAGACAGGGTTGCCCTCAGCATCACCACCAGGAGCGGCGTGGAAGTCAAGCTGTCGCTCGACAGCCAGGGCGACGGCCTGGCCGTGAACATGACGGCCAGCGGCGACCTCAGCGACGCTGAAGCCAGCGCCCTGGGCGACCTGGCGAAAGGTTTTCAGGCGGCCATCGACGGCCTGGGACAGAGCACGCCGAAAATCAAGCTGGAAGGCTTGATGCAGTTCGACCAGCAGGTGCTGGCGTCGGTGAAGCTGCATGCGGAAGTCAAGGTGCGCGGCGAGATGGAAAGCGTGCAGACCCTGGATTTCCAGGCCGATGGCGCGCAGCGCCAGGTCAGCTTCAGCGGCGAGGCCGGCAGCCTGGACCTGAAGGTCGACGCCAGCCAACTCAATACCCTGGGCAGCAAGGAGCGGCAAGCCAAGGCGCTGGACAGCTACATGAAACAGTTCGACCAGGCGGCGTCGCGCGGTCATGGCGACGCGGGCCTGGTGGCCATGCTCAAGGATAGCTTTACGGCCTTGCACAGCAATGCCGCCGCGCCGCAAGCGGCCACGGACACGCCCGCGGCGGGCAAGTGGCGCCTGGCGGCCGAGGACAAGTCCATCCTGACGGGGTTGGCCGATTTCAGCGCCTCCGTGTCGCAGGCCGTGAAATTCAGCAATCCCATGCGCAGTTCGGAAAAGGATGGCTTCCATTACGAAGTGTCGCAAAAGACGGAGCAGGCCGGCCCCAGCCAGGACGAGCGTTCAATCAGGCAGCGGCAGCAATCGAAGCTCAGCGCCAGCTTCCATCAGTCGCTGGTCGCCGGCGTGCCGCTGCGCCTGACGGACAATACGGAATCGCAGAACTATACTTATCACCAGATCGAGGATACGGCCAGCAGCGATGCGCAGGTGGCTTACAAGGATGGCAAGATGGTGAAGGCGAGCTTGCGGCAGGAGGGCAATCAGTCCGAGCATGTCATGAAGTATTTCCTGGGCAAGTTGGAGTCGGACAAGACCACGCCGGGCAATTTTTCCGTGCTGCGCGACTTGCTGCCCGCGCTGGGACCGTACCGTACCGACGAGCTGGGCATGACGCCCGAGAAAAAGGCGGAGCAGCGCCAGCAGGCGATGCAGGCCTTGAGCGACGACGTGCTGCTGCAATCGTATGCGGGCCAGACCATCAGCCTGTGGCAAGCCGACGTGCTGCCGGAAGAGGGCGGGGCCGCCACCGCGTAGACACGGCCGCGCCGAATGCAAAAAGCCCGTCTGCGAAGACGGGCTTTTTGTTTGCTTGTCGCTTGATCTGGCGCAAACAGCCTATGCCTTGGCCTTGTTTTGCTTGATCCAGTAGCCGACGCCCAGCGCGGCCAGCCACACGGGAATCAGGTAGACGGAGATGCGCAGGCCCGGCGTCAGGTACATGATCACCAGGATGCCTGCCAGGAACACCAGGCACAGGTAGTTGGTGAACGGGTAGCCCAGGCTCTGGAACGAGGTCGTCTTGCCCTCGGCTTTCTTCTGCGCGCGGAAGCGCAGGTGGATCCAGCTGATCATGGCCCAGTTGATGATCAGCGCCGAGACCACCAGGCCCATCAGCACTTCGAACGCCTCGCCCGGCATGAAGTAATTGACCACCACGCAGGCGCCCGTGGCCAGCGCGGACACGCCCAGCGCCACCAGCGGCACGCCGCGGCGGTTCAGGTGCAGCAGCGCGCGCGGCGCATTGCCCTGCTTGGCCAGGCCGAACAGCATGCGCGTGTTGCAGTACACGCCGCTGTTGTAGACGGACAGGGCGGCCGTCAGCACCACCACGTTCAGGGCCGTGGCCACCAGGTTGCTGTCGAGCGCATGGAAGATCAGCACGAACGGGCTGCCGCCGGTGACGACGTTTTGCCACGGGTACAGCGACAGCAGGATGCCGAGCGCGCCGATGTAAAAGATCAGGATGCGGTAGATGGCCTGGTTGGTGGCGCGCGGTATCGTCGTGCTCGGATCATCCGCCTCGGCCGCCGTGATGCCCACCAGTTCCAGGCCGCCGAACGAGAACATGATGACGGCCATGGCCATCACCAGCCCCTGCCAGCCATTCGGGAAGAAGCCGCCGTGCTGCCACAGGTTGGCGATGGAGGCTTGCGGTCCCGCGTCGCCGGAAGCGAGCAGATACGCGCCGAAGACGATCATGCCGATGATGGCGACCACCTTGATGATGGCGAACCAGAATTCCATTTCGCCAAACGCCTTGACATTCAGTAAGCTGATGGCGTTGATGGCGCAAAAGAAGATCAGCGCCGAGACCCAGGTGGGCACGCCTGGCCACCAGTACTGCACGTAGATGCCGACGGCCGTCAGCTCAGCCATGCTGACGAGCACATACAGCACCCAGTAATTCCAGCCCGACAGGAAGCCGGGCAGGTGGCCGCAGTATTTGTCGGCGAAATAGCTGAAGGAGCCGGCGACGGGTTCGTCGACCACCATCTCGCCCAGCTGGCGCATGATCAAAAAGGCGATGACGCCGGCGATGCCATAGCCGAGCAGCACGGACGGGCCGGCCATCTTGATGGTTTGCGCGATGCCCAGAAACAGGCCGGTGCCGATGGCGCCGCCCAGGGCGATGAGCTGGATGTGGCGGCTTTTCAGGCCGCGCTTGAGCTCTTGTGGTTCGGTGTTCCCGACTGCCGTCATATGTTTTATCCTGTTTTTACGGGGCTGAGGTCGCTGATTCTAAAGCATGCACGGGCAAAGCAGGAGCGAAATGCATGTTGCACTGCGGAGGCGCAAGAAAAGCCCCGCATCTTCGCGGAACGGCGCGCAAAACGGCGGCCTAGTCCTGCCCGCGCGGCGCGCCGGCCGCGACGATGGCCGGTTCGTACACGGCCAGGAACTCGGGCGGCAGGCGGCGCGCGCGGCCGCTGCTCAATTCGATGCAGATCAAATCCCAGCGTGCGCGCACGACGGTGGCGCCGTCGCTGTCGCGGACCAGCTGGAAGCGCCGTTCCATGCTGGAGCGCCCGTCGCTGGCGCACAGCCAGGTGGCCAGGGTCAGCGCTTCGCCGGCCCGCGTCGGCAGCAGGTAGTCGTATTCGCCGCGGCGTATCGCCATGGCACGGTCCAGGCGCCGGTAATCGTCCAGGTCCAGCCCCAGGGTGGCCGAGTGGTGCCAGGCGATATGCTCGCACCAGCGCACGTAGACGGCGTTGTTGGTGTGCTGCAGTCCGTCGATGTCGGCCGCTTCCGGCGTGACGGGCAGGGTGTGGGCGTGCGGATAATCCCAGTTCAAGTGCGCTCCTTTCGATACGGTGGCGGCTGATTGTACGGCCTTGCGCGGCTTCCTGTCTGCGGCGCACGCCTGGAAAAACACTGTTTTTCGTGTTGATATATGATGCATCATAATTTGACACAGTTGAAAAACACCTATGAACCATTCCCTGGGCAGCCTGTTGCACGTCAACCTGGGCAAGTCCGTGTATGCGATGCTGCGCGAGGCGCTGGCGGCCGGGCGCTACCAGCCGAACGACCGGCTGCGCATCCGCGAGCTGGCGCTGCAGCTCGGTACCAGCGTCACGCCCGTGCGCGACGCCATGCTGCAGCTGGTGCAGGAAGAGGCGCTGGTGCTGCGCTCGCCGCGCGACTTCCGCGTGCCCGTGCTCAGCGTGGCGCGCTACCTGGAAATCCGCGCGCTGCGCCTGGAACTGGAAGGGCTGGGCGCGTTCGAGGCGGCGCAGCGCATCGACGCGGCCAGCCTGGCCGACCTGGAACGCCTGCTGCAGGCGAACGAAGAGGCGATTGCGCGGCACGACCTGCCGGCGGCCCTGCAATGCAACCAGGCGTTTCACCTGGGCCTGGCGCAGGCGGCCGGCATGCCGACGTTAAAACGCTTCGTCGACCACCTGTGGATGCAGACGGCGCCCCTGATCGCCGCCGGCTACGCCAGCTTTTCGCCCGACATGCGCGTTGGCCACCACCACGCCATCATCGCCGCGCTGCGCCAGCGCGACAGCGCGGCCGCGCGGCGCGCCATCGAACAGGACATCCTCGACGGCGGCACGCAGATGCTGGCGTATGTGATGCGCCAGGAGCGCATCCACGCCGGCGCAACAGAACAAGGAAAAGTACAGAACGAGGAAGCACATGACGCAGAACACGCATAATACTGAACAGAAAACCGCCATCGTCACGGGCGCCAGCCGCGGCATCGGCCATGCCGTGGCCGAGCGCTTCCGCAGCCTGGGCTGGCGCGTGATCACCGTCTCGCGCAGCCCGATACCGGGCGGCTGCCCGCGCAGCCAGGAGCACAACACGCATGTGTGCATGGATTTGTCGGACCTGAGCCAGATCGGGCAGATGGTCGACACCCTGCGCCCCATGCTGGGCGACTCGAAGCTGCACGCGCTGGTGAACAACGCGGGCGTGTCGCCGAAGGGGCCGGGCGGTTCGCGCGTCAATTCGCTGACCACCGACATGCAGACCTGGCAGGAGATGTACAACACGAACTTCTTTGCGCCGCTGGCCCTGACGCGCGGCTTTGCGCAGGAACTGTCGAACGCGCACGGCGCCGTCGTGAACCTGTGCTCGATCGCCGGCTACCGCGTGCACCCGTTCGCCGGCTCCGCCTACGCCAGCTCGAAGGCGGCGCTGGCCTCGCTGACGCGCGAAATGGCCAACGACATGGCGCCGCTGAACGTGCGCGTGAATGCCATCGCGCCCGGCGAGATCGACACGGCGATTCTGTCGCCGGGCACCTCGCACATCGTCGACACGCAAATCCCCCTGCGCCGCCTGGGCACGACGGCCGAAGTGGCGGATCTGGTGGAGTTCCTGTGCAGCGAGCGCGCCTCGTACATCACGGGGGCGGAAATTCCCATCGACGGCGGCCAGCGCATCTGATCCAGGAGGACGATCATGAGCAAACATATCGGCATCGTCGGCTGTTCCGCCGAAGGGGCGGCCCTGTGCTACCGCACGATCTGCGAAGAGGGCGCGCATGCGCTGGGGGCGTATGCACATCCGGAAGTGACGCTGCACACGCCGCCGCTGGCGCGCTATGTGGAATGCCTGAACGGGAGCGACCTGGCCGGCGTGGCTGAACTGATGCTGGTGTCGGCGCACAAGCTGGCGGCGGCCGGCGCCGATTTCCTGATCTGTCCCGACAACACCATCCACCAGGCATTCGAGCTGGCGGCGCCCCGTTCGCCGCTGCCCTGGCTGCATATCGCCGACGTGGTGGCCAGCGAGGCGGCCACGCGCGGCTACCGGCGCGTCGGCTTGACGGGCACGCGCTGGCTGGTCGACAGCGCCGTGTATCCGGACCGGCTGGCTGCGCGCGGCATCGATTGCGTGCGCCCGGGAGAGGACGAGCGCAGCGAAATCAACCGCATCATCATGGAGGAGCTGGTGCCGGGCGTGATCAAGCCGGGCAGCGTGGCGCGCTTCCAGGCCGTCATCGCCGGCTTGCGCGAGCAGGGCTGCGACGCCGTCATCCTCGGCTGCACGGAAATCCCGCTGATCATCGGCGACGCCAATTCGCCGCTGCCGACGCTCGATTCCACGCGCTTGCTGGCGCGCGCCGCCTTGCGCCATGCAGTGGGCGGTTGACTATTTGTCCAGCTGCGCCTGCAGGGCCGCCACCACCAGCGCGTGATCGTCCGCCTGCGCGAGGCCGGACACGGTGACCGTGCCGACCAGCCCCACGCCGCGTATCAGCAGGGGGAAAGCGCCGCCATGGCCCGCGTACTCGATGTCATCGAGGTATTTCACGTCTTCGAAGGTGCTGCCGCGGCTTTTATACGAAATGCCCATGTAGTAGGAGCTGCGGCAAAAGCGCTGCACCGTGTTGTTCTTGCGGCGTATCCAGTCCGCCTGGTCCGCCGTGGCGCCCGTCATGGCGTGGTGGAACAGGACCTGGCCGTTGCGCGTGATGTCGACGGTGACGGCCTTGCCCCGCTTGCGCACTTCTTCGACGATCCACAGGCCCACGGCCAGCGCGGCGTCGTTGTCGAAGCGTTCGAACTGCAGGGATTCTTCCTGTTGCGCCAGGGTGTGCAGCAAATCGGCGTAATGATCCATCGTGGAGGAGGGCGGTAGTGGCTGGAAGCGCTACTGTAACGCACCACGGGCGTTTTTTGTGTGGCGCGGCTAAAATAGCCGGCATGAACCTGTCCCTGTTTGCCGATGAAGAGCAGGCCCCGGCCAGCCCGGCGCCGCTGGTGCCCGGCTCGCGCGCGTCGGTCCTGCTGCGCGGTTTTTCGCTGCCGTATCTGCCCGAGCTGATGCCGGCGCTGGACGCCATCGTGCTGGCGGCGCCCCTGCGCCACATGGCCACGCCGGGCGGCTTGCGCATGTCCGTTGCCATGAGCAATTGCGGCCCCCTGGGCTGGGTCACGGATGGGCGCGGCTACCGCTATGCGCGCCTCGATCCGGCCAGCGGTTTGCCTTGGCCGCCGATGCCGCCCGTGTTCCTGCGCCTGGCGCGGGAGGCGGCGCTGGCGGCCGGCTATCCGGGCTTTGTTCCCGACGCCTGCCTGATCAACCGCTATGCGCCCGGCGCGCGCATGGCCCTGCACCAGGACCGCGACGAATGCGATTTCAGCGCGCCCATCGTTTCCGTCTCGCTGGGTTTGCCCGCCACCTTTTTGTTCGGCGGCGCCGAGCGCAGCGACAAGGCGGCGCGCATCGCGCTGCTGCACGGCGACGTGGTGGCGTGGGGCGGCGCCGACCGCCTGCGCTTCCACGGCGTGGCGCCCCTGAAGGAGGGCGAACACGCGCTGCTGGGCGCGCAACGCATCAATTTGACGTTTCGCAAGGCTGCCTGAGCTGGCGCCACGGCGTGGCCGGCTTGAGGATGTAGTGCGCATGCACATGGCGCCACGGAATGGCCAGGTAGACCAGCACCACGAACGCGCATTCAAACGCGGTTGCCGCGGTGGCGTGATCGATCTGGCCGTTCAGCCATTGCGGCAGCGGCACGAGCAGCAGCCAGATGGTCTTCCACAGCGCCTCCCACAGCAGCAGGGGCAGCATCTGCAGCGGATAGCGCAAGCCCAGCAGACATAGCAGCGAAAACGCGGCCAGCATGCAGTTGACGGTGCCCCGCGCCAGTTCCCACGGCGCGTGCGGCGTGACGATGCCGGGCCACAGCACGCTGCCCAGTCCCAGGACAACCAGCAGATACATGGCGCGCAGCGCATACAGACGGGCGGTCGATACGGTATTCATGGTGCGATCTCCTGGTCGTGGTGGGCGATGAAACGGTTTACTCGACTTCTTTGAGTATCGTCTCCAGTCTGCCCAGGCGCGCCTGGATCTGCGCCACGGAAGCGTTCAGCGCGGCCAGCGAAACTGCCGTTTCCGCCTGCGTGGCGGCCATGGACCTGGCCAGTTCCTGGTAGGCGCCGTCCTGCGCCAGCCGGGCGCGCGCCTGCACGATGCCGGACGTATATTTGAGGGCGAAGATGATGACGGCGGCCGTGCAGGGGAAGAAGAAGGCGGCGAAAAAGATATTTTCAGACATGATGACCTCTACAGTTCAGGATTGATCCGGGTTGGGGGTGAGCGTGGACGCCGCCGCGGCGATGCTGGCCGGCGTCAGCAGCAATTCAAATGGACTGGCTTCAAAGTAATTGAGGGCCTTGCCGTCATGCGACAGTTCCAGCTGGCTGGTGACGAGGCCCGCGTGTTCCAGCTTTTGCAGGTGCAAATGCAGCAGAGGCCGGCTGATGCCCAGGTCGCGCGCCAGCTGGCTGATGTAGTTGCGCCCGCCGCTGGCCAGCGCCGCGATGATGCGCAGCCGGTGCGGATTGTCGAGCGCCGCCAGCATCGCCAGCAAGCGGTCGCCGGTGGGGCTGGGAGTATTTGTATCTGTCATGTGTCAACATTATCTGACATGTGTTAGCGAGTCAAGTTAAATCATTGCGTCTCTTTAATGCAAGATACTTGCAAATGCGGCGCTTTTTCTCCATGATATGCAACTTGTTTGCATATGGAGCCTTGACCATGAAGCGCGATTCTCTTTCCACACCCCTGCCCGATGTGGCGGCCGGTCCCCATCTGGGTCACCCCTTGCCATTGGAATGGGTCGGCATGCAGGGCATCGCCTTGCCGCTGTGGCTGGAAGAGGGCGGGCAGGCGCAGCAAGTGCATGCGTGGGCCGACGTGCAAGTCGATCTGCCCGATCCGGCAGTCAAGGGCATCCACATGTCGCGCCTGTATCTGCTGCTCGATGCCTTTGCCGCCGCGCAGCCGCTCGATGCGGGCGCGCTGGCCGCCGTGCTGCGGCGCATGGTCGGCAGTCACGCCGATTGCGGCAGCACGCAGGCGCGCATCGCGCTGGCGTTTCCCCTGCTGCGGCGCCAGCCGGCGCTGCTGACGGCGGGGCTGTCGGGCTGGAAATCGTATCCCGTGCGCCTGCAAGCCAGTGTTGCTCCGCAGGGCTTTGCCCTGTCCCTGACGGTGGAGATCGGCTATTCGTCGACTTGTCCGTGTTCGGCGGCGCTGGCGCGGCAATTGCTGGCCGACGCCTTCGCGGCGCAGTTCGGCGCGGGCGGCATCGACGGCGTGGCCGCCCGCGACTGGCTGCGGGAACACGCGAGCCTGGCCACGCCGCACAGCCAGCGCAGCACGGCCACGGTCACCGTGCAGGTGGCGCAGGACGCCGAACTGGACCTGTTTCCCCTGATCGACCGGGTGGAAGCGGCGCTGGCGACGCCCTTGCAGACGGCCGTGAAACGGGCCGACGAGCAGGCGTTTGCACGCTTGAATGGTGCTAACCTGATGTATGTGGAAGACGCGGCCCGCCGCGTGCAGGCGGCGCTGGCGTCGCATTATGCGCAGGCGCGTGTTACCGTACGGCATATGGAAAGCCTGCATCCGCACGATGCCGTGGCGCAGGCGGGCCAGCTTGCCTGAGCTTTTCACTCAACCACCGTGGAGGAAGACCGCATGCCGGAGAACATCACGCAGGAGCCGGGCGAAGACAGCCTGGAAGAGGAACTGGAGCGCGAGCGGCGCGAGCACGCGCTGATCGACGAGGAAAAGCTGGGCATGGACGAGCTGGAAGAGGAACATTTGAAGCGGGAACGCCAGCCGGGCGCGCCGGCGGGGCGCTAATGCGCATGCGCTGCATCAGCGCTGGCATCGCGCCGCGCCGCCCGGTACAATTTCGCTTTGTCATTCTCCCTCAGCCCCGGAGGCCCATGAAATACCGTGCATTCTTCCAGTTCATCCTCGGCCTGACAGGCGCCGTCTTGGCCGCCTCGCAAGCCCACGCCGCCACCATCTGCACCGCCATGGCCGACGCCAAAACGGGTGCCGTCCTGCTGCAGGAGGGTAATTGCATCGACCGCGTCACCCCCGCCTCCACGTTCAAGATCGCGCTCAGCCTGATGGGCTATGACGCCGGTTTCCTCAAGGACGAGCACAAGCCCAGCTTGCCATTCCGCCAGGGCTATGTGGACTGGGGCGGCGAAGCGTGGCGCCAGGATACGGACCCGTCGCGCTGGATGCAGTATTCCGTCGTCTGGTATTCGCAGCAGATCACGCAGGCGCTGGGCGCCGAGCGTTTCCAGAAATATGCCAAGGCTTTGCGCTATGGCAATGCGGACGTCTCGGGCGACCCCGGCAAGGACAATAGCCTGGAACGCTCGTGGATCAGCTCTTCGCTGAAGATCTCGCCTTTGGAACAGCTGGGCTTCCTGCGCAAGCTGGTCAACGATCAATTGCCCGTCACGAAACAGGCGATGGAACAGACGCGGCGTCTGACGCGCCTGGCCGATGTGGACGGCTGGCAAGTGCATGGCAAGACGGGCGCCGCTTTCCCGCGCAAGGCGGACGGCAGCTTTGACGAAGCGCATGGCTACGGCTGGTTCGTGGGCTGGGCCAGCAAGGGCGGGCGCAGCATCGTCTTCGCGCGCCTGGTGCAGGACGAGCAGAAGGGGCAGCAGTCCGCGGGCTTGCGCACGCGCGAGGCCATGCTGAAGGAATTGCCGGCCCTGCTGGAGCAGGCGCAGAAGTGACGGCCAGCATCGTCGCCGCCACTTTCATCGCGACCGAGGGCGAGTACCTGGAAGCCGTCATCGAGGTGGGCGGCCAGCGCCTGCACGTGATGGACGAGTTCGGTGGCGGGCAACTGGCCGCCGGCACGCAAGTCCAGCTCGAACTGTGGCCCATGGCCAGCGAGATCGACGACTGGGACGCGATTTTCAGCGCCAATCCCGGCCGGGAAAAACGCCTGCTGCGCCTCGATGGCTGGCGCTACCTGGCGCTCGGCGTCGTCACCCAGGTCGACCCCGTCGTCTGCGATTGCGGCTTGCTGCAACTGGAAAACCCGTTTACGACGCATGACGGGCGCTGCGTGGGCGCGTATGTCGGCGTCACCCTGGCGCGCCTCGATGCTTGCTTGGCGTAAATTCCGGCCCGCTTTGTTGCCCGCCCTATATACTTGCTGAAACGGATAATCCGGCATCAGACAAGGTTACAAGCATGGCATCAGGCATGGAGCAGTTTCAGGAAAAAGCACGGCAGGCGTTCATGCGGGCGCGCGCGCAGACGGTGCGTGTGGCGGGAGTGGCATGGGTCAAGGCGGTGGCGCTGTACCGGCGCGGCCATGCGCACCTGATGACCTTGCCGCCCGTGCGGCGCGCGCTGGTGCTGGCCTTGTGGTCGTTCCTGGCCCTGCTGGCGCTGACGATCGCCTACATGCTGCTGCTGATCCCCCTGACGCCGAGCATCCACGACTTGCGCCAGGCGCGCGCGGCCGCGCCCAGCACCATGGTCAGCGCCGATGGCAAGGAACTGGCCCGCTTCGACCAGGGCTTGCAGGAACGGGTCACGTTAAAGCAGATTTCGCCGAACGTGATCAGCGCGCTGATCTCGACGGAAGACCACCGTTTCTACGCACACCACGGCATCGACTTCACCCGCACGGCCGGTGCCATCCTGCATACGGCAGGGGGCAACCCCCAGGGTGGTTCCACCATCACGCAGCAGCTGGCGCGCAATATGTTCCCCGAGGAAATTGGCCGCTCGCGCAACCTGAACCGCAAGCTGAAGGAATTGATCACGGCCCTGAAGATCGAGGCCACCTACAGCAAGACGGAAATCCTCGAAGCCTACCTGAACACGGTGCCCTTTCTGTACAACACCTACGGCATCGAAATGGCGGCCCGCACGTATTTCGACAAGCCCGCTGCGCGCCTCGATATCCTGGAAAGCGCCACCCTGGTCGGCATGCTCAAGGGCACGAATTACTACAATCCCGTCGGTAATCCCGAACGTTCCTTGCAGCGGCGCAATGTGGTCCTGGGCCAGATGCGCAAGCATGAGGTCATCGACGAGGCGCGCTACAAGCAGTTGATCAAGCGACCGTTGCGCCTGCATTTCGAGCGCCAGAGCGAGCGGGCGCAGTCGGACAGCCATTTCACGGCGTATGTGCGCAAGTGGCTGATCGACTGGGCCGACGAGAACGACTACAACCTGGAACTGGACGCCCTGGTGGTGCACACCACGCTGGACTACGACTTGCAGCAGGCGGCCGAGCGCGCCGTCGAGCGCCAGGCGAATGCCTTGCAGGCGATTGCCGACGTGGAATGGAGCCGCGCGGGCGTGCCGTCCTCCACCTCGACGGGCATGTACGCGGGCATGCAGGGCGGCAGCGTGCCGTTCGATTATTTCTGGAAATCGCATCCGGCCCTGCTCGACGCCTTCGTGCGCGAGTCCGCCGACTACCGCAAGCTGACGGCGGCCGGCGGCACGCCGGACGAGGCGCTGGCGCAGCTGAAGGGCGACCGCGCCTTCATGGCGGCCCTGCGCAAGTCGAAGACGCGGCTGGAAGCGGGCTTTGCGGCCATGGATCCGGCCACGGGCGCCGTGCGCGCCTGGGTGGGCAGCCGCGACTTTGCGCGTGAACAGTTCGACCACGTGTCGCAGGCGGCGCGCCAGCCCGGCTCCACCTTCAAGCCCATCGTGTATGGCGCCGCGCTGGAAAAGGGCCTCAGCCCGGAACACGTCTACCGCGATGAAGTCATGGATATCAAGGCGGCAGACGGCACGAAATGGCGCCCGACGGACATGAGCGGCACGACGGGGCGCGACATGACCATGCGCGACGGCCTCGTGTACTCGAAAAACACCATCACGGCGCAGGTGATGCAGGACGTGGGCTTGCCGCCGATCATCAAGCTGGCGCGCGCGCTGGGCATCCGCGACAGCAAGCTGGAAAAAGTGCCGTCCTTGGCGCTGGGTACCAGTCCCGTCACCTTATTGGAAATGGTCAACGCCTACGCCAGCATCGCGGCCCAGGGCGAGGCCCGTTTGCCCTTCGTCGTCACGCACATCACGGACCGCGAAGGCAAGACCATTGCCCGTTTCGGCGAAGACAAGCCCAAGCGCGCCATGCAGGCGGCATCGGCCGCCACCTTGACGGACATGATGCGCGGCGTGATCGACCGCGGCACGGGCACGGCCATCCGCAGCCGCTTCGGCATCCGTTCCGACGTGGCCGGCAAGAGCGGCACGACGCAAAACAATGCGGACGGCTGGTTCATCCTGATGCATCCGGAACTCGTCGGCGGCGCCTGGGTGGGTTTCAACGATGCGCGCGTCACCATGCGCAGCAACTACTGGGGCCAGGGCGGCCACAACGCCGTGCTGGTGGTGGGCGACTTCTTCAAGACGGCGCTCGACACGGGAAAAATCGCGCGCGACGCCATCTTCCCCGGCGGCAAGCCGCCACCGCCGCTGCGCCACGTGGAACCGGTCGAGGAACCGCAGGACGAGCCGGTGGAAGAGCCGGGCGATTTGCTGCAGGAAGGCGCGCCGCCCGCGCCGCTGGCCGTGCCGGCGGAAGAGGGCGGGCAGGAAGCGCATGGCAAGGCGGTGCCGGAACCGGCTCCCGCGCCTGTCCCGGCGCCGCAGCCAATGCCGCAAGGCTAGCGGCCACGATGCTAATTAATACAGAACAATGATGTCACCCAAGCCCACCTTGCGCCTGATCCTCGGTGACCAGCTCAATGCCCAGCACCGCTGGTTTACCGACGTCGACGACGCCACCATCTACGTCTTGATGGAAGTGCGGCAAGAAACCGATTATGTGCTGCACCATGCGCAGAAAATCCTGGCCATCTTCGCGGCCATGCGCGACCTGGCGCGCCAGCTGCGCGAGGATGGCCACACCGTGCATTACATCGCCATCGGCGACGCGGAAAGCACGCGTTCGATCGCGGAGAATATCGAAGCGCTGATCCGCCAGCATGACGCCGGCGCCGTCGAGTACCAGGCGCCCGACGAGTGGCGCCTCGACCAGCAGTTGTATGAGGCCGGGCGACGCTCGGCGGTCCCGTGGCTGATGGTCGACAGCGAGCATTTCTATACGGCCCGCAACGAGGCGGCCGATATTTTCGCCGGGCGCAAGCAGTGGCTGATGGAGTTTTTCTACCGCCAGATGCGCGGCACGCATCAGGTGTTGATGGAAGACGCGAAAAAACCCGTCGGCGGCCAGTGGAATTTCGATCACGATAACCGCAAGCCCTGGCGCGGCACGCCCGCCGAGCCGCAAGACCCGCGCACCGTGCATGACCATACCCGTCTATGGGAAAGCATCGCCGCCGCCGGCGTGAAAAGCTTCGGCGCGCCCCATGCGGATCGGCTGGCGTGGGCGCTGAACCGGGACGAGGCGCTGCAGCAGCTCGATGCCTTCATCGAGCGGGCCTTGCCGCATTTTGGCGATTTCCAGGATGCCATGAGCAGCAAGGCATGGCGCCTGTTCCATTCCCTGCTGTCGTTCGCGCTGAACGTGAAAATGCTCAACCCGCGCGAAGTCGTCGCCAGGGCGCAGGCCGCCTATCACGCCGGCCATGCCCCATTGGCCGCGGTCGAGGGCTTCATCCGCCAGATCCTTGGCTGGCGCGAATATGTGCGCGGCGTCTACTGGGCGCAGATGCCCGGCTATGCCGAGAAGAATTTCTTTGGCCATGCGCGTCCGCTGCCATCCTGGTTCTGGGACGGCAAGACGAAGATGCATTGTTTGTCGCAGGCGATCACGCAGTCGCTGGAGCAGGCCCATGCGCATCACATCCAGCGATTGATGCTGATCGGCAACTTCGCGCTGCTGGCCGGCCTCGACCCCGCCGAAGTGCATGGCTGGTACCTGGGCATCTACATCGACGCCTTCGAATGGGTGGAGCTGCCCAATACCGTCGGCATGAGCCAGTTCGCCGATGGCGGCCTGCTGGCCACCAAGCCGTATGTCTCCAGCGCCGCGTATATCGACCGCATGGGCGATTACTGCAAGGGCTGCCATTACGACAAGAAGGCGCGCATCGGCGAGCGCGCCTGCCCGTTCAATGCCCTGTACTGGGATTTCTTCCACCGCAATGCGGCCACGCTGGAACGCAATCCCCGCATCGGCATGGCGTATCGCCAGCTGGAGAAGATGGACGAGGAAACAATCGCCGCTTTCCGCCAGCAGGCGGCCGCCATGCTGGACAGGCTTGATGCGCTGTAAGGCAGGGCAATGGGGCAGGCGATACGGCTAGACGGTATTGCGCCGCAAGCCCGCTTCCCGCACGAACACTTGCAGCGCGGGCATGGTCTGCTGGTGCAGCGCTTCCAGTTCCGTGCGCAACGTGGGTGTGATGGTCAGGCTGCCGTCGGCCTGGCGGTGCAGGGGCAGGCCCAGCGCTTGCGCCATTTCCACCGGGTAATTCGTAAAATTGCCGTAGGGCCGCTTGCCGTCGACGGACGGGGTAGGCCAGTAGCCTTCGGCCAGATAATCCCCGGGCGCGCCCATGCCCAGCATCTCCAGCGATAGCCACGACTGCTGGCGCAGCAGTTGCAGGTGGCGCGTGGTAAACGTGAACGACGCCTTGCCGTTGGCATAGCTGCCCGGTTTCAGATTCGCCATTTGCACGAAATGCGGCAGCAGCTGCGCCGCTTCCATCAGCCGCTGCGCGGCCAGCGCCGCATCCTGGCTGGCAATGGCCTGCATGGCCAGTTCCAGGGTGTCGCCCTTGCCCAGCGGGTAGGCCGGATTGAGCATGGGGGCGCCGTTTTCCACGGGCGACCAGCCGATGCTGAAACGCCGTATCAGCGCCAGATGGTGCACATTGAACACCTTGGGCAGCGGAGAATCCAGGGTGGCCAGGATGCGCTGGCGTACGGCGCGGGGCAGTTCGTTGTCGGCGGCGCACGCGAGCACGGGCGAGCACAGCAGGGCGCCGGCCAGGCGCAGCAACTGGCGCCGCAGGGGCTGGATCAGTCTCCGCATTATCGCGCCGTCAAGTCCTGGCGCTGGAATTCGATGCGGTTTTCCTGGTAGGTCCACTTGGTGTAGGGGCCGAACACGCGCCGGTTTTCCTTGCTGTCGGCATTCGATTGCTCGCGCTTCATGCGCCGCACGAGGGCGCTATCGACCAGCGGCTCCGTCGTCGTGCCGAACACTTCGTGGCGCACACTTTGCTTGGCGTCGGCGCCGCGCGAAATGATGGTGAGCTTGCGCGTGGCGGGATCGAAGTACAGGCGCATGGCAAACGTGTTCATGTCCTGCAGGTACAGGCCGTCGTCACGCCACTGGGCATAGAAATAGTCGCCGCAGACGGCCTTCGGCTCGCGTTTCCATTCGCAGGCGAGCAGGATCAGCAAGTGATGGTCGTCGAGTTGTTTGATTGAAACACGGGCCTTGGAATAGCCCCAGTTGCTGGGCGGCACGGTCTTCGACGAGAGCAGGTTGTATTCGCCCACGAGATTGGGCATGGGCGCTTGCGCCAAGGCGCCAGCGCAGAGTGTCAAGGCGGCTGCCGCTGCGGCGCCGCGTATCGAGGAAAGAGTCGTCATGATGGCCATAAAGAAAAGTTGCCATATTATAGATGGCAACTTGCCAAGATGGCCGCGCGCTTGCGCAGCGCGCCGCTTGTTACTTCAGCTTGCTCAATTCCGCCACGTCGATCTTGACGACCTTGCCTTCGGTGGCGGCCACGAGTGCGTGGAAGTGGGGCGTCGCGTAGTGCGCCGTCAGGGCCGCGTTGTCCGTCCATTCTTCCAGCATGATGAAGCGCGTGGGAATCTTGTTGTCGAGGTGCAACTCGTAGCGCAGGCAGTCGCTTTCCGCGCGGCTCGGCGGCACGACGGCTTCCAGGGCGGCGCGCACGGCGTCGATATGTTGGGCTTGGGCATCGATGGTGGCGACGACGATCAGGGTCATGGTGGTCCTTGTAAAGTGGTGGGGCGGGTGCAGCTTAGCGCAGTTTGCCCTTTCTTGTCCGCCATGCCCAGCCTGGCTGCGCTGAAACAGTTTCCGCCGCAGCCAGATAATCAAGCTGAACCTACGCCGCCTGCAGCGCGCCGATCTGCTCGAAAGCCGCCGTCAAGGCCTGCGCCCTGGCGGCGTCGCTGACCTTGACGCCTTCGGCGCGCACGATCTCGATCTGCTGGATGCCGAGGAAGCCGAGGAAGGCGCGCAGATGGCTTTCCTGGTGTTCCAGGGCGGCCATCGGCGTGTCGGCGCCATAGTAGCCGCCGCGCGTCGAGGCGATGATCACGCGCTTGGCTCCCAGCAAGCCTTCCGGGCCATTGGCGCCGTACTGGAAGGTCTTGCCGGGCACGGCCAACGCATCGAGCCACGATTTGAGCTGGCTGGGGATGGCGAAGTTGTACATGGGCGCGCCGATGACGATGACGTCGGCGGCCAGCACTTGCTCCAGCGCGGCGGCAAGGATTTTGCCCTCGGCGGCGCCGGGTGCGGCCGTAAATTGCGGCAAGGGCTGAGCAGTCAGGTCGCGGTAGTGGACGGTGGCGCCGGGCGCGGCCGCTTGCAGGCGGGCCACGATGGCGGCGCTCAGCTGGCGGCTGACGGAATGCTCGCCAAGGACGCTGGAATCGATATGCAGGATGTTCATGGTTGCCTTCTTGGATGGTATGATCGGGTGGTATGTTTTTGTAACCGGGTTAAATATAGTGACTATCAAATGAACGCACAAGAAGGCACTTTTTCCACACTGGGGCACACGGATGTGACTATGGGCGAGGTGGCCGCGCGCGGGGCCGAGCTGGAAAAGCGCATGCGCGACCAGGGCGGCCATGCGGGCGTGGCGGACTCGTGCCGCCCGATCACGGATATCCTGACCCGCGTGGGCGACAAATGGAGCGTGATGGTGGTGATGTTGCTGGGCAATGGCACCAAGCGCTTCAACGAGATGCGCCGCCTGATCGGCGGCATCTCGCAGCGCATGCTGACCTTGACCCTGCGCGGCCTGGAGCGCGACGGTCTCGTCACGCGCACCGTGTTTCCCACCGTGCCGCCGCGCGTCGACTATGCGCTGACGGACCTGGGGCGTTCGCTATTGATCCCCATCAGCGCGCTGGGCGCCTGGGCCTACGGCCACCGCGACGCCATCGATGCGGCGCGGCTGGCGTTCGATGCCAGGGCCGATGCGGGCGCGGCGCCAGGCAGTCAGGCCAGCCCAGTTAAGCTAGATGAATGACGGCCAGCATGTCATTGTTATCCGCATCCATGCCTTTTTCCACGAAACCCATGCTGGCATAGAACTGTTTCGCGTTGGCATTGCCGGGCTTGTAGCAGATTTCGATGCTGCGCGCATCCGGGCGGGCGCGGATTTCCGCCAGCGCCAGGGCGAGGGCGGCGCGGCCATGGCCTTGCCCCTGGCGCCGGTGGTCGATCATGAAGCGCCAGATCTGGTAGTGGCCGGGCGGGTCGTCGGCGTCGGGCGAGACGAACATCAGAAAGCCGATCACCTCCTCGTCGCCATACACGGCGCGCGTATGCAGGATGCCGGGATGGAAACTCGCTTGCGCGATGGAATAGTCGTTGCTGGCCAGGTAGTCGCGTTGCTGCGGCAACAGGGGCAGTTCGCTGATAAGGTCGAAATTGTCGACGGTGACGGCGCGCAGGCTGATAAGCATAGTGGACGGCAATGAAAGGCAAGGCCTGGCAGTATGGGGAAAAATTACTCAATTGGCAATACTGTTCCACCACCCGCATCAAACGGCGGTGGAACACCGAGGGCACGGCGGCCGTGGCTCGGGCCGCCCTCACATTTACCTGGCGGCGACCGCCGCGGCCCCGGCCTGCGGCGCCTGCCAGCCGCCGCCCAGCGCCCGGTAGGCGGCGACTGCCGCGCGCGCTGACGCCGTTTGCGCCTGTGCGCGCGCGTCCCTTGCACGCAGCAGCCTTGTATCGGCCTGCAGTACATCAAGCCGGCTGGCAGCGCCTTTCTCGTAGGCTGCCAGCGAAGCGGCGCGGGCGCGCTCAAGCGCCTCTACGCCATGCGCCAGTAAAGTGGCCTGTTCTTCATGGCGCAGCAGGGCCGAGCAGGCGTTTTCCACGTCTTCGGCAGCATGCAGCACAGCGAGCCGGTAGGCCGCCAGCAGTTCGGCTTCCTGGCCACGCGAAGCCTCGATCTGCGCATCGATGCGGCCGAAATCGAACAGGCGCCAGCGCAGGCCCAGCATGCCGGCGGCCTGGCCGGAGCCGCTGCCGAACAGGGTGCCACCGGCCGTGGCGCTGCCAAATAGGGCGCCAAAATTGAATTTTGGGTAGTACTCGGCAACGGCCGCGCCGGTGCGCGCGCTCGCCGCGGCCAGGCGCCGCTCGGCCACGATCAGGTCGGGCCGGCGCCGCAGCAGGTCGCCCGGCGAGCCGCCGGCCCTGATGCGTGGCGCGACCGCGATGATGCCGCTGGCGGGCAGTTCCTGGCCATGGGTGCCGGGCGCCGCGCCCAGCATCACGTCGAGCGCATGCAGCGCCACCTCGCGCGCCGTGACCAGGCCGGGGACGACGGCGCGCGCCTGCGCCAGCGATGCTTCGGCCTGCCGCAGCGCCGGCTCGTTCGCCAATCCCTTGTCGTATAACAGGGTGGCGAGTTCCAGCAGCGCCGCGTCGGTGTCGACCTGCAGGCGCGCCAGGTCGAGCCGCGCCTGCAGGCCCTGGATGGACAAGTAGAGGTCCGCCGTTTGCGCCGCCACGGCCAGCCGCGTTGCGGCCCATCCAGCCTCGCTGGCTTCGTAATCGGCGCGCGCCGCTTCACGTTCGCGGCGCAGGCCGCCGAACACGTCGAGTTCCCACGACGCTTGCAGGTTCAATTCGCGCGCGCTGCCGGCGCGCTCATGGCCTGGCGTGGCGTTCAGGACCCGGCCCAGCGGCGTTTGCACCGACTGGTAGGCGCGCGCCGCCTGGCCGCCAATGCTGGCCGACGGCAGCAGCGCGGCGTCGGCCGCACCGGTGGCGGCGCGCGCCTGCCTGACCCTGGCCTGCGCCTGTTCCAGGTCGAGGTTTTGCGCCAGCGCCACCGTTACCAGATGGGTCAGGCGCGGATCGCCGAAGGCCGTCCACCACTGCCGCAGTTCGGCAGCGTCAGCATCCTGGCGCGCGCCGAGCGCCGCCTGGTGCAGATACTGCGCCGCTTGCGGCAGTTCGGGCCGGCGGTAGTCCAGGCCAGCAGTGCAGCCGGTGGCGGCCAGGCCGGCGGCGATCAGCAGAAAGGGGAGGCGCAGGCGTGGCAGTGGCATGGTGGTCTTCCAGTTCAAAAGAGAATAATGAGTGACTATAATACATATTGGTCACTTATTGTGTATTCCGTCGCGGCGCGTTAAGCTGTCGCCATGAATTCCACCACACCCGACACACCAAGCCCTGCGCGCGGCCCGGCCGGCCACGACGTGCGCGACCAGATCGTTGCCGCCGCCACCGATTACTTCAGCCGCTACGGCTATGAAAAGACGACGGTCTCCGACCTGGCCAGGGCGATCGGCTTTTCCAAGGCCTATATCTATAAATTCTTCGAATCCAAGCAAGCCATCGGCGAGCATATCTGCGCCAGCTGCCTGCGCCAGATTGAAACCGAGGTGAAAGACGCAGTGGCGGCGGCCGGCCAGCCGCCTGAGCAGCTGCGGCGCATGTTCCGGACCAGCGTCGAGGCCAGCTTGCGGCTGTTCTTCCAGGACCGCAAGCTGTACGACATCGCCGCCTCGGCCGCCACCGGGCGCTGGCCTGCCGTGCAAGCCTACGAGCTGGCGATGGGCGCCTTGCTGCAGGATATCTTGCAGCAGGGGCGCAAGACGGGCGATTTCGAGCGTAAGACGCCGCTCGACGAGACGGCCAGCGCGATCTACCTGGTGATGCGTCCCTACGTCAATCCCTTGCTGCTGCAACACAGCGTCGACAGCAGCGAAACGGCGGTGCTGCAACTGTCCAGCCTGGTGTTGCGCAGCCTGTCGCCATAGCTTTGCATTAATTTGTGACTGTTGACTTATTTGGTCACTGGTACCAGAATGAGAATCCTGATCACTCATTCATGGGATTCTTATGCGCTGGCGCCGCCTCGCTTCATCTGTAGTCATCTCCACTTTGCCCCTGGCCATGAGTGCCTGCGCCGACAAGGCGCAGGCCGATCCGCGCACCGCCGTGCCGCTGGTGCGCGCCATCCCGGTGCAGGGGGCCGAAGCGGGCACGCGCAGCTTCACGGGCGTGGTCGCGCCGCGCGTGCAAAGCGACCTCGGTTTTCGCGTGGCCGGCAAGGTGCGCGAACGGCTGGTCGACGCCGGCCAGGCCGTGCGCCTTGGCCAGCCATTGATGCGCCTCGACGCCGACGACCTGCAACTGCTGGCGCAGGCGCGGCAGGAGTCCGTCACGGCCGACCGCGCCCGCGCGCGCCAGGCGGCGGACGAGGAAGCGCGCTACCGCGACTTGCGCGGCACCGGCGCCATCTCGGCATCGAACTACGATCAGGTAAAGGCGGCGGCTGACGCGGCCGGCGCCCAGTTAAAGGCGTCCGAAGCCCTGGCCGGGGTGGCGCGCAATGCGCTGCAGTACGCGCTGCTGCTGGCCGACGCCGACGGCGTCGTGATGGACACCCTGGCCGAACCGGGCCAGGTGGTCGCGGCCGGGCAGGTGGTGGTGCGCCTGGCCCATGACGGCCGGCGCGAAGCGGCGATCCAGCTGCCGGAAACCGTGCGTCCCGCGCTCGGCTCCACGGGCCAGGCCATCCTGTTCGGCAGGCCGGGCGCCAGCGTGCCGGCCACCTTGCGCCAGCTGGCGCAGACGGCGGACCGGCAAACGCGTACCTTCGAGGCGCGCTATGTGCTCGACGCGGCGCTCTCAAACGCGCCGCTGGGCGCCACCGTCACCCTGCGCCTGCCCGGCGCGCTTGCCGCCAGCGGCACCGTGCAAGTGCCGCTGGCGGCCCTGCACGATGCGGGCAAGGGGCCGGGCGTGTGGGTGATCGCCGGTGCGCCGGCGCAAGTGGCCTGGCGGCCCGTGAAGGTGCAGGGGCTGCACGACGACGGCGCCGACGTCAGCGGTCTGAAGGCGGGTGAACGCATCGTCGCGCTGGGCGCCCATCTGCTGCACCAGGGAGAGCGGGTCAGGGTCGAACCGGCACCAGCGGCCGCCGGCGCGGGAGCGCATCCATGAGCGCGGCGGGCTTCAACCTGTCGGCGCTGGCCGTGCGCGAGCGTTCCGTCACCCTGTTCCTGATCTGTCTCATTTCGCTGGCCGGCCTGCTGTCGTTCTTCAAGCTGGGGCGCGCCGAAGACCCGGCCTTCACGGTCAAGGTGATGACCATCGTCACCGCCTGGCCTGGCGCCAGCGCGCGCGAAATGCAGGATCAGGTGGCCGACAAGATCGAAAAGCGCCTGCAGGAACTGCGCTGGTACGAGCGCGCCGAGACCTACACCACGCCCGGCCTGGCGTTGACCACCCTGACCCTGCTCGACAGCACGCCGCCCGACCAGGTGCAGGCCGAGTTCTACCAGGCGCGCAAGAAGGCCGGCGACGAGGCGGCCAATCTGCCGGCCGGCGTGATCGGTCCCATGATCAATGACGAATACGCCGACGTCACCTTTGCCCTGTATGCGCTGAAAGCCAAAGGCGAGCCGCAGCGCCTGCTGGTGCGCGAGGCGGAAACCTTGCGCCAGCGGCTGCTGCACGTGCCGGGTGTCAAAAAGGTCAATATCATCGGCGAGCAGGCCGAACGCATCTACGTGGAGTTGTCGCAGGAACGTCTGGCTACCCTGGGCGTGCGGGCGCAGGACGTGTTCGCGGCGCTGCACGGCCAGAATGTCCTCACGCCGGCCGGCTCGGTCGAAACGCGCGGGCCGCAGGTGTCCATCCGCCTCGACGGTGCGCTCGACGCGCTGCAAAAGATCCGCGATACGCCCGTGGTGGCGCAGGGGCGTACCTTGCTCCTGTCCGATATCGCCACCGTACGCCGTGGCCAGGTAGACCCGGCCAGCTTCATGGTGCGCAACGGCGGCGAGCCGGCGCTGCTGCTGGGCGTGGTCATGCGCGACGGCTGGAACGGGCTGGACCTGGGCAAGGCGCTGGACGGGGAGGTGACGGCCATCGGTGCCGCCATGCCGCTGGGCATGAGCCTGGCCAAGGTCACCGACCAGTCCGTCAATATCAGCGCGGCCGTCGACGAATTCATGCTCAAGTTTCTCGCCGCGCTGCTGGTGGTGATGCTGGTGTGCTTTATCAGCATGGGCTGGCGCGTCGGCATCGTGGTGGCCGCCGCCGTGCCGCTGACCCTGGCCGTGGTATTCATCGTGATGGCGGCGACGGGCAAGAACTTCGACCGCATCACCCTCGGCTCCCTGATCCTGGGCCTCGGCCTGCTGGTGGACGACGCCATCATCGCCATCGAAATGATGGTCGTGAAAATGGAGGAGGGCTACAGCCGTATCGCCGCCTCCGCCTATGCCTGGAGCCATACGGCCGCGCCCATGCTGGCCGGCACCCTGGTGACGGCCGTCGGCTTCATGCCCAACGGCTTTGCCCGCTCCAGCGCCGGCGAATACACGAGCAATATGTTCTGGATCGTCGGCATCGCGCTGATCGCGTCGTGGGTGGTGGCGGTGGTGTTTACGCCCTACCTGGGCGTCAAGCTGCTGCCCGAGCTGAAAAAGGTCGCCGGCGGCCATGACGCGCTGTACGGCACGCCGCGCTACCACCGCTTTCGCCGCCTGCTGGGGCGCGTGATCGCCCGCAAATGGCTGGTGTTCTGCACCGTGATCGGCCTGTTCGTGCTGGCCGTGCTGGGCATGGCAGTCGTCAAGAAGCAGTTCTTCCCGATCTCGGACCGCCCTGAAGTGCTGATCGAGGTGCAGCTGCCCTACGGCAGCGCGATCGGACAGACCAGCGGCGCGGCGGCGAAAGTGGAAGCCTGGCTGGCGCGCCAGCCCGAAGCGAAGATCGTCACGGCCTATGTGGGCCAGGGCGCGCCGCGCTTTTATCTGGCGATGGGGCCGGAATTGCCCGATCCTTCGTTTGCCAAGATCGTCGTGCGCACCGATAGCCAGCAGGCGCGCGACAGCCTCAAGCGGCGCTTGCGCGTGGCCGTTGCCGCCGGCCTGGCGCCGGAGGCGCGCGTGCGCGTCACGCAACTGGTGTTCGGCCCGTATTCGCCGTTTCCCGTCGCCTACCGGGTCAGCGGCCCCGATCCCGAAGTGTTGCGCGGCATCGCCGGCGAGGTGCGGCGCGTGATGCAGGCCAGTCCGATGATGCGTACCGTCAATACCGACTGGGGCACGCGCACGCCCACCCTGCATTTCAGCCTGCAGCAGGAGCGCTTGCAGGCGATGGGCCTGACGTCGGCCGCCGTGGCGCAGCAGCTGCAGTTCCTGCTCAGCGGCGTGCCCGTCACCGCCGTGCGCGAAGATATCCGCACGGTGCAGGTGGTGGCGCGCGCGGCTGGCGACGTGCGGCTGGACCCGGCGCGCATCGCCGACCTGACCCTGGCCGGCGCGAACGGCGAACGCATCGCGCTGTCGCAGGTGGGCAGCGTCGAGGTGCGCTGGGAAGAACCCGTGATGCGCCGGCGCGACCGCCAGCCGACGATCACCGTGCGCGGCGACATCGCCGACGGCATGCAGCCGCCCGACGTGTCGGGCGCCGTCACGGCGCAGCTGCGGCCCATCATCGACAGGCTGCCGGCCGGCTACCGCATCGAGCAGGCCGGCTCGATCGAGGAATCGGCCAAGGCAACGCAAGCGATGCTGCCGCTGTTCCCCATCATGCTGGCATTGACCTTGCTGATGATCATCCTGCAGGTGCGCTCGATCTCGGCGATGGTGATGGTGTTCCTGACCAGCCCGTTGGGCCTGATCGGCGTGGTGCCCACCTTGCTGCTGTTCCAGCAGCCGTTCGGCATCAATGCGCTGGTCGGCCTGATCGCGCTGTCGGGCATTCTGATGCGCAATACCCTGATCCTGATCGGCCAGATCCACCAGAACGAGGCGGCCGGCCTGGCGCCGTTCGACGCCGTGGTCGAAGCGACCGTGCAGCGCGCGCGTCCCGTGATCCTCACGGCGCTGGCGGCCATCCTGGCCTTTATTCCGCTGACCCATTCGGTCTTCTGGGGCACCTTGGCCTATACCCTGATCGGCGGCACGTTTGCCGGCACGGTGCTGACCTTGGTGTTCCTGCCGGCCATGTATGCGATCTGGTTCAGAATACGGCCGCAGGCTGTATAGCTTGAATAGCGGGCCGGAGACGCGGGCCTGAGAAAATGCCGATGGCGGCGTTGCGGCTTCCTTGCCGTACTGGCGTACTGTCTGCGTCGCTGCGCCTTGCCCTCGACATTTTTCAGGCTCGCTTGGCCCGGGGAGCCTGGGTTTCGGACTTGTTAAACTCCCGTCGCATCCTGCCGGTAGCGCGCCGGCGGCAGCGCGAACTGGGTCTTGAAGAAGCGGGTGAACGCGCTTTGCGAGGAAAAGCCCAGGCGCTCGCCGATTTCCACCACGCTCAGGCTCGTTTCGCGCAGCAGGCGGCGCGATTCGCGGCTCTTCGCGCGCAGTTCCAGCGCGCGGAACGAGGTCTGCTCCTGCTGCAGCTGGCGCTGCAAGGTCCAGCGGTTCATCGCCAGGCCGTCGCACAGGGCCGGCAGCAGCGCGCCGCCGTCGGCATCCCCGGCGCCTTGCCGGCCCAGCAAATCGATGATGGCCTGCTCCACGCGGGCCGAAAACAGCTGCGCCCCCTGCAGCTGCTGCAACTGTCCCTGCGCGTGCCGCAGCGCGTGCGGCGCCAGCATGGCGTTGAACTGGGTGAAGGGACGGTCCAGCGCCGGCGCGTCGAAGGTCAGGGTATTGCGCGCCTGGCCGAAGGTGACGGCGGCGCCGAAGCACTCGGCAATGGCCGGCGCGAACCACGGCGCCTTGCCCTGGAAACCGGCATGGAAGGCGGTGGCCGCGCCATCGTCATAGGCGCGCGCCACCAGCGACAGCATGCGGAAATTGGCCAACGCCTGCATGGCGCCGCCCGCCGGGCAGAACTCGGACAGGTATTCGATCTCGATGCGCGTGCCGTTTTCGCTCATCAGCATGAAGTCGAATTCGCCGATCAGGCCCCGCAAGTGCAGCAGCTCGTGCAGCGCGCTGCGCAGGGTGGGGCGGTTGAAGCAGACGTGGGCGATGCCCGAGTAATGCGCGAACCAGTGCGTCACGTCGAGGTCGAGTATGGCCCGGTGCTGCGGCAGCTGCTGGGCGTAGGCCGTCATGCGGCGGTGCCGCTCGGCGTTGATGCGCCCGCCCGGCTCGTCCAGCTGCGCCGGCGTGATGCCCGTCTGGCGGAAAAAGTCGGCGGGGTCGTGGCCGTCGGCCTGCATGGCGCGCGCGCATTGCTGCGCGATGCGGTTCGAAACCGTGCGCGTGTCGGGTTTGTGCAAGGCTGTCTCCTGCTTATCTTGCTTGTTGTAGTAATTTTTCACAAATATTAGCACTTTGTAGGAGATTGTTGGTTGTTGTGCCATCTAACCAAAAATTGTTCTCGCGGGTATAAAACGCGTGCTGCGCGGTCAAGAAACTCACGCATTCTCACGCTATATTGTTTTCGGCCGGTCTTGCTGCCGCGCCTTGATACCTACAAAAACAGTCTTGGAGATAATGATGAATTGCACTTTGAAACCGATGGCCCGCGTGGTCGCCGGCTGCGTCGCCACGCTTGCCCTGGCCGCCTGCGGCAACAGCGATACCGGCAGCGAGGGATACACGCAGCCCGTGTTCGGCGCCACCAGCTACACCCAGTTGAATGTCGACGGCTATACCTTCAAGGACATGAACCGCAACGGCAAGATCGACCCGTACGAAGACTGGCGCCTGCCGGCCGAGGCGCGCGCCGACGACCTGCTGTCGCGCATGAGCCTCGATGAAAAGGCGGGCCTGATGATGCACGGCACGGCGCCCACCGTATCCGACCCTTCCGGCATCGGCCTGGGTGGCGCATATGACCTGGCGGCCTTGCAAGACCTGATCGTCAAGCAATACGTCAACACCTTCATTACCCGCATGGCGGGCGACACGGCCAATATGGCGGCCCAGTACAACAAGGTGCAGGCCTTGAGCGAAACGTCGCGCCACGGCATTCCCGTCTCCATCAGCACGGACCCGCGCCACCATTTCCAGTACACGGTGGGCGCCAGCGCCGGTACCAAGGGTTTCTCGCAGTGGCCGGAAACCCTGGGCCTGGCCGCCATCGGCGACGATGCGCTGGTGCGCCGCTTCGGCGACATCGCGCGCCAGGAATACCTGGCCGTCGGCATCACGCAGGCGCTGTCGCCGCAGGCGGACCTGGCCACCGAGCCGCGCTGGTCGCGCATCAACGGCACTTTCGGCGAAGACGCGGACCTGGCCAAGCGCATGGTGCAGCACTATATCGAAGGTTTCCAGGACGGCAATACGGGCTTGCATGACGGCAGCGTGGTGGCCGTCGTCAAGCACTGGGTCGGCTACGGCGCCACGAAGGAGGGCTTCGACGGCCACAATTACTATGGCCGCTACATGACCTACCCGGGCAACAATTTTACCTACCACGTCAAGCCGTTCGAAGGGGCGTTCACGGCCAAGGCGGCTTCCGTCATGCCGACCTACGCTCTGCCGGACGGCAATATCACCATCGACGGCATCACCCTGGAGCAAGTGGCGGCCGGCTTCAGCAAGACCATGCTGACGGATCTGCTGCGCGGCAAATACGGCTTCGAGGGAGTGATCCTGTCCGACTGGGGCATCACGTCGGACTGCGACGCCAATTGCCGCAACGGCACGGCGCCTGGCGTGGCGCCTTCCTTCATCGGTTTCGGCACCCCGTGGGGCATGGAAGACGCCACCAAGGCCGAGCGTTACGTGAAGGCCGTGACGGCGGGGATGGACCAGTTTGGGGGCGTGACGGAAGCGCCGTATCTGACGCAAGCCGTGCAGCGGGGCCAGTTGACGGAGGCGCGCATCAACGCCTCGGCGCGGCGCATCCTGATCCAGAAATTCAAGCAGGGCCTGTTCGAGCATCCGTTCGTCGATGCGGCCAAGGCGGCCAGCACGGTGGGCAAGGCGGAATTCGTCGAGGCGGGCCTGGAGGCCCAGCGCCGCTCGCTGGTCCTGTTGGAAAACAAGGACAAGGTTCTGCCGCTGGCCGCCACCGTCAAGAAGGTCTACCTGTACGGCATCGATGCGGCCGTGGCGAAACAGTATGGCTACACGGTGGTCGCCACGCCGCAGGAAGCGGACGTGGCCCTGCTGCGCGTGGCCGCACCGTATGAAACCCTGCACCCGAACTACATCTTCGGCAGCATGCAGCACGAGGGCCGCCTCGATTACGTCGATGGCAATGCCGACTACGAGGCGATCAAGAACGCGGCGAAATACGCGCCGAAGACGGTGGTCACCGTGTACCTGGACCGTCCGGCCATCCTCGGCAACGTGCAGGACAAGGCCAGCGCCATCCTCGCCAACTTCGGCGTCAGCGACGGCGCGCTGTTCGATGTCCTGACGGGCAAGGCCAAGCCGCAAGGCAAGCTGCCGTTCGAGCTGCCGTCGTCGATGGCCGAAGTGCAGGTGCAGAAATCGGACGTGCCGTATGACACGGCCCATCCGCTGTACAAGTTCGGTTACGGCCTGGCTTACTAACAACGCCTAACAAAACCGTAGCGAGCGGAAGTGAGTTGCGGTCGAGAAGCGCAACTGTACGAAGGTACAGTGAGCATCGGAGGCCGTAAATCACGACGCGCAGTAGGTTTTGATAGGTGTTCAGCGCAGGGTAATCCAGCTGCGCTCTTGCACGGAGCGCAGCGCGGCATCGATCAGCCGGTCCACCTCGTAGCCGTCGCGGAAGGTGGGCCAGACCGGCTGGCCGCTGGCGATGGCCTGCAGAAAATCGCGCGCTTCGATGACGATCTGCTCGTTGTACCCCGTGCCGTGCCCCGCGCCCTGGCTGAACGCCAGGTAGTCGGGGTGGGCTGGCCCCATCAGCAGGCGCTGGAAACCCTGGCGCTGCGCCGGGCGACCGGCATCGTACAGCCACAGCGCATTCTGGTCTTCCTGGTCGAAGGCGATCGCGCCTTTGGTCCCCGTGATGCGGTAGGTGTAACCCATCTTGCGCCCGGCCGCCACGCGGCTGAAGGTGAGGGCGCCGAGCGCGCCGCTGGCAAAGCGCAGCATCACATTCCCCTGGTCGTCGTTTTCCACCGCTTCCATGCCGTGCGGGCCTTGCCGCTGCGCGTGCACGGTGTTCATGTCGGCCACCAGCGCGTCGACGGGACCGCCCAGGCGCAGGGCCAGGTTGAGCAGGTGCGAGCCCACGTCGGCCAGCGCACCGGCGCGCGTCGCCGTCGCCTCGCGCGTGCGCCAGGATGCCGGTGCGCGCGGGTCGTGCAGATAGTCTTCCACGTGTTCGGCGGCGACATGGATGATTTCGCCGATTTCACCCGATGCGATGATCTGCCGCGCCAGCTGGCTGGCGGGCGTGCGGATGTAGTTATAGCCGACCATGTTGGCCACGCCCGCGCTTTCCGCCGCCTGCGCCAGCATCAGGGATTCGGCGGCCG
Source organism: Janthinobacterium sp. GW821-FHT03C10 (assembly GCF_059420865.1). NCBI lineage: Bacteria > Pseudomonadati > Pseudomonadota > Betaproteobacteria > Burkholderiales > Oxalobacteraceae > Janthinobacterium > Janthinobacterium sp. GW821-FHT03C10. Next base: position 938,389 of record NZ_JBWKUN010000001.1, on the reverse strand, counting down.
TCATACCCAGCGGCTTTTCGCAGAATACGGGTTTGCCCAGGGCCAGCGCCGCCAGCACGATGTCCTTGTGCGTGGCCGGCGGCGTGGCGACGATGACGGCGTCGATGGCGGGATCGTTGATCAGCGCGCGCCAGTCGCCCGTGGAACGCTGCCAGCCCAGCTCCTGCGCGCTGCGGGCGGCGCCTTCTTCGCTGCTGGTGGCGATGCAGGCGCACACGGGGTTCAGCGCCGTGTGAAAAATGCTGCGCACGGCCTTGTAGGCGATGGTGTGGGCCTTGCCCATGTAGCCGGCGCCGATCAGGCCGATGTGGATGTCTTGCATACGGAGTCTCCGAGTGTATCGCGGTAAGGGGTCAGGCTTGCTGGCGCCATGCGTGGCTGTCCAGGGCATCGATAAAGCGCGCGGCTGGCCAGTCCTGCTCCAGCGCTGCGTGCATGATCTGCTGCTGCGTGGGCGGCGCCATCCCGGCGATGGGCTGGTCGCGGTCGAGATTGCTGGGGAAGGCATAGCCTTCGGCGCAGGCAGCCACCGCGTGGCGCGCGCCAGCATCATCCAGAGCGCCCCTGGCACGCAGCGCCTGCAGGGCCGGATACAGGGCGGCGCTCATGGCGCGGCGGTCCAGCGCTTCCATGGCGCGCCCGAACGGCGACGACACTTGCAGCAGGTTGGCCATGCGGCGGATGTCGGGCGAGCGGTTATGCCCGGCCGCATGGAACAGCGCGGGGTTGAAGAACACGGCATCGCCTTTGGATAGGGGCAGCTGCACGCAATGCCGGGCGAAATAGTCGCGGAACGGCCGCTGCTGCCAGGCGAGAAAACCGGCGCGGTAGCGCTGCGACCCGGGCAGGTACAGGGTGGGACCGGATGCCAGCGGCATGTCGCAATGGGCGACGGCGCCCTGCAAGGTCAAGAGGGCCGACATCTGGTGCACGGGCGCGGGATAGGCGGCGCAGCTGGCCGCGTTCTGGAAGCCCAGGTGGTAGTCGCGGTGCGGCGCCTGGGCCGCTCCGCCCGGGTTGACGACGTTCACTTGCGCCGTCATCTGGTAGGCGGGACCCAGCCAGGCCTCGGCAATCCACGCGAAGACGGGGTTGGCGTAATAGCGCGCGAACGCTTCCGGCGCGCGCAGACACAGCTTTTGCTGGGCATTCCAGATGCGGTCATTCGCACCGGCCTTGGCAAAATGGTCGCCAGCCGCCTGGCCGCTCGCGTGCTGTTCGACGATCAGCGCCTGAAACACGCGGTTCACCTGTTCCAGGCATTCCATGTCGGCGACGGCGCGTTGCAGCACGATGACGCCGGGACCGTCCATCAGCGCCTGGCCCCATTCGGCCTGCAGCGCGCGCAACGCCACCGGCTTGCCGGCCAGCGCGCGCACCCGGTCGCAGTCGTAGACGAGAATGTTTTCTTCCACCGCGGCGGCGTGGGGATAGTCGGCCGGCGCCGTGCGTTGGCTGACGGTGGCGATGAAGTCTTGCAGATCGCAGTTTTCTGATGCCAGCCAGAAGGGGCTGGGCGGCGCTGCGCCGGCGTCTGTGGTGGGCATGCGGTGTCTCCGTTGTTTAAGTTGTAGAATCAGTATAGAGATGAAAATCCGCATTTTTCATCAAGAAATCCATCAAAAAACCCTCAATCTAAATCGGATATGGCATGACGCATCCTTTCCCCGTCAAGGTCGTGGCGCTGCAGGCCGGCGTCAGCGTGGCCACGGTCGACCGCGTGATCAAGCAGCGCGGCGGCGTCCACGCCAATACCGTGCGCCGCGTGATGCAGGCGCTCGACGAACTGGCGCGGCAAAGCACGCAGGTGGGCCTGGCCGGCAGAAAATTCATGCTCGACGTGCTGATGGTGGCGCCGCGCCGCTTCACGGACGCCGTGCGCGCTGCGCTGGAGGCGGAGCTGCCGTCCTTGCATCCGGCTGTGCTGCGTTCGCGCTTTCACCTGCATGAAACCCTGGACGTGGACGGCATCGTCGAACTGCTCGAACGCATCCGCAAGAACGGCAGCCACGGCGTGCTGCTGAAAGCGCCGGACTTGCCGCCGGTGGCCGAGGCGGTGGACCGGCTGGCGGCGGCCGGCATTCCCGTCGTGACCCTGGTGACGGACTTGCCAGGCTCCGCGCGCCGCGGCTACGTGGGCATGGATAACCGCGCGGCGGGGGAGACGGCCGCCTGCCTGGTCGGCCAGTGGCTGGGCAGCCGGAAAAAGCAGCAGGTGCTGGTGACCCTGAGCAGCAACCGCTTTCATGGCGAGGAAGAGCGCGAGATCGGCTTTCGCCGCGCGCTGCGCGAACGGCACCGCCACTTGTCCATCGTCGAAGTGAGCGAGGGCCACGGCATCGACGGCGCCACGGGGGCGCTGGTGCGTCTAGCCCTGGCAGATCATCCGGCCATCGCCGCCGTGTATTCCATCGGCGGCGGCAATGCCGCCATCGTGCAGGCCTTTGCGCGAGCGAGGCGCCCATGCCAGGTCTTCATCGGCCACGACCTCGATGCGGACAACGTGGCGCTGCTCAAGTCGGGCGCCATCCAGGCCGTGCTGCACCACGACCTGGGCCAGGACATGCGCCGCGCGTGCCAGGAAATCCTGCGGGCGCAGGGCGCGCTGCCGGCCCTGGCGCAATCGCCGTCACTGTCCGCCATCCAGATCGTCACGCCGTGGAACCTGCCCGTCCTGAACGGGGTGAATTGACAGGCCTGCGAGGCTGGCCGATACTCGCCGCTTCGCTCATCGCTCACCTTTGAAGGAATCCCCCGATGTCCGTCACGCCGAAATTGCAGCAGACCGTACTTGCCGCCGCGCTTGCAGCCGCGCTGGCCATGCCCGCCATGGCGGCCGACCCCGTCGTTTCCGCAGCGGCTTCCGCGTCGTCCGCCTGGGTCGAGGCCAGCAACCGCAACGCGGCCATCGTGCTGGCGGCGCAGGCGCAGTTCTCGCCCGAAGACGCTTCCGACAGGGGCCTGGCCCAGTACGACGGCCTGGCCGCCGACCTGGGGCCGGACATCACCGGGCGCCAGGTGGCGGCCATGCGGAAGGCGCGCGCGCAATTGCAGCAAAAGCTGGAACTGGAACGCGACGAACGCATACGCCAGGACCTGGAAATCCTGATCGGCGCCGTCGACCAGGAAATTGCCGGCACCGAGCTGGAAGCCAGGTACGCCTTGCCGTGGATCGACGTGCCGCAGATGGTCTTTGGCAGCATGCAAAGCCTGCTGCAGGAACAGCGTCCGGCCGCGCGCCGTGCCAAGGCGCTGGAGCGCCTGCAGCGCTATGTAGGCCAGTTTCCGGGCAGCACGCCGATCACGCAGCAGGCGAAGGCGCGCTTCACGGAAAAGATCGGCACGCCCGGCCTGGCCGGTCCCGTGCGCCTGCAGGTGGAGCAGTCGCTGGAAAACGTGCCGACGTATATCGCCGGCATCCGCAAGCTGTTCGCCGACATGAAGATCGCAGGCGCCGAACCCGCGCTGGCCGCCATGGAGCAGCAGCTGAACGAATATGCGGCGTGGGAAAAGCAGGTGGTGCTGCCCCTGTCGCGCACGGATTTCCGCATGGCGCCCGAGCTGTACGCGTTTCGCCTGAAACAGGTAGGCATCGACATCGAGCCGCGCGCGCTGGTCGAGCGGGCGCAGGTGGCCTACCTGGAAACGCGCGCCGCCATGCAGGCGCTGGCGCCCGTGGTGGCAGCCAGGCTGGCCTTGAAGGGCGTCGACGGCACGGACTACCGCCAGGTGATGCGCGCGCTGAAGAGCGATTCCATCCCGAACGCGCAGCTCGAAGCGCACTACAAGGGCGTCAATACCCAGCTGGAAGAACGCATCCGCGCGCAGCGCGTCGTCGACGTGCCGCAGCGCGCCATGACCATGCGCCTGGCATCGGATGCCGAATCGGCGGCCCAGCCGGCGCCGCATATGCGTCCGCCTCCGCTGATCGGCAATACGGGAGAGCACGGCCAGTTCGTCCTGCCCGTCAGCAATCCGGCCGCCAGCGGCAAGGGCGAGGCGTATGACGATTTCAACTTCGCGGGCGCGGCCTGGACCCTGAGCGCGCACGAGGGCCGCCCCGGCCACGAACTGCAGTTCAGCGCCATGGTGGAGCGGGGCGTATCGCAGGCGCGCAGCCTGTATGCGTTCAACAGCGTCAACGTGGAAGGCTGGGCGCTGTACGCGGAAGCGGAAATGATCCCGTACGAGCCGGCCGAGGGCCAGTTCATCGCGCTGCAGTTCCGCATGCTGCGCGCGGCGCGCGCCATGCTCGATCCGATGCTGAACCTGGGGCAAGTCACGCGCGAAGAGGCGGGACGCATCCTGACGGACGAAGTGATGCTGTCGAAACCGATGGCGCGCCAGGAGCTGGACCGCTACACCTTCAACATGCCGGGCCAGGCGGGCAGTTATTTCTACGGCTATACGCGCATCCTGCAGCTGCGCGCGGAAACGGAGCTGGCGCTGGGAGACCAATTCGACCGCCTGGCCTTCAACAACTTCCTGCTGGGACAGGGCTTGCTGCCGCCGGACTTGCTGGCCAAGGCCGTGCGCGAACACTTCATCCCCGGGCAGAGAAAAGCCAGGGGCTGACGGCGGGCGACGCCGCGCCGCATACCCTATACTGGCGTCCTCGAGTGATGACGCGGGTGTGGCTGCATGTGGCGTGGGATCGTATCTGGTTTGCTGGCCGGCGCCTTCTGGGGCGCCGTTTTCATTGTGCCCGTCTTGCTGCCGGATTTTTCTCCGGCCGAGCTGATGGTGGGCCGCTACCTCTGTTACGGCGCGCTGGCGGCCGGCCTGATGCTGCCGCGCCTCTTGCCCCTGCTGCGGCGGCTGCGGCGCGGCGACTGGCTGGCCATGCTGCGCCAGGCGCTGGCGGGCAATGTCGTGTATTACCTGCTGCTGGCGTATGGCGTCAAACTGGCCGGCGTGGCGCCCACGTCGCTGATCATCGGTTTGCTGCCCCTGAGCGTGACGCTGTTAGGCCACAAGGACCACGGCGCGCCGCCCTTGCGCCGCCTGGCCCTGCCGCTGCTGGTGGTGGCCGCGGGCATCGCCTGCATCAATGTCGATATCTTCAGCCATGCAGGCGGCGCGGGCGCGGACGGCGCCAGCCTGGCGCACAAGCTGGCCGGCGTGTTGTGCGCCATCGGCGCGCTCGCGTGCTGGACCTGGTATGCGCTCGACAATGCCCGTTTCCTCAAGCGCCATGCGCATGTCAGCGCCGCGGAGTGGGCCATGCTGTATGGCCTGGCCAGCGGCGTCATCGCGCTGGTCGTGGGCGCCGTGATGCTGGCGCTGCAGCCGGCGGGCGGCGTCGATGGCAGTCCTGCGCGCGACTGGCCCCGCTTCTGGCTTGTGTGCCTGCTGCTGGCGCTGGGCGCTTCCGTGATCGGCAACTACCTGTGGAACCTGGCGTCGCGCCGGGTGCCGGTCACCTTGTCGGGCCAGCTGATCCTGTCGGAGACCCTGTTCGCGCTGCTGTACGGTTTCGTCTACGCGCAGCGCATGCCGCGCCCGCTGGAGTGGAGCGCGATGGTCTTGCTGACAGCGGGCGTGCTGTGGTCCGTGCAGCGGCATGCGCACGAGGAGGCAGAGGGGCGGGGAGACGGGCGGGGAGATGGGCGTGGGGCAGGGCGGACGTAGCGAAAAATACATCGTTGCCAGTCCGCCGTTGGCCCTGGGCCGGCCGTATAATGACGCTCATTTGCCGGCCACCCAGGGAGTTCCGCTTGCAGCTACCGATCCGTTATCCGAACATGCCGCAACTGCTGCTGAAGGCGCGCGACAGCCTGCTCCAGCATTTTCGCCCCATCCTCAATCACTTCGGCGTGACGGAGCAGCAGTGGCGCATCATGCGTGCGCTGAACGAAAGCCCCACCCTGGAACCGCGCGAGCTGTGCGAGATCTGCCAGATTTCCAGCCCCAGCATGAGCGGCATCCTGGCGCGCATGGAAGAGATCGGCCTGATCGGACGCAGCAAGTTCGAAGGCGACCAGCGCCGCCGCAAGGTGCACCTGTCGGAAGCGGGCGCCAGCCTGCTGCTGCAGATGGGCAAGCTGATCGACCTGCAATATGCCCACCTGGAAGCGGCGTACGGCAAGCAGGTGTTCGAAGACATGCGCCGCGCGCTGGAAGCGTTTATTGCCCTCGAAACCCTGCCGGTGGCGCCCGCCATCCTGCGCTGAACTCCGAACTTTTCCTTGCCTGAGCATCCATCGGGCGCGTGTTTTTCGACACGCGCCGCCGCCGCTTTTGCCATGCCCGTTCCACGCATTGCCGCATCCTGCCGGGCTTGTGCCCGCGCCGCTGTCAGTTTTGCTATAAGACTACGCCTTACAGTCAATCACTTACATGTGAGTAAATAAGCGTATAATTTGCCTCACTTGATCCAGATCAAGAAGAACAGCGGATGCCCTTCTCAATGGAGGGGCTGCAGCGCGGCGCCACGCCCGTATTTCGCCAGATAAAACAGGAAAGTCAGGAAAAAAAATGAACACACCATGCATGCGCGCCGCGGCGCTGGCCGTCTCCACGCTCATCGGCGCAAACGTTTGCGCCCAAAGCAATGTCACCATCTACGGCGTGGTCGACGCGGCCACCGCGTACGCGAGCAACCAGGGCGGCAATTCGAACACCTACATGCGCAGCGGTAACTTGTCCGCCAGCAAAATCGGTTTCCAGGGCGTGGAAGACCTGGGCGGCGACCTGAAGGCGCTGTTTCTGCTGGAAAACGGCTTTGAAAGCGATACGGGCGCGCAAAGTTCGGCCAGCGCCCTGTTCAACCGCCAGGCTTACGTGGGCTTGCAATCACACGCCTACGGCAGCCTGACGGCCGGGCGCCAGTACACGCCGTACTACCTGCTCGTGGGTTCGCTGGCATCGAGCAACGTCTTGACGGGCGCCACCGGCGCACACCCGGGCGATATCGACGGCCTCGATACGACCGTGCGCATCAGCAATTCCCTGACCTACAGCATGCCAGCGTGGCGCGGCCTGCAAGCGAGCGCGCAATACGGCTTCGGCGAAGCGGCCGACGGCAATGCCGCGGGCAGCAGCTTCAGCGCCGCCGTCAAGTACAGCACCTCGCCGGCGGAATTCGCGCTCGGCTACCTGAAACTGAAAAATGGCGAGAACGGTACTGGCTGGAGCGACAAGGCTTCGGCCAGCTTCGGCATCTCGGCCATCAACCAGGGCTACGCCTCGGCCGACAGCATCGAATTCATCGCCGCCAGCGCCCGCTACACCATGGGCAAGTGGATGGTGGGCGCCAACGCCAGCAACGTGCAATACCAGGCGGGCAGCCATTCCACGTTCCGCGACACGGCCATCTTCAACACGGCCGGCCTGATCGCCAGCTACCAGTGGACGCCGCAGTGGTTCCTGAGCGCCGGCTACAGCGACACCTACGCCAGCCGCGCCAACGGCGTGTCGGACCGCGCGCGCTACCGCCAGCTGTCGTTCGAACAGAATTATGCGCTGTCCAAGCGCACGGCGATCTACCTGATCGAAGCGCGCCAGCTGGCGCGCGGCCAGACCCTGGGCCAGAACGGCGCCATCGTCGACGCCGTCGCCTCGGTCGGCGATTCGCAAAACGGCACGCCGTCGTCGAACGGCGGCCAGACGGTGGTGATGGTCGGTCTCAAGCATTCTTTCTGAACGGTTGCTGAACTCACGGGAGCTTCAATTGGACGCTACACACAACAAGGAGGGCCGCGGCCCCCTGAATCCCGGCCGCCGCATGGTGCTGGCCGGCTTGCTGTCGGCTTCGGCCGCGGCGCTGATTCCCTGGGCGCTGGCCGAACCGGTCGCCAGTGCGGAGCAGGGCGCCTTCCTGGGCGTGTCGGCCATGCTGGTCGGGCGCCAGGTGCTCGACCCCGTGCTGGCCCGGCGCCTGTATGACGCGCTGGTAGCGCAGGACGCCGCCTTCCCCGCGAATGTGCGCGCGCTGCTGGCCCTGATCAATGCGCAGGGCTTGCAGGCGGCCGGCCTGCAGGAAGCGCTCGATGCGCTCGACCCGGCCCAGTCGCCGCTGGCGGCCTTGCCGCGCCAGATCGCCAGCGCCTGGTACCTGGGCATCGTCGGCACGGGCGAAGCGGCCGTCTGCGTCGCCTACGAGCAGGCGCTGAACGCGGCCGTCGTGGCCGACGTCCTCAAACCCCCCACGTATTCCTACGGCGCCTACGGCAGCTGGGCCAGAAAACCAATTTAAGGAGCCATCATGGCTGAAGCACTCTCTGCCGATTACCTCGTCATCGGCTCCGGCATCATAGGCTCTTTGGCCGCGCGCAAGCTGGCGCTGGCGGGCGCCTCGGTGCTGATCCTGGAAGCGGGTCCGCGCGTGTCGCGCGGCGAAATCGTCGCCCGTTTCCGCAACACGACGCGCCGCAGCGACTGGATGTCGCCGTATCCGTCGGTGGCCACGGCGCCGCACCCGATCTACCAGCCGAAGGATAACGGCTACCTGGTGCAGGCGGGGCCGTATCCGTATCCGGCCGAATACATCCGCCAGTTCGGCGGCACCTCGTGGCATTGGGCCGCGCAGGCGTGGCGCAACGTGCCGAACGATTTCCGCATCCACACCTTGTATGGCGTGGGCGTCGACTGGCCCATCAGCTATGAAGACCTGGAGCCGTTCTACCAGGAAGCGGAAGAGATCATGGGCGTCTCGGGCGCGGAGAACACGGGTTCGCCGCGCAGGCAGCCATTCCCGATGGACTCCGTGACGGAGCCGTACGCCATGCGCCGCATCCGCGAGCGCCTCGACCCGTCATTCAAGGTGGTCGGCAATACGGTGGCGCGCAACAGCGTCAGCTACGATGGCCGTCCGGCCTGCTGCGGCAACAACAGCTGCCAGCCGATCTGCCCCATCGACGCGCAATACCACGGCGGCATCGCCGCGCAGCAGGCGGAAGACGCGGGCGTCAGGATCGTCTGCAACGCCAATGTCTACAAGCTGGAACACGACGCGCAGGGCCGCATCACGGCCGCCTTGTACTACGACGTGGATAAAAAAAGTCACCGGGTCACGGCCAAGACCTTCATTCTGGCCGCCAACGGCATCGAAAGTCCCCGTTTGCTGCTCGTTTCCGCCACGGACAAGTACCCGAACGGCCTGGCCAACAGCAGCGACATGGTGGGCCGCAACCTGATGGACCACCCGAGCACCTCGATCACCTTCGACGCCGATGAAGACCTGTGGCTGGGCCGGGGTCCGCAAAGTCCCAATTCCATCAACACCATGCGCGACGGCGACTTCCGCAGCCAGCATTCGCCATACCGCCTGGATTTCACGAACATCTCGCGCGTCGATGGCGCGACCAGGGAGTTGATCGGCAAGGGCGTGTTTGGCGCCGAATTCGAACAGCAGCTGCGTTTCCGCTCGGCGCGCGAAATGAGCCTGAAAAACGTGCTGGAAGTGCTGCCGAACCCGGAAAACCGCATTGCCCTCAGCAGCGAGAAGGATGCCATGGGCATTCCCAAGCCGCAGGCGCATTATGCGATCGACGAGTACACGAAACGGGGCCACGAGCGCTCGAAGCAGGATTTCGAGCAGATCGCCAGGCTGATGGGCGGCACCAATCTGCGCCACAGCAAGGAAGGCGTGTTCGCCAACAACCAGCACATCTGCGGCACCCTGTCGATGGGTTCCGATCCGGCCAAGGCCGTGTGCGACCAGTGGGGCCGCACGTTTGATCATGCCAACCTGTTCCTGTGCAGCACCGGCGTGCTGCCCACGTCCGGCACCTGCAATTCGACGGAAAACGGCCTGGCCGTGGCGCTGCGCACCGTCAAGCATATCCTCGACGAACAGCAGGGAGGAACGGCATGATGGCGACCTTCAGAATGGCGGCCGGCGCCGCCTTGCTGGCACTGGCCTTGCCCGTGCTGGCGGCGAACGCCCCTGGCGCCGACGTGCAGGCCATCGAACGTGGCCGCTACCTGGCGACGGCGGGCGACTGCATCGCTTGCCACAGCGTCCCTGGCGGCAAGCCGATGGCGGGCGGACTGGCCCTGGCCACGCCGCTGGGGGCCATTGTCGCCACCAACATCACGCCGTCGACAACGCACGGCATCGGCAACTACACGCTCAGGCAGTTTTCCGACGCCGTGCGCCATGGCGTGCGGGCCGACGGCGCGCACCTGTACCCGGCCATGCCCTACACGGCCTACGCCAAGGTGACGGATGACGACACGGCCGCCCTGTACGCCTACTTCATGCATGGCGTGTTGGCGGTGGACACGGCGCCGGCAACACAGACGGACTTGCCGTTCCCGTTCAACATCCGCCTGTCGATGGCGGGCTGGAATTGGCTCTTCCTCGACAAGAAGCCGTTCGTGGCTGATGCGGCCAAGAGCATGGAGTGGAACCGCGGCGCCTACCTGGCGCAAGGGCTGGCCCACTGCAGCACCTGCCACACGCCGCGCAACGCGCTGATGGCCGAGCAGCTGTCGAAACAGCTGGGCGGCTTTGATCTGGGTACCTGGTTTGCGCCGAACATCACCTCGGACGCCAACAGCGGCATCGGCAGCTGGAGCCAGCAAGACCTGGTCGATTACCTGCGCACGGGCCGCGCCGCGCACCGGGGGCAGGCTGCCGGACCTATGGCCGAAGCCATCGACCATAGCCTGAAGCACCTGAGCGACGCAGACCTGAGCGCCATCGCGCACTACATCAAGAGCGTGCCCGCCATCCGCGACAAGGCGGATACGAAACCGGTGACGCAATGGGGCCAGGCGGGCGATGAGCTCAATGCGATCCGCGGCGTGCCGCTGCCGCAAAACCTGAACAGGATGTCGGGTGCGCAGCTGTACGATGCGCAGTGCGCCAGCTGCCACCAGGCCAGGGGCGAGGGCAGTTTCGACGGCAGCTTGCCGCCTTTGTTCCACAACTCGGTGACGGGCCGCAGCAACAGCAACAATCTGGTGATGGCGATCCTCGATGGGGTGGAGCGGCAGGATGGCAAGGGTAATCATACTGCGGGACACCTGATGCCCGCCTTCCGCCAGACCCTGTCGGACGAGCAGATCGTCACCCTCGGCAATTACGTGCAGAAGATGTATGGCAACCCTGACGTCAAGGTGACGGCGCAGCAGGTGACGACCCTGCGCAACGGCGGCGCACCGTCGAACCTGATCGGTCTGGCCCGCGCCGGCATCATCGTCGGCGTGCTGGTGCTGCTGGCCTTGCTGCTGTGGTGGCGGGGACGGCGTCGCAAGGCGGCGTAAGCGTCCAACCGCAGCAAAGGCCGGGGCCAGACTGGAAAGTCTGGCCCTTTTTTTTGCCCCTCAATTGCAACTCGTTTGCATATGCGGAAATTATGTACTATCATGAGTTACATGAGACGCGACAGCAAACTATCATCGATCCTCCATGTGCTGCTGCACATGGCCCACGCGGGACGCCCGATGACGTCCGGGGAACTCTCCGGCTGCCTGGACACCAACCCCGTGCTGGTGCGGCGCGTGATGGCCGGCTTGCGCGAACGCGGCTACGTGGCCTCGGTCAAGGGCCATGGCGGCGGCTGGCGCATCGTCTGCGATCTGCACCGCGTGACCCTGCAAGACATCTACGTGGCCGTCGGTTCGCCCACCATCTTCGCCATGGGCAACCGCGTCGACCAGCCGGGCTGTCTGGTGGAGCAGGTGGTCAACCAGTCGCTGGCCGGCGCCTTCGACGAAGCCGAGGCGCTGCTGATCCGGCGCTTCGGCGCCGTCACCCTGGCCGACCTGGCCGACCGTTTCAGCCAAGAATACGCCATACATCGAGGAGCACTGCATGCCCATTCCTGAATCGCCCGGCATTCCGTTCGACGCCATCATCGTCGGCGGCAGTTACGCCGGCCTGTCCGCCGCCACGCAACTGGCGCGCGCCCGCCGCCGCGTGCTGGTGATCGACGGCGGCCAGCGCCGCAACCGCTACGCCAGCCATTCCCACGGTTTCCTGACCCAGGACGGCAGCGGGACGGCCGCCATCGCCGCCGAGGGCAAGGCGCAGCTGCTGGCGTATGCCACCGTCACCTGGCTGGACGGCACGGCCGTGCAGGCGGCGGCCAGCCGTGATGACGATGGCTTCGACGTGACCCTGGCGGACGGCAATGTCGTTCACGGCCGCCGCCTGGTGCTGGCCACCGGCGTGATCGACGAGCTGCCGCCCGTCGATGGCTTGTCCCAGCGCTGGGGCGGCAGCGTCTTTCACTGCCCCTATTGCCACGGCTATGAACTGCAGCAGGGCGCCATCGGCGTGCTGGCCACGGGGCCCCTGTCCATGCACCATGCGCTGATGCTGCCCGACTGGGGCACGGTCACCTTCTTCCTGAATGGCGCGTTCGAACCCGATGCGGCGCAGCTGGCGCAACTGGCCGCGCGCGGCGTCAAGCTGGTGCGCACGCCCGTGGCGCGGATCGACGGCGTAGCCGACGTGGTCATGGCCGACGGCAGCCGCCATGCGATGGCCGGCCTGTTCGTGGCCACCCGCACCCGCCTGGCCAGTTCCCTGGCCGGCGAATTGGGCTGCGCGCTGGAAGAGGGTGCCATGGGCCCGTTCGTGAGCACCGACGAGCAAAAGGCCAGCAGCGTGCCCGGCGTCTTTTGCTGCGGCGACGCGGGCCGCATGGCCGGCAGCGTGGCGTTCGCGGTGGCCGATGGCGCCATGGCGGGCGTGGCGGCGCACCGTTCGCTGATGTTCGGGCTGGATCAGGCGGCAAAACCGCCGTCGATCTTCAGCCCCGCGCCCGTGACGAAGGCCGCTTCGTCGCTGGCCAGGTAGGCCACCATGCCGGCGATTTCATCGGCCGTGCCGTGGCGGGGCAGTGCCATCAGGCCGTGCATCAGGTCGGCGAAGTCGCCCGTGGGCGGGTTCATGTCGGTGGCGACGGGGCCAGGTTCCACGTTGTTGATGGTGATGCCGCGCGGACCCAGATCGCGCGACAGGCCTTGCGTCAGGCCGCTCAGCGCCGATTTGCTCATCGCGTAGGCGGCCGCGCCGCCGAACGGCATGCGGTGCGCATTCGTGCTGCCGATGTTGATGATGCGCCCGCCCGTTGGCATGTGCGCCACGGCCGCCTTGATGGCCACGAACACGGCGCGCACGTTGACGGCAATCGTCTTGTCGAAGTCCGCCAGCGAAAAATCATCGATGGCGCCGGGCAGGAACACGCCCGCGTTGTTGACGAGGATATCGATACGGCCAAACTGCGCCGCCACCTTGGCGATGGCCGCCGTCAGGGCCGCGGCGTCGGCCGCATCGGCCTGCACGCCCAGCGCCTTGCCGCCGGCCGCTTCCACCTTGGCCGCCAGCGCCTGCGCTTCGGCGGCCGAACTTTGATAGGTGAAGACGACATTGGCGCCCTGGCTGGCCAGGCGGCGCACGATGGCCGCGCCGATGCCGCGCGAGCCGCCCGTCACAAAGGCGATCTTGTTCTGCAGTGACTGGGTATGGTTGCTTTGGGTTTGCATGATGGGCTTTCTGTGTGAGGAGTCGAGGAATTCAGTATCCATGCTTCATTCCTGCCGCGCTAGCCATGAATTGCTACAATCACTTTCAACTAAAACGATCAAATGAGCGGGTAGAATAGGCGCATGGACGCCCTCAATCATTTGCAATCGTTTGTGCTGTCCGCCGAACTGGGCAGCTTTTCGGCGGCCGCGCGCCGCCTGGGGCTGACGCCGGCGGCCGTCAGCAAGAACGTGGCGCGGCTGGAAGCGAGCCTGGGATTGCGGCTGTTCCAGCGCAGCACGCGCCGCCTGACCCTGACGGAAGGGGGCGAGCGCTTCCTGCAGCAGATAGCCGGCGCCCTGTCCACCTTGCGCGAGGCGATCGCCGGCGTGGCGGAAGAGGGCGGCCAGCCGGCCGGTATACTGAAAATCAGCATGGCGCCGTCGTTCGGGCGCAGCTACGTGGTGCCCTTGCTGGGCGAGTTCATCGCGCGCTATCCGGGCGTCATCCCCGACTGCCATTTCGACAACCGGCAAGTGGACTTGATCGGCGAGGGCTTTGATGTGGCCATCGGCGGCGGCATCGAGCTGACGCCCGGCGTGGTGGCCCGTGAACTGGGCCACGCCCTCGTCGTCGCCACGGCGTCGCCCGCCTTCATGCGAGGGAAACGCATGCCCGCCCATCCTTCGGACCTGGCGCAACTCGACGGCGTGGCGCGCCGCTCGGCCGGCAGCGGCAGATTGCGCAGCTGGATACTGCGCGACGGCTCGGGCGGCGAAGGCGTGGCCGAATGCCGGCCGCGCGCCATCTTCGACGACCCGGACGCGATGGCGCAGGCAGCCATCATGGGCGTCGGCGTGGCGCTGCTGCCCATGCCGCACGCGCTGCCCCACTTGCGCAGCGGCGCGTTGATCCGCCTGCTGCCCGGCTGGCATGCCGATTCCGGCCCCCTGTCCGTGTACTATGCGAGCAAGAAGCTGCTGCCCGCAAAGACGCGCGTCTTCGTCGACTTTTTGCTGGAGCAGTTCCGCCAGCGCGATTTCGCCGCGCAGATGCGGCCCGATTAAACAAAGAAAAATTCTCATGCCTGATAACTACAGTCTGTTTTACACCTTTGACGGCGATCAGCCGGCCCACTTCCAGGAAGCGCGCGTATTCGGTTCGACCGTCTGGACGGCCAGCGGCGCGGCCATGACCTGGGGCGCAGAGACGCGCACGCACTACGCCAGCGAAGCCGAGGCGCATGCCGCGTACGCCGCTCGGTGCCAGGCGGCGCTGGCCGATGGCTACGCGCTGGCGCGCACGAGCCTCATCGATCCGGCCGTATTCGATTTCGCGCAGCTGCAAACCCTGGTGGCGCACGCCGCGCGCCTGGCTGTCGATGCCGTGCGCCGTGCGCATCCCGAGCAGCACATCGACGCCTTCGCGCTGGTGAGCGACGACAGCGCCATGACCATCGGCCCCATGGCGAACAGCCGCGAAGCGCTGGCCGCCTCGGAATACGGCGAAGAGATGCTGTGGAACCCGGCCGAGTGGGCGTTTGACGAGGGCGGCGCCTACTTCGACAGCGCCTACCGCTTGCTGCTGCAGGCGCACCGCGGCTTGCCGTTCGACGTCGCATTCGCCACCTTCCGCGCCGGCGTGTTCGATGCCTGCATCGCGGCGCTGGCGCAGCTCGACACCGAAGGCTGTTTCGGCACGGGCGCGCAGCGCGATCAAGCCGTGCTGCTGTTCGAGGTCAGCGACAGCGAGCCGGTGGAAGGCGCGCTGGCGAGTTTGAATCCGCCGGCGGTGGTGGCGCGTTACGAGGCGTGGATGGCCAGTTGGGCCGATTAGCGGCTAGGCCGCCACCAGCCTTAATCTCGTAATCTCCGCCGGCGCGCCGATGCGCTTGGGCGGACCCCAGTAACCGGTACCGCGGCTGACATAAATCCACAGGCGGCCGCGCTGGTGCAGGCCCGCCACGTAAGGCTGCTGCAGCGGCACGAACAGATTCCATGGCCAGAATTGTCCCCCGTGCGTGTGGCCCGACAATTGCAGGTCGTAGCCGGCCGCTTCCGCCTCGGGCGCGCTGCGCGGCTGGTGCGCCAGCAGGATGCGGGGGATATCGGCCGGCGCGCCGGCGATGGCGCCCTGCGGGTCGCTGCGTTGATCCGGATCGAAGGCTGCCGCATTGAAGTCGGTGACGCCGGCCAGCGTCAGGCGCGCGCCGTCGTGTTCGAGCACCGCATGTTCGTTCATCAGCACGCGCAAGCCCAGGCGGCGGAATTCCGCCACCCACGGCGCGGCGCCCGAATAGTATTCGTGGTTACCCGTGACGAGGAAGACGCCGTGGCGCGCCCGAAGCTCGCCCAGCGGCGCCGTATGGCTGCCCAGTTGCGCCACCGTGCCGTCGACCACGTCGCCGGTGATGGCGATGAGGTCCGCCTGCAGGCCGTTGGCGCGCGCGACGATGGCGTCCACGTAGGCGCGCTTGATGGTGGCACCCACGTGGATGTCGCTCAGCTGCACGATGCTGTAACCCTGCAGGGCGGCCGGCAGGCCGGCGATCGGCACCGTCACTTCGCGCACGCGCGCCACACGGCGGGCGTTGACGAAGCCAAGGACGGTGGCCAGCAGCGCCAGGGCGAGCGCCGCCACGGCGGAGGCCTGCGCATGCGGGCGGGCGGCGGGAACCAGCATCAGCAGTTCGCGCAGCACGGTGAGCACGAACAGCGAGGAAAAAAAGCCCATGCACAGCGAGCCGGCCCAGCTCAAACGGTCGGCCAGGCGCGCATCGTTGGTGACGGCGCGGGCGAAGATGGTCATCGGCATGAGCATGGTCGACGCCAGCAGGAGCAGCCCGCCCAGCAACCAGCCGGCCAGGCCGACGGGCAGCGCTGGCAGCAGCAGCCAGCCCAGCAGGGCATGCAGGGCGCCCAGTATCATGGTGATGCGCAGCAGCGGCGTGCGGGTTTTCATGTGATGGTTCCAATGGTGGGGTGCCCGGCGCGGCGGATGCGATGCGGCGCCATCGCCGGCCGCCGATTATAGCCGACGCCTCGGCAACAGGCAGCCGGCCACCCCGCTCATGGCGTGATATGCAGCCCCAGCATGGCCAGCTTGCCGAAATCGACAGGCTTGGCGAAGTGCTCGTTGAACCCGGCCTGCAGGGCCGCCTGGCGGTCGTGTTCCTGGCCATAGCCGGTCAGCGCCACGAGCTGGAATTGCTGCGGTATCGGCAGCTGACGCAGTTTGCCGGCCACGTCGTAGCCGCTCATGTCGGGCAGGCCGATGTCGAGAAAGACGATGTCGGGCTTGAATTCCAGCGTGCGCTCGGTCGCTTGCGCGCCCGTGTAGGCCGTGCGCACCGTGTGGCCGTACATTTCCAGCAGCTCGGCCAGGGTGTCGGCCGCATCGCAGTTGTCGTCGACGACGAGGATGCGCTGGCTGCCGCCGCTGGCCGCCTCGGGTGCCGGCGCGGCGGCCGGCACTGGCACGTTGGCGTCGAGGGGCAGGATCACTTCGAAGGTGCTGCCCAGCCCCACGCCGGGGCTGTGCACGCTGACCTGGCCGCCGTGCAAGGTCACCAGGGTGCGCACCAGCGACAGGCCGATGCCCAGGCCATCCTGCACCCGGTCGGGCGAATGGCCGCTCTGCTCGAACAGGCCGAAGATGCTGTCGATGCTGGCGGCGGCGATGCCGATGCCGTTGTCGCTCAGGCGAATGCGCACATTGTCGTCTTCGCGCGCGGCGGAAATCGCGATGCGTCCGCCCGGCGCCGTGAACTTGGCCGCGTTGAGCAGCAGGTTGGCGACGATCTGCGACAGGCGCACGGCGTCGCCGCAGACCCACAGTTCTTCCTTGGGCAGATGCACGTCGAGCGCATGGCCGCGCGCCTCGATGCTGTGCGAACTCGTTTCCAGCGCGCTGCGGATGACGCTGGGCAGGCTCACGCTTTCCCACTGCAGCGAGATCTTGCCCTGCGAAATGCGCGACACGTCGAGCAGGTCGTCCACCAGGCGCACCAGGTGGTCCGTGTGGCGGCCGATGGTGCGGCGCGCATTGTCCTGCACGGCCGGCACGACGGGATCGAGCTTGCACAACAGGGCCAGCGCCGTGCGGATGGGGCCCAGCGGATTGCGCAATTCGTGGGCCAGGGTGGCCAGGAATTCATCCTTGCGGCGGTCCACGTCGCGCAGCGCGCGCTCGACCCGGCCCAGGCGCAGCAGCGCCTTGACGTTGGCGATCAGTTCATCGGCCTCGATCGGCTCGACCAGGTAATTGTCGGCGCCGCCATCGAGTGCGCGGATCTTGTCGGCCGTGCCGATGCACGATGCCGACGTCTGCAGCACCAGAATGGTGTTCGTCTCGGCGCCGCCCTTCAGTTGGCGGCACACTTCCAGGCCGTTGATGTCGGGCAGCTTGACGTCGAGCAGGATCAGGTTCGGGCGGTCCTGGCGGGCGCGCAGCAGCGCGTCGCCGCCGTTCGAGGCTTCGATGACCTTGAAGCCGGCGCGTTTGAGGATGCGCGACTTGGCGTAGCGTGCGCCATCGCTGTCATCGACGTTCAGGATCAGAGCATCGCTGTTGTTATCCGGTAGCATGCGCATTGTCCCAGGTGGTTGTGCCTTGCGGCGGAACCGGCTCTTGCCGGTGATGTTGGTTGCCGATCAGCGCGCGCAGGGTCGCCAGCAATTGCTGGCGCGACAGCGGCTTGACGTAATAGGCGTCGGCGCCCAGGGCCAGGCCCTTGCGCACGTCGTCGATCTCGGTGGCGACGATGACGGGCACCTGGCGCCGCAGCGGGTCGTTTTTCAGCTCGGCCAGCCAGTGCCAGGCCGTTTCGCCGTGCAGCAGGATGTCGAGGATGACGGCGGCGGGGCGCTGCTGTTCCCAGCGTTCCTGCGCCTCGCGCACGCTGCGCGCGGGGACGACGCGAAATTCGCTGCCGGCCAAGAATTTTTCATACAGCAGGCGCACGGGCGGATTGTCTTCCACCACCAGCACGCCGATGCGCTGGTCGTTGCCATTGTCGTTGGCGGGCGCGCTCGGCGGCAGGCTGCCCTCGGGCGCATGGTAGCTGGCGGGCAGGACGACGGAAAACAGCGAACCGTGGCCTGGCGTGCTTTCCACGGACACCGTGCCATTGAGCAGGGTGGCCAGGTTGCGGCACAGGGGCAGGCCCAGGCCCGTGCCCTTGACCTTGCGCTGCATGTGGTTTTCCACCTGGCTGAATTCCTCGAAGATCAGCTGCACGTCCTCGGCATCGATGCCCAGGCCCGTGTCGGAGACGGAAAAGCGGATGGCGTCCTGCTCCGGCAAGGGCGTGGCGCTGACGACGATGGCCCCGGCCTCGGTGAACTTGAGGGCGTTGGAGATGAAGTTGCGCAGGATTTGCGACAGCTTGCCTTCATCCGTATGGATCTGCAGCGCCGGATCGGGATCGATGAAGGTGAGCGTGAGCGTATCGGACACCAGCAGCGGGCGCAGCATGCCGCGCAGGGCGCTGAACAGGTCGGCCACCTGGAAGCTGTTGGCATGCACGTCGACCTTGCCCGCCTCGATCTTGGCCAGGTCCAGCAGGTCGTTCACCAGGTCGCTCAGGCTGACGGCGCTTTGCAGGATGAACAGCACCTGCTTTTCCTGTTCCTCCGACAGCTCGCCGTCGATGCGGTCGAGCAGCAGCTTGGACAGGGCGCGGATGGAGCTGAGCGGCGTGCGGAATTCATGGCTCATGTTTGACAGGAAGCGCGATTTCATCTGGTCGGCGCGGCGCAGGTGGTCGGCTTTTTCATCGAGTTCCGCGAACAGCGCCACCACGCCCCGGTTGGTGTCTTCCAGCTCGCGCGTCAGTTGCAGCAGGTCTTCCTGGCGCGTCTTCAGTTCGGCCAGGGTGCTCATGAGTTCGCGGTTCTGCTGCTGCACTTCGGCCAGCGTGATATCCGATGGCAGCGCCTGCAGGCTGCCGGACAGCGTGCCGATGCTTTGCCCGTCGAGCAGGGGCGCGTCGCGCGGGAACAGCTTGTGCAGCGTGATCTGCGTGCCGTCGCCGGGCGCGCTGTGGATATGGCAGCGGTCCATCAGGCGCTGCGCGCCCAGGATGCCCAGGCCCATGCCCGTGGGCGAGCGGTAGGTGCCGGCCAGTATCCGGTCCAGCTGCGCGATGCCGGGGCCCTGGTCCTCGATGCGGATGCTGAGCACCTGCGGCGCCGTCTGGCCATCGATGGCGAAATGCACCTTGCCGCTGCCCGCGTAGTTGTAGACGTTGCGCGCCAGCTCCGACACGGCCGTGGCGATGCGCACCTGGTCCTGCACGCCGAAGCCGCACAGGGCGGCGATCTGCCGCGCGCGCTGGCGCGCCCCCACCACATCGAGTTCGCTGCCGATATGGGCCGTCAATATGCGTTGTGTCATGCCGCACCTGTCCCTTCTGCCGTTACAGCTTGATGTTCCTCATGTTCGCGCAGCACCACCACCGTGACGTCGTCGCGCCCGCGCGAAAAATCGCGGTACAGCACGGCGGCGATGAGGCTGGGGTGGCATTGCGCCAGGCCAGGATACTGTTCCAGGTCCCAGCGCGTGTGCAGGCCGTCCGAGTGCATGATCAGGGTCGTGCCCAGCTGCCACGGATAGCAGAATTCCTGCACCTTGCGCAGATTGCTGCCGACGATGCCGTTATGCGACAGCAGATGCCGGCGCTGCTGCGCGTCGAAGGCGCAGGCGGCAATGTTGCCCACGCCGGCATAGCGCAGTTCGCGGCGCGCGCTGTCGATGTGCGCCACGGCCAGCGCCGCGCCGCGCGTGGTGCGCAGCGCGCCGTGGGCCAGTTCGATGAAGGGGGCGGGCAGGGGCGGCAAACCGGGCGTGTCGTGTTCCAGCAGGGCGCTGGCGCGTTCCGACGCGCGCGCCGCCAGCGGGCCGTGGCCCAGGCCATCGGCCACCATCAGGCTCAGTTCATGGCCTTCGCACACGACGTTCCAGGCGTCGCCGCACACCTGTTCCGAGGCCAGCGGCAGGCACACGGCGCCGATGCGCCAGTTCGGGTGGGCGGGAATGGCGCTGCTGGCGTGCTGGCCCCAGACCACCACCATCAGCACCGTGCCCTTGCCGGGCGCCGTGTACAGGTCGAATTCCTGGCCCAGGCGGCGTATCGCGCCCAGTCCCACGCCGTAGGTGCCCGTGGTGGAATGGCCGTCCTGCATGTGCTGGCGCACGTTGGACATGCCGGGACCGTTGTCGATGGCCAGCACCTCGATGCCGCTGGTGCCGCCGCGCAGCACCTTGCGCAGCAGGATCTCGCCGCGCTGCGCATGCTTGACGATGTTGGTGGCTGCTTCGCTGATGATGATGGCCAGCTGGCCCGTGCGCACGTCGTCGAAGCCGATGCGGCGCGCCAGTTCGTTGCCGGCGCGGCGGGCCGCGGCGATCTCGCTCGGTTCGCCGATGGGAAAACTTCTTTGCCTGAGAATGTCAGGCTGTGGTTCCTGGTGGTTCAAAACAGCTTCCATTTCGCGATGGTGACGGTGGTGCCCGCGCCGGGCGCCGTGTCGATGTGAAATGCGTCGGCCAGGCGCTTGGCGCCGCCCAGCCCCAGTCCCAGCCCGCCGCCGCTGGTGTAGCCATCGGTCAGCGCCAGGGGTATATCGTCGATGCCCGGTCCCGCGTCGACAAAGCGCAGTTCCAGTCCCTGGCGCGCGCCATCGCAGACGCGCGCGATGCGCGCTTCGCCGCCGCCGCCGTAGCGCAGGGTGTTGCGCGCCAGTTCGCTGGCCGCCGTGATGATCTTGGTCTGTTCGATCAGGCCAAAACCCATGGCGACCATGCTGTCGCGCACCTGCTTGCGCAAGCGCACGACGTCTTCGTCGCTGTGCAGGGGCAGGATCTGCTGCACACCGGCCTGCGCCCGCTCCTGTGCCTGCGCGCCTAGCACGGCACCCCCGTCATGCGCCGCTCCGTTCCAGCAGCTTGATGCCCCGCTCCACGTTGAGCGCCGTGCTCACGCCTTCCAGGGTCAGCCCCAGTTCCACCAATGTGATGGCGACGGCCGGCTGCATGCCGACGACGACGGTGCGGGCGTCGAGGATTTTCGCCATCGCCGCCGTGTTGCTGATCATGCGGCCGATGAAGGAGTCGACGATGTCGAGCGCGGAAATGTCGATCAGCACGCCCGTGGCGCGGTCCGTCACGATGCGGGAGGTCAGGTCGTCCTGCAGGGTCATCGCCAGGCGGTCATGCATGTCCACCTGGATCGTCACCAGCAGCAGCCGGCCCATGCGTAAAATGGGGATTCTTTCCATAGGCGCCTCAGTGTTGTTGCTGCTGGTAGGTGATGCTGGAACCCGTGCGCTTCAGGGCCACGACGAAGGCGTCGGCCAGGGTGGCCTTGGTCATCACGTCTTCCAGGTTGACGCCCAGGTGCACGATGGTTTGCGCGATCTGCGGGCGGATGCCGCTGATGATGCAGTCGGCGCCCATCAGGCGCGCCGCGGCGATGGTTTTCAGCAGGTGCTGCGCCACCAGCGTGTCGACGGTGGGCACGCCCGTGATGTCGATGATGGCGATCAGGGCGCCCGTGTCGACGATCTTTTGCAGCAGGCTTTCCATCACCACTTGCGTGCGGGCGCTGTCGAGGGTGCCGATCAGGGGCAGGGCCAGCACGTTTTGCCACAGCTGCACCACGGGCGTGGACAGTTCCAGCAATTCCTGCTGCTGGCGCAAGATCACCTGTTCGCGCGCCTTCTGGTAGATGGCGATGGTCAGCAGGCCCAGCTCGTCGAACAATTTGCTGGTGCTGACGATGGCGTCGCCCAGCTGCTCCGGCTGCGCCGTGATTGCCTTGCGCAGGTAGGCGAACAGCGGTTCCTTGAGGGCGAACATGAAGCTGGCCGTGTCGATCGGCGAATAGCCCTGGCGCACGCGCGACTGCGATATTTCGGCGAGCAGCTGGCGCGTGTCGTCCCAGGCGCCGCCTTCAATGTCGAACGAGTCGCCGCTTTCCAGCGCGCCCGCCAGCAGCGGCAAAAATTGCGATGCCTGCTGGCGCAGCTCGTTTTCGGCGATCTTGTCGCGCCGCACCAGGCGGGCGATCAGGCCGGCCATCCAGCCGTCCAGCAGTTCCGTGTGGTGCTCGTTGATGATGCCGGCCAGTTGCTGCGCCTGGCCCATGCCCGTCTTGATGTTCATACTGATCCTTCGCTGGAGTGGAGGGTGCGGCACGGCCGCAAACGGGCCCGCGCTGAGATGAATAAATTATAGGCAGACATGGCCGTGGCTTGTGTTCTGTGCCGCACATAGTGGCGCATGTCGATGCACATTCCTGCCGGAAACATTGACGTCTTCACCTGGACCATTAAAGATGTAGATTATTTGCATGTTTAAGCGGATTCCGCTACACTGGCAGCACTCAACAAGAGAATCACGCCATGAATATCGACAAATTCAAACAGCAGCACCTGGCCATCCTGGCCGCCATCGATGACTTGCGCCGGCTGGCGCGCGGCGGTGTCGCCGCGCAGGCGCAGGCCATCGCCGAACAGATCGTCGCCATGAGCGGCTTGATCAAGCTGCACCTGGCCGTCGAGCAGCGCTACCTGTATCCGGCCGCGCAGGCGTCCGGCGTGGCCAGGGTGGCCCAGCTGGGCCGCCGGTACGAACACGAGATGCACGGCATCGCCGGCGCCTACCTCGATTTCGCCGGCCGCTGGAATACGCCCGTGCGCCTGGCCGCCGAGCCGGAAGCCTTCCGCAGCGAAGCCAATACCGTGCTGCACGCGCTGTTCCAGCGCATGCGCCGCGAAGACCACGAGTTATACCCGGCCGTTGAAACACTGGCCTGAAACCGCTTACTAATAGATACAGGAGTTTTACATGCTGACCCCAGAACAACGCGCCATCATCACGGCCACCGTCCCCATCCTCGAGCAGGGCGGCGAAGCGCTGACGCGCCATTTCTACAAGAATCTGTTCCGCGACCATCCCGAGGTGCTGCCGTACTTTAACCAGGCGCACCAGCACAGCGGCGACCAGCAGCGCGCGCTGGCCAATGGCGTGCTGATGTACGCCAAGCATATCGACCAGCTGGAAGCGCTGGGCGACCTGGTGGCCACCATCGTCAACAAGCACGTGGCCCTGCAGATCCGCGCCGAGCACTATCCGCTGGTGGGCGCCAGCCTGCTGCAGGCGATCCGCGAAGTCCTGGGCGAAGAGGTCGCCAGCGACGCCGTCATCGGCGCCTGGGGCGCGGCCTACGGCCAGCTGGCCGACATCCTGGCCGGCGAGGAAGGGCGCATCTACAAGGCGCAAGCGGCCGCGCCGGGCGGCTGGAGCGGCGCGCGCGACTTCACCGTGCGCGGCAAGACGGTGGAAAGCGGCGAGATCACGTCCTTCCTGCTGGCGCCCGCCGACGGCCAGCCCGTGCTCGACTTTGCGCCAGGCCAGTACATCGGCGTGCTGGTCACGGTCGACGGCGTGCCCATGCGCCGCCAGTACTCCTTGTCGGCCGCCAGCAATGGACAGACCTACCGCATCAGCGTCAAGCGCGAAGAGGGCGGCAAGGTGTCGAATTTCTTCCATGACCACGTGCAGGCGGGCGACACGGTGCAGCTGACGCCGCCCTCGGGCGACTTCGTGCTGACCGAGAGCGACAAGCCGCTGGTGCTGATCAGCGGCGGCGTGGGCATCACGCCGACCCTGGCCATGCTGACGGCGGCCCTGCGCGGCAAGCGTCCCGTGCATTTCATCCACGCGGCGCGCCACCACGGCGTGCATGCGTTCCGCGCGCAGATCGACGAACTGGCCGCGCGGCACCCGCAGCTGCAGCGCTATTACTGCTACGCGGAACATGCAGGTGAGCAAGACGCCCCGGACGCCGTCGGCTTGCTGGATAAAGAGCGGCTCGGTCACTGGCTGCCTGAATCGCGCGACGTCGATGCCTATTTCCTGGGGCCGCAGCCGTTCATGCGGGCCGTCAAGCGATACCTGCGCGAACTGGGCGTGCCGGAACGGCAGACGCACCATGAATTCTTCGGACCGGCTGCCGCGCTGAACTGACCTTGTCGGCCTGGTGTTGCTCCGGCGAGAAAAAAACGCCGCCGTAAGGGGCGGGTAAGCCTCGCACCGTATCGTGAATGCAAGCTCGACAATAAAAGAGCAGGTTTTTACATATAACGGAGGCAACACATGCATGACGATCTGGTGCAACAAATCAAGCGCGATCCCAGCTACCATCAGCTGGTCAAGGTGCGCTCGCGCTTCGGCTGGGCTCTGACGGGCCTGATGATGCTGGTGTATTACGGCTACATCCTGCTCATCGCCTTCGACAAGGAATTTCTTGCCGCCAAAACGGGCGCGGGCGTGATGACATGGGGCATGCCGATCGGCCTGTTCGTCATCGTGTTTACCGTGGTCATCACGGGCATCTACGTGCGCCGCGCCAACAAGCAATTCGACGACCTGACCAGCGCCATCCAGGCACGGGTGCAGGCATGAGCGCCGCCAAGCATGCGCTGCGCGGCGTGGCCAGCCTGAGCGCGCTGGCCTTGCTGGGGGCCAGCAATGCCGCGTTCGCAGCCGGCGCCGACCTGGGCCAGGCGGTCAAGCAGCCCACCAACTGGACGGCCATCATCATGTTCGCCGTCTTCGTCATCTTTACCCTGTTCGTCACCAAGTGGGCGGCCAAGAAGACCAAGTCGGCTTCCGATTTCTACACGGCCGGCGGCGGCATCACGGGCTTCCAGAATGGCCTGGCCATCGCGGGCGACTATATGTCGGCCGCATCGTTTCTCGGCATTTCCGCCGCCGTTTTTTTGAACGGCTACGATGGTCTGATCTATGCCATCGGTTTTCTCGTCGGCTGGCCCGTCATCACCTTTTTGATGGCCGAGCGCCTGCGCAACCTGGGCCGCTACACCTTTGCCGACGTGGCCGCCTACCGCTTCAAGCAGGCGCCGATCCGCATTTTCTCGGCCTCCGGTACTCTCGTCGTCGTGGCGTTTTACCTGATCGCGCAGATGGTGGGCGCGGGCCAGCTGATCAAGCTGCTGTTCGGCCTCGAATACTGGATCGCCGTCGTCCTGGTCGGTACCTTGATGATGATCTACGTGCTGTTCGGCGGCATGACGGCCACCACCTGGGTGCAGATCATCAAGGCCGTGATGCTGCTGGGCGGCGCCACCTTCATGGCCGTGGCCGTGCTGGCGCAATTCAACTTCAGTCCGGAAGCGCTGTTCGCCAAGTCGGTGGACGTGCACGCCACCAAGGAAGCGATCATGGGCCCCGGTTCCTTCATCAAGGACCCGATCTCGGCCATTTCCTTCGGCATGGCCCTGATGTTCGGCACGGCCGGCTTGCCGCACATCCTGATGCGTTTCTTCACGGTGCCGAGCGCCAAGGAAGCGCGCAAATCCGTGTTCTGGGCCACCACCTGGATCGCCTATTTCTACATTCTGACCTTCATCATCGGCTTTGGCGCCATCGTGCTGGTGAGCACCAATCCCGAGTTCAAGGACGCTGCCGGTAAATTGTTAGGCGGTAACAACATGGCGGCCGTGCACCTGGCCAAGGCCGTGGGCGGCAACGTCTTCCTCGGCTTCATGTCGGCGGTCGCGTTCGCCACCATCCTGGCCGTCGTGGCCGGTTTGACCCTGTCGGGCGCGTCGGCCGTGTCGCACGACCTGTATGCCACCGTCATCAAGAAGGGCAAGGCCACGGGCGCCAACGAGTTGAAGGTGTCGCGCGTGACGACCATCGTGCTGGGCATCATCGCCGTGGTGCTGGGTATTGCGTTCGAGAAGCAGAATATCGCCTTCATGGTCTCGCTGGCCTTCGCCATTGCCGCCTCGGCCAACTTCCCCGTGCTGTTCATGTCGGTGCTGTGGAAAGACTGCACCACGCGGGGCGCCACCATCGGCGGTTTCCTGGGCTTGACCACGGCCGTGGCGCTGACGGTGGTGTCGAAGTCCGTGTGGGTCGACGTGCTCGGTCATGGCGAAGCGTTGTTCCCGTACGCTTCGCCGGCGCTGTTCTCGATGACGGCGGGCTTCGTCGGCATCTGGCTGTTCTCGGTGCTCGACAAGAGCCCGCGCGCGCACATCGACCGTGCAGGCTATGAAGCGCAGCAAATGCGTTCGGAAACGGGCATCGGCGCGGCAGGCGCCAGCGCGCATTGATGTTTTGGTAGTTGCTGCAGCAAACAATGCCCGGTTCGCCGGGCATTGTTGTTTTTGGCGCGCTTACTTGACCCTTACTTTGCCACGCGCAGGGGAATCACGCCGGTCGCCAGCGCCGGTGCGCCCGGCGCCGCTTCGAGTATCGATGCCAGGGTCACCGTGTCGAGCACGGCCAGGAAGGCGGCCGTGGCCTGGCCCAGCTTGGCTTTCAGCAGGCAATCGGGCGTCAGCGGGCAGGTATTGTTTTCCTTGTTGAAGCACTCGGCCATGAAGAAATCGCTTTCCGTCTCGCGTACCACCGTGCCGATATTGATCTCGGCCGGGTCGCGCGCCAGGCGCAGGCCGCCGTTGCGTCCACGCACGGTTTCCACGATGCCCGACAGGCCCAGCTGGTGCACCACCTTCATCAGGTGGTTTTTCGAAATCGCATGCAGGTCGGCGATGTCCTGGATGGTGACGAGGCGGTCGCGGTGCACGCCCAGGTACATCAGGGTGCGCAGGGTGTAGTCGGTATAGGCAGTCAGTCGCATGGGCATCGTTCATAAGATGTGGATTACATCCTTGTTTCATCCGCAGCATACAGGAGAGCGCGGGCCCTGTGTGTTGCGCCGTCACTTTTCAGCCTCGAAAGACAAAAGTTGATTGCCTTTCGCCTAAATGCGTAGTAAATTTTCATATTGTTGCCATGGCAAACAGCTCGCAAGCCCCTGCCGAGCCCTTTGGGCATGGATTTTATTGATGAAAATCAAGAGGATGGTGAAGCAATAAGGTAAATTTACTACAAAAATCGGATGATGGGCGTTTCCCGGGCCGGGGAGCGCGTACTACGCAATCTGTGCGGTGCCGCCGTGGCCGCCCCAGGAAATGAATACCATGCAAATGAATGAAGTGAAAGACGAGCTGCTGAGCAGCGATATCCGCCAGCTGGGCCGTCTGCTGGGCGACGCCATCCGCAACCATCTGGGCGACCCCGCCTTCGAGCGCATCGAACATGTGCGCCAGTTGGCCATCCGTTTCCGCCGCGACAATGATGAAGCAGCGCGCGCGCAGCTGTCCGATGCGCTGCAAGCGCTGTCGCAGGAAGAAACCACGCAATTGACGCGCGCTTTCAGCTATTTCTCGCTGCTGGCCAACATTGCGGAAGATCAACACCACATCCGCCGCACGCGCGCCCACTTGATCGCCGGTTCGCCGCCGCGCCAGGGCAGTCTCAGCCATGCCGTCGGCAATGTGTTTGACGCGGGCAAGGCCGATGCGCTGGAAACTTTCTTTGAAGATGCGTTTGTCAGCCCCGTGTTCACGGCCCATCCGACGGAAGTGCAGCGCAAGAGCATCCAGAATTGCCAGATGGCCATCGCGCGCCTGTTGAGCGAGCGCGACCGCGTGCAAATGACGCCGGAAGAGGCGGAGCAGAACGAAGAAGCTCTGGGCCGCGGCATCGTCACCCTGTGGCAAACGCGTTTGTTGCGCACGAGCAAGCTGTCCGTCATGGATGAAGTGGCCAATGGCCTGTCGTTCTACGACCACACGATCTTGCGCGAACTGCCGAAATTGTATTCCTCGCTGGAAACGATGCTGGCCCAGCGCGATGCCCGCTGGGAAGATGCGGAATTGCCCAATTTTATGAAGGTCGGCAGCTGGATAGGCGGCGACCGCGACGGTAATCCCTTCGTCACGGCCGACATCCTGCGCAGCACCCTGCAGACGCAGGCGGACAAGGTGCTCGATTTTTACCTCGGCGAATTGCGCAAGCTCGCTTCGCAACTGTCGCTGGCGCAAATCCTCAATGCCTGCAGCGAGCCGCTGCGCGCGCTGGCCGAGCGTTCGGCCGACGCGTCGCCGCACCGCGTCGACGAGCCGTACCGCCGCGCCCTGCATGGCATCCACGCGCGCCTCGATGCCACGCGCGTGGTGCTCTCCAACAAGGGTAGCAATGCGGGCAAGCAAGCCGACGGCGTGCAGCCTTACGCGGCCGCCGCCGAGCTGCTGGCCGACCTGGACGTGGTCCAGCATTCGCTTGTCAGCAATGGCTTGCGCGTACTGGCGCGGGGCCGGCTGCGCCAGCTGCGCCGCGCCGTCAAGGTCTTCGGCTTTTCGCTGGCGCCGCTGGACTTGCGCCAGAATTCCGACGTGCACGAGCGCGTCGTGGGCGAACTGTTCGCCGGCGCCCAGCCGGGCCTGGTCTACCTGGACCTCGATGAAGAGCAGCGCATCAGCTTGCTGCTGGCCGAGCTGGAATCGCCGCGCCTGCTGGCGTCGCCGTATGCACAGTACTCGGAAGAAACGACGTCCGAACTCGACATCTTCCGCGCCGTGCGCGCAGCCCACGTCAAATACGGCAAGGAATCGGTGCCGAACTGCATCATCTCGAAGGCGGCCAGCGTGTCGGACTTGCTGGAAGTGGCCTTGTTGCTGAAGGAAGTGGGTCTGCTGCGCCAGGACCGCCGCGAAGTGGACGTCAACATCATTCCCCTGTTCGAAACGATCGACGATTTGCGCGCCGGCCCCGCCATCATGGCGCGCGCCTTCGGCTTGCCGTTCTACCGGGGCTTGCTCGCGTCGCGCGCGGACCAGCAGGAAGTCATGCTCGGCTATTCCGACAGCAACAAGGACGGCGGCTTTCTGACCTCCGGCTGGGAACTCTACAAGGCCGAGATCGAGCTGGTGACCGTGTTCAAGGAATACCGGATCAAGCTGCGTTTGTTCCACGGCCGCGGCGGTTCCGTGGGCCGCGGCGGCGGACCCAGCTACGAAGCCATCCTGGCCCAGCCTGCCGGCGCCGTGCAGGGACAGATCCGGCTGACGGAGCAGGGCGAAGTCATCACGGCCAAGTATGCGAACCCGGAAGTAGGGCGCCGCAACCTGGAAGTGCTGGTGGCCGCCACCATCCAGTCGACCCTGCTGCCGCAGGCGCAGCTGCAGCCGAAGGCGTCGGCCGGCGCGGGCCATTTGGCCGCCATGGAAGAACTGTCCGGCACGGCCCTGAACGCTTACCGCGACCTCGTCTACGGCACGGACGGCTTCGAACAGTATTTCTGGGAATCGACGGTGATCGCGGAAATTGCCGCGCTGAATATCGGCAGCCGTCCCGCCTCGCGCAAGAAATCGACCTCGATCGAGGATCTGCGCGCCATTCCCTGGGTCTTGAGCTGGGCCCAATGCCGCTTGATGCTGCCTGGCTGGTTCGGTTTCGGTTCCGCCGTGCAAGCCTACCTGGCCGCCCATCCCGCCGATGGGGCCGACGTGCTGCGCGGCATGTACACGGATTGGCCCTTCTTCACGTCCTTGCTGTCGAACATGGATATGGTCCTGGCCAAGAGCGACATCGCCATCGCCGGCAAGTATGCGGAACTCGTCAAGGACAAGGCCTTGCGCGACGCCATCTTTACGCGCATCCGCGCCGAATACGCAGCCACCTTGGCCGCCTTGAAGCTGATCACGGGCCAGGAAGAGTTGCAGCAAGCCAATCCGCTGATGCAGCGCTCGATACGCAACCGTTTCCCGTACATCGATCCGCTCAACCACGTGCAGGTGGAGCTGTTGAAACGCTTCCGCGAGGGCAAGCAGGATGCGGCGGCGCGCACGGGCATTCATTTGTCGATCAACGGCATCGCCGCAGGACTTCGCAATAGCGGTTAATTGATTCATTCAAACAAGATCAAGGAGACAGCATGACCATCAAAGTTGCCATCAATGGCTATGGCCGCATCGGCCGCAATGTCTTGCGCGCGTTTTATGAAGGCGGCAAGCAGCAGGATATCGAGATCGTCGCCATCAACGACCTGGGCGACGCCAAGTCGAATGCGCATCTGACGCGCTACGACACGGTGCACGGCAAGTTTCCCGGCGTCGTCACCATCGATGGCGAGAACATGCTCGTCAACGGCGACCGCATCCGCGTCTTCGCGCAGCGCGACCCGGCCCTGATTCCATGGGGAGAGTTGGGCGTTGACGTGGTGCTCGAATGCACAGGTTTCTTCACCACCAAGGAAAAAGCCTCGGCCCATTTAAAGGGCGGGGCGAAGAAAGTCATCATTTCCGCGCCGGGCGGCAAGGACGTGGACGCCACCATCGTGTTCGGCGTCAACCAGCACGTGCTGAAAGCCACGGACACGGTCATCTCGAATGCCTCGTGCACGACGAATTGCCTCGCACCCTTAGTCAAGCCCCTGAACGACGCCATCGGCATCGAATCGGGCCTGATGACCACCGTGCATGCCTACACGAACGACCAGGTCTTGTCCGACGTGATGCATGAAGACTTGCGCCGCGCCCGTTCGGCCACGCATTCGATGATCCCCACCAAGACGGGCGCGGCCGCGGCTGTCGGCCTGGTCTTGCCGGAACTGAATGGCAAGCTCGATGGTTTCGCCGTGCGCGTGCCGACGATCAACGTGTCGCTGGTCGACCTGTCCTTCATCGCCAAGCGCGACACCAGCGTCGAGGAAGTCAATGCCTTGCTGAAAACGGCGTCGGAAGGCGCGCTGAAAGGCATTCTCACATACCAGACGGAACCGCTCGTTTCCATCGATTTCAACCACAACCCGGCCTCGTCGAACTTCGATGCGACCCTGACCAAGGTCTCGGGCCGCCTCGTGAAAGTGTCGTCGTGGTACGACAACGAGTGGGGCTTCTCGAACCGCATGCTCGACACCACGGTCGCCCTGATGGCGGCCAAGTAAGAAAGAACCAGCGCTGATCCAGCGCACCAGGACGGCCGGCCCACAAGGCCGGCCCTTGCAGCAGCACGAACTTTATAGAAAGCAGCACACCATGACCATGCAAGTACAGCAACGCGCCACCAAGATCGTTTCCACCATCGGCCCCGCTTCGAACGATATCGATACCCTGGTCCGCATGTTCAAGGCCGGCGTCGATGTCGTGCGCCTGAACTTCTCGCATGGCAAGGCGCAAGACCATATCGACCGCGCCCGCATGGTGCGCGAAGCGGCAGCCCTGTGCGGCCGCGAAGTGGCCATCATGGCCGACTTGCAAGGCCCGAAAATCCGCGTTGGCAAGTTTGAAGAAGGCAAGATTTTCCTGGAAAACGGCGCCAAGTTCATCCTCGACGCGAAATGGGGCGAAAACGGCGAGCTGGGCAATATCGAGCGCTGCGGCCTCGACTACAAGGAATTGCCGCGCGACTTGCGCGCTGCCGACGTGCTGCTGCTCAACGACGGCCTCATCGTCTTGACGGTGGACAAGGTCGTCGGCAGCGAAATCCACACGACGGTGAAAATCGGCGGCGAATTGTCGAACAATAAGGGCATCAACCGCCAGGGCGGCGGCTTGTCCGCGCCAGCCCTGACGGCGAAAGACATGGAAGACGTGAAAACGGCGATGAGCTTCCAGGCCGATTACGTGGCCGTCTCGTTCCCGAAAAACGCCACGGACATGGTCATGGCGCGCCAGCTGGCCAATATCGCCGGCGAAGCGTGGGACCACAAGCCGATGATGATCGCCAAGATCGAACGGGCGGAAGCCATTCCCGCGCTGCAGGAAATCCTCGACGCCTCCGACGGCATCATGGTGGCCCGTGGCGACCTGGCCGTGGAAGTGGGCAATGCGGCCGTGCCGGCCTTGCAAAAGCGCATGATCAAGATGGCGCGCGCGTCGAACAAGCTGGCCATCACGGCCACGCAGATGATGGAGTCGATGATCGTCAATGCCGTGCCGACCCGCGCGGAAGTGTCCGACGTGGCGAATGCCGTGCTCGACGGCACGGACGCCGTCATGACGTCGGCGGAAACGGCCTCGGGCCGCTACCCGATCGAAACGGTGGAAGCCATGGCCGCCATCTGTCTGGATGCGGAAAAGTGGGATACCTGCAAGCTGGATGCCGATTTCCTCAACTCCACGTTCTCGCGCATCGACCAGTCGATCGCCTACGGCGCGCTGTTTACAGCCCACCACCTGCGCGTGAAAGCCATTGCCACGCTGACGGAATCGGGCTCCACGGCCCTGTGGATGAGCCGTTGCAACATCGACATCCCCATCGTCGCGCTGACCCCGAGCGTGGGCACGCGCCGCAAGCTGGCCCTGTACCGCAACGTCAGCACCCTGGAACTGACGTCCGGCACCGACCGCGACAAGGTCTTGCAGCAGGCGGAAGATTTGCTGCTGGAACATAAAGTCGTGGCCAAGGGCGACACCGTCGTGCTGACCTGGGGCGAACCGATGGGCAAGGTGGGCGGCACGAATGCGCTGAAGATCATGAAGATCGGTCAGCACTAAATCGTCCACTGGTGCCGGTTCCCGCCTGGCGGACCCGGCCTCATCCTGCTCTGCCCCTTATATCCAGCAATTATAAAAAATATATTTATTAATTGTAAAAATTAATAGATTTAAATACAATTGCATGCATCGTGTTTTCGATAGCCCATCCATAAAGGCTTTGCATGCAGTTATTCCGTCTTGCCGCCATCTCCTTGTTGACCGTTGCGGGCTTGCCGGCGCATGCCGGGGCGGCCGTCTTTCCTGCCACCCCGGCGGCGGACATCGCACAGCATTTCACTGATTACTATGGCGTGCGCCAGCATGCGCAGCAGCGTGTCCAGGTGACGACGGCGACGCTGGGCGGCGTTACGCGGCCCGTGGTGCGCGCGGACTGGTACAGCACGGACGCCACGCCGCACAGCGATGCCTACCTGTTGAACGAACAGCATCCCGTGCAATCGCCCCGGCGCTGGTATGCCATGAGCATCTTCCTGCCGGTCGACTGGATTGCCACCAGCGCGCCCGTCACCGTGGCCCAGGTCGACAACGGCAGCGGGGCAGGTGCATTGGCGCCGCCGCTTGCACTGCAGATACGTGGCGACCAGCTGACGCTGAACATGAATTTCAATCATCGGACGAGCGATATCACGCCCGCCAATTCTGCGCGCCGCACGGTGCTGGCTGGGCCGGCAACTCTGGGCAGCTGGCATTGCATGGTGGTGCGTGCTGACTGGTCTGCGGTGGCCGGCACCGGTGAATTGCGGGTGTACATGAATGGCAGTGCGAAGGAAACTTTCTTTGCCCGCTTAAGCCACAACAGCTATGCGGGCGCGCTGCACGTGCCGCGCGTGGGCTTGAGCGTAGCCGAGGGGGCGGCACCCGGCCATCGCGTGATGTATGCCGACTTTATATGGGTGGGCGATGCCGCCGCATCACTCAATGACTTGACGCAAAAGACGCCTTGCCATGCGGCGCCTTGAGCAATCCCTGAAGCAAAGGTATCCCATGCGCTCATGTATCGCCACCGCCATGCTGGCATTGCTGGCCGCCACGCCGCTGCACGCGCAGGTCGTCAACAGCATCGGCGGACCCGTGACCACCATGGCGCCGACCAGCTTGCCCAGGCCAGCCAGTTTCGACAATGTGACGACACGCTATTTCAGCTGGCTGTATGGCATCAGCGCCGGCAATCCTGCCGGCGTGGAATTGGTGGGCGATCCCGCCGTGACGCAAGGCGTCGAGATGCGCAAGGTATTTCGCATGACGGTCAATGCCAGCGATCCCGACGATTATGGCAAGCGCACAGAGGTAACGCCATCGTATGAGCGCATGCCCCAGGGGCGCCGGTGGTATGCGGGCGGCGTGTATTTTCCTGCCGACTGGGACTTGACGGGCAAGGATGGCTGGATCGTCGTCTTCCAGGTGCACAGCTCCAGGGGCATCGTCGTGACGTCGCCGCCGTTCTCGATCATCGCCGACGGCCCCGACCTGGTGCTGGAGACGCGGGCCAATCACCGCGACACCTACACGCTGAAGGACGGTGTGATGGTGCCCGATGCGACCCCGAACAACACGATGCATCAACGGTTGGTGCTGGGGAAAATTGAACGTGAGAAATGGTATTGCGTGGTACTCGATGCGGATTGGCAGCATGCCTCAGGCACGGGCGCATCGCGCCTGTGGCTCAATGGCAAGTTGGTGTATGAGGGAAGCAATTTCCCGACCCACTATATGAATGTGGACTTGCCGTTGCGCGGCAATTATCCGAAGACGGGCGCCTACCTGGGCGGATTTCAGGACACGCTGCACGGCAAGCGTGTCCTGTACACGGATTTCATCCATCTGGGCGGCGCCGCCAGTACCTATGCGCAAATGGCCGGTCAGACGCCATGCCCCGTGCCGCCGGCAACGTAGTCAAGGCGACAGCTTCACCACTGTCGTCAGTGCTATGAGCCTCAGTCTTAAGAATTGCTGAAAAAATCGTGCTCAGCGGCGCATTGCCTTGCAGATGCCCAATCTGCCATTGCGATGCCCGCGTTTCCGTGTCAGCATGGTTCTCCTGCCTTGCAAGGCGCACCCGGAGTGCATGATGACTGAATACCTGCCTGCCTTGATCTGGTCGCTGTCGGCTTTCGTTTGCCTCTTCATTGCCAAACGCCGCCCCTTGAAAACTACGGCTGTCAGGGCCATCCTGGTGGTGCTCCTGGGGCCGTTTGCCATTCCCTTCGTATTGGCCGCCAGGCCCGGGATGCACGGCTAAGTGTGCGGCCTGTGCGCGTTCCTCTTTGCTATATTCAGACTTTTAGCGAAATGGAATGCCCATGAAACGCAGCGCGACCCTGTTCCTGATGATGATCCTTCCCCTGTGCGCAGCCGCGTCCGCCTCGGCGGCGGAGCCGGTGCAGCGCTTGCAGCGCGCCACGGGGCTGTGGAAGGTGACGCCCGCCACTTCGCCATTTTCCTGGGAAATCTGCGTGGACCAGCCACGCGACCGCCTGATCGACGACGACTTGTGGAGCGATTTCGAGCAGGAATGCCAGATCGCGTCGCAAAGCCGCGAGGGCGACAGCTATACCTTCCAGTCCAGCTGTCCGGGCGCCAGGCTGGCGGGCAGTTTCAAGGGCGACCTGGCCAAGGCGTATACGTTGACCGCCGACACCACCATCGAACTGAACGGCAAGACCGAGGTGCAGCGCACGGAACTGGCGGGCGAGTTCCTCGGTGCCTGTCCCGCCGGGCTGGCGCCGGGCGCGAAGAAAATGCGCGGCGGCATGGTCATGAAGAGCTTGTATATCAAGCGCTAAGAGCCGGCAAGCGCGCTGAAACAACGGTTTCCAGCGATAGGCAGACGCCGGCATTGACGCCGGAGGCAATGATTTGTGATAATGAGAATTATTATCAATTGGCCGCGCCTTGCCTTGCGCGCATCGGAGCACCCTAGTGAATATTGCGCAGTCCAGCGAGTCGATAGCAGGCATCTACAGCAGCCACCACGGCTGGCTGATGCGCTGGCTGCGCGCCAAGCTGCAGTGCGCCGACCATGCGGCCGACCTGGCGCAGGATACCTTCGTGCGCCTGCTGACGGCGCCGCCGGAAGGCCGGCAGAGCTTGCGCGAACCGCGTGCCTATCTCACCACCGTGGCGCAGCGCCTGCTGATCGACCATTACCGGCGCCTGTCGCTGGAGCAGGCGTGGCTGGAAACGCTGGCGCAGCAGCCCGATCTGCTGATGCAGTCACCGGAAGAGCGTTTGCTGGTACTGGAGGCCTTGCAGCGCATCGATGCCATGCTCGACGGCTTGCCGCCGCTGGTGCGCAACGCCTTCCTGCTGGCGCATGTCGATGGCCTCGCTTACGGGGAAATCGCCCGGCGCCTGGCCGTGAGCGAGCGCAGCATCAAGCGCTACATGGTGCAGGCGTTCGAGCGCTGCATCCTCTTGATCCTGTGAACGCCAGCACGGCTGCCATCGACCCGCGCGCCGCCCGCGCGGCGGCGCAATGGCTGGTGCGCCTGCACGGGGGACCCTTGAACCTTGACGAACAGCAAGCCTTCCAGGCCTGGCGCGCCGGAGATCCCGCGCATGAGGCGGCGTGGAAACGGGCCGAGCTCGTGTGCGGCACCCTGGCCAGCGTGCCGCCGGCGCTGCGCCAGACGGCGGATGCGCCGCCGCAGTCGCCGCACAGGCGTGCCGTGCTCTACGGCCTGGCGGGGCTGATCGCGGCCGGGCCGGCGCTGTGGCTGGCCAGCGAATCGGCGCCCTGGCAGGCGTGGCGCGCGGCCATCCGCACGGCCAGGGGTGAAATCCGCCACATGACATTACCCGATGGCACGCAACTGGTGCTCAATACGGACACGGCCATCGACCTGCGCTTTGACGGCGCGGCGCGGCTGGTGGCCTTGCATGCCGGGGAAATCCACGTTGCCACGGCGCACGACCAGGCCGTGCCGGCGCGCCCGTTTCTCGTGCGCAGCAGCAATGGCGTCGTGCGCGCGCTGGGTACGCACTTCAGCGTGCGCCAGGGGGGCAGCGTGCTGGCACCGCGCACGCGGGTGAGGGTCAGCGAGGGCGCCGTCGAGATACGGCCAAGGGAAGCTACCGATGCCGTGCGCAGGGTCGATGCGGGCCGGCAGGGCAGTTTCGATGACGCGGCCGTTTCCGCCTTGACGCCGCTGGCGCCGCATGCTGACGCCTGGCTGCGGGGCGTGCTGATCGCCGAGCGCATGCCGCTGGGCGAGGTGCTGGAACAGGTGGCGCGCTACCGCTACGGCGTGCTGCGCTGCGACCCGGCGCTCGCCGCCATGCCCGTGGACGGCATCTTCCAGTTGCACGACCCGGACAACATCCTGCTCTTGCTGCAACGGGCTTTGCCGATCCGGCTGGCGCGCCGCACGCGCTACTGGATCAGTGTCGAGGCGGCTTGAGCGTGTCGGCTTACGCGTGGCCTTGCCACGCTAAGCCGACCTACACCTGTCGGGTATGGTAGGTCGGCTTAGCCCGCAGGGCGTAAGCCGACGTGCTCCAATTTACTTCTTGCCTGTCCCTTTTTGCAGATTGCTTCGTCATACAAGGTAGAGAACGAACAATCCGAACCATCGAAAGGGTTTACATGGCTTTGCAGCACCGTAGCTTGACAGCAGCGCGCATGACGCTCCATCCCACCACCGGCGCCGTGCGCGCCGCGCTGGTCCTGCTCCTCGCCGTGGGCGCGGCCGGCGCCACGTTGCCGCACATGGCGCTGGCGGCCGAGGCCAGCCAGGCAGCCAGCACACGCGACTACAGCATTTCCGCCGGCAGCCTGCGCGATGCGCTGGGCTCGTTTGCTATCGCCGCCGGCATCAACCTGTCCACGCAGGGCGTGGCGCTCGACGGCCTGGCGACGCCGGGCTTGCGGGGCCGTTATGCCGTCGCGGCCGGCTTGCAAACGTTGCTGCAAGGCAGCGGACTGGACGTGGTGGACGGCGGCAGCGGCAATTACCTGTTACGCAAGATCAATACCAGCACGGCCGAGAGCGGTCTGGCCAGCATGCCGGCCGTCGTCGTCAGCGCCGAGGCGGACCGCGCCACGGAAGGCACGGGCCTCTATACGTCGCGCGCCATGTCGACGGCCACGGGCTTGAACCTGTCGCAGCGCCACACGCCGCAAACGGTCAGCGTGATTGCGCGCCAGCAGATGGAGGATTTCGATTTGACCACCTTGCAGGACGTGGCGCGCGCCACGCCTGGCTTGTATGGCAAGACGCAGGGCGTGTCCGACCAGGAAACCACGTATTTTGCGCGCGGTTTTGCCTTGAGCCACGTCAATGTCGATGGCTTGCCGCTCGATGTCACGGGGTTTAATGAGCGTAATGTTTCCGCCGACATGCTGATGTACGACCGGGTGGAAGTGGTGCGCGGCGCCACGGGTTTGATGGAAGGGGCGGGCGCGCCGTCGGGCAGCATCAACATGATACGCAAGCGCCCCACGGCCACGCCCTTGCTGAACGCGTCCGTGCACGTGGGCAGCTGGAAGGACAAGCAACTGACGGTGGACGCCAGCAATGCCCTGAACGCCTCGGGCAGCGTGCGCGGCAGGGTGGCGGCCAGCTGGCGCGACAGCGACAGTTTCGTCGACGTGGTCAACAACAGCAATGGCACCGTGTATGCGATCATCGAAGCGGACCTGACGCCGTCCACCACGGCCGGCATCGGTTTCTCGCGCCAGCACAGCCGCACCGATGGCGTGTTTGTCGGCTTGCCGACCTTGCCCGACGGCCGCCACATGGACTTGCCGCGCTCGACCTTCCTGAATAATGCCGACTCGTTCCAGAAACGCGACAACAACGTCGTCTTCGCCGACCTGGAAACCAGGCTGGAGAAGGGCTGGCGCAGCCGCTTTGCCATCACGCGCATCGATGCCTCTTCCAGCACGCGCAACACCACCAATAGCCGCATCGATGGCGAGATCTATCGCTTCAGCCAGTCGGAAACGGGCTGGAAGTACAACACGGATCAGGTGGTGGCCGACTGGCGCCTGAGCGGCCCCGTCACCTGGTTCGGCCGCCTGCACGACGTCATCGTCGGCGCCAGCTACCGCCACGACGATTCGGACGCGGGCCAGAGCTGGGAAGGGGCGGCCGCGCGCGTGATCGACATCCGCCACTGGAATCCCCATGCCTACCGCATGAACGGCGCGCCGTTCGAGCCGTACAACTGGGGCCGCAAGACGGACGAGAAGGGTATTTATGCGGCCGGCAACTTCAGCCTGGCCGATCCGCTGCGTCTGGTGCTGGGCGGTCGCTTCGGCTGGTATGCGCAGGACGTCACGGGCTGGTATTCGACCAACCCAGTCTGGCGCCGCGACCTGACGGAAAGCGCGAAATTTACGCCGTACGCGGGTCTCGTCTATGATGTGGATCAACATCACTCCCTGTACGCAAGCGGCACGCAGATATTCCAGCCGCAAAGCGTGCTCGACGTGGGCGGCAATACCTTGCCGCCGCTGAGCGGCACCAATCTGGAAGCGGGCGTCAAGGGCGAGTATTTCGGCGGCAGGCTCAACGCCAGCGGCGCCCTGTTCCGCATCAAGCAAAACAACCGCGCCATGGCCGATGAAGTCAATTGCCCGACGGGCGGCGCCGTCTACTGCGCCCGCGCGGCCGGGCAGGTGCGGAGCGAAGGCGTCGATCTGCAACTCTCTGGCTCGCCTTTGCCGGGCTGGCAGATCGCGGGCGGCTATACCTATGTGCTGGCCAAGTACACGAAAGACAGCGTGGCGGCGAATATCGGCCAGCGCATCGCCACGGATGAACCGAAGCAATTGTTCAAGCTGTACACGACTGTGCAGCTGAGCGGCAGCCTGGCGCGGTGGAACCTGGGTGCCTCCGTGTACGCGCAGGACAAGATCTACCGCCGCGACACGGCTTACCTGACGCAGCAGGGCGCTTACGCCATCGTCGGCCTGACGGCCGGCTACCGCCTGAGCGAGCAGCTGCAGCTGCGCCTCAGCGTCGACAACGTGCTGGACCGCCGCTACTACCAGGGCCTCGGCTATGCGTGGTCGGGCGGGCTGGAGCGCTACGGCGCGCCGCGCAGCGTGCTGCTGTCCCTGAACTACAAGCTGTAGCCGTGGCCTCAGCAGAGCGCGCCCGGCCGGGCGCCTCTGCTACACTGCCGCCGTCCTCATTTTCTACTGATCCCATGACCGCCACACCCGTCCTCACGCCCCTGAAAAGCGCTTTCCAGCAATCGCGCGCCGAAAACAACATCGAGCTGATCCTGCCCGAACTGCTGGCCGCGCAATTGCACGTCGTTATCGGCGGGCAGAGCGAGCAGATCGACCTGTTCCTCGTGCCGTCGCCGAATCCCGAGCGCCAGTGCGTGACGGTGGCGGAAGACCCTGCCTTCCTGGCCGGCATCAATTTTCCGAAGATTCCCGTCACGGGCGCGCAATTGATCGCGTCGATTCCCGCCGAGGTCGAGATCGTCATCCTGCATGGCGATGGCGCCAACTACCTGACGCGCGAACAGCTGGCGTGGTTCCGCGGCATGCTGGTGCCGACCGCTTGAGCGGGGAGCTGGGACCCAGGCTGAAGCCGGCGCGCGCGGAATGGATATGCTTTACGGCGGCCGACGATGCCGCGGCCCAGGCGGCGCTGATGGCGGACATGCGTCCCGTGCTGTCGCGCAGCGTGCTGCTGGCCGGCTGCGCGCTGATCCTCGCCTTTGTCGGGCAAGCCGTCTGGCGCGACGTGCCGTACGCGGGCGAGGCAGTGTTGTTCGGTCCGCTGGCTCTGGCCGCCTGGATCGCGGGCCTGGTGCTGTTTCCCGGACGCGCTTTGCTCTTTCATGTGGAACTTGGCGATGCGGGCCTGTTGCTGCGGCGCCATGCGCGGCGCCTGCCCGGCTGGGATAAAAGCGTGCAGCTGGAGTTGGCGCAGCTGCAGCGGCTGGACGTGGTCACGTATGCGGGCGCATTGCAGGTCTATCGGACCCCGGCACCGCTGGCGCGCGTGGAGCTGCTGCTCTACACGACTCTCGTGGACTGTCCGCTGATCCGCGTGGTGGGCCTGAACTTGCCCGTGCCGCAGCGCTGGACGCTGTGCCAGATCAGGGAGGAACTGAGCCGCCGCTGTAGACTGGCCGGTATCCCTGTCCGCGAGACGGCTGGGCCGATCAGCCAGGAATCCGCGGCCATCCGCGCGCGCTGGCCGCAGGGGTAGGCGCAGACGGGCCAGTGTCGCATCGCCGCCGCAATAACTATCATTTTTGATAACTGTATTGCTGAAGTCCTATGAATATTTTCGCAAAGCAACTATACTCATGGCTCTTTAAAAAATCATCGTCACGCTGGCGGCCAGCCATCCGCGCCAGAGTTCGTACGCATTCCGCTTTTTCCCTCTGTAAAAAGCACCTTTCCCCCGCGCGGCAGGCGCGGGCGTGATGACCGAGCCTTGCCCTGGTCGACTGCTACCGTTGTCATTTTCGCTGTGTTGCCGCTTTACTAAAAGGCCGGGCGCCGGCGCGCGGTGCGCCGTCATGTTTTGCGACGTCACGTTTCACTCTATTGAGTTCACGACAGTATGCTGAGTTCCATCTTTGCCGTATCGAACGATACATTGCCGTATATCTACGGCACGCACAATGCCTGGCTGGTGCTGTTTTCCATCGGCATCGCCATCTTTGCCTCGTTCATGGCCTTGCAGATCGCCGGCATGGCGCGCAGCAGCGAGCGGGGATTCCAGCGCCAGACGGCCATCGTCACGGGCGCCATCGCGCTCGGCGGCGGCATCTGGTCGATGCATTTCATCGGCATGCTGGCTTTCGACATCTGCACGCGCGTCTCCTTCGAACCCGGCCTGACCCTGCTGTCCATGCTGCCCGGCG
This sequence comes from Janthinobacterium sp. GW821-FHT03C10, assembly GCF_059420865.1. Classification (NCBI taxonomy): domain Bacteria; kingdom Pseudomonadati; phylum Pseudomonadota; class Betaproteobacteria; order Burkholderiales; family Oxalobacteraceae; genus Janthinobacterium; species Janthinobacterium sp. GW821-FHT03C10. The sequence continues at coordinate 896,740 of NZ_JBWKUN010000001.1, read as the reverse complement.
TGGCCGCGTCGTGGGTGGCGCTGCATTTGCTGGCGCGTCCGAGCATCGACTGGCGCCAGCTGGTGGTGGGCGGCGTGCTCGTCGGCGTGGGCATCGGTTCCATGCATTACAGCGGCATGGCCGCCATGCAAACCTCGCTGACCCTGCACTACGAGCCGTGGCTGTTCGCCCTGTCGCTGCTGGTGGCCGTCGTCATGGCCATGCTGGCGCTGTGGATACGCTTCGGCCTGAGCGCCATGCGTTTGCGCCTCAGTCCCCTGGCGTCCTTGCTGGTCAGCAGTGTGGTGATGGGCCTGGCTATTTCCGGCATGCATTACACCGGCATGCTGGCCGCGCGCTTTTCCGGCACGCCCACGGCCGGCGAGAACACGATCACCGTGCAAGCCTCGTTCGTGGCCCTGGCCGTGGCCCTGATCACCATCACCCTGACCGTCTTCGTGGCGGCCGCGAACGGCTTGCTGCGCTACCGCCAGCTGCTGCGCCACGCCAGCGTCAGCGAATCGCGCCTGCGCGCCATCGTCGACACGGCCGCCGACGGCCTGATCACCATCGATGGCCAGGGCAAGGTGCGCTCCTTCAATCCCGCCGCGGAAAGCCTGTTCGGCTGGCGCGAAGCGGACATCGTGGGACGCGACGCCAGCGTGCTGCTGCAGCCGGGCGACGCGGCCGAATACGAGGGCTATCTGCGCGACTACCTGGAAACGGGTGCTTCGCGCATCCTCGACAGCGGACGCGAACTCGATGGCTGCCACAAGGACGGCGCCGTGCTGCCCATGCGCGTGGCGATCGGCAAGATCGACACGCCGGGCCAGCCCCTGTTTGTCGCGTTTGTCACGGACATGCGCTCTTCGCGCAGCATGGAGCAGGCGCTCAAGGACAGCGAGCGCCAGTACCGCACCCTGATCCGCAATATCCCCGGCGTGTCCTTCCACTGCAGCTTCGCGCCCGAATGGAAGATGATCTTCATCAGCGACGCCGTCTTCAACCTGACGGGCTGGATGCCGCAGGATTTCATCGAAGGGCGGGTCAGGCTGTTCGACCTCGTGCATCCTGACGACCGCCAGCGCGTCAACGACACCTGCGTGCAGGCGGCCGGGGAACGGCGCGATTTCGAGAACGTCTATCGCATGATCCACCGCGACGGGCGCGAGCGCTGGGTGCGTGAAAGCAGCGGCCCCGTGCTCGACAACGACGGCGTGGTGCGCTGGATCGACGGCGTCATCCTCGACATCACGGAAAGCGAATTGCGCAACGCCGAATACGAGGGCAAGGTGACGGCCATCTCGCGCGCGACGGCGGTCGCGGAGTTCGACCTGCAGGGGCGCATCCTGGCGGCCAACCAGAATTTCCTCGACCTGGTCGGCTACCGGCTCGACGACGTGCTGGGCCTGCACCACAGCATCTTCTGCGAACCTGCCCACGTGACTTCGCCCGACTACATCGCATTCTGGCAGCACCTGGCGGGCGGCGAATTCAATACGGGCGAATACAAGCGCATCGGCAAGGATGGCCGGGAAGTGTGGATACAGGCCTCGTACAACCCGATCTTCAACACGGACGGCAAGCCGTTCAAGGTGGTCAAGCTGGCCACCGACGTGAGCGAACGGCGCGCCATGCAGGAAAACCTGCGCGCGGCGAAAGACCGCGCCGAGCTGGCCGCCGAATCGAAGACCAGCTTCCTGGCCAACATGAGCCATGAAATCCGTACGCCGATGAACGCCATCATCGGCTTTACGGAAGTGCTGCTGGGGACCGCGCTGGACAGCCTGCAGCGCCGTCACCTGGGCACGGTGCGCCAGTCGGCCCGTTCCCTGCTCGAGCTGCTCAACGACATCCTCGACACGGCCAAGCTGGAAAAAGGCGCCACCGAGCTGGAACTGGTGGACTTCTCGCTGCCCGACCTGGTCGACCACGTGGCCGCGTCCCTGCGCATCACGGCGCACGCGCGCGACCTGGTGCTGCACGTCGACGTCGATCCCGGCATGGGGCAGTTCTTCCTGGGCGACGCGCGCCGGGTGCAGCAGGTGCTGACGAATCTGATCGGCAACGCCGTCAAGTTCACGGAAGTGGGCCATGTGCGCGTGGCCGTCGGCATGCGGGGAGAGCAGGTGCATATCGCCGTGCACGACACGGGCATCGGCATTCCCGCCGACCGCCTGGACAAGATCTTCGCCCCATTCACGCAAGCCGATTCGTCGATGAGCCGGCGTTTTGGCGGCACGGGCCTGGGCACGACGATTTCGCTGCAGCTGGTCGAGCTGATGAAAGGCACCATCACGGTGGAAAGCACCCTGGGCGTGGGCAGCGTGTTCCACGTGCTGCTGCCGCTGGCGCCGGGCAAGGCTGTGTCGCGCCGCAGCGAGCAGCCCGTGGTGGCCTTGCCGCCGCTGCGCATCCTGGCCGCCGACGACGTGCCGCAGAACGTGGAGCTGCTGCTGATCAGCCTGGGCGCGGCCGGCCACCAGGTGATCGCCGCCAGCGACGGCGAGAGCGCCGTGCGCGAGTTCAGCAAGGGCAGCTTCGACATCGTCCTGATGGACGTGCAGATGCCGCGCATGGATGGCCTGGAAGCGACGCGCCTGATCCGCGTGCACGAGCGCGAGCAGGGCTTGAAGGCGACGCCCATCATCGCCCTGACGGCCAGCGTGCTGGAACAGGACCGCCGCGCAGCGCAGACGGCCGGCATGAACGGCTTCGCCTCGAAACCGCTGGAAATGCACAAGCTGACGGCGGAAATCGCCCGCCTGCTCGATATCGCCGTGGCCATGCCGCCGCCGGCGGCCGGCGCGGCGGCGCGTGCGGCCGCCGGCCAGGTCGACTGGCAGCGCGGCATCGCCCTGTGGGGCGGCCGCGAAGCCCTGCAGCGGGCGATCGGCCGCTTCGTGCAGGCCAATGGCGACTGCGCCGCCATGCTGGCGGCGGAACTGGAGCGGGGCGGCGGCAGCGTGGCCGGCCACCTGCTGCACCGTATCAAGGGCGCGGCGGGCAACCTGTGCCTGGTGCAGGTCGAAAGCCTGCTGGGCCGCATCGAGCAAGCGATCACGCGCCAGCTGCCGGCTACCGAATTGCTGGTGCAGCTGGCCGCCGCCTTCATGGCGCTGGCCGGCGAACTGGAAGAGGTAAATATGCCGGCCGTGGCCATGGACGCGAAGGCCGCCGGCGCGCCCCTCGATGCGCCAGCTGCCGGCGCCTTGCTGCGGCAAGCCATCGCCAGCCTGGAGGGCGGGCAGCTGGACGACGCCCTGATGGCGCAGATCGCCGCCATGCTGGCGCCGCATGGCCAGCAGCCGCGCCTGCAGGCGCTGGCTGGCGCCATCGACGACTTTGAATTTGCGCGCGCCGTGGGCGTGCTGCGCCAGCTGCTGGCGTGGCTCGAGGCGCCAACGCCGGCCGACCTTTCCTGATATTGGACTGACGATGACCTTACAAGAAGACAAACCGATCCTGCTGCTGGTCGACGACGAAGCGACGAATCTGCAGGTGCTGCGCCAGATTCTGCAGGACGATTATCGCCTGCTGTACGCCAAGGATGGCGAGAAGGCGCTGGAACTGGCGCAGAACAACGCCGTCGAACTGATCCTGCTCGACATCATGATGCCGGCCATGACGGGCTATGAAGTGTGCCGCCAGCTCAAAGCCATGCCGGTCACTGCGTCCATTCCCGTCATTTTCGTCACCGCCCTGTGCGACGTGAAGGACGAGGCGGACGGCTTCGACGCGGGCGCCGTCGACTACATCACCAAGCCCGTCAGCCCGCCCATCGTGCGCGCCCGCGTGCGCACGCACCTGTCGCTGGTGGATGCCGAGGAATTGCGCCGCTCGCGCCTGCAGGTGATCCAGACCCTGGGCCAGGCGGCCGAATACAAGGATAACGAGACGGGCATGCACGTCATCCGCATGAGCTATTACGCGCGCCAGCTGGCGCTGGCGGCCGGCTACAGCGCGGCCAGGGCGGAAGATTTATTGAATGCCGCCCCCATGCACGACGTGGGCAAGATCGGCATCCCCGACGCCATCCTGCAAAAGCCGGGCAAGCTCGATGCGGACGAATGGCAAGTCATGCGCAGCCACGCGGAAATCGGCGCGGCCATCATCGGCGAGCACGCGGGCGGCCTGTTGAAAATGGCGCGCACCATCGCCCTGACGCACCATGAAAAATGGGATGGCAGCGGCTATCCGCACGGCTTGCAAGGCGAGGAAATCCCGCATGAGGGCCGTATCGTCGCCATCGCCGACGTGTTCGACGCGCTCACCAGCGAGCGCCCCTACAAGCCCGCCTGGACGGTGTCGGACGCGATCGCCACCATGCAGCGCGACAGCGGCACGCATTTCGATCCGGACCTGCTGGCGCTGTTCATCGAACACTTGCCGGCCATGCTGGAGATCAAGGACAAGTGGCGCGAGCCGGCGTAGGGAGCATCAGCTCAGGGCGGATCCACGCGCAGGCGGTCGGCCAGCAAGCGCGCATATGCTTCAGTGCTGCCGAATTGCACATGGGCGCACGCCATGCTTGTCCCCAATGTTGTCATATGGCGAGAGGATATTGCATAGGCAAGTTTGCCGGGTTGTCGCCGCGATGGATACACGAAGCCATGAATCGCGCCTGCCTCCTGTGCAATGATCTGATCCAGCTGCCAGCCCAGCCATTGGCACCAGCCGTGATCGGGGCTGTGCAATTGATCGTAAATGCCCAGCCTGCTGGCGGCCAGCCCGGTCAGATCGAGCAATTGCAGCGGGGCGCTGAATGACAAGGTTGCAATCAGCGCTTGTTGCGCGTTGTGATCTATGTAAAAGGTGCCCGGGCGCGTGACGTCGTTACGGCAAAGCTGGGCTTCCCAGGCCGCCGTGTAGGCATCGTCCGCAAGATACGCCCAGTGATAGGGGAAGCCGGCCGCATCTGCCAGTTCGGCGGGTGGGCCGAAGCGGTAGGTGCGCTGGACTTTCAATGGCCAGATCGATGCCGTGTTCCACGCCGCGCGCACCAGGGCCTGGCCTGCTGGATGGGTGATGATATGACTCAATAATTCAGCGTGCAGCAATGCCAGCGCCGGCAGGCGCGTGATCATTTCTGGCGGGACAAGCGTATCTTTCAGTTGTAGCGTCATGCGGGGCTAGCCTACGATATCGGCCATGCCCCTATGCTGCCACTTCGCCGCCGCCAGCACCTTGCGCAATCTCTCGCTGGCTGGCAGATCCAGCAGCGCCTGCTGACTGGGATGCACTTCGGCCCGCGTTTCGAACGATTTGCCTGCAAGCAGCTCTGCCGGCGACAGTTCGTTGAGTTCGTCTGCGCTGCTGACCCAGAAGGCATGAATGTCACTGCCGGGCTGGCCGGCGAGAATGGCGAGCACGGGCGCGATCAGTTCCGGCACGGGCTGGACAAATTGCCACGCCGGAAACTCCTTGCCGATACTGCGTCCCTTGGGCGTCACGCAATAGAACCGCTGGTTTTCCACCGCGCGATACAGCGACGCTTGCGACAGTTCCACCCATCCTTGCCCAATGACATCGGATACCTTGAGTTTTGACACCGGAAGTTGCCGCGGTCTCGATGGCGGGGTGGCGCGCAGAGAGGCGCGCGCCGCATCGAGCGCGCGCGTGGCCAGGTCGATCAGGCGCTCGCGCTCGGGACCTTGCGCCAATAGGTCGAGCTGTGCGTTCACCAATTGCGAGAATTGTTCCACTACTAGCAGGTCGTTGTCGGTCCATTCCCGGCGCTCGGGCGCCAGAGTGTCGTGATGCAGATGCGCCGTCATGTTCGCTCCTCAGGTATATGCGCCAGGCGTCTTACACACAAGATTATCATGTTTCGCAACTTTATCAAGCGAAAAGCGCATTTTTCCGGCATCGGACAGCGAGATATATGCGGCCGATCAGGGCAAGTTGTCCGGCAGCCGCAAGATCCGCCGTATCTCCAGGATCGCCTGCGGGCTTTCCTGCACGCTGTGCCACGAGGGGATGACTTTTTCCGACAGGGCGCCGTCGAGGTGGGCGCTGGCATACGGCACCACGCCATCGCTCGATTCCGCCAGGGGCAGGTCCGGCGTGTCGTTGCCCATGATGGAGTAGTAGCGCACGTTCGGGCTGATGGGCAGGTCGGCCACCAGGCGCACGAACGGGTCCTTGTCGCTGAGGTTATCGATGCTGTTGGGGATGCGCAGCGGTTCGCTGCTGCCCGTGTCGAGCTGCGCCAGGCTGCCGGCCGCGTCGGACAGCTGGTCGAGCATGGTGATGGGCAAGGTGACGAGGTTGGCGATCCAGCGCGCCACCTTGTGGTTGGCGAACGAGGTGCCGCGGTGCGGCGCGGCGATGAAGATGGCGCGGTTCACCTGCGGCATGGCCGTGAAATTGAGGTAGGGCGCCAGCCCGGCGCGCACTTTTTCCGCCTTCTTGCCCTTCAAATTGTATTCTTCCGTGATGGCGTCGAGCAGGGTGTTGCTGGCGTCGGACACCATCAGGCGCGCCAGCACGCCGCCCATGCTGTGGCCGATCAAGACCATGTCGTTTGCCGCGTCGGCCTTGCCCGCCGGGTCGAACTGCGCCAGGGTGGCGGCCAGCGCCTTGCGGATGGCGGCGTTGTTGGCGGCCAGCGGCGCGTTGCTCGGGTAGTACACCTGCCAGATCTGGTAGCGGCGGCGCAGCTGCTCGTCGCCCATCAGTTCATTGGCCACGTTGATCCACGCTTCCGGGCTGCTGGCCAGGCCGTGCAGCATGACGATGGTGCGCTTGTTCGGGTCATAGGGCTGCATCAGGTGCACCTGCGGGCGCGAAATGCCGTCGGCGCGGCCGAACAGGGTGCGCAGCGCCTGCACGCCGAAGCCGGAACGGGCCAGCCACAGGCCATAGCCGGCCGTGAAATTGGCCGCCACGGGCAGTTCCTGGCCCGCCATGCGCGTCGATTCGCTGCGCGTCGGGTCGACCAGCATCACCAGCAGCTGCTGCGTGGCCAATACCTCCTGCAGGCTGTTGCCGTCGAAGCGGATCAGCGCCGTGACGACGGGGAAGCGCGTCTCCTGGTACGGCACATAGTCGCCTTTCGACGCCGGGGGCTTGGGCATGACGGCGACCAGGTCGGCGCCGAAGCCGTCGCGCCGGTACACATTGCGCAGGCCGGAAAACGACAGCGAGGTGGCCGGCAGCAGTTCTTCGGGCAGGGTGCCGTCGTCGGGCAGGCGCAGGGCCGACAATTCGCTGTCGATCTGCCAGCCGGCGACGCGGATCACATGGCCGTCCGGGCGGTATTCGCCGCGGTGGCGGAACAGGTTGCCGACGGCTTTTTGCACGGCGTAGTTATAGTAGTCGCGGATTTGCGTCTGGCGTTCCTCGAAGGCGCGCTGGCCCGGCGTGCGCGTCGTGTAGAACAGGTAGGCGTAGGCGTAGCGGGCCGATTCCAGCCAGGCGGCCAGGCGCTCGGCGCTGGGGTGGCCACCCTGTTTTTCTTCGGCCAGGGCGCTTTCCAGCCACAATTCGGACAGCGTCGCCAGGCGCTGCTCGTCGCTGAGCAGCTCGGAGCGGGCCAGGTCGGCGCGGCAGCTGCCCGTATTGGCTTCGCAGGCGGCGATGTCGCTGCCGATGATGCGCAGCACCTCGCTGGCCGAGGCGCTGAGTTTGCCCGTGGTGAGGATGTCGCCGCGCCGCTGCTGCAGGTAGTCGGCCGGAGAAATGGCGCTGACGGTGACGGCGGCGCAGCCGCTCAGCAGCGCCGCGGCACAGAGCAGGGCGCCCAGGCGCAAGCGCCGCATCAGCGTGGCCGGCATCTCAGAACGAGTAGACCAGGGTCAGCGAGGTCTGCGTATCCGTGTTCTTCTTGTCATCGGGCACGCGCGTATCGTTGCGGGCGCTGAAGGCCGCCTTCATCTGCATGGTGCCGTTGATTTTCGTGCTGAGGGCCGTTTCGGCGATAGAGTGGGTGTTCGAGGTGCCCCGTTCCACGCTGACCGTCTGGGTGAACATGGCCGACTGGCTGATCTTCCACTTCATGGCGGCCGCGCCGCGCACCGTCAGGCCGTGTTCCGATTCACCCGCATCGTTGGTGCCGCTGAAGTAGCCTGGACCGACTTCCACGTCGACGCTCTTGTCGCTCGACTGGTACCAGCGCGAGCCATGACCGACGGCCAGGGTCGAGTACTTGGTGTAGGCACCGAACTTGTCGTTCACATGCGAGGCCAGCACGAACAGTTTTTCATGGTCGGCCATCAGCTTATAGGCGGCCTTGGCGGAGGCAGAAAAGCGCTCGGCGGAACGCTCGCGCACCTTCTTGCCGTCGTCGTCGGTGGTTTCGTCTTCCTTGAAGTAGCCGCTGAAGATGTACTGGTTGCTCCAGTCATCGAGTTCCTGGCGCGCGTCGATCTTGCCCGTGACGGAGGTGCCGACCGTATTGCCCGAGGTGGTGATGGCGCCCAGTTCGGCGGACGTGCTCCAGCTGCCGATGGGGATTTCATCGAACAACATGCTTTGTTTGGTGTCTGCGGCGGCGGCGCTGCCGCAGCTGATGGCCATGGCCAGCGCCAGTGCGAGAGAGTGGGTCGATTTCATGGCTGTAGTGGTCTGTGGCGCGCGCCGGGCGCGCCTGCTGTTCGTTAGTGGCAGTGGTGGCGATGCTGGCCGCGGCAAGCCGGACGGCGCCTGAAACAGGGGCGCGCGGGCGCGGCCAAACATTGTCGAGGCTGTATTGTACCCGACCCTGTCATCGTTCGCCGCACGCCGCGGCACGCGCGAATGCGGCTATATGGATGGCCCGCGCCTGCGCGGCGGGGCTGGCAAGTGGCGCGCGCCTGGCGTATGCTGCGCGTATTTGCTGCCTGATCTTTACAAGGAATTCCCCGTGCGCTGCCTGGTCATCGAAGACGAAGCCGAAACTTCCCGCTATATCTGTGCCGGCCTGCGCGAGGCGGGCCACGACATCACCGCCTGCGACAATGGCATTGACGGCATGCGCCTGGCCTGCGGCGAAGACTGGGATGCGCTGGTGCTCGACCGCCTGCTGCCCGGCGAAATCGACGGCCTGGCCATCGTCGCGCGCCTGCGCGGCATGGGCCGCAACACGCCCGTGCTGGTGCTGTCTGCCCTGTCGAGCGTCGACGAACGCGTGCGCGGCTTGCGCAGCGGCGGCGACGACTATCTGTCGAAACCGTTCGCCATCGCCGAACTGCTGGCGCGCATCGAGGCGCTGCTGCGGCGCGCCGCGCCCGTGCCCGAAGCGACGCAGCTGCAGGTGGCCGACCTGGTGCTCGACATGCGCACCATGCGCGTAACGCGCGCCAACCGGCAAATCGCCCTGCAGCCGCGCGAATTTCGCCTGCTGGAATACCTGATGCGCCACCAGGGCCAGTCCGTCACGCGCGCCATGCTGCTCGAAGCCGTGTGGGACTACCATTTCGACCCGCAGACCAACGTCATCGACGTGCAGGTGAGCCGTTTGCGCACCAAGGTGGACAAGGAATTTTCGCCGCCGCTGATCCACACGGTGCGCGGCGTCGGCTACACCCTGGGCGTGCTCGACAGTGCGTAAGCTGCACCGCTCGATCGCGGCCCGGCTGGCGCTCGGCTATGGCGTGCTGGTGGTCGTGTCGATCAGCATCGTCTGCGCCGTCTTCTATTTCGGCACCATCGGCGTGCTGGACCGCAGCGTGGACCGCAAGCTTACCCTGCTCTCGGAGCGCCTCGCCGCGCTGTACCAGCAGGGCGGCAGCAGCCGCACGACGGCGGAAATCGCCCATCTGCTGACCGACCGCACCGACAGCGACACGGAGATCTTCTTGCTGGTCGATGCCGATGGCCGCCGCGTGGCGGGCAACCTGTCGTCCTGGCCCGACCTGGGCAGCCCCGTGGGCCGCCTGCTGCACCGCGACGTCACGCGCGAAGGCCGCCGGGTGCCCGCGCGCATGCTGATCCGCGACCTGGCGGGCGGCGCGCGCCTGTTCGTCGGGCGCGACATGGAGGAGGGCAAGTCGATCCGCACCCTGGTGCTGCGCTCGCTGGCCTATGGCGGCGGGGTGGCCATCCTGCTGGTGGCGGCGGGCGCCTGGCTGTTCCGCCGCCAGCTCGAGGCGCGCATCGGGCAGATCCGCCGCACGGCGGGCGAGATCGAGGCGGGCGACCTGAGCCGGCGCATTCCCGTCTCCAGCGAGGATGAATTCGGCTTGCTGAGCCGCGACATCAACCGCATGCTCGACCGCATCGAACACCTGATGGAGGGCGTGCGCCACGTGTCGAACGCCATCGCGCATGACTTGCGCACACCCTTGGGGCGCATCCGCAACAAGCTCGATGGCGCCTTGCGCCAGCAGCAAAGCGTGGCCGGCTACGAAAGTGCGGCGCAGGCGGCCATCGACGACATCGACGACCTGACGCGCGTGTTCGACAAGCTGCTGCAGATCGCGGCGGCCGAATCGGGCATGCGTCCCGAGAATTTCGATGACATTGACCTGCATCAGATCGGCGCCGACATCGTGGAAATGTATGAGGCGACGGCCGACGAGCAAGGCGTGCTGCTGGTGCAGATGTATGGCGAGGGCGTGCCGGCGCGGGGCGACCGCAACCTGCTGGGCAGCGCCCTGGCCAGCCTGGTCGACAACGCCATCAAGTACGCGGGGCAGGGCGCCACGGTGGAAGTGTCGGCCGGCAGCGACGCACAGGGCAGCTGGCTGGCCGTGCGCGACAACGGCCCCGGCGTGCCGGCCGAGGAATTGCCGAAGCTGACGCAGCGCTTCTACCGGCTCGACAAGAGCCGCCATTTGCCCGGCAATGGCCTGGGCCTGTCCATCGTGGCGGCCATCGCGGCCCTGCATGGGGGCAGCCTGGAGATCGAGGACGCGGCGCCGGGCTTGCGCCTGCGTTTGCGGCTGCCGCGCTAAGGCGCCGCTGCCAGGCCGGCGTGGCGTATCGGCACATTACCAACTTGTAACCCCCTTCGTTTTCACCTCCCCCTATCATCCGCTCTACCCGCAACAGACGGCTGCCAGCGCGCAGCCGCCCGTTGCGGGCTGCCTGCGGCCGTCGCCGCGTCCCGTTGATCCAGACCCGTCGTAGAGCCGTTCGCATGCATACTTTTACCGCCACCGGCGACAACGCCGCGCCGCAGCAGCCGGCATTGCGCCAGCATGGGCACCGCCTCAAGGCTGCGCTGGGCGCCATCGTCTTTCCCGTGCAGCGCGCGCGCTGGCAAGCCTTCGTCGCCGGCACGCCTGGCCTGGCGGCGCTGGCGCAAGCCCATCCCAGCCTGCTGTACAAGATTTACCGCCCCTACGCCAGCCGCCGCTTCGGCTGCGCGGCGAGGGTGGATCTGCTGCGCGGGCATTACCGCTTCCTGTGGCAGGCCGGCGCGCGGCCGCTGGTGGAATACGCGGCGCGCCGCGCGCTGGTGCTGGCCACCATCGAGGGCAAGGATGGCGCCACCTACCGCCTGCAGCTGACGGCCATCCACGACAGTCACCGCGAGGGCGACCTGTGCCTGCGCCTGACGCGCGACGGCGTGTCGCTGTACCTGGCCAGTTTCCTGTTCCGTCCCCAGCCCGGCGGCTGCGCCATCCAGCTGGGCGCCTTGCAGGGCTTGCGCTCGCCCGCCGGCGCGCAGGCGGTGAAGGAAGCGACGCGGGCGCTGCACGGCTGCCGGCCGAAAAACCTGATGGTGGCCGCCTTGCGCGACCTGGGCGACTTTTTCGGTTGCGGCCACCTGGACCTGGTCAGCAACGCCAACCGCATCGCGCTGAACTGGCGCCGGCGCCGGCATATCTCGTGCGATTACGACCTGGCGTGGCGCGAGCTGCATGCGCTGCCCGCCGGCGACGGCAATTACCGCCTGCCATGCGGCCCTTGCCGGATGCCGGACCTGGAACTGGTGCAGTCGAAAAGGCGGGCGGACGCGCGCCGCCGCGGCGCCATGCTGGTGCAACTGGCGGCGGACATGCGCTGGCAGATGGCGGCCCTGTTGCAGCCGCAATGAAGGCGCGGGGCGGTCTTTTTTGACCTGCGCGGCTTTTTTGCGGGGCGGCCCGGCGCAAGCGGCGCGATCGGCGTATACTTATCGGCGTTGTTAACCTGAAGCCAGTCACCCCATGCCAGCACAATTCCCCACTTCGCGCATGCGCCGCCTGCGCGCGACCCCGCAACTGCGCGAGCTGTTCCGCGAAACCGAGATCAATCCGCAGGACCTGGTCCTGCCGATCTTCGTCGACGAAGGCAGCAGCGATTTCATCGACATCAAGTCCATGCCCGGCGTGCGCCGCATTCCGGAAGCGAAGCTGGCGCAGGAAATCGAGCGCTACGCGCGCGCCGGCCTGCGCTCCGTCATGACCTTCGGCATTTCGCACCACAAGGACAGCCACGGCACGGACACCCTGAACCCGGACGGCCTGGTGGCGCGCATGTCGCGCATCATCAAGGACGCCGTGCCGGAAATGGTGGTCATGTCCGACACCTGCTTCTGCGAATACACGGACCACGGCCATTGCGGCATCCTGCATGGCGACACGGTCGACAATGATAGCACGGTGCTGAACCTGGGCAAGCAAGCCGTCATCGCGGCCCAGGCGGGCGCCGACATCATCGCCCCATCGGCCGCCATGGATGGCCAGGTGGCGGCCATCCGCAGCGCGCTCGACGCAGCCGGTTTCCACGATACGCCCGTGATGGCGTATTCGACCAAGTTCGCCTCCGGCCTGTACGGCCCGTTCCGCGACGCGGCCGGCAGCACCCTGAAGGGCGACCGCAAGACCTACCAGATGGACCCGATGAACCGCCGCGAAGCGGTGCGCGAGTCCTTGATCGACGAAGCCGAAGGCGCCGACGCGCTGATGGTGAAACCGGCCGGGGCTTACCTGGACATCATCCGCGACCTACGCGAAGCGACGCGCCTGCCGATCGGTGCCTACCAGGTCAGCGGCGAATACGCGATGATCAAGTTCGCCGCCCAGGCGGGCGCCATCGACGAGCGCCGCGTGGTGCAGGAAACCCTGGGCGCCATCAAGCGCGCGGGTGCGGACATGATCTTTACGTATTTTGCGATGGATGTGCTGAATAATCCGTATTGAGCATTCCCGGCGTTTTTCTCACCCCGAAAGCAAATCCGGGGTCAGACCCGGCGGGTCTGACCCCAGCATTTACGCTGCCGGGGCTCTCTCTGCATTCCCCACGCCCATGCCCCTGAAAATCTCCCGCATCCTGCACGCCGGCTATGTCTTCGAATGCGAAGGCACGGCCATTGCCTTCGACCCCATCGTCGAAAACCCGTTCAGCCGCAACTGCCACGCGTTTCCGTCCGTGCGCTTCGACCTCGACGCCGTGCGCCGGCTGCGCTGGAATGCCGTCTTCATTTCGCACTTCCACGACGACCACTGCTCGCTCGACAGCCTCGATGCGCTGGACCGCGCCACGCCCATCTATCTGTACTGCGTCTTCGACGAACTGTTCGCGATGCTGCGCGCGCTCGGCTTTACGCAGGTGCAGCGCCTGCACGTGGACGTGCCCGTGCGCGTGGGCGCCATCGAGGTGATCCCGCGCCGGGCGCTCGATGATGACGTCGATTCGCTGTTCCAGGTGCGTGCGGCGGGGCTGAACGTCTTGAACGTCGTCGACTCGTGGATCGGCCCCGAGACGCTGGCGCAGCTGGCCGCGTTCGCGCCCTGGGACATGGTCTTGTGGCCGTTCCAGACCATGCGCGAGATCGCCGTCATCGCGCCGTCGCTGGCAACGCGCGGCCCGGTCGAGCTTCCCGACGACTGGGTGCCCCAGCTGCGCGCGCTGGCGCCCCGTTACCTCGTGCCCAGTTCCTGCCAGTTCGTGCAGGAAGACTGGTCCTGGTACAACCATGCGATGTTCCCCGTTACCTACCGCCGCTTTGCCGATGAAATCGGCGCCGCGCTGCCCGAGGCGCACATCTTCCGTCTCGATCCCTCCACGTCCGTGCTGCTCGACGCGCACGGAGTAAGCAGCGCCGAACCCTTGCCCTGGGTGCTCCCCGTGGGCCCGCAGGACGTGGATTTCGACTACCGGCCCGACGCGCCGCCGCCCGCCACGGCGGACATCGCGCGCCGTTTCTCGCCCTTGAGCGGCACCGGCACGGCGCTGGTGCTCGATTTTTGCCGGAACGGTTTGCTTGAACGCTACCGCGACATGGAACTGCCCGAGGACAGCTACTTCCAGCAACCGCGCTTGTGGCGGTTGTCGCTGTACGGCCATGACGGCGCGGCCACGGTCCTGCATTACCGCACGCATGGCGACCTGATCGACCTGGTGCCCGAGACGAACGAAGCGCCCGGCTGGACCACGGAGCTGCCCTTGGTGAAATGCCATGCGGCGCTGGTATTGGGCGAATCGCTGACGTCGATGTACATGCGCATCAACGATGGTCCTTTCGATGCGGCCGCGCGGGCCGCACTGGCGGAAGCGGACATCGTCGACGACCCCATGATCCGTTGCCTGTTCAACGACGCCATCGGCGCCTACCAGGCGGCGCAGCTCAAACGCCTGCTGGCCCGCTGAAGAAAGTCGCGCGACAGAGTAAGATAGCTGCTTCTGACTAGAACGGGAAAGACACCATGGCACAAGACAATGCACAAGGCAATGAAACCGCGATCCTGGCCGGCGGCTGCTTCTGGGGCGTGCAAGACCTGCTGCGCCGTTATCCGGGCGTGATCGCCACGCGCGTGGGCTACAGCGGCGGCGACGTGGCCAACGCCACCTACCGCAACCACGGCACGCATGCGGAAGCGATCGAAATCATCTTCGACCCGAGCACCATCAGCTATCGCAAGATCCTGGAATTCTTCTTCCAGATCCACGATCCCAGCACGCCGGACCGCCAGGGCAACGACCGCGGCACGAGTTACCGTTCGGCCATCTTCTACACGAACGACGAGCAAAAGCGCGTGGCCGAAGACACCATCCGCGACGTCGACGCGTCCGGCCTGTGGCCCGGCAAGGTGGTGACGGAAGTGGCGCCGGCCGGCCCGTTCTGGGAAGCGGAACCGGAGCACCAGGATTATCTGCAGCGCTTGCCGCACGGCTACACCTGCCACTACATCCGGCCGGACTGGGTCTTGCCGCAGCGCGCGCAGTAGAGGACACGGGCATGCGTTACTGGCGCGTCGAGCGGCGGCAGGCGGAAGGGCAGCTGGACTTCGGGCGTACGCTGGAACTGATGGCCGCCATCGGCCACGCCGATGTGAATGCCGTCGCCGGGGCCATCCTGAAGACGGTCAGCACGGTCGCGCCCATCGCCCAGTGCACGATCTTTGCCTATGAATTCGGCAACCGGCCCCGCACGGTCGCCGTGGCCGACCGGCGCGGCGGGCGCTTCCTGCAGGATATCGCAGACAGCTATGCGCGCCACTATTACGCGCTCGACGGCAACCAGCGCGTGATCGTGCCCGCGCCCGGGCGGAAAATCGATCCCGCCATCGTGCTGCACCAGCAAGCCAGCGACGAGATCGACCATCCCGGCTACCGCGCCACCTGCTATCAAAAACCGAATGTATCGGACCGGCTGTCGCTGCTGGTGCAGCCGGCCGGCGACATCTGGCTGTCCGTCAATTTCTACCGCGACAGCAGCCAGGGCCAGTTCCAGCCTGGCGAAATCGCCGCCATCGAAACCCTGTCTCCGCTGTTCGCCCATGCGGCCAAGCACCACTACAGCTTGAACGGCCAGCCCGCGCAAGGCGTCGCGCCCATGATGCTGGCCAGGTTGCGCCAGCATTGTCCCGCCTTGAGCAAGCGCGAACTGGACGTGCTGCGCTGCGTGCTCGAAGGCTTCACGGCCGTGGAAATCGCCGAGACCATGGGCCTGCAGCCATCGAGCGTCATCACCTACCAGAAGCGCGCCTATAAACGCCTGGGCATTTCCAGCCAGCGCCAGTTGTTTGCCCTGTGCATGGCGCCAGCGCCTGTCTAGTCCCTTGGATGTAGGGAAGGCTCCGCCTTTTTGACTGGGTTCGCCGCGAAATGTCCCCAAAATGGGGACAGGGTTCGCGGCGCGCGTCTGCATACTGTGTTGCAAGCCGGGATCACCCGGCCGCTCTCACCCCATAAAACCAACAAGGGGAGGGCGACACCTTATGGAGACAAGCATGGCCCCCGCCACACAAGCCACCACTGCGCCCGTCCTCGACGCGGCCACCGACCAAATGGAACAGCAGGTGATGCGCAAGGTATCGCGCCATCTGCTGGGCTTTCTGTTCCTGCTGTTCGTGTTTTCCTTTCTTGACCGCATCAACATCGGCTTTGCCGGCCTGACCATGATGCAGGACCTGGGCCTGTCCGGCACCCAGTTCGGCTTTGCCACCACCCTGTTCTACATCGCCTACATCGCCTGCAGCATTCCCAGCAACATCGTGCTGGCCCGCATCGGCGCGCGTAAATGGATCGGCAGCATGATGATCGCCTGGGGCCTGGCCTCGACGGCGACCCTGTTCGCCAGCGGCCCGGCCAGCCTGTATGCGCTGCGCTTTTTAGTGGGCGTGACGGAGGCGGGCTTCCTGCCCGGCATGCTGCTGTACCTTACCTACTGGTTTCCCAGCGCCTACCGGGCGCGCGCCAACGCCCTGTTCATGATCGCCATGCCCGTCACGGCCGCCATCGGTTCGGCCTTGTCGGGCCTGATCCTGGGACTGGACGGCCACTGGGGCTTGAAGGGCTGGCAATGGCTGTTCTTGCTCGAAGGCATGCCTTCCGTGCTGCTGGGCCTGGCCGTCTACGGCTATCTCGATGACTCGCCCAACAAGGCAAGCTGGCTGGGCAAGCTGGAACAGCAGGTGCTGGCGCGCATGCTGGCGGCCGAGCACAAGCCTGTGGCGCAGGCGCAGAAAACCTCGGTGCTGGCGGAAATGCTGTCACCCACCGTGCTGAAATTCGGCATCGCCTACTTTTGCCTGGTCAACACCCTGGCCATGGTGGCCGTGTGGACGCCGCTGATCGTGAAAAGTTTTAATAGCAACGCCAGCAACACGCAGATCGGGCTGCTGGCGGCCATCCCGCAGGTCTGCACCGTGATCGGCATGATCGTCTGGGGCCGCCGCTCGGACCGGCTGCAGGAGCGCCGCTGGCATATCGTCTGGCCCATGCTGCTGTCGGCTGGCGGCTGGCTGCTGACCGCGTATGCCGGCAACCCCGTGCTGCAACTGCTGGGCGTGTGCATGGCTTCGACGGGCGCCTACACGGCCATGTCCGTCTTCTGGACGACGCCGGACCGGGCCCTGAGCCTGGGCGCGCGCGCCATCGGCATCGCCGTCATCAATGCCACGGGCAATATCGGCTCGGCCCTCAATCCCGTCGTCGTGGGCTGGCTGAAGGATTTCACGCACAGCTTTGCCACGGGCTTGCTGTATGCCAGCGTGCTGCTGGTGGCGGGCGCGGCCATCGTGCTGACCTTGCCCATCGCGCGCAGCAGCAAATAATATTGTTGAAGAGGAAACATCATGAGCGATACATTCCATCCTTATCCCCATGTGCCGAAAGTGTATCCGCCCGGCAAGGCTGTCGGCACCGGCACGCAGCACGTCCCCGTCCTGATCGCCGGCGGCGGGCCCGTAGGCCTGGCCACGGCCCTGGGCCTGGCGCGCCACGGCGTGCGCTCGGTGCTGATCGAGGCGGACGACGGCGTCTGCACGGGCAGCCGCGCCATCTGCATCTCGCGGCGCAGCCTGGAAATCATTGACCGCCTGGGCGCGCTCGACGGTTTTATCAGTAAAGGCTTGCCGTGGGCGGGCGGACGCAGCTTTTACCGCGACGAGGAAGTGCTGCACTTTACGATGCCGCAAGACGCGAACCAGAAATTGCCGCCGATGGTCAACCTGGCGCAATACCATATCGAGCAATTCCTGCTCGATGCGGCCGAACGCCAGAGCGAGCTGATCGATATCCGCTGGCAGACGCGCGTCACCGGCGTGCAGCAGCGCGCCGATGGCGCCACCGTCACGCTGGCCACGCCCGATGAAACCTACACCATCGACACGGACTGGCTGGTGGCTGCCGATGGCGGGCGCAGCGTGGTGCGCGAGGCGCTGGGCCTCAAATTGCAGGGCACCAGCTACGAAGGGCGCTATGTCATCGTCGATATCCACCTGAAGAGCGACCGTCCGACGGAGCGTCTCGCGTATTTCGATCCGCCGTCGAACCCCGGTTCGACCGTGCTGGTGCACAAGCAGCCCGAGGACATCTGGCGCATCGACTACCAGTTGCGCGACGACGAGGATGCGCAGGCGGCCGTGCTGCTGGAAAACGTGGCGCCCCGCGTCGACAGCCTGCTGGCCATGATGGGCGAGACGGCACCGTGGCATCCCGTATGGATCACCATATATAAAGCCAACGCCTTGACGCTGGATAAATACCGGCACGGTCCCGTGCTGTTCGCGGGCGATGCGGCCCACCTGGTGCCCATCTTCGGCGTGCGCGGAGCCAATTCCGGCATCGACGACGCGGACAACCTGGCCTGGAAGCTGGCGTACGTCGTCAAGGGCCAGGCGCCGCATGCCTTGCTCGACAGCTATTCGGACGAACGCGTGTATGCGGCCCATGAAAACCTGCGTCACGGTACGAAAAGCACGGAATTCATGGCGCCGCCCACGTTTGCCTTCGAACTGATGCGCACGGCCGTGCTGGGCCTGGCGGGCAAACATGCGCACGTGCGCTCGCTGATCAACCCGCGCCAGACCAGCGCCATCGCGTATGCGCAGTCGGCCTTGAACACGCCGGATTGCGACACGTTCGCTGCCGGTCCCGCGCCCGGCACGGTCTTGCCCGAGTGCCCGCTCGCGCTGCAGCACAACGGCGGGCAAAAAGCGGGGTATATTACCGATCTGGTGCAGCGCGCCGGTGGCCATTTCACGGGCCTGTACTTCAGCGAAGATGGCGCCGTGCCTGCCGAACTGCTGGCGCTGGGCGATAGCTTGCCGTTGGCGACGGTAGCGATTGCCCGCAGCGGGGCGCAAGGGGGCGCCTGGGACCACACGGCACAGGTATTCCCGCTGTTCGACGCGCAGCCAGGCACGTTTTACCTGGTGCGCCCGGACGGCCACGTGCTGGGGCGCTGGCGGCAAGTGCAGGCGGGGCAGGTGGCGGCAGCGCTGGCGGCGGCCGGCATCGGCCAATCAAAGTAACAAGGAGACAACATGACCGACATCGAACTGGACAATCTTTACACCGAGCTGTGCCACACCATGGGCGGCCTGGGCGAACAGCGCTCGCCGCTGTTCCTGGCCCGCTTCGCCTTGCTGGCCATGGGCGCCATCGGCCAGGCCGACGTGGTGCAGGGCTTGCTGCGCGACGCGGCCGACGGCCTGGCGGTGCGCGCATGATAGGCGCCGGCTACCAAAGCGGCTTCGGCAACGAATTTGCCACGGAAGCCATCGCCGGCGCCTTGCCGCAGGGGCAGAATTCGCCGCAGCGGGCGCCCCTGGGCCTGTATGCGGAACAATTGTCTGGCACGGCCTTCACGGCGCCGCGCGCGCAGAACCGGCGCTCGTGGCTGTACCGCATCCGTCCCGCCAGCCAGCATCCGCCATTTACCCTGCTGGCGAACACGCGCATCGTCAGCGATTTTCACGCCATGCCGCCCGCGCCGCCGAACCAGCTGCGCTGGGACCCGCTGCCGCTGCCCGACGGCGCCACGCCGGTCGATTTCATCGACGGCTGGCAAACGATGGCCGGCAATGGCAGCGCCGAAGCGATGAGCGGCTGCGCCATCCACGTGTATGCGGCCAACCGCTCGATGCAGCGCTTCTTTTACTCGGCCGACGGCGAATTGCTGGTCGTGCCGCAGGAAGGGCGGCTGGCGATCGCCACGGAACTGGGCTTGATCGAACTGGAACCGCAGGAAATCGCCGTCATTCCCCGCGGCGTGCGCTTTCGCGTGACCCTGCCGGATGGCAAGGCGCGCGGCTATGTGTGCGAAAACTTCGGCACGGCTTTCCGTTTGCCGGACATGGGGCCCATCGGCTCGAACGGCCTGGCCAACAGCCGCGATTTCCTCACGCCGCACGCGGCCTACGAGGATATCGAGGGCGAGTGCGAACTGCTGGCCAAGTTCGGCGGCCATCTGTGGCGCACGACCCTCGACCATTCACCGCTGGACGTGGTGGCCTGGCACGGCAATTACGCGCCGTATAAATACGATTTGCGCCGCTTTAATGTCATCGGCTCGATCAGCTACGACCATCCGGACCCGTCGATCTTCCTCGTGCTGCAGGCACCGAGCGAAAACCCGCTGCTGGGCGCCATCGACTTCGCCATCTTCCCGCCCCGCTGGCTGGCCGCCGAACACACGTTCCGCCCGCCCTGGTTCCACCGCAACGTGGCCAGCGAATTCATGGGGCTGATCCACGGCGTGTACGACGCCAAGGCGGCCGGCTTCGTGCCGGGCGGCGCCAGCCTGCACAACTGCATGTCCGGCCACGGCCCCGATGCGCAGACGTTCGAGAAGGCCTCGCACGGCGACACGTCCGCGCCCGTGAAAGTGGCCGACACCATGGCTTTCATGTTCGAGACGCGCACCATCCTCAAGCCCACGCCGTTCGCGCTGGATGGTGGCCTGCTGCAAACCGACTATTTCGCATGCTGGCAAGGCTTGCGCAAGCATTTTGATCCCGATCAAGCCTAGTCTAGCCTTGGTCAGGCGGCCCGCGCCCGCCCCAGCATATGCGGGTTGGCGGGCCGCGCCAGTCCCAGGTGGCCGCGCAGGGTGCTGGCCGCATACTCGGTGCGGAACAGGCCGCGCCGCTGCAGTTCCGGCACCACCAGCCGCGTAAAGTCCTCGAAGCCTTGCGGCAGCAGGGGCGGCACGACGTTGAAGCCGTCCGCGCCCCGTTCCACGAACCACTGCTCCATCACGTCGGCCACCGTCTTGACGGAGCCGATCGCTTGCAGGTGGCCGCGCGCCACGCGAAAGCGCAGCACCAGCTGGCGCAAGGTCAGGTGCTCGCGGCGGGCCAGCTCCAGCTGCTGTTGAAAACGCCCCTTGCCATTGTCGCCCGCCTCGTAGGGCAGGTCGGGCAGGGGGCCGTCGAGCAGATAGCCGGACAAGTCGAAGCCGCCAAATTCCAGGTTGCTGAAGTCGACCAGGTCCTGCAGCTCGCCGAACTGGTCCTGCGCCTGCTGATCCGACTCCGCCACCACGACGGACAGGCCCGGCGTGACTTTCAATTGATCTTCGGCGCGGCCATATTTCGCCATGCGCCCTTTCACGTCCGCGTAATACGCCTGCGCCACTGGCAGCGAGGTGGCGGAGCAGTACACCATCTCGGCCAGCCGCGCGGCAAATTCGCGGCCCGTCTCGGAATTGCCCGCCTGGACCAGCACGGGGTGGCCCTGCACGGGGCGGGGCAAGTCCAGCAAGCCTTGCGAGGCGAAATACTCGCCCTGGAAATCGAGCGCATGGCCGGCTGCCGGCTGGTAGAACCGGCCGCTGGCGCGGTCTGGCCGGTCGAAGGCGTCGTCGTCCCAGCTGTCCCACAGGGCCTTGGACAGGGCGACGAATTCATCGGCGCGCGCATAGCGCTGCGCGTGGCTGCGCGGCGCATCGATGCCGAAATTGCGCGCCGTATGCTCGGCGAACGAGGAAACGACGTTCCAGCCGGCGCGCCCGCCGCTCAGGTGGTCGAGCGAACTGAATTTGCGCGCCACGTGATACGGGTGCTCGTAATTCGTGTTGACGGTGGCGATCAGGCCGATGTGGCTGGTGACGGCGGCAATCGCCGACAGCAGCGTGAAGGGTTCGAACGGCAGGCCGATGGCGGCGCGGCCCGTGTCGGGCATGACGTCGCCCGAGCGGCCGATGAAGTCGGCGATGAAAAAGCTGTCGAACCTGGCCGCCTCGGCCAGCCTGGCGGCGCGCAGCCACCAGGCCAGGTCGGGCCGTCCGCTGGCGCTGGCGGATGGATGGCGCCAGGCGGCCGGATGGTGGCCGTGGCGCTGCAAAAAGACGTTCAGGACGAGCTGGCGTGCTGGCATGGGGGAAGCTCCGTGGCGGGTTGGCGACATGATCTGCGTCAATGCTGATGCAAGCTTCGGGCCAGCAAGGGGCCAGCGCCCGCATATGCAAAATCCGGATAAGCTAGCGCGGCACCATTCGTTCACGCCTGCAGATGGCGCGCGGTATAGTCGGCCCATGGAACTCTTAGCCCACAATTTCAGCAGCGATTTCGCGCGCAGCGCCCACCTTGCCCGCGGCGCGGGCGCTGACGGCGACAGCGAGGCGCTGGTCGCCTTCCGCGACCCGCAGCAAATGAGCTTGCTGGTGCGCGCCACGGCCTTTGTTTTTGCCGATCCCCGTTCGCGCCAGTTGCACGAGCTGATCGAGCGCATCGCCCCCAGCGAGGCGACGGTGCTGATCACGGGCGAAACGGGGACGGGAAAAGAGCTGATTGCGCGCCACGTGCACGGCTTGAGCGGGCGCGCCGAGCAGACTTTCGTGGCGATCAACTGCGGCGCGTTTTCCGAAACCCTGGTCGAGAGCGAACTGTTTGGCTATGAAAAAGGCGCATTTACGGGCGCGCAGCAGGGCAAGCCTGGCTGGTTCGAGACGGCCAGCGGCGGCACCCTGTTCCTCGACGAGATCGGCGATTTGCCGCTGGCGATGCAGGTCAAGCTGCTGCGCGTGCTGCAGGAGCGCGAAGTGGTGCGCCTGGGCGCGCGGCGCGCCATCCCCATCGACGTGCGCCTGATCGCCGCCACCAACGTGGACCTGGCCGAAGCCGTGCGGGCCGGGCGCTTCCGCGAAGACCTGTATTACCGGCTGCAGGTGATCGGCCTGCCGCTGCGCCCCCTGCGTGAGCGCCCGGGCGACATCATGCCGCTGACGCGCCACTTCATGGCCATCTATGCGCAGCGCCTGCACCTGGGCGAGGTGGAACTGGGCCTGGACGCGCAAGAGGCCTTGCTGGCCTATCCATGGCCGGGCAATATCCGCGAACTGGAAAACGTCATCCACCGCGCGCTGCTCGTCTGCCGTAGCGGCGTGGTGCGCGCCGAGGACCTGAGTTTGTCTGGCTGGCACCGCGCTCCGGCGCCCGCGTCCGCCCCTGTGCCCGTGCCGGACGCGTGGGCCGGCGGCGCCGACATCGCCTACGCGGCCCACGGCGCAGCGGGCCAGGACGATTTGCTGGCCGCCGAGCGCTTTGCCCGCGCCTGGCAAGCCTTGCTCGACTCGGGCGAGGCCGTGGAATTCGAAGCGATGCAGCAGGAACTGGTGCGCGCCGCGTGGGAGCGCAATGAGCGCAACCAGGTGCGCACGGCGAAACACCTGAACCTGAGCCGCAATATCCTGCGCACCTTCCTGAAAAAGGCGGGCGCCATCGACTAGGCAGCTCTGCTCTTCTGGAATCCGCCGGCTCTTATAAAGAACTCGGTTAGTGGACTCCTCATCGATAAGCGCGTGCAACTTCAAGTCGTCTTGGACTTCACGTATTGGCCGGTCGCTGCCTCCAAGTGTATTGTTAAGCTCTTTCGCGGTGGAACGTCATGCCAGCAGTTGATTAATTACTTTAAACACGGCCTCAAAACGTGTAAGAGATGCCATCACTTCCGGTCCATCGCCATCGAGTTCTGCGGGATTTCGCATCAACCACTCTGCCGGCACGTAATGGCCGAATTCCGGCACACTCGCCGGTAGCAGTTTACAAGCCGCTTCCACTTGTTTCACAATACGTACGGTACTTGATAGCGCCTTGGCGACGCTTTCCGGTGTTAGTGTTTGTTTTTTGCTCAAATTTAAAGCCTTGCTTACTAGAGCGCAATATAGGTTTGGATCGAATAAGTCCTCCACATCGCCCTCGGTCTGACCTGTAAAGTCTGCGGCCGTAAACACCCGTCCCGATTTCAGGATCTGACTTTGGCGTAAACGTTCCACCTTGTTTTTGTCCCCTGCACCTAAGTCGCATAGAACCGCAATGTCGAGCTTATTCCCTGTGAATAGCGAAGCGAACGAGGTAACCTTATCTAAACCGCCAGTCGGACATATTGTCCAGCGTTCGTCGAGATGGATGCGACCGCGAGATCGCAATGCCTGTGACATCGCCTGGAGAAACACGACGTCAGATGGCCCTTCCACCAACAGACAATGTTTACCAATGAAAAGTGCCTGTGTGATTTCATAACCCAGGTGGGCCTGAAGTGGGAACAATGTATCTTTGTCCACTGAAAGCACGTCTGCTGAGACTTTTGTGCCTTTGACAATCGGCCTACGGGGATCTTTGTAATCTACGACGTCTTCGACTACCCGGACATCTGCCAAGCGCAAAGCTGGAACCATGAACGGGGAGTGGGTCGAGTAGATAACCTGATGAGCTGGAAGTATCCGACTTTCGATATAGCGAAGCAGATCGGACTGTGCCTTGCCGTGCAATGTTAGACCGGGCTCGTCAAGGAGAATGATTGCGTTTCCTGTAGTCTTCTTGAGTTGTTTGAACTGCGCCAAGAACGAAAAAAACCAGACAAATCCAGCACTGCGTTCGGACAGTGGCACAGAGACGCGATGGTTCTTATTCTCGATGCGAATTTTTGCGACACGTCCCGAATTGAAGGGGGCAGGATCTGCTGAGCGGCCATCATTAAGTTCGATCTTTACCGACAATGCCTCATTTTGGCTCCAAAACTCGAAGATCTCATCGGTGATGTCATTTGACGCGCCTTCGCACTGGGCTACAAGCTCCTCGAACTTGGTTGCATCGCGTAATTCTTCGATCGTAGTTCCCGCATACTCAAGGAAGTCCAAGAAAATTCTGTCTCCCTCGCTAACTCGATTATTTTGACGGTCTTCATTTAGCTGATTGATCGAGATTTCGCCGGACATGCGATCGAAATGCGAAGTGTAAAAAAACTTCGGTTTGCGCGGCGACAGAATGTTAATTACCTTGGATCTGGCCGATCCATTTTGGAATGACGCTATCGTTTGTTCTAAAGATATCTGACTTGGAGTTTTTTCCGTCAACTCTTGAAGCATCTTTAATGCTGACTGAGTCGACACTAGACTTTGTAAGGGCGCTTTCTCAAACTCGGTAAGATTACTAAGTTCTTCAAGATTTCGTAAGGCTATTTTTTCGTTTACCTGGACATTCCAGTTGGTGTGGTTCGTACCAATATAGCTCGTGATAGTCACCAAGCGGCTCGTAAGCGCATCTGGGCCTAACACAGCATCAATTTCGTCCACATCTGAGTCGTCGAGTTCCCACAAGGTGATTGCAACCTCCGATTGGCCATGGGGATGTCGATCGTCGAACTTACTCAAGTGGCGGCGCGGGTAGTCACGCGTCTTGTCGTAAGCAAAACTGTCAATTGGACTAAGGCCGTGTAGAGCTCTTAAGACCGCCGTTTTTCCCGCTTCGTTCTTTCCAACTAAGCAGGTCAAGTCTCCTACTTCGAACTCCTCGCTGTCGTCAATAGAGCGGAAGTTTCTCACGCGAACTTTGATCAGTTTCATATATTCCGAGAGGTAGGGATATTGCTGAGGATTATAGCTGCTTTTTTCACAGCAATTAGTAATTGCGACATATTGATTGACGAATCGATACGGCACCTTAGCCAGTTGCAGCCAAATGAAATGATCGCATTTAAATGGCTTGCCCTGCAGCCGTAAGCTTAGTTGGACTCGCTCAGATCTACTCAGCCGATTATTTTTCAGTCGGACGTGGATGTAATGCAGAGGAGAAACTCATTATCACCGTTGACATCTACAGGACCCGCAGCAATGCGGCGCCGGCTTTTTTCATGGCTGCTGCGCGCGCAGCACATTGCTGCCGTGGGCGCAGCCGATTGCTGCGCAAGCAGCAGCTTCGGGCGTCGCTGGCTCTCCGGCGCCTGGCATGTTTTCTGCGAGGAGGGAAGGGCAGGCCGCTGCGCCAATGTGCAGCGGTGTTTTCTTCGACCCACGACAGGAGTCCATGCATGACCATCGAATTCATCTGGCAATTGCCCACCAGCGGCGACGGCCGTTATGCGGCGCCCG
Organism: Janthinobacterium sp. GW821-FHT03C10; assembly: GCF_059420865.1. Classification (NCBI taxonomy): domain Bacteria; kingdom Pseudomonadati; phylum Pseudomonadota; class Betaproteobacteria; order Burkholderiales; family Oxalobacteraceae; genus Janthinobacterium; species Janthinobacterium sp. GW821-FHT03C10. Next base: position 870,810 of record NZ_JBWKUN010000001.1, on the reverse strand, counting down.
GCATCACGCGCCGGGGCGAACGGGCCGCTGGCGTGCCCAGTCCCCTGCAGGCGGGCGTGAGCGACCCGCGCGGCGCGCGTCCGCCCTTCAATTACTTCGACTACCTGCACCAGATCGCCCGCGCGGCCGACCTTTCCGGCTTCGACGGCATCCAGATACGCCACGATACGCAGGGCGATGAAAGCTGGATCGTCGCCGGCTACCTGGCCCGCAGCACGCGCCACCTGAAGCTGATCGCCGAATTCGACGCGGCCTGGGGTTCGGCCGTGTACGCGGCAAAGAACGCCGTCAGCTTCCAGCGCTTCACGGGCGGGCGCTTCGCCTGGCAGATCGGGCACGGCGGCGATGCGGCCGCGCGCCGGCGCCAGGGCGATGCGGCGCCCGACGCCGATATTCTGCCCCGCATCGATGAATTCATCACGGTGGCGCGCGGCGTGCAAAGTACGTCGCCGTTCAGCTTCAAGGGCAGGTTCTTCGAAGTGCAGGATGGCGGCTTCAAGGGCCCGCTGGCGAACCACCCCGTCAATGGCATCTACCTGACGGGCGACAGCCCCGAGGCGCTGGCCCTGTCGGCGCGCCAGGCCGACGTGCACGTCTTCGATGCGGCGCCCGTGGCGGACTTGCAGCCTTCCATCGGCAGCCTGCAGACGCAGGCGCGCCAGCTGGGCCGTGCCGTGGCGGCGGGTTTGCGCATCGACGTGCTGGCCCGTGAAACGTTCGACGAAGCCTTGCGCGACGCGCGCCGTTACCGCAGCGGCGCCGGGCTACCTGACGATGCGCCCTTCGATGACCGTGCCGCCGCCTTCTGGCCCGGCTTTGCGCAAGCGCAAACGGGCGCCCACGGGGCCCTGGTGGGCAGTTATGCGCAGGTCAGCGCCGCGCTGCAAGCGTACGCGCAGGCGGGCGTGTCGAGCTTCGTGCTGGCGGCCATCCCCCATTTCGAGGAAGCCTACCGCATCGGCGAACACGTATTGCCAGCCTTGCGGGCATCGTTGACGGCATCCGCGCTGCAAGCGGCTTGAATCCACATTATTTGAAGGAGTACCCCTGATGGCAATCGATTTTTTCTGGCGCATCCCCACGCATGGCGAACCGAGTTCGCACCGCGCCCGCACGCCGTTTCGCGGCGACTGGTTCCCCGGCAATGACAACCTGCGCCAGGCCAGTCTCGGTGGCGGCGGCGCCGACGGTTTTACGTATATCGACTACCTGGCGGAGATCGCCCGAGCGGCCGAACTATCGGGCTTCCAGGGCGGCCTGATCCCGTCGTTTCCCATGACGGATGAACCATGGGCCATTTCCGCGCTGCTGACGCGCGAAACGCGCACCTTCCGCTTCATGATCCCGTTCCAGCCCGGCTTTCTGAACCCCGTGGTGGCCGCGCGCATGACGGCCAGCCTGCAGCGGGCCACGGGCGGGCGCGCCCTGTACAACGTGATCACGGGCGGCGGCGGTCCGGCGCAGCTGTGGTGGGGCGATGCGGCCGGCCACGACGACCGCTACACGCGCACGACGGAATTTCTCGACGTGGTGCGCGGCGTGTGGCGCGGCGGGCCGTTTTCCTACCAGGGCAAGTTCTACCAGGTGGAAGACGCGGGCCTGGCCACGCCCCTGTCGGAGCAGGACTTCCCCGAGATTTACTTTTCCGGCTCGTCCGACGCGGCCCTCGGTTCCGCCTCGAAGCACGCCGATTACTACCTGACGTGGCTGGAACCGTTCGAGCAGCTGCGCGAAAAATTCGCCCGCGTGCATGAAAAGACGGCGCTGCTTGGGCGCAAGATCAAGTGCGCCGTGCGCGTCGACATCGTCGCCCGTGCCACGGAGGAAGAGGCGTGGGACGAGGTGCGCAAGGGTTTTGAGGCCGTCGATGCCGCTACCCTGCGCCAGTTCCTCGGTGCCGATGGCGGCGATTCCGTGGGCGCGGCGCGCCAGCGCGGCAACCGCCCGGCCACCTTGAACAGCTACAAGGACTTGATCACGGCGCCGAATATCTGGTCCGGCTTCAACCTGCTGCGCGGCGGGCAGACGCAGGGCATCGTCGGCAGCTACCAGCAGGTGGCCGAACGCCTCGATGAACTGGTGCAGCTGGGCGCCGACGCCTTCATCCTGGCCAGCACGCCGCACCTGGAAGAAGCGTACCGCGTGGGCGAGGAAGTGCTGCCCCTCGTGCGCGGCCACACGGCCGCCTTGCTGCGCGCCGCTTAAGCGTCTCTCACCTGTTGCCGCGACAGCAGCGCCACCGCCTGCTGTCGCGCAGGCAGCACGCGGCACCGGCGCTGCTGCCAAATCAACAGCGCTATCATGACGATAGTCTTCCTTTGAAATCAAACACTTAAGTTCTGTTTTGTTGCGCTGCGGCAGCGGGCATGCGCCTTGCAATACTGGTCATCACCATCTCGCGTTTTGACTTTACTCAAGGATAATCACCCATGCGCCGTTCGACTGCTCCCGCCGACTCTTCCCCATTTCTTTTCCACCTGACGCCAGTGCGCCGCGCGCTGCGCTCGGCCTTCGCCATCGGCGGCCTGATGCTCGCCCCAGGTCTGGCCCATGCGGAAACGCCTGGCGCCGATGTCATTGCCGCGGCCGACGCGAATGGCGCTGGCGAGGGCGCCTCGCTGCAATCGGTGACGGTGACGGCGCAAAAGCGCGAGGAATCGGCACAGAAGGTGCCCAGCGCGATTACGGTGTTAGGCGGCAAGGAGCTGCTCGACACGGGTATCGGCCGCTCGGCCAGCGAAGTCCTCAATTACGTGCCGAACGCTTCGGCCGGCACGCAGCAGCACGGCCGCCCGCGCTGGTGGATACGCGGCGTGGGTGCGGGCCAGCAGCAGGTGGACTTTCCGAATCCCGTCGGCTTCTACCTCGATGACGTCTACATCAGCAATTCCAGCGCCACGGGCTTTCCCCTGTTCGACCTGGACCGGGTGGAAGTGCTGCGCGGCCCGCAAGGCACCCTATGGGGCAAGAACACGACGGGCGGCGCCATCAACGTGATCTCGCGCAAACCCTCGTTCAAATCCAGCGGCTACGCCAAGCTCGACTACGGCAGCTACGACACCACCGTGGCCGAAGGCGCCATCGGCGGCGCGCTGGTCGACGAGGTGCTGGCGGGGCGGCTGTCCTTCCATACGGAGCAGCAGGACAAGGGCCGCTTCCACAACCAGTTTACGGGCGAACGCGATGGAAAGCTCAAGGACAGCGCCATCCGCGGCCAGCTCAAGGCCCTGATCGGGCGCGACCTGACGGCGAACCTGAACCTGCATTACCGCGATTACACGACCAAGGGCGCCACCACCACCGTGGCCAGCTACGGCGCCAATGGCGTGTACCGCAACGGCTACATCCCCAGCACCAATCCCGACGACGTGAGCACGAATGCGCCGGCCGACAGCGACGTGAAACAGGGCGGCGCCCAGCTGAACCTCGAATATGCGCTGGGCGAGCTGACCCTCACCTCCATCACGGGCTATGAAAATTTCAGGAACGAAGCCACGGGCGACAGCGACAATACGCCGCTGGAAGTGGGCCGCAGCCGTTCCAAGGCCAGCAGCCGGCAAGTGTCGCAGGAGCTGCGCCTGACGTCGCCGCAGAACGGCACCGTGAGCTGGGTGGCGGGCCTGTTCTACTTCAATGAAAAGATCGATGCCGATTCGGCCGGCGCGCGCCTGCCCAACGGCACGGTGCCGGCGCTGGCGGGCAGCACCCAGCCCGTCGGCTACAACCGCACCATTTACCAGCACAAGGCGCGCAGCGCGGCCATCTTCGGCAGCACGACCGTCAACTTCAGCGAGCAGCTGCTGTCCACGTTCGGCCTGCGCTGGACCACGGAAACCAAGGACCTCGATTTGCGGCGCGTGCAGGCCGCATCGAACACGGTGACGTTCGGCGACGCGGCGAACTGGTGGAACACGGTCCAGGGCGGCAATTACACGGCCGCTTCGGTGGCCAACAACAATTTCACGTCGAATCCATCGACCACGTGGAACGCGCTGACGTATGACGTGACGCCCGAATACCGCTTCAGCCGTACCCTGCGCGGCTACCTGAAATACGCGCACGGCATCAAGTCGGGCGGCTACAACACCAGCGCCACGGACGTGCGGGCATTGAACACGGTCAAGCCGGAAACCCTGAACTCGTTCGAGGCGGGCATCAAGTCGGAATGGCTGGACGGGCGCCTGAACTTCAACGCCAACGTTTTTCACTATGATTACAAGAACGTGCAGGTGAATATCACGGGCGTGTACAACGGCGACCCCACGCAAAGCGTCAATTACCTGCAGAACGTGCGCAAGGCCCACGTCAACGGTGCGGAATTCGAGATCGAGGCGCAGCCGACGGACAATCTGCACGTCAACGCCAACCTGGGCCTGCTGCGCACGGAATTCGACGATTTCGCCATCCAGAACAATGGCGGCGACCGCTCCGGCAACGAATTCGTGCGCTCGCCCCACGTGACGGCCCTGCTGGCGGCCGACTACCGCTACCCGCTGGGCAATGGCGCGCAGCTGGTCTTCAGCGGCGACGTGCGCTACACGTCGAAGCAGTACTACTATGTCGACCCGCAAAATGCCGCGCGCGACCTGCTGAACCAGGGCGGCTTCGCGCTGGCCAACGCCCGCCTGTCGTACGTGCTCCCGGGCGGCAAGCAGCGCATCACGGCGTATGCGAACAACCTGGCCGACAAGGTCTACCGCAACCACACGCTTACCAGCTTCGTGCCCGGCGCCGTCAACGGCGACACGGTGATCATCGGCCAGGGCCGCACGGTGGGCGCGTCGTACACGATCCAGTTCTGAGCGTGACTGCCTGAGGTAAAAAGGCCGGCGAATGCGCCGGCCTTTGTGTTTTCCCGTAGGTCGGCTTAGGCTGGAGTTGTCGGCTTATGCAGCGGTAGGTCGGCTTAGCGCAGCGTAAGCCGACAACACCACTACGCCACCACCATCAAGCCGCCACCCGCAGCAGCGCCTCCAGCCGCCGCTGCGCCTCTTCCAATGGCCGGCGGTCGATCCAGCTGTCGATATCGACGTCGCGGTCGAGAAAACCGTGCTGCAATTGAAAATCCTTCTGCTGGCGGAACAGCGCCACCTTGTCGTCGGACAGGTCGGGCGCCAGCGTCAGGTGAAAACCGTCGCGGTAGGCTTCGGCCACGGCGTCGGCGCCGGCCCGCGTCTCGCCCTGCAGGATGGCCAGCACATCTTCTTTGTGGCTGCGCGCCCAGTGCGCGGCGCGCAAGGTCTGCGTCAAAAAGCGCACGACCAGCTCGAAATGCTGTTCCAGCATGGATGCATGCACGGTGATCGGGCGCGGCGTGCCGTTGTTGACGCGGAAGCGCCGGTCGGGCAGGGCGTCGATGTCGATGCCCACTTCCAGCCCCGCCGCACGCGCCGCCTCGGCCGCCGCCGCGCCTTTCACGTAGACGGCGTCGACTTCGCCGCGCAAGAGCGGGCCTATGCCTTGCCACAGGCCCGCGCCCAGATTGGCCGATGCCTGGGCGTCGCCCCCCACTTCCACCAGTTGCACATCGTCGAGCGTGAGGCCGGCCGACGCCAGCACGCCCTTGTAGCCGGCCAGGCTCATGCCGCGCGCGATGCTGCGCCCGCGCCGGTTCTCGCGCAAGTCCTCGGCGCGGAACACGGGCAGCGCCAGGCGCTTGCCTTGCAGCTGCGCGGGCGTGGCGATGCCGGAACCGGGGCGCACGAGGATGGCTTGCCATTCGTCGATCCAGGTCAGGCCGATCAGGCGCGTGGGCGCCCCTTGCGCGCGCGCGGGCAGGGCCAGCAGGTTGCCGCCTTCGCGCACGAGCGTGGACAAGCCATGGTCGTAGTGGTGGCGCGCCAGCTCGCCGCCCACTTCCTGCAGCGTCTTCAAGGCGATGCCGTCGCGGGCGAATTCCTCGTCCAGCCAGCCAAGCTTGTAGGCCAGGCCCGTGGCCGTGGGCACGGGGCAGCGGGTGAACCAGACGGTATCGACGGCGGGGGCGGTTGCGGTAGTCATGGGATTCTTTCGTGGTGGGTGGAGCCTGGAAGCGTGCAGGAAACGTGCCCGCGCCGCTTGCTGACTTGCCGACAGCCGCTGTGCACAACGCTGCTGCGGCGCCAGCAGCCGCTGTTGCGCAGGCAGCAGCGCTCCGCCAGTTGTGCGGCCCCGGCGCTGGCACGCGTCTTGCGAAAGTAGACGGTAGACGAAACCCGGTCTCAACCTCTTTACCGAATGGAGCATGACATGACGGACGTGGCACAAGCACCAGAGCAAGTACAAACCCAGGAGTTGACGGCGGCCGAACTGGCCTTCGTGGAGCAGGTGCGTCGCGATGCGCAGACCGCCTTCGACGGCTTGCGCGAGACGGGCAGCCTGACGGCCAACGGCACGGTGGGCTTTGTCGAGCGCACGCCCGCTGGCGACAAGGTGGTGGTGGTCAACGATCCCGGCCCGTTCCGCCGCGGCCAGCCCCTGAAGGCGGCCGTGCTGGCGCTGGACGGCACGGTGCTGCTCGGCGACGCCAACAACGGCGGCGCACGCTATTTAAAGCTGTTCCGCGAGCGGCCCGAGGTCACGTCGATCTCGCACGTGCATTCGCCGTCCTTGGGCGCGTGGGCGCAGACGCACCGTACCCTGCCGATCCGCTACGTGCCCGTGCAGCGCTTCCAGCTGATCCGCGAAATCCCCATCTATATCGACCGCCGCCAGCCGGAAGTCGATTTCATCCTCGGCGAAATCGCCCGCAATACGCATGCCACGGCCATCCTGGAAGCGAATGGCGGCGCCACCGTGTGGGGCAAGCAGGGCTTGCTGAAGCTGGCCGAATTCATCCTGCTGCTGGAAGAGGGCGCAAAAATCCAGATCGCGGCCGAAGCGATCGGCGGTTCGCGCGACTTCGGCCCGGGCGTACTGCTGCAGCAATGGAAGATGAGCAAGCTGATCGACACGGCGCGCGCGCTGTCGCTCCTGCCTGCCACCGACCTGGTCAACACCTGACCAAACCTGCTGCGCGTCGCGCCTTGCGGCCTGTGATGCTCGCTGTGCATGTGCACAGCTGCGCTTCTCGGCCACAAATCGCTGCCGCTCGCGACGGTTTTGTCAGGTGTCGTTGTGTAAAAAATATTTAATTAAGAACAGGCCCCAGATGTCATTGAAATTCTTACGTTTGCGCTGGCGCAAAGTATTCGCTGCCGCCGTGGCGGCCAGCCTGCTGGCGCCAGCCATCGCGGCGGCCGCCGATCCGCTGCCGGCCGCCGTGCGCATCGCCGTCGTGGCCCGCACGGCGCCGTCCGGCAAGACCGTGTTTGCCGGTTCGGCCGCCCAGGTGGCCGCGCAAGGCTGGCTGGCGGCCGAACTGGGCAAGCTGGGCGTGAAGCTGGAATGGGTGCCCGTCACCACCAATTCCGTGGCGACGCAAGTCAACGAGGCGTTTGCCAACCACTCGATCGACCTGGCCCAGTATGGCGACCTGCCATCGATCATCGCCAATGCCTCGGGCTTGCAGACGCGGCTGATTTTGCCTGGCGGCAGCTTCAGCAACACCTACCTGGTGGTGCCGAACGGCTCCACGGCGAAGTCGATCAAGGAGCTGAAGGGCAAGAAGATCGCCCTGCACCGGGGGCGGCCATGGGAATACCCGTTCGCGCGCCTGCTCGAAGCGAATGGCATGACCTTGCGCGACGTCAAGATCCTCAACCTGAACCCGCAGGCGGGCGCGGCGGCCGTGGCGACGGGCGGCGCGGATGCCTTCTTCACCCTCAGCGATGCTTTCCTGCTGGAAGATAAAAAGGTGGGCAAGATCATCTGGTCCAGCAAGGCGCCGCCGCAGGACTGGAAGATGCGCGCCGAACTGTGGGCCGACAGCGGCTTCCTGCAACGCTGGCCGCAACTGGCCCAGCTGGTGGTGACGGCGTATGTGCGCGAGCACCACCGGGCCGCCGGCGCCGGTGGCGAAGACGAGTACGTGCGCACGGAGGCGTCCGCGGGCCAGGTGGAAAGCGTGGTGCGGCGCGAGCTGGCGGGCGACCATACGCCGTGGCAGGCGCGCTGGTCGCCCCTGTTTACGGCCAGCCTGCGCCAGCATTACGTGGGCGAGGCGGCGTATGCGAAGAGCGCGGGGCTGATCGGGCGTCCGCTGCAAGTCGACAGCCTGTTCGCGCCCCAGTTCGTCAACCAGGCGCTGACGCAGCTGAAGTTGCAAACCTACTGGTCGCCATGACGGAGCGTGCATGAATACTCTCGTCAACGCCATCGCCTTGCCGCGTGCTCCCGCGCCGGCGCGTGCCGCGCATGGCCCGTGGCTGCAGCGCTTTGAGTGCTCGCGCTGGTCCGTGTGGGCCTCGCCGCTCGCCTTGCTGCTGCTGTGGACGGCCGCCACCACCTTCGAATGGATGCCTGCGCACATCTTGATGTCGCCCTGGCAAGTATTGCTGACGGCGGCGGACCTGGCCGAAAGCGGAGAATTGGGCCAGCACCTGGGCATCAGCCTGTTCCGCCTGCTGGCCGGTTTCGGCCTGGGCGCCAGCGCGGGCCTGGCCTTCGGCGTCGTGCTGGGTTTGTCGCCTGGCTTGCGCAGCTATGTCGATCCCACGTTCAATGTCTTGCGCCAGTTGCCGACCGTGGCCCTGATCCCTTTGTTTATCTTGCTGTTCGGCATAGGCGAGAGTTTCAAGGTGTTTATCGTGGCCAAGGCCAGCTTCTTCATCGTGGCGCTGGCCGTGCATGACGCCATCCGCAACCTGTCGCAGCGCTATTTTGAGGTAGCGCAAGTGTATTGCTTTTCGCGCTGGCAGCGCATCCGCCTGATCGTCCTGCCCGCCATCGTGCCGGCCGCGCTGACGGGCATGCGCATCGCCCTGTCGCGCTCGTGGATGGTGCTGGTGGGTGCGGAATTGCTGGCTGCCGACAGCGGCCTGGGCCAGATGATGGAAATGGGCCGGCAAATGTTCCGCCTCGACGTGGTGATGGTGGGCGTGGTGCTGACGGGCGTGATCGGCTTTGGCCTGGACCGGGCCTGCCATGCACTGGAGGCAAGATTGATGCGCTGGAAGCGTAATGGGGAGTCCGCATGAGGCAGCGTGTAGTGTTGGTGATCAAGGGCGCGCTGCTGCCGCTGGCCTTGCTGGGCGCCTGGCAATGGGCATCGGGCCAGGGGGCGGCCGCCGCCTACATCTTCGTCTCGCTGGGCGATCTGGCGCACAGCCTGCGCGACCTGGTCTTGACGGGCGAGCTGTGGGTGCATCTGCGCGCCAGCCTGGGACGCACGCTGGCCGGACTGTTGCTGGGCGGCAGCGCCGGCATCGTCACGGGCGCGCTGATGGCGCAGTCGCCGCTGGCGGACCGCCTCATCGGCCCGCTGTTCCACAGCATCCGTCAGGTCCCCCTGTTGGGCCTGATTCCACTGCTGGGCTTGTGGGTGGGCAATGGCGACGGCGCCAAGCTGCTGGTGATCGCCATCGCCGCCTTTTATCCTACCGTGCTCAACACGTATGCGGGCATGCGCCAGGTGGAGGGGCGCTTGCGCGAGGTGGGACAGGTGCTGACCCTGACGCGCTGGCAGACCTTGCGTCAGATTCTGTTGCCAGGCGCCATGCCGGCCATCGTCACCGGTGTCACGCATGCGCTGGCGTTCGCCTGGCTGGCGTGCCTGGGCGGCGAACTGCTGTTTGCGGCCGGTCCCGGCATGGGTTCCTTGCTGCTCAACGGCGAAGTGTCGGGGCGCATGGACGTCGTCCTGCTGGCCGTGCTCGTGATCGCCTTGCTGGCGCAGGCGATGAACGTGGCGTTTGCGCGGCTCGCGCGCCTGCTGGTGAAGGGGCGCAGCAGTGAGTGAATCCCTGCCATTCCAGCCAGACGCGGCCGCCAGCGCCCGCGAAGGGGAGTTGCGCGCCTTCTTGCTGCGCTTTATCGGCTTGACCCTGCTGTCGGGCGTGACCATCGGCATGAACAAGGTGCTGGCCACCTTGCTGGGCTTGCATTTGCACGTGAGTAATTTCCAGCTGGCCGCGATCAGCAGCGCGGAAACCCTGGCCATGGCGCTGGGCACCATTCCCGCCGGCTATATTCTTTCGCGCGGCAACCCAAAGCACCTGTACGCAGGAGTGAGCCTGAGCCTGGCGCTGGCCTTTTGCGTGCTGCCGTGGCTGCCCGGCTGGCAATGGGTGGCCCTGCTGATGTTTCTCGTGGGACTGTGCATCTCGCTGCGCATCGTGGCCATGAGCACGGTGTTTCTCGTGCGCCTGCCGGAACTGGGGCAGGGCAAGGCGGGCTGGTACAAGGGAACATTGATCCTCGGCATGCAGTTCCTCGGGCCTTTGTGCGGCAATTACCTGATCGCGCAGCTGGGCTTGAAGGCGGGCTTCCTGATTTCCGCCCTGATGTTTGCCATTTTGGCCGTGCTGGGCTGGCAAGTGTTGCCTGACAATACGGCACCGCGCAAGCAGGCGGGACAGGGGGCGCTGCCCGGCGCGGCCAGCCTGCGCGAACTGCTGCGCCTGCCTATCGTGCGCGTGACTTACCTGTTCGAAATCCTTGCCAGCTTCACGGCGTCCAGCGTGGGCGTGTTTTCCATCCTGCTGGCCATCCGCGTGCTGCACTGGCCTGCGCACCACTCCGTCTGGCTGATGGCCGTGCAGGGACTCAGCTGCGTGCTGGTGCTGCTGTTCCTGGGGCGCTTCGTGCTGGCCAGCCGTTACCGCGAGCAACTGTATGGCGGCGCCCACCTGGCCATCATGGCTGCCTTGCTGATACTGGGCCTGTGGCCGTCCAGCATCGCCTACCTGCTTGCCTCCGTGCTGCTGGGACTGGGCCTGGGCGTGAATAACCTCGTCAATACGGACAACATCGCCCGCGCACCCGTCGACAAGGCCCGCGTTTCCGCCCATCTGACCCTGTTCGGCATGGTGGGCGGCACGGCTGGCGCGCTGGCGGCCGGCCACCTGGCCGACGTGACGGGCTTGCGCAATGTATTCCTGATCTGGCTGTTTCCCTGGCTGGCCGCCTGGCTCTGTTTCCACGGCATCCGCTGGCTGCGCCGGGCGCCTCCGGCCGCCATTCCTTCCCTCGCCCCCACCGTAGAGAGCGCACCATGAATGATTTTGTTTCCCCCTCGACCTTGCTGCCGCAGCGGCAGCACCTGAACGGCGGCTTGCAAGTGCAGCACGTGAGCAAGTCGTTTGCGCTGAAAGGCGCGCCGCTGCTGGTGCTCGACGATATTTCCCTGACGATCGCCCCCGGCGAATTCGTCGCCATCGTGGGCGCGTCCGGTTGCGGAAAATCCACCCTGCTGCGCCTGCTGGCGGGTCTCGATACGGAGTACACGGGCTTGCTTCTGCACGATGGCGTGCCGATCCGTGGCACGGACTTGCGCCGGGGCCTCGTGTTCCAGGATCACCGCCTGTTCCCGTGGCTGACGGTGCAGCAGAACGTGGCCGTGGCCTTCAGCAATACCCGTGTGCCGCAGGCCGAGCGCGACGCCCGCGTGGCGGCGGAAATCGCGCGCGTGGGCCTCGACGGCTATGCGGATGCCTATCCGCATCAATTATCGGGCGGCATGTCGCAACGGGCGGCGATTGCCCGCGCCCTGGTCGGGCGGCCCGACGTGCTGCTGCTGGACGAGCCGCTCGGTGCGCTCGACGCGCTGACCCGCTTGCGTTTGCAGCAGGAATTGCGCCGCCTGTGGCAGGACGAGGGCATCACCATGGTGATGGTCACGCATGACATCGATGAAGCCGTCTACCTGGCTGACCGCATCGTCGTGCTCGATGCGCGGCCGGGCAAGGTGCGCCGGGTGCAGGACGTGCTGCTGGCCCACCCGCGCCAGCGCGGTTCGGCCGGCTTTGTCGCCATCCGCGACGGCTTGCATGCGGATTTCAGCGACCTCGACGATGCGCACGCGCCCGTGGCGCAGGAAGTGGATCCCAGCATCTTGTGGGATGGCAATGAATGGGCGCGCAGGATGGCGCTGTAGTTTTTTTTGATATCCATCAACCTGGAGAGACAGCATGAGCAATGAAAGTCAGGCAGCAAACCAAGCACTCGACACCCTGTGGTACACGCGCTGCCCCGTCCCGACGGGCCTGGGCATTTCCCTGCAGCAGGGCTGGCTGGAAGAAGCCTTGCGCGCCGACGGCACCAGTTTGCGCTCCTTGCGTGAATCGGACCAGGAAGCCGTGCGCGAATCGCATTTCGATCATACCCTGCAAAATTCCGTGCGCCACGGCGGCAATATTCCCGCCCTGTGGGCCAGGGCGGCGGGGCGCGACACGCGCGTCATCGGCCTGTCGTGGTCGGACGAGACGCAGCTGATCCTGACTCTTCCCGGCAGCGGCATCGAGACGGTGCGCGACTTGAAGGGCCGGCGCTTCGGCTTGCCCCTGTGGGCCAGGGCGCAGATCGATTTTGCGCGCGCGCAAGCCTTGCGCGGGCTGGAAAACGCGCTGAGCCTGGAAGGCTTGACAGTTGCCGACGTGGAACTGGTCGATTATGTCATTCAAGCGGGCCAGAGCGAGGCGCCGCCGGAGCGGGGCGCGGCGACAAACCTGTTCAGCGGCGCGCGGCGCGGCGGGCAAAGCCCGGAATTGCTGGGGCTGCTACGGGGCGAGGTCGACGCCATCTTCCTGAAAGGCGCTTCGGCCGCCCAGCTGGCGCAGCAGTTCGGCTTGCACACGGTGATCGACACGGGCAGCCATCCGGAACCCTTGATCCGCGCCAATAACGGCACGCCGCGCACCCTGAGCGTCGATGCGCACCTGCTCGACCACCATTTTGCTTCCGCCGTGACCCTGGTGCAGCAGGTGCTGCGGGCCGAAGCGTGGGCACGCGGTCACGCGGACGAGACGCGGCGTTTTCTGGCGCGCGAATCGAATGCCAGCGAGCACTGGGTGCAAGTGGCCTACGGCAAGGATGCCCATCTGCGCCTGGACACGGATCTGGCGGAAACGTCGATCGCCGGCTTGCAGGATTTCAGCGACTTTTTGTTCCGCTGGAACTTCCTGCCCAGCAAGGTCGACGTGCACGCGTGGATCGATCCCCGTCCTTTCGACGCGGCGCTGGCGCATACGCGCCGCGCGGCCTGAGCGGGAAGCACGTCAACGGTGGCCATGTTCGATGATGAGGAGAATGCGATGCGGCGACGCACGGTGATGGGCGGGCTGGCCTTGCTGCCCCTGGCGGGAAAGGCGGCCTCGGCTGCGGCGAAAACGGCGGGGGCGCCGCCGGCGGCCCTGCGCATCGCCTCGACGGGCTTTGCGGAAAACGGCAAGGCGGAACTGGGCGGTATCGCTTACCGCGTGCAGCAGGAAGGCTGGCTGGCCCGCGAACTCAAGCTGCGCGGCGTGCGGCTGGAATGGCTGCCCGTCACGGGCGACACGGGCGCGACCATGAACGAGGCGTTCGCCAGCAGGCGCATCGACATGGCCGCGTATGGCGACCTGCCGTCCGTCATACTCAACGCGGGCGGCGTGCGCACGCAGGTGATCGTGCCGGCGGGGCGGGGCACGGACCAGTTCTTGCTGGTACCCACCGCCTCGAGCGCCACGTCCCTGGCCGACCTGAAAGGCAAGCGCATCAGCGTGCACCGGGGCCGGCCGTGGGAACTGGGCTTGCGCCAGCTGATCGCCGACCAGCGCATGTCGCCCACGGATTTTCGTTTGATTAACATGGACCTCAAACCGGGCACGGCCGCGCTGGCCACGGGCGCCGTCGACGCCTTGTTCATGATCAATGGCTATCCGCTGGAAGACAAGGGCATCGGCCGCATCATCTGGTCCAGCAAGGGCTTGCCGGAGAGGAAAATGCGGGCGGAACTGTGGGCGCGGCGCGACTTTACGCAAGCCCATCCCGATATCGCCGAACTGGTGGCCACGGCCTGGCTGCGGGCCCAGCATTGGGCGGCGCTCGATGGCAACCGCGAGGCGATCATCAAGGATGGCACGCGCAATGGCACGCCCGACAGCGTGGTGCGGCGCAGCTACGACGATCCGGGCCTGCAGTGGAAGGAGCGCTGGTCGCCCCTGTACGACGACGCCGTGTACCGCCATTACCGCCGGGTACTGGCGTTTGCGCAGGAACAAAAGCTGATCCGTCAGCCGTTGACGGCGGAAGAGTTGCTGGAACCGCGCTTCGTGGCGGCCGGCTTGAAAAAGCTGGGCCTGGCCAATTACTGGGAACCGGCCAAGGTGTGATGCTGGAAGTGGGGCGCGTGGCTCAGTGCGGCAGGCACACGCGCCCAGCCACATTGGCCACGCCATCGCCCGCATGCGCGCGCAGTTGCAGCAGCATCAGGGCCACGCCCAGCATCAGCGCCGCAGCGCAGAGTTTCTTGTGCATCGTCTTTCCCGTTTTCACTTCATTGTGAGTTTGCGGCCGTATTATTGCTCAAATTCAGTGTGCGGGATGAGCATTTTGCCAAGCGTGCTCTACAATTATGCATCTTGCGCATCCGCGCCATCTGAATGTAATGCATAGTATGTGAAGGGAATGACAAGCCTGTGACTTCCAAGCCGATCAAGATCGCCGCCACCGTCGTCGTGGCTCTCGCCGCTGGGGCCGGCATTTATAGCTATACCCGACCGGCCGCCACCGCCACCGCCACGCCGGGCGCCCCGGCCTCGGGCACCCCGGCCGCCGCGCCGCATTCCGGCGTCGACACGGCCGCCGTGGCCGCCCAATTCCGCGACTTGCTGGGCAATTTCCGCAAGATCATCGTGCTGCTGGCCGACGAGCAAAGCTTGCCCGAAGGGGCGCGCGACGAAGCCCGTAAAGTGGGGCAGGCCCTGTTCCATGAAAACCAGGAACGCATCGCCAAGCTCGATCTTGCGCTGGATCAATTGACGGCGTCCACCAATCCGGGCCGCTTCGAGGCGCTCGACAGTTTATTGACATATATCGAATCCGACCCGGGCCTGTACGACGCCGACCGCCTGGCTTTCCGCGAGCTGCTGCAAAGCATGCTGGCCGACGTGGCCAAGGATTCGTCCTTGCCGGCGATCAAGCTGCACAAGCGCATTTCCGAGGATCTCGACGCGCTGGGCGAGATCGAGCGCAATTACGAAAAGGAAATCCGGCAAATTTTCGGCAACCTGGGCCAGCGCGCCATCGAACTCAAGCGCGAACGGTGGGACGATTACGTGGCGCAGCTGAAAAAACTGTACAGCCGCGAACAGATTCTCAAGGAAAACGGCATCGTCGTGCCGTATGCTGTTCCTCCCGCCGGCTCCATGCCCGAAGCCAAGCCGGCGCCAAAAAAAGATGAGGCGGAAATCTTCGGCCTGGGCTTGCCGAAGAAAACCATCGTGCTGACCTTCGACGACGGCCCGCACCGCCGCTACACGGAAGAAATCAGCGCCATCCTGAAACAATATGGCGTGCCGGCCGTGTTCTTCAACGTGGGCCGCAACCTGGGGTCGCTGGACGCGGAAGGCCATGCCAAGCTGGGCGCGGGCGCGGAAGTGAGCCGCAAGCTGATGAAGGAAGGCTATGCCGTGGGCAACCACAGTTTCAGCCACGCACAGTTGTCGAAGCAGACGGGCGATAAGCTGAAAGGCGAAATCCTCGGCACCGACACTTTATTGAAAGCCATCAGCCCCGAGCGGGCCGCGCTGTTCCGCTTTCCGTATGGCGCGCGCAACAGCGAAGGCATGGCCGCGCTGGCCGATGCGCATCTGAAATCCGTGATGTGGAATATCGATTCGCTGGATTGGGCCGATCCCGTGCCCAGCTCGATCACGAACCGGGTGCTGGCGTCCGTCGACAAGGCGGGGCGCGGCATCGTGCTGTTCCACGACATCCATGAACGCACGGTGAAAGCCTTGCCGGCCGTGCTGGACAAGCTGATCGCCGAAGGCTATCAATTCGCGGGCTGGGATGGCACCAGCTTCCAGGTGGCGAAAAGCTCGGCGCCGGCGCCGGAAAAAGTACCCGTCACCACGGGCTACGCCAATTCATGGGCCGTCGTGATCGGCATCGATGACTACGCGAAATGGCCGAAACTGCAATATGCGGTGCGCGACGCGCAAGGCATCCGCGAGACCCTGATCGAAAAATTCGCGTTTGCGCCCGAGCGCGTCGTGACCCTGAAGAATGGCGAGGCGACGCGCAATAACATCCTGGCCGCCTTCCATGACAAGCTGGCCCATGGCGGCGTGCAAAAGAACGACCGCATCTTCGTCTTCTTCGCCGGCCACGGCGCCACGCGCAAGCTGAGCTCCGGGCGCGACCTCGGCTACATCGTGCCGTTTGATTCCGACCCGGCGCAGTTCGCCACGGATGCGATCCCGATGACGGAAATCCAGAATATCGCGGAGTCCTTGACGGCCAAGCATGCCTTCTTCGTGATGGATGCCTGCTACAGCGGCCTGGGCCTGACGCGCGGCGCCGGTTCCAGTTCCTTCTTGCGCGATAACGCCAAACGCATCGGCCGGCAAATGCTGACGGCCGGCGGCGGCGATCAGCTGGTCGCCGACGGCGGGCCGAACGGCCACTCCGTGTTCACGTGGACCCTGCTGCAGGGCCTGGCGGGCAAGGGGGACCTGAACGGCGACGGCCTGATCACGGCCACGGAACTGGCGGCGTATGTAGCGCCGGCCGTGTCCAGCGTGTCGAACCAGACGCCCGCGTTCGGCAGCCTGCCTGGTTCGGAAGGAGGCGATTTCGTCTTCGAATTGCCGGGCGAGACGGAATTCCTCAGCCCGAACACGACCCAGCTGTCGACGGAAGCCATTGCCCTGAACAGCAAGCTCGACGCCAAGCCGCAAGCGGCCAGCGTGACGGTGAAGGATTTGCAGGGCGGCGAACAGAAGATCGTCACGCCGGGCGCCGTACCGACCTCGACGCGCCAGCTGGCGCAGCGGGCCAACGACCGCGGCTTGCAGCTGTACAAGGAGAAACAGTACGCGCAGGCGGAAGCGCAATTTACGGAAGCGCTGAAATTGCGTCCCGACTTCGCGCTGGCGGCCAACAACCTGGGCTTTGTTTTCTACAAGCAGGAAAAATACCGCGAAGCGGCCCGCTGGTTTGAAAACACGGTCAAGATGGATCCGTCGCGCGCCATTGCCTATTTGAACCTGGGCGACGCGTATGCCAAGGCCGGCGATGCCGCGAAGGCGAAAGCCGCCTATAAAACCTATCTGGAACTGGCGCCGACGGCCTCGACGGCGCCGGCCGTGCGGCAAAAGATGGAGAAGCTGTAAGCGTGTCCACCGTCCACGTATTTGCCTGCAGCGGCCGCTTTGCCAGCTGGGAAGCGCTGCAGGCGTTCCTGGCGCCCGCATACACGGACGATGGCGATGCCGTGCCGTCGCCATTCTGCCTGGAAACGGGCCTGACGCGGTATGAGCCGGCCTGCATCGAGAGCGCGCTGCTGGCGTCGCCCGCGCCGCTGGCAGAGCTGCTCGATGGCATGTCGTACGCGGACAGTTGGCTGGCGCAGGCGTGCGCGGACGCGCAGGGCGTGCTGGCCGATACTGTCGTGTGCGTGTTTGCGCCGAATCAACTGGCGCATCCGCAGCGCAGCTCGCTGCACCACGTGGGCAGCTATGTCTGCGACGGTGGCTGAGCCTCATTTCCGCGTTGTTCATGTATGAGCTTGTTGACGCTGGCCAGCAGGCTGGTGCCCGAGGTGGTGATGAAACGGGCGCCCGCCGCCTGCGCTTCCGTGCCATAGCTTGCCAACGTATCCTTGTTGCAATAGACGATGATCGGTAATGCGGGCTGCGCCTGCCGCACTTCGCGCACCGTGCGCACGCCCGCATCCTTGACCCGGCGGCCGTTTTCCACCCTGGCCATGTCCGTGATGAATAGCGCGTAGTGCTTCTGTTGCAGCATGGCCAGTGCCTGCCGCGTCGACACGGCCTGGTCCACCTTGATGTTTTCCCGCTCCAGCTGCTCCATCAGCAAGGTATTGTTGCGCGGATGGTCGTCCAGCCACAACACGAGGCTGACGGGCCGTTGCGCCGTCGGCGCGGCGGCCAGGGCCGTGACGGCGGCGGCGCCATCGGGCGGATGCGCCAGCAGCAGCTGCGTGACGGCTTCCTGCATGTCGTCGAGCGACTTTTGCTGTAAGCGGCTCAGTTCCGTCACTTCGATTTCCTTGCCGCTTTCGAGGCGCACGGATTCGTTCTTGACGAGGCTGTCGGCCCGCTTGATCATGATGGACAGGTAAATGCGCGTGAGCAGGTAGCCGATCAAAAAACCATGCACGGAAAAGAACAGCATGATGCCGCCGACGATGGCCATGGCCGTGGGCGTGTCCGTGGCCAGGCTGGGCGCGATGAAGGCGGCCATGCTGCGCGCGCTGCCGGGCAGGCTTTTGAGCTCGATCAAGCCCACGCCGACGATGATTTTCGTCAGCCAGTCCGACACTTCCACCAGGTTTGAATTGATTTCCATGGGCGTGGGCGTGCCCAGGAACAGGGTATTGCTGGGGTTGCCGGTTGCCGCGTCGGCGCTTGCCGGGGGCGGCTCGTCCGTGGGACGGCTTTTGCCATTGGCCAGCTCGTCGGGCGGGGCGGCGTTGACGGTGCCCGAGGGCAGACTGCGCGGTATGCCGAACAGAAAGCCCAGCAGCATGCCGCTGACGCAAAAGCCCAGGCTCCACAGCAGGGCCGGCACGGCGTGGTAGTAGGGCGGCAGCAGGGCGCCCGCCAGCACGGCCAGCAAGCCCGCCAGCAAGATGAACAGCAGGATATAGGGCAGCACGTCGCGCTTGCGCACGACCGCCGTGACGCTTTTGCTCGCCTTGCCGCTGCTGTCGCTCAGGTCCACGGTCGCTCCTTGAAAAATGCTGAATCCAGGCAGCCAGCCTGCCGCGTATATATCCCGTAGGAGCCTGTACTGACATCATAAAAAGGGGAGACGCGATGCGGTTGATAAAACGCAAACAGCTGGCAGCTTGTGCCTTGTTACTGCTGACCGGCGCCGGCAAGGCGGCTGCGCCGGAGGCCGCATCGTTCACCGATGCGTCGCGCACCGTGCGCGTGACGGGCCATTATGACAACGCCGTCGGCACCTCGGACGCGGCCAGCCAGGGCGTCATCACCAATGAGCTGATCGTCAACCGGCCCGCCTTGCGCACGGGCGAATTGCTGGAATTCGTGCCGGGCCTGATCGTCACGCAGCACAGCGGCGACGGCAAGGCCAACCAGTATTTCCTGCGCGGCTTCAACCTCGACCATGGCACGGATTTCGCCACGTATGTGGACGGCATGCCCGTCAATATGCGCACCCACGCGCATGGGCAGGGCTATTCCGACCTCAATTTCCTCATTCCCGAGCTGGTGCAGCGCATCGATTACAAGAAGGGGCCGTATTTTGCCGGCGAAGGCGACTTCGCTTCGGCCGGCGCGGCGCGCATCCGCCTGGCCGACAAATTGCCGCAAGGCCAGGCCAGCGTGTCCGTGGGCCAGCACGGCTATGTGCGGGGCGTCGTGGCCGATTCCCTTGACGCAGGACAGGGCACCTTGCTGTACGGCCTGGAAGTGAACCGCAACAACGGCCCCTGGGATGTACCGGAGCGCGTGCGCAAATATAGCGGCGTGCTGCGCTACAGCCAGGGCACGCAGGACGACGGCTTCAGCGTGACGGCCATGGCCTACAAGAACAGCTGGAACGCCACGGACCAGGTGCCGCTGCGCGCCGTGGAGTCCGGCCAGATCGGCCGTTTCGGCTCGCTCGCGCCCAGCGACGGGGGAGATACGTCGCGCGCCAGCCTGTCGTATGCGATGCGCCAGCGCACGGAAAATCGCCTGTTCGAGTTTGACGCGTACCTGATCCGCTCGCAGCTGGAGCTCAACAGCGATTTCACCTACTTCCTGGCCAGCCCGGCCACCGGCGACCAGTTCCAGCAAAGCGAGCGGCGCACGGTGGCCGGTGTCAACGCCAGCGAAAGCTGGGCCACGGAGCTGTTCGGACTTCCCCTGCGCAACAAGCTCGGCGTGCAGGCCCGTTATGACCGCCTGTCGCCCGTGGGACTGTACAGCACGGTGGACAGAGTGCGGCAAGCCACGGTGCGCGAAGACAAGGTGCGCGAGGCCAGCGTCGGCCTGTACGGCGAAAACACGACCCAGTGGCTGCCGTGGCTACGTTCCGTGGCGGGCGTACGCTACGACGCCTACCGTTTCAATGTGGCCAGCAGCATAGCCGGCAACAGCGGTGCGGCGAGCGACCACGTGGTGTCGCCGAAACTGTCCTTGATCCTGGGGCCGTGGAGCAAGACGGAGTTTTTTGTGAACTACGGCAAGGGTTTCCATAGCAACGATGCGCGGGGCACGACGCAGACGCGCTTGCCCGATGGCTCGCCTTCCGCGCCCGTGACGCCCCTCGTGCCGAGCAAGGGCATGGAACTGGGCGCGCGCACGGAATGGCTGCCGGGCCTGCAAAGCTCGCTGGCCCTGTGGCGCCTCGATCTCGCGTCGGAACTGCTGTTCGTGGGCGACGCGGGCGAAACGCAACCGAGCCGCGCCAGCCGCCACCACGGCATCGAGTGGAACAACCATTATGTTGCCGCGCCGTGGCTGCAATTCGACCTGGACCTGGCCGCCTCGCGCTCGCGCTACACGCAAAACGATGCGGCCGGCAATTATATTCCTGGTTCGATCGACAGGGTGGCGTCGTTCGGCGTGACGGTGACGGACCGGGGCCCGTGGTCGGGCGCCTTGCAGCTGCGCTACTTCGGCCCCCGTCCCTTGATCGAAGACAATAGCGTGCGCTCGGCCTCGACGACCCTCGCGTATGCGCGCCTCGCTTACCAGCTCAACCGCAGGACGCGGCTGTCGCTCGACGTCTTCAACCTGTTCAACAAGCGTGCCAGCGATATCGACTATTACTATGCGTCGCGCCTGTCTGGCGAGGCGGCGGACGGGGTGAATGACCGGCATTTTCACCCGGTCGAACCGCGCTCCGCGCGCCTGACCTTGTCGTATGCGTTCTGATAACGGTAAACTGGGGCATGACCGATCACCTAGTACAAACCAGTAAATTCCTTTCCCTCATACTGCGCCATGCGCCTGAAAAAATCGGCCTCGCACTCGATGCCCAGGGCTGGGCCGACATCGGCCTGCTGCTGGCGCTGGCAGCCCGGCATGGGCGCCACCTTTCCCGCGAACAATTGGATGACGTGGTGGCGCGCGACAGCAAGACGCGCTACGCCATCAGCGACGATGGCTTGCGCATCCGCGCCAACCAGGGGCATTCCTTGGCCGCCGTCGATATCGCCTTGCCGCCCGCCACACCGCCCGCCATGCTGTACCACGGCACGGCCAGTCGCTTTGTCGAGGCGATCCGTGCCGCCGGTTTGCTGCCCGGAGCGCGCAAGCACGTGCACCTGTCGTCCAGCCGCGAAACGGCCGTGGCCGTGGGTGCGCGCCATGGCAAACCCGTCGTGCTGACGGTCGATGCGGCCGCCATGCAGGCACAGGGCCACGTGTTTTATGTGTCCGACAATGGCGTGTGGCTGACGCAGGCCGTGCCGGTAGAATTTATCGGCTTCCCCTGAGGACAGGCCGAGCTGCGGCTTCCACGCCCGAATAGGCGAGCACGGCATCGGGCAGGCGCGCGCCCCGGATGGCGATGGCGGCGATCGATTGATTCATCTCGGCCAGTTCCGCCGGGGTAAAACGCACACCAGCCGCGCCCAGGTTGTCTTCCATGTGCGCCATCTGCGTGGTGCCGGGAATGGGCACGATCCATGGCCGCTGGGCCAGCAGCCAGGCCAGGGCGATCTGCGCCGGTGTCGCCTGCTTGCGCGCCGCCCAGTTTTTTACCAATGCCACCAGCGCCAGGTTGTGCGGCAGGTTTTCCGGTGCAAAGCGCGATTCGACCCGGCGGATGTCGCCCTCGGCAAAGCGGGTCTTGATGTCGATGGCGCCCGCCAGGAAGCCCACGCCCAGCGGGCTCCACGGCACGAAGCCGATGCCCAGCTCTTCGCACAGGGCCAGCACGCCGGCTTCCGGCCCGCGCCACAGCATCGAGTATTCGCTCTGCACGGCGGAAACGGGCAGGGCCGCATGGGCGCGCCGCAGGGTGTTCAAGCCCATCTCGGACAAGCCCCAGTGCAGCACTTTGCCTTCGCGCATCAGATCCTGCACGGCGCCGGCCACGTCTTCGATGGGCACTTGCGGGTCGACCCGGTGCTGGTACAGCAAGTCGATGCGGTCCGTGCGCAGGCGTTTCAGCATGCCGTCGACGACCAGCTTGACGTGATCGGGGCGGCTGTTGGTGCCGGGGCGGCGCTCGCCCGTCTGCTGGTCGATGTTCCAGCCGAACTTGGTGGCGATGACGATGTCATTGCGGAATGGCGCCACGCCTTCGCCCAGAATCCTCTCCACCTCGTGCGGGCCGTAGGCTTCGGCCGCGTCAAACAAGGTGACGCCCCGTTCGTAGGCCGTGCGGATAATTCTATGCATTTCAGGACGGCTGGGTATCGTCGTCTGGTAGCTGCGGCTCATGTTTTGCACGCCCAGGCCCAGGCTGGACACTTCCAGCGTGCCCAGCTTGCGGCGGCCCGCCACCGTTGCCCGCAGAGTCTGGCCTTGCGCCTGGGCGATCAATGGCGTGGCGGCCAGGCTGCCCGCCGCCAGCAGGAAACCGCGGCGGCCCGTGCTTGTATCTTTTGTTGGCATGTGTGTTTTCCCTTAAATATCAAGCTTGCGTTCGGCCATCCATTGGACGATGGCGGGATCGCGGTGCGAAAAGAAGCTGCTGTTGCCCGTTTCCAGGGTGGCGATGGCGGCCATGTCGGCTTCGTCCAGGTCAAAGTCGTCAATCGCCAGGTTTTCCGCCATGCGCTCGCGGCGCACGGTTTTGGCCAGCACGGCCACGCCCCGCTGCGTCAGCCAGCGCAGGACGATTTGGCCCACGGACTTGCCGTGTTTGCCGGCGATGCCCAGCAGCAACTCGTTGTTGAACAGCTTGTTGCGGCCTTCGGCGAACGGCGCCCACGCTTGCGGCTGCACACCGTGCTCGAGCATGAAGGCCACGCTGTCCGCCTGCTGGTGGAAAGGGTTCACTTCGATCTGGTTGACGGCGGGCGCGATGTCGTTGAAGGCGATGATGTCCACCAGGCGGTCGGGCTGGAAATTGCTCACGCCGATGGCGCGCAGCTTGCCGCCGCGATACGCATCCTGCATGGCGCGCCAGGAGCCGTGCACGTCGCCGAATGGCTGGTGGATGAGGAACAGGTCCAGATAGTCGAGTTGCAGGCGCCGCAGCGACTGCTCGATGGCGTCGCGCGTGCGCTCGTAGCCCGTGTCCTGCACCCACAGCTTGCTGGTGACGAACAGCTGTTCGCGCGCCACGCCGCTGTGGCAGATGCCCTGGCCGACGGCCGCCTCGTTCAGATAGGACGCGGCCGTATCGATCAGGCGGTAGCCGGCGGCGATGGCGTTGATCACGGCGCGTTCGCATTCGGCCGGGTCGGGTATCTGGAAGACGCCGTAGCCGGCGACGGGCATGCTGATGCCGTTGTTCAGGGTGACGCGGTCCATGGCAAAGCTCCTTCGGTTATTGACAGGAGCTACTCTAAGGCACCATCCACCCGTTGATAAGCCATTGTAATCGGCATGATCTTATAAGTCGTGCTAATGAATCGGATGCGATCACGCGCTGATCAGCTTGATATCGGCCACCCGCTCCACCAGCCACACGCAAGCTACCAGCGCGATGGCCAGTGAGCCCACGGTCAGCACCTGCCGGTACAGCCAGGTCTTGCGCAGCAGCCAGGCGAGGGGCAGAAACGCGGCGACGATGGCCAGCTGGCCCAGTTCCACGCCCACGTTGAAGCCCAGCAAGCTGGCCAGCAGCGAGCCTTGCGGCAAGCCCAGGTCGCGCAGCACGCTGGCAAAGCCGAAACCGTGGATCAGGCCGAAGGCAAAGGCGGCCACGGGGCGCTTGCCGCGGAACAGGGGCAGCAGGTTGTTCAGCGCGGCCAGAATGACGGAAGCGGCGATGGCCGACTCCACCCAGCGCGAAGGCAGCGAGACGAGCGACAGGCTGGCCAGGCTCAATGTGATGGAATGGGCCAGCGTGAAGGCCGTGACCACTTTCAGCACGTCATAGAAGGCCGCCTTCAGCCCCTGCTGCTGTTCGCGCAAGCCCGGCAGCAGCACGGCCGGCAGCAGCAGCGACAGCAAAAACAAAATATGGTCGTAGCCGATCCAGATATGCCAGATGCCGTGCTTGACGTACGCGCCGAACTGCGCCAGGCGGTCGGGCGCGGCCAGGGAGATGGTCTGGCGCGGGCTGTCCGGATCGAAGATGGCCGTTTGCGTGGCGCCGCCGCTGTTGATCTTGAGCAGCCCCTTGTGCTGCGGGTCGAGGTCGGCGAACAACGTATAGCCAATGGTCACACTGGCCGGCGCAGCGCCCGGGCAGTCGGCGCGAAAGCGCAGCACGTTGTAGGCGCCGTCCGTGTGGTTGTCGACCAGCTGCTCGATGGCTTGCAGGGGGCAGGCGCCCTGGTCGCTGGCCAGCTGCAGGCGCTGCAGCGCGTAGGCGGCAATGGCCGCGTGGCGGGCGCGGATTTCGTCCCAGGTCAGGGCGCCGTCGCCATTGCCGTCGAGGCCGATGGCGAAATCGAGGTCGCGCAGGGCGATATCCCATTGCCCTTCGACCTGCTGGCCGTGCACGGCCAGGCTCAGATAGCTGTCGCTGGGCTTGTGCGCTTGCGCGGGAGCCAGCCAGGCGCACAGGAACAGGATGAACAGGCAGCCTTTCACAGCACACCTGCTTTCTTGATAAAACTGATTTTTTGTCCATCCTGCGGCCCCAGCTGCCTGGCAAGCCGCTGCAGGGCCACATCTTCCACGCCGTTGGCCGCGATCCAGGCCAGCACCGGTTGCGCGGCGCCGTAGTTGCGCGCGGCCAGGGCCGCTTCGAGCAGGATGCGCATGTCGGGCACTTCCTTCTGGATGGCCCAGTTTTTCTGCGCCAGTTGCAGCGCGGACGGCACATCCTGTTGCAAGAACAGGGCGAAACGGGCTTGCTCGCGCTGGTGCACGGTGTCGCCCCGCTGCATGGCGGCGGTGAAGCGGGCCGCCAGCTCCGCCTTCGCCGCCAGGAATGCCGCTTGCTGGCCGGGCAACGCCTGCAGCGCCAGCGCGTAACGCAGCAGCAGGGCGTCGATGCGCTGCTGGTCCTTGAGTAACTTGACGACTTCCTGCGGGCGCTGCCGGTCGAGCAGGAAATCCGCGTAGGCACCCAGCAGATAGCTGTCGCGCGGCTGCCGCGCCAGCGCGGTCTTGTAGCGGGCTTCGGCCAGCGTGATTTCGCCGCGCCGCGTGGCCATTTCCGCCAGCAGGGTGGCGGCCCAGTTTTCCAGCTCGGGCGCCGCGCCGGCGCTCCTTTGCAAGGTCAGGTCCAGCAGGCGCTCGCTGGCGGCGGCGCGGCCCGTGACGCTGGCGATATTGGCAAGGCAGGTGACGGTGACCAGCTGCGTGGAAAGCGCCGACAGGCGCGCGCAGCTAGCCGTCGCCTGCGCGTAATCGCCCTGCACGGTGAGGACGGTGGCGCGCGTCAGCCAGGCCTGGCCGTTGTGCGGCTGCTGCGCGATGACGGCGTCGAGGTCTTGCAGGGCGAGACCGAACTTGTGGGTGCTTTGCAATATGGTGGCGCGCAGCAGGCGCACGGGCAGGGGCGGCGCCGCTTGCCGCCACCAGGGCGCCAAGGCCGCTTGCGCGTAGCCGAGGTAGCGCGGGTCCGTTTCGCTGCGCGCCAGGGCGATGTAGCGCTGCGCCAGGCTTGCCGCCAAGGTCAGGTCTTGCGGCGTAGCATTCAATTGCTGTCGCAGGCCGCGCAGCTCGCTCTGCGTGGTGTCGGCGCGGCGCGGCAGCTGTTCGATGACGGCGCCGCCATCTTTCGGCGTGTAGGGCGCGGCCCAGGCCAGCAGGGGCAGGCAGGCGCACAGCAGGGAAATCGGTGTTTTCATCATGGATGCCCTCAACAGTCATTGATGCGGGCGCCGGAGAGCGGACTCCCCGGCGCCCGCAAGGGCCTTACAACGGCACCGGTTCCGTGTCTTCCGGCGACGTCGCCATGATGGCGTCGATGGCGATGTCTTCCTTGTCATCGCCGGTGTTCGCGATAACGTTGCTGACGGCCGTATAGAAGGCGTCGAGCATGGTCACGGGGGGCGGCGTGGTGCCGCCGTTGCCGTTATCTGCGCCGTGGCTGCTGCCGCCGCCACCGCAGCCTGCCAGCAGGGCCGTGAGCGCCAGGGCGCTGAGTGCATGGAGCTTTTTCATCGCGTTCTCCTTGTTACATCTGCGGCGAACCGGCGATGGGGTTTTTCAGGTAGGGAAAGCCTGCCGTGAAGTAGGTTTCATCGAGGAAGGCGCCGTCCGTGAAGTGCAGGCCGCCGGCCGGCGCGTCGGCCGGGGCGCAGCCGATGTTCAAGGTGCACAGCTTGCCCATGGCCACGCGCAGCACCACGTCGACCACGTCGTCGCCGGGACGCCGGCCGTTCGGGAAGCCGGCGTTATCGCCGCCGATCACGCCCAGGCGGTTTTGCGCACCGACGTTGGTGGGCGCGATCGACGTATTCAGGCGCAGCATTTCCGATGCCGTCACGGTGACGGGCTGGTTCACGCCCTTGATGCCCGTCAAGAAGGTGGCCACCAGGTCGTTGCGGGGGAAGTTGGTGGGCGCCTTGGCGCCTGCCGAGCCGAACAGCACTTCCACCAGGGCGGGCACGGTGGGATTTTTCACGTAGTCGGCAAATTGCGCATCGCCCGACGGCTTGCTGGCGTTGAAGCGGTCCTTGTCCTTCAGGCCGATCACCACTTCATTTACCAGCGGCATGCCCAGCCGCGACACCTGCACCCAGGCGCCGCCTTCCTTCGACGCCGGAATGGCGCCCGGTGCCGGGTTCAGCAAACGTCCCTGGCGCAGGCTGGCCGTGGTCCAGCCGCCGATGACAGGGTCGCTACCGGCCGTCAGGCAGGCGGTCGGCACTTCCATTTCGAGGGCCGTGACGTTCTTGCGCGCCAGGTCGTCCCTGGCGGCCGACTCCGCATTCGCGGCAAATTCCGTGGCGGGCGCCTTGATGTTAATCAAGTCAAACGTTTCGCCCAGGTTCACCACGAACGGGTCCTTGCGCTGGCCGACGAACATGCGCGCCGGCGTGGCGCAGCCGGGGATGTTGACCGTGTAGACGTGCTGCGCGGCATACGCGGCATAGTTGGGGATGGACTTGTTGCCGATATTGTCGATTGGCTTGTCGAACACGCTGCCGCCGCCGCTGGCATTGGTGACGCTGCTGCGCGTGCCGCTGCGGCGGTCGCCCCGCACCACTGTTACGCTGTAGGTTTCGCGCACGTTCAGGCCCGGCGGGTTGACGGAATCGATGGCGCCGCCGTTGATGACGAGCGGAATCGAGACTTTCTTGCCGCCGACGGTGAACTGGTCATCTTTGATGGTGTTGGTGAAGCGGAACTGGAAGGTGAGGTCTTCCTTGCCGTCGCCATTGTTGTCGATATGGATTTCGTACAAGGCGTTCGGATCCATGGCGAAATAATTCGGGCCGCCATAGGCGTCCTGCAAGGGAAGGTAGTCGGCCACCAGGGTGGTGTAGGCGCCGCGTCCCGCCTCATAGCTGCGGAACATATAGAAGTCGGTGCCGTCGACCTTGGGGCTTTGCGTGATGAACGGCGCTTCGCGGTGGCTGGAAGCGTAGGCGGCTGGCGCGATGGCCAAAGTGAAGGAAACGGCGAGAAGGTTGCCCAGGAGTGCGGCGCCCAGTGCGGTTTTCGAGTGTGACAATGACATTTCGATTCTCCCGATTTTTGTTAGCGTTGACAGACAAGTCCAAGAAACTGCAGGCTGCCTGACTTATACGAACGGCTACAAAAAACGGATTCAACTCTTTGTCAAAGTCTGCAACTGACCTTGGCGGCCCCTTACCAGGCCAGCACTTTGGGACCGAGGGCCGCGCCGATGGCGGTCGGCACCAGCATGCCCAGTACGTACCAGAAACCGACGAAGCTGGCCGCCAGCTCGGGGCAGTGCAGGCAATACACGAGCGCGGCCACGGCACCGGCGGCAAAACCGGCGGCGGCGCCGGCCAGGCGCAGGCGCGTGGGCGCCAGCTGGCGCATCAGGCGCAGCACGGCGGCAAGGATGGGCAGCGACAGCATGGCGATCAGCAGGGGGCAGCTGCGCCAGGTGGCGCCCCAGAACAGCTCGGCGCGCTGTTCGGGCGGCGCTTCCTGCACGATGACGGCGCCCAGCGTCCACATCAGCAGCACGGGCATGGCGAGCAGCAGGGGCAGGGCGCTGGTGGCGGCGCCCGGCACGCACAGGCGACGGCTGACGTGCCAGGCCGCCAGGCACAGGCACACGACGAAGCCCACCTTGATCCAGAAGTCGGGCAGCAGTGCCAGCTGTTCCAGGTTGGGCCGCACGCCCAGCAGCATGGCCATCAAGGCCACGCTGGCCAGCAGGCCGGCGCCCAAGGTGCCTGCCGCGCGCCAGTGTGTGCCGGGCGGGGCTTTAGCGGCCACGTCGGGGCCGCTGGCCAGCATGGCGATCAAGTCTTCGGTTTTCATGGTGCGTTTCCTTCTATCCTTAAATGGGCCGCCAGGGCCTTCAAGCCGCGATGCACGGCCACCTTGACGCTGGCTTCCGAAATGGCCATGGCGGCGGCCGTGTCGCGCACGGACCAGCCGTCGAGCTTGGTATGCACGATGGCGTCGCGTTGCTGCGCCGGCAAGGTGGCCAGCAGCTTGCCCAGGTCGCGGCTGGCCTCGGCCGCCTCGGCATCGGCGCTGGAAAACAGTTCCTGCGCGCTATCTTCTTCGTCATACGGCAAATGCTGCGCCTCGCGCCGCCCATGCCGGCGCAGCCAGTCGATCATCTTGTAGCGCGCGATCGCATGGATCCACGACGTCAGCGGCACACCCGTGTCATACGTCAAGCGCTGGTTGTGGATGGCTAATAAACATTCCTGCACCAGGTCTTCCACCTCGTCCGGCCAACGCTGCAGGCGGCGCCGGAAAAACGCGCGCAAATGAGCGCTGCTTGCCTGCAAAAAACTGCGATACGCCGCCGCATCGCCGTCGAGGCCGCGCAGCATCAAGCCGTGCAGCCGCAATTCCGTGCCGTGCAACTGCTCGCTTATTGGTATTCGTTGCATGCAAGCCTTTGGTGACAGGCGTTGAAAAAAATAAATCTTAAATTATTTGAGGGCGGCTGTAACCAATCCGCATGGCGCGGCGAATTGACAGGCAAGCACGTTTCTTCATTCACTATAACGGGTAGTCAACATGCATATCAAGCACCGCCTTGCCGCCAGCCTCGTTCCGCTCTGCCTGTGGGCCGCGACGGCACCCGTGTACGCGCAACTGGCGTCCGGCCAGCGCTGCGAAGTCAAAAGTGGTGCGCGGACGGCGGCGCTGGTGGAACTGTACAGCAGCGAAGGCTGCTCCAGTTGCCCGCCCGCCGACCGGCGCCTGAACGCCTTGCGCCAGGAAGCGGGGGTGGACAGCCTGGTCGTGCCGCTGGCCTTGCACGTCACCTACTGGGACCAGATCGGCTGGACGGACCCGCTGGCGCAGGCGCAATTCGATGCGCGCCAGGCCGAGCTGCTGCGCCACCAGCCGCGCCACGTGGCCTATACGCCGCAGTTCTTCGTCGGCGGCACGGAATTGCGCGGCTGGGATACGCAGTTGCCGGCCGCCATCCGCCGCATCAACGCGACCGCCGCGCCCGTCGCTATCCGCCTGTCCGCCGTGCCGGCGCCGGGTGGGAAGCTGCTGCTGGAAGCCGATGCCAGCGCGCCGGACGCGCGGACGGACGGCCAGCTATATGTGGCCATCAGCGAAAGCGGCATCGTCTCGACCGTGCTGCGCGGCGAAAACCGGGGCGCCACCTTGCGCCATGATGCGGCCGTGCGCCTGTGGCTGGGGCCGGTTGCGTTGGCGCAAGGCCGCGCCGGGCTGCGCCGCGAAGTCAGCCTGCCGGCCAGCTGGCGCCCGGAAAACCTGCAAATCGTCGCCTTCGTGCAGCGGACCGACAGCAGCGCCATCCTGCAAGCCGTCAGCACGGCATCCTGCGCGAAAGGGGGGATGTGATGAACGGACAAGCGAGCGTGATCCACCCCGTTTGGCTGCGCGTGACGCACTGGCTCAATGCCGTGGCCGTGGTCGTGCTGGCCACCAGCGGCTGGCGCATCTACAACGCGGCGCCATTCTTCCCGTTCGAGTTGCCGCGTGCGCTGACCCTGGGCGGCTGGCTGGGCGGCGCCCTGCAATGGCATTTCGCCGCGATGTGGCTGCTGGTGGCAAATGGCCTGTTGTATCTGGTCATCAATATCGTCTCGGGACGGCTGCGGCGCCAGTTCTTTCCCCTCTCGCCGCGTCTGCTGCTGGCCGATTTCACCGCCGCGCTGAAGGGTAAGCTGGCCCATGCGGACCCGCGCCGCTACAACATGGTGCAGCGTGCCGCCTACCTGTTCGTCATGTTTGATTGCATCGTGCTGGTGCTGTCCGGCCTGGTGCTGTGGAAATCCGTGCAGTTTCCCCTGCTGCGCGAGCTGCTGGGCGGCTACGAGAGCGCGCGCAGGGTCCACTTCATCGCCATGGCGCTGCTGACGGGTTTTGTCGGCGTGCACCTGCTGATGGTGGCGCTGGTGCCGCGCACCCTGGTCGCCATGCTGCGCGGCCGCTAAGGAGATGAGCATGAAAAAATCCATCCTCGTGCAAGCACAGGGCCAGGCCATGCTGACCGACGCCTTGCGCCAGATCAAACAGCCGTCGCGCCGCCTGTTTTTGCAGCGCAGCCTGACCCTGGGCGGCCTGTCCTTACTGACGGGCTGCAACGCCAGCGACCCGTCCGCCATCGAGACGGCCTTGATGGCCGTGTCGCGCATGAACGACCGGGTGCAGGGCTGGCTGTTCGACCCGAATAAACTGGCGCCCACGTATCCGGACTCCATGATCACGCGGCCGTTTCCCTTCAACGCCTATTACGGCGAGGATGAGGTGGAACAGGTCGACGGCGACGCCTGGCGCCTGGAATTGAGCGGCTTGATCGCCGACAAGAAGCCGTGGACCCTGCCGCAGCTGCGCGCCCTGCCGCAGGAAACGCAGGTCACGCGCCATATCTGCGTGGAAGGCTGGAGCGCCATCGGCAAGTGGGGCGGCGTGCCGTTTTCCCATTTCCTCAAGCGGGTCGGCGCCGACACGACGGCCAGATACATCGGCTTCCAGTGCGCCGACGATTATTTCACCAGCATCGACATGGCCACGGCCCTGCATCCGCAAACCATCATGGCCCTCACGTATGACGGCCAGGAATTGCCGCCGAAATACGGCTATCCGATGAAGCTGCGCATGCCGACCAAGCTGGGCTACAAGAACCCGAAGCACATCCAGGCCATTTTCGTCACGAATACCTACCCGGGAGGGTATTGGGAAAACCAGGGATACAACTGGTTCGGCGGTTCCTAGGAAGGCCGGGGAGCCGGCCAGGGCGGCGTTGCATTGCTTTGCCTTGTCGTACTAGTCGTACTGCCTGCGGCAATGCGCCTGGCCCTGACCACCTCCCGGCCTTCCTTATGTTCAGCAGCAAGCAGCACCCTGTAGCACAGCAATAGTTTTACCACCGGGCAATCTCGCCCATCCAACACTGAGACAAGGACTTATCATGAAAACCACCATTACTGCCATCCTCGCTTCCGCCATCCTCATGTCGGGCGCCGCGTTTGCCCAGGACGCCATGCAGAAAGACGCGATGGCCAAGCCTGCCTCGGCCGACGCCATGCACAAGGATGCGATGGACAAGGACGGCATGCACAAGCCGATGGCCAAGAAACACATGAAAAAGGATCACATGGCCAAGGATGGCATGGCAAAAGATGCCATGGCGAAAGACGGCATGAAAAAGGATGAAATGAAAAAGGATGGCATGGCCAAGGATGCGATGGCCAAGTAGTGCAGGGGCCTGGCGCCGTCAACGCGATGGCGCCAGGCCGCGCGCGTCTTCCAGCGTTCACCCATGCTGCCGCCCGATGCGAGGTTGCTAATTGGTGTAAGCTGGACGCCTCCTGATTTCCCGCATGCACAGTCATGACCGAACCGTCCGTTGCCGCGTTGTCCCCCGAAGCACCTTCCTCCGATAAATCGATCCGTCGCCGCTCGCTGTTCGCCGCCTGCAGCGCGCATGCCGTGCATGACGGCTTGACGGACGTGATCTATGTACTGCTGCCCATCTGGCAGGCCCAGTTTGCCATCAGCTACGCCATGGTGGGCCTGTTGCGCGGTTCCTACTCGGGCATGATGGCCGGTTTCCAGCTGCTGGCCAGCCGCCTGGCCAGGCGCTGGGGACGCGAGCGCCTGCTGGTGGGCGGCACGGCGCTGGCCGGCGTCGCCTACCTGATCGCGGGGCAGGCGGGCGGCCTGGCCGTGCTGCTGATCGCCTTGCTGCTGGGCGGCCTGGGCGCCAGCACCCAGCATCCGCTGGCCTCGTCCATCGTCACGGACACGCACGAGGCGGGCGGCGGCGTGAAGGAGGCGCTGTCGCACTACAATTTTGCGGGCGATATCGGCAAGACCCTGATTCCCGCGCTGGTGGGCTTGCTGTTGCTGGTGTGCAGCTGGCAAGCGAGCGTCTCGCTGCTGGGCTTGCTGGGTCTGGCGGCGGCCGGCTTGCTGTGGTGGCTGCTGCCGAAACCGGAAGACATCCAGGCCAGCCAGAAGAAAGCGGTCAAACCCATCACTGGCAGCGGCGCCAAAGGCAGCTTTCGCGCGCTGCTGGCCACGGGCACCCTGGATAGCGCCGTGCGCATGGGTTTTCTCACCTTCCTGCCGTTCTTGTTGAAAAGCAAGGGGGCGGGCACGGCCGGCATCGGCGTGGCCTTATCTCTGCTGTTCGTGGGCGGCGCCTTCGGCAAGCTGCTGTGCGGCTACCTGGGCGCGCGCATCGGCATGATGAAGACCGTGTGGCTGACGGAATCGATGACCTCGCTGCTGATCGTCGCGGCCCTGTGGCTGCCGCTGGCCGGCATCATGGCCATGCTGCCGTTGCTGGGGCTGGCGCTGAACGGCACCTCGTCCGTGCTGTACGGCGCGGTGCCGGAACTGGCCGAGTCCGGCAAGCGCGAGCACGCGTTTGCCCTGTTCTACACGGGCAGCATCGGCGGCGGCGCGCTGTCGCCCGTGCTGTTCGGCGCGCTGGGCGACCATACCAGCGTACCCACGGCCTTGCTGGCGCTGGCGGCCGTATTGCTGCTGACCTTGCCGCTGGCGTGGAAGGTGCAGCGGGGCCTGGCGCATGGCGGCGCCGCATGACAGGATGCCTCGCATGAGTCTGCCATTGCCGCGCGATAAACACGATACGGGCAATGCGCAAGCCCTGACCGCCTTGCCATGGGAGGAAATCCGTCCCGCCATGCCGCAGATCCTCGAGTGGGTGCAGGACGCGAACTGGCCCGTGGCCTCCATCCTCCTGCCTTTTCTGGCCGGCATTGGTCCACGCCTGGCTCCGTATCTCAAAACGGTGCTGGCCAGTGACGATGAACAGTGGAAATATGTTGTATTGCTGGGCATCGTGCGCCATTCCCCCGGGCTGGCAGCGGCCCTGGACGGGGAATTGCAGCGCTTCGCCCTGGCGCCTACGACTGCCGAGCTGGAGGAAGGCGTGGCGGAGGCGGCCCGGGAAATTTTGGCGAGCAGCGCTGCCGGTGCGGCATG
This sequence comes from Janthinobacterium sp. GW821-FHT03C10, assembly GCF_059420865.1. NCBI lineage: Bacteria > Pseudomonadati > Pseudomonadota > Betaproteobacteria > Burkholderiales > Oxalobacteraceae > Janthinobacterium > Janthinobacterium sp. GW821-FHT03C10. The sequence goes on along the minus strand of NZ_JBWKUN010000001.1, from coordinate 837,148 downwards.
ACTTGCCCGCCAGCACTTCCATCGTCTACACTCGCCGCATGAAAAATTTTGCAAAGCGGCGCGACCGCTATGACTTGTTCCGGGCGTTCGACAATCCCCTCGTCAACATCAACTTCCAGCTCGACGTGCCGGATTTCCGGCCCTGGTGCAAGGAGCGGAACGTTCCCGTGTTTCACTTTTTCCTGTTTTGCCTGCTCAATACGGTCAAGGACATCGACAACTTCATGTACCGCATCTGCCAGGGCGAAGTGATCAAGATCGACGACTTTCCCGCTTCCTACACCGTCATCAACGGCGACGAGAACCTCAATTACACGCGTTTTGCCATGACGGACCAGCTCGATCTCTTCATCGAACGCAGCCTGGAAGCCAAGCGCCTCGCGGAAGCGAGCTGCGCGCTGATCAACACGGGCGAGGGAGAGACCGAACGCGAGCAGCGCAACAATATCTTCATCACCTGCCTGCCATGGCTGGAGCTGGCGGCCATCGAGCACCCGATCTGCCGCCACCGCGACGCCGACATCCCGACCTTTACCTGGGGCAAATTCGGCCCCGCGCAGCAGGATGGCCGCATGCGGATACCGTTTTCCGCGCAGGCCCACCATGGCTTTGTCGATGGCTACCATGTGCAGAAACTGGCGCAGGCGCTGGCGCAGCGCATCGCCGCCATCATTTCCTAGGCTAGATAGTCGCTGGGCGCCTGGCCCAGCACGCGGCGGAAGGCGGCCGTAAAAGCGCTGGGACTGGCATAACCGAGATCGAGCGCCACGCGGGTGACGGCTTGCCCCTCGGCCAGCCGCGTGATGGCGGCCAGCAGGCACGCTTGCTGGCGCCATTGGGCAAAGGCCAGCCCCGTCTGGGCGCGGAACTGCCGCGTGAACGTGCGCCGGCTCATGCCCGCCTGCATCGCCATCGCGTCCAGGCCGCTGTCCAGGCGCGGTTGCCGCAGCATGTCCATGCACAGCCGCGCCAGCCTGGCATCCTGCGGCAGGGGCGCGCTCAGGGGCAGGGGTCTGGCAGCGGCGATCTCGTCGAGCAGCAAGGCCATCAATCGTCCGGCGCGCGACGCCTGCGCATACAAGGCTTCCACGGTCACGGCTGCGGCCAGCAACTGGCGCAGCAGCAGCGTGGCATCGAGCACCTGGCAATCCGGTGGCAAGCCCATCCTGGCGATGGCATCCGGGGCGATAAACACGTTGTGCATGGTCACGGCGCCATGCATGCGCATGCCGTGGACGAGTCCGGCCGGTACCCAGCAAGCCCGTTGCGGCGGCACCAGCCAGTTGCCCTGCGGCGTGTGCACGCTGATGACGCCGCGTGCCGCATAGGCGAATTGCCCACGTGCATGGCTGTGGCTGGGAAATATCTCGCCGGAGGCATGGTCGCGCGCGGTGGCGATCAGTGTTCGCGGCACTTCTGTATAAAAATCATCCATGGCCCGTACTCTACAGTATTTGACCTGCCATCGAAGGCGGGCCGCTTGCCGGCCGCTTACCATCACACTCTTTTTCAGGAGTGAACATGCACAATACCTATCATCGCGTGGGCCATGGCCCCCACGCCGTCATCGTCCTGCACGGCTGGTTCGGCGACGCGCACGCGTTTGCGCCGATGGAAGCGGCCCTCGATGGCGGCGCTTTCAGCTATGTCTTCATGGACAATCGCGGCTATGGCGGCATGCGCGGCGCGGCGGGAGAGTATTCGATGGAAGAGGTCGCCCGCGACGCCCTGGCGCTGGCCGATGCGCTGGGCTTTGCCACGTTCAGCGTCGTTGGTCACTCCATGGGCGGCATGGCGCTGGAACGGCTGGCTTTGCTGGCGCCCTTGCGTTTGCGCAAGCTGGTGGCCGTGGCGCCCGTGCCCAGCTGTGGCGTGGCGCTGCAGGGGACGGCGCGCGCGCTGTTTCTCGACGCCAGCGGCAATGTGCAGGCGCGGCGCGCCATCATCGACCGCAGCACGGGCGGGCGCTTGTCCGCTACCTGGCTGGACTGGAAGGCGCGGTATTCGTGGGAAAGTTCGGATCAGGCCGCGTTCGCCGCCTATTTTCTCGCGTGGAGCGAAACGGATTTCAGCGGCGAAGTGCAAGGATCGGCGCCGAACCTGCCCTTGCTGGCGCTGGTGGGGGAACACGACCCCCGTTTTGATGCGGACTTGATGCGCCGCACGTATCTGGCGTGGTACCCGCAAGCCCGGCTGGAGGTGCTGGGCAATGCGGGACACTATCCGATGAATGAGACGCCGCTGGCCCTGGCGGCCAGCATCGAGGCGTTTCTATCGGCGCAGTGACCTTATGCGGCCTTGCTGCGCAGGCGCAGCAGGCTCAGTCCCAGCAAGACGAAGGCGCCGCCCGTGATGCGGTTGAACAACCTGGCGCGGCCCGGCGTGGCCAGCTGGGTTTTCAGCAGGCGCGCCAGGTTGGCGTAGAACAAGTGGGCCAGCATGGCGCAGGCGACAAACGAGGTCGTCAGCACGGTGAACTGGATGGCCACCGGCTCGCCCGGCGTGATGAATTGCGGAAACAGGGCCGAAAAGAACAGGATGGCTTTCGGATTGGTCAGCGCGACCGTCAAACCCTGACGGAAGAGTTTCCAGAACGAATTGGGATTCGCCGCGCCTTGCACCACGGGCGCATCGGCCACGACGCTGGTCTTGCTGCGCCATTGCTTGATGCCCAGGAACACCAGATACAGGGCGCCGGCCAGTTTCAGCAGCATGAAGGCCGTGGCCGAGGTGGCCAGCACGACGCCCATGCCGGCCATGGCCACGCCGGAAATGATGAACAAGCCAAAACCATTGCCCATGCTGCTGATCATCGCGCGGCGCGGGCCGACGGCGATGGCATTCGAGATGGCCAGCAAGACGGCCGGGCCGGGAGAAAACGTGACGAGCAGGGCGACGCTGCAGAAAAGCAGCCAGTTCGAGAGGTGCATGGGTGTTCCTGGGTGGGGCCGGAGCCGGATTGGGGAGTCAAAACACGCTTATTGTACGAAGTTTTCGGCTCCCGCGCCGGCGGCCCCGCCTGAATCAGGCTTTGCTTCAGGCAAACAGGCTGGCGACCACATGGTTGATGGCGGCGCCGCCGGCGATCAGCCAGCAGAACAGCAGGCCGGCCAGCAGCAAGGGCTTGATGCCGGCGCGGCGGATGGCCGACATGTGCGTGGTCAAGCCCAGGGCCGCCATGGCCATGGCCAGCAGGGCCGTGTCGATGTCGGTGATGGTGGCGACCATGCTGGCTGGCAACAGGCCCAGCGAATTGAAGGCCACCACGCCGATGAAGATGAAGGCAAACCAGGGGATGGCCAGCTTGGCCGCCTTGTCGTGGCTGCCATCTTTGGCCTTGCCGCGCGCCAGCAGGGCAGACAGGATGACGAGGAACGGCGCCAGCATCATCACGCGCACCATCTTGGCGATCACGGCCGCATTCGCCGCCTCTTGCCCGATCGACTTGCCGGCTGCCACCACTTGCGCCACCTCATGCACGGTCGAACCGATGTACACGCCGAAGGCCGTGGGCGTGGCGCCCAGCACTTGCCAGCCCAGGTTCAGCTGGTACAGCACGGGATACAGAAAGATGGCGATGGTGCCGAACACCACGACGGTGGAGACCGCCACGGTGACATCCTCGCTGCGGCCCTTGACGACGGGTTCCGTCGCCATCACGGCCGCCGCGCCGCAGATCGAGCTGCCCGCGCCGATCAGGATGGCGCTGTTGCGTTCCAGCTTGAACACCCTGGTGCCCAGGAACATGGCCAGGCCAAACGTGGACGTCAGCACCAGCGCGTCGATGGCGATGCCGGCCAGGCCCACCTGACCGATGTCCTGGAAGGTCAAACGGAAGCCATACAGGATGATGCCAAGACGCAATAACGTCTGCTTGGAAAAAGCCACGCCCGCGCCGCAGGTGGGCGCCAGGCCGCCATACACGCTGTTGCCCAGCACAATGCCCAGCATGATGGCCAGGGTCAGGGCGCTCATGCCGTGGCTTTGCATCCATTCCAGCTTGCCCAGCGCGATGGCGCCCCAGGCGATGATGCCGCTCAGCAGCAGGCCGGGAAGGAGGCGGCCGTAGCGGTCGCTGAAACTTGTTGTGTTGCTTGTTGAGAGGGAAGACATGCCGTACTCCATGGTTCTTGGTTCGTATGGCATGACTGTACAGTTCGCTGATTAAATGGTAAAACGGATTGTTTTTGTATGTTTAACCTGAAAAATAGGTAAATTGAGAGAGGAAACAGCATGGCTTTGACTTTGCGGCAACTGCAGATTTTCCTGGCCGTGGCGGACACCGGCAGCACCAGCGCGGCCGGCGAGCTGATCGCGCTGTCGCAATCGGCCACCAGCGCGGCCCTGAACGAACTGGAAACCCTGCTCGGGGCGCAACTGTTTGATCGCGTGGGCAAGCGATTGCTGCTCAACGACAATGGCCGCCTGCTGTTGCCGCAGGCGCGGCAGATGCGCGACGGGGCCGCCAGCATCGAACGCCAGTTCGCGGGCGCCGACCCGTCTGTGCCCGTCAGTCTGCAAATCGGCGCCAGCACGACGATAGGCATCTATCTGCTGCCGCAGATCCTGGCCCAGGCGGCGCAGCAGTACGGGCGCAGCATTCCGCAGGTGACGATTGCCAACACGGCCGACATCGCGGCCGCCGTGGCGGAGTTCCGTGTCGATATCGGCCTGATCGAAGGACCGTGCCACGAAGCGGGCTTGCTGGTGGAGCCGTGGCTGACGGACCAGATGCTGATCGTGGCCGCGCCCACGCACCCGCTGGCGCAGTTCCGCCATCTGCTCAGTTTTGCGGAGCTGAACCAGGCGGGCTGGCTGCTGCGCGAAGCGGGCTCGGGCACGCGCGAAGCCGTGGAGCAAGCGCTGGTGCCGTATCTGCACTATCTGCGCGCCGCAGGCGAGTTCAGCAATTCGGAAGCGATCAAGTATGGCGCGGCGGCCGGTCTCGGCATCGCCTGCCTGTCGCGGGTCGTCGTGGCCGATTTGCTGGCCAGCGGGCAACTGGTAGAACTGGAAACCATGCTGCCGCCCCTGGAGCGCAACTTTTATCTGATCCGCCAATCGAAGAAGATCCTCTCGCCCCGTTTGAGGGGTTTTCTGGAACTGTGCCGCCACGCCTCGCGCATGGCTTGACGTTTTTCCATATATGGAATAAATTCCCTTATATGGAAAATTCAACGCTCACAGAGAGCGAGACAGAACAGCGCCTGGCCGCGCGATTAAAACAGTTGCGCGTGGAGCGGGGCTGGTCGCTGGACCAGCTGGCCCATTTGAGCCAGGTCAGCCGTGCAACCTTGTCGCGCCTGGAAAACGGCGAAGTCAGCCCGACGACTAGCGTGCTGGGCAAGCTGTGCGCCGCGTATGGCCTGGCCATGTCGCGCCTGCTGCGCATGGTCGAGGACGATTTTCCGCCCCTGCTGCGGCGGGCCGAGCAAAGCGTGTGGACGGACCCGGAGACCGGTTTTGTCCGCCGCTCCGTCTCGCCCCCGTCGCGCGCGCTGGCCGGCGAAGCGCTCGCATGCGAGTTGGGTGCGGGCGTGACGATCACCTACGCGGCCTCGCCCCGGCTCGGCATGGAACACCATCTGTTGCTGCAGGACGGCAAGCTCAACGTAACGGTCGACGGCCGCTCCCACGCTTTGATGCCCGGCGATTGCCTGCGCTACCAATTGCATGGCGCCAGCGCGTTCATGACGCCAGCCGACAGCGGCGCCCGCTATTTTTTGTTCATCGTCTGAGGTTGATATGTCCCCATCGCTGTGCAGTTTCAGTTCCGCCGATATTCGTGACCGCCTGCCGGAGCTGGGCGCCTTGCTGCAAGACTGCGTGCACGACGGCGCCAGCATCGGTTTTATCCTGCCGTTCGACGTGGCGGCCAGCCAGGCGTTCTGGACGGACAATGTGCTGCCTGCCGTGACGCGCGGCGTGCGCCTGCTGCTGGTGGCCGAAGTGGCGGGCAAGGTGGCGGGCGCCGTGCAGCTGGACTGGGACACCAATCCCAACCAGGCGCACCGGGCCGAAGTGCGCAAGCTGTTGGTCGCGCCCGCCTTTCGACGGCATGGCATCGCCCGCCAGCTGATGCAGGCGCTGGAAGAACAGGCACGCCTCTTGCCGCGCAGCCTGCTGACCCTGGACACGCGCAGCGGCGACCACGCGGAACCGCTGTACCTGTCGCTCGGTTACGTGGTGGCGGGCAGCATCCCCGGCTATGCGCTGGCGCCGGCCGGCGACCGGCTGGACGCCACCACCATCATGTACAAGCAACTGCAGCAATGACCTGGCAAGGCAAACTCTGGCATCACAAGGACCGTACGATGCCGCTGCCCGCCACTGTGGGCTGGCTTGTTGCCAGATAAAATCACCCACCTGATTACAGATCCCTCCTACCCCGATACCCGGCATCGTCCGACTAGCGCGTGCCGGCGCCGCGCCTACACTGTTCCTTGCAGCGACCCGGCGGCGGGTCCTTTCTTCTATCAGGAGGTTGATATGGCGAATATCCAGGCAGGATCGGACGGTGCGGCAAAACAGGAAATGACGGCAAAGCGCCTGAACGTGGTCGACTGGATCTCGATGATCCTCTTGATCGTGGGCGGCTTGAACTGGGCGTTGGTGGGCCTGTTCGATATCGACATCGTGGCCCGCATCCTGGGCGCCATGACGACGGCGTCGCGCGGCGTGTACGTGCTGGTGGGGCTGGCGGCGCTGTATTCCATCTATCTGTGCGTGCGCAAGCTGCCGGCCAAGCCTTAGGCGGGAGGTGACATGCCTGTCGGTGCCAGTCCCAAGCGCGAACGTGAATTCAGGAAGCTGGAAAAAGAATTCAAGCGGGAAGGGCGCTATCCGGGCCGCGAGGACGAAGTCGCGGCCCGCATCGTGAACAAGCAAAGGGCGCAAGCGGGTGAAACGCAGGAGGCACATGGCGAGGAAGGGGCGGGCAAGCCTGCGGCCAAGGCGGCTGACGCACCAGCGGCAAGCGACTTGCCGATTGCCGGCTATCAGCACCTGACGGTGGCGCAGATACGCGACAAGCTGGACGGCCTGTCTGCCGCCCAGCGCAAGCGCCTGCGCGAATACGAGGCGGCGCACAAGAAGCGCAAGGGCGTGTTCGATGCCTTGGATCGCTAAGGGGAGCGATGCGGATCCATCTGCCTGCGTGCGCCATGCTTGTGCTTGGCCTGATGCCTGTCTGGCTTTATACCTGGCTTCTTGCGTTTTTACGGTTTTACGCCTTACTGCGTGCGCAGGTAGGCCAGCAGGTCGGCCACATGCTGGGCATTGCCGATGCCCCAGAAACGCATGTTATTGCCGGGAATGAAATCGCTGGGCGCCTTGAGGAAGGCGGCCAGGTTTTGCTCGGTCCAGATGATATTCGCGTTTTTCATGGCTGCCGAGTATTTGTAGTCGGTAGTGGTGCCGGCCTTGCGGCCGATCACGCCTGTCAGCTTGGGGCCGAAGCCGCCGCGCGCCGATGGGCCCACCTGATGGCAGGAGGCGCACTTGCGAAACGCCGCCTTGCCCGCTTCCGCATTGCCCTGCACGGCAGGCTTAGCGGCAGGCGCGGCCGCGTTGGCCATGGCGGCTGGCGCCAGCAGCAGGGCTGTCGCGGTCAGAGGGAAAAGCAAGCGAAAAGCAAATGGGGATGTCATTGGCGAGGCGGAATTGGACTGGAATTGGACTGAATGGGCTGTATGGCAAGCGCTGACATATTTTACAGGTCGGCATCAAAACCTGCCTGTCTGCGTCGCAGCGGGTGCCTTGCATAGCATTCGGTTCTGTTCGTCATAAATTCACAATAATTTCCTGAGGATTACTTAGCGCTTGCCGCCCTGTGCACCGAGCGCCGCCATGGCTGACGCGAACACGATGCAGGCGATGGCCAGCCACTGGGTCAGGCTCAGCAATTCTCCCAGCACGGCCATGGCGGCCAGCGCGCTGACGGCCGGCGCCGCGCTGCTGAACATGCCGAACACGCCCTGCGGCAAGCGGCGCAGGGCAAAGATTTCCAGCGAATACGGCAGGGCGCTGGACAGCATGGCGATTGCCAGGCCCATCAAGGCAATCGATGGCGCCAGCAGGGCCGTGCCCGAATACGCGACACCGATGGGCACCGTCACCATGGCCGCCACCGTCATGCCCCAGGCCACCGCCTGGCCGCCCTGCAAGGTCGAGGCGCGCTTGCCGAAGATGATGTACATCGCCCAGCACAGGGCCGCGCCCAGCGCATACGCCACGCCGACAGGGTCCAGGCTGCCCGGGCTGCCTTGCAGGGGCAGCAGCAAATACAAGCCGAACACGGCACAGGCGACGGCGAATAAATCGCGGGGCCGGCGCGACGACAGCATGGCCACGGCCAGCGGCCCCGTCACCTCGATGGCAACCGCGATGCCGATCGGTATCAGCGCAAACGCCCGGTAAATCAGCAAGTTCATCAGCCCCAGCACGGAACCATAGACGAGCAAATTGAGTACATCCTTGCGCGTCAGCCGGTAGCGCCACGGCCGGAAGATGGCCAGCAGGATCAGCGCCGAGAACCCCACGCGGTACGCCGTAATCCCCTCGACCCCGATGACGGGAAACAGATTCTTCGCAATCGCCGCCCCCAGATTGACGGAAATCTGCCCTCCCAGAACGGCCAGGGAAGGGAGCAGGATGCTGTCGGGGAGAGAGGAGGTCGAGGCGGGGGAGGTCATGGGACGGTATTTTAATATGCCTGAGGCTGGCAGTCGCTGGCAGATTGGTAAGCCGGGGAGATTTAACGAGGTAGTTGCTGACATGACTGGTGCATTGCGGCTTCTTTTTCGATATCATGTTGCAAGATACGCTACAGTTGTGGAATCGTTTACTACTAATGGTCAGAAGTAGCCGCTCCTAATCGAACAGCCTTTACCATTTTGAGTCTTAACACTTTCGGGAGCTGCCATGCAAATGGTCCGGGTAAATTCCAGCGCCATTGTTGCAATTGGTTACGACGAGCAAACAGCTCACATGCGCATCCAATTCCAGCAGGGACATAGTTATGATTTTTGCCGAGTACCTCCAAATGTGCATGCTGCGTTCATGCGTGCCTACTCCAAGGGTATTTACTACAATGAGCACATCAAAGACCGATACCAATGCTAATCGGAATTTTGACTAAAAGAGTCGGCAATCGGCCAACAGCGGGCATTTATGGATAGCATGAATTTTAAAGTACGCCCTCGATATGCGAGCGTCCCGGCGCTTGCTTTCGCAGCAGGATGTGTCCCCGTCTCCAAAATCGCGCTGATGTACTGGCAGTACCGGCTGCCGTGGCCCTTCCCTGAATTTATTGAGCCAATTTCCCTCTTTCTGGCACTGGGTGCTGCAGTTCTCACCGTAAGCTATTTTTCCTATTCTTTGGTGAGGAAACTGCTTTGGGTTGTGGCCGTTAGCGTTTGGTCTTGCTTAGCGTACCTTATTGTTTCATTTGTACCTGGCTGTATGTGGGCACCTGCGTGCCTCTAAGGTCCGCATCGGCCAGATCGAAATTGTCCGCTTCGGGGCGGAAGCGGGCATTACAAATTTTACGTGTTTTTCGGAGTAAACGGCCCTTTCTTGCTTTCATTGACATTATTAAAGGCGGTAAAGTTTAATGTCATTGCTGTGCGCATTAACAATAGTTGAATGAATATGGTGAAGACAGGGCAATTCTGCATTTCTTGCTGTTTATCGCACCGTATATTTGCTTGTAACTCAGGAGTAGTATTGAATGACTGTTTTCAGTATCGGCAACACCAATTTTGAAGTGGATGTAACGAAATCAAGCATTAGCTTGGAAGCCCATGGCAGCGGAATGCTGGAGCTAAACATCGATATTCATGGCGACGACGATGTGTTTATGCGCTTGACCGAGCCGGAGGATGCGGAGTGGTCGTGGGCGCTGTATCCGCCGGCCTTTTTCCTGCATGGCTTGCGCATACCGGAAGGGCAGGGAGGAGCGCTGGCGATCGGGATGCTGGATATGCATCCCGAGGCAGAGGAATCGGGTATCTATATGATGGAGTATGGTGACGTGTCGGCCGTCAACATTGTTGAATTGTCGGCACGGCGCCTGCTCGTGTCGGGCATGGTGGACTTATGCGGTAAACGGCTGCCATTTCATATTGATATGCCGCGCACACAGTAGCGGGGCCGGTCCTTTCAGGACCGGAGTGCGCCCCAATGAGGCGCACTCCCTGGCAGGCCCAACCTCGTTCCTGCCTGATTACTCCAGCTTCAAGGCCTTCGCCACATCCCCCCACGCCACATATTTGAAGTTCTGTGGTCCGTCCGGCAGGCGCTTGTAGCCGTCCTGGATCACCAGCATGCCTTGCGCATACGCGCCGCCCAGGTTGGCGGAGGTGACGTCGAGGCCATCCGTTTCCGACGTGCCGTCTATGCCGGCCGGCAAGTTGAAGCCTACCTTGAAGCGGCCGCGCACCTTGTAGGGCGCTTGCGCGTCGAGCACCACGTAGCTGTTGTCGCCCTGGCTGGAGACGATCAGGTAGCCGGTGCCGGGCTTGGCGCCCGGCTGGCGGTAGATGGCCATGCCTTCCACGTCGGCCGCCAGGTTCGCGCCCACGGGCAAGACCATGGTGAGTGCGTCCGGCTTGGCGGCGTCGGCCGAGGTGGTCCACACGCCGCGCGTTTCCTCGCCCAGGAACAGGCGGGCGTTGGCGTCGTCGGCCACGCAGCCTTCCGGTTGCGTCGCGACCTTGAAGCTGCGCAACAGAGTCGCGCTGAACTTGTCGCCTTCCAGGCCGATGCTGTATTGCTGGAAGGTGCCGTCCTTGTCGTTGATGAACGCCTGCACGCCGCCGGCCGCTGGCTGATACAAGCACATGCCGTAGATGCTTTTCAGGCCGGTAGCAAAACGGCCCGCTTCCGCCACCTCGCCGCTGGCATTGATGGTGAACAACATCATGCTGTTGTCGTCGCGCTGCGTGGCCACGGCCAGGTCGACCTTGCTGCCATTCAATTGGATATTCTGCCGCACATCGACGTTGTTCAGGCGGCCCACTTCTAGCAGCTGCGTCTGCTTGCCTTGCAGGTCGTAGACGAGCAGTCCCTGCTTCTTGTTGGTACCGAGGATGCGCGCATCGGCTGGGTTCCTGGACAGCCAGATGGCCGGGTCGTCGGCCGCGTCGCCCTGGCGCGCCATCGGTTCCGTCTGCGCTTGCGGGGCGATGATGGCCACCGCAGGCGAGGTTTCCGCCTTGCCTGTCCATTTCACGGGCCGCGCCTGCCAACTGTTCTTGCCGCGCAGTAGCAAGGCGTCCTTGTCCAGCGCCAGCTGGCTGTCGCCCTTGCGCACGTTCAAGGCGACGGTTTGGGTTGGTTGCGCCGTCCACTGCCCGCCTTGATGAGCAAACAGGTGCAGCTTGTCTGCCTTGCCGTCGAGCACGGCCACGCCGCCGGGCAGTACGGCCAAGGCGCCGGCGCCGCCGTCCAGCTGGCCATACGGCTTGCGCAGGGCCACCACTTCGCGCTTGCCCATGCCTTCGGACTCGGCCTCATACGCCCATACGCCCATGTTGGCCTCGCTCACCAGCAGGCGCTGGGCGCCATCGTCGGCGCGGCAATGTTTCGCGTGCGGGGGCAAGGCCAGTTTGCGTACCAGGCTGCGCTGCTCGCCCTGCATCACCCACTGTTCCGCCTGCCCATCCTTGCCGATCAAGAACAGATGATCGAGCTGCTGGGCGTCGCGGTACAGGCACGACGCTTCCACGGAAAACGTCGGCACGGGAAACGGCGCCAGTTTCACCAGCTTGCCAGCCTGCACGTCGACGGACACGGGCAGCGGGCGCTGCGTGTCCGCTTCCAGGAACACGGCCAGCACCTTGCCGCCATCGATGCGCGTGTCGAGCTGCTTGGCGCGCACGGCGATGCGGTCCTGTTCCTGGCCGGCCGCATTGAACAGACGCAAGCCGTGCTTGTCCAACGTCAGCCAGCCGCCGCCGGGCAGGCGGGCCAGTTCTTCCGCCTCCTGCGTGAAGGCCGGCAAGGCGTTGGCGGGCGCGGCCTGCGCGCTGGCGCCCAGGCAGAAGGCAGCCAGCAAAGCGCTGCAGAGTACGGTTTTTTTCATGTTATTTGAAATCATCATCAGAAGGCGCTGGCTTTCAGGCTCACTTTGAACGTGCGGCCGTATTGTTCGTTCTGCACGTTGTATTGCTTCGTGCCCTGGTAGACATAGTATTTTTCGTTGTTCAGGTTGGCCGCCTCGAACGTCACCTGGAACTGCTTGCTGATCTGGTACGACAGCGAGAAATCGAGCTGCTTCTGGCTGGCGACGATATGGTCCTGGCTCTGGTCGAGGATATCGCCACCCATTTCCAGCAGGTAAGGCGACTTGTAGTTGAGGGCCAGGCGGGCGCTGACGGGTCCCGTTTCATATCCCAGCATCAGGTTCATCACCTGGTTCGACTGGCCGGGCAGGCGGATGTCGCGGTTCATCTGCTTGTTGCTCGCCTTGTCGAAGCGGCCGATTTGCGCGCGCGAGGTGCTCAGGGTGCCGTTGACGCCGACGAGCAACTTGTTGAACGGCGCAGGCAGCATGCGCAGCGGCTGCATGTAGGCCAGTTCGATGCCCTTGACTTTTGCCGCGTCGCCGTTCGCATACGAGGTGGCCGTGGTGTAGCCCGTCCATTGTCCCGTGCCGGCCAGGTTGGTCGTGTATGTAAAATTCTTGATGTCCTTGTAGAAGCCATACGCCGACATCACGCCATCGTTGCCCAGCACGCGCTCGATGCCGAGGTCCAGGTTGTTGGCCTTCAAGGGTTTCAAGTCCGGGTTGCCGATCACGGCTTCCGTGTTGCTGGCCAGGCTGATGCCCGGAGCCAGCTGGCTGAAGTTGGCGCGCACGACGGCTTGCGTCCAGGCGGCCCGCACGCTCGTCTTTTGATCGAGGTCATAGCGGGTTTGCAGGTTTGGCAGCCAGTTGGTGTACGAACGCTCGCGCGTCAAGGCGGTGGCGACGCCGGCGCTGTCCACCTGCGAGCCGGCGGCCTCGAAACTGGTGCGCTCGGCGCGTACGCCGCCGAGGATGTGCCAGGCGTCGAAGTCATAGCTGTTCTGCACATACATGGCGTTGATGTCTTCATGCATGCGGTAATCGTTGATGATGGATTCCGTGGCCAGGCGCGCCTTGTCGCGGTCCAGTCCGGCGACCCTGGCGCGTATCAGGGCCGGGTCCAGCGCCACGCCGATGTTGCCCAGGTCGTAGTCGAGATTGTGGCCCTGCACGAAGGCGCTCATCGAGGTGGAGCCGGCGCCCCAGTAATTGCCGCTGGAAGCCTTGCTGCTGTTATACGCCCATTGATCCGTGTCATTGCTTTTTTCGCGGCGGCTGACTTTCGCGCCGAATTTCAGGGTGGCGATGTCGAACTTGCGCGCCAGGTCGATGCGCGCGTGGTGTTCATTGTCCTTCGAATAGCGCTTTTGCAGGGTGATGGCGTTCAGAGCATAGCTGGCCGGATCGTACAGCGAGGCGGGGCCGCTCAACAATGGTTGCTCGGTGCCGTTGAAGCTGATGCCGTTAAAGTTGCTGACGCCGCGGAAACGGCCGTCGTTCAAGGATTCCGGCGTGTCTTCCGTGGCGCGGCTCAGGCCGCCTTTCACGTCCAGGGTCCAGTCGCCCGATTTCTGCTGCGTGCCCAGCACGAGCGAGCGCACTTGCTGCGTGTACTTGCGCTGGCGGATGCGGCGTTCGGCGCGCGCACTGGCCGTCTGGCCTTCGGCCAGGCTGCCGCCCGCGATATTGCTGATGGTCAGGCGGTCGCGCACTTCATCGTCGGAAAATTCGCTCACAAAAGAGCGCAAGAACCAGCTGTTGCCCGCTTCGGGACGGTAATCGAGGTTGACGGCCAGGGCGCCGCGCTTGCGCACGGGCAGGTAGTCGCGCAATTCCAGGCCTGACAATTTACCCTTGCTCCAGGCGCCGCCCGTTTCCACGTCATCGGAGCCGAACGAGCGCTTTTCCGCGCTCAGGCCGGCGGCCACGCCCAGTTTGCCGTCGAGGAAGCGCTGGGCCCACAGGGCGCCGCCGCTGGGGCTGGTCTTGCCCGTCTTTTCATCATGGCTGGCGGCCACGTTGGCCGACAGCAGCTTGCCCGGCAAGTCGAAGGCGGACAGCGATTTTACCTCGACCGTGGCGCCCAGCGAGTTGGCGTCCATTTCCGGCAGCAAGGTTTTCGAGACTTCCAGCGTGCGGATCAGGCCGGCAGGCAGGATATCGAGTGCCACGGCGCGGCGGCCCGCTTCCGGCGACGGCACCAGCGCGCCGTTGATGGTGACCGCGTTCAGGTCCGGGCCCAGGCCGCGCACCGTGATGTAGCGGCCTTCGCCCTGGTCGCGCTGCACGGACACGCCCGGCAAGCGGGCCAGTGCCTCGGCCGCGTTTTTATCGGGCAAGCCGCCGATATCGTCGCTGCTGATGACGCTGATGATGTTGTCGGCTTTCTCTTGCGCGGCGATGGCGTTGCGCAGGCTGGCGCGCTGGCCGCTGACGACCACGGTGGCGGCCGGCTGGCCGTCGTCCTGTGCTTGTGCCTGGCTGGCGCCGCTGAAGACAGCCATGACGGCCAGGGCCGCGGCCGTCAGGCGCAGCGGGGAGGGGAAGGAAGGGTGCATGGTTTTCATGAAGAGCTCGGTTAGGGAGGAAGGAACCGGGCGGATTCTAGGCAGCAAATATGACGGTTGCGTGACAGGCAAGGGCTTGCCACCCTGAAAACAACGGCGGGTGAACGCTTTCCAGCCGGAAATGAACCGGGGTGAGCTGAATTGACCTGCCGGCGCGGGGCGCATGGGCAACGGCTTGCCGCATTTGCCTGCGCCGCGCTGCTGATGTTGAGCCGTTTGCACCTGCCGCACGGGCGCGGGGCATGTCATCGTGCCGTCATGGGCGGGCGCTATCGTGGCGACAGCACCACTTTTAAAGGTTCCCCACATGCTGCCGTTGCACCGTAACAGTCTGATTGCCGCCGCGCTGGCATTGCCCCTGTTTTTATTCCTGTACGCCACACTGGGCCATGTTAAACCGTTTGCCATCTGGAAGTGGATGGATATCGTCTGCGAAGGCGGCACGGCCGTCATGGCGGGCATCTGGTTTTTGTTTACCCTCAGCAGCCGTCCACGGGGGCGGGTGACGAGCCTGATCGCCGGCGGCCTGTGCGCCATCATGCTGGGTTCCTGGGCCGATTGCCTGGACGAATTCTTTGCCGTCGACAAGCGCGCCGTGTGGGACAACTGGCTGGAAGCCTTGATCCCGTTTGGCATGCTGGTGCTGACGATCGGCATGTATTACTGGCGCCTGGAACAGTTCCGCCTGAACGAACACCTGCAAAAGCGCGAACGCCTGTTCCGCGACCACCGCGCCTTCGACCGCATCACGCAGCTGGCCGACGCCAGCTACCTGCGCACGCAGATGCGCCTGGAGCAGGAACGCCGCCCCGGCCTCGATTGCGCGCTGGTCTTGCTCGACATCGACAGCTTTCACCTGATTAACCGCGAATATGGCCACCGCGAAGGCGACCGCGTGCTGCAAGCCGTGGGCCACATGCTGTTGTTGAACTTGCGCAATGACGACTTGCTGTGCCGGTATGCGGGCGACCGCTTCGCCGTGCTGATGCCGGGCGTGTCGCGCGAGGATGCGGCCGTCAAGGCGCGCCACCTGTGCGCCATGGTGGGGCAGATGCGCCACCATGCCAACGACAACCGCGAAATCCGCCTGAGCCTGCGGCATGCGTGTTCGCTCACCGAAGGCGTGCCGGAAGTGGTGCTGGCCGAGCTGAGCCGGGCGGTGGAAACGCCGCAGCCGCGTTCCGCCAGCGCCGCGCCCGCCTGATGCCGCTGAACCAGCAGGGCGACCCCAGCATCGCGGCCCATCACCAGCCGGCGCTGGTGCTCGATTATGCGCGCAGCCGCGACCTGGCCACGGCGCCCTTGCTCAAGGGTACGGGCCTGGACGGCGGCGCGCTGCCGTCCGCGGAAAGCCAGGTCAGCGCCGCGCAATACCTGCAGTTGCTGGCCAACGTGGCGCGCGGCCTCGACAGTGCCGACACCAGCTTCATGCTGGGCCAGCAAATGCTGCCCGGCCATTACGGCGCGGCCAGCCACGCCTTGCTGCAGGCGCAGAATCTGCGCCAGGCCTTGACCATCCTGTGCGACTTCCATACCTTGCTGTGTCCGCTGCTGCAGCCCCGGCTGCGTGTGGCGGGCGACATGCACGTGCTGTACTGGGTCGATGCGTTCGGCGCGCCCAGCCAGCTGCCTTTTTTGGTGGAAATGCACATGACGGCGCTGGCGGCCATGTGCCGCTGGCTGGCGGGCGAGTCCTTGCCATGGCGCTTCTGTTTCAACCGCGCGCGGCCCCGCCACGTGGAGCAGCACGAAGTGCACCTGGGCCAGTCCCTGCGTTTCGATTGCCAGGTGGACGCCATGCTCATCGATTCCAGCTGGCTCGACAAGCCCTGGCCGCGCGGCAATGCCACGGCGGCCGCGCTGGCCTTGCGCGCGGCGGCCCTGGCGCCCGTGCCCGCCGCCAGCCTGCTCGGTGCGCTGTACGACTACCTGCTGGCGAACATCCGCTGCGCGCCGACCCTGGAACGCACGGCGCAGGAATTCGGCGTCAGTCCCGCCACCCTGAAACGCCATCTGGCGCGCCATGGCACGCATTTCCAGGCCGAGCTGGACCAGGTGCGCGCGCACAAGGCGATCTACCTGTTCCAGGCGCATGGCTACGACAACGATGCCGTGGCCGCCTACCTCGGCTTTCATGATGCCACCAACTTCCGCCGCTCGTTCAAACGCTGGACGGGGCAAACGCCGCAACTATTGCGTCACGCGCTGGCCCTGTTCGTGGCGGGATGAACGCCGGCGTTGCGCGCCTGCGCCACGGACAGTCGTTCCTGCGGGAACAATTGCCCGTTCTGCTACATCCATAGTACACTCGATCAGAGAGCGAACAGACGCGCTTTGAGGCGCTCCGGCACGGCGCCACGCGACGCCGCGACAGCGCCATCGCGATGGCGGGCCGGCGGCAGACGACCGGTGTGCCGTGCCTTAACCCAGCCTGGAAGCTGGCGTCACCAGTGTGGTGCGCCGGAAACCAGGCAACTTGATAATGCTCAATCGTGTATTCACAATCGCAGATCGATCCAGTCGTCAGTTTCCGCAACACCCAGGGTGAGGCGGTGCGCGGCACGATTTTCAACTTGCAGCGCAATTCGCTGGTCATGGAAATCTACAATCCATACTCGATTGTGCAGGTCAGCGAGGTGCTCAATGACGTGACGGTGCGCATGGGGGCGAAGAACGCCTACGTGGGCAAGGCCGTCGTCATCAGCAGCGTCAACACGGGCCTGACCGCCATCGTTTCCGTGACCCTGATCGACGAGTGGCGCGAGCTGAGCGACGTGGTCGTGGTCAAGGGCGCCGTGTTGAAAGAGTCGAGCGCCTTTGTCGCCGGCTGGGGCGAGCGCTTCCGCATCCGCCGCGATTACCAGATCGTCGTCAACGAAATGCGCGCCTTCCTGTCGGAAGTGGCGCGCTGGGTCGAGCAGGTCGACCTGTCCGATTCGCTGCCGAAGGAAAACGGCCGCCTGCGCCCCGATATCTTCGACGAGCTGGCCTTGCCCCTGATGGAACAAACCCAGCTGTACCTGCGCCAGCTCGAAACCGAGGCTTCGCTGGTCGAAGAGGAGCGGGCGCCGGCCCACCGCGCGTTCGCCCAGGCGGCGCTGCATCCGCTGATCCTGCGCGCGCCCTTCGTCTTCCGCACGTTTACGAAGCCGCTCGGCTATGCGGGCGACTACCAGATGGTCAATCAGTTGCTGGACGATCCGCGCCAGGGCCCGAGCACGTATTTTCAGATCGTCAACGCCGCCTTCCTGCAGGCGGCCGTGGCGACGGCGCACCGCAACCGCATCGATATCCTGACGGAATTTTTGGCGCAGAAGGCGGCCGCGGCGCGCGCCGCCGGGCGCGTGTATAAAGTGCTCAACGTGGGCTGCGGCCCGGCCATCGAGGTGCAGCGTTTCCTGGAAACGTGTCCCGATGCGCAATGGCTGGCCTTCGAGCTGGTCGACTTCAGCAGCGAGACCCTGGACTGGACGCGCGCGCGCCTGACCACCATCATGCAGCGCACGGGGCGCGTGGTGGAGATCGATTATGTGCATGACTCCGTGCATAACCTGCTCAAGCGCCGCCACGGCTCCGGCGCCACGGGCTTGCCCGGCAGTTTCGATGCCGTGTATTGCGCCGGCCTGTTCGATTATTTGTCCGACAAGGTGTGCGCGCGCCTGCTGCTGCACTTCGCCTCGCGCGTGGGACCGGGCGGGCGCCTGCTGGTGACGAATGTGCACGCGGATAATCCGGGCAAGTTCGGCATGGAGCATTTGCTGGAGTGGCATTTGATCTATCGCGATGAAGCGGGCCTGTCGGCCCTGCTGCCCGAGCATGCGACGGATCCGCTGATCTATGTCGACGCCACGGGCGTGAATGTATTTGCGGAAGTGAGCATTCCTTGATGATGGATACCCCAGGCTTGCATGCCGGCTACACGGCCGTTTTGCGCGACTTCCGCCTGGAATTCAGCCGCGGCGGGGCCTACACGGGCATCGTGCTGATCCTGCTGGGCATGGGCCTCGATTCGGCCCTGTACCCGGACAAGCAGTCGGCGTTTACCAGCGCGCGCATCCTCGTGTCCGTGCTGATCTTTTGCGTCGTGCTGGCCATGCGCACGCGCTGGGCGCAAGACCGCATCCAGGGGCTGACCTTTGTCTGGCTGATCCTGCCGCAAATCATGATCGCCTGGATGATCGCCGTCACGGAAGGCGCCACCTCGATCTATTATGTGGGCATGACCCTGGCCATTTATTCGTCGGGCATCGTGCTGGCCTTCGGCCTGTGGCAAAATATGGTCTTTGGCGCCATTTCCTGCCTGCTGTACGTGGCTGCCTGCGCCTGGCATGCGGGCGGCTTCGACTTGCCAAGCACGTTTGTCGTTAACTGTTTATTCCTTATCATGTCGGCCAGCATCAGCGCCGTGTTTACCTATTTCAATGAACGCGCCCGCTTCATGCTGTTCCAGCTGAAGGCGGAAGTGGCGCAAAAGAACACGCAGCTGGAAGAAACGAATAAAAGCCTGGCCGATATCAAGGGGCAGATGCTGCAGCAAGAGAAGATGGCCGCCATCGGCACCCTGGCCGCCGGGATGTTGCATGAAGTGAATAACCCCGTGAATTTCTGCATGATGGCCATCGAGGTGGCCATCGAAGACCCGGCCGCCAAGCAAAGCGCGCTGGTCAGCGAATGCCTGGCCGACGCCAAGCAGGGCATGTTGCGCGTGCAGCACATCGTCTCGGACTTGAAAACCTTCGCCTACCGCAAGAGCGGCAACCAGCTGGAAACGGGGCACTTCCAGTTCCGCAGCGCGCTCGACGCGGCCATCCGCCTCGTGGGGCATGAAACGAAGAACGTCAGCATCAGCCACGATTTGCCGGTCGACACCCTGGTGCGTGGCGACGAGGCGGCCATCGTGGGCGTGCTGATCAACTTGCTGGGCAATGCCGTGCTGTCCATGCGCAAGGGCAATGCGCCGCCGTTCGAGATCCGCGTCACGGCCCACTGGGACGACAACCGCCTGCGCATCAGCGTGCGCGACAACGGCCCCGGCATCGCTCCGGAAAATCTGGCGCGCGTGTTCGAGCCGTTCTTTACCACGCGCGAAGTGGGGCAGGGCCTGGGCCTGGGCCTGAGCATCAGCTATGGCGTGATCGAGCGCCACGGCGGCACCCTGAGCGCCGAAAGCGTGCTCGGCGAATGGGCCAGCATGAATTTCGACTTGCAGCGTTCCGACTGGGAGGGCCGCTAGCATGGACAACGATAGCCGCGCCAGCGTGCTGTACGTGGACGACGAAGCGCTCGCCTGCAAGTATTTCGAGCGCGCCGTCGGCCAGCGCTACCGCGTGCTGACGGCGCCCAGCGTCGATGCGGCGCTGGCCTTGCTGGAAGACGAGGCCGGCCTCATCGACGTGCTCGTCACCGATTACCGCATGCCGGACCGCCTGGGCAGCGAATTGCTGCAGGACGTGGCGCAGCGCTATCCGCACATCGTCTGCATGCTCGTCACCGCGTATGCGGACAAGGACGTGCTGCTGGAGCTGATCAACGGCGGCACCTTATTCCGCCTGCTGGAAAAGCCGCTCGATCTGGCCGCCATGCAAACGGCGCTGCAGCTGGCCGTGCAGACGGGACGCGAGCGGGCCGCGCGCCGCCAGGGCCTGGTGGCGATGGAGGAATCGCTGGCCTTCCTCGCGCATGAATTGAACACGCCGCTGGCGGCCATCGCCAATTTTGCGCGCGGCATCGCCCGGCGCGCACAGGCGGATTCCACGCCGCAAGCGGAGATCGGCGAGGCGGCCGCCTTGATGCACGACAATGCGCGCTATTGCCTGTCGGTGCTGGCCAGCTTTGTCGACACGGTGCGCCTGGCCAGCAGCGGGCCGGGTATGCAGGGTGGACGCCGCGCCGGCAGCGCGCGCCAGCTGCTGGACGCCTTGCTCGACAGCTATCCTTTGAGCACGGCCCAGCGCGCCGCCATCGCGGTCGAGGTGGGCGACGATTTCTCCATTGCCGAGTCGCCCAATTGCGTCGCGCTGATTTTATCTTCCGTGCTGGCGAATGCCTTGCGTTCGGCCGGCGAGCAAGCCCATCCGGCGATCGGCATCCGCATCGATGCGGGCCGCATCACGGTGCGCGACAATGGCGCCGGCATCGCCCCCGAGATCGTCGAACAGCTGTTGATCGACCCCTTGAGCAGCAGCGGCGGCGAAGGCAAGGGCTGGGGCATGGTGTTTTGCCACCGCATGATGCAGTCGTTCGGCGGCAACCTCGATATCGCCACCGAATTTGGCAGTTCCACCACGGTCACCCTGAATTTTCCAGTACATATAAGGAACGAGCATGATTGACGCCAATCTGCGTTTACCGGCTCAGCGTGAGCCGGCGCAAGGCTTGCCGACGATACTCTACGTCGATGACGAGGCCAACGCCCTCAAATACTTCCAGCGCGCCATCGCGCCGCTGGCCGAGGTGCTGACGGCCACCTCGGTCGAGGAAGGCAAGCGCATCCTCGACGAGCAAGCCGACCGCATCGCCGTGCTGGTGTCGGACCAGCGCATGCCTGGCGCCTACGGCAACGAGCTGCTGTCGTATTGCTGGGACCGCCATCCGCACATCGTGCGCATCCTGACCACCGCGTATTCCGAGCTGGAGCACACGGTGGAAGCCGTCAACCAGGGGCAGATCCACCGCTACATCCAGAAGCCGTGGGATATCGCGGCGCTGCGCATGGAGCTCAAGCAGGCGCTGGAACTGGCGCGCTTGCGCAATGAACACGCGCAGTTGCTGCGTGAAAAGCTGATGGTGCGCCAGCGGCAAGCCGTCGCCAACCGCATCGGCACCCTGTATGCGCTGTGCGCCAGCCTGGCTGGTCCGGAACAGCAGCTGCCCGTGGAAGCGTATCTGTCGGCGGCCCTGACGGCCGGCGTCACGCCGCCCGAGCCGGACTGGCTGCTGATGGATTATGCCGATCTGGTCAGTTCGGAAGCCTTCCGCGGCACGGCCTTTGCCGCCGCCGTGCGCCAGCAGCTCGACACGCTCGAGCGCGAGCATCCGGGGCGCGGCGTGGAGCAGGCGATCGACATGCTGCTGCCCGTGTTTGGCGCGGCACTGCAAAACCAGGGCGGCACGGCGCTGTTCCTCGATGGCCGCCTGCTGACGGAATTCCTGGAAACGCCGACTACCATGCCCGTCTCGGCCATCCACTCGTTCTGGCTGGCCAGCTTGCTGTGGCTGGCGCGGCGCGGCTGGTCCTTGCAGCTGAGCAAAACGGAACTGGGCTTGCAGGGCAAGGTGGTGCAGGCCGAGCCGGCGCTCACGCCGGACCACCTGGCGGCCTGGATCGAGCAGTTCTGACGGTACCCGCAAGGGGGCGTGCCAAATACAACAGGGCCGCGCGGGCCCTGTGTCCGCTGGCGGTGGGCGGGCTTAGCGTTCCGCCGCCGCCTTCAGGTTGTTCAAGCCTTTTTCAAAATCCTTGCCGATCATCCTGTCCATGCTGACGAAGACCGTCATGACCTTGCTGACGTAAGGGCTGGGGCCCGTCATGGTCCAGTTCACCTTGGTGCCGTCGCCCTCGGGCGCCATGGTAAACGTGGTGGTGTTGTGGCTCTCAAACGGCTTGAGGAAGTCCAGCTTGATGACGGTGCGCTCGGGCTGGGCCGCTTCCGTGATTTCCATGCGGCCGGCGCCCACCTTGTCATTGCCTTGCCACGCATATTGGGCACCGAGGCCATTGGCCGGCCCCGTAAACGTGCGGCGCATGGCGGGATCGAGCTTTTCCCACGGCGACCAGGCGGCCCAGTAATGGAAGTCCGTGATCAGGGCGGCGATTTTCTCGGGCGGGGCCTTGATGGTGATTTCGCGCTGGACACTGAAGGTGTCGGGCTTGGTGGTGGCATAGCCGAGGATGGCGGCGACGACGACAACGATCAGCAGCAGGGTTTTTTTGATCATATGCTCTCCAAATCTTGAATGGTCGATGCGAACGAATCAAGGCAATCTTAGCAGATATGAATGGCCGTGCGCGGCCTGTTGGCCTTTATTTGCGCCGGCTTTGCGCAGGGCCGCCTGCACGCCCGCCTGCACGCCAATTTGCCGCCCCGCACAGGCGCGCACGCCAGGTTTGTGGCGGGAGCCCGCGTCCGCTAGAATGCTGGCCTGCAAAGATTTCAAAGGGAAATATGATTCAACGATCGATCGCCAGGCTGACCCTGGCGTGCGGCGTGCTGGCTTCCGCCTTTGCCGCGAACCTGGCGCATGCCGATGCCTGTCCCGCCCACTACGTCGACGGCCGCAAGCCGGAAATCACCAACCCCAAGCTGGACGTGGCGACCAAAGAGCTGTGCTATAACGTGTTTGGCGTGATGCACTCGGGTATCACGCGCACGCCGCTGTGGTCGGCCGAGCACTTGACGGCGAACAACCTGGAAGCGGCGCAGGATTTGTCGCGCGAAAACTCCTTTCATGCCGAACGCAAGCTGCCCGCCGCCCAGCGCGCGGAACTGGCCGATTATGCGCGCAGCGGCTTCGACCGTGGCCACATGGCGCCCAACGGCGACATGCCGGACCGCCAGAGCCAGCGCGACAGCTTTACCCTGGCCAATATGGTGCCGCAAGACGCGCGCAACAACCGCTATGTGTGGGCCGGCATCGAGGGCGCCGTGCGCAAGATGGCGAAGAAGGAGGGCGACCTGTACGTGATCACGGGACCGGCGTTCATCGGCGGCAACCTGCGCAAGGTGGGCCGGGTGATCGTGCCCAGCCATCTGTACAAGGCCGTGTACAGTCCGCGCCAGCGTGCCGGCGCCGCCTACTTCATTGAAAACGTCGACACGAAGACGTATGAAGTGCTGAGCATTGCGCAACTGGAAGACAGGATAGGCATCGATCTGTTACCGTCGCTGACGCGCCAGCAGAAGCTGCGCATGCTGAGTTTGCCCAAGGTGAAAAGCAAGTCCAAGAAATAACAAGACCGTCAAAAAGGAAATCCCATGTGCGCAAAGAAATTCGTCCCTTACGCCAATGAAAGCGATGTGCTGGAAATCGGCAGCCTGACCATCGAAAACCGGGTCGACCGCATCAGCCTCAGCGGCGACATCGACCTGACCCTGGACAAGCCGGGCCTGGCGCTGGCCAGGCAGCTGCAAAAACTGCTGACCGACGTGGTGGCCCAGCTGGAAAAGCAGGAGTTGCCGGACCAGTTGCCGCCGCCCGAGGTGACGTCGGTGGCCAATCCCTTCGAGTGACGCGGGCACGGACGTCTATTGTGCCGCTTGGGCGGCGCGATAGTAGCCGTTCCGGCTCAGTTCCTCCGGCGCATTCGCCACCTCGTAGGCGGTCAGGGCGATGGCGATGGCCGAATATTGCTGCGCCGCGCCGAAAGGCAGCACGTTCTCATACGTGTCCTGTACCGTGTGATGCACGCGGCCGTAGTCGAAATCGCCGAGCACGCTAAATTTCGGCGTCGGCACGCCATGCAGGCTGAAGACGGCATCATCGCTGCCTGTCCGCGCATTCATCGCCTTGCTGGCGTCGCGCGGCACATCGTTGATGGTCGCGGCGAAGTCGAACACGGGGTGGACGTCTTGCAGGGCCCGTTCCACCCGGCCAAACACGGGTTGCCAGGCCGTGGGAACGGCGATGCCGTCGATGGCGCCGGGGCGGCCGTCGCGATTGAGCATCATGACGATGTTTTTCATTTCGCCCGCATGCCGTTCGGCGAATGCGAATGAACCCTTGCGGCCGATTTCCTCCGCGCCGAAGGCCACCAGCATGATGGTGCGGCGCGGCTTCGCTTCGGACAGCGCCAGCAGGCGCATCGCTTCCAGCATGGTCGCCACGCCGCCGCCATTGTCTGCCGCACCCGTGCCGCTATCGTAGCTGTCGAGGTGGGCGCCGATCAGCACGATTTCCCCGGATTTTTCCGAGCCAGGAATGCGGGCGACGACGTTGTGATACGTCACCGGACCCGGGTAGAACCAGTTGCGGATATCAAACTCCAGGGTGACGGCCTCGCCGTGCGCCAGGCGCTGGCGGATGTCCGCGTACTGTGGCGCGGCCAGCTTGATGTCGGGCAAGGTCGGCAGCGACGCCCAGGTGGCGGGCGCCGCGCTGGCGGCGTACAGGGGTTCCTCGCCGGACTGGAGGGTGCCCAGGGCGCCGGCCTGCATCAGCACTCTGGTGATGGCCCTGGGCTTTTGGATGGCGCTGCCATCGCGCCCGCCGCCGCTGTTTTCGCCCCCGATCAGCACCCATTTTCCCTGGAACTGCGCGGCGCGCTGCTGTGCCTCTTCCAAGGTGGCCGGCCCCACGATTGCCAGGCCCTGCTGCACGCCACGCGTGCCGGCCGAGTAGGCGGGCGTCGCCATGCGTAAGGGCAGCTCCCGGGGCGCCAGCATCCTGCCCGACCAGGGACCGCGGTTGAAGCCTGCTGACATCTGGCCCGCCTCTTCCAGTTCGGCCTGCACGCCCCATTGCCGCAATTGCATGCGTGCCCATTGCGCCGCATGCGTGTAGGCATCGCTGCCGGCCATGCGGCCGCCGAAGCGGTTGCTCAGGATGTCGAGCCAGTCCATCGCGCGCGGCTCGCTGGTGCCCAGCGCCACGATCTTGCGCGCCGTGGCGTCGCCGGAGCGCGCTGGCGCGGCTTCGATGCGCGCATCCCTGCCGGACAACGTGCCCAGGAAGGCGGGCAATGTGCCTTGCCGGCGCGCCGCCAGCGCCGCATCCAGCTTGGCGGCACGGTTCAGCTTATCCTGGCGCAGCAGCGATTCGTAGGCGCGCAGCACGCCCTGCATGCCCGCCAGGTCGCGCTCCCCTTGCTGCCGGGCCTGCTCCGGGTGGCTGATCTGGAAGGCCATCACGCTGGCCAGGTACTGGAAGCGCAGCGCCGCCCGCGTGGCCGGCGCGGGGGCGGTGCTCAGCCAGTCATCGGGCATGCCGGCGTCGAACGCGAGGTCGGGAATGGCATCGACCCATGCGCCCAGCCAGGCGCCGTCGCGCTGTTGCACGGCCAGCGGGGCGCCCTGCGCCTCTTTCGCCATCCGCACCACGCGCATGCGCTCGGCCGGCGTGGATGGGCCGCGAGCGGCGCCGCCTGCCGCCGCTACCGCTGGCGCGGCGGGCAAAGCCGCTGGCACATAGCGTTCCCTGAGCCGCGTGCCGTTTACAGGCTTGGGCTCGTTCTCATCGGTTTCGACCAGGCGTTCGCCGCTCAGCACGTCGCCTTTCGCTTGCAAGGTCCAGCGTATCGTCACCTCGGTGCTGACCTCCTTGCCGTTGCGCCCCGTGCTGACGCGCTTGCCGCCATGCCGGAAAACGGTGCCGGCGGGGCCTTTTGTCCCGTGCACCGTGCGTGGGGAGGTGAGCTGGCCCCGTTCATCGAGCCACGCGATCGTCGCACGCATGCCGCCTTGCTCTTCGGTAATGTCGAGTATGCCCGTGTCGATCAGGTCGGCCTCGACGCTATTCGTCGTGGTCGTGCCCGTCGCCGTCCCGAATTGCCACTGTCCGGCGAGGGCCGGCGCCTGGGCGTACAGGGTGGCGGGCAGCGCGGCAGCGGCGAGGAGGCAGCTGGCGTAAAGAGGGGAAAGGCGCAGGTTCATGGTTGTCCTTGTCATGTTTTTCACTCGGGAAGAGTTGAAAACAGTATGCGGATAACCAGATTGCCAAGATGCCACTTTCCGACCAAGGCCGGGATTGGCGGCCTGAAGGCGCGTTTGGCCGCGCCGAATGCCAGGTCAACCTCGTCCGACCTTCTGCATCGGACGAGGTCGCTCTGGCACCCACTTACTGGGCGAACGCCTGCGCCGCCGGCGTCACGGTGACGGCCGCCGGCTGGAGGTTCAGCTTCATCGCGCCGATGACCTTGTCTTCATCGAGCAGGGCTTGCGGCTTGTTGCCGTCGTACTTGATGGGAGAAAACGCGTCGCTGACGAGCTTTTCCTTCAGGCCGGCCGCATCCTTGGCGACGATCACCACGGACAGGTTCTTCGCCGACAGATGCTGCTTGATGGCGCGGTTGACGTCTTGTACCGTCAATTTCGACAAGCCATCACGCATCAGCTTGGTGAACTCGGGCGTGCCATACCATTGCGAATCGAGCGCGTAACCGAGTTGCTGGTCCTGCGTCGACGTCATGACGAAGACGTTCTTCATCAGGTAGTCGCGCGTGGTGGCGAAATCGTCCTGCGTCAGGCCGTTGTCGATGAGCTTGCCCAATTCCGTCAGGGCCACGCGCAGGGCGAAGTGGGCGTTGTCCGGCGCCACGGGGCGGATCCAGATCTCGAACAGCTGCGCCTTGCGGCCCAGGTTCGGGTTCGGGAAGAACTGATACATGCCGCGCGGGAAGGCTTCAATGTACGCGTAATCGCCATAGTTCATGCCGCGGATTTCACGGATGCGCTGGTACAGGTAGGAATTCGAGGCGCGGTGCTCGCCCAGCCATGTCTTCGCCAGCCACAGGGCGGGGAAGTCCGGATGCGTGCGCGTCACCTCCAAAGGCAGGCCGAACGAGATGGCCGTGGCGCGCGTGTTCTTCTCGATGATTTCCACTTCCAGGCCCTGCGCCTTGCGGCCCGCCGGTTTCACGGTGGCGGGCAAGCCGGGACCGGCCGGCAAGCTTGCCAGCGCTTGCGTCAGCGACGCCGTCATGGCGTCGGACACGTCGCCGGAAATGCCCACCTTGACGGCGCCTTGCGCGTACGCGCTTTTCCAGAACTGTTTCACGTCGTCCAGGGTGATGGCGTCGATGCCGGCCACCGTGCCCAGTACGGGATGGCCATATGGCGTGCCCGCATACACATTGGTTTGCAGGCGTTCCTTGGCGAATTCCTCTTCGTTATTGTCCTTCAGGTCCAGCAGCAGTGCATTTTTTTGCGCATCCTTCAAGCGGCGGAAGTCGTCTTCGCGGAAGCCGGGCGAGAGCAGCAGGGGCAGGGCGATGGCGTTGAACTGGGTCCAGTTATCCTTGTGGATGGAGCCCGTAAACGTCGTCATTTCCTTGTCCGTCTGCTGGGAAAAGCTGCCGGCCAGCGGGAACAGGGCCTGGTTGACTTCGTCGATCTTGCGCTCGGACGAGCCGCCCGACGCCACCATGGCGGCCGTCAGCGCGGCCAGGCCTTCCTTGCCCTGCGGGTCTTGCGCGGAACCGGCTATAAACAGCAGCTTGTAGCGGATTTGCGGCAACGCCGACTTTTGCACCAGCACGTCGAATTTTGCATTTGACGCGGCCGGCAGCAGGCTGGCCAGCTTTGGTGTGGCGGCGATGGCGGCCGCCATCGGCTGGTGCGACAGGGTCGTCACCACCAGGCCGTCGTCCGTCAGGTATTTGCGCGCGGCCGCCTGCAGGTCGGCCGGCGTGAGCGTGTCGATCAGGCGGTAGTACTGGTTGATGGTGGCGTAGGAACGGTCGAAATGCACGAACGAGGCCAGGGTGCCGGCGATCTGCTCCGTGTTGTCGAGCGAGCGGATCAAGCCGTATTTTTCCGCCGACTTGGCGTCCGCCAGGTCTTTTTCGCTCACCGGCGTGTCGCGCAGCCGCGCCACGGTGGACAGGATGGCGTCACGCACGTAGACGGCGTCGTCGATGTTTTTCACGCGCGCGCCCAGCACGGCCAGGGTGGGATCGACGCGGTCCGGCGTCATCTCGAACAACTGGTCGACCTTCTGTTCATTCTGCACCAGGCGTTTATACAGGGGCGAGGTGCGGCCGAAGGACAGCGACAGCAGGGTCGCCAGGGCGGCCTGGTCCTTGTCCTTCACGGAAAACGCGGGCGCGTGGAAGCCGACGGCTACCCACGGCAGGGTCGGCGTGGGCCAGGCCACGTGCTTGTAGACGGGGCCGCGCGGCGCGGGTTCGACGGGCACGGCCGCCTGCTGCTTGCCGCGCTGCCAGCCGCTCCAGTACTTTTCCACCAGCGCGATGGCTTGCTGCGGTTCCACGTCGCCGGCGATGATGATGGTGGTGCGCTCGGGACGGTACCAGCGGTCGAAGAACAGCTTCGAATACGCGTACTGGTTCGGCATGTCTTCGATGTCCTGGATGAAGCCCATCGTCGTGTGCTTGTAGGTATGCGTCGTGTAGGCGCTGTCGCGCATCACTTCGAACAGTTTCGACACGGGATTGGCGCTGTTCTTGTTGTATTCGCCCAGCACGGCGCGCGATTCCGTCTTGAACGCGTCTTCCGCATAGTCGAGGTGCTGGAAGCGGTCCGCCTCCACCTTCAGCACGGTTTCCAGGTCCTGCTTCGCGAACGTCGTGTGGTAATTGGTCAGGTCGTCGCTCGTGTAGGCGTTCTGGCGCGCGCCGGCGCGGGTGATGACTTCCTGGTATTTCTCGGGCGGATAGGCCTTGGTGCCGCGGAACATCATGTGTTCGAAGAAATGGGCGAAGCCGGACTTGCCCGGCTCGACTTCATTGCGCGAGCCCGTCTGCACGGGAATCTGCAAGGAGACCAGGTTGGGAAAGCCCGTCGGCACGATGATGATCTTCAAGCCATTCGCCAGGGTTTTTTCCGTCGCCTTGAATGGCAGCAGATCGGCCTTGCCGGCGGCGGCGCTGTGGGCTGCGGCCGGTTTGACGGGCGCGGCGCCCAGGTTCGACGCAGCCATGGCCGACAGGGCCAGGGCGAAAGCGGGTAATAAAGCGGGCATGATTCTTGACACGGGGGCTCCTTCTTATTGGATGTTATGAAAGTGCAACGCCGCAGCATAGAATATTCGTGCCGCCGTGCATAGGGGCAAGGCGTTTTGGCATGAAGGGGCGGCCCCGTCAGGGCAGGCAAGGCGTGCCGCAGGGACAGGTGGTCAGGTCAGCGTCGTTTCCGGCAGGCTGATGCGGTTGCGGCCCAGGTGCTTGGCGCGGTACAGGGCGCAGTCGGCCGTGTGGATCAGCTGGCCCAGTTCGGTGCCGGGACCGGGCAGGGCCGTGGCGGCGCCGATACTGACGGTGACGCAGGCGCCGTCGGGGCGCTTGCGCGGCAGCTGTAGCCGCTCCACGCGCTGGCGGATGCGCTCGGCCACGATGGCCGCGCCCTTGAGCGACTGGTTCGGCAGGATCACGGCGAACTCTTCGCCGCCGTAGCGGGCCACTAGGTCGTTCGTGCGCATTTCGCTGGCCACGGCGCCGGCCACCTTGCGCAGGCACAGGTCGCCGCCCTGGTGGCCGTGGCTGTCGTTGTATTCCTTGAAATTGTCGACGTCGACCATCAGCAGCGACAGGGGCTGGTCCTGCCGCTGGGCGCGCTGCCACTCGGCCAGGATGGTGTCGTCGAAGCAGCGCCGGTTTGCCAGTCCCGTCAAGCCGTCGCGCGTGGCCAGGCGTTCCAGTTCCACGTGCGCGCGCTTTTCATCGGTCATGTCGCGCAGGGTTTCGACGACGGCGATCAGTTCGCCGTGGTTGTCGTAGATGGGGCTGGCATCGACGGCCAGGTAGCGCCGCCGCCCCGTGCGCGGCATGTCGCACCAGTTTTCCGCGCACAGATTGCTGCCCGTGCTGCTGCGGTATTGCAGCTGGGCATGCAGGGCGCGCATGTCGCCGCCCCGTCCGGCCAGCAGCAGGTCGGCCAGGGTGGGGCGCTCGTCGTTGTAAAAGCAGCGGCCCGGCTCGCGCGTGCCCAGCACTTCGGCCGCAGGCACGCCCGTCAACTGCTCGCAGGCGCGGTTCCAGATCATCACCTGGCCATGCACGTCGAGTACAAAGGTGGGCACGACCAGCAATTCCATCATCTTGACGGCGAAACCCTGGGCTTCATCGCAGGGCGATGCGCTGGCATGTGCATGGCTATCCGGCATGTAAGCATCCTTCTTGGGGTGAATGAGGGGGCTGGCTCGTTGGCCATGATGCAGCGTGGCGGGCCGAAGGTGTTGATATTGAGCAATACTTTCAGCGATGGGGTGTCGCCGCGTCGTGGCAGACCGGCAGGGGCAGCGAGACGCGCAAGGTGGTGCCGGTGCCGCTGCGGCTGTCGATGTGCAGGCTGCCGCCGGCGGCGGCCACGCGCTCATGCATGCCGGACAGGCCGCAACCGAGGCGCGGCGGCGAACCCGACAGCCCGACGCCGTCGTCGCCGATGCGGCACTCGACGCTGCCGCCCGCTTGCCGCAGGCATAGCTGGACATGCGTGGCGCGCGCGTGGCGGGCGATATTGGCCAGCGCTTCCTGCACCACGTGGTACAGCAGGGCGCCATGCGCGCGGCCGGCGGCGGCATCGAGCCGGTAATCGCAGCGGCAATCGATGCCCGTGGTGCGCTTGAAGTCGGCCAGCAGTTCCTCGCATGCCGCCTGCAGGCCCGCTTCGAGCGCGGGCGGGCGCAGGTCATGGATGACGCAGCGCAGCGCCGCGATGCTGAGGTCGACATTGCGCACGATCACGGCCAGCTGCTGCGCCAGCTGGGGCGCCACGCCATGCGTGCTGGTCTGCAGCATGGACAGGTCGATCTTCAAGGTCAGCAGATGCTGCCCCAGGTCGTCATGGATGTCGCGCCCGATGCGCAGGCGTTCCTGTTCGCGCGCCTGCTGCTGGCCGCTGGCCAGGCGGTCCTGCTCGGTGTCCGCGCGCAGCTGTTCCAGCGCCCGCAGGCGCAGCGCCAGGCGGTGCTGGCGCCACAGCAGCAGCGCCAGCGCACCGCACAGGATGGCGCAAACCAGTATCAGGGGCAAGGGCGTGCTTGTCGGCAGCATCGGACCGGCGGCGTAACCGGCGTCCAGGGAAGCGAGAGTAGTGACCGCCAGGCAAGCCAGAATGCTCAGGCGACACGGCGGGCGCAGCCAGCGTTGCATCATTTTCTCGCTCCCTAAATGTTTTCCAACGGGCAATGTTATTACAGAAAATATATTAACCTTGGGTTATTTATATTGTCTAAACGCAAAAGCTGCGCAGTTTTGCCTGCCGCTGTGGCTTTCTTGCTGCCGGATGCCGCGGCGCCAGGCGGCAGGCACGGCATTTGCACGGGAAGTGTCGTGGCGGCATATAATAGAGGGTTGTCAATCGGCTCTCCGGCCCCGGCCTTGTTGTTTTGCGCCGGGCGCGCCCGCATCCATGCGCGATGCGTCAGCCAGCTCTTAGGAAATACAGTGACTTATAGCATCAAAGAGATTTTTTATACCCTGCAGGGCGAAGGTGCGCACGCGGGCCGTCCGGCCGTGTTTTGCCGCTTTTCCGGCTGCAACCTGTGGACGGGCCGCGAAAGCGACCGCGCCACGGCCGTGTGCCAGTTCTGCGACACGGATTTCGTCGGCACCGATGGCGAACTGGGCGGCAAGTTCAAGACGCCGCAGGAACTGGCCGCGCTGATCGACAGCCTGTGGCCGGCCAGCTATGCACCCAGCAAATACGTGGTGTTTACGGGCGGTGAGCCGCTGCTGCAGCTGGACGCGGCCCTGATCGACGCCATGCATGCGGTGGGCTTTACCATCGCCATCGAAACCAACGGCACCTTGCCCGTGCCCGCCGGCGTGGACTGGATCTGCGTCAGCCCGAAGATGGGCTCGACACTGGTCGTCCACAAGGGCAATGAGATCAAGGTCGTCATCCCCCAGTTCCAGCAAGACCTGGCCGCCTACGAACAACTGGATTTCGAGAACTTCTTCGTGCAGGCGATGGACGGCCCCCTGGCCGCGCACAACATGAAGCTGGCCATCGAGACGTGCAAAAGCAACCCGAAGTGGAAGCTGAGCCTGCAAACCCATAAACTCCTGCAAATACCTTAATAAAACAATATGCTGACTATCACACGCAAGCTCGAATTCGACGCGGGCCACCGCATTCCCGACCACAAAAGCCAGTGCCGCAACCTGCACGGCCACCGCTACACGGTGGAAATCACCCTGGTCGGCAAGGTCATCGAAGCGGAAGGCAATTCCGACAATGGCATGATCATGGACTTTTCCGACGTGAAAACCCTGGCCAAGCAGCACCTGGTCGACGTGTGGGACCACGCCTTCCTCGTCTACGAGAAGGACACGGCCGTGCGCGATTTCCTGGCCAGCCTGCCCGACCATAAGACCGTCGTCATCGACCGCATCCCCACGGTGGAAAACCTGGCGCGCATCGCCTTCGAGATACTGAAGGCGGCGTTCACCGACCATTTCGGCACGGGCTTGCACCTGCATAAGCTGGTGCTGCACGAAACGCCGAATTGCTGGGCCGAAGTGACCGATGAGTGAAACGCACGCTGGCGCGCAGGACGCGCGCTACATGCAGCTGGCCCTGGAGCAGGCCCAGCACGCGTGGGACCTGGGCGAAGTGCCCGTCGGCGCCGTCGTCGTCAAGGATGGCGAAGTCATCGCCGTGGGCTACAACCAGCCCATCGGCCGCCACGACCCCACGGCGCACGCGGAAGTGATGGCCTTGCGCGCGGCCGCTGAAAAGCTGGGCAACTACCGCTTGCCCGGCTGCGAGCTGTACGTGACCCTGGAACCGTGCGTGATGTGCTCGGGCGCCATGCTGCATGCACGGCTGGCGCGCGTGGTCTACGGCGCGGGCGACCCGAAGACGGGCGCCTGCGGTTCCGTGCTGAACCTGTTCGAGCAGCCGGCGCTGAACCACCAGACGGCCATCGTTGGCGGCGTGCTGGCCGACGAGTGCGGCGACTTCCTCCGGCGCTTCTTTGCCGAGCGCCGCCGGGCCCAGGCGGAAGCGCGCAAGCTGGCCAATCCGCCGGCCTGACAGCGGACAGGGCAGGGCCTCCATGGCCTTGCCGGTAGGTGTGCCGTGCCTTGCCAGCCCTCCCGGCTGGCATTTTTATAATTGTTGCGAAATAACATCTGTCTAGACCAATTGCCATTCTCAAATGAGAATGATTCGTGTTACAGTATTGTTTTCGCCAGCAAACTTCCCTTACGCATCGCTAACATTATCGTTATCGATCCGGGTTCAAGAGCCAGCCTCCACTCTTACACCGGATCACCATGACTACAGTGCTTCTGCAGCGCTCCGCTGCGCCCGTCGTATCTCCCGTTCCTGCCCGCCGTCATAACCTGGTGCTGCGCGCCGCCTTGCTGGGCCTGTTTGCGGCGCCGCTGTTGCCCGTGGCCGCGCAAACGGCCGCCATCAATGCGGGCACGGCCGCCCAGGAGCCGGCCAAGCTGCCCGTCTTCCCGGAAATCGTCGTCAACGCCAAGCAGGATTACGAGCGCCGCGCCGGCACCAAGACGGTCGTCACGGCGGACGACCTGGAGCGCCGCAATGTCACCGAGATGGGCGGCATCGTGCGCTATCTACCCTTGATCAGCGCGCCAGCGGCGGCCTCGGGCAGCGGCAGCGTGTGGGATGGTTCCGGCAATACGGGCTACAACATCCGCGGCCTGGAAGGCAACCGGGTCAGCCTGGAGCTCGACGGCATCGCGCTGCCCGACGCGGCGCCCAAGCCGGACGGCAACACCCTCAACGCTTTCGCCACGGGCCGTGATTATTTTGATCCGGAAACCTTCCGCGAAGTGCGCATCGATTCGGGCACGACGGCGGCCGGCGGCGCCAATCCCGGCCTGGGCGGCGGCGTGGCCTTCATCACCAAGTCGCCCGAGGATTACCTGGGCGAGGGGCAAGACCATTACGTGGCCTATAAATACGGCCGCGCCACGGCCGATCGCAGCAATGCGCACACCCTGACGGGCGCCGCCAAAATCGGCGCCAATCTGCAGGGCCTGGCCGTCTACGTGCACCGCGACGGCGAGCAGATGGACAGCCGCGGCACCACGCCCGTCAACCCGGACGACTGGCATTCGAACGCCTTGCTGTCCAAGCTCGTGTGGACATTGCCTGGCGAACAGAAGCTGGACTTGACGGTCGACATGTTCGAACGCAAGAACAAGCGCGATCTGCGTAGCAAGGTCAGCGCGTATTACCCGACGGGCGTGCAGCAGGATTCCACCACCAAGCGTACGCGCGTGAGCCTGGGCCACGACGTAGTGCTCAAGGATTTCGCCCTGTTCGACCGCCTGACGTCGAAAGTGTATCTGCAGAACGCGAAGACCGACGACAAGACGCAAGGCCTCTACACGTTTGGCAGTCCGGCGCAGCGCTCCATCGATACCAGCTTTAAGAATGACAGCATCGGCCTGACGTCGGAAGCGTTCAAGCAGCTCAATGCGGACAATGCGCTGCTGTACGGCGTGCAGCTGGAACAGCTGAAAACGCGCCGTCCGTGGCGCGAAGACCGCGTCATCGTCGCCACGGGCCAGCATCAGGTCACCAACAAGAACCGCATGGCCGACATGGACACGAGCAAGCTGGCCCTGTATGTGCGCGACGATCTCAGTTTTAATCTGGCCGGCAAGAAAGCCGTGCTGACGCCGGGCCTGCGTGCCGATTACCGCAAGAACGAGCCGAAAAACCTGCAAACCTATGCGATCGCCGTGCCGAACGCGGCCAAGGAAGTGCGCGAAGAGAGCGACACGTATTTCACGCCCAGCCTGAGCCTGTCCGTGGAAGTCTTGCCGCAGATGAACGCCTATGCCACCTTCACGCGCGGCACGCGCCTGCCGACGGCGGCCGAGCGCACGGGCACCTACGACTCCTTCAGCTATACGGGCACGGGGCAGGGCTATGCCGTGCTGGGCAATGCCAACTTGCGCAAGGAAACCAGCAAGGCGTATGAACTGGGCCTGAAGGGCGACGTCACCAGGGGCTTGAGCATGCACGCGTCCGTCTACCAGACGGAATACACGGACATGATCGACTACGTGATGCAAAAAGATGATCCGGTGAACTACCCCACCATCACGCGCGGCCTGTTCCGCCCGGAAAACATCGGCAATGCCCGCACCTGGGGCGCCGAGCTGACCCTGCGCGCGGAACTGGGCGCCTGGACGCCGGTCATGCAGGGCTACCACGTTGACCTGGCCACGGGCGTGGCCAAGGGCCGCTCCTTCAATACCCGGACGGGCGAGAGCGGCGGCCTGAACTCGGTGGCGCCCGCCAAGTCGGCGTTGACCTTCGGCTACGACCATGCGAACCAGCTGTTCGGCCTGGCGCTGACGGCCGTGCATGCGGGCGCCAAGCAGGCGCCGGAAAACCTGCTGATCGGCGATGCCGGGTCCCTGTTCACCGTGCCGTCGTACACCATCTTCGACCTGTCGACGTACTGGAACGTGCACAAGAACGCGAAGATCGTCGTCGGCGTGTACAACTTGACGGACCGCAAGTACTGGGACTATGCCGCCTCGCGCAGCCTGGCCGCCGGCACCACGGCCGCCAGCCGCGCCGAGATCGAGCGCTACGCCAAGCCGGGCCGCAACGTCGCCGCCAGCCTCAGCGTGAACTTCTAAATTTTTACCGGGGAGGGGCGCCTGCCCCTCTTTTTTTCCATGTTTGATTGAATGGTCTCTCTATGAAGTTATCCAAACTCGTTCTATCCCTGCTAGGCAGCCTGCTGATTGCAAACGCATATGCGGCCCCAGCCACCCTGGCGGAACGCTGGTCCACCCTGCGCACGGAACAACCGAAGCTGCAGATCCGCGACGCGGCGCGCGCGCTGGGGGTGTCGGAAGCGCAATTGCTGGCAACCAACATCGGCAAGGGCGTGACGCGCCTGCAGGCGGACGGCAATCAGCCGCGCGAAATCATGCGCGCCGCGCTGGACCTGGGCCTGGTGCAAGCCATCACGCGCAATGAAAACGGCGTCATCGAAACGACGGGCGTGGCCAGCAAGTTCAAGCAGGCGGGCGACAAGTCGGAACAGGCCGACGCGAAACAGGATCCGGAAACGGAGGCGCGCCAGCGCAATATCGCGGGCGGCTACCTGGGCGGCCAGATCGACTTGCGTTTCCACTTTGAAAACTGGAAATATGCATTTGCCGTGGAACAGCCTGGCCGCGACGGCAAGCCGACGCGCAGCCTGCAATTCTTTGACGCCAACGGTACGGCCGTGCACAAAATCTACCTGCGCAACGAGCCGGGCGTGGCCGTCTACGATAAATTGGTGGCGACCTTCCGCGCGCCCCAGCAAAGCGCCGAACTGAACGTGCTGGCCGTCGCGCCAAAGGCGGCGGAAAAGCCGGACAGCGAGATCGACGTCAAGGAATTCCAGCTGGCCTGGAAAGACATGACGGACGTGCACCAGTTTGCGCAAATCATGCGCGAATTCCACTTGACGCGCGAGCAGGCGCTGCGCCTGGCGCCGGCCGGCGTGGTCGAGCGCGTGACGCCGCAAGCGCTGCGCACCCTGCTGGAAAACGCGGCCAGGGACAAGGTTGCCATCATGGTCTTCCTGGGCAACGACGGCTTGACGCAGATCTACAGCGGCAAGATCGAGAAAACCATGGCGGCAGGCGGCTTCTTCAATGTGCTGGACCCGGACTTCAACCTGCACATCCGCGACACGGCCCTGCGCAGCGGCTGGGTCGTCAAGCGCGGCGGCGTCACGTCCGTCGAATTCTTCGACAACGACGGCACGCAAGTGGTCTCCTTCTTCGGCGTGCGCGAGCGGGGCAAACCGCAGCCGCAAAGCTGGGTGGACCTGGCTGATTCCTTGCCTAAGGCTAAGTAGGTAGCAGCAGAGTTGCCGCGCGCCGTACCGGCGCGGCAACACTTCAGTGTGGGTGCCGCGTGCCGGTCTCATGTCTGAAGCACAATAGTGGTATGCTGATTGCAAGGCCGCAGCGATCGTGTCTGCGTGCTGGTTCCTGAAGAGAGGCAATCATGGCAACCATCATGGCGAACGGCCTCAACATAGCTTATGAAAGCCACGGCGACCCCAACGATCCGTGCGTGCTGCTGGTCATGGGTCTGGGCATGCAGCTGATCGCCTGGCCGGCGGACTTCGTCGAAGGCATCGTCGAGCAAGGCTTTCGCGTCCTGCGCTTCGATAACCGCGACAGCGGCCTGTCGAGCAAGATGGCGCAGGCGGGCAAACCGTATCTGCCGCTGGCCTACGTGAAAAACCTGCTGGGCTGGCCCCTGAAAACTTCCTACACCTTGAATGACATGGCGGACGACGCGCTGGGTTTGCTGGCGGCCTTGCGCATTGCCCAGGCGCATGTGATCGGCGTGTCGATGGGCGGCATGATCGCGCAAGTGATGGCGGCGCGCGCGCCGCAGCAAGTGCTCAGTTTGACTTCCATCATGTCGAGCAGCGGCCGGCGCGGCTTGCCCGGCCCCACGCGGGCCGCGCGCAACGCCTTGCTGCAACGTCCGAAACGCAATGCCAGCCGCGTCGAACTGATGGCGCACATGGCGGCCACCGTGCGCGTCATCGGCAGTCCCGCCTATCCTGTGTCGGAAAAACTGCTGTACCAGCGCATCGAGGCGGCGCTGGAGCGGGGCAGCTGCCCGGAAGGCGTGGCGCGGCAGATGGTGGCCATTGCCGCCTCGGGCGAACGCACGGCCTTGTTGCCCAGTATCAGCTGCCCGGCGCTGGTGATCCATGGCGCGGCCGATCCCCTGATCCCCGTCGCCTGCGGCATCGATACGGCGGCGCTGATCCCGGGCGCCACGCTCGAAGTGATCGAAGGCATGGGGCACGACATGCCGCCCCAGCTGATCGAGCGCCTGCTCGCCTTGATCGATGTGCATCTGCAAGGTAAGATGGCGCCCCAGATGCGCTCCCAGCCGGCCTAGGCGCGCCCACCACTTTTGAAGGCACGGGCATTTTGAAGACACCTGAAATTGGCATCGCCATCGTGGCGCCCGGCGGTTGCGCGCCCGATGACGCGGCCGTGGCGCGCGGCATCGCCCGCCTGCAGGCGCAAGGCGCCACCGTCCACAATTATTACGATCCCGAACACAGCTTCCAGCGCTTCGGCGGCACGGATGCGGGCCGCCTGGCGCAGCTCAACGCGGCAGCCGCCGACCCGGACGTGCAAGTGGTGCTCGCCTTGCGCGGCAGCTACGGCATCAGCCGCATCCTGCCCGACATCGACTTTACCGCCATGGCCGCCAGCCGCAAGCTGTTCGTCGGCTACAGCGATTTCACGGCCTTCCACATGGGCTTGCTGGCGAAAACGGGCCGCGCCAGCTTTGCCGGTCCCATGGTCTGTGATGATTTTACGCGCGACGAACCCGAGCAATTTACGCTCGACCAGCTGTGGTCGTGCCTGGCCGGACCCACGCACACGGTCACGGGCACGGCGGCGGACAATCCGCGGCTTGAGGCAGTGGGCACCTTGTGGGGCGGCAACCTGGCCATGCTCGTGCATCTGCTCGGCACGCCGTATTTCCCGCAGGTCGATGGCGGCATCCTGTTCCTGGAAGACGTCAACGAGCACCCGTACCGGGTCGAGCGCATGCTGCTGCAATTGCTGCATGCGGGCGTGTTCGAACGCCAGCATGCGGTCGTGCTCGGCGACTTTTCCGCCTATAAATTGAGCCCCATGGACAGGGGCTACGATTTCGACGCCATGCTGGCTTACGTGCGCGAGCGCCTGCCCGTGCCCGTGCTGACGGGGCTCGAATTCGGCCACATCCGCCGGCGGGTCACCTTGCCGTTCGGCGGCCAGGCGCGGCTGCAATCGGATGCGTCCGGTTTCCGCCTGCAGGTCAGCGATTACCCGACCCTGGCGCGCCCCTGAACTCCGTGAGCGCCAAACCCGGCAGGTTGCTGCAGCTCGACGTGCTGCGCGGCATCGCCGTGTTTGGCATCTTGCTGGTGAATATCTGGGGTTTTGCCTGGGGCACGCTGTCCTTGCGCTATGGCACCTTGCCGGCGCAGCCGCCCGTGCTCGACCAGCTCGTCATTTTCGGCGTGGCGGCGCTGGCGCAGTTCAAGTTCTATCCCGTCTTCGCGTTTCTGTTTGGCGCCGGATTTGCCCTGCAGACACGTTCCCTGCGGCGCCAGCTGGGCAGCTGGGACGCGGCGCAAGCGGCCTACCGGCGCCGTTTGCGCTGGCTGCTCGTGTTTGGCCTCCTGCACGGTTTCTGCATCTGGAGCGGCGATGTGCTCACCTCATATGCGGTGGCCGGCATGCTGATCCTGTCTCTGGCATCCGCCAGGCTCAGCCGCGTGCGCAACCGCGCCTGGCTGGTGGCGGCCGGTTTTTTGCTGTTCATGTGTTTGCTCATTCCCGTGGGCCAGCAGGGCGGCGCGCCGGACACGGCGCATGACTTGCAAAACTTCGCCGCCCGCTACGCCACCTACACGCAAGGCAGTGTGTGGGCCGTGGCCAGGCTGCGCGCCAACGATTTCCTCGTCTCCTTGCTGTACGCCGCCGTCATGCTGCCGCATATCATCGTGCTGTTCCTGCTGGGCATCTTGTCCGTGCGCCTCGGGTGGCTGACGCAGCCGCGGCGTCACCAGCGCGTGTGGCGGCGCGTGCGTGCCGTGGGCCTGGGCGTGGGCTTGCCGTTCAACCTGCTGGCGGCGGGAGCCGTCGCGTGGCAGGTGGCCGATCCGTATCAGCAAGTGTTCGATACGGCCCTGTTCGAAGTGGGCCTGTTCGCCGGCGGTCCCGTGCTGGCGGCCGGCTATGTGGCGGCATTGATGCTGGCCGGTCCCTTCCTGCTGCGCTGGCTGGGCGCATGGCTGGCGCCCGTGGGGCGCATGGCGCTGAGCAATTATCTGCTGCAATCCTTGCTCGGCACCTGGCTGCTGCAGGGGCCTGGCCTGGGCTGGGGCGCGACACTGCGTCCCGCCGAGATGCTGGGCCTGGCGTTCATCATCATGATGGGGCAGGTGCTGCTCAGCCGCTACTGGCTCAGATACTTCCGCCAGGGGCCGATGGAAGCGCTGTGGCGCCGGCTGGCGCGCCTGCCTTAATCCGATCCCCAGTCGAAGGCGCCTTGCGGCGACGCCGGCGGCGGTGCCCTGGGTTTGGCCGACGGCACGAGGGGATTATCGACGGCATGCCACTCGAACAAGTCCACGTCGAGCATGCAGGTGCGGGCCAGGTGCAGCGCCTGCTCGGGCGTGAGTGCGGGGGCTAGCCAGCGGTGCGCGTCTTCCAGGCTGACGGCGACGGGGCGGCGGTCGTGGATATCGACCATGCCGCCCAGGCTGTCGGCCGTCACCAGCACGAAACCCGCTTCCTCGCGGTTGAATTTGTACGGCCCGAACTGGGCCAGCGCCAGCAGGAACAGGGGCGCGCGGTCCTTGCGGTGGATGTGCCACGGCTGCTTGCTGCCTTTTTCGCCCGTCCATTCATACCAGCCATCGACGCAGACGATGCCGCGCCCCGCGCGCAGCAAGGGTTTCCAGTAGGCGCCGGCGAGTTTTTCCAGCCGTGCATTGATGGCGATGGGGATTTTTTTCTTGCCGGGGGCGGGCACGGCTTGCGCGGCCCAGGCGGGGCGGTAGCCCCAGAAGACGTCGTCAACCCGCTGCACGCCATCCTGGATATGCAGCACGGGCCGGTACGTGCCGGGCGAGACGTTCAGGTGCGGCTCGGCCTCGCTGTCGAACACCGCGTCCGTCCAGCCGAAGGATGACGCCAGCACGCGCGCCGTGTCATTTTGATCGAATCGTCCACACATGCTGAAATCATACCCGATCGTCATGTGGCACGAGCGCGCGTGCGTCCTTTTCGTGAGTGTGATCAAACGTACAGACTGGTGGCGGCATGTGGCGCACAGTGGAATCCAGTCAGATCCCTGACGCTATTTTTGCATCGGAGGAATTATGTCTTTTGAAAACCCCACCATCCACAAAGGCTTTACCATCAGCGCCACGGCCAGCCAGCGTCGCGATGGCCGCTGGGTCGGCTCGTACATCAGCCAGAACCAGGCGTGCGGCGCGTATGCGGACACCTGCGATTACGATGATTGCAGCAACGAAAAAGAAGCGCAGCAAGTGGCCTTGTCGATAGGCTGGCGCCTGGCCGACGGGGTACCTGTGCGCTGAACCGGTCTTAGCGCTTGCCCCGCAGGGCCAGCAGCAAGCCCGCGAGCGGGAACAGCAGCACCGCGCCCAGCCGTACGGAGGTCAGCGACGCGGCTTCCACGCCCAGCACATGGGGCAAGGCCAGCAGCAACAGGGGAGCGGGCACGGCAATCACGAAGAAAGACAGGTACCACGAGTAGCCATTTTTCTTGGCCAGCAAGGCGATCAGCGCGCAGCCGACCAGGAAGACGAGCGGTAAATTCACAAATTCCATGGTGTTGAGTTTCCATCCGGGAAAGCGCGTCATTATACGCGCCACCCTGGATGGCCGGATGCGCTTGCCAGCGTCAGTTGCCGACGAAGTCCGGCGGCTGCGGCGCCTGTTTTCCGGCCAGTGGCCCGTCGGCCGGCAGCAGCGCCTTGATGGCGCCGTTATAGATGAGTTCCTGGGCATACGCCGATGCCTCGATCAAGGCCGCATGCACGGACTTGAAACTGCTCGGCGTTTCAATCAGCACGGGCTTGGCGTACACCTGCAGGGTATCGCCGCGCTTGCTGATCAAGATCATGCCCCGGTAGCGCCCATCCTTCTCCAGCGCCCCCGTCACATGAAACTCATAACCCCTGATCTGGTGTTTTTGTTCCTGATCCATGTTTGCCGCCTCCAGACCTGATTGTCATAGGCCAGACCATGCCACGCGTATCGAACAGCAGAGTGTTTGATTTGTATCAATACGTCCCTTGAACGCATTCAACTAGCGTATCGACACTTGCTGCAAGCGTAGCGAGCGGAGGGGATGTGTGGCTGAGAAGCGCAACCGCACTTTGGTGCGGTGAGCATCGCCAGCCGCAAAGCCCCCCGCGCAGTAGCTTGCGGCAAGCGTCCTCACCCAGCGCGAATGGCGCGGATCTGTTGGGCTGTTTCCTCGATCTCGCGATACGCTTCCTGGATGTAGCCATCGATCGGGTGCCCATCCATCCACTCGAAATAGGCGCGCTCGTCGTGTTTGATGGCAAAAGGGACGTGGTGGTCGCGTATCGATTCGGCCGTTTCGCGCACCAGCGAGGCAAAAAGCAGCTCCAGAGTTTCCATGATGGTCACCTTGCGAGACAGGAATGCAGAGTATGGAATGTAGCACAAAGCGCGCCGCCGCCCACGCCGGCGCTGGTGCCGTGCGCGCCTGTTGGTCGCCCCCTCGTCAGGCCGGATGGCCGATATGCTCGTACAGGATCACGCAACCGATGACGATCAGCACCAGGCCGCCCACCAGTTCGGCGCGCCGGCCCGCGATGGTGCCCAGCACGCGGCCCAGCATCACGCCCAGGGTCACCATGACGAAGGTGGAAAAGCCGATGGCGGCGGCCGTGACGACGATGTTGGCACCCAGCAAGGCCAGGCCCGCGCCCACGACCATGGCGTCGATGCTGGTGGCCAGGCCCGTGACGGCCAGCACCCAGAACGAGTGCGATTGCGCGGGGGCCTCTTCCTCGTCGGCGTCGGAGAGGGCGTTGCGTATCATCAACAGGCCGATGATGCCCAGCAGGCTGAAGGCGATCCAGTGATCCCACGCTTCCACGTACGGCGCTGCCACGCTGCCCAGGGCCCAGCCGATGATGGGCGTGATCGCCTCGATGACGCCAAAGATCAGCCCCGTGCGCAGCGCCTCGCGCCATTGCGGCTTGTGCAGGGCGGCGCCCTTGCCGACGGCAGCCGCGAAGGCATCGGTGGACATGGCTAGGGAGAGGGCGGCGGTGGCGGCGAAATTCATCGTTGGCTTTCTGTAGAACCTGGCTGGGATGGTGAGTGGCAAATGACAAACCCGGCGATTCTACCCTACGTACAGCACCACCAACGAGGCCAACAGGCAATATGCGCCAAAGAAATGCCAGCGGCCCTGTTCCAGCCAGCGCGACAGCCAGCGCAAGGCCAGCAAGCCGGCCAGGAACGAAAGCAGCATGCCCAGCAGGCTGGGACCGAGCAGGTGCAGCAGGCTGTTGCCGTGTTCACGATGGTCCAGGCTGCCATTTGCCACGGCCTGGTAGAAGCGCCAGCCTTCCTTGACCAGCACGGCTGGCGTCAGCACGACGGCCAGGGCAAAGCTGAACTCTTCGGCGCGGCGCTGCGGCACGCCCATGGCGATGCCGGCCGAAATGGTGGCGCCCGAGCGGGAAAAGCCGCGGAAGGGCAGGCACAGGCCTTGCACGGCGCCGATCACCATCGCCTTGCCGATGGACAAGGTGCCATGCTGGCGCGCCTGCAGGCGCGAGGAGACGATGATCAGCACGCCGGCGGCGGCCAGCGCGGCGGCCATCAGTTTCGCGTTACCGAACAGGTGCTCGATTTCAAAGCCGGGCGCATCCTTGCTCATGACGTGCGTAATGCCTTTCAGCAAGCCGAAGCCGACGATGCCCGTCAAGGCCGTGGCGGCCACGAGCAGCAGGACATTGCTGCGGAAGGCGCTGGCCGAACTGAAATA
This sequence comes from Janthinobacterium sp. GW821-FHT03C10, assembly GCF_059420865.1. NCBI lineage: Bacteria > Pseudomonadati > Pseudomonadota > Betaproteobacteria > Burkholderiales > Oxalobacteraceae > Janthinobacterium > Janthinobacterium sp. GW821-FHT03C10. The sequence goes on along the minus strand of NZ_JBWKUN010000001.1, from coordinate 793,298 downwards.
CGTGGCGCGCCAGGATGCCCAGAAATACACGATAACGGCGAACATGGTGCCGGTATGCAGCATCACCAGCAGCATGGTCAGCTCGGGCGAGGTCGGGTCCAGCCCCATCAGTTTTTCCGCCATGATGACGTGGGCGGAGCTGGATACGGGCAGCAGCTCGGCGAAGCCCTGGACGATGGAAAGGATAAATAATTGCAAAAAGCTCATGGCGGACGGCACTCAGGCGGGAAAAGCAGGGCCGCCGATTTTACCCGCCGTAGCATGTGCCTGAGCCGTGCGCGCCATTACAGTTTGTCCATGTTGGCGCAGGCGAGCAGCACGCCGAGGGCCATCAGCAGCGTGCCGATCAGCCGGTCGATGGTCCGCTGGTGGCTGACCATGCGCGAACGAAAGCTTGCTTGTGAGAAAAAGATGGCCACCAGGGCAAACCAGGCCAGGTGGATGGCGGACATGCACAGCCCGTAGCCGAACTGGACGCTCAATGGCGTGCCGGACTGCACCACCTGGGTGTAGGTGCTGATGACGAACAAGGTGGTTTTCGGATTCAGGGCATTCGTCAGCAAGCCGTTGAGCAAGATTTTATGCTGGGGCACGCGGGCCCCGCCCTGCAGGTCGATGACGAGGCCCGCGCGGTTGGCCCAGGTTTTCCAGCCGATCACGATCAGGTACAGGGCGCCGGCAAACTTGATGACCGTAAACAAGGCCGGTGAACTGGCGATGATCAGTCCTACGCCAAACATCGTATAGAACACGTGCACTTGCACACCCAGCGCGATGCCGAGCGCCGCCAGCAGGCCCGCACGGCGGCCATGCAGATAGCTGTTGCGCGTGACCATCGCGAAATCGGGGCCGGGCACGATGGCGGCCAGCAGGGTAATCAATGCAACGGCAAGCAATGCAATCATAGGTCTTCCTCGGGGAGTGGCGGCCGCATGGCAATCGGTGAGTATTCATCGCCTGTATGGGCAAGATCCTGCGCCCATGCCGGTGGCCGGAAGACACATTATCAAGGTACTGGCGGCCGATGAAAAACGATGTTATCTTGCCGATATGTGTGAGAAAAAATAACAGATCATGAGCAGACAGACAGCACTCGGCAGCTTGCGTTTCTTCGAGGCGGCGGCCAGGCTGGGCAGTTTTGTCCAGGCGGCGGACGAGCTGCACGTGACGCACGGGGCGGTCAGCCGGCAAATTCGCCTGCTGGAAACGTCGCTGGGCACGGCCCTGTTCGAACGCCGCAACCGCGGCGTCTTCCTGACCGCGCCGGGCGCGCAGTTGCGCGACGCCGTCCAGCAGGCGTTCGAACGGCTCGACGCCGCCCTCGATGCGGTGCGCCAGCCGGCGCGTCAGGCGCCGCTGGTGGTGTCATGCGAGCCGACGATCGCGATGAAATGGCTGATCCCGCGCCTCGGCGACTTTTACCGGCGCCATCCGGAAGTGCCGCTGCACCTGTTCGCCTCGGGCGGGCCGGTGGCGTTCCAGCGCGATGCGGTGGACGTGGCGCTGCGTCGCAACGATTTTGCCTGGGATGGGGGATTGCATGTGGAAAAGGTGTGCGATGAATGGATCGCGCCCGTGTGCGCGCCGGCCCTGCTGCGGCAAGGCAAGCTGGATCTGTCCGCGCAACGCCTGCTGCACACGGCGTCGCGCCCGGCCGCCTGGGCGCACTGGCGCGCCGCCGGCACGGACGACGGCAGTAGTTGCCACGGCCACGGCGACAGCCAGACCTACGAGCATTTCTATCTGAGTCTGCAAGCCGCTTGCGCCGGCCTGGGCGTGGCGATCGGCTCCGTCTTCATGGCGCGCGAAGACCTCGACAGCGGGCGCCTCGTCGCGCCGCTGGGTTTCCGGCGCGACGGCAGCGGCTATTTCCTGCTGTCGCCGCTGCCGTTCGACGGCGATGCGCGTCGCACCACCTTGCTGCACTGGCTGCGCGAGCAGATGGGGCAGGCGCTGCCGGTGGCGTAGCCGTCCTGCTTACTGGGGCGCGGCGGCCGGCTTGAACACGGCGCGGAACGCTTTTAGCGCTGCCGGATGGTAGATGGTGCCATGGGTTTCGGCCGGCATCTTTTCTTGGTGCCATTGCAAGCCGGGTGGTGCCTGTTTTGCCAGCACGTCGGCCAGGCGCGCCACTTCCACGGCGATGCCCGCTTCGCTGCTGGACGCCAGGTACAGGCTGTGCTTGCCCGGCTTGCCCTTGGCCAGCAGGGCCGTCGCCTGGCGCGGCAGGGCGCCCTGGTTCCACCACAGGCTGGGGTCGAAGGCCAGGTAGTGGTCGAACAGCTGCGGTTCCAGCAGGTATGTTTCCACCACGAACAGGCCCGCCAGCGATTCGCCGACGATGGCCGTCTCGCCCGTCGTGCGGTAGCGGCGCTTGACTTCCGGCATCAGTTCGTCGCGGATGAAGGCCCGGTAGGCTTGCGAACCGCCCACGACGGGCGCGATCTTGCGGTCTGCCGCGCTGTCCGTCGGCCCCGTCAGGTCGCGCCGGCGCTGCGTGTTCTGCATGCCGACCAGCATGAACGGGCGCATGGTGCCGTTGGCTACCGACACCTGCAGCAAGCCGGCCACGTGCAAGAAGTCTTCGGCCACACCGCCGTCCGGCATGTACAGCACGGGCAGCGGCGCGTCGGGCGGCGTATCCCAGGCGCGTGCCACATACACATTGATGTGGCGCTGTTCCTTCAGCGCCTGCGAGTCGATCGTGAAACTTTCGCCGATGACGAGCGGCGTGGCCGCGCTGGCGGCAGCGTTAGCCGTAGCGGCGGGCGCGGCAGTGGCGAGGTGGACGGAGCTGGACAGCAGCAGGGCGGCGGTGAGGTGCAGTGCAAGGCAAGAGCGGCGCATGGTTTCCTGTAATAAGTAGTGGATAGATGGCATGTACTCGTATAGACATGCCATCAAGCAATTCTATCTTATCTTTGAGGCAGGCTTACTTGATCGTCAATAGCTTGCGCTCGCGCACGATCCCCGCCTTGTCGATCGTGTAGGCAACCAGCAGGGCGCCATCCTCGGCGCAGGCGTGGCAGGTGATCAGGGGCGTGGAAAACAGTGCGCTCTGGCCGCCATCGGCGGTCGCCGTGCTGCCGACGAAGTCGGCGGGAGCGAACGGCACGGCGTCCGGGTGGGCGGCGGCAAACGCGCGCCAGGCGGGCGTGGCGCGGTCTTCCTCGCGCACGGAGTCCTCGTCGACATCGATGGCGGCGCCATCGCTGCCGATCAGCAGACTGCCTTCATTCGTGTTGGCGCGGAAAGGATAGGTGACGGTGGCCAGGGCCGCCTTGCCCAGCGGGCGCCAGGCCGAGATGAAGCCCGCCTTGTTCGCCTTCACCAGCATTTTGGCGGCGGCGATGGCTTGCGGGTGCGCGCCGGAGCGCTGCATGGTGCGCAGCAGGCAGACGTCGGGCGCCGTGGGCGATTGTTCGCTGCGGCAGGCCGACAGCGAGCGCTCCTGCCACACAGCGCGCGCGTCGATGGGGCCCGTTTCCAGGGCATGGGCCGCCTGCATGGCGACCAGGCCGCAGACGGCAAGGATGGCGCAGCCGGCTGTGTGGCGGGAAAAACGTGTGGGCATGGGGGAGTCCTTTCAGTGCGGGAAACAAGGTATCGTCACCGATTATAAAAGGAGGGCAGTTCCCATCCGCGCACCGCAGACCCGTTCAGCGCTTTTTTGCCGCCGCCTGGCGCAGCGCCTTGGCTTCCTGCTTGTTGGGCATGTGCGGCCGCGTGGCCAGCTCCGCCTTGACGGCGGCGATGGCGGCGCCGAACTGCTGTTCGGCCTGCGCCGGGCTGGCGCCCGCATAATCCTGCTGATTGGATTGCGCGGCACGCAGCCGGCGCAGCAGCGCCAGCAATTGCCTGGCGTGCAGGGCGGGCAAGTCTTGCGCCAGCGCTTGCGCGACCACCGCGCCTTCCACATGCTCGGGGTCGATCAAGCGCAGCAAGGCCAGGCCCGCGGGCTGTGGTGCCGGTGTCAATTTGTCCATCCAGCCATTCTAAACGAGGCCGCGATTACAGGTATTCCCAGATTTCATCGAAGGTTTCGCGGGCGAAATCGTTGCGCCAGGCTTCCGAGTTCTTTTCGCGGCTGACGGCAAACACGGCGCGCCACGCCTGCTTCGGCGAGCTCGTGTAGGTGGCGGCGATCTTTTGCAGGCCGGCTGTGCATTGTTCAACCTTGCAGCCGCTCTTCGCCAGTTGCTGGGCGGCAGGCGCCCATGCCACCGGCACCTTGACGACCTGGCATTCGAAGCTGACGGCAGCCGTCTGGATGCCGTTTTCCACCGTCACCGGGTCCGCCTTGGTGGCCTGGCACACGGCGCCATTCTTGGCGGCGATGACATTGGCGGCCAACTGTTCGGCGGCTGGCGTCACGGCCGCGCGCATGGCGGCAGGGAACAGATCGGCGATCAGCTTGCCGGTTTCCGTCGGGAACTTGGCATCGGCCGCCTTCAGGCCGCTGTACGACGCGTATTCGGCGCTCTGCTGGCCCGCCAGGCGGGTGGGGCGCAGATAGGCGTTGAGCTTGGCGACGCTCGCTTCATCCTGGTTGATGATGGTCTTGATGTACAGGTTGGCCACCTCGATGGGTGCCAGTTCCACGGCGGTTTCCGCGGCGATGGCGGGCTGGGCCAGTGCCACGGCGGTAGCCAAGGCTGCCGCCAGCAGGGCAGTGCACGATGTTTCTTGTGTTTGGTGCATGTATTTTCTCCACGATTCAATGTCAGGCGCCAAAAAATGCTTTATAGCAACTATGGCGCGCGCATTATAGATGGTAAAAGTCATAACGTTGCGCACAGAAGCTTGCGCACCTCAGGCATCCGCCTTGCTGGCCGCTTCCAGCAAGGCCAGCAGCAGTTCCTTGCGCCGTCCGTCCGCCTTGCGCGCCAGGGTGGCCAGTTTTTCCAGCTTGCCCCAGATGGGATACAGCATATGCTCGAGCAGATAACCTTCCAGCCCTTGCAGTTGCTGGCAGAACAGCTCCAGTTTCTCCACCTCTTCCAGCTCCGTCTGGATCTTCACCTTTGCGTTGTCCGTGCAGGCGCGCAGGCACGCGGCCAGCACGGGAGCGGAATCGCGCGTCACGCCATGCTTTTCAGCAAAGGCCGCCGTGAACTGGTCCTGCACGGACTGGTGTTCCTCGTCGACGTTGGCCATGTAGTGCTGCACCAGCGGGAAATAGCGCGCGTCGAGCAAGCCCAGACCGAACGTGGCATAGCTGCCGGGCATGCAATTCTTTTCGCCTTCCGTGTCGGCATAGAACTCGAATTGCTCGATGGCGGCGCGCGCATACGCTTCCAGCTGCGGCTGCAGGGCGGGATAGGCGAGGGCGTTGGCAAAGAAGCGGTGCGTATCGGATTTCGCCAGTCCCTTGATCGGCAGGTATGCCTTGACCTTGGACTTGAGCTTGATCTGGCAGCTTTTCGGGAAACCGTTGTTCAGCAAATGCGTGATGAAGGCCAGCGCCTGCGCATACGCGCCTTCCTCTTCCTTAGCAATCGCGATGCTGATCGTGGCAAACACATCGTTGGCGCGGCATTCCAGCTGGGCGTTTTTCAGGTGGACGGCGTCGGGCGCGAAGGTGCCGCTGCCTTCCTTGAGCATGCGCACGGCCCGTTCGCTGCCCAGCTCGCGCGCGATGTCGAGGAATTTGACGCCCGTCGACTTGGCGTAGCTCGGTTCGTGGCGCAAGATCATCACGGCGCCATACAGCAGCAGGTCGATGGGCGCCAGCGCCTGCGTGTCAAGCGCCGCGCCCTCTTTCAAGGTGTATTCGGTGGCACGGTAGCTTGATTGCTGCACGTCATAGAACCGCGGCAGGAACTGCTTTTCCGCCCACGCCGACACGGCCTGGATGATATCGCTGCGGTGCTCGGCCAGCGCTTGCGGACGCGACTTGTTCAGCTGCTCGATGCGCTGGAACTGGGCGATCGTCCAGGCGATATCGGGTTGTGGGAACAGGTGGGGGTCGAGCAGGTGGCGCGCCAGGAAGAAGGTTTCCAGCTTTTTCGTCGGCCGCTTGCCGCGCTCGAGTTTTTGCGTGACGTAGTTGTGTATGTGCTCGAGCAAGGTTGTGCGCTTGCCTTCGTTGACATACTCGAGCAGGTTCAGGTGCAGCGTGCCCTGCGCCGTCCGGAACTTGCCGCGAAAGCTGAATCGGTAATCGACGAAGGGCGTGTCGGCCAGTGTTTCCAGCTTCGCTTGCACCATGGCAGCGAGTTGGGGCGCGATGCTGTCGCGCACGACGGCTTCATCGAGGTGCGATGGCGTCCGCGTTGCGACATCGGCGGCATCGGTCAGATGGAAATCGTCCGCCGTGGTGCGTCCGGGTTTGTAGTCGAGTAATAAATCATTGAAGATACCCATCTGCAAGGTGGTCCGGTTGACGGCGTCTTCCAGGTCGGTGCGCTTCAGGCGCTCGACAAACCACGCCTCCACGGCCGCCATCATTTCCGTCGTTGCCTGTTCTAAAAGTGTGCTCATTGACTTCCTTGCCTTGTGCGCGACAGTGCCGTCGGTTGCCGTCACGATCATGTTTAATATAAAGCACTATTTTAGGTGGCCGGGCCTGGATGGGACAAGGGGCGCACGGTTGTCCGGTGGGCGCGGCGAGGTGGCTGATGCCGATAGCACAGGGAATGGCCAGTACGGCGCCAGGCAGGCGCGCGGTTAAATATGTACGGTAACAGACGGTAGTTGACTAACCATCGCGCTACGCTTGCCCGTTATTGAACATTGATATTGCCGGAAACGCCATGATGCATTTATTCCCAGCGAAAAATCGCGCCCAGCTTGAGCGCCGCTGTTCGGCCATTCCGTCAGCCAGGTGGCGCCCGGGGCCAGCGCAGCGTATGCACAGCGGGGTGCCCGGCCATGCCCTATGAAATTTTGCGCGACAGTATCGCGCTTGAGCCGGCGGGCGATGCCATCCGCTTCCATCTGACCGTCTTCAGGGCGGAAAAGACTTGCCGCATTACCGCGACGGCATTGCACAGCCTGGACCAGGGACAGCGCGGCGATCTGCTGGCCATTTTCGATACCCACCGCCTGCGCATCGGCCAGCGCGCCTTCGCTTACCTGAGCCGGGATCTGCTGGTCAGCAGCGTGGTCTTGCGCGCACTTGATTTTTAGTTACTATTTCCAGTGCCGGCGCCCGTGCCCGCGCCAGATATGGTATTTCCGCACAGATCGTCAAGTAAATGCAGGTATGGCTGGACGGAAATGTTACATCTGGGTATTCTGCGCATCTGATACTTATTTCTATACAGAAAAAGTTAAGAGGGCGGTTCGAGCCGGCGGCAACGCGGCGCGCGCTGCCGGGCAAGGTCAGGCATGCAAAGGTGAAGTCGTCCGCTTGCTGAGCGAAACGCTCGTGTTTCGGCTCGCGGCGGGCAGGGAACAGTGCTGTCATCTTTAAAATAGTAGGAGAGGTTGCTCATGGATGCAGAAAAGGATGTTGTGTACGGTACAGAAGATTTGTTGATGAGTTTGTGCAACTCGGTGGTTCGGGTGCTCAACGTGGCAACGCAAAGCAAGGTCAATTATTCGGGCATGGTGCAGCGCATCACCAAGACGGGCCTGAAGCCGGACATCGGCTGCTTCGTCATGTTCGATGGCGGTTTCACGGGTCTGGTGGTGCTCAATTTCGCCGCCGATACGGCGATGGAAATCTACGAGCGCTACATGTTGCACATGGGTATGCCGAAGTCGGAGCTGGCCAGCTTCTACACGTCGGACGAAGTGTCGAACATCATGGGCGAGCTGATGAACCAGATCGTGGGCGACTTCACGGGCAAGGTGCGGCGCGAGCTGCAAACGAACATCACCCAGAGCCAGCCGAAGATGCTGGTGCTGAACAAGCAGGTGATGCTCAGCGTCGATACGCCGCTGGACCGCCCGGAAATGCGCCGCGTCACTTTCTATACAGAAAAGAACAATATTTTCTATCTGGAATTGGCGATTGACCGTACCGAGTTCATCAAGCTGCACGATTTCGATTCGCGCGAAGTCGACGCCGATTCGCTGATGGATAGCGAATATGCTAACCGCGAACGCGACGCCGCCCCGGCGCCTGCGGCGGAAGCGGAAGACGACGACAACGCCGACCTGCTCAAATCGCTGGGCATGTAAACTGTCTCTGCCGCTGGCGGCACCGTTGCCGCCGCCAGCGCACTCAATCGTGCAGTGTCTTGCTCATGAAGACCCGGCTCGTGCCGTCGGGATGGCAGGCAATCTCGCCGAAGCGGCGCCAGCCGCGACGCTCGTAAAATTCGGGCGCCTGGAAACTGATGGTGTACAGCACCGCCGAGGCGCAGCCGCGCCGGCGTCCTTCCTCCTCGAACTGCGCCAGTACCTGGCTGCCCAGTCCCAGCCCCCGCAAGGCGGCGGGCAAATAAAACAAATCGAGAAACAGCAGGCCCAGCGAGGTCCGTCCCATGGCGCCGCCCAGCACGCGCTGGCTGTCGCGGTCGCGCACGACCACGCTCAATACCTGCCTGTCGCTATAGCCGGTGATGGCATCGTTATAGGCATTCAAGCCATCGAGGATGGTTTGCTCGACTTCCGCGTCGAGCGTGGCGCTGACGGAAATGGTGTACGGCAAGGCGGTATGCGGGTGTGCAGGCATGGCGGACAGGAAAATAGTCGATAACTGTATGAATATACAGTATTCTGATTATTTCTGCCCATTTCGTTGCGGCAACGTCAATGTTTCCATGCGGCGCATGCCCACCATGCCGCTGTGCTGGCTGTCATCGAGCGACCAGTATTCGAGCGCATACGCATAGTTGCCGTCGACAATGGTCAGCGATTCCTTCTGACGGCCGTTGGGCGCCTTGTAATACAGGCGCCGCGCGGGCCTGCCATCGACCGTGTGCCTGAACGCCTGCGGGCTGAGGGAGGCGCGCTTGCCCGCCTTGCCCGCCATCGACATTGCCGTGATCGTCACGTAAGCGCGGTCCGGGCAGCGCGCCAGCAGGTGGGCGCCGCTCAGGACGGTGGGCTGCGTCTGGTCCAGCGGGAAACCGAACGGCTGCATGCCGACGATATCGCGGCAATCCATCTGCTGCGCCAGGGACGTCAGCACGGCCGGGTCGAGCGCGCTGGCATAGTGTTTTTCGGCGGCCTGCACCTGGCCCAGTGCCAGGCGGCGCTCCAGTTCGGCCAGCGAGATATCGCTGGGCACGGGCAGCGGTGCGGGGGCGTCGGGGTCGGCCGCGCTCGATGCTTCCGCCTGCATGCGCGAAACGACGGAGTGGCTGCTCCCGGCTGTGCCATCGAGGGCGTGGGCGAATGGCGCGGCGCCGGCAAGGGCCAACGCCAGCGATAAGGCCGTGTGTTTCAGCATGAAATTTCCTGAAATGCTTGCGGTCAGGCGGACTTGGACGCGCCTGACCGCAGATACAAATGAGATGCATTGTGTATCAGATTGCTGTTTTGCACATTTCCTGGCGTGCGCCATGTCTTGCAGTTCGACGCGGACTTTGTTGAAGAGAAAAATATTTATCGTTGTATTTTTGACAAAATAGTTCCCGTTTCTGAGTCAAACAGCCATATCTGTTCAAGATTGATCACGATAATGTCGCCGCCAGACATCAGTTGAACGGGATCGATTACTGTAGCGTCGGCATATCGGTGATACTCCCCCATGAAGGGAGTAGTGAGCTTTCCTATGTATAGCGCACGTAAATTGCCTTTGAGTTTTCGCGCAATTTCTGGTGCAACGTCGAAGGAAGAAGAAATGTCCGAGTCTCCGGAAATATCCAGGTTTTCAAATGCTACAGCGCAAACATTATAAAGAATGCTTGTGGCATTTATGGTTTCGCCAAAGCCAGTTTTGGCAATATACGCTTTGCTATATTCCTTTTTTGCATCCAGATCAACCGCTCTATTGTCAGGGCCATTGTCCCAAATTTTTTGGCTAAATAATATTGACTTATTGACAGTCATTTTTTGCGAATCAGGATCATAGGAGCGCCAATCAATATTGATGGGATCTACAAATGCTAAAAGGCTATTGGCTCTCACATTGCCGTACAGTTTTTCCTCCCGAATTTTCCCTGCCCTCATTTCGTAAGCCGCAGAAGTTTCAAATGCATCTTTTTCTGGTTTGAAAGGGATTAATGCTTTTGCGATTGCACGGCAACTATTCCCTTTGAAATTTTTGGGAAGTTAGTCTTGAGAATAGTTGAAAGAGGCTTGCAAATAACTTGGCAAGGCAGCCTTTGTTTCACGATCTAAAATACTCTGAAATTTCTTTATGCGAACAACTTCTTCTTTGATAAAGCCATCTGTGCTGGCCTTGAATGCAGGTTTTCGAACGTAATCATCTGCAATCGAGTGGCTTGCTATAAGCAGTGCTGTTATGGAGGATGCGGAAATAAATGCAAGATTTTTCATTGGATATGTGTGTCGTGAAAATTTGTGTTTTTACTTTAAACCTCATCGCTTCCGCGCTTAACGCTTCGGCGCTTAAATACTCGTCGCATAATAATGCCGAATAATATTGGCAACCTCACTCCTGGCGCGCAGCCATCGCCGACGCAATCTCGATCGAACTCAGTTTCCAGCCCCACACGCCATGGCGCAGCAGGACCAGCGCGCCTTCCTGCGCATTGCCGTCCTTGGCGCGCACGACGAAGGTGTTCACGCCGGCATAGCCTGCGGAATACTCGGCTTTTTTCGCTGCGCCGTCGGCGGGCGCGTCCGCACGCGTATCCGTATCCGCCTGCGGGCTGACGGCGCTCTTGTTGACCAGCGCCACCACGCCGGCGGGCGAGACCATGGCGTCGACCATCTTGCCCAGCATGGCGCTGGCGATCGACTGGCCCAGGGCGGCCAGCGGATTATCGCTGCCGGCGGTCGCCGCGATGCTGCGCGCCATGCTCGCCTCCAGTTGCGTCTTGACGCTGGCGCGCAGGGCGGGGAAGTCCACGTGTTCGGCCAGGGCGTCGGCGTTGCGCTCGGCCAGGGCGGTCTTGATCTGGTGCAAGGCATAGTAGGGCGACGCAAAGGCGGTCGCTGCGATGGCAATGGCGGCCACGGCGGCGGCGATGGGGATTTTTTTCAAGTGATGCCTGTGAGGTAGAAGGTGGAAAACGGATGCCACGCAGCGTATCCGCTAAATTGAAATACGGCAATCGTATTTTCTTGCCATTATTTCTCCGCATGCACTCGAGTCTTCCTTGGCGGGCCGCTATAGAGTGATGAGGGTGGGTGCTGTATAATGGGAGAAAAGTACCTAACTACCTGTTTTCACTGGATAAAGACCTCACTAATGCTTTCAACCGCAAATATTACGATGCAGTTTGGCGCCAAGCCATTGTTTGAGAATATCTCCGTCAAGTTCGGCGACGGCAACCGCTATGGCTTGATCGGCGCCAACGGCTGCGGCAAGTCGACGTTCATGAAGATCCTCGGCGGCGACCTGGATCCGTCGGGCGGCAACGTCATGCTCGACACCAACGAGCGCCTGGGCAAGCTGCGCCAGGACCAGTTCGCGTTTGAAGACATGCGCGTGCTCGACGTCGTCATGATGGGCCACACGGAAATGTGGGCCGCCATCCAGCAACGCGACGCCATCTACGCGAACCCGGAAGCGACGGACGACGACTACATGCAGGCCGCCGAACTGGAAGGCAAAGTGTCCGAATACGACGGCTACACGGCCGAATCGCGCGCCGGCGAACTGCTGCTGGGCGCCGGTGTCGCCATTGACCTGCATCAAGGCCCGATGAGCAATGTCTCGCCAGGCTGGAAGCTGCGCGTGCTGCTGGCGCAGGCGCTGTTCTCGAATCCGGACATCCTGCTGCTCGACGAACCGACGAATAACCTGGACATCAACACGATTCGCTGGCTGGAAGACGTGCTCAACGAGCGCAACTCCACCATGATCATCATTTCCCATGATCGCCACTTCCTGAACCAGGTCTGCACCCACGTGGCCGACATGGATTACGGCACCTTGAAGATTTATCCGGGCAACTACGACGAATACATGTTCGCCTCGACCCAGGCGCGCAACCAGCAGCTGGCCAACAACGCGAAAGCGAAAGACAAGGTTGCCGAACTGCAAGAATTCGTGCGCCGCTTCGCCGCGAATAAATCCAAGGCCCGCCAGGCGACGTCGCGCGCCAAGCAGATCGAAAAGATCAAGGTCGACGACATCAAGCCATCGTCGCGCGCCTATCCGTTCGTGCGTTTCGACGGCGAAAAGAAATTGCACCGTCTGGCCGTGGAAGTCGAGAATATCTCGAAAGGTTTTGATCGCCAGCTGTTCAAGAACTTCAGCATCATGGTCGAAGCGGGCGAGCGCATCGCCATCATCGGCGCCAACGGCGCCGGCAAGACCACCATGCTGCGCTGCATCGCGGGCGACATCGCCGGCCTGCAGCCGGACCAGGGCCGCGTGAAGTGGGCGGAAAACGCCAACGTGGGCTACATGCCGCAAGACCCGACGGAAGATTTCGCCAAGGACACGAACCTGACCGACTGGATCGGCCAGTGGACGAAAGAGGGCGACGACGACCAGGCCGTGCGTTCCATCCTGGGCCGCTTGCTGTTCGGCGGCGACGATGTGAAAAAGGCCGTCAAGGTGCTGTCCGGTGGTGAAAAGGGCCGCATGATGTACGGCAAGCTGATGCTGGGTCGCCACAACGTGCTGATGCTCGATGAACCGACCAACCACATGGACATGGAATCGATCGAATCCTTGAACATCGCGCTGGAAAAATACGCGGGCACCCTGATCTTCGTGTCGCATGACCGCGAATTCGTGTCTTCGCTGGCCAACCGCATCATCGAAATCAAGGAAGATGAAGTGGTCGATTACCGCGGCAATTACGAGGATTACCTCAAGAGCCAGGGTATCGATTAATTGGTACGCTAACGTTGCGTCGGATTACGCGCTGTGCGCTAATCCGACCTACGTCAGGGTGAGTTACCCGGGTTGGTCGCGTAGGTCGGATTTGCGGGGCCGCCGAGGCGCAGCGTAATCCGACATGACAAGGCTGACCACCCAGCACCACACCGACGCGCCGCGGTCCATTCGTTCCGGCGCACCTGCTTCATTGCAATCGTGCCGGTCTATCCCGTTTTTGTTTGACACAGCCATGCAAACTTTAGCCATCAAATCCGTCGAGTACGAACATCCACAAGACGGAGCCAGCTGCACTGCCCACGCCTGGGCACGCACGCCAGCGACGCCGTCCCCGGCTGAAAAAGCCGAACTGATCACGCGCATCAAGCGCCTGCTGATCGAGCGCGAAGCCGTGCTCGTTGCCCACTATTACGTAGATGCCGACCTGCAAGACCTGGCGGAAGCCACGGGCGGCTGCGTCTCCGACTCGCTGGAAATGGCCCGCTTCGGGCGCGACCATCCGGCCAAGACCCTGGTCGTGGCCGGCGTGCGCTTCATGGGCGAAACGGCGAAGATCCTCAGTCCCGAAAAAACCGTCCTGATGCCCGACCTCGACGCGACCTGCTCGCTCGACCTGGGCTGCCCGGTGGATGAATTCACGGCCTTCTGCGACGCCCATCCGGACCGCACGGTCGTGGTCTATGCCAACACCAGCGCGGCAGTCAAGGCGCGCGCGGACTGGATGGTGACCTCGTCGATCGGCCTCGACATCGTTGCCCACCTGCATGCGCAGGGCAAGAAAATCCTGTGGGCGCCCGACAAGCACCTGGGTTCCTACATCCAGAAGCAGACGGGCGCCGACATGCTGCTGTGGCAGGGCAGCTGCCTCGTGCACGACGAATTCAAGGGCATCGAACTCGATTTGCTCAAGGAAGAGTATCCACAAGCCAAGGTGCTCGTGCATCCGGAGTCGCCCGCGAACGTGGTGGCCCTGGCCGACATGGTCGGTTCCACGTCGCAAATGATTGCGGCAGCGCAAACCATGGACACGGACACTTTTATTGTCGCCACCGACAACGGCATCCTGCACAAGATGCGCGCGGCCGCGCCAGGAAAACGTTTCATCGAAGCGCCCACGGCCGGCAACAGCGCCACCTGTAAAAGCTGCGCGCACTGCCCGTGGATGGCCATGAACGGCTTGCTGAACCTGGCGCAGACGCTGGAAAACATGCACAACGAAATCCACGTCGATCCCGCCGTCGGCCAGCTGGCCGTGCGTTCGATCAATCGCATGCTCGACTTCGCCGCCGCCAAGAAGGCGGGCCTCAAGCCGGGCGCGGACCTGGCAAAAGAAACCACATTGTTCCAAGGAATCGGTCCAGCATGAGTACCCTCGTTAATTCTTTCGCTCCCTTCGATCCCGCCCTGGCGCGCGCCTTCGAGGGCAATTTGCTGGCCGCCTTGCTGGAAGACGTGGGCCAGTGCGACCTGACGGGCGAACTGGTGCCGCCCGACCATATCGTCACGGCCCGTGTCATCGTGCGCGAAGCGGCCGTGCTGTGCGGCGCGCCATGGTTCGAAGGCATCATGAAAAGTCTGGACCGCAGCATCGATATCGTCTGGCATTACGCCGAAGGCGACATGATGACGGCCGACAGCGTCGTCTGCACGATCCAGGCGCCGGCGCGCGCCTTGCTCACGGCCGAGCGCAGTGCCCTCAACTTCCTGCAACTGCTGTCGGCCGTGGCCACGGCCACGCGCCGCTATGTCGACGTGGTGGCCGGCACCAACGCGTCCATCCTGGACACGCGCAAGACCTTGCCTGGGCTGCGCCTGGCGCAAAAGTATGCGGTGCGCGTGGGCGGCGGCAAGAATCAGCGCCTGGCCCTGTACGACGGCATCCTGATCAAGGAAAACCATATCGCGGCGGCCGGCGGCGTCAGCCAGGCCCTGGAAAACGCGCGCAACCTCGACGCGGGCGTGCCCGTGCAGATCGAGGTGGAAACCCTGGCGCAATTGCAGGAAGCGCTCGATGCGGGCGCCGTCTCCGTCTTGCTCGATAACTTCAGCAACGACATGCTGCGCGAGGCCGTGGCATTGACGCATGGCCGCGCCTTGCTCGAAGCGTCGGGCGGCATCAATGCCGACACCGTGCGGGCCATTGCCGAAACGGGCGTGGACCGCATCTCGATCGGCAGCCTGACGAAGGACGTGCGGGCCACCGATTACTCCTTGCGCATCGTCGGCTGATGAGGAGAGCAGGGCGGCGCTTGCTGGCCTTGGCGCTGCTATGGCCGGCGCTAGTTGTGCCATCGCAGGCCCCAGCCCGGGAACTGCTGGCCGTGGGCGCGCAGTTCGAGCGCGTGTTCGAATACCAGGACGGCGGCGAGTATGGCGGCCTGGGCGCGGAACTGCTGCGCCTGATGGCGGCGCGCACGGGTAACACCGTGCGTTTCCGCATGGTGCCGTGGGCGCGCGCGCAAGCCATGCTGGTGCAGGGGCAGGCCGATATCCTGATCGGCCCCTACAAGACGCCCGAGCGCATCGCCAGCATGGCGTTTTCCGATAAGCCCTTCTATCAGGACCAGATGGTCTTTTATACGCGCCAGGACGCCAGCTTCGGCTGGGATGGCGACTACGCGGCGCTGAAGAACCGCCGGGTGGTGCTGCTCAATGGCTGGGCCTATGGCGCCGAGTGGGAACGCGTGCGGCCCGGTTTGCAGGTCAGCGTGGCCAACACGGTGGAAAATGGCTTGAAGATGCTGGTGCACAACCACGTCGACGTGTTCATCAGCAACCGCCGCAATACCGATCCCGTCGTCGCCCGTCTCGGCTATGGCCGCCAGGTGAAACCGCTGCCCAAGGTCATCGAAGTGCAGAATGGCTATTTCGCCTATCCCCGCTCGCCCGCGTTCGACAAGCTGCGCCTGCAGTTCGACCAGGAATTGAATAGCCTGATCGAGACGGGCGAACTGAAACGGCTGGGCAAACGCTACGACGTCGGCATACCCTGACACTGGCTATCTTTGCCGCGTTTGACGCGCCTCAAGCATGCTGCATGGCCGGGTTCTACCCTGAAAGCAGGCGGTGCCACACCGCCATCACGCCGAGGGGAATGCCATGGATACGCAGCGCATCAAGCAACTGATCTGCACCGTTTTCGCCATCTCGCTGGCCGCGGCCCTGTTTGCCTGCGGCGGCGGCCATCATCACCACCCACCGGCCGCGAGCGCCTATGCGGTCACCAGCCTGGTGTCGGACACGCCCGCCTTGCCGGCCGCGCACACGGACCCCAACCTCGTCAACGCCTGGGGCGTGGCCTTCAATCCACGCGGATTCGTCTGGGTGGCCGCGAATGGCACGGCGAAGTCCACCTTGTACGATGGCAATGGCGTGCCGCAATCGCTGGTGGTCAGCACGCCAGCAGGCCCGACGGGCATCGTATTCAACGGCACGCAAGACTTCAAACTGAGCCAGAACGGCGTGACGGCGCCCAGCCCGTTCATCTTCGCCAGTGAAAGCGGGACTATTTCCGCCTGGTCGCCCACGGTCAGCCCGACGACGGCCCTGGTCGTGTTCGACGGCAGCGCGGGCGGCAGCGCCTACAAGGGCCTGGCCATCTCGCGCTACGCGGGCGCCAATTACCTGTATGCGGCCGATTTCCACAACGGGCGCGTCGACGTCTTCGATGCCAGCTTTGCCAGGGTCGCCCTGCCTGGCGCATTCAGCGACCCCGGCTTGCCGGCCGGCTATGCGCCGTTCGGCATCCAGGCCATTGGCGAGCGCATCTATGTCGCGTACGCGAAGCGGGAAGCCAGCGGCGACGATGAAGAGGCCGGCGCCGGCCTCGGCATCGTGAATGTATATGATACGGGCGGCAACTTGCTCAAACGGCTGGTGAGCGGTGGCGCCCTGAATGCGCCCTGGGGCATGGCGCTGGCGCCCGCCGATTTCGGCACGGCCAGCAATATGTTGTTGATAGGGAATTTTGGCGATGGCAAGATCAATGCCTATGACCCCGACACGGGCACCGCCGCTGGTGCGCTGCGCAAGACGGATGGCACGCCGCTGGCGATCGATGGCTTGTGGGGCATCGCCTTCGGCAATGGCCTCAACAGCCAGCCCGTCAATACGCTGTTCTATGCGGCCGGGCCAGATGACGAGACGCATGGGCAATACGGGCGCATCGATTTGAAGTAGGTGGAACGTCCCCGTGCGCCCGCAAGGGCGGCACGGGGATGGCCATGCTTACAGCTGGCGCGCCTCAAACGTATTGCACTGGGCAATCTGGCCGCTTTCGATGCCCTTGCTGAACCAGCGCACGCGCTGTTCCGAGGTGCCATGCGTAAACGAGTCGGGCACGACATGGCCTTGCGACTGGCGCTGCAGCGCATCGTCGCCGATGGCCGTGGCCGCTTTCAGGGCCGCTTCCACGTCGCCCTGTTCCAGGATCTTGCGGTCCTGGTTGGCGTGGAATGCCCACACGCCGGCAAAGCAGTCGGCCTGCAATTCCAGGCGCACGGACATGGCGTTGGCCTGGCGCTCCGATTGCGTGCGGCGCGCCTTGTCGACCTTCTCGGACAAGCCCAGCAGGTTCTGCACGTGGTGGCCCACTTCATGGGCGATCACATACGCTTCCGCGAATTCGCCCGAGACCTTGAAGCGCTGCTGCATCAGCTTGAAGAAATCGAGGTCCAGGTAGACTTTCTGGTCGCCGGGGCAATAGAAGGGCCCGCTGGCGCTCTGGCCCGTGCCGCACGCCGTCGGCGTGCTGCCGGAAAACAGCACCAGCGTGGGTTTTACATAGCTGCCGCCTTCGGCCTTGAACAGGGCGCCCCAGGTGTCTTCCGTATCGGCCAGCACGGTTTTCACGAAGCGGGCCATCTCGTCCGATTCGGGCGGCTGGCGCGCGGGTGACTGGCTTTGCTGGGTACTGATCTGGCCGCCGCCACCGCCGCTGAGCAGGTTGAGCAGGGTCAGGGGATTGACGCCCAGCACATACGAGCCGACGAGGGCGATGACGATGGTGCCGATGCCGATCGAGCGCCCGCCAAAACCGAAGCCGCCCCCACCGCCGCCCCCGCCGCCGTCTTCGCCACGGCGGTCTTCCACATTGTCGCTTTCGCGATTGCCTTCCCATTTCATGATATCTACTCCTGCTGTGCTTGTGCGATTGCGCTCTACGGTTGATGGATGACGCCTGAATATGCTTCTTGCGACGAATCTTGTTATTATCGCAGTAAACCACGCCGCGACAGGGGCGACAATGTTACCCTTTGCAACTTTCTATCGACTCCACAACAGGTACACGCATGGCGCTTGCCAACGATACACGCATTTCGCCCACGGCGGTGGTCCAGGCCCAACTGGACGCCTACAATGCCCACGACGTGGCGGCCTTGCTGGCCATCTATGCTGATGACGCACAGCAATTCCAGCACCCCGATACCTTGCTGGCCACGGGCAGCGCGCAGATCGGCCCCCGCTTCACGGCCCGTTTCGCCGCCAGCCAGCCGCAGGCGCAGTTGCTCAACCGTATCGCCTGCGGCAAGCTGGTGATCGACCATGAAATCGTCCATGGCGACACGCCGGACGGTGTTTCCGCGCAGGAATTAGTGGCCACCTACGAGGTGGAGCAGGGACGCATCCGCCGTGCCTGGTTCAGCTTTGGCGCCTCGACCTGCCTGCGTGTGGCGCTGCCGGCCGATGTGCCCGCCATGAATGCGCTGATCGCCCGTTCCGGGGTGGCGCTGAGCGCGGGATTCTATACGCCGGAACAGGCCGAGGCCGTGACGCGCCACGTGTTCGGCGTCGATACGCAGCTCGTTGCCGACCGCACGTATTTCGTCATCGAACGCGATGGCGCCATGCTGGCCTGCGGCGGCTGGAGCCGGCGCGCCACCCTGTATGGCGCCGACCGCGCCAAGAGCGGGCCGGACCCGCTGCTCGACCCGGCCAGCCAGCCGGGCCGCATCCGCGCCTTCTTCGTGGAACCGGCCGCGGCGCGCCAGGGCCTGGGCAGCATGCTGATGCGCCATTGCGAACGGCAGGCGCGGGCCGCCGGTTTTACGGCACTGGAACTGGCCGCCACCTTGCCGGGTGTGCCGCTGTACCTGGCCAGCGGCTTTGCCGTGACGGAAGATTTTCACCTGGACTTGCCGGGCGAAATACAACTGCCGCTGGCGCGCATGCACAAGCGGCTGTAAGGCCGCCTACCAGGGCAGCGGCGCCTTTTCTCCGTTGGCGTGCTCGCCGTAGTACAGCGACGGCAAAAAGCGCGACAGATAGGTAAATTCGCTGTAGCAATGGCGCAGCAAATTCAGGCCCAGCACGTCGGGCACGTCGCGCACGGGATTGAGGCTGTTGCGGCCCAGCAAGAAGCGGCTGCGCAGCACGCAGCCCGTCGGCGTATCGCGCGTCAGGTGCAGCATTTCGCCATCGAGCGGATCGCCGTACGGATCGAGCACGACGTAATCGCCAAAGCCGATGCGGGCGCAGACGGCGGCCGACAGGGCGCCGCTGTCCCTTGCCTGCCGCAGCTGCACCGGGTCAAAGACTTCCTTCGGATCATGGAACTTCAGCTTGGCTTTCACGGGCGGAATATCGCCCAGCGACTCCACCGCCTCGATCGAGGCGCCGTAATAGCTTTCTCCCTTTTTCCATGCATTGTTCCAGCCGTGATGGGCCACGTGGTCGTGCGGATGCCACCACTTGATGTGCTGCGTCGTCTCGAAAAAGGTAAACCACCAGTCCAGCATGCGCCCGCTGCAGCCGTGCAGCTCGGTGCGCGCCGCCACCAGCAGGCAGCCATCGTCGAGGCGCGTGATGCCCGTTTCCAGGTGCAGGGGAAACGGGTCGAGCAAGTCGCCCGTGCTGGTAATGCTCCATGGGAATGCATTGTGCGTGTAGCTCGTCATGTCGTTCTCCTTTGTTGGGGTGAGCCAATTATATATTAAAGAAACATGTATCGTTTCCTAAATGTGTTTCAGTGTAAAATTGTCCATCGATCAAACTTGGAGCCGGCATGCAGGAAGAAGGGAGCAAGGCAGAGAGCAAGGCTGTGCGTGGACGGGGCCGTCCGGCGCGTCCGCCCGAGGAGGCGCGCGATGCGGCCGTGCAGGCGGCCACCTGGCTGCTGTTGAATGAAGGTTATGCCGCCACGACCATGGAAGCGGTGGCGCGCCATGCGGGCATGGCAAAGAAGTCGCTGTATCAGTATGCGGCCAACCGCGAGGAACTCGTGGCGCTGGTGGTGCGCGGCTGGACGGACGCCTTTTTACCGGCGATGGCGCACGATGCGGCCGCGCCCGGTGAAGTGCTGCCATTACTAAAAGAGATATTGCAGGCGATGGCGGCGCGCGTGTTGACGGCGGACGCCGTGGGCCTGTTCCGCCTGCTGTGCACGGAGTTTCCCGCCCGGGCGGACTTGCTGGCCGTGTATCAGCGCAACGGCATCGAGCGGGGCACGGCCTTGCTGACCGAGTGGTTGCAGCGCCAGGCCGCGCGCGGCCACCTGGCGTTGCAGAATGGGCCAGAGTTGGCTGGCTTGCTGCTGGCGATGGTGATCGCCGAGCCGCTGCGGCAGATGGCGCTGGGCTTGCTGGCGCCCGTGCCGGCCTGGGATGCGGCACCGCGCATCGACGCGGCGCTGCGATTGCTGGGCGGCCAGTCGTTCAAGGTGGCTGATGCTTCAGTGCTTCGCGGTAGCTGAGCGGCGATAGTTGCTGGCGGTGCCCGCAGGCAAACGCCGTCACGGCCTCGGGTGCGTGGCGCGCGTAATCGCGCAGGGCCCAGCCGATGGCCTTGCGGATGAAAAACTCGTCTTCGTGCGCCAGCGCCAGCGCCGCGCCGAACAGCCAGCCGGCATCCGTGTCGGCGCGCCAGCCCAGCTGGTGCAGCATGGCGATGCGGCGCAGCCAGAAATCCGCGTGCCGCAAGGCGCCATCCATGTGCGCGTGGCCATCGCCGCCGCGCTGGTGCTCCGCCTGCAGCACGTCGCCCACGATGCCCGCCATGCCGTCGACGCTGTCCCACCACGCGCGCTGGCGCGCCAGGCCGAGCAGGGCGGGGAGGTGTTCGGCGCCCAGTTGCCGCCGGTGCAAGGCCAGCATGTCGAGCGCCACGTGCTGGTACTCGCGTTCGGGCTGCTGCCACAGCAGTTGCGCATGTGCCAGCAGCGTATCGGCATCGATGCCCTTCAGGCCCGCCAGCAAGTCCCTGGCGGCCATCCGCCGCTGCGGCGCGCCCACGCCCAGGAATATGAACTGGTCGCGCATATACGCCTGCATGGGCGCCGCACGGCCCGGTTCGGCGGCCGCCTCCAGTGCGGCTTTCAATTCTGCATGTAGATTCATGGCATCTCCAGGCGTAAAAAAAGCGCTCCAGGGAGCGCTCTTGTCCAGCTAGCCAAACGGCTGATAGAAGCGTAGCGAGCGGCAGCGATTTGTGGCCGAGAAGCGCAACCGTACAAAGGTACGGTGAGCATCGCAGGCCGCAAAGCGCGACGCGCAGTAGCTTATATCAGGCGTTTTTATTGGATTTTGGCTTTTTTCATCAACTCATCGCGGTAGGCGGCCAGTTTTTTCTGTTGCAGCGACTCAGCTACCTGGCCCTTGACTTCGTCCAGTGCCGGCAGCTTCGTCGGACGGGTTTCTTCCAGCTTGATCACGTGGAAGCCGAATTGCGACTGCACGGGCGTTTGCGTGACCTGGCCTGGTTTCAGGGCCACCATGGCGTCGGAGAATGGCTTCACGTAGGAAGCCGGGCTGGCCCAGTCCAGGTCGCCGCCATTGGCTGCGGAACCGTCTTTCGATACTTTCGCCAGTTCTTCGAACTTGGCGCCGCCTTTCAGCTTGGCGATGATGTCTTTCGCTTCCGCTTCGGTGGCCACCAGGATGTGGCGTGCGTGGTATTCCTTGTCGCCGGCCTGGGCCTTGAACTTGTCGTATTCGGCCTTGATTTCAGCGTCCTTGACAGGGTTCTTCTTGACGTAGTCGGCCAGCAGGGCGTTGATGATGATGCTTTGACGGGCATTGTCGATCTGCGACTTGACTTCCGGACGCGTGCCGTAGCCTTGCTTGTCGGCTTCCTGGATCAGCACTTCGCGGCCGATCAGGTCTTTCTTGATGGCTTCGCGCAGTTGCGGCGAATCGGCTTGCTTGCCTTGGGCGACGACTTGCTTGACGACCTGGTCGACGCGCGACGATGGGATGGCCTTGCCATTCACGGTGGCGACGTTTTGCGCGAACGCAGGGATCGCAACGACGGCGACCAGGGCTAAGATCAGGCGGGCTGGCTTCAAAATCATGTTCATTCCTAATAAATATACTAAAAATCGATATGCGCGAATGTCGCGCAGTGCGCATTCAGGCGCAGAATACACGACCGGCGCCGAAAAGGGCGCCGGGGAGGTCAGTTCTTACTGAACTTTCGCTTTTTTGATCATTTCTTCCTGATACGCTTGCAATTTCTTTTGCTGCAGCGCTTCGGCGATCTGTGGCTTGACTTCTTCCAGGGTCGGCAGTTTTGCCGCGCGGGTGTCGTCCAGCTTGATCACGTGGAAACCGTTAGGCGTTTGCACCGGCGTTTCCGTGACCTGGCCTTTTTGCAGTTTCACGAAGGCGTCCGAGAACACTTTCGGGAACGACGATGGGGCTGCCCAGTCCAGGTCGCCGCCGTTGTCGGCCGAGCCCGCATCTTTCGATTGCTTGGCCAGGTCTTCGAACTTGGCGCCGCCTTTCAGCTTGGCGATGATGTCTTTCGCTTCCGCTTCGGTGGCCACCAGGATGTGGCGCACGTGGTATTCCTTGTCGCCCGTCTGTGCCACGAAGCGGTCGTACTCGGCCTTGATTTCAGCGTCGTTGACGGGGTTCTTTTTCAGGTAGTCGCCGACCAGGGCGTTGATGACGATGGCCTGGCGCGCGTTCTCGATTTGCTGCTTGACGGCTGCATCTTTACCGAAACCTTTGTTTTCCGCTTCTTGCATCAGCACTTCACGGCCGATCAAGTCCTTCTTGATCATTTCGCGCAATTGCGGCGAATCCGGTTGCTGGCCTTGGGCGACGACTTGCTTGACGACTGCATCAACGCGCGACGATGGGATAGGCTTGCCATTAACAACGGCAACATTTTGCGCAAAAACAGGTACCGCGACAACGGCGAGTAGTGCGATCAGCAAGCGGGCTGGCTTAAAAGTCATTATTAAATCCTGTTAGGGAAAGTTTCGTAAAAAACGCATGGGAAGAAATCCATCACATGGCTCGGGTACGCCAAAACGCCATCCTTACACTACTTCGGACGGCGCCAGGGCCACAATCGCCAATGCATGTATCTCATTATGCATCATATCGTGCACGGAATCATACACCAGTCGATGGCGCATGACGAGCCTGAGCCCCTCAAATCGGCTAGAAATAATGCGCAGATTGTAATGGCCTCCGCCCGAGGCGGCGCCCGCATGGCCCCGGTGGCGCGCCGAGTCGTCTTCCAGTACGCATTCCAGAGGGGAAAGTGCCGTTTCCAGGCGGGTACGGATGCGCTGCATGCGCGTTTCCGGCGAGGTATTCTCGGTGGTGGTATGCATCATGCGTCTTCCTTGATATGTTTGGCCAGGAACAGGGTTTGCGCCACGATGAAGGCAAAGAAGATGCCCGTCGCGCCAAACGCTTTAAAACTGACCCAGGCGGCCATGTCGCCCTTGTACAGCACGAAGGCGACAAACAGGTTCAGCGCGCCGATGGCGCCGAAGAAGATGATCCAGGCGGCCAGCAGCTGGTTCCATACGGCATCGGGCAATTGCACTTGCGCTTCCATGGTCTTGCGGATCAGGTTTTTCTTGAAACCCACGTGGGCGATCAGCAGGGCCAGACCGGACAGCCAGTAGATCAGGGTCGGCTTCCATTTCAGGAAGAAATCGTCATGCAGGTAGATGCTGGCGCCGCCGAACACGACAAAGATGAACAACGACAGCCACAGCATGCCGTCCACCTTGCGCTTGCGCAGCAGCAGATAGCTGACCTGGCAGGCGGTGGCGACGATGCCGACGAGGGTGGCGAGTATCCACGGCGCCTGGTCAGCCTTGATCAGGCCGCCTGACACGAAGCCGGACAAATATTGCTGCACGAAATCGTGCGTGGCCGCTTCATACATGCCGCCCAATTTGAAGGCGGCGAAGAAGGCGATCAGGGGGAAGAGGTCGAATAGAAATTTCATGGCGAGACTTTACACTGGTCTTATTAAAATCATCTTAGGAATGGCTTAGGAGCAACCGAGTTGCTCCCAGGCGATCCTGTGTCTCACGGCTGCGGATCGAAGCGCAAGGAGGCCGAATTGATGCAATAGCGCAAGCCGGTCGGCGGCGGGCCGTCCGGGAAGACGTGGCCCAGGTGGGCGTCGCAGACGGCGCAGACGATTTCCGTGCGCAGCATGCCGTGGCTGCGGTCGGTGATTTCCGTCACGTTGGCCGGGTCCAGTGCCTGGAAGTAGCTGGGCCAGCCGCAGCCCGAGTCGAACTTGGTGTCCGACGCGAACAGGGGCGTGTTGCAGCAGACGCAGGTGTAGATGCCGTGTTCATGGTGGTCCCAGAACTTGCCCGTGAAGGCGCGTTCCGTGGCCGCGTGGCGCGTGACTTCGTATTGCATCGAATCGAGCATGGCGCGCCATTCGGCGTCGGTTTTCTTGACTTTATTGGTGGTCATAATGACTCCTTAGGATGAGCAGCTGACTTCAAGGTGGCTGGCCCAGTCGGGCGGCAGGGCCGCATAGTGCTGGTGTTCGGGCTGTTCGTCAAATGGCTTTTGCAAAACTTCCAGCAATGTCGCCACTTCCGTGTAGTCCTGCTGCTGGGCTTTCTCGATGGCCACTTGCGCCAGGTAGTTGCGCAGCACGTATTTCGGGTTGACGCCGTCCATGGCCGCTTGCCGTTCGGCATCGATGCTATTCTCCAGCAACAGGCGCGCCCGGTACGTCGCCGCCCACGCATCGAAGGCGGGGCGGTCGATGAACATGTCGCGCAGCATGGTGTCATGTTCGGGCGCCGCCACCTGCAGTGTAGCCAAGGCGCGGAAGAAGTTGGTGAAATCCACGTGATTGGCTTGCATCAGCGCAAACATGTTGTCGAACAGGGCCGTATCGTCGTCCTGGCTCGTTTGCAAGCCCAGCTTGGCGCGCAGCAAGCTATTCATCTTCTCGGCGAAGGCGGGTTGGTAGCTGTCCAGCGCCGCCTGCGCCAGTTCCACTTCGCCGATCAGCGGCAGCAGGGCCTGGCCCAGCGCGTAGCAGTTCCAGTGGCCCACCTGCGGCTGGTTGGCGTAGGAATAGCGGCCCTGCTGGTCCGTATGGTTGCAGATGTGTTCGGCGTCAAACGCTTCCATGAAGCCGAACGGGCCGTAATCGAGCGTCAGGCCCAGGATCGACATATTGTCCGTATTCATGACGCCATGCATGAAGCCGACGGCTTGCCACTGCGCGATCATGTGCGCCGTGCGCACGCACACTTCGGCCAGCAAGGCCTGGTATGGATTTGCTGCGGCGCGCAAATCGGGATAAAAACCGTCGATGACGTAATCGGCGAGGATTTTCAGTTCTTCCGGCTTCTTGCGGTAAAACCAGTGCTCGAACGAGCCGAAGCGCACAAACGTGGGCGCCATGCGTGTGACGACGGCCGCCGTTTCCACCGTTTCGCGCATGATGCCTTGCTGCGAACCCATGATGGAGAGCGCGCGCGAGGTGGGAATGCCCAGCGCCGCCATGGCTTCCGAGCACAGGAATTCGCGGATGGACGAACGCAGCACGGCACGCCCGTCCCCCATGCGCGAATACGGCGTGGCGCCAGCACCTTTCAGCTGCAGTTCCATCGGACCGCTTGCCGTGGCGATATCGCCCAGCAGGATGGCGCGGCCGTCGCCCAGCTGGCCGGCCCAGACGCCGAACTGATGGCCCGAATACACGGCCGACAGGGGCTGCGAGCGCTCGGCCACGGCATTGCCGGCCAGCAGCGCCACGTAGTCGGGCTCGGCAAGGCGCGCCGCATCAAGGCCCACCAGGCTGGCAGCCGGTGCGCTGGCGGCGACAAAGTAGGGCGAGGGCAGGGGCGTAGGCATCAGGCGCGTATAGAACGCGGGCGGCAGGGCCGCAAAGCCGTTATCCAGTGGTAAGGTATGAGCGGTGATGGCAGTTCCATTCAAATAAGATGTGGCGGCGGGAAGCGCCAGCCTGGAATGCGATTTTACCGCACGGCGCCAGGGCGTGCGGCGGGCGCCTTCGGGCCTGCCGTGGCGGGCCTGGACAGGGTGAAAAACGGAATCAAAAATTCCATGCTGCAATGCAATATCGAAATGCGTTGACGATTTCCGCACGACCGTACGAAACTAGGAAAAATCTTTAAATTCCAACAATAACCGAGTATCCACCCCAGGAGACACGATGTCGGCATTTCCCTTGAGTCCAGTGATGGGCCAGATGATGAATCAGCCCCTGCTGATTTCCAGCATTATCGAGTTTGCAGCGCGTCATTATGGCGGCAGTGAAATCATTTCGCGGCGGGTGGAAGGCGATATGCACCGCTACACCTACCGCGATTGCCACCAGCGCGCGCGCCGGCTGGCCAATGCCCTGCATGGCCTCGGCGTCGGCATGGGCGACCGGGTCGCCACCCTGGCCTGGAATGGTTATCGCCACCTGGAAGCCTACTATGCCGTGTCCGGCTCGGGTGCCGTCTTGCACACCATCAATCCGCGCCTGTTTCCCGACCAGATCGCCTACATCTCGAACCACGCGCAAGACCAGGTCTTGCTGTTCGACCTGACCTTCCTCCCCGTGGTGGAGAAAATCGCCGCCGACTGCACCTTTGTCCGCCATTTCGTGCTGATGTGCGACCGCGAGCGCATGCCCGCCAGCAGCACCATCCCCGACCTGCTGTGCTATGAAGACCTGATCGCCACGCATTCGGACGACTATGCATGGCCATTGTTCGACGAGAACGCGGCCGCCACCCTGTGCTACACGTCGGGCACCACGGGCAATCCCAAGGGCGCCCTGTATTCGCACCGTTCGACCGTGCTGCACGCGTATGCGTCGGCCATGCCCAGCGCCCTGAACGTGCGCGCCTCGGACACGGTGCTGCCCGTCGTACCCATGTTCCACGTGAATGCCTGGGGCTTGCCGTATTCCGTGCCCCTGTCCGGCGCGCGCATGGTGTTTCCCGGCGCAGCGCTGGACGGCAAGTCGCTGTACGAATTGTTCGAGGCGGAAAAAGTGACGTTCTCGGCCGGCGTGCCCACCGTCTGGTTGGGTTTGCTGAACCATGCGCTGCAGAATGACTTGACATTCTCCACCTTCCGCCGCACGGTGATCGGCGGCGCGGCGTGCCCGCCGGCCATGATGGATACCCTGATCGACAAGTTCGACATCGAGGTCATCCACGCCTGGGGCATGACGGAAATGTCGCCGCTGGGCACGGCCGGTGGCTTGCAGACCAAGCACCTGGACTTGCCGAAGACCGAGCAGCGCAAGATCCTGCAAAAGCAGGGCCATGCCATCTACGGCGTGGACATGAAGATCGTCGACGACGATGGCAAGGAATTGCCGTGGGATGGCGTGGCGTACGGCCATTTGCTGGTGAAGGGGCCGTGGATCATCTCCTCGTACTACAAGAACGAGGGCGGCGAGGTGCTGCAGGATGGCTGGTTCCCCACGGGCGACGTGGCCACCATCGACGCGGACGGCTACATGCAGATCACGGACCGCAGCAAGGACGTGATCAAGTCGGGCGGCGAGTGGATCGGCACCATCGACCTGGAAAACCTGGCCATGGCGCACCCGGCCGTGCTGCAGGCGGCCTGCATCGGCGTGTTCCACCCGAAATGGGACGAGCGTCCCGTGCTGGTGGTGGTGCTGCGTCCCGGCATGGAGGTCACGCGCGACGCCTTGCTGCAATTTTTCGAGGGCAAGATCGCCAAGTGGTGGACGCCCGACGACGTGCTGTTCATCGACGCCTTGCCCATGGGCGCCACGGGCAAGATCCAGAAGAACAAGCTGCGCGAGCAGTTCAAGGGGCACCGGCTGCCGGGGATGTAAGGCAGCCTAGGCCGCTCGCGGCAGCGCCGTTCCCAGCTTTTCCAGCAGATGATCGCACTGGAAGACGGACAGGGTCTGGCGCTGCGCATCCGTGCCGATATCGATCATTTCATCCATTTCGCTGCGCAAGTCGTCATGTTCTCCCGTGCGGATGATTTGCGGCGCCGCAAAGCGCTGGCTGTCGGAAATGGTCATGATGTTGTCGACGTGGTCGACGAGGAAGCCATAGCGCTCGGCACCCCGTTCCACGATCAGGATCTTGCCGCTGCTGGCGTCCGGCAAGGGCGGCATCGCGTACAGCTGGCGCAAGTCGATGATGCTGATCATTTGCTGGCGCAAGTTGAGCATGCCGCGCATGCAGGGCGGCATGCCCGGCGGCGTCGTGATGGCGTGGCTGAAATCGATGATTTCGCGCACTTGCCCGATTTCCACGGCGAAGCGGGTTTCCACCGTAAACGTGATGTAGACGCGGCGCTGCGCCTTGTGCGTGGCGGCGCCGGCCGTTTCCGTATCGGCCGGGTACAGGCGCGCGTGGCCGTCGCGCATCTCGACGATCTCCGCTTGCGACAGGATTTCCTTGTGGTTCAGGAAAATGATGTCGCCCAAGCCCTCTTTCGTGATGCAGCCGGCAAACATGGCGGCGCGCGCCTTGCTCAGCAGGGGAATCGGCAGCACTTCGTCGCCAAAGAAATGCACGATGCTGTCGACGGAGTCGACGAGGAAGCCCACGGTCGTGTCATTCAGGCGCACGACGATGACGCGCTGGTCCGGCGTGGTTTCCTTGGCCGCCGTGCCGGACCCTGCCGCTTGCAGCAGGGTGCCGAAGTCGACGACGGCCACCTGGTTGCCGCGAAAATGCATGCGGCCAAGGCACAGCTCGCTATTCAGCAGGGAGCTGTGCAGTTCCGGCACCTTGATGATTTCCTGGATGGCCAGCATTTCGAAGGCGAACGTGGCGCCGGCCGCATGGAAGCTGACACACTGCCGGCGTTCGCTTTGCGCATGGTAGCGGGCCGTGCTCAGCTTGGCGCCCGTCGCCTGCAGGGCCAGCACATGGGGCACGTTTTCGATGCGCAGCAGGGCGTGCGGGTCGAGTATCTGCAGCAGGCGCGCGCCGCCGTCGAGCAAAATCGTGCCGGCGATGACGGCGTGGCTGTCGCCGGCCGCATACTGCAGGGCGCTGCGCGCGCTGGCGGGCACGCGCAGGATTTCGCCCGTATCCTGAAAGACGATGCCGATCAGCACTTGCTGGAAGTCGAGGATGGCGATCTTGTCGGTGGCGACGGCGCGCGGCGCGTCGGCGCGGAACAAGCGGCCCAGGTTGACCACCGGAATGACGCTGCCGCGCAAGGTGAACATGCCTTCCAGATACGCGGGCGACAGGGGCAGGGCTGTGACTTTCGCGGGATAATTGACCACTTCGCGGATGCAGCTGGCGGGCAGGGCGAATTCATCGTCGCCCAGGTGGAATGAACCGAACAGTTCGGTGGCCGTATCGCTTGTGCCCTGCGCCTGCAAACCCGTCGCTTCATGCATATCCATATGCGCCTTCCTTGCGTGGAATCAATTCGGGTGGCGCCACCACATCGGTGACGGCGTAGCTGTGCCGGGCGCAATCGATCAGCAGCTGGCGCCCGTGGCGCCCGCCCAGCGCGCAAAAACTGACGTGCAAGCCGCACTGGTGCAGGTATTTTTGCGCAGCTTCCGCGTTTTGCCGGCCCACCTGCAGGCGGCCATGGACGTGGGCGGGGCCGAACATGCTGGCGCCGCCCGCCAGCACCACCTCGATATCGGCATAATCGGCCTGGCGCACGCCCATCAGGCGCAGCAGCGAGGGTACGGCCTGGCTGACATAGCGCGCGCCAAGGGCATGCTCGGCCCCGGGCGCCTCCGGCAGCAGACAGTGGGCCAGGCCGCAGCAGGGGCCATTCTTCCAGATGAAGCCGATACCGATGCAGGAGCCGAGCAGCGCTTGCAGCTGCTCGCCATGCGTGCCCACGCTAAGTTGCCCCATACCAACATGGTGCGGCGGCAGGCCATGTTCGATGATGATGCTCATGCGCTACCCGCCTTGTAAATCATGGGAAATTCGAATTGATAGCCGGTGCCGAGGCGGGCGATGGTTTCCGACTCGCCCAGGATCAGCCGGCCCTCATCCTTGAGGCTCAGGCGCGCCTGGCGCAGCACGGTTTCCTGATGCTCGGCATCGAAATAAATCAGTACATTGCGCAGGAACACGAGGTCGAACTGCCGCGCCGGGCGCAGTGCTTCGAGCAGGTTATGCTGGGCAAAGCTGACGTGTTGCCGCAGCTCTTCGTTGACCTTGACGCCATACGGCGAGGGTGTGAAATATCTGCGCAGCAAGTCCGGGTGCGACAAGCGGATGCGCTCGACGGAGCGCCCGCTGTACTGGCCGGCCCGCGCCGCACCGAGGATCTGCTGCGAAATGTCGCTGGCCAGGATCTGGTAGCGGAAAGCGGGCGCTTGCAGCCTGAATTGCTCGCACAGCATGGCGATCGAATACAGCTCCTCGCCGCTGGCGGCCGCGGCCGACCAGATGCTCAGGCAGCCATCGGGATGGGCGCGCGCCCAGGCGGGCAGGTAGCGGTCGCGGAAGTAATCCCAGACCTGCGGCGTGCGGAAGAACAGGGTATCGTTGGTGGTCACCAGGTCGATGAAATGGGCCACCTCGTCGCGGTCGCTGGCCACCCGGTCCAGATAAGCCTGGTAGCTGTGCAGGGACAGCGCCCGCAGCCGTGGCTGCAAGCGCCGTTCCAGCAAGACACTCTTGCGCGCGGTCATGGCGATGCCCGTATGCTGGCGCACCAGCGCGATCAGGTTCGTCAGCACTTCGGGCGTCAAGGTGGCCGCGTGGCTCATGGCCTACACCACGAAGCCGGAGACAGTCTGGTTCAGGCTGCCCGCGCGCTCGTTCAAGCCATCCGTCGAACGGGCGATGCTGTCGCAGTTGGCGGCCGACTTTTCCGTTTCCTCGGCGATGTACTGGATCGCCGTCGACACTTCGCGCGCCGTCAGCAGCTGCTCGTTGGCCGCCTTCGAGATATCGGAAATGGCCAGCGTGGTCTTGGCCACGCCCGAGACGATCTTGTCGAAGGCATCGCTGGCCTGGCGCGAAATCTCGCTGCCCGTCGAGACGCGCTTGACGGACTCGTTGATCAGCTTGGAGATTTCCTTGGTGGCTTGCGAGGAGCGCTCGGCCAGCTTGCGCACCTCGTCGGCGACGACGGAAAAGCCCAGGCCGTGCTCACCCGCGCGCGCCGCCTCGATG
The DNA here is from genome assembly GCF_059420865.1 of Janthinobacterium sp. GW821-FHT03C10. Taxonomy (NCBI): domain Bacteria; kingdom Pseudomonadati; phylum Pseudomonadota; class Betaproteobacteria; order Burkholderiales; family Oxalobacteraceae; genus Janthinobacterium; species Janthinobacterium sp. GW821-FHT03C10. The sequence goes on along the minus strand of NZ_JBWKUN010000001.1, from coordinate 762,078 downwards.
GCCGCGTTGAAGGCCAGCATGTTCGTCTGGTTGGCGATCTCGCTGATGACCTTGACAATTTCGCCGATGTCTTCCGACGAGCGGTTGATCAGGTCCATCGCCTCGATCGACTTGGCGACGGCGCGCGCGCCCGCTTCCGCTTCCTGCTGCGTGGCTTTCGCCAGGGAATCGGCATTCGAGGTGTTTTCCGCGATGGAATTGATGGAGAACGTCAAACCGTCGATGGACGCGTTCATTTCTTCCACCGTGGCGCCCAGCGCCTGCGTGCCCACGGCCACGCCCGTGGCCCGTTCGGCGATCGCGTGCGAGGCGTCGGCAAAGCCGTTCGCGGCCGACACCACGTTGCCGATCACGCCGCGCAAGTCGACGATCATCTTGCTGATGCCGCCGGCCAGCAGGTCGATCGGCTCGTCGCCTTCGGGCACGATATTGCAGGTCAGGTCGCCTTGCGCCGCGCGCGCCACCGAGCCGAGCAGGGCGTCGACCTTGCGGCTGTCGCTGGCGGCCTTGGCCTGGATGCTGTTTTCCAGGTTCACCTGGTCCGTGATGTCGATGGCGAACTTGACCACTTTATATGGCTTGCCGTTCAGGTCCAGGATGGGATTGTAGGTCGCCTGTATCCAGACCACCTTGCCATGGTTGCCCAGGCGCTTGTAGCGGCCCGCGTCGAATTCGCCCCGGTTGAGCTTTTGCCAGAATTTCTTGTACTCGGCGCTGCTGGCATACTCGGGTTCGCAGAACATGCGGTGGTGCTCGCCCTGGATATCGCTCAAGTCGTAGTCCATGACGGCGAGGAAATTGTCGTTAGCGTCCAGTACATTGCCCTGCATGTCGAATTCGATCACGGCCTGCGCCTTGCCGATGGCGCTGACCTTGCCTTCGTATTCGGCATTGCGCTTTTTCAGGGCCGTCACGTCGCTGGCGAACTTGACCACCTTGAAGGGCCGGCCTTCCGCGTCGAAAATGGGGTTGTACGAGGCATTGAGCCAGATTTCGCGGCCGTCCTTGGTAACGCGCTTGTATTCGCCCGAGTCGAACTGGCCTTGTCCCAGCTTCTGCCAGAACTGCGCGTATTCCTCGCTCTTGGCGTACTCGGGCAGGCAAAACATGCGGTGGTGCTTGCCCTTGATCTCATCGAGCGTATAGCCGACGGACTTGAGGAAATTGTCGTTGGCGTCGAGGATGGTGCCGTCGAGCCGGAACTCGATTACGGCCTGGGCCTTGCTGATGGCGTCGATCTTGCCTTCGTAATCGGCGTTGCGGCGCTTGCTGGCCGTGATGTCGGTGGCAAACTTGATGACTTTATACGGCTTGCCGTCCGCGTCGAGGATGGGGTTGTAGGACGCGTTGATCCACACTTCGCGCCCATCCTTGGCGCGGCGCTTGTATTCGCCATGGTCGAACTCGCCGCGTCCCAGCTTGGCCCAGAAGTCGGCGTATTCGGCCGTTTTCACATACTCGGGGTCGCAGAAGATGGCATGGTGCTTGCCTTGCACTTCGGCCAGGGTATAGCCGACGACGCGCAGGAAATTGTCATTCGCATGCAGGATGGTGCCGTCGAGTTCGAATTCGATGACGGCCTGGACACGGTTCAATGCAGTATTTATCGCTTGTAAGTCCAGATCCTGGGAGTGGCTGACATGGCTGGCTGCGTCCATAGTATTTCCTTCGGGGTGAGAAGAGGAATGGGGGCGATAGGCTGCTGTTATTATTTTTTCTGCTATTTATATCGGACAGGGATGTTATTGCAGCGGCCGGCCTTTGGTGATAATCGGTGAGAATGTGCGCGACGAACGGCCGCCAGTGTTTACCCTGCGGTTTGCCTTATAGTCGATAAATTGTAGAGTATTGATTTGAATCAATAATTTTATTATTCCCCAGCGTCCGGCGAAAAACAAGGGGCGGGAATAAATAATGTAAAAATTGTCGCAATTGGCCCATGCCGGTATATAAAAAACGCCTTCTTTCGCAGAATAAAACGCCGTTATTAATATTGCTGTTTTATTATTTAAATGAATATCCAAGTGATAGCTTCTACCGCAGCCTGCTGCTTGCAGCAGAATCTTTCCGCAAACGATGTTGTACCATGGCGTACCATGCTGGCGGCCGCGCGCGCGCGACAAAAATAATACGAGCGTTCTTTTATGCGGTATAGTGAAGCTTCATCCCTTGCAACCACCTCATCGCTGAGCAAAATCAATAAGGAAGAGACATGAGTGCTGAATATCAAGTGAACGGCGCCGTTGCCGTCATTACCCTCGCCAATCCGCCCGTCAATGGCCTGGGCCTGGCGACGCGCACGGCCGCCGTGGCCGGCATCCGCCAGGCGCTGGCGGATGAGGCCGTCAAAGCCATCGTCATCACGGGCGCCGGCAAGGCATTCTCCGGTGGCGCCGATATCAAGGAATTCAATTCGCCCAAGGCGCTCACGGAACCGACCCTGCACACCTTGATCAACGTCGTCGAACAGTCGACCAAGCCCGTCGTGGCGGCCATCCACAGCGTCTGCATGGGTGGCGGCCTGGAGCTGGCGCTGGGCTGCAACTACCGTGTGGCCGCGCCCGGCGCGCAGATGGCCCTGCCTGAAGTCAAGCTGGGCATCTTGCCGGGCGCGGGCGGCACGCAGCGCCTGCCCAGGGTGCTGGGCCTGGAAATGGCCCTCAACATGATCGTCTCGGGCACGCCCGTCGCGTCCGAAAAACTGGCTGGCACGGCCCTGTTCGATGAAGTCATCGCTCCCGGCGCCGACTTGCTGGCCGCCGCCGTGGCCTTCGCGACGAAGATAGCCGACGTGCGCCCGCTGCCGAAAGTGCGCGAGCGCAAGGTCGATTACCCGAACCATGAAGCGTTCCTGCAGTTTTCGCGCAATACCGTCAAAGCCATGTCCGGCCCGTTTCCCGCGCCGCTGAAATGCGTCGACGCCGTGGCGGCGGCCGTGACGATGAAATTTGACGACGGCTTGAAGTACGAGCGCGAACTGTTCATGCAGCTGGTGCAGTCGCCGGAATCGAAAGCCCTGCGCCACGCCTTCTTTGCCGAGAGGATCGCCAGCAAGGTGCCCGACGTGCCGTCCGACACGCCCGTGCGCGCGATCGCCAAGGCGGCCATCGTGGGCGCCGGCACCATGGGCGGCGGCATCGCCATGAATTTCGCCAACGCGGGCATCCCCGTGCTGCTGCTGGAAACGAAGCAGGAAGCGCTGGACAAGGGCCTGGCCACGATCCGCAAGAATTATGAAAATACGGTGAAGAAGGGCAAGCTGACGCAAGAGAAGGCCGAGCAGCGCATCGCGCTCGTTTCCGGCACGTTGGCGTATGCCGACATCGCGCAGGCGGACATCGTCATCGAAGCCGTCTTCGAAGAGCTGGGCGTGAAGGAAACCGTGTTCAAACAGCTCGACGCCGTCATGAAGCTGGGCGCCATCCTCGCCTCGAACACGTCCACTTTGGACCTGGACAAGATCGCCGCGTTCACGCAGCGTCCGCAAGACGTGATCGGCACGCATTTCTTCAGCCCCGCGAACGTCATGAAACTGCTGGAAATCGTTCGCGGCAAGGAAACGGGCAAGGACGTGCTGGCCACGGCGCTGGCGCTGTCGAAAAAGCTGAAGAAGACGGGCGTCGTCTCGGGCGTGTGCGACGGTTTCATCGGCAACCGCATGATCGAGCAGTACAGCCGGCAAGCCGGTTTCCTGCTGGAGGAAGGCTGCTTGCCGGAGCAGGTCGACAAGGCCGTCGAGAAGTTCGGTTTTGCCATGGGGCCGTTCCGCATGGGCGACCTGGCCGGCAACGACATCGGCTGGGCCATCCGCAAGCGCCGCTACGTGGAAAAGCCGGACGTCACGTATTCGAAGACGGCCGACCTGCTGTGCGAATTGGGGCGCTACGGCCAGAAGACGGGCGCCGGCTGGTATGACTACAAGGCGGGCGACCGCAAGGCGTATCCGTCGGAACAGGTCAACGCGATGATCGTTCAGCATTGCGCCGACATCGGCGTGGCGCGGCGCAAGATCAGCGATCAGGAAATCGTCGAACGCCTCGTGTATGCGCTGGTCAACGAAGGTGCGCGCATCCTGGAAGAGGGCATCGCCCTGCGCGCCTCGGATATCGACATGGTGTATCTGACGGGCTACGGCTTCCCGCTGTTCCGCGGCGGCCCCATGTTCTACGCGGACACGGTGGGCTTGCCGAACGTGCTCGATACCATCAATGGCTACGCGAAAGGCCGCCACGGCGAAGCGTGGACGCCGGCGCCCCTGCTGGTGAAACTGGCGGGCGAGGGCAAGGGTTTCAATAGCTAAGCCGACGCCAACAATATTGTCGGATTACGCGCGGCTTTGCCACGCTAATCCGACCTGCGCCTCTACGAGGGCTGAAGAGCCGGGTAGGTCGGATTAGCGGCGCACGCCGCGTAATCCGACACCACCACGGACGCCAGCAAGCATGTTTACTTCTTCTTCGCCACCATCTTGACCGCCTCGTTGACGATGACGGGGTTGTCTTTCTGGATGTAGTAGCCGGCGCCCGTGATGCGCTCGATGGCCGGCGCGCCGGACAGGCGCTGCCAATCCTTTTCCTGGGCCCGCACGACGTTCTCGAACGAGCCCATTTCCTCGATGCCGAACTTGTCGCGCACCAGCAGCATGGCGGGCACGCGCAGCGGGCTGTTCATGTCGACGTGCTGCAGGCATTGCGTCTGGGCATCGAATTCGGCCGATTCCGTACTGTTGAACATGAGTTTGCGCCGCGTCTTCACGAGCATGGCGTAGGTGGACGCGTCCGTCTGCAGGCGGTTCCACTGCTGCGGGTGCGTGGGGTCGAGCAGGACCAGGCCGGCCACGTCCTGCGGGTACAGCCTGGCATACACATACTGGTACAGTCCGCCCAAGCCGTGGCCGACCAGCACATACGGCGGCTTCAGGCCCGCTTGCGCCAGCAGGGCGCGCTGCTGGGCGGCGATGGTGCAGGGATCGCGCGGCGTGCTGGACTTCTGGCTGTCGCCGTAGCCGGGACGGTCGTAGACGAGCACGCGGTGCTGCCGGGCCACTTCGGGCACCACCTTGGCCCATACATCCTTGCCGTCGCCCATGGCCGACTGGAACACGACGGGCAATCCGCCCTGGCCGCTCAGGGTATACGCGATGCTGGCGTCGGGCAGGGCGGCCGTGGCGGGCACGCCTGGCGTGGCCGGGGTCGATGGCAACAGGGAGCAGCCGGAAAAACAGCCTGCCAGCAGCAGGCCGGCGCTGGAGAGGAGCATGGTGCGCGCGGGGCGGCCGACGAATAGATGATGCATGAATCTCCTTCTTGATGCGGGGACCGGGGACCAGTATGGCGTGCCAGCCATTATAGGCAAAACCATATAGAAGTGGAAATGCCGAACAGAAGCGGATTTCCCCGCCTGTCAGCCGGCGTCGGCCTGGTGGCAGACGGCTTCGATGCGGTTGCCGTCCGGATCGAACAGAAAGGCCGCGTAATAGCTGGCGTGGTAGTGGCGCAGGCCGGGCGCGCCCAGGTCGATGCCGCCATGCGCCAGTCCGGCCTGCCAGAACGCTTCCACGGCCGCGCGCGAGGGGGCCTTGAAGCAGCAGTGGCGGCGCGGCGCGTCGTCGGGGTGGGGGCCCAGGCGCACGGAAAAATAGCTGCGTTCGGGGTGCTCCGCATCGCTGCGTTCGCCATAGCCTATCCAGGCGTTGGCATGGTCGCTGCCCACCTTGGGCACGTCCAGCGCGGCGAAGATGGCGTCGTAGAAGCGCTCGGCGCGTTCCAGGTCGCTGACGGTGAGGGAGACGTGATCGAGCATGGGCACTCCGCTGTAAAAACAAGGACGGCCATAGCATAGCCCGGATCAGGGCGGCCGTGGGCGGGAGTGACCGAGTGACACCGGCGGCGGCCGACTGCCGGTTAAGGGCGGCTGGCGAGGCGCGCCACGATGCCGCGGCTCATCAGCTGCACGCGGGGCGCGAACAGCATCACGGCGCAGAAGGCCACGGGCCAGGCGGCCAGGAAGGCATGGCGCCAGCGGGGCAGGAAGTCCGCCTGCAGGCCGATATTGAGCCAGGTGACCCAGGCGCTCATCAGCAGGGTCATGAGCAGCGACATCAGGAAGGCAAATACGCAGCGCAAACGCAGGGCATCGGACATGGGGCACTTTCAAAATGGTGAAGATATGCAGCGTAACGACTTGCAGCAATCTATACTAGAGCCATATTTTTAATTTCAAATTCCGAAAATGCAATCATGCTCGACGAATCATGCTCGATGACCTAGCCCTGTTTGTCGCCATCGTGGAGGCGGGCAGCCTGCATGCGGCCGCCGTCAAGGAAGACTTGCCCGCCGCCACCGTCACGCGCCGGCTGCAAAAGCTGGAAAGCCAGCTCGGCTACCGTTTGCTGAACCGCAGCGCGCGCCGCTTGCAGCCGACGGCGGAAGGCTGGCAATACTACGAGCAGTGCCGTCCCCTGGTCCACGCCTTGCGGCAGGCGACGCAGCAGCTCGACGCCAGCCTGTCGGCCGTCTCGGGCAGCATCCGCGTGCTGGCGCCCGTCAACTTCGCCAGCGGCTTGCTGACGCCCGCCTGGGTCAGTTTCATGCAGAAATACCCGGACATCCGCCTGGAGCTGGAACTGTCGAACCTGCTGCAAGACCTGGTGGGCAGCGGCGCCGACCTGGCCATCCGCGTGGGCGCGCTCGACGATTCTTCGCTGATGCAGCGCCGTCTGGGCAGCGCCGCGCTGGTGATGGTGGCCGCGCCCGGCTACCTGGCGCGCGCCGGCGTGCCGCGCGACTTGCAGGAACTGGAAAAGCACGAGCTGATCGTGGCCGAACCGCTGCGCAGCTGGCGCTTGCGGCGGCCCGGCGACGGCGCCGAAATGCTGATCGAACCGCAGGCGCGCCTGCGCGTCAATGAAATGCGCCTGGCCGTGGAAATGGCCGACGCGGGCATCGGCATCCTGCTGTGCCCGCTTTTGCAGTGCCGCGACGAGGTGGCGCGCGGTTCGCTGGTGCGCGTGCTGCCCGACTGGATGCCGCAGCCGCGCCACGTCTATGCCGTGTGGACGCAGCGGCGCTACCTGCCGGCCCGCGTGCGCGTGCTGCTCGAGCACCTGGCGGCGTTTGCGGCGGGCAATCCGCTGTTGAATGAGGGTGCCGGTGCCGATGAGGTGGCTGCACTGGCGCGCGGCGCGCCGGGAATCCTTTCTATTTAGTAATACCGAGCGCTTGTACTTTTCGCCAGGATCGCGTTAAGATAAAGCTGCACGCTTATCCGGCGGGCAATCTGGTGTTTTTTCGCGCAATCCGTCCCTATCCATGAGAGTAGCAATGAAATATCTGATCGTTCCCTTCTTGCTGGCGATGACCGGCTGCGAAGTACTGTATGACGCGAACCGGGACAAGATCGGCGAGTACTGCAATAGCCTGAACAATTTCGACGACCGCAATGCCTGCCGCAAGCGCAACCAGACCAGCTACCAGGAATACGTGCAGCAGCGCGACCAGGTAAAAAAGGGCAAGAGCGACAAATAAGCCTGCCGCCGCCTGCGCCGCATACGCTGCTTAAAAAACAAACGCCGCTGACCAGTCAGCGGCGTTTTGCTTTGCGGGCCCCGGCCTTGCGGCCAGGGCTTGCAACGGATCAATCGTCGGCGTAGATATTGTTGTCCTTGGTTTCCTTGACGAACAGGGTGCCGATCACGACAGTCGCCAGAGCGACGACGATCGGATACCACAGGCCGTAATAAATGTCGCCCTTGAAGGCTACCAGCGCGAAGGCCGTGGTCGGCAGCAAGCCGCCGAACCAGCCGTTACCGATGTGGTAGGGCAGGGACATCGAGGTGTAACGGATACGCGTCGGGAACATTTCCACCAGCATGGCGGCGATCGGACCATACACCATGGTGACGTACAGCACCAGGATGAACAGCAGCAAGACGACCATCGGCTTGTTGATCTGGTCCGGATCGGCTTTTGCAGGGTAGCCCGCTTCCTTGATGCCGGCGCCGATTTCCTTCTTCAGCGCTGCTTCATGGGCCTTGCTTTCCGCATCGAAGTTCAGGCCGTCGGCCGTCATGACGGCGTTAAACGACGTGAATTCCTTCGTGCCGATGCGTACCTTGGCGATTGAGCCGGCCGGTGCGTCTTCCTTCGTGTAGTTCACCGAGCTGTTCGACAGGAAGCCCGTGGCGATGTCGCACGACGATGGGAACTTCTTCGTGCCCGTCATGTTGAACTGGAAGTGGCAGGACGCGGGATCGGCGACCACCACCACTGGCGAGTTCTTCAGTGCAGCTTCCAGCTGCGGATTGGCGAAGTGGGTCAGGCCGTTGAAGATCGGGAAGTAGGTGGCCGCGGCGATCAGGCAGCCGCCGAGGATGATGTACTTGCGGCCGATGCGGTCGGACAGGCTGCCGAAGAACAGGAAGAACGGCGTAGCCAGCAGCAGGGCGATGGCGACGAGCACGTTGGCCGTGGCCAGGTCCACTTTCAGGGTCTGGATCATGAAGAACAGGGCATAGAACTGGCCCGTGTACCAGACGACGGCCTGGCCGGCGGTCAGGCCGATCAGGGCCAGGATGACGATCTTCAGGTTTTTCCACTTGCCGAACGCTTCCGTCAGCGGGGCTTTCGAAGTCTTGCCCTCGGCCTTCATCTTGGCAAACGCCGGCGACTCATTCATGGCCAGGCGGATCCACACGGAAATACCCAGCAGGATCACGGAGACCAGGAAGGGAATGCGCCAGCCCCAGGCCTCGAAATCCTTCTCGCCGGTCGCCAGGCGGGTGCCCAGGATGACCATCAGCGACAGGAAGAAGCCCAAGGTTGCCGTCGTTTGTATCCACGCCGTGAACGCGCCGCGCTTGCCTTCAGGGGCGTGCTCTGCCACGTAGGTGGCTGCGCCGCCGTATTCGCCGCCCAGCGCCAGGCCTTGCAGGATGCGCAGGATGACGAGGATGATCGGTGCGGCGATGCCGATGGACGCATGGCCCGGCAGCAAGCCGACGATGAAGGTGGAGCCGCCCATGATCAGAATCGTGATCAGGAAGGTGTACTTGCGGCCGATCATGTCGCCCAGGCGGCCGAAGACAAGCGCGCCGAACGGACGCACGATGAAGCCGGCGGCAAAGGCCAGCAGCGCGAAAATGAAGGTGGTGGTGGGGTCGCCGATGAAGAATTGCTTGGCGATGATGGATGCTAGCGAACCGTACAGGTAAAAATCGTACCATTCAAAAACGGTGCCCAAGGAGGACGCAAAGATGACCTTGCGTTCCTCGGGCGTGATCGGCGTACCCTTGGTGGAAATTTTCCGTACGTCGGCCGGGCCGGATGATGATGCCATGGTTTGTCTCCCTATGTTTTATAGTGAACTGGTGCCGAGGTCTTTTTGACCATTCTTGCAACAGCTTGGGGCGAGTGTGTTCTCCGAACCTTACGTCATGCTTGCTTGAAACTTACGCCAAGCTTACAAATTGCCGGCCATCCGAACTTTGCGAACGACCGTACTTAAATGTGCTATTCTGCTTACAAGCTACCATCATTGACCACATAACATTCCCACAAGGAGACACAGCATGAATGAAGCCGTCATCGTATCGACCGCCCGCACGGGCCTGGCCAAGTCCTGGAAGGGCGCGTTCAACATGACGCATGGCGCCACCCTGGGCGGCCATGTGCTGGCGGCCGCCGTCGAGCGCGCGCGCATCGAGGCGGAGGAAGTGGAAGACGTGCTGGTCGGCTGCGCCTTCCCCGAAGGCGCCACGGGCGGCAATATCGCGCGCCAGGTGGCCTTGCGCGGCGGCTGCCCCGTCACCACGGCGGGCATGACCGTCAACCGCTTCTGTTCCTCGGGCTTGCAGGCCATCGCCCTGGCGGCGCAGCGCATCATCGCTGGCGAAGGCGATATCTATGCGGCGGGCGGGGTGGAGTCGATTTCCTGCGTGCAAAATGAAATGAATACGCATATGTACCGCGAGGTCTGGCTGCAGCAGCACAAGCCGGAAGTGTACTGGCCCATGCTGCAGACGGCGGAAACCGTGGCCAAGCGCTACCAGATTTCGCGCGAGCGCCAGGACGCCTATGGCGCGCAAAGCCAGCAGCGCGCAGCAAGCGCCCTGGCTGCCGGCCTGTTCGACGCGGAAATCGTGCCGATGACTACCATCATGGGCGTGGCCGACAAGGCCAGCGGCATGCTGGTGTCGCGCGAAGTGACGATTGCCGCCGACGAAGGCATCCGCGCGGACACGACCTACGACGGCGTGGCGAAGATTCGCCCGGCCATTCCGGGCGGCGTCATCAGCGCCGGCAACGCCAGCCAGTTCTCCGACGGCGCGGCTATGGCCATCGTCATGAACGCGAAGGTGGCCGAAGCGAAAGGCTTGCAGCCGCTGGGCATCTTCCGCGGCTTTGCCGTGGCCGGCTGCGAACCTGATGAAATGGGCATCGGCCCCGTGTTTGCCATTCCGAAACTGCTGAAAAAGGCGGGCTTGACGGTGGCCGACATCGGCCTGTGGGAACTCAATGAAGCGTTTGCCGTGCAAGTGCTGTATTGCGCCGACACCCTGGGCATCCCCATGGACCGCCTGAACGTGAACGGTGGCGCGATTGCCGTCGGCCACCCATACGGCGTGTCGGGCGCGCGCCTGACGGGCCACGCCTTGATCGAAGGCAAGCGCCGCGGCGTCAAATATGTGGTGGTAACCATGTGCATCGGCGGCGGCCAGGGCGCGGCCGGTCTGTTCGAAGTGCTGTGATGTAGATACAACCCAGTCCTCGGGCGGCTTCCAGGGCCGCCCGTTTTCTTTTGCAGCTCACTTTCTGCAAGGCACGCCGATAGCGGTTACAGTAATGCTTCATTAATAAACAACCAGCCTGCCACCATGATCAAGCACATCGTTTTCTGGAAACTCAAAGACCACGCCGAAGGCGCCGACCGCGCCACGAATGCCCTGAAACTGAAAGCCCTGCTCGATTCCTGTTCGGATCTGGTGCCCGGCATCGTGACATTCGAGGCCGCCGTGGCCCAGCCGGGCCTGGAAGCCACCTACGACATCGTGCTGTACAGCGAGTTTGCCAGCCGCGCAGCGCTCGATGCCTACCAGAACCATCCCGAGCACGTGAAGATCAAGCCGTTTTTTGGGGCGGTGCGGGAAGCCAGACAATGTATGGACTACGAAGTGTAAATCCGGGGTCAGACCCGCCGGGTCTGACCCCAGCTCTTGCGTTACGGGCTAAATTCTGAATTCACCCCACAAACAGGAACCCATATGACCAGCTACCAACGCATCGTCCTCGCCTCGCGCCCCACGGGAGAAGTGCAGCCGGATAACTTCCGCCTGGAAATCAAGGAAATTCCCGCCATCACGGATGGCCAGTTGCTGGTGCGCAACCAGTACTTGTCGCTCGATCCCTACATGCGCGGGCGCATGAGCACGAATAAAAGCTATGCGGCGCCGCAGGCGCTCGATGAAACCATGATAGGCGGCACGGTGGGCGTGGTGCTGGAATCGAGGCATCCGAAGTTCGCCGCAGGCGACATGGTGGTGGGGACCCTGGGCTGGACGGAAGTGGCCGTATCGGACGGCACCATGCTGCGCAAGGTCGATACGACGCACATCCCCGCGTCCGCCTACCTGGGCGCCGTCGGCATGCCGGGCATGACGGCCTGGTATGGCTTGAACGAAATCATGGCGCCGAAAGCGGGCGAAACGGTGGTCGTGTCGGCCGCCAGCGGCGCCGTCGGCAGCGTCGTGGGCCAGCTGGCGAAACTCAAGGGTTGCAGGGTCGTCGGCATCGCAGGCGGGGCGGAGAAATGCGCGTATGTCGTCGATGAGCTGGGTTTCGATGCCTGCGTCGACTACAAGGCGGGCAATCTGGCGGCCGACCTGGCGGCGGCCACGCTGGACGGCATCGACGCCATCTTTGAAAACGTGGGCGGCGCCGTGTTCGACGCGGCCCTGGCCCGCACCAACGCGTTTGGCCGCGTGGCCGTGTGCGGCTGGATCGCCGGTTACAACGGCGAGCCGACGCCGCTCGACAATGCGCGCTTCATCCTCACCAACCGCCTGACCGTGCGCGGTTTCATCGTCTCGGAGCAGCCGGAATTCTGGCCGCAAGGCCTGGCGGAACTGGGTACCCTGGTGGCGACGGGCAAGCTGAAATTTCGCGAATCCGTGGCCGAGGGCCTGGCCAGCGCGCCGGAAGCCTTCATCGGCCTGTTGAAAGGCCGTAACTTCGGCAAGCAGCTGGTCAAGCTCGGCTGATCTCTGTCTGGAAAGGCGGGCCGTGCGACAATAACGGCCTGTCTCTTTCTTCATTACACCATGACCAAGCACACCATCCGCCTCGGCGACTGGGCCACCCTCGGCCCCCATGCCACCGCCATCCGTTTTGAAGTCTTCGTCGATGAACAGAAAGTGCCGGCCGAGATCGAACTCGACGACATGGACGCCGTCTGCCTGCACGCCGTCGCCTATGACGACGCGGGCAACGCCGTCGGCACGGGCCGGCTATTGCCCGATGGCCACATCGGCCGCATGGCCGTGCGCCAGGCGGGCCGCGGCACGGGCGTGGGCGGCGCCATTTTGACCTTGCTGATGGACAAGGCGCGCGAACGCGGCGACCTAGCGGTGGTGCTGAACGCGCAAACCGTGGCCGCGCCATTCTATGCGCGCCACGGTTTCGTGCAGCAGGGGGAGGTATTTGAAGAGGCGGGGATTGCGCATGTGGAGATGCGGCTGGCGTTTTGAACGGTGCTCAGGTGTTGTCTGATTACGGCCCTTCGGTCCTGATCCGACCTACGCCGGCCTGTGGCGGCTATGATAGGTCGGGTTAGCGCAAAGCGCGTAACCCGACACCACCAGCACCATCAGTTCTGCGCGTGCGACTGACGCCATTTGTCCAGGATCACGGCCAGCACGATCACGACACCCTTGGCCACGTACTGCCAGAACGACGACAATCCCAGGATCGTCAAGCCATTGTTCATCACGCCGATGATCAGGGCGCCGATGACGGTGCCCCACACGGAACCGACGCCGCCCATCAGGCTCGTGCCGCCGAGCACGACGGCCGCGATGGCGTCCAGTTCATAACCGGTACCCCAGTTGCCGTTGGCCGCGTACAGGCGGCTGGCCGACATGGCGCCGCCCAGGCCCGCGAACAGGCCGCTGATGGTGTAGACAAACATCAGCACGAGACCGACCTTGATGCCCGTCAAACGTGCCGCCTGGATATTGCCGCCGACGGCGTAGATATGCAGGCCCAGGGTGGTCTTGCGCAAAATAAACCAGGTCAGCAAGACGACGGCGGCGGCCAGCCAGATCAGCCAGGGCACGGCCAGGAAGCTGCCGTTGCCCATCCATTCGAAGCTCGGGATTTCCGTGTTCAGCACGCTGGTGCCGTCGGCCAGCAAATAGGCCGCGCCGCGCAGGGCCGTCATGGTGCCCAGGGTCACGACGAACGGATTGAGGCCGACGAGGGCGACGAGCACGCCGTTCAGCGCACCCAGCAGCAGGCCGACGATGAGGAAGGTGGGGATCGAAAAGCCGGCGAACTGGGCCGACAAGGACATCAGCATGCCTGCCACGGCCGAGACGGCCAGCACGGAGCCGACGGACAGGTCGATGCCGCTGGTCAGAATGACGAAGGTCATGCCGGACGCCAGCACGATATTGATCGACACCTGGCGGAAGATGTTCATGGTGTTGTTGCTGGTCATGAAGGTCGACGTGCCGTCGGCCGAGAAATACACGGTCAGGCCGTACATGGCCAGGTACAGCACGACCAGCACGGGCAGCATGCCCAGGCGGCGCATCAGGTTCGAGGCATTGAAGGGTTCGCCGGCGCGCGCCGCGCCGCGGGTGGTACTCGTTGTCATGGTCTATCTCCTGAATGATTATTTAAGGCGTATTCTTAAAACGCCTAACAAAACCGTAGCGAGCGGAAGTGGGTTGTGGTTGAGACGCGGAACTGTGCGAAGCACGGGGACGCCGAGTCAGTGAGCATCGGAAACCGCGACCCGCGACGCGCAGTAGGTTTTGATAGGTGTTTTTATGCCGCTTCCAGCTGGGTGGCGTAAGCGAGGATGTTTTCCTGCGTGATGTCGTCGCCCGTCACTTCGCCCGTCAGGCGTCCTTCGCACATCACCATCACGCGGTCGCAGATGCCGACCAGCTCGGCCAGTTCGCTGGAAATGCACAGCACGGCCGTGCCCGCGTCCGCCAGCTGGTGGATGATCTTGTAGATTTCGCTCTTCGCGCCCACGTCCACGCCCCGCGTCGGTTCGTCGAGGATGAGGACCTTGGGCGCGATGGCCAGCCAGCGCGCCAGCAAGACTTTCTGCTGGTTGCCGCCGGACAACCCCCCCACGATGCCTTCCGGGCCCGAGACCTTGACGTTCAGGTTGGCAATCGCCTCGCGCGTGAGCTGGGTCAGGGCGCCACGGTTGACCACGCCCGCCGTCGCATGCTTGGACAGGATATTCATCGACATGTTTTCCATGGCCGATAATTGCATGAACAAGCCCAGGCTCTTGCGGTCTTCCGGCAAATAGCCGATGCCATGGCGGATGGCCGCCAGCGGCCGCTGGATGTGCACTTCCTGGCCGTCGAGCCACACTTGCCCCGATTGCTTCCTGTCGGCGCCAAAGATCAGGCGCGCCAGTTCCGTGCGGCCCGCGCCGACGAGGCCGGCAAGTCCCGTCACTTCGCCCGCATGCAGGGCGAACGAGGCGGGCTTGACCTTGCCGCCGCCCACGTTTTCCACGCGCAGGCGCTCGGCGCCCCGCGTGCTGCGGCGCTGGTGCGAATAGAAGTCGTCGGCGGGGCGGCCCACCATCATTTGTACGACTTTCTTTTGATCCAGCTCATCCTTGCCCAGCTCGCCGACATAGGCGCCGTCGCGCAGCACCGTGATGCGGCGCGCCAGGCGTTCCACCTCGGCCATGCGGTGGCTGATGTAGAGCACGGCCAGGCCCTTGTCGCGCTGCTCTTCGATGATGCGGAACAATTGTTCGGTTTCCCGGTCGGACAGGGCGGCAGTGGGCTCGTCCATGATCAGGATGCGGCTTTCGTGCACGAGGGCGCGGGCGATTTCCACCTGCTGCTGCTCGGCGATCGACAGGCTCGATACCATGGTGTCCGCGTCGAAACGGGAACCGAGGTCGGCCAGGATGGCGTTCGTGCGCGCGCGCATTTCGCCGCCCTTGACGGTCCAGAACGGTCCTTGCGGTTCGCTGCCCATGAAGACGTTCTGCGCCACCGTCATGTTCTTGGCCACGCTCAGTTCTTGGTAGATCAGATTGATGCCCAGCGCGCGGGCCTCGCCCGGGTTGCGGATGCGAATTGGCTTGCCGTCGAGAATGATTTCACCGGCGTCCGGCGTGTACACGCCCGACAGGATCTTCATCAGGGTGCTCTTGCCGGCGCCGTTTTCGCCCATCACGGCATGGATTTCGCCGCTGCGCACCGTCAGGTGCACGCCGCGCAGCGCGCGCGTGGCGCCGAAGCGCTTCTCGATGCCGCGCATTTCAAAAATAATATCGTCGCTCATGGGAATATCCTTGCTGGTGAAACTGGCGCCGCCCGCGAACTGGCCGGCGGCGCCACGTGGTTCAGGTCAGGCAGATCAGTTCTTTACCCAGCCGGTGTAGGTGGCGACGTTTTCCTTGGTGATGGCCGGGGTCGGCAACAGCACCATGGTCTGTTTCGGCGTGCGGCCGTTCATGATGTCGTAGCCCATCTGCACGGCATCGGTGGCCATGCGGTACGGGTTTTGCGCCGAGGTGGCGGCAAACAGGCCGGCCTTGTTTTTCAGGGCGTTTTGGCCATCGGGCGCGCCATCGACGGCCGTGATCAGTTTCACGTCCGTGCGCTTCGATTGCTTGATCGCCAGTTCGGCGCCGATGCCGGTCGGATCGTTGATGGCGAACACGCCGTCGATCTTCGGATGGGCCGTCAGCAGGTTCGACATCACGGTCATGCCGCCGTCGCGGCTGCCGCCCGCGTTCTGGTTGTCGGACAGGATCTTGATATCCTTGAAGGCGGCCAGGGTCTTCTTGCAGCCATTCACGCGGTCGATCACGGAGGTGACGGGCGGCCCGTTGAGGATCACCACATTGCCCTTGCCGCCGATCTGCTTGGCCAGGTAGGCGCACGAGACGTCGCCGGCCATGGTGTTGTCGGACATCACGGTGGCCGAAGCGCCGACGGCGCCTACGTCGACGGCGATCACGACCACGCCCGCATTGCGCGCTTTCTTGATGGCCGGGGCGATGCCCTTCGAGTCGACGGCGTTCAGGATGATGATGTCGGTCTTGTTGGCGATAAAGTTCTCGATCTGGTCCACCTGGGTGTTCAGGTCATACTTGCTGGAAACAGTCGTGACTTTCACGCCGGGCCCGCCCAGCTTTTTCGCGCTTTCTTCCGCGCCGCGGCCAATCGCCACGAAGAACGGGTTGGCCAGGTCGCCCACGCTCACGCCGATGGATTTCAGCGGTTTGTCGGCGGCGAAGGCGCCGCAGGCGGCGGACAGCAGCAGGGTGGCAGTAATGACTTTTTTCATGAGGATCTCCTAGGGTTTTTATTGTAAAAACAAACGGTGCTACGGGTAAAAAAACTGGGTGCAAACTTACTGGCTGCGCAATTTCTCGATCATGGCATCCAGCTTGCCCGCATCGACGGCAAAGCCGCGGATGCCTTCGGCCAGCTTCTCGGTGGCCATCGCATCGTCGTTCAGGGCGTAGCGGAAGGCGGCTTCGTCATACGTGACGGCCGGCTGCGCCGCGCCCAGGTCGCCGCCCAGCGCGCGCTCGAACGGGGCGTCAAGCGCTTCCAGTTTCGCCAGCAGATCCGGGCTGATGGTCAGCAAGTCGCAGCCGGACAGGGCCGTGATCTGCCCCACATTGCGGAAGCTGGCGCCCATCACTTGCGTGGCGATGCCATGTTGCTTGTAGTAATTAAAGATGCGCGTGACCGATTGCACGCCCGGATCGTTGGACAGGCTGCGCGCCGCTTCGTCCCATGCCGCGCCCAGCGATTTTTTATGCCAGTCGTAGATGCGGCCCACGAACGGCGAAATCAGGCGCACCTTCGCGTCGGCGCAGGCGACGGCCTGGCAAAACGCGAACAGCAGGGTCAGGTTGCAAAAGATGCCGTCTTTTTCCAGCTCGCGCGCGGCCTGGATGCCTTCCCAGGTGGCGGCGACCTTGATCAGCACGCGCTCGCGGCCAATGCCGGCTTGCTCGTACAGCGCGATCAGGCGGCGTCCGCGGGCCACGGTGGCGTCGCGGTCAAAGCTCAAACGGGCATCGACTTCCGTCGACACGCGTCCCGGCACCACTTTCAGGATTTCCAGACCAAAACGCACCAGCACCTGGTCGACGATATCGTCCAGCGACGCGGTTTTGTGCGCGGCAACCGTGCTTTCCAGCAAGGGCGCGTAATCGGGCTGCAGCACGGCCTTCAAGATCAGCGACGGGTTGGTGGTGGCGTCTTGCGGCGCGAAACGGGCCAGTTGCAAAAAGTCGCCCGTGTCGGCGACGACGGTGCTGGTTTGCTTCAATTGTTGCAGCTGATTCATTGCTATTCCTTATCACTGAGTTGGTGCAGGGCTTGCACGGCGGGAAACAGGCTACGGTAGCGGCCGTAGCGGATGCTCAAGGCTGCGCTGTGCGCGGCATCGGGCAGGAAAGTATTTTTGATAGGCAAGCCCTGCGTCAGCAGGCTGGCGTCGCCGATGGCGGCAAAGCCCAGCTTGGCCGCACCGAGGCTGGCCGACAGCTCGCTGTTGTGCAAGGTGCGCATTTCGCGTCCCAGCACATTGGCCAGCAGCTGCGCCCAGTACTGGCTGCGCGCGCCGCCGCCCACCAGCATGCAGTGCGGCACGACGGCACCCGTCGAGGTGACGGCTGCCATGGCGTCGCGCAAGGCAAACGCCACGCCTTCGAGCACGGCGTAGCCGAGCTGCGCCGGGGTGCTGTCGTGGCCCAGCTGCAGGAAGGCGCCGCGCACTTGCGGGTCGTTGTGCGGCGTGCGCTCGCCCGACAGGTAGGGCAGGAACAGGGGGGCGGATGGCGCGATGGGCGCATCGAGTGGCAGGGCGCTTTCCACCAGGGCCAGCAGGGCTGCCTCGTCGGGCTGGCCCAGCACGCCAGTGGCCCAGCGCAGGCAGCTGGCGCCCGACAGGATCGCGCCCATCGCATACCAGCGGCCGGGCAGGGCGTGGCAAAAGCTGTGCACGCCGCCGGCAGGGTTGCCCAGGGGCGCTTCGGTCACACTGATGATGGCGGCGCTGGTGCCCAGCGAAATGAAACTGTCGCCGCCGTTGACGGCACCGATGCCCACGGCCGAGACGGGATTATCTCCGCCGCCGCCCGCCACCACCACGTCCATGGGCAAGCCCAGCTTGTCGGTGATGGCGGCCGGCACGGTGCCCGTGGCCGCGTCGCCTTCGGCCAGCGCCGGCATCTGTTCCGCACGCAAACCGCAGGCGGCCAGCATGGGGGCGTACCAGGCGCGAGCGGCCTCGTCCAGCCACAGGGTGCCGGCCGCGTCGGACATGTCCGTCAGCTTGACCCCCGTCAAGCGCAGGCGCAGATAGTCTTTCGGCGACAGCAGGCAGGCGATGGCGGCAAAGGCGGCCGGCTCATGTTTTTGCAGCCACAGCAGTTTCGGCGCCGTCAGGCCCGCCATGGGCAGGCTGCCCGTCACGTCCGCGTAGGCGGGATAGTCGCGCGCCAGGCTGGCTGCTTCGGCTTCGGCGCGCGCATCGTTCCACAGGATGGCGGGGCGGATCACGTTATCGTGACTATCGAGCAGCACGGCGCCATGCATCTGGCCGGACAGGCCGATGCAGGCGATCTGCGCATAGTCCTGCGGCCAGCCGGCGCGCAGCTGCGCCAGTGCGTTGACGCAGGCGGCCCACCAGTCCTGCGGCGACTGTTCGGACCAGCCCGGCTGCGGGCGGCTGGTATCGATGCGCACGGAGGCCTGGCCGCGCACGGCGCCGGTGCCGTCCATCAGCACGGTTTTCAGTTCGGAGGTACCGAGGTCGATACCGAGGGAAATCGCTGGATGCATGTTGATTTATGGTGAAAGGTCAGGGGCAGCCGCAGGAATTGCGCACGCGCAAGGTCGGCGACAAACGCTGCACGTGCTGGGCGCGGCCCGGGTTGGCGATACGGTCGATCAGCAGGTCGACGGCCATGGCGCCCAGCTCTTCGAGCGGCTGCGCCATCACGGTCAGGCGGGGGCTGAAATAATCGGCCCAGTCGAAATCATCGAAGCCGGCCAGCGCCACGTCTTGCGGCACCGCAATGTGGGCGTCGCGCAAGGCGTGCATGGTGCCGATGGTCATCAGGTTATTCCCGGCCACGATGGCCGTCGGACGCTGCGGCAGCGCAAGCAGTTCCCGCGTGGCCGCGCCGCTGCGCTCCAGGTTGGAGTCGCCCGAGCGCAGCAGGTCCGGGTCGAAGGCGATATCGGCGCGCTGCAGGGCCAGGCGGTAGCCTTCGATACGCTCGTGCGTCGTCGACAGGCCGGGCGCGCCGCTGATGAAGCCGATGCGGCGGTGGCAGTGGGCCGCGATCAGATGGCTGACCAGTTCTGCCGTCGCCTCGATGTTTTCCACGCCCACCTGGTCGAACGGCTGCGGCGACATGCGGTCGACCAGCACGGAAGCGATCTTGTTGCTGGTCAAGTAGTCGAGCGTGCGGTTGTGCGCGTCGCCCGAGGGCGCCAGCACGATGCCGTCGACCCGGCGCTGGTGCAGGTTCTGCACCACCTTGAGTTCCTGTTCGGGATCGTCATGCGTATCGGAAAACAGCATCATCAAGCCGTGGCGCGTGCAGGCCGCCTCGATGGCGCGCACGGTTTCGCTGAAATAATGATTGGTGAAGGCGGAAATGGCCACGCCGATGGTGCCCGACGAGGAACCGGCCAGTGCGCGCGCCAGCATGTTCGGCACATAGCCGATCTGCTGCATGGCCGCGTTGACGGCGGCGACGGTTTTCGGACTGACCTTGCGGGTGCCGTTGAGTACGTGCGAAACGGTCGACAGCGATACGTCCGCCGCCCGCGCTACATCTTCCATGGTGGCCATGGTGTCTCCTGATGGTTTTATTCTTATTGTGTGCTGCGATAGTGTGCGGCTGTGTCGCCGCGATTGAAGCTATCGTAAACAAAAGAAAGCGCTTGCGCAAGCGCTTTCTTTTTTGTGCGGATGGGTCGTGGGTGGGTTTTCGATGAGGATAGGGGAAGCTTGCGTAGGTCGGATTAGCGCGCCGGAGGCGCGCGTAATCCGACAGCGGGGACGGCGGTGATGCCGGTGTGGTGGTGTCGGCTTACGCGCTTGCGCGCTAACCCGACCTACTGGATCACCAGCTCATGCAGTTCGCCGGGCGAGTCCGGGAACAGTTTCACCACGGTGGACGTGCGCGTGCCGTAGCCCGGCGTTTCGATGCAGACGGCGGACAGCACGCGCTCGAGGTCGAGCGGCACGCCCGTGTCGGGCAGGCGGAAGTCCGGGGCGCGCGTGGTGTCGGCCAGCATGTCGAAGTAGGCTTCGTCGGGCGCGCCCTGGCACAGCAGGCTGGCGAACTGGGCCTTGGTCTTCAGGACCTTCGGCCACGGCGCGTCCAGCAGGGCGTTCGACAGGCCGTAGATGCCCGGTTCCAGGGGCTGGCCATTGCGCGCATCGCCATCGCCCCGGTTGGAAAACCAGATCAGGGTAGTGGCGTCGCCCAGCACCAGGTTAAAACCGTTGTAGGCTTTGCAGCCGGGGCGGATCTGCGCGATATAGTCCTGCGGCGACATGCTGCCCGCCAGGTAGTCGGCCACCAGGGCGCCGCGCGAGGGAGCGTCCGGATTGCGGTCTTGCGGGCTGCGGATGTTCGTGATGGCGGCAAAGCGCGAGCTGCCGCTGCCGGCCTGGGTGATGCCCATCCAGCTGCCGCCCGCCTGCAGGTCGCGGCCTGCATACACTTGCGGGTGTTCCGGCCAGGCCCCGGCGGGGGCGCTGGCGCGTTCATAGAATTCGTCGCGGTTGGCGGCGGCAATCAGCGGGATGTGCGGATTGACTTTCCAGGCAAAAACGATCAGGCACATGGGGGCAAATCCATGAACACTTCCGTATGGCGCGCGCCTGCCGTCAGGGACAGCAAGCCCGCCTCGTCGGCGGCCGCGGCCAGTTGTTCGGCAAAACCTTCGCCGACGACGGGGTAGATTTCCATCCACGTCTGCAAGCCATCCTTGGCCTCGGGGCGGCGCTTGAGTTGCGGCGCCACGCCGGACGCGGCCGCCAGTTTCGCCTGCAAGGCGCGCACCCGGGCTTCCAGCGCCTGGGCGTGCTCTTCCTTGACCTGATAATAAATGTACAAATCTTTCATGGCATTCTCACAAGTCGAGTGCGTCGAGCACGTAAGGCATGGGCAGGAAATGCACGGCCGCACCCTGGGCCGAGCCGTAGCGCACGGCGCCGGCGGCGCTTGAACCTTCTTCGATTGCCCCCAGCTTCATTTCGACGAGGGCGTCGATGCCGCCCACGCCGTTCGGCGCCGCGTTGACGACCATGCCGCAAGGCTGCTCGGGGTCGCTGACGGCAAACAGTTCGCCGCCGGCCACGACGCTTGCGTCAGCGATGCTGACGAGGGTGGTACGGCGCTTGAGCTTGCCCAGGTACTGGCTGCGCGCGACGATTTCCTGGCCCGGGTAGCAGCCTTTCTTGAAATTGACGCCGCCCAGCAGCTCGAAGTTGACCATCTGCGGCACGAATTGCTCTTGCGTGGCGGCCGTGATCTGCGGGATGCCCGCGTGGATGTCGGACAATTGCCAGGCGTCATTGCCGCCCTTGGCCAGTTTTTCAGTCAGTTGCGGCCACACGTCGCGCGCCGTGGCGGCCGACGTCAGCCATTCATAGCGGGCGCTGCCAAAGGCATCGGCCACGCGCAGCAGGGTGCCCAGCGCGTGCTCGACCTTGCTGAACGGCGTGGCGGGCAGGGCGGGGAAGCAGGCGGACAGGGCCGCACCGGCCCTTAGTCCACCGAGGCCCAGGACGACTTGATTGGCTTCATCAACGGATGCATCGTGCAGCTTGGCCTTGGCGCGCAGCACGAACATCTGCAAGCGCTTCTGGATGGCCGGCTGTATGGCGCGCGGCAATTGCAGATAAATGGTGGTGGCGTTGCGCCACATCAGGAAACTGGCCAGCAGGCGGCCTTTCGGCGTGCAGTAGCCGGCCAGGCGTACTTGCTCCTGGTTCAGATGTTCCACGTCATTGGTCAACTGGCCGTGCAGGAAACTGGCCGCATCGTCGCCGTTCAAGCCGATCAAGCCCTGGTCCGTGATGGCCGCGACAAAACCTTCTTGCAGCTGGGGCACGGTCAGGGATGAGCCGAAATCGGCGATGGGGGAGACGCCGGTGGCAAGTGCGGTGCCGTCAGGCGCGCCATCGGTGGCGGCGGGGCGGGCGCCTTGGGCAGTTAAAAATTGATTCCAGTTATTCATAATTTCCATTAGATCAGCGATTAAGCATTATCATTACGGGTTCATTATAGTGATGTCGCGCAGATTGCGTCGGCAGCGGCAAGATTGCCAGTGTTGGCGCCGCTTTGCGCGCACTTGCTTCACAAATGAACGATCATAACAAGCGCGCGTTGCCCGCCAGCGAGCGCATCACAAGAATCGGAACAATGGCTTTCTTTAAAAAACTTGTAGTCAGTTCAGTCATCGCCGCCATCGGCGTGGGCGGTACTTTTGTGTATTGGGCGCAGCAGCCCATCACCACGGACGGCGAAGCGATCCCGTTTACGATCAGCCCGGGCAGCGGCGCGCATGCGGCCGGCCAGCAGATCGCGGACGCGGGCGTGCCCATCGTGCCCATCCTGTTCAACATGCTGGCGCGCATCGAAGGCAAGACTTCGAAGATCAAGGCCGGCTCCTACGAGCTGAAACCGGGCACGACGCCGCAGCGTCTGATCACGCAGCTGGCCCGCGGCGAGTTCGCGCAGGAGTCGCTGACCATCATCGAAGGCTGGACTTTCAAGCAGATGCGCGCGGCCATGGCGAATCATCCCGGCCTCAAGCACGATACGGCGGGCCTGTCCGACAAGGAACTGATGGCGAAGATCAGCCCGGAATACGTGTTGCCGGAAGGCCTGTTCTTCCCCGATACCTATCTGTTCGCCAAGGGCGCCAGCGAAATGCAGATTTTCAGGCAGGCGCACACGGCCATGATCGGCCGGCTGTCCGAAGCGTGGGACAAGCGCGATCCGGCCTTGCCATATAAAAACCCGTACGAGGCGCTGATCATGGCGTCCATCGTGGAAAAGGAAACGGGCCAAAAGTCCGAGCGGGCCATGATCGCCGGCGTGTTCGTCAACCGCCTCAAGACGGGCATGCTGCTGCAGACGGACCCGACCGTAATCTATGGCATGGGCGATAACTACCAGGGCAAGATCCGCAAACGCGACCTGGAAGCGGACACCCCGTACAATACCTACACGCGCGGCGGCTTGCCGCCCACGCCGATCGCCCTGGCCGGCGCGCAATCGCTGACGGCGGCCCTGGCGCCGGCCCGCACGCAGGCCCTGTATTTCGTCGCGCGCGGCGACGGCACCAGCCAGTTCTCGGCCAACTTGCCCGACCATAACCGCGCCGTGAACCAGTACCAGCGCTAATATCCTTATCAGATCAAGAGTTTCATGACACAACACTATCAACCCCGCTTCATCACCTTCGAAGGCATCGATGGCGCGGGCAAGTCGACGCATATCGGCTTTGTTACCGATTACCTGCGGCAGCGGGGCGTGACCCTCGTCTCGTCGCGCGAACCGGGCGGCACCAGCCTGGGCGAAAAGCTGCGCGAACTGCTGCTGCATGAAAAGATGCACCTGGAAACGGAAGCCCTGCTGATGTTCGCCAGCCGCCGCGAACACATCGCGCAAGTCATCGCGCCCGCCCTGGAACGGGGCGAGTGGGTCATTTCCGACCGCTTTACGGATGCCAGTTTCGCCTACCAGGGCGGCGGGCGCGGCATGGACTTGCGCAAGATGGAGCAGCTGGAAGCGTGGGTGCATCCGCATCTGCAGCCGGACATCACGTTCCTGTTCGACGTGCCGCTGGCCGTGGCTAGAGCCCGCCTGGACGCCACGCGTGCGCTCGACAAGTTCGAACAGGAGCAGGCCGACTTCTTTGCCGCCACGCGCAATGAGTATCTGCGCCGTGCGGCCCAGTTCCCGCAGCGTTTCCGCATCATCGATTCCACGCAAAGCATTGCCGACATCCAGGTTCAGCTGGCAAAACTGCTTGATGAATTGCTTGAACAAAGTGTTGCAACACGTTGATTGACAAAGAATAATATGACCAGTTCTCTCTATCCGTGGCAACAGGACGCCTGGCAGCAGTTGCAAGCCTTGCGCCCGCGCATGCCGCACGCCATTTTGTTCCATGGCGCGCAAGGCATCGGCAAGGCCGACTTCATCGAGCATTTCGCGCAAGCGCTGCTGTGCGAAGACGTGCGCGCCGACGGCCATGCCTGCGGCGCCTGCGCCTCGTGCGGCTGGTTTAGCCAGGGTAACCATCCCGATTACCGCCGCGTGCGTCCGGAAGCGCTGGAAGACGAGGTGGCCGACGATGGCGAAGAGGGTGAGGGCGCGAAGAAAAGCGCCAAGACCAAGACGCCGTCGAAAGACATCAAGATCGAGCAGATCCGCAACCTGGCGGACTTCATGAACATTTCCACGCACCGGCAAGGCTTGCGCGTGGTGGTACTGTATCCGGCCGAGGCGCTCAACACGCCCGCCTCGAACGCCTTGCTGAAAACGCTGGAAGAGCCGCCGCCGGGCACCCTGTTCCTGCTGGCATCGAACAGTCTGGACCGTTTGCTGCCGACGATTTTGTCGCGCTGCCGCAAATTTGCCTTGCCCATGCCCAGCCACGAGCAGGCTTTGACCTGGCTCAAGGCCCAGGGCTTGAACGACGCGGACAGCTGGCTGCGCGAGCAGGGCGGCGCGCCGCTGGCCGCGCTGGCCCAGTCCGAGTCGGGCGGCCGCGAGGAAACGGAACAGTTGCTGCAGGTACTGGCCAATCCCGGCGTGGAAGCGGCCCTGAAGGCGGCCGACAAATTACAGAAGGCGCCACTGGCGCCGCTGGTGGCGTCCCTGCAGCGCTGGCTGTACGACGTGTTTTCCGTCAAGTTGTCCGGCACCATCCGCTACTACCCGCGCCACCGGCGCGAACTGGAGGCGCTGGCAGGGCGCATCAACGTCAGCCGCCTGATGGCCGCCATCAAGTCGGCCAACGAACGCCGGGCGATTGCCGAGCATCCCCTGTCGCCCAAGCTGTTCCTCGAAGACATGTTGCTCGACTACGCATCCAGTTGCCAATAAAATCAATCGCTTACATTGAAAAGTTAATGTGAACTATCTCCGTGCCGTTTGCCACGCCGGCAAGCCGGTGTTACAGTCGAGGCACTGGACAGCAACGGAGGCGTGCATGCAACGGGTCACTGGCATCGGCGGCATCTTTTTCCACGCGCAAGACCCGGCGGCGCTGCGCGCCTGGTACCAGCGCCACCTGGGCCTGGACGTGCAGCCCTGGGGCGGCGCCGCCTTCACCTGGACGGACGCCGCTGGCCAGCCCACGGCCGGCACCACGATCTGGTCCGTGGCGGCCAAGGACAGCGAGCAGTTCGCGCCCGGCAAGGCGTCCTTCATGGTCAATTACCGGGTCGACGACCTGGATGCGCTGCTGCAAGCCTTGCGTGACGAAGGCTGTAACGTGCTGGACAAGGCGCCCGACTCGGCATACGGCCAGTTCGGCTGGGTCATCGATCCCGAGGGCAACAAGGTGGAGCTGTGGCAGCCGCCAGAAGGGCAGTAGGCGGGGCAATAGGCGAAACCCGCGCCATTCAGCGATAATACCGGCTCAGATAACGATCCCTATTGATTATGCGCGACATTATTGCTGGATTCCTACGTTTCCAAAAAGAGGTTTTTCCTGAGCGCCGCGAGCTGTTCAAGACCCTGGCCACGGGACAAACTCCCAAGGCCCTGTTCATTTCCTGCTCGGACAGCCGCATGGTGCCCGAACTGGTGACGCAGCGCGAACCAGGCGAACTCTTCGTGATCCGTAACGCGGGCAACATCGTGCCCTCGTACGGACCCGAGCCGGGCGGCGTCAGCGCCACGGTGGAGTTTGCCGTGTCTGCCCTGAACGTGACCGACATCGTCATTTGCGGCCATTCCGATTGCGGCGCGATGAAGGCGATCGCCACCTGCGCCTGCCTCGATCACATGCCGGCCGTGCGCAGCTGGCTGCACCATGCGGACGCGGCGCGCATGATCAACGAATCGGTCGAGCATCCGACGGAGCAGTCGCGCATCGACGGCATGGTGCGCGCCAACGTGGTGGCGCAGCTGAATAACCTGCGCACCCATCCCTCGGTGGCGCTGGCCATGGCGCAACATCGGCTGACCCTGCATGGCTGGGTGTACGACATCGAGAACGGCTCCCTCGACGCGCTCGACGAGTCGACCGGCAACTTCGTTCCGCTGGCGGAACATCCTGCCTCGCAGATGTAATCGGCTGCCAGCATCCGAACCGCCCCGGCAGGGGACGCGCGCCGCCGCCGTTGCCCTGCCGGTTTTTGCTCCCTCCGGTACAATCCCGCCTTATGTATATCGATTCCCATTGCCATATCAATTTCCCCGAGCTGGCCGCTCGCATGCCCGAGATCCTCGCCAAGATGGCCGAGAACAAGGTGACGCACGCGCTGTGCGTGTCCGTCGACCTGCCGGACTTTCCGCAGGTGCTGGCCCTGGCCGAGCAGTATCCGCATATCTTTGCCTCCGTCGGCGTGCATCCCGACTACGAAGACACGCCTGAACCGTCGGTGGAAGACCTGGTGCGCCTGGCCGACCACCCGAAGATCATCGCCATCGGCGAGACGGGTCTCGACTATTTCCGCCTGACGGGCGACCTGGAGTGGCAGCGCGAGCGTTTCAGGACTCACATCAAAGCTTCAAGAATCACCCGTAAACCCTTGATTATCCACACAAGAGCGGCCAGCGAAGACACCATCCGCATCATGCGCGAAGAGGGCGCGGGCGTGGCCGACGGCGGCGTGGCCGGCGTCATGCATTGCTTTACGGAATCGCTGGAAGTGGCGCGCGCCGCCATCGATATGGGTTTCTATATTTCGTTTTCCGGAATCGTCACGTTCAAGAGCGCCAAGGATTTGCAGGCCGTGGCGCTGGAAGTGCCGCTCGAGCGCATCCTGATCGAAACGGATTCGCCGTACCTGGCGCCCGTGCCGTTCCGCGGCCGCATGAACGAACCGGGCTATGTGGCCCACGTGGCGGAATACCTGTCGACCCTGAAAGGCATTCCCCTGGAACAGGTGGCACGCCAGACGACGGAAAATTTCTTCAAGTTATTCAATCAGTTGCCATAACTTCTTAAGGTAAAACATGATGAAAAAGCTCGCGCTGGCGATGTTGCTGTGCTGCGCCGCCGCCAGTCAGGCGGCGCCGGAACCCGATGCGTTCTTCCGCGCCGTGTCCGTCAACAACGCCAGCGGCGTGCGCAGCATGCTAATTGAGGGCATGAATCCGAACCAGCCTGACGCGCAGCGCGGCGATATTCCCCTCGTGCTGGCCTTGCGCGACGATGCGGACCGGGTTTTCCAGGTGCTGCTCGACGCGCCGGGCATCGACATCGAGGCCCGTTCGGCCAACGGCAACACGGCGCTGATGATGGCCGCCTACAAGCACAAGCTGGACGCGGTGAACGCCTTGCTGGCCAAGGGCGCCAAGGTCAACCAGAGCGGCTGGACGGCGCTCCACTATGCGGCCTCGGCCGGCGACCTGCCCATCATGAAGATTTTTCTGGACCGCGACGCCGTCGTCGATGCGCGCGCGCCCGCCAACGTCACGCCGCTGATGTTTGCCGCCCGCGAAGGACAGGAGGGCGCCGTCAAGCTGCTGCTGTCCTGGGGCGCGGACGCCAGCCTGAAGAGCGACCATGGCTGGACGGCCGTGCAGTTCGCCCAGGCCGGCGACAAGCCGGGCGTGGTCGCCATCATCGAAGCGGCACAGAAGGCGCGCGCAGCGCGCAAGTGATCGTTCTAGTAATATTTTCCATGCCAGCGCTGAAACTGGCATGGAATTGCCTCTCACCTCAGCCCTTTGTTCTCCCTGGCGATTAACGATAATGATCGTGTCGCATTAATCAGGAGATTGTTCGCATGGGCCATCCCACCACCGTCAGGCGCCGGCTGTATTGTCGCCGCCCCGCGCGCAGCCCGTGCGATATCACTGCTTTCTGGAATGACAAAACCGATCGGCCATCGGAGCCAGACTCCAAGAGGACAGACATGCTGAATGAACGAGAAATCGAGAGTTGTTACCTGGGGCAATTTATCCCCGTCCATTACCATCACAATATGTTGATGGACCAGAACCGCATGCACGGGTTCAAGTCGGCGATCGATTATGCGGTGAAACCCGGGATGAAGGTGCTGGAGCTGGGCGGCGGCACGGGCGTGCTGTCGTGGTTCGCGGCCGCGCGCGCCGACAAGGTCTGGTGCGTGGAGTTCAATCCGGACATGGTCAAGGAAGCGCGCAAGATGCTGGCGCTCAACCCGAACGGTGAAAAGGTGGAAGTCGTCCACGCGGACGCCTTTGAATATCTGCCGCCCGAGCCTGTCGACGTGGTCATCTGCGAAATGATCCATGTAGGCATGCTGCGCGAAAAGCAGGTGGAAGTGATCGAGTCGTTCAAGCGCCGCTACCTGGCCCGCTTCGGCGGCCCGCTGCCGATCTTCCTGCCCGAGGCCGTCATCATGGCCGTGCAGCCGATGCAGCAGGAATACGATTTCGAGGGTTTTTACGCGCCCATCGTGCAATTTCAGGAAACCACGGCCATCCATCCGGGCGTGCTGGAACTGGCGCCGCCGTCCGTCTACAGCATCATCGACTTCAGCCAGCCGACGGATAGCGTGTTCGGCTTCGACGGCAAGTTCGTCGTCGAGCGCAGCGGCACCCTGAACGCCTTGCGTTTCGTCACCAAGAACATCCTGGCCGTGGTGCCCGAGCGCTCGACCACCATCGACTGGCTGAATCACTACATGTGCCTGCCGCTGGCCGCGCCGCTGGCCGTGAAGGCGGGCGACGTGCTGCAGGTGAGCTTCCAGTACCGCGCGGGCGGTTCGATTCCTTCGCTGGAAACGTCGATCCGCGCGCAGGTGATCTATGACGTGAATCTGCAGCCTGCCACGCAGAACGCCGTCTACGCCTGAGCATCATTGATTTAAAGCCAACACCGCAGCGATTTCATCCTGCGGCGTTTGTCCATTCAGGGTATATTCCGTCTTTTACCACTGGACAGCTTTATTATCATGGAACAGATCGATCAGCGTTACCTCGTGCAACAGAATAAAATCAGCGACGGCGAGACCAAGCCGCCCGTGTTTGCCAAGGTAATGCGCAGCAAGGAAGGCGTGTTTGAAGGCGTGTCCTTCATCAAGTCGAAGGACAAGGCTTCCATCCTGACCATCGAAGAGGCCAACCAGGCCATCAAATGGGCCGCCAGCAAGAAGCCGAACGCGCACGAATACATCACGAAAGTGATTTGCGTCGGCCAATAAGCCTCCGTTCATTCCCGTTTTTGCACCGTTCATCCCCGCATTGTGCCGTTCATCGCATGGCCGTTGCCGCCGCGGCGGCGCTTGATTACAGTGCCGTCACGGTAGCGGGGCAAGCACGGCTTGCTCCGCACATTTCATTCTAGGGGGAAACGCGATGCTGGGATTCGTGCTGTGGCTGCTGCTCTTGCTGGTGTGCTGGCCCCTGGCCTTGCTGGCCCTCGTGCTGTATCCGCTGGCCTGGCTGCTGTTGCTGCCGTTCCGTTTGATCGGCATCGGCGTGGAAGGCGTGTTCGAATTGCTGCGCGCCATCGTCATGCTGCCGGCCCGCGTGCTGGGCGGCGGGCGGCACTGAACTGGATTTCCCATAAAAAAATGGCGCCGTCGGCGCCATTTTTTTATGCATGTACCGTTTACACCGCTTACAGGTCGACCATGAAACCGGCGCCGATCGATTTCTGCGAATAGTTATAGTCGATCAGGCTCTGGCCATAGCCGGAAAACAGCTGCAGATAGCCTTTCAGGTTGGCCTTCAATGGGAAAGCCCAGCTTGCCTGCATGGAGCCATGCTTCTTGCTGAAATTGCGGCGCGCCGTCACGGCGTATTCATGGCCCTTGTTGCGGTAGCTCACGCGCAAGTCGCCATGCCCCATGTAATCGGTGATGTCGATATTGTCATTGTCGGTCTTGCCATTGTCGAGGCGGTGCCAGATGCGCGTCGTGACGGCCAGGTTGTCTTTTTCCATGCCCAGCTCGGCATACACGCGGTTCCAGCTGCGCGACAGGGTCGACGTCTGGCCGTTCGACTGGTGCACCAGGCCCAGGTTCAGGTAGTTGAATTCCACGCCCGCGAAATTCTTGTTGATCGGCAAGATCAGCATCAGCTCCGGCTGGTAATTGGTCTCGCGGAAGGGGCTCGAAGCCTTGCGGTTATACGCCTGCCAGAAACTTTGCTGCGTATAGCCGAACCACATGTCGATGGGCGTGCCGGCGATGTCTTCCAGCAGCTTCATCTTGAAACTCAGCTGGAACGTCAATTCCACGTGCTGGCTCTTGATGCCGCCCGGTGTGAAATCCTGGAACGGTTCGTCGTTCGAGGCGTCGCTGTAGTTGGCCAGCAGCAAATAAGTGTCGCGGTGCGGGCGGAAGTTGAACAGGCCCCGCTTCGAGGCATCGTTGAGTTCCCACGATTGCTGGGTGCGCGAAATCGGTGCTTCCGGCGGCGCCGCGCCAGCCTGCGCGATAGCGGGGATGGCGGCGTTGACGGCGTCCGGCGTGGCCACGCCCGGCGGGCTGACGGGCGTGATGGGGGCGACCTCGGCGGCCGCTGCCAGGGTGACGGCAGCTGTGGCAGGGTCGCCGCCGGCGGCGATGGTGGCTTTTTCCGCCGCCTTGGCCAGAGTGTCGAAGCAGCCCAGGCGGGCGCTGGCGTCACCAAGCACGGCGCAACGCTGCATTTGCTGTTCCAGTTCGCCGGCCATGGCCAGCGCCGGCGACGCCAGCAGGGAGGAGAGGATTATTTTTCTTAGTTGGATGGTCATAGGCTGAGTGGGGCATGTCATTCGGTGCGCACCTGGGCTGCATGCCGGCGGCGTCGCCTTGCACGATAAATCACCGTGCGTCTTGATCCTGATTAATCTTTGTTGGATTAATAGTTTTGAAAGTATAGCGGAATACCTCGATTGCCCCGTGCGCCAGCCGTGCGCGGGGGTAACAGTGTTGTACGCATGGTAAAAACCGGTCACCCGAGCCGCGCAAATCGATGTCTGCTACACTGGAAAACCGGCGCAAACACGGTCGTGCCGGGCTAGCCATGGAGATTGTGATGACCCGCAAAACACCTATCGAGCGCTACCGCAACATCGGCATCAGCGCCCATATCGACGCCGGCAAGACCACCACCACCGAGCGCATCCTGTTTTATACGGGGGTCAATCACAAGATCGGCGAAGTGCACAATGGCGCCGCCACCATGGACTGGATGGAGCAGGAGCAGGAACGGGGCATCACCATCACCTCGGCCGCCACCACGGCGTTCTGGAAAGGCATGGCCGGCAACTTCCCCGAACACCGCATCAACATCATCGACACGCCCGGCCACGTGGATTTCACGATCGAGGTGGAGCGCTCGATGCGCGTGCTCGACGGCGCCGTGATGGTCTACGATGCCGTCGGCGGCGTGCAGCCCCAGTCCGAGACGGTCTGGCGGCAAGCCAACAAATACCACGTGCCGCGCATCGCCTTCATCAACAAGATGGACCGGGTGGGGGCGGATTTCCTGCGCGTGCGCAAGCAGATCGCCGAGCGCCTGAAAGGCGTGGCCGTGCCCATCCAGCTGCCCATCGGCGCGGAAGAGCATTTCACGGGCGTCATCGACCTGCTGAAGATGCGCGCCATCACCTGGGACGACGCCAGCCAGGGCGTGCAGTTCAGCTATGGCGAGATTCCGGCCGAGCTGCTGGCGCAGGCGCAGGAATGGCACGAGCACCTGGTCGAACACGCGGCCGAGGCCACCACCGAGATGACGGAACGCTACCTGAATGGCGACACGTTCACCGAAGCGGAGCTCAAGCAGGCCTTGCGCGCGCGCACCATCCGCAACGAAATCGTGCCCATGCTGTGCGGCAGCGCTTTTAAAAACAAGGGCGTGCAGGCGATGCTCGACGCCGTCATCGAATACCTGCCGTCGCCGCTGGAAGTGCCGCCCATCATGGGCCACGACGAGCACGACAACGAAGTGGAGCGCCATCCGGCCGACGACGAGCATTTCTCGGCCCTGGCCTTCAAGATCATGACGGACCCGTTCGTGGGGCAACTGACCTTCTTCCGCGTGTATTCGGGCGTGGTCAATTCGGGCGACATGGTCTACAACCCCACCAAGAGCGCGCGCGAGCGCTTGGGGCGCATTTTGCAGATGCATGCGAACGAGCGCAAGGAAATCAAGGAAGTGTATGCGGGCGACATCGCCGCCGCCGTGGGCCTGAAAGCCGTCACCACGGGCGACACCCTGTGCGCCATCGACCACGTCATCGTGCTGGAAAAGATGATCTTCCCGGAACCCGTGATTTCCCAGGCGGTCGAACCGAAGACCAAGCCGGACCAGGAAAAGATGGGCATTGCCCTGAACCGCCTGGCGCAGGAAGACCCGTCGTTCAGGGTGCATACGGACGAGGAATCGGGCCAGACCATCATGTCGGGCATGGGAGAATTGCATCTGGAAATCCTGGTCGATCGCATGCGCCGTGAATTCGGCGTGGAAGCGAACGTGGGCAAGCCGCAGGTGGCGTACCGCGAAACCATCACGCGCATGGTGGAAGACATCGAGGGCAAGTTCGTCAAGCAATCGGGCGGACGGGGCCAGTACGGCCACGTGGTGCTGAAACTCGAACCGCTGGAGCCTGGCACGGGCTACCAGTTCGTCGACGCCATCAAGGGCGGCGTCGTGCCGCGCGAATTCATCCCCGCCGTCGACAAGGGCATCATCGAAACCCTGAAGGCGGGCGTGCTGGCCGGCTATCCGGTCGTCGACGTGAAGGCCACGCTGACGTTCGGCTCCTACCACGACGTCGATTCCAACGAAAACGCGTTCCGCATGGCCGGCTCCATCGCCTTCAAGGATGGCATGCGCAAGGCATCGCCCGTGCTGCTGGAACCGATGATGCAGGTGGAGGCGGAAACGCCGGAAGAATTCATGGGCAACGTCATGGGCGACTTGACGGCCCGGCGCGGCATGGTGCAGGGCGTCGACGACATTCCCGGCGGCGCGGGGCGCATCGTCAAGGCCTTGGTGCCGCTGGCGGAAATGTTCGGCTATTCCACCACCCTGCGCTCGCTGACCCAGGGCCGCGCCACCTACACGATGGAATTCAAGCATTATGCGGCCGTGCCCAAGCACATATTGGACCAGGTGGCGGCGGCCGGTAAAGCCAGGTAGGTCGGATTAGCGGGGCAACGCCCCGCGTAATCCGACACCACCAACGGCCGTACCAACAATGTTGTCGGCTTACGCGCGTTGCGCTAAGCCGACCTACGCATCAATTCAGAAGATTCTGCGCAATGATGGCATCGGCCATTTTCTCCGCCTCGCCCACGGGCTGCTCCAACACCTTGGTCGTGTAGACGGTGGACGCCACCATCGGCTGGTCCAGGGTCGCCCCTTCGCCATGGCTGGTGTCGACCGTCACCGTCGTCGACAGGCCGATGCGCAGCGGGTGGGCGGCCAGTTCCTTCGGATCGAGCGTGATGCGCACGGGCACGCGTTGCACCACCTTGATCCAGTTGCCCGTGGCATTTTGCGCCGGCAACAGCGAAAACGCGCTGCCCGTGCCGGCCGACATGCCCAGCACCTTGCCGTGGTAGACCACCTTGCTGCCGTACAAGTCCGTTTCGATGGCGGCCGCCTGGCCCACGCGGATATTGCGCAATTCGGATTCCTTGAAGTTCGCATCGACCCATAACTGGTCCAGCGGCACGATGGACATCAGGGGCGTGCCCGGCGTCACGTGCGAGCCCAGCTGCACGCTGCGCTTGGCCACATAGCCCGAGACGGGGGCGACCACGGCGTTGCGGCGCACGGCCAGCCACGCCTGCAGCACGTCGCCCCTGGCCGCCAGCACGGCCGGATGGCTGGCCAGGTTGACGCCGGCCACGCCCGATTTGGCGGACTCGGCCTGGCGCTGCGCCACCGTCAAGGCCGCTTTGGCGTCGTCGACGGCCTGTTTCGCATGAACAAGGTCTTCGCCCGAGATCGTGTGGTCCAGCGCCAAGGGTGCGCGGCGCGCCAGGTTGCCCTGCGCCGTGGCCAGGGCCAGACGGCGCTGCGCGATGACGGCGTCGTACTGTGCCACGCTGGCATAGCGCTCACGCTCCTGGCGCACGACGTTGCCCAGGCGCGCCTCG
This sequence comes from Janthinobacterium sp. GW821-FHT03C10, assembly GCF_059420865.1. NCBI lineage: Bacteria > Pseudomonadati > Pseudomonadota > Betaproteobacteria > Burkholderiales > Oxalobacteraceae > Janthinobacterium > Janthinobacterium sp. GW821-FHT03C10. Next base: position 727,546 of record NZ_JBWKUN010000001.1, on the reverse strand, counting down.
GCCTGGCTCAGGGCCAGGTCCGCATCGATGGCGTCCAGCGTGATCAGCGGCGCGCCCGCTTTCACCATCTGCGTCTCGTCGGCGCGGATGGCGTCGACATTGCCCGTCACTTGCGCGGACAGGGTGACCAGGTTACCGCCCACGTAGGCATTGTCCGTCACTTCTTCCCTGGACAGCACCAGTTGATAGTAGGCGGTCCAGGCCGCGCCGGCCACGAGAAAGGCTGCCGTGATGGCGAGGAGGACGGCTTTGCGCTTGCCGGGATTGTCATTGCTGGCTGTGGTGGTGTCGTTGCTCATGATGTATTCCGTAATCGATGGTTATTGTTGTGTCGTCGCGGCGGCAAAATCGCTGCTGCCCCGGTAGCCGCCGCCCAGTGCCACGGTCAGGCTGATTTCCGCGTTCTGGCGCTGGTTTTGCAGCTGCATGCCCAGGTCCACCTGGCCGCGCACGGTCATTTCCGCATTCAGCTGGGTGGCGCGGTCGGCCAGTCCCTGTTTTAGACGGGCATTCGCGTTGCGCAGCTGCGCTTCGCTGGCGCGCAGGTTTTCCTGCTGCAGGCGCAGCTGGTTTTCCACGCCTTGCACCCTGGCGCCCGCCTGCGCCACGTCGCGCACGACATTGAAGACGTTCTGGTTGTAGTCGGCGATCAGCTCGTTGCGTTCGCTGCGCGCGCCGGCAAGCTGCGCCTGCAGGCGGCCGCTGTCGAACAGGGGCAACGACAAGGCGGGGCCGATGAACAGGGTGCGGCTGCCGGACTCGAGCAGCTTGCCCAGCTTGATCGCATCGAGGCCGAACGAGGCACCCAGGTCGATGTCGGGGTAGAACGATGCCTGCGCCGCCTCGATCTTGCTCATGGCCGCCTGTACCCGCCAACGCGCCGCCTGCAAGTCGGGCCGGCGCGCCAGCAATTCCATGCCCAGCTTGCCGGGCAGCGCATGCGGCAGCGCCTGGGCCTGCCTCGGCTGCAGGCTGGCCAGTGCCGAGCTGTCGCCGCCGAGCAGGGCGCGCAAGGCTTCCCGTTCCGTGACGACCTGCGTTTCCAGCAGGGCGATCTGCTGCTGAAGCAGGCTCAGCCGCGTTTGCGCGGACAGATGCTCGTCGCTGACGCCGAGGCCGTTGGCGATGCGCTTTTCCTTGTCCAGCACCAGTTGCTGCTGCAGGGCCACCAGCGCATGCAGGTTGTCCATGCGGGCCCAGCCGTTTTGCATGCTGAAGTAGTGGCGGGCGATCTCGGCCGCCAGCATCTGTTCCGCCATCGCATACTCGGCACGGCGCGCGTTGACTTCGCCCAGGCTGGCGGCGATCTGCGCCTTGTGCTTGCCCCACCAGTCCAGGTCGTAATGGGCTTGCGCGCCCATCGTGACCTCGTTGTAGTAATTGCCGCCGATGGGGGCGGGCATCAGGCCATTGCCCGAATAGCGCTGGCGGCTGGCGTTCGCGCCCAGGTCGACCCTGGGGCCGCGCTCCGCATGTTGCGCGTCGAACGCGGACAGGGCCGAGCCGATGCGGGCATTCGCCACCGCCAGGTTCGGGCTGGCGGCCAGCGCCTGTTCGATCAGCTGGTCCAGCTGATCGTCCCGGAGCTGGCGCCACCACTGGGCGGCGGGCCAGCCTTCGCTGGCCAGGTGGATGTCGGCCGCCAATTGCACGGTGGCCAGGTCTTGCTGCGGCAGCTGTTGCGTGTCGGGCGGGATGCTGGCGCAGCCGGCCAGGGATAGACTGAGCGTCAGGACGCTGAGGGAGAGTTTCATCGGTGTGTGCATGAGGGTTATTCCATGGCCGCGTGGTCGACCACGACAGGCGCATTTTTCTTCGGTGGTTTAATCAGGAGCAAAAGCGGCAGCACGAGGATGGTCAGCCACATCATCAGCCAGAAGTCGTCGAGGTAGGCGATCATCGACGCCTGCCGCGTGATTTCGCCATTCAGCGCCGCCATGCCCGTGCTCGTGCCCAGGTCGAACACCTGTGCGATGCCGGGGTCATGCAGGGCCGGATTGGCGATCGTGATGTGTTCCGTCAGGGACGCATGGGCGATCTGCGTATTGCGCACCAACAAGGTCTGCACGAGGGCGATGCCGATGCTGCTGCCGATATTGCGCACCAGACTATAGATTGCCGTGCCTTCCGCCCGCATCTGCGGCGACAGGGTGGCAAACGTGGCCGCGCTCAGGGGCACGAAGACGAGGCCCAGGCCGATGCCCTGGATGATGCCGTTCCACACGACCGTCTTCGGCACGAGGTCCAGGGTGAAATTGGCCATCTGCCACAGCGAAAACGCGGTAATGGAAAAGCCCACGCCCAGCAGGATGCGCGTATCGATCTTGCCCGTCAGCCTGCCGACGATCAGCATGGCCAGCATCGTGCCCAAGCCGCTGGGCGCGGTCACCAGGCCGGCAATGGCCGCCGGGTAATTCATCAAGCCTTGCAGCATCGACGGCGTCAGCGCGCGGGTGGCGAACAGCACCATGCCGACGATGAAGATGAACAGCAAGCCGCTCACATAGTTCGAATTCTTCAGCAGGCGGTAGTCGAGGAAGGACTTGCCGGCCGGACGCAGGGCCGTGTGGGCGATGAAATAACAGAGGCTCATGGCCAGCACGATGGCTTCGATCCACGTTTCCGTGGAAGAAAACCAGTCGTTCTGCTCGCCCCGGTCCAGCAGCATCTGCAGCGCGCCGATGGACAGGCTCAGGGTGGCAAAGCCGAACATGTCAAAGTGCATGCGGCGGTTGGGCGGGTCCTTGCGGATGTAGCGCCAGATGCCATAGAAGGCCATGGCGCCGATGGGGATGTTGATGAAGAAGACCCAGCGCCAGCTGTAGCTGTCCGTCAGCCAGCCGCCCAGGGTGGGCCCGAGGATGGGGCCGATCATCACGCCCATGCCCCAGATGGCCATGGCCGAGCCGTGCTTTTCGCGCGGATTGATGTCGAGCAAGACCGCCTGCGACAGCGGCACCAGGGCCGCGCCGAACACGCCTTGCAGCAGACGGGCGGCGACGATCTCGGACAGGGTGCCGGACAGGCCGCACAGCACGGAGGCGAGCGTGAAGCCGGCAACCGACACGAGAAAGGTGTTTTTTTGGCCGAAACGGTCGCACAGCCAGCCCGTCAGGGGCGTGGCGATGGCGGCGGCAACGATGAACGAGGTCAACACCCAGGTGATCTGGTCTTGCGAGGCGGAAAGGCTGCCCTGCATGTGGGGCAGGGCGACGTTGGCGATGGTGCCGTCGAGCGCCTGGATGATGGTGGCGAGCATGATCGAAATCGTGATCATGCGCCGGTTCAGGCTGGGGTCCTGTGAAGCGGGCAGCGCCGGCGTGGCACTGGCTGTGGCCGAACTCATGCGGATTTCTCCGTCGCAGCCTGTAGCGCTTCCAGCAACTCGGTGGCGGCCCGCAGTTGATCGGGATCTATGCCCTGCAGCAGTTCCTTGCGGAAGCCGTCCGCTTCCTTGCGCACGGTCTCATAGACCTGCATGCCTGCCTCGGTCAGCACGACGAGTTTCACGCGGCGGTCCGTTTCCGACGGCTGGCGCTGCACGAAGCCCGATTTCACGAGCCGGTCCAGCATCGACACCATGGTGGGGTTTTCCACGCCCAGTTGATGGGCCAGTTCGCTTTGCGAGGGCGGCTGCGGCGATTTGGCGATCATGGCGATGCACATCCAGCTCGCTTGCCCCAGGTCCAGGTCTTTCAGGCGCCGGTCGATGGCATGGCGCCAGCCGCGCGCCGTCTTGTGGAGCGCGGCGGAAAAGCGCTCTTCGATAGAAATCATAAGGTGAGCAGTCTAATGGTTAGGTCTCTAACCAATATTCTAGCATGCTGGTTTGACAGGCGTACAGGCCTTTCCGTTTGTCGGCGCCGCTGGTACATTAACAGTCAGCCCACCACCATCAGGAGACAGCATGACGACGGAAAAACAGAAGCAGGACGGACAGCACCGCGACAGCAGCGACTTTGTCATCACGCAAACCTTCGACGCGCCGCGCGAGTTGGTGTTCCAGTCGTGGGTGGAGCCCGAGCGCCTGGCCCAATGGTGGGGCCCCGTCGGCTTCGAATTGAGCGTGCTGGCGCTGGACCTGCGGCCGGGCGGCGTCTTCCACTACGGCATGCGCGCCGACAATGGCTATGAGATGTGGGGCAAGTTCACCTACCAGACGATTGAAGCGCCGGAAAAGATCGTCTCGATTTTGTCATTCGCCGACAAGCAGGGCAATGCCGTGCAGCATCCGGTCAGCGCGACCTGGCCATTGGAATCGTTCAATGTCATGACCCTCACGGAAGAAAACGGCAAGACGACGATGACCTTGCGCTCGACGCCGCACAAGGCCACCGATGAGCAGCATGAGACTTTCCTGGAAGGGCATGAGTCGATGACGCAGGGGTTCAAGGCTACCTTCGCCCAGCTGGCGCAGTACCTTGCGCGTGTTCAGTGAGGGTATTGTTTTGAACGGCGGGCCAGAGCCGCGGGCCTGAGAAAATGGCCATGGCTGCGTTGCTTGGGCTCGCCGTACATGCGTACTGTCTTCGCCCGCGCGCCTTGCCCTGGCCATTTTTCAGGCCCGCTGGGCCCGGGGAGCCTGGGTTGAGGGGGCGGGCGGGTTCTTGCTATCGTTGCCGGTTCGCGGTTGAGGAACGTCTGCTTGCGCCCCGAAGCGGTCATAGAACTACCGAAGTAGGCGGATCAATGAAGTGAATTCACAGCGTCTTGGATATCGTTGATCAACAAGGCGAGATCGGGCTTATCGCCGTACATGTCGAGTTCGCGAGTGGCAATCAATCCCATGGACAGCGGCCCTGGCGCTGGGTCGGAAGGATATCCAGACACAAATACTTCGCACCAACCTAGTTGTCGTAGGATAGATTGCCCAGGCGGCCAGCCTTTCTCTGCCAGAGGCTGAATCTGCTGAATAGCTGATTGAATCTTCCGCAAGAGCATTATTTTATCTTCCATTTTTTCTTGCTCGCGCGAGTGACCGCTTGTGGCCGGTTGGTATCGTTCGCAGATTCCGCCCGAAGCGGACAGATGGATTCGTTACACCGATGGTTGCGCATTTACGAACAGCACTACGTCAGAAACGGTACGCACTTTGCCGTAGTACGGGTTGCGCTCGGTCTGTTCTAGCGATCTTCCGGCCCGCAAAGCAACGTCCACTATGAGATCGTCCACGTCATCGACATCCAAGCCTAAATCGCCCGTGAGCGAGTCCGATGCTCGCACTGGAAACGCGATGAACGGCCTAAGAAAAACTTGCAATTCCTGATGCACCGCGCGGATGATCCAGGTGTCGGTTTTTCTTTTGTCAAAACTGCGGGCGAAGTGGCATATCGATTCGCCTTCGCGGGCGTAAGCCAGGGTTTGAAGGCGATGCTTTTCACGCCGATTCAAAACGGTGGTCCAGACATAAAAAACACAAACCAAAGTACCGGTAACGCCCAAAATCCGAGCAGATGACGCGTAAATAAAGTACCCGAACCCGACTGCTACCACGATCAGGAACACCTTCAGCGGGATGACAGGCCGTTTGGCATGCTGCGCCATTTGCCTTGACGGCAGCCGTGTTGCTTCCATTGCTACTCCTTTTACGCCTCATCATGATTATTCATCGTCCGCTTCTGGCCGAAGGCTGCCGTTAGCAAGCTACGCTCCGGCGCAGACTTTAGCAGAAAATGTCATGGTCACGGCTAGCTGTCAAGATCCGCCGTTGACGGGTCAAAGTTATCCCCCTCAATTTCCAGGATAAACTCATATGGTGATGAGGGCGCGAATTCGGAACGAAGAAAAACACAATCGCCCACGAGTGCTTTATCCAGGCGAGCTTCCATCAGTTGCGCTAACTGATGGATTTCACTGATTCCAAGATATTTGTACGGTCCGAAGTGTTCGTGTTCCGAAACAATCCTATTACGTGGGTTGGCGGCATATGCGCGTATCGCCTCGGCGAATTGTTGAAGTCCAGCTTTGTGGCCTCGCAATCGCCATTCTTTGAGATCGTCATCTCTCTCATAGAAAAAACCAAGCTCAAGCCATTCGCGCTGGGTCATTGCATTGATTTTTGTGCTTGGCATATCATTCCCATGAGACGGCTCCTGGCCGCTTTCCGCCTGGGGCAATGTATGACTAAAGGCGCATCCCCAGCCAGATCACCGATTCCGTGGCGCCGGATACCACAGCGCTCAGCATGCGTCCGAACATCCCGCTGCCTTGCGCATGGATTAATGCCTGGTCGTGATGTTCCTGCTCGTCCCTGAGGACTGCTTTAATGGCGCCAGCCGCATCATCGTCGTCGCTCAACATAGTGAGTTGGTGCCGCAGGTGCTGCAGGACCACCCGTTCGACGGCCACGGTGGTCAGCGAGATCGCGCGCGCACCGCACAGCCCCGTGGCGATGCCCAGCGCATAGCCACCCGCCGCACACAGGGAATAGCTGCGGCAGCGCGGCAAGCCACGGCGTTCGAGAACGTCATGAAATATCGTCCTGTGCTCCTGCTCATGCGCCCTGAAGGCCCGCAGTTCCGGCACGAGAAGGCTTGCGGTCAAACGGGCCACGAAGATCTGGCCGGTATAAATGCTGATGGCACCTTGCTCTCCCGCATGGTTTACCTTCATCGCCCGGTTCGAAAACTGCGTATTCGCATGCATTGATCAATTGCCTTATTGGTTCTGATCGCCCGCCATCCCCAGCATCTCCCGCACCACCGGCAAAATCATCTTCCACGCATTCGACGTCGCCGCAATCTCGTCGTAATGGCTGGCCCCGGGCAAGATCAGCACCGCCGCGTGGTCGCCGGCCAGCCGGGCCTTGGCCGCGTAGTCGTGCGCGACTCTGGGCGGGGAGATGGTGTCGAGTTCTCCGGTCGCCAGCACTGTGCGGCTGCCGTTGGGGATCAGGTCGGCGGCGTTGGTGTCGCTGTAGATGTCGGGGCGCTCGGTGCTGGCGCTGCCTGCCAGTTGCGCGATGTCGCGCTCGCAGCTGCTCTTGATCAATTCCTTTTCGTGGCGCAGGTCGGCCAGGCCGCCCAGGCTCAGGATATTTTTTACTGGCAAGTAGGTGTCGCGGTACAGGGGGCTGGTCTTTGGCAGTTTTTCGCGGCCGGCGATCCATTGCACCAGCTGGCCGCCGGCCGAGTGGCCCATGGCGAGGATGCGGCGCGTGTCGATCTGGTATTCGGGCGCGTGCTGCTGCAGGCTGTCCAGGGCCGCGTGCATGTCTTCGTAGGTGCCTGGGTAGCCGCCGCCCGGCTCGTCGACGCGGCGGTACTCGACATTCCACACGGCGATGCCTTGCGCCACGAGGGCGCCGGCCACGTTGCGCATCTGTTTGATGCCGCCGAAGGCCACCGTCCAGCAACCGCCATGGACGAGCACGACGACGGGGAACGGGCCGCTGCCTTCGGGCCGGAACAGCTGCGCGTATTGCGATGGCGCCGGGCCATACGCGATCTGCGCAGTGGGCGCGGGGCCGTTCAGGGCCAGGTAGTCGTCCAGGCTCATGGGGGCGGCGACGGCGCCGTGGACGGAGGCGAGCAGGGCGGTGGCGATCAGGGAGGACGGCAAGGAGGTAGGCATGCTGGGATTCGCTTGAGAAGAGAGCAACACTTTAGCATAGGGCCGCGTGGCCGCGGAGATCAAGCAACGCGCTGTTTTCCTCCTGCAAGAGCGTTGCCCCATGGTATATTTCGGCATCAGTTTTCCCCTTATCGACACGGTGCACGCAAACAACATTCTTTCCTTGCTGGACGCCGAGCATAGTGCGCTGGGCAGCATCGCGGCAGGCGCCGACCTGGCCCATGCTCTGGAACACTTGTTGCTGGCGCTGCAAGACCTGGCCGAGGGCGGCGCGCATGCCTGCCTCGTGCTCATCGACGAGGCCGACCGCTTTTGCGGCTTGTCCGCGCCCAGCCTGCCGCAAGACCTGTGCCTGGCCTTGCGCCACGGCGGCGACCAGCCGTCCCCGTTCGGCACGGCGGCCTTTTCCGGCGCGCCCGTGTATTGCGGCGACATCACGCGCGACGTGCACTGGAGCGCGGGACGCAAGGAAGCCATGCTGCACGGCTACCGCGCCTGCTGGGTCGCGCCCGTGTTTGGCGCCAAGGGGCATATCCTGGGCGTGCTGGGCCTGTTTTTCCAGGCGCCATGCCATCCCACGCAACCCGAAATCGAACTGCTGGCGCTGGCCGCGCGCGTGGCCGCGCATGTCATCGAACGGGGCCAGCTGGAACAGGCGCTGCACGACAGCCGCGAACACTTTCATTACGCGATAGAACTCAACACGCAAGTGCTGTGGACGGCCGACGTCGACGGCAAGCTCGACTATGTGGCGCAGCGCTGGCGCGAATGGACGGGCTGCAGCGGCCTCGGTACCAGCTGGCTCGATGCCGTCCACCCCGAGGACGTGCGCCATTCCCTGGCGGCGTGGAGCGAAGCGGTGGGCAGCTGCCAGCCTTTTGACGCGGAAATGCGCGTGCGCCGGCAGGACGGTCTGTACCGCTGGGTGCATTCGCGCGCGTACTGCCGGCTCGACGAGCAGGGCAATCCCGTGAAATGGTACGGCTCGTGCGAGGATATCGACGAGCACTGGCAGGCGCGCAATGCCTTGCTCGACAGCGAGGCGCAGTTCCGTTCGCTCGCCTCGACCATGCCCAACCAGGCCTGGCTGGCGCATGGCAGCGGCGCCACCTACTGGGTCAACGAACAGGTGTGCGAATACACGGGGCAATCGATGAAGTCGCTCGTATCGAACGGCTTTCGCCACTGCGTGCATCCGGACGACGTGCAGGCCACGCAGCTCAGCTGGGAACGGGCCGTCGCCACGGCCAGCGCCTACGAACACGAGTTCCGCTTGCGCCGCGCCAGCGACGGCGCTTACCGCTGGTTCCTGGCGCGCGCCTTGCCCCTGTTCGACGAGGCGGGGAAGGTGCTGCGCTGGGTGGGCACGAATACGGACGTGCAGGAACAAAAGAACGTGCTGGAAAAGATGGCCTACCTGAATTCCTCGCTGGAACTGGAAATGGCCAACCGCACGGCCGACCGCGACCGCATGTGGCGGCTGTCGACCGACATCATGCTGGTGGCGGACCTGGCCGGCATGATCATCGCCGTCAATCCCGCCTGGAGCAAGATTCTCGAGCGGCCGGAAATCGAATCGCTGGGCATGGATTTCATCAGCCTCGTGCATCCCGACGACCGCATGGCGGCCCTGCAGGACTTGTCGCGCCTGGCCCACGGCGCGCCCACCTTGCGCATGGAAAACCGCTACCGCCGGCGCGATGGCGGCTATCGCTGGATTTCCTGGACGGCCGTGCCGGCGCAAAAGCTGATCCACGCCATCGGCCGCGACGTCACCGATGAGAAAGAGGCGCGTCTGGCGCTGGTGCGCAGCGAGCAAGCCTTGTTGCAGGCGCAAAAGCTGGAATCGATCGGCAAGCTGACGGGCGGCGTGGCCCACGATTTCAACAACGTGCTGCAAATCATTTCCGGCAATCTGCAGTTGCTGAAGCTGACGGTGGCCGACAATCCGCAGGCGGCCAGGCGCCTCGATTCGGCCGCCTCGGCCGTCGAGCGGGGCGCCAAGCTGTCGTCGCAACTGCTGGCCTTTGCGCGGCGTCAACCGTTGAAGCCGCTGGTGACGGACCTGGGACGCTTGCTGCGCCGCATGCACGAGCTGATCCGCCGCGCCCTGGGCGAGGCGATTGCCGAGGAAACCTTCATCAGCGAAGGTTTGTGGCATACCCTGGTCGACCCGAACCAGATGGAAAATGTGCTGCTGAACATGGCCATCAACGCGCGCGACGCGATGGACAAGGGCGGCCGCCTCACTTTCACCTTGAGCAATGTTACGCTCGACGCCGCCTATGCCAGTCTGCATGCCGATGTACTGGAGGGGCAATATGTGCTTCTGACCATCACGGACACGGGCCACGGCATGGAGCGCGACGTGATCGACCAGATATTCGAACCCTTCTTCACGACGAAAAAGGAAGGCGAGGGCACGGGCCTGGGCCTGTCCATGGCGTACGGCTTCATCCGCCAGAGCGCGGGCCACATCAAGGTGCACAGCGCGCCCGGTGCGGGCACGACGTTTAAGATTTATCTGCCCCGTTCGCTGGAAAAGCTGGCCGAACCGCCGCCGGGCCTGACGGGCCCCGTGCTGGGCGGCGGCGAGACCATCCTCGTGGTGGAAGACGATGCGCCCGTGCAGCACACGGTGGTCGACATGTTGCGCGGCCTCGGCTACGACGTGCTGCATGCGGACGACGGCGCCTCGGCGCTGGCCCTGCTGGGCACGGGCGTGGCCATCGACCTGCTGTTTACGGACGTGGTCATGCCGGGTCCCGTCAGCAGCAAGGAGCTGGCGCAGCAAGCCAGGCTGCTGCTGCCCGAGCTGGCCGTGCTGTTTACCTCGGGCTATACGCATAACGCCATCATGCGGGGCGGGCGCCTGGACCCGGGCGTGGAACTGTTGAGTAAACCCTACCAGCGCGAAGACCTGGCGCGGCGCATCCGCCATTTGCTGGCCGACCGTCGCCTGGTGGGCGCGCCCGACCCGTCCGGGCGGCGCATCCTGCTGGTGGAAGACAATGACGATGCGCGCGAAATGACCACGGAAATGCTCAATATGCTGGGGCACACCGTGCACGGCGTGGCCAGCGCGGAGGCGGCCATGCCGCTCCTGGCCATGCCTGGCCTGGACGTGCTGGTGACGGACATCAGCCTGCCCACCATGTCCGGCCTGGAACTGGCGCGCCATGCGCGCGCGCACTGGCCGCGGCTGGACGTGGTGTTTGCTTCAGGACACGACTGGGGCGCCAGCCTGATGCAGGACGCCAGCGCGCGCTTCCTGCGCAAGCCGTTTGGCCTGGAGGAACTGGCCAACGCGCTGAAGGCGCGCCAGCTCGACGTCTACTGACCTGGCGGCAGCAAGGCCCGCTGCAATTGCTCCAGGGTAAATGGTTTCACCAGAAAACGCGCCTGCGGGTCCAGCACGCCGGAATTGGCGGGCGCATGACCGGTGGAAAACACCACTTCCAGCTGCGGCTGCTCGCGGGCGGCCAGTTCGGCCAGCTCGGCGCCCGACATCTGCGGCAGGCTGATATCGGTCAGCAGCAGTTCCAGTCCCGGCGTGGCCAGCAGCGGCAAGGCTTCCTCTGCCGTGCCCACGGCCAGTACCGTGTGGCCGAGCATGGCCAGCAGTTCGCTCGTCATGGCGCGCGCATCGGCATTGTCTTCCACCAGCAGGATATGCCTTCCCTCCGGCTGCGCCGGCGCGGGCTGCGGCGCCAGCTGCGCACGGTACTGGTGCAGGGCCGTCACGTGGCGGCCATTGGCCAGCAGGTGGCGGATGCGCCGCGCCAGGTCCTCGCGCCGGTAAGGCTTGCTCAACAGTTCCACGCCCGGTTCCAATCGGCCGCCCTGCATGATGGCGTCCTGCGTGTAGCCCGAGGTAAACAAGACGGCCAGCTGCGGCAGCAGCAGGCGGGCCTGGCGCGCCAGTTCCGTGCTCGCTACCTTGCCCGGCATCACCACGTCCGTAAACAGCAGGTCGATGGGCACGCCGCTGCCGACGATGGCCAGCGCGCTTTCGCCATCGCTGGCGCGCAGCACGACGTAGCCGAGGCCGCGCAGCATGTCCACCACCGTCGTCTGCACCTGCACGTCGTCTTCCACCACGAGGATGGTTTCCTTGCCGCCCAGCACGGGACCGCCCAGCTGCAGCGGCAGTTCCGTTTCCGCTTCCAGCGAGCGCGGCAGGTAGATGCGGAAGGTGCTGCCGTGGCCTGGCAAACTGTCGACCGTCAGGTGGCCGCCGCTCTGGCGCAGGAAGCCGTACGCCATGGACAGGCCCAGTCCCGTGCCTTCGCCCTCGCTTTTCGTCGTGAAGAACGGTTCGAAAATCTTGTCCAGCAGCTCGGCCGGAATGCCCGTGCCCGTATCCGAGACGGCCAGCTGCACGTAGTCGCCGGGCGCCACGTCCGCATGGCGCGCCGCGTAGTCGCTGCCCAGCACGCTGTTGCTCAGTTCGATGGTCAGCTGGCCCTGGCCGGCCATGGCGTCGCGCGCGTTGATGGCCAGGTTGAGGATGACGTTTTCCAGCTGGTGCGGGTCGACCAGCGCGCGCCAGCAGTCGTCGGCCAGCAGCAGGCGCGTCTCGATGGTTTCGCCCGTGGCGCGCCGCAGCAGCTCTTCCGTCGAACGCAGCAGCTGCGCCAGGTCCGTCACCAGCGGTTTCAATGGTTGACGCCGCGCAAAGGCCAGCAACTGGGCCGACAGCTTGGCGCCCCGTTCCACGGCGGACGAGGCGCTGGCGATGCGCTTGGCGGCCAGCGGGTCGCCGTCCAGGGTCATCTGCAGCAATTGCAGATTGCCTGAGATAATTTGCAGGACGTTATTGAAATCATGGGCCACGCCGCCCGTCAGCTTGCCCAGCGCTTCGAGCTTTTGCGACTGCAGCAGGGCCATCTCGCTGTGGCGCAGGGATTCCTGCATGCGGCGCAAGGTGCTTTCCGCTTCCTTTTCCAGGGTGACGTGGCGCCCCGTGGCAAACACCAGGTCGCCTTCGGTGGCCGCCACCCACGACAGCCAGCGGTGGCCGCCATCGCGGTGCCGGTAGCGGTTTTCAAAGCTGGGCATGGCTTCCCGCGATACTTGCGCCAGCGCCTGGCGCGTGGCGGCCGCATCCTCGGGCAGCACGAAGTCGAACAGGCTGCGGCCCAGCATTTCCTCGGGCAGCCAGCCCAGGATGGCGCCGGCGGCCGGGTTGACGGCGGCAAAGCAGCCGTCGGCATCGATGGCCACCATCAGGTCTTGCGCGCTGCGCCACAGCCGCTCGCGCTCGCTGTTGCGCGCGGCCAGGTCCGCTTCCAGCTTCTTTTCCACGGTGATGTCGCGCGCGCTGCAATACACCTTCTCGCCTTCGGGCACGGCCACCCACGACAGCCAGTGCCAGCCGCCCAGCTTGTGGCGGTAACGGTTTTCGAAGCGTAGCGCCGGCTGGCCCTGGTTGGCCGCTTCCCAGGCCGCATACGTGCGCGTCAAGTCTTCGGGATGGATCAGTTCAAAAAATTTCGTCGTGCGGATTTCTTCCGCCGACCAGCCCAGGGTGGCTTGCCAGGCGGGGTTCGAGTGCTCGAAATAGCCGTCGAGGTTGAGCACGCCCAGCAAGTCGGGGCTGACGTTCCAGGTGCGGCCGAACTCGCGCGTGCGCTCGGCCACCTGCGTTTCCATGCTGGCACTGAGGGCGCGCAAACGCGATTCCGCCTGCGCCCGCAAGATGGTCGACCAGACCCGTTCCGACACTTGCACGGCCAGTTCGATCTCGTCCGCATGCCACAGGCGCGCCGCGCTGCTGTGCACGACGAACAGGGCCGCCAGGCGGCCTTCCTTGGCAATCGGAATGTTCAGGAAGGCACGGATGCCCAGGCGCGAGAACGTGGCCAGCGCGGCCGGCATGGCCGTGCGCGGGTCGCTCGCCACATCGCTGACGGCGAGCGCCTGGCCGGCGGCCAGTGCATCGGCCAGGCGGGCGGCATAATCGCCGAGGAAATACTCGCCGGTGGCGCCCGGCGCCAGGCCGTCGCTCCACGCATGCTGCAGGGTAGGGCATTGCAGGGTCTGGTCGATATCGAAACAGGCCACTTGCTGGGCGCCCAGGCGCTGTCCCAGCAGCTGCGCCGACAGGGACAGGATCTCGCCCGTGTCTTGCAGCAGCCGCAGCCGGCGTTCCAGTTGCAGCAAGAAGGCGACGCCGCTGGCGCCGGCCTGGCTGCGGGGGGCGGGTGTGCTGCTCATGCGGGCCTCAGCTGCCGGCCAGCGGCAGGGTGACGCTGAACAGGGCGCCATTGCCGGGCTGGCTTTGCAGGGTGATGGCGCCGCCATGCGCATCGACCAGTTGCTTGGTGATGAACAGGCCCAGGCCCAGGCCGCCCGTGCGGTCCTGGTGCATGACGCGCTCGAAGGCGTCGAAGATGCGTTCCTGGTCGCGCGCATTGATGCCGATGCCATGGTCGCGCACTTCGATGACGGCGCTGTTCTGCGTGTGCGCCAGGCTGATTTCCACGGGCTGGCCCTGGCCGTAGCGCACGGCATTGCTGATCAGGTTGACAACGATCTGCTCGACGCGGAAGGCATCCCAGTACCCCTGGATGGGTTCGAAGGCCAGCACTTCCAGCACGCTGCCCGTGGCGGCCGCATACGGACCCAGGTCGTCGGCCACGCGGCGCACCAGGCTGGTCAGGTCGACGGCTTCGCGGCGGATCGACAGCTTGCCGCTGGTAATGCGCGAGACGTCGAGCATGTCGTCGATCAGGCGCACCATGCTGCGGATCTGCCGCCCGTCGCGCGCCACCATCTTGCCCAGCTTTTCAGGCTCGAAGGCGGCCAGGTTGCCCCGCTCGAGGTTGACGGTGCGCATCTGCGTCTCGAGGAACAGCGTATTCAAGGGCGTGCGCAGCTCGTGCGCCACCATGGACATGAATTCGTCGCGCAGGCGCAGCGAGCGTTGCAGTTCCGCCTGGGTGGCGCGCAGTTCCTTCAATAACGCTTCCTGCTGCTGGCGGCTGTGTTCGAGCGCCTGCACTTGGCGCCGCGTCTCGCTGCGCTGCTGGTGCAGGGCGACGAACACGTTGACCTTGCTTTGCACGGCATTGATGTCGAGCGGCTTGTGCAGGAAATCGACGGCGCCGCTTTCATAGCCCTGGAAGGCGAAATTCATTTCCTTGCCGGCCGCCGTGACGAAGACGATGGGGATGTGACGCGTCTTTTCCGTGCCGCGCATCAATTGCGCCAGCTCGAAGCCATCCATTTCCGGCATTTGCACGTCGAGGATGGCCAGCGCGAAATCGTGTTCGAGCAGCAGGGCCAGCGCTTCTTCGCCCGACGATGCCTGGTAGACGCTGCGGTCGCTCTCGCGGATCAGCGCATTGAGCGCGCGCAAGTTTTCCGGCAAGTCGTCGACGATCAGCAGTTTGGTGCTTGTTTCATTCATCATGTTTCATTCCTGGCATGTGCCGTCCAGCGTAATGGGAAGCGGCGTGCGACGGCGCACGCTTGCGGTAGAGCTTTTCGGGACCCGGCAATGGCTCGAAGTCGGCGGCAAAGCGCGTGAAATGCGTGCTTTCCTTGCTGCCCAGGCCCAGGAAACCCCGGTGGCACAGCGAATCGTGGAACAGGCCCAGGGCCCGCTCCTGCAAGGTTTTATTGAAGTAAATCAACACATTACGGCAGCAAATCAATTGCGTTTCAATAAAAACGCTGTCCGTGGACAGGCTGTGGTCGGCAAAGTTGATCCTGTCGAGCAGACGCTGCTGGAAACGCGCCGTGGCGTGCTCGACCGTGTAGTAGTCGGCCAGCTGGCCCAGGCCGCCCGCTGCCAGGTAGTTGGCGCCATACTCCTCGAGCCGGTGCAGCGGATACACGCCGCGCGCGGCCGTGGCCAGCGCTTGCGGATTGATGTCGGTGGCGTAGATCGTACTGCGTTCGAGCAATCCTTCCTCGTGCAGCACGATGGCCAGCGACAGCGCTTCTTCGCCCGTGCAGCAACCGGCCACCCAGATGGTCGGCGACGGGTAGGTTTTCAGCACGGGCACCACGTGTTCGCGCAAGGCGAAGAAAAACGCCGGGTCGCGGAACATCTGCGTGACGGGCACGGTCAAAATCTGCAGCAGCCTGCCAAAGCTGGCCGCGTCATCCAGCACCAGTTGCTGCAAGGCGGGCAGGTCGGCGCAATGGAAGCGCTCCAGCGCCTGGTTCAGGCGCCGGCGCTGCGAGGGCAGGGAATAGTCGCGAAAGTCGTAGCTGTAGCGCTGATAGATGGCTTCCATCAGCGCGTGCAGTTGCGCATCCGTGTAGCGCGGGAACATCAGCAACCTTCCATCGCGTGGCGTGGCATCAGATGCGTTCCATCTTCGGCATCCACACGCGCAGCAGCGAATACAGGCGGTCCAGGTCAATCGGCTTGGCCAGGTAGTCGGACGCGCCCGCCTGCAGGCATTCTTCCTGGTCATTCTTCATGGCCTTGGCCGTAATCGCAATGATGGGCAGCTTGTTGTAGCGGCCATCGGCGCGGATCAGGCGCGTCGCTTCCAGGCCATCCATGCCCGGCATCATGACATCCATCAACACCAGGTCGATATCGTCCACGCTGTTGAGCTTGCTGATGGCTTCGAAGCCGTTGCGGCCGATTTCCACCACCACGCCTTTCTGTTCCAGCGCATTCGTCAGGGCAAAGATATTGCGCACGTCGTCGTCCACCAGCAAAATCTTGCGCCCTTCAAACACGCGTTCGCGGCTGCGCACCTGTTGCAGCATGCCCTGGCGCTCGCTCGACAGTTCGGACTCCACCTTGTGCAGGAACAAAGTCACTTCGTCGAGCAGGCGCTCGGGCGAACGGGCGCCCTTGATGATGATGGAACGCGAATACTTCATCAGGTCCGCTTCTTCCTCGCGGCTCAGGTTGCGGCCCGTGTAGACGATGACGGGCGGGAACGAGCACAGCTCTTCATGTTCCATGCGTTCGAGCAATTCGTTGCCCTGGATATCGGGCAGCTTCAAGTCGATGATCATGCAGTCGAAAATCTGTGTCTTCAGCAATTCCAGCGCCTGTTCGCCCAAGGCCACGGCCGTGATTTCCACGTCGTTGTCGCTGATCAGGTGCACCACGCTTTCGCGCTGGCGTTCGTCGTCCTCGACCAGCAGGATGCGCTTCATCTGCTGCGTGAATTTCGATTCGAGCTTGCGGAACACTTCCTTCAGCTGCTCGCGCGTGCGCGGCTTGGTGGCGTAGCCGATGGCGCCCAGCTGCATGGCTTCCTGAATCTGGTCGTTGCCGGAGACGATGTGCACGGGGATGTGGCGCGTCAGCGGATTTTCCTTCAATTGCTGCAAGACCAGCAAGCCCGGGCGGTCCGGCAAGCCCATGTCGAGCAGGATGGCGTCGGGCAGGAATTCTTCCGCCAGGCGCAAGCCTTCGTCGGCGCCGTGCGCCACCAGGCAGCGGTATTGCATTTCATGCGCGAGGTCGAACAGGATGCCGGCAAACGACGGCTCGTCCTCGATCACCAGCACGGAACGCTGGCCCGTCTTGGCAGGGGGCACGCTATCGCGGTCATCCTGGAAGGTGGGCAGCGGCACCGGCTTGGCGGCGGGTGCCGCCTTCGGCGCGGCGGCCACTGTCTTTGCGGGCGCTTGCGGCGCGGCGGGGGGCGTTGCCGCCGCGTCCACCGCGCGTTCCGGCATGACGGCCGGCAGCACCAGGGTAAACGTGCTGCCCTGGCCCGGCGTGCTGGCCAGCTCGATGCCGCCGCCCAGCAAGGCGGCCAGGTCGCGCGAGATCGACAGGCCCAGGCCCGTGCCGCCGTAGCGGCGGCTGGTGGTGCCGTCGGCCTGGTGGAAGGCATCGAAGATCTTGTGCTGCTGGTCATCGGCGATGCCGATGCCCGAATCCTGCACTTGGAAGCGCACCTGGCCGGCCGCATCGGCGCTCACGTGCAGGGACACCGTGCCCGCATCGGTAAACTTGATGGCGTTCGACAGCAGGTTTTTCAGGATCTGCTCCAGGCGCTGGCGGTCGCTGACGAAGGATGGCGGCGTATCCGGCGCCACCTTGACGTCAAACACCAGTTTCTTTTGCTGCGCCTGGGCGCCGAACAGCATCTTCATGCTGCTGAGCAGCTCGTCGAAAGGCACGGCGTCCGGCGTCAATTCCAGCTTGCCCGCCTCGACCTTGGAAATGTCGAGGATATCGTTGATAAGGGTCAACAGGTCGTTACCGGCCGAATAGATGGTTTGCGCAAACGTCACTTGCTCCGGCGTCAGATTGCCGCTGCTGTTGTCCGACAGCAGCTTCGACAGGATGAGCGAGCTGTTCAGCGGCGTGCGCAGCTCATGCGACATGTTCGCCAGGAATTCGGATTTGTAGCGGCTGGCCCGCTGCAGCTCTTCGGCGCGCGCTTCCAGCTGGGCGTGCGCCTGGCCGATGGCCATGTTCTTCTGGTCCAGCGACAGCGCCTGCACGGCCAGCTGCTCGTTCGACTGCTCCAGCGCCGCCTTTTGCTCTTCCAGGTGGGCTTGCGACTGTTCCAGCACGCGCGACTGCTCGCCCAGCTCTTCATTGGCCGTGCGCAGCTCTTCCTGCTGCACTTCCAGTTCTTCATTCAATTGCTGGGTTTCTTCCAGCACATTTTGCAGGCGCTGGCGGTACAGGGCCGCTTCCAGCGAGGTGCCGATATTGGCGCCAATCAGGTTCAGCCATTCCTTGGCGCGGGCGCTGACGGGATGCGTAAAACCCAGTTCGATGACGCCGTTGACGACGCCTTCATTGTTGACGGGCGCCAAAACCAGTTCCAGCGGCGCGCCGCTGCCCAGGCTCGACGTCACGGTCAGGTAATTCTCGGGCACTTGCTGCACATGCTTGAGGCGCTTTTCGCGCGCCGTCTCGCCCACCAGGCCTTCGCCCAGCTTGAACACCTGTTTTTCCTTCACGCCCTGTTCGTTGAAACCGTACACGGCCGTGCGGCGCAGGCTGCCATCCTCGTCGACGACGTACAGGGTGGCGACGGCCACTTCCAGCCGGTGGGCGAGGAAATCGAGCACGTGCCGTCCCAGCTGAGGCAGGCCCAGCTGGCCGCTCGTGTGGGCCGCCAGCTCCGTCTGTCCCGTGCGCAGCCATGCTTGCTCCTGCAGCACGTCGTTGTCCTTGCCGCGCTGCTCGAGGGCATCGTTATAGATATCGGACAGGCGCAGCAGCTCGCGCCGTCCCAGGTAGGCGAGCAAGCCGGACAATCCCAGGCTGAGGATCAGGAACACCACCACGGCCAGCATGGTGCGTCCTTCTGCCGAGTCGGCCCGCTCCTGGCGCAGGCGCTGCTCCATGGACAGGAAGGTGAGGAATTCGCGGCGGATTTCGTCGAATTCCAGCTTGCCTTCGCCTTGGCGCACGCGCGCGAGGAATTCCTGGTTGTTGCGGCGCTGGGCGATCACGGCTTCCGCGTACTCCATCCACTGGCCTTGCAGCGCGTGGATGCGGCGCAAGCGGTCCACCTGGATGGGGCTGTCGGAAACGAGCTCGAGCAGGGTGCTCATTTCCACGGCGATCTTTGCCTTGCCCGATTTATACGGCGCCAAAAACGTTTCATCGCCCGTCAGCAGATAGCCGCGCATGCCTGTTTCCAGGTCGACGGACAGCTTCATGACCTCGTTCGCATTGCCGATCACCCGTTCGGAATGCTCGACCGAGCGCAGGGCCGACAGCAGGTAGGCGATCAAGCCGACAAACACGAGGGCCGTGACGACCCCGATAAGCAGCGGCAAGGTGACGTTGCGGGCGAGGATGCGGCGAAAGCTGAAGGAGTCGATCGGGGTCTTGGTATTCATCATGTCCGTGTAAGGCTGTCGCGAAAAAGTCAATTTTAATTGAAATGCAAGATTTCTGGTGGTCAAGCATAGCGTGCGCTAGCATAACAGCCTTGCGCCAAATTGCCGACTCGCAAGGCGGTGCAAAGCGCGCCAGCGCACAGATCAAAGTAGAGGAAAAATCAAGCTGGCCGCGATTGAGACAGATCAAAGAGACAAGCGGTTCGCATCCTAAGATGCAGGAGGTGGCGGCGTCCCTGCGGATGACCGCCGTGTGCAAACCAGCCCTTGCAGGAGGACATCATGGCTAATCAATTGACCCGTCGCGATCCGCAAAACCCGCTGGCACGTTTCGACCCGTTCAGCGACATGGAAGATTTCATGCATGACTTTTTCGCGCCCGCCTTGCGCCTGCGCGATGCGGGTTCGTCACGCATGCGTGTCGACATTTCCGAAACCGAGCAAGCCTATCAGGTGCAGGCAGACATTCCAGGCGTCAACAAGGACGACATCAAGGTCTCCATCGACGGCAACCGCGTCTCCATCAGTGCCGAACTCAAGGATGAAAGGGTGACGCGCGACGACGGCGGCAAGACCGTGCGCAGCGAACGCGAGTACGGCCAGCAATACCGCAGCTTCGTGCTGCCGCACGAGGTGGACGAGGCCGGTGCGCAGGCGCGCTATGAAAATGGCGTGCTGCTGCTGGAATTGCCGAAGAAGGAAGGCACGGGCGGGCGGCAGCTGGCGATACAGTAAGCCTGGCCGGGGCATGAAAAAACGCCGGACGGTGCCGGCGTTTTTTCAGTGCAGTATGCGCTACACACACTATATATATATGTCAGTCGCGGATTTCCAGCGCCCGGTTCAGGCTCAGGGCGGCCAGCGAGGCGACGGCGCCCGACAGCAGGTAGAAGCTGACATAGGCGAGGCCGAAGTTGGCCGACAGGCCCAGCGCCACCAGCGGCGCGAAGCCGGCACCGACCAGCCAGGCCAGGTCGGACGTCAGGGCCGCGCCCGTATAGCGGAAGCGGGCAGGGAAGTTGGCCGTCACGGCGCCGGCAGCCTGGCCGTAGGACAGGCCCAGCAGGCTGAAGCCCACGAGGATGAACACGTCCTGGCCCGTATTGCCGCCGCCCATCAGGGTCGGCACGAAGGCGCTGAAGATGGCGATCAGTACGGCCAGCACGCCCAGGGTGGTGCGGCGGCCCACTTTATCGGCCAGCAAGCCGGAAATCACGACGCCGACGGCGGCCAGCACGGCGCCCATCATCTGGATTTGCAGGAAGTCCGGGGCCGAACGCGTCTGGTAGACGGAAATCCACGACAGCGGGAACACGGTGACCAGGTGGAACAGCGCATAGCTGGCCAGCGCGGCGAGTGCGCCGATCAGCACGTTGCGGCCCTGGCCGCGGCTCATTTCAAACACGCTCACGGGCTGCAGTTCGCGTTCGTCGAGCAGGCGCGCATATTCATTCGTCGACACCAGGCGCAGACGGGCAAACAGGGCGACCACGTTGATGGCGAAGGCCACATAGAAGGGATAGCGCCAGCCCCAGTCGAGGAAGTCTTCATCCGTCAGGCTGGTCAGCATGAACCAGAACAGGCCGGCGGCGATCAGGAAGCCGGTGGGCGCGCCCAGCTGGCCCAGCATGGCGTACCAGCCGCGCTTGTTTTCCGGCGCGTTCAGGGCCAGCAGCGACGGCAAGCCATCCCACGAGCCGCCCAGGGCCACGCCCTGGCCGATGCGCAGCACGGACAGCCAGATGATGGCGGCAAAGCCCAGGTGGGAGTACGTCGGCAGGAAAGCGATGCCGGCCGTCGACACGCCCAGGAGGAAGAGGGCGAACGTCAGCTTGGCGCTGCGTCCCATGCGGCGCTGGATCTCCATGAAGATCACGGTGCCGAACGGACGGGCGATGAAGGCGAACGAGAAGATCAGGAACGCATATAAGGTTCCTTCCAGGCGTTCCTCGAACGGGAAGAAGACGCGCGGAAACACCAGCACCGAGGCGATGGCGTAGACAAAGAAGTCAAAGTATTCGGAAGCGCGGCCGATGATCACGCCGACGGCGATCTCACCGGGGTCGATATGCGATTCGACCGTGCCGGCCCCGCGTGCGTCGCGCAGGGAATGGGGGGAAAAGTCGGCGGGTACATCGCCGCTGTGTGTGCGCGTGCTGGACATGATGATCGTCTCCAATATCGTTTCGAGTTCGGCCAACGCGTAACTTACCCCGGGTGTCTCACGCCCGGAGCAGGACTATTCATTAGATAGTTGTAGGAGAAGTCCTCGACTACCAAGTGAAAGTCCGAGCAAGGGGTAGGACAAAACGTCCAATTGCCAGTGCGCTCCAGTGAGAATACAGTACCATATCTTCATCCCCTGTACTGGACTTTCCTGTATGTTTTCATTAAAAGTTCGTCGCGGACTGCTTCTTTTACCTCTCGCATTGTTGGCTGGTTGCAATACGGTGGTACTGAATCCGTCTGGCGACATCGCAGTTCAGCAAGGCAATCTGATTGTCATCTCGACATTGCTGATGCTGTTGATTATCGTTCCGGTAATCGCCCTGACCCTGCTGTTCGCATGGCGCTATAGAAAAAACAACACCGCGGCCAAATACGAGCCGGACTGGGACCACTCGACTCGCCTCGAGCTGATTATCTGGGGCGCGCCCCTGCTGATCATCATCGTGCTGGGCCTGCTGACCTGGATCAGCACCCACACTCTCGATCCATACCGCCCATTGAGCCGTATCGACGCCAACCGTCCCATTCCCGCCAGCCACAAGCCGATGATCGTCGAAGTCGTGGCCCTGGACTGGAAATGGCTGTTCATCTACCCGGAGCAAGGCATCGCTTCCGTGAATGAACTGTACGCGCCCGTCGATCGTCCGATCCGCTTCAAGATCACCGCGTCGTCCGTCATGAACTCCTTCTTCATCCCCGCACTGGCAGGTCAGATCTACGCCATGCCGGGCATGGAAACGCAGTTGAATGCGGTCATCAACAAGCCGGGTGTCTATAAAGGCTTCTCCGCGAACTACAGCGGTGCCGGTTTCTCGGGCATGCGCTTCAAGTTCCACGGCGTCAACGATGCGGACTTCGACAAATGGGTGGAATCGGCACGTGCCGGTGGCGGTGCGCTGAACCGCGACGACTACCTGTCGCTGGCCCAGCCTAGCGAACGCGATCCGGTGCGCCGCTACAGCGCCGTGCCTAACGATCTGTACAAGGCAATCCTGAACCGCACCATCGTTTCCGACGCCCTGTGCGTGACGCCGGTCGAGCCATACAAATTGACGATGGCAAAAAGCCCGGTAGCGGCCGTAACGGCAGTAGTCGCTAGCGATGCAGTGGTTGAAAAGGGCGTTCAAGCCAAGTAACGACTGCATGAATCCCGCAGCGCATTGCGCTGCAGATACTGGCGCCGCTTGCCTGGCGCCTCCCTTTTTTCTCTGAGAGTAACAATGCTAGACCATATTGATCTGACGAAGCTTATATTCGGCCGTCTGACTTGGGATGCAATTCCATTTCACGAACCTATCCTGCTGGTGACCTTTGCCATGGTCGCCCTGGGCGGTATCGCACTCGTTGCGGCACTGACGTATTTCCGCGTCTGGGGTACCCTGTGGCGCGACTGGATCACCAGTATCGACCATAAAAAAATCGGTATCATGTACATGATCCTGGGCCTCGTCATGCTGCTGCGCGGCTTTGCCGACGCGCTGATGATGCGTACCCAGCAGGCGATCGCCTTTGGCGACAATGCCGGCTTCCTGCCACCGCATCACTACGACCAGATCTTCACCGCCCACGGCGTGATCATGATCTTCTTCGTCGCGATGCCTTTCGTGACGGGTCTGATGAACTACGTGGTGCCGCTGCAGATCGGCGCGCGCGACGTGGCTTTCCCTTTCCTTAACAACTTCAGCTTCTGGATGACCACCATGGGCGCCGTCCTGGTGATGGCTTCGCTGTTCGTCGGCGAATTCGCCCGCACGGGCTGGCTGGCCTATCCGCCGCTGTCGGGCATCGTCGGCAGTCCGGACGTGGGGGTAGACTATTACATCTGGTCCTTGCAGATTGCCGGGGTCGGGACGCTATTGTCCGGTGTCAACCTGATCGCCACCATCGTCAAGATGCGCGCGCCTGGCATGACCTGGATGAAAATGCCTGTCTTCACCTGGACCGCGCTGTGCACCAACATCCTGATCGTCGCCGCCTTCCCGGTGCTGACGGCTGTATTGGCCATGCTGTCGCTGGACCGCGTTGCCGGCTTTAACTTCTTCACGACGGAACTGGGCGGCAACGCCATGATGTACGTCAACCTGATCTGGATCTGGGGTCACCCGGAAGTCTACATCCTGATCCTGCCGCTGTTCGGCGTGTTCTCGGAAGTCGTCGCCACGTTCAGCAGCAAGCGTCTGTTCGGCTACGCCTCGATGGTGTACGCCACCTGCGTCATCATGATCCTGTCGTACCTGGTATGGCTGCATCACTTCTTCACCATGGGTTCGGGCGCCAGCGTCAACTCCTTCTTCGGCATCACGACGATGATCATTTCGATCCCGACGGGCGCGAAGATCTTCAACTGGCTGTTTACCATGTACCGCGGCCGTATCCGCTTCGAACTGCCGATGCTGTGGACGATCGGCTTCATGGTCACCTTCACCATCGGCGGCATGACCGGCGTGCTGCTGGCCGTACCACCAGCGGATTTCGTGCTGCACAACAGCCTGTTCCTGATCGCCCACTTCCATAACGTGATTATCGGCGGCGTGGTGTTCGGTGTATTTGCTGCAATTAACTACTGGTACCCGAAAGCCTTCGGCTACAAGCTCGACGCGTTCTGGGGCAAATGCTCGTTCTGGTTCTGGTTCGTCGGCTTCTACCTGGCCTTCATGCCGCTGTACGTGCTGGGCCTGATGGGCGTGACCCGCCGTGTCAACCACTTTGAAGATCCGTCGCTGCAAATCTGGACCATCATCGCCTGGTTCGGCGCCGTCTCGATCGCGCTGGGCATCGGTTCCCTGCTGATGCAGTTCTATGTCAGTTTCCGCAACCGTCACGCCCTGCGCGACGTCACCGGCGACCCATGGGGCGGCCGTACGCTGGAATGGTCGACGTCGTCGCCACCGCCAGACTATAATTTCGCCTTCACGCCACAAGTGCACGAACTCGATGCATGGACTGACATGAAGAAACACGGTTACCAGCGTCCGACGTCCGGTTTCACGAAGATCCACATGCCGAAGAACACCTGGGCTGGTTTCGTGATCGCCGCACTGTCCGCACTGGTCGGTTTTGGCCTGATCTGGCAAATGTGGCTCGTCGCCAGCATCGGCTTCGTGATCATGATGGTCACCATCATCGTCCATACCTTTAACTACAAGCGCGATTACTACATTCCTGCGGAAGAAGTGGTCCGTACCGAAGACGCTTATACTAAATTGCTGAGCAGCCATGTCTGATACCATCGCCCATAACACCGGCGCCGCTGGCGCCGCACCAAGCACGCGCAGCTACTTTGTGCGCGAGCACCACCCGGAAAACGGCAGCCTGCTGGGTTTCTGGCTCTACCTGATGAGCGATTGCCTGATCTTCGCCTGTCTGTTCGCCACCTATGCAGTGCTGGGCCGCAGCTATGCGGACGGCCCGACGGGCGCCGCGCTGTTCGACCTGCCGCTGGTGGCCGTCAACACGGCCATGCTGCTGCTGTCGTCGATCACCTACGGCTTCGCCATGCTGGCCATGCAGCGCAAGCAATTGCGCAGCACCCTGGTCTGGCTGGGCATCACGGGCCTGTTCGGCCTGGCCTTCCTGTCGCTGGAAATGTATGAATTCATGCATCTGATCCACGAAGGCGCCGGTCCGCAACGCAGCGCGTTCCTGTCGTCGTTCTTTGCCCTGGTCGGTACCCACGGCTTGCACGTGACGTTCGGCGTGATCTGGCTCGTGACCTTGATGTTCCAGTTGAACAAGCATGGCCTGACCCCGGAAAACGGCCGCCGCATGATGTGCCTGTCGCTGTTCTGGCACTTCCTGGACGTCATCTGGATCGGCGTCTTCACCTTTGTCTACCTGATGGGAGTGCTGCCATGAGCGACCACCACACACACGGCGATAGCCACCACCATGACAACCACGATCATGGCAGCCTGAAAAGCTACGCCATCGGTTTCATCCTGTCGGTGATCCTGACGGCCATTCCGTTCTGGCTGGTGATGACGAAAGCCATCACCAACTCGGGCACCATGGGCCTCGTCCTGCTGGCGTTCGCGGCCGTTCAAGTGGTGGTGCACATGGTGTACTTCCTGCACATGAACACCAAGTCCGAAGGCGGCTGGAACATGATGGCGCTGATCTTCACGATCATGATCGTGGGTATCGCCATGGCCGGTTCCCTGTGGGTCATGTACCACATGAACCACAACATGATGCCGGATCTGATGCCTGAGTACATGCATACGAAAACGGCTCCATGATGAGTAATACGCGCCCAAGCAACACCGGGCGCGCCCCTGGCGCCGCATCGCAAGATGCCGCGCCAGGCCCACGCGGCATGGCTGTGCGGTATGCGCTAGCCTTGCTGGCGGGGATCTTGTTTGCCGGTTTCTGTGCCCTGGGCACCTGGCAAGTCAAGCGCCTGTTCTGGAAGCTTGACCTGATCGAGCGCGTCGAACAACGCGTACATGCGCCCGCAACGGACGCGCCTGGACCCGCAGCCTGGGTCAGCATCACGCCACAAACGGATGAATACCGCCACGTGCGACTCTCCGGTACCTATCTCCCCATTTTGAATACCCTGGTGCAGGCAACGACGGCATTGGGCAGCGGCTATTGGTTAATCACACCCTTGCGCCTGACCGACGGCAGCACCGTACTCATCAACCGCGGCTTCGTGGCCAAGCGCGCCGGCATCGCCGCCGGCACGCCGCCCGGCATCGTCGAGGTCGACGGCTTGCTGCGCGTCAGCGAGACGGGCGGCGGTTTCCTGCGTGAAAACAGTCCCGCCACGCAGCACTGGTATTCGCGCGACGTGGCCGCCATCGCCGCCTCGCACATGCTCACCAACGTGGCGCCGTATTTCGTCGATGCGAAGGAAAAATCGGAAACGGCCGTTGACGCCCCCGTCGGCGGCCTGACCGTGATCTCCTTCCACAACAACCATCTCGTGTATGCGCTGACCTGGTTCGCCCTGGCCCTGATGGTGGCCGGCATCACGTGGTGGATCGTGCGCGAGGACAAGCGCCGCCGCGCGCGCCGTAGCGCCGCCACGCAAGAAAGCGACCATGCCGGGCAGGATTGAAATCCTGCCCAACCGCGAAGTACTGGAGCGCGGTACGGTGGCGGCCGAGATGGAGCATCCGGCCGGCCACCAGAACATGAAGCTGCTGATCCAGCTGCGCTGGCTGGCCGTGATCGGCCAGATCAGCACCATCTTCGGCGTGGGCGTGGGACTGGGCATCGCCTTGCCCGTGCCCTACATGCTCGAAGTGCTGTCCTGCCTGATCGCCTTCAATCTGGCCAGCCTCTTGCGCTGGCACGAGCGCCAGCCCGTTTCCAACACGGCGCTCTTTCTTGCCCTGCTGGTCGACGTCACCGTGCTGACGGCACAGCTCTACCTGAGCGGCGGCATCAGCAACCCGTTTGCCTTCCTGTACTTACTGCAAGTTATCCTCAGCGCCGTGCTGCTGGAAGTGTGGTCGACCTGGATCATGGTGGCCATTACCAGCCTGTGCCTGGCCGGCCTGGCCTTGCTGCCCGGCCCCTTGATCCTGCCGATCGACCCCGAGCGGGGGTTTTCCAGCCTGTACGTGCAGGGCCTGCTGATCTGTTTTATTTTGAACGCCGCCTTGCTGGTGGTGTTCATCACGCGCATCAACCGCAACCAGCGCGCCGGCGACGCCAAGGTGGCCGATTTGCGCCAGCGCGCGGCGGAAGAAGAGCACATCATCCGCATGGGCCTGCTGGCCTCGGGCGCCGCGCACGAGCTGGGCACGCCGCTGGCGACCCTGTCCGTCATCCTCGGCGACTGGCGCCGCATGCCGGAACTGAGCAAGAACAGCGAATTGCTGGAAGAAATCACGGAAATGCAAGCGCAATTGCAGCGCTGCAAGAGCATCGTCAGCGGCATTTTATTGTCTGCGGGCGAGGCGCGCGGGGAATCTTCCGTCAAGACGACGATCAATACCTTCCTCAACGACCTGGTCGACGAGTGGCGCACGAGCCGCCCGATCCAGGATTTCGAGTACGATAACCGCATCGAGCACGACGTGCCCGTCGTCTTCGATTCGACCCTGAAACAAACCATCTGCAACGTGCTCGACAATGCGCTGGAAGCGTCGCCCGAGTGGCTGCGCTTCGAAGCGACGCGCGAAGCGGACGCCCTGCACCTGGTCGTTACCGATGCGGGCCCCGGCTTCGAGCCGTCGATGCTGACGCACCTGGGCAAGCCATATCAAAGCAGTAAGGGCAAGCCCGGCGGCGGCCTCGGTCTGTTCCTGGTGGTCAATGTCGCGCGTACCCTGGGCGGCACGGTGACGGCGCGCAACCGGGTGCAGGGCGGGGCGGTGGTGCACCTGGCCTTGCCGCTGGCGGCCATCAAACTGGAAAGAGAAAGCGACCACCATGCAGGATGACCGTCTGTTACTGATCGTGGAAGACGATGCCGCGTTTGCCCGCACCCTGGGCCGCTCGTTCGAACGGCGTGGCTACCAGGTCATCCTGGCCACCAATTTCGACGAGGCCAGCGCCTTGCTGGAGCAGCATTGCCCCGACTACGCCGTCGTCGATTTGAAACTCAATGGCAACACCTCGGGCCTGGCCTGCGTGCAGATGCTGCACCAGCACGACCCGGAAATGCTGATCGTCGTGCTGACGGGCTACGCCAGCATCGGCACGGCCGTCGAAGCCATCAAGCTGGGCGCCTGCCAGTACCTGGCGAAACCGTCGAACACGGACGACATCGAAGCGGCCTTCGGCCACGTGGCCGGCAACGCCGACATCGAACTGACGAATCGCGCCACCAACATCAAGACCCTGGAGTGGGAGCGCATCCACGAAATGCTGGCCGAGACGGATTTCAATATCTCGGAAACGGCGAGAAGGCTGGGCATGCACCGGCGCACCCTGGCGCGCAAGCTGGAGAAGCAGCGGGTCAAGTAGACATTTCGGTAGTCACTGCGCAGTGTGGTCGTTCTCGAATGTCAGTTCGATCGAACTGTCGTCGCTCCAGTCCTGCTCCCGCAACGGCGGAGTGAACGACGAGCCGCTGAATGGCACGGGCGCGCTTTTCCCATTGAAACTGATCGTCGCGGCCGTGATGCGCCGCGTTTCCGTAAAGCTGTAGGTGCCCTTTTTCGACACGAAATTGCAGGGCCCGCCCATTGCGCTCATCATGGTGCGCATGGCGAAAGGCAAGGTCTCCTTGTCGATGGCCCAGTGGACTTCGCAGGCCAGCCGCAGGTCGCCCAGACGGCGCAGCGTGTCGCTGGTCGCCGCGCTCCTGACGTAGGGTATCCACCTGACCGAGCCCGCCTTGCGGTTCACTGTCAGCTCGGCCTTGTAGTACAGCGGACCCTGTCCGACGGGCAAGCTGAAGATATTGCGCTCCTCCAACGGTATCGCCAGGCCCGCCTCGTCGCTTTCCAGCCGCAGCGCGATGCCATGCATGTCAACGTCGGCACGGCGCGGCTCCAGGATGAATTTCAACTCCGTGCCGGGCGCCAGCGCATGCTTTTCCTCGAAGCGTTCGACGCCCTTGAGCATGGCACTGTAGGGCTTCCAGTCCGGATCCCGCATGCCCTTTACGCTGACTGACGCAGCCGCCTCTTGGCTGGCCTGTTCCGCGGCTGGTTCCGTATCAGCGCAGGCCTGCGCCGCAGCACCGCACAAACACAGCAGAAACCCCGCTCTTTTAATGGCACGCATACCCGATCTTTCTATTCATCAATGAAAACGTGAGTGTAGAAAAAAACACAGGGACGAGCAGGTTTTTAAGACAGAGCGTCAATTGGGATGAATGAAGTGCTTGAAACCGCTGTTTTCCCGGATTCGATGGCAAGATATCGCATAGCCGCCGGACTGGCCGCCGGATACATAACAAAATAAGGCCATTATGCCGGCGCCAGCCACTCCATCTTCTGTACCTGAATATGCGGATGGCTTTCCAGCGCTTCCCATTCCGGCAAGAACACAAAGCCCTGTTTCTGATAGAACGCTGCCGCGCGTACATTCTCGGGCGCGACGTCGAGTACCAGCCGGGAATGGCCGTTGTTCACCGCGCATTGTTTCACGGCGTCGACCAGGCCTTGCGCCACGTCCAGGCCGCGATATGCGGACTGTACCCACATGGCGATCAAATGGCACTCGCCATTGCCGGCCACCACTTGCGCGGCCAGGCCGATGGCTTGCTCTCCATCGAAGGCGAGAAAAAACGCGCGCTGCCGCGTGCTGACGGCGCGCTGCCGCCAGTCGGCATCGGAAAAACGGGCCGCGCTGGCGTGGCTGGCGCCAAAGGCCGTGGGGGCATCGAGCAGCGCGGCCAGGCGCGTGGACTTCAGCGCTGGCCAGTCGCTGGCGGTGGTGGCGCGGATGAGAAGGGGATTCAACGCTGCGGCATTCCTTAACTGGCCGGGGCGGCCGTGGAGGTGAAAAGTATTGAATAATATTAACAGGATCGCAGCCTGGTTTGCTGCCGTTCCCGTACATTTGCTCACGCCAAGTTGTATGCGCGTCCTGACAGTTCCAGCAGTGCCCTGGCCTGGGCGACCACCAGCAAGCCCGCGCGGTAAAAGGCATCGGGTGAAGAGTTGACGTCGTCCACCAGCACGGCCGTGATCCACATGCCGTGGCTTGCCAGATAGTGGGGGAAAGCGTCGTTCATGCCCTCATGCAAGCCTTGCAGGATGGCCGCCTGGTATTCTTCGGGACATGCCACCTGCCAATGGATGCCAGCTTGCTGGTTGTCATGAAATTGAATGCGCAATCCTGCCGTGCGGAAGCGCCCGCCCAGGTGCTGGCTGAACCAGGCCAGGTGCTCGGTCTGCAGGGGAACCTTGCCATGTTGAGCTGTCATGATTGATCCCATATTTCCACCGTCAGCAGCTGTCCGGGCGCGCAGGCGGCGATGCGCTCCGGATACACGGTAATGCTGCCGGGCCAGCCCGTCAGCTGATCTTGCGGAAACTCGCCCTCCTGCGCTTCGGCGATGCCCGCCAGCAGCAGGGGCGCGATGACGCCGGCCTGGGCCGTGTAGCGGTTGGGAAAGCCGTTGAAGGCCAGCTGAGTCGCCTTGCCTTGCTGGCACAATTGCGCGATCCAGTCGGCGCCGAACAGGCCCGCTTCCCAGCTGGCGAGAAACGCATCCTTGTTGACTTTCGTCATATCGGCCATTTGCTCCGGCGTTTCTGTCGAGATAATCGTCCACCAGCCTGACATGGGTATTCCTTATGAAAAGTGAAAATTAACGGGTCATGGCGCGGCGCAGCAGGTAGCTGAGGCCATCGACGGCGGCCACCATCAGCAGCATGGCGACGATGACGGTGGCGGCGTTCTGCATCTGGAACAGCGACAAATGGTACTTCAGCATCTGCCCCAGGCCGCCCGCGCCGACGACGCCGAGGATGGCGGCGGCGCGGATATTGTTCTCCCAGCGGTACAGGGTGTAGGACATCATCTGCGGCCCGCACTGCGGCAAGGTCGCATACAAAAAGGCCACGGCGGGCCGGGCGCCATTGATGCGCAAGGTGGCGGCCGGCAAGGGCGGGCAATTTTCGAAGGCATCGGCAAACAAGCGCCCCAGCACGCCCACCGTGTGCAGGGCCAGGGCCAGGGTGCCGGCGAACGGGCCCAGGCCGGCGGCGATCAGCAGGATCGAAGCCCACACCAGTTCGGGAATCGAGCGCAGCACATTCAACACGGCGCGCGTCGCATTGCGCGCCAGGCCGCCGAAACGCCCGCTGGCGGGCAGGGCCAGCAGCGCCCCCAGAAGAGCGGCAATCACCGTGCCGATGGCCGACATGGCCAGGGTCTCGAAGGTGGCCACGCCGACTTTCATCAGGAAGGGGCTGGCCAGCTCGGGCGGGGCGAAGCCGTGCAGGAAATCGGCGCTCGTGCGCACGGCGTCGGCACTGAAGAATTCTCCCCATTTCAGGGGCAGGGTGGCGAAGCTGGCGATGACCAGCAGCAGCAAACCGGCCAGCAAGGCCCAGGTCGACCAGCGCACGGGAGCAGGGACGGGCAACATCGGTTCCGTCTTCATGCCAGCCTCCGGCGCAGCATGGCGGACACGGCATCGGCGCCCGCCACCAGCAGCACGAACACCATCAGCATGGTGGCCAATTCATTGCCCGCCATCATCTTCATCGATTCATCCATGCGCTGGCCCAGGCCGCCCGCGCCGACAAACCCCATGACGACGGAGCCGCGGATCGCGCATTCCCAGCGGTAGATCGTGTACGAGACCAGTTCGGCGGCCGATTCGGGCAGGGCGCCGTACAGCAATGCCTTTAATCTGCCGCTGCCGTTATTCAATAGTGCGTTGCAGGCGGCGGCGTCCGACGATTCGAGGATTTCCGCATACACCTTGCCCAGCATGCCGCAATACGTGAGGGCGATGGCGATCACGCCCGCCGTCGGCCCCAGTCCCACGATGCGTACCAATAGCAAGGCCCAGACCAGTTCAGGCACGCTGCGCAGCAGCACCAGCAGCGCACGGACGGCGTGGCGCACGGCGGCGGCCAGCGGCGACACCTGGCCGGAACCGATGCGCGAAATCGACAAACGCTCCGTCACCAGCAAGGTCAAGGGAATGGCGCCCAGCATGGCCAGCGCCATGCCGGCCGTGGCCATGGCGATGGTTTCCCAGCTGGAAATGGCCACCAGCTGCAAAAATTCCAGCGAGTGGGCGGGCGGCACGAAGCTGGCGATGAATTGCCAGGTGGCAGCCAGGCTTTGCGCATCCCAGAGTATCCACGGCTTGAACTCGGCCTGCACCAGCATCGGCCACAGCACGAGCAGCACGATGGCAGTCCCGGTCAGGCGGCCGCGCCAGGCGGGGTCGCGCGGCATGGCGGTATTCTTCAGCAAAGGGGCCTCGCGGCGTCCAGTTTCGCTTCCACGGCCTCGAACTGGGGCGCGGCGTCCGCCTTGTTGCGGTACAGCTCGGCGATCATGGCGTCGCTGACCTCGGAGCCAGGCAGGTCGAAGACGATCTGGCCGTCGCGCAAGGCGACGATGCGCGTAAAGCAGGCGCGCGCGATGTCCACCTGGTGCAGGCTGCAGATCAGGGTGGCATTGCGTGCCGTCGCTTCCGCCTGCAGCACATGGATCGTCTGCAAGGCGAGCGTGGGGTCGAGCGCGGACAGCGGTTCGTCGATGAGGAAGAGTTGCGCATCCGACACGAGCGCGCGCGCCATGCCGCAGCGCTGGCGTTCGCCGCCGGACAGGCGGTCGACCCTGGCGTACAGCTTATCCTGCAGGTTGAATTTGCCCAGCGCTTCCCACGCGGCGCGCGGATCGACGGGCGCGGCCAGCGAACGGATGGCCGTCCACAAGCTCCATTGCGGCAAGCGGCCCGCCAGCACGGCGTTGACGACGCGCTGGCGCGGCGGCAGCGGCGGCGTTTGCGGCGCCAAAAACAGGCGCGCGCGCAAGGCGTGGCGTTCGCCGTTGGCAAGTTGCCAGGGAGAACTGCCGAGTATGCTCAAGCTGCCGGACTCAGGGCGCAGCGCGCAGGCCAAGGTGTGCAGCAGGCTGGTCTTGCCGGCGCCGGAAGGGCCGATCAGGGCGATCTGTTCGCCCTGGGCCACGTCCAGGTCCACGTCACGCAGGGCCAGCGCACTGCCGGCGGCACCCGCGTGGTGGACGCAGACCTTGTGAAGTTGGAATGTCATGCGATGTTCGGTGTGGGGGGGGCGGTGGTGTGTCGGATGACGCCATGCGACGGCAGCGTAGGTCGGATTAGGCCGGAGGCCGTAATCCGACAACATTGTTGGCATTATCGCTTGTGTCGGATTACGCGGCTTTGCCGCTAATCCGACCTACGATAAAACGCGTCGACGTCGTTTACTTCAACAGCTTCGCGTCGCGCGCGGCCGCTTCGATATCCTTGTAGTTCTCGGCCTTGGTCGGGATGAACTTCGTGGCGCGCTGCAGTTCGAGGATTTCCTTGCCTTCGGCCGTCGATGGGTCCAGGGCCAGGAAGGCGTCCGTCAGCTTCTTGCGCACGACGGGATTCATGTCGGCGCGCACGCTCCAGTTGTAATCGTAGTAGCCCGGCGTCGTGTAGAACACGCGCACCTTGGCGGGATCGACCTTTTTCGCTTCCACCAGCTTTTCCCACACGGAAATGTTCAAGGTGCCCGCATCGACCTTGCCGCCGGCGACGGCGGCCACGGTGGCGTCATGCGCGCCCGAAAACGCGATGCGCTTCATGTCCGTATCCGGATTGATCTTGGCGGCCAGCAAGTAGTACCGGGGCATCAAGTGGCCCGAGGTCGACGATTCCGAGCCGAACGTGAAGTTCTTGCCTTTCAGGTCAGACAATTGGTTGATGTCCTTGCTGGTGGTCACGAACACGGAGCGGAACTTCGTGTCTTCCTCGCGCTGCACCAGCGGCACGATCTTGCCGCCGCTGCGCACGTTGGCTTGTACAAACGTGAAACCGCCGAACCAGACCATGTCGAGCTTGTGATTGATCAAGCCTTCCACGGAGGCCGCGTAATCGGTGACGGGCGTAAATTCCACCTTCATGCCCAGCTTTTTCTCCAGGTAGCTGCCCAGCGGCTTGAACTTGCGCTGCAATTCCGTCGGCGCTTCGTCGGGGATGGCGGACACACGCAATACCTGCTGCGCCTGCGCCAGGCCGCTGTGGATGGCCAGGGTGGCGGCGACGGTGGCCAGGATGGCGGGGAACTTGTTGGAGAACGTGGTCATGGGAATGCCTTTGAAAGATTGTTCATTAATATACGGAAACACCGGTCGTGCCATCCTGCATCTCGCCGATGACGCCGGCGTCGCCAAAGCCTTCGGCGCGGAAAATCGCCAGCACTTGCTCGACGGCTTCCGGCGCGCAGGCCACCAGCAGGGGGCCGGCCGTTTGCGGGTCCGTCAGGATCGCCTTGTCGATGGCGCTGAGGCTGTCGTCCAGCGCCACTTGCGCGCCGTAGCCCTGCCAGTTGCGGCCCGAGGCGCCCGTGATGTTGCCATTCTGCGCCAGTTGCTGCACTTGCGGCAGCAGCGGCACGTCAGCCATGGCGATACGCGCCTGCAACTTGGCGCCGCGCGCCAGTTCCAGGGTGTGGCCCAGCAAGCCGAAGCCCGTCACGTCCGTCAGCGCATGCACGCCGTCGAGCAGGGCCAGTTTCTTGCCCGGGGTATTCAATTTGGTGGTGTTGTCGATCAGCGAGGCGTAGCCGTCCGCGTCGAGCGCATTCTTCTTCAGCGCGGCCGACAGGATGCCCACGCCGATCGGCTTGCCCAATACCAGTTTATCGCCGGCGCGCGCGCCCGCGTTGCGCTTCACTTGCGACGGATGCACCAGGCCCAGCACGACGAGGCCGTAGATCGGCTCGACGGAATCGATGGTGTGGCCGCCCGCGATGGGGATGCCGGCCTGGGCGCAGATGGTTTCGCCGCCTTTCAAGATGAGGCCGATGGTTTCCACGGGCAGCTTGTTGATCGGCATGCCCACCAGGGCCAGCGCCATGATGGGCGTGCCGCCCATGGCGTACACGTCGGAAATGGCATTGGTGGCGGCGATGCGGCCGAAGTCGAAGGGATCGTCGACGATGGGCATGAAGAAATCCGTCGTGGCGATCAGCGCCTGCTCGTCGTTGAGCTGGTAGACGGCCGCGTCGTCGGAGGTTTCTATGCCGACCAGCAATTCCTTCGGCAGGGGAAAGCCACCGCTGCCCTTTAAGATGTCGGCCAGCACGCCGGGCGCAATCTTGCAGCCGCAGCCGCCGCCATGGGCAAATTCGGTCAATCGGATGGGTGTATTGGATGTTGCTGCGCTATCGGACATGGTCGTCATCCTGCTGAAAAAGGTCACTAAAAGCTGCGCCGGCGCTTACGCGGCGCTGGCGGTACGGGGTTCGCCGACGATAGCACATAATGCGCGCGCGGCTTGCTCAAAGGCATGTTCTGAAATATCGGGCAAGACCAGCGGCGTCGCCTGGGCATAGCGGCTGAAGTTGCGGGCGATCGATTGCCGGTAGACGGGGTCGTAATGCTGGACCAGCAGCTCTTCCACCAGCTCGGCCATCCGGCCCGCCGTCGCCAGCTGCTGCCAATGGGCGATTTTCTCCTTGCCGTGCAGCTGCGTCAACAGGGCCAACTGCACGTTCAGGCGCTGTGCATCGCCGACGAAATGCGCATAGTCTTGCATCAGCAATTGCACGCGCTGGTCCGTGGCCAGCCGCACGTCCGTGCAGGCGGCCGCGCGCATCTTTTCCATCAGCGCGTCGGGCACGCGCACGCGGCCCACTTTCTTGCTTTCCGATTCGATGAACACGGGCAGCGCCGGGTCAAACTGGCGCAACTGCTGCCACAACGCGCTTTCGAACGCCTTTTGCGAGGGCTGGTCTTCCTCGGGCAATCCGCCCAGCACGGAGCCGCGGTGCGCCGCCAATCGCTCCAGGTCGATCACCTGCGCGCCTTGCCGGTCCAGCACTTGCAGCAAGCGGCTCTTGCCGCTGCCTGTCGGACCGCACAGCACGTTGATGAAATCGAAGCGCGCGGGCAGGGTGGCCAGCTCGGCGTTCACGTGGCGCCGGTAATCCTTGTAGCCGCCGTCGAGCTGCGTGACAGGCCAGCCGATGCGCGCCAGGATGTGCGCCATGGCGCCGCTGCGGTTGCCGCCGCGCCAGCAGTAGACGAGCGGCTTCCAATGCTGCGGATGACCGAGGAAACCGTCTTCGATATGCCGCGCGATATTCTTCGCCACCAGCGCCGCGCCCAGCTTCTTCGCCTCGAAGGCACTGGTCTGTTTATATAGCGTGCCGACGCGCACGCGCTGCTCGTCGTCGAGCACGGGCAGGTTGATGGCGCCCGGCAAGTGGTCTTCCGCGAACTCGGACGGGCTGCGCACGTCGATGATGGCGTCGAATTCATGCAGGCGTGGCAGGATGTCGCTGAAGGGAAGGACTGCGGGGTATTTCATCGTGGCGCGGCTGCTTGGAATGGGGAAAGACGTATTATCCCCGATAAAGGCCGCCGGCGTGGGGCTTTGGCGCCGCCGTTCACACTGCGCGCGCCGGGCCGGCGTCCTGCATGCCCGTAAAGAACCGCACCAGGCCGTGCGGCGCGTCGTCGCCGAAGCACAGGCGCAGGATGCGCTCCGACTCCGCCGCGGCCGCGCTGCTGCGCGCAAACAGCGCCGTTTCGTACGCCAGCAGGGCCGCCGCCACGTCGCTTGGGTGCGCGGCAAGCGCCTGCGCCAGCTCGGCGCCGTCCAGCATGGCCAGGTTGGCGCCTTCTCCAGCCGGGGCCATCAAATGGGCCGCGTCGCCCAGCAAGGTTACGCCCGCCACGCGCTGCCAGCGGTGGCCGGCGGGCAGCAGGTGCACGGGACGGGGCACGGGCGGCGTGTCCGCATCCGTGATCAGGGCCGTGAGCGCCGGCGTCCAGCCGGCAAACTGGGCGGCGATGGCTGCCCGCGCGGCGGCCGGGTCGGCAAAATCGATGCCTGCCAGCCACTCCTCGGGTTTACTCAGGGCCACATACGCATGCAGCACGCCATCGGCTTCGCGGTGGGCCTGGATGCCCTTGCCGGGCGCCAGCGCGAACAGGGCGCCGGCGCCCACGGCTTGCGCGCTGGCCGGATGGCGGCGGTCGCTGTCGAACAGATACGTTTCAATGAAAACAATGCCGCTGTAGGCGGGCTGCGCGCTGGAGAGCAGCGGCCGCACCCGGGACCAGGCGCCGTCCGCGCCTACCAGCAGGTCGCTGGCCGCCGTGGCGCCATGCGCAAAGTGTAAAAGGTGTTGGCCGCCGTCCAGCGTTGCGATGCTGGTCAGTTTGTGGCCCCAGCGCACGCAGCCTTCAGGCAAGGCATCGAGCAGGATGCGGCGCAGTTCCCCGCGTGCCACTTCGGGGCGGCCGCCCGTGCCGTCGTCGCCTTCGTCGTGCAGAACCGTGCCGTGCTGGTCGAGCACGCGGCTCGCTTCGCCGCCCGCATGGATGAGGGCGCGGAAGGCGTCATGCAGGCCGGCCGCCCGCAGCGCTTGCTGGCCCGTTTCTTCGTGGATATCGAGCATGCCGCCTTGGCGGCGCGCCTGGGGCGACGCATCCGCTTCATACACGGTGGCGGCGATGCCGTGGACGTGCAGCACGCGGGCGAGCATCAGCCCGCCCAGCCCTGCGCCGATGATGGCGATATGCATGGTGATCCTTCAGGTGGTGTTCAAAATAACAGTGGAACGACGTTCCAGAAGAATTTTGCGGCAAGCCATCATCTGTGTCAAGATAAGCGATGCCCCATACCGTAGCGACCCCACCACGACGCGCCGACTCGCTGACGCGCGACACCATCATCGACGCCGCCATTGCCCTGCTCGACACAGCGGGCGAGGGCGGCCTGACCTTCCGCGCCCTGGCCGCGCGCCTGGCCACGGGAGCGGGTGCCATCTACTGGCACGTGGCCGACAAGGACGACCTGTTCACGGCCGCCAGCGACGCCATCGTCGCCCGCGCCATGCAGGCCGCCCCGCCTGGCGATACGCCGCAGGCGGGCATCCGCGCCGTGGCGCTGGCCATGTTCGAGGCCATGGATGCGCATCCATGGCTGGGCTCGGCCCTGTCGCGTGCGCCGGGCCAGCTGCCCACCGTGCGCATCCTGGAGCGCCTGGGCCGGCAGGTCGATGCGCTGGGCGTGCCGCAGGACCGGCAGTGGATGGCGGCTTGCGCCTTGCTCAATTATCTGCTGGGCGTGAGCGGGCAGAATGCGGCCAATGCCGTCATCGCCCGGGAACGGGGCCTGGAACGCGCGCATTTCCTCGACACCCTGGCGGGCGCCTGGTCACGCCTCGATGCGCAGGCGTTTCCGTTTGCCCGCAAGGTGGCGGGCCAACTGCGCGCGCACGACGACCGCGCGGATTTTTTGGCGGGAATCGACCTGATCGTGCATGGCATGCAGGCGCTGCAAGCGGGCCGCTAGCCCAGCACATGCCCCAGCAGCGGCGCCAGCAGCACCGTCACGACGCCGGAAAAGATCATCGTCAAGCTGGCCACTGCGCCTTCTTCCGTGCCCACGCGGCGCGCCACGGACAAGCCAAAGCCGTGCGCGGCCGCGCCGTATGGGGCGCCGCGGGCGATGCGCATGCGCAAGGGCAGCAGTTTCAGCAGCGGCTTGCCCAGCATCAAGCCGAACAAGCCCGTCATCACCACGAAGATGCCCGTCAGCTGCGCCGAGCCGCCCATGTGGCGCGACGCTTCCAGCGCGAACGGCGTGGAGACGGAGCGGGCCAGCAGGCTGCGCGCCATGTCGCCGTGCACGCCAAATACCCGGTCCAGCAGCAGGGTGGCGGCGACCGATGCCACGATGCCGGCGCAGCTGCCCAGCGACAAGGCCAGCCAATGCTTGCGGATCAGCTTGCGCTCCTGGAAGATGGGCAGCGCAAACGCGATGGTGGCCGGGCCCAGCAGCCACGGCAGCCAGCGCGTCTCGCCGAAATACGTGGCGAACGGCGTCGAGGTGGCCTGCACGATGACAATCAATATCGCCGAGGTGCAGATGGCGGGCGTGAGCAGAAAATGCGGGTGGCGGCGGTGCACGGCCTGGTTGGCGTAGAACAATACCAGGGTCAGCAGCAGGAACAGCAGCGACAGCAGCAGGGTGCTCATGCTGCCGCCCGGGCTGCGCGCTGGCGCAGCAGCTTATTCAGACGCAACTTGCGTTCATAGCGGCACACCCCTTCCACCGTCAGCGCCGTGGCCAGCATCACGCTGGCAAAGCCCAGGCCGATATTTACGAACAGCATCAAGCCCTGCGACTTCAACAGTTGCGTAAATTGCACCACCGACACGACCAGCGGTATGAAGAACAGCAGCATGTTGGCCAGCAGCCAGTTCGCGCCCAGTTCGATGGTGGTCGGACGCACCCAGCCCGCCAGCAGCAGGGCCACCAGCACGAACAGGCCTACGACCCCGCCGGAAAACGGCAAGTGCAGGGCGGACGCGGCCGCGTCGGCCAGCCACCAGGCGGCAATCATGATACCCACTTGCCACGCGGTCTGCGCGGGCTGGCGCCAGACGGGGACGGAGGGCAGGGCGGCGGCGGAACAGGGCAAGGCTTTCACGGCGGGCTTTCAAACGGCAGGAGGAAGGTTTCATTGTAGTGAGCCCACATCAAAAGACAAAATGACTTAAACTCATGATCATCATTCTATTTTGGAATGCATTATGGATATCCGCTCCCTGCGCTACTTCGTCGAAGTGGTCGAACAGAACAGTTTTACGCGCGCGGCCGCCAGGCTGCACGTGACGCAGCCCACCGTCAGCAAGATGGTGCAACAGCTGGAGCAATCGCTGGACCTGGCTCTGCTGGACCGCGCCGGCAAGCGCTTTACTTTGACGGACGCGGGCAAGGTGGTGCTGTCGCGCGCGCATGAACTGCTGGCCCTGCACGCGGAACTGAAGGTGGAATTGCGCGACTTGCAACATCTGGAGCGGGGCGAATTGCGCGTCGGCGTGTCGCCGCAGACGCACTCGACCCTGGCGCCATGGCTGGCCGAATACCACCAGCGCTATCCGGGCATCGAACTGAAGATGTATGAAAGTGGCACGCAGGCCATCGAGCGCGACTTGCGCACCGGCACGGTGGAACTGGGCACCATGCTCGACTACCCGGGCAATGCGGCCACCTGGCAGGATTTCGAAGCCTTGCCCCTCGTACGCTCGCCGCTGTGCCTGCTGGCCGCGCCTGGCTCGCCGTGGCAGGGCCGCGCCTCGGTCGCCCTGGCCGAGCTGGCCGACAGCCCCTTCATTTTCTACGGCGCCGCATTTGCCCTCAACGACATCGTGCAGGATGCCTGCCAGCGCGCCGGTTTCGCGCCGCGCATCACGGGCCGCAGCGGTCAGTGGGACTTTATCGCCTCGCTGGTGCGGCTGGGCGTGGGTGTGTGCCTGCTGCCGAAGATGTATTGCGACACGCTTGATGCCGCGCAATTTGACGTGATTCCCCTGGACGGCCCGCCCGTGGAGTGGAATCTGATGCTGGCCTGGCGCCGGGGCGGGCGGCTGTCGTTCGCGGCGCGCGCCTGGCTTGAGCTCGTCAGGGCGCGCATGGCGGACGCGGCACGTTTACAATAGGCGAATCCCAACTTCCGCCCGACCCGATGAACATCAACGTCAATACCAGACTCAAACGCACGGCCGGCTCATTGCTGCTGGGATTGTTATGCACCGTGGGGCTGATGAGTGAAATGGGCTACGCCCATGCCGCCATTCCCGTGTATGGCTATTTCGTCAAGAACACCTACCCGCACGATCCCCAGGCGTTCACCCAGGGCTTGCTGTTCAAGGATGGGCATCTGTATGAAAGCACGGGCCAGAACGGCCAGTCTTCCTTGCGCAAGGTGGAGTTGACGACGGGCAAGGTGCTGCAGAAAAGCATGCTCGACAAGAATGTGTTCGGCGAAGGCATCACGGACGTGGGCGATGAGATCCTGGGCCTGACGTGGATTTCGCAGACGGGCTATGTCTTCGACCTGAAAACCTTCAAATTGAAACGCAAGTTCAGCTACCAGGGCGAAGGCTGGGGCCTGGCCAGCGACAGTCAATTCGTCTACATGAGCGACGGCACGGCCGCCATCCGCGTGCTGAATCCGAAAACGATGGCCGAGGTGCGCCGCTTCGAGGTGAAGGCCGAGGGCCGCCCCATCGAGCGGCTGAACGAATTGGAAATGGTCGACGGACAACTGTTCGCCAATGTGTGGGGCGCGGATGTGATCGCCCGCATCGACCCGGCCAGCGGCAAGGTGGTGGGCTGGATCGACCTGACGGGCTTGCTGCCGCCCGAGCAGCGGGGCACGGCCAATCCCGACGCCGTGCTCAACGGCATCGCCTGGGATGCACGGGGAAAACGCCTGTTTGTCACGGGCAAACTGTGGCCCAAGCTGTTCGAGATCGAGCTGATCGAAATCCAGCGCCGTTGATGTTTCCTATTGGACAGTATTGCTGGCGATGAATCGTTTATGATGGCGTTCCTTCGCCCAGTGCGACCTTGACAGGATGCCATGCTGTTCTTTTCTTTACACCGCCTGGCGGCGGCCGCCGCGCTGGCCGCCGCCATCGTGCCCGCCGCGCAGGCGCAAACGCCATACGTGCCGGTGATGCAGCAATACGGCGACTTTGTCGTCACACGCGACCGCCACGACGCGCTCGTCACCTTGACTTTCCGCAAGCACGGTTACTGGCCCGGCGGCGCGCGCGAAGTGGTGGAGGTGCGCCCGCTGAAAGCGACGCGCGAGGGCCAGCCCATGCTGCTGGCATTCACCAAGGGCTACACGGGCCAGGGCACCATCCTCATCGGCGTGCAGAATGGCGAACCGCTGATGCGCCCCCTCAGTCCCCTGCAGCGCGACGACATGGTGCGCACGGAGCGCGACCCCGAATGGGGCGTGCCGCAGCCGGGCCGCCCCAAGGTGCTGCTGTTTGCCCGCGACGGCCGCGCGCTCGATACGGACACGGGCGAGCTGCTGTGGTTTGACGTGCCGGGCGGCGTCACGGGCGATTACGCACCCGCCATGCTGGTTTCCGTCTCGCCCGACGGGCGGCGCGGCGCGTATCTGACGAATGCGCTGACGAAGGTGGGGATCATCGTCGCCACGCGCGACGACGGCGTGGCCGGCGTGCTGGCCTTGCCGCCAGACACGTATCAACGGTGGCTGAAGCCCTTGTCGCAGGCCGCTTCCGCGCAGGCGGGCGCCGCCATCAAGGCGCGCCAAGGCCGCACGGATAGCAACCGCATCCGGCGCGAGCTGGAACTGGCCTGGTTCGGCCAGCAATTTCAATGGAAACAAGGCAAGGGCGGCTGGCAAGTGACGGGCTTGGGCTTCAGTTCCGCGCCGCCGGAGGGAAAACAGCCATGAGCATACCTAGACTGATCGCCGGCTGCCTCGCCGCAGCCCTGCTGGCCGGCTGCGTGCACAGCGAGATCGCCCCCAGGGATTATCTGGCGCAAGACATCGACAAGAGCCAGGCGCTGGTGGAAGTGGACGTGGTCTTCGGGCAAGCGCCCGATGACAAGCTGACGTCGCGCATGACGGCGCGCAACAGCGTGGAGTATGCGGGTGCGCCGCATATCGTCGTGCCGTTCTACCAGAAGGGCCTGGGCTTCGACCAGGGTTTTGCCGGCACCTATATGTTTGCCGTGCCGTATCCGATCGCCAAGGTGGAGACGGCCACGGCCAGCAGCCGCGTCTTCGGCCAGAAACTTGACGGGCAGCAGCCGGGCAGCCCGCGCTACCGTTTCCGCGTGCCGGGCAAGGCGCAGTGGAACAGCAATGAAACCTTCATGCTGAGTTTTGCGCGCAAGGGGCGCCGCGAAGAAATCACTTTCCGTTTCAGCAACGAGCAAAGCTGCCCGTCCGCCTTCCTGGCCACCACGCCAAGATATGGCTTTCCCATCAAGGTCGTCGCCACCTTCAAGGACAATCAAGGCTGCCTGAAAGTGTGCGACAGCCGCGACCAGTGGCCCGGCTTTTGCGCCTTCCAGCCGCCGCCGGCCGCCTGACTATCATCATGCAAGCGCCGCGCCGGCGTTGGACGGCGCGGCGCTTATACACGCGTGCGTTTTACCGATTCTATTCAATTGTCATCGAATGATGGCGTAAAACGCCTATTTTCACGGCCAAAGCGCAGCTGAATTGATGCAGATCAATGCCTGGAGCAGTGCATAAATCTTGCCGCAAAAATATCTTTCTCAGGCGTATGATTTCTGTGCCGTGAGCAGCGCACGCAGATGGCGCGGCGCGGCCCGATATCCGAAACGCATCCTTCCTGTGGAGAGACAGAATGAAAATGCCCGTTTTAGGAAGCACCCAGGCCGCCATCAGCAACCGTCCGCTCGACATGCTGGCCACCGACACTGCCGCCGTGCGCGCCATCGCCCAGGCGGCCGTCAGCGTGGAGCTGTTCACGATTCCCCTGTACATGGCCACCATGTATTCGATCCAGGGCACGCACCAGATCAACTCGAAAGGCATCACCTACTACGAAGGCCGCCAGTGGCCGGGCATGGGCACCACGGCGCGGCCCGAACTGAAGGAGCAGAAGGCTTTCAATATCATCTTCAGCGTCTTCATCCAGGAAATGCTGCACCTGCAGATGGCGGCCAACCTGGCCACGGCCATCGGCACGGCGCCATGCTTCACGGGCTCGGAGCTGCAATCGCAGGACCACGGCTGGACCTGCTACGGCAAGGACTGCACGCTGATCCCGCACATTGTCGACTTGCAGGACACGGCCGATTACCGCCACGTGCGCGTCAACCTGGAAGAGCTGAACGACAACCAGTGCGACCTGTTCCTCGCCATCGAGCAGCCGGAACAGCAGGCGCGCGCCCAGCTGGCGAAGTTTGACGCGCACAACCACACCAAATATTTCCCCGAGGTACCGTTCGTGGGCTGGACGCCGGGCAAGCACGTGCATGATCTGCCCCTGTTCGGCACCATCGGCTACATGTATGAATGCTATGCGCG
Source organism: Janthinobacterium sp. GW821-FHT03C10 (assembly GCF_059420865.1). Lineage (NCBI taxonomy): Bacteria > Pseudomonadati > Pseudomonadota > Betaproteobacteria > Burkholderiales > Oxalobacteraceae > Janthinobacterium > Janthinobacterium sp. GW821-FHT03C10. The sequence continues at coordinate 683,486 of NZ_JBWKUN010000001.1, read as the reverse complement.
CTACATCAGCATCGAATACACGGATGGCCAGACCTTGTGGCACAAGCTGTTCGTCAACGGCTCGGTGCAGCAGGACATGTTCAACAGCCAGGTGCAGGGCCATGCGCGGGCCGAGTTTCCCAAGTTCGACACCTGCTTCGGCCCGCAGGACCAGGATGGCGGCCAGACGGGCTCGTTCAACAAGGCCATCGACATGATGGCTGCCATCACCGACCAGGGCGAGGGCAGCGATACGGCCATCCAGCGCTACCGCCGTGACGCAGGGCAGCGCCTGATGGCCGTGCAGCCCGACTACCGCGAAGACCTGGCCGCCCTGAAGTGCGATTACCCGTCCTACGCGAACAATGGCAAGGAGGCCGAATCGCGCGATGCGGCCGCGCGCCACGACAGCGCCCCGTTCGACCATTACGAGCGCTTCGGCCAGGTCAAGGCCATGCTGCCCGTGCAGACCTGGGCCGGCTGGCACAAGGAAGGCGGGCGCTGGAGCGAGGCCATGCTGACCAATGAGCGCTACAATCCGGCCACCGCGCCGAAGAACATCCCTGCGCCGGCTGCCGTGGCGGGCGCCCTGAACCGCCTGAAGGACGCCAGCGGCACCCTGCAAATGCTGAGCACGGTGGCCACGGGCGCCATCTATGGCATCACTTCCGTGCTGGACAAGTACTGGCTGAACCAGAAACTGGAGTTTCCGTATCCGTCGATGGTGGGCGCGGGCGACCGCATGGCCATCTGCTGGGCCGTGCTGGGCCAAGCGCCGAACCTGGCGACGGGCGTGCCGCTGGTCGAGAAGGGCGTGCTGTACCACGCCTGCCAGGGCATGCACCTGGAGGGCGAGGCGTCGTCCACCTGCGCCGCGCTGGCCGTCTACCACACCTGCCGCGGCTCCAACGGCTGCCACGCCCAGGGCGGCTGCGGCTTTGCCCAGGCCGACACGGGCGGCTCGTCCTGCGGCCACTCGGTCAAGGCTGCCGCGGCGCCTGGCAGCGAGTGCTACGTGCCGCCACCGCCGCCGCAGGACGATCAAGTCTACAGCGCGCCCAGCGACAACAAATGCGGCGGCTTCGGCGGCTGCGCCGTGCCGATTTCGGCCTCGCAGCTGTATCCGAACACCACGAAGAAGGACCCGCCCGAACCCGCCACCATGACCCTGTACGATTTCGGTCCCGCGCCCGAGCACCGCAGCATTCCGCTGGGCCAGAGCATGAGTTTTGCCCTCGGCGACAATGTCTACGACAAGGCCTGGGAAGCCTACGGCAAGGTGATGGCGGCGCGCGGCACGCCGGTGGGCGCGCCGCCGGCGCCCACCGACCTGCGCCTGGCCTTGCCGCCGTCGACTTGATGGCGGCCGTCAAGCCAGCGGCGCTTCCGCGCCTGGGCCTGCCGAACCTGGGCCTGGGCGTGGGGCTGCGTCCGCCCCATTACGCGTACATCCTGGAACACGGTCCGCAAGTGGACTGGTTCGAGATCATCAGCGAGAATTTCATCGACAACCACGGCTATGCGCGCCACGTGCTCGAGCAGGTGGCGGCGCAGGTGCCCATCGTCATGCATGGCGTATCTCTGTCGATCGGCAGCAGCGATCCCCTGAGCCTGGCCTACCTGCGCAAGCTGCGCCAACTGGCCGCCGAGATCCGCCCCGCGTGGATTTCCGACCATGTGTGCTGGACGGGCGCCGCCTCGCTCAACAGCCACGATTTGCTGCCCTTGCCGCTGAACGAGGCCAGCCTGCGCCACGTGGCGGGCAGGGTGCGGCAAGTGCAGGAATTCCTGGGCCGTCCCCTGGTCCTGGAAAACCCCAGCAGCTACGTGGAGTTTGCCCAGTCCAGCATGCCGGAATGGGAATTCCTGGGCCGCCTGGCCGAGGACACGGGCTGCGGACTCTTGCTCGACGTCAACAATGTCCACGTCAGCGCGCATAACCACGGCTATGACGCGGCCGCCTACATCCGCCAGTTGCCGCACGACCACATCGTGCAGATCCACCTGGCCGGACCCACCGTCTGCGGCGCGATGCTGATCGACACGCATGACGCTCCCGTGCCGGCCGCCGTCTGGCGCCTGTACGCGCTGGCGCAGCAGCTGACGGGGGGCGTGTCGGCCCTGCTGGAATGGGATGCGGACATTCCGCCCTATCCGCAGCTGCTGGCTGAACTGGACAAGGCGCGCGCGGCCGGGCGGGGAGAATTCGCCGACGCGGCGCCCGCCACGGCCAAGATTGCCGCCGCCGTCCCGGCGCCGCTGGGCTTTCACCTGGAGGCCGCCCATGCCCCGTAGCGCCGACGGCAACGCGCGCGCGGACGCACCGCTGGCGCAATTGCAGGCGTGGTTCCTGACGGCGATGACGGCGCCGGGCGGCGCGGCGCGTGGCGCGCAGTTGGCCAGCGAGCGCCATGGCTTGACGCAGGAGCAAGTGCTGAAACGGGCGCGGGGCGGGCCGGCGCCGCTGCACATCCATGCGGACGGCTACGTGCAGCGCCTGCTCGAATGCCTGCAGGCCGATTATCCCGTCTTGCGCAAGGTCATGGGCGACGAGCTGTTCGCCTTCTTTGCCCGCGCCTATGTCTGGCGCCACCCGTCCGCTTCCCCGACCTTGTACGACCTGGGCGGCGGCTTTGCCGATTTTCTCGCCGCCAGCCAGGGTGCCGCCGGCGCGCAGGGGGACGTCTTGCGCTTTCCCGTCGAACTGGCGCGGCTGGAGCGGGCGCGCAGCGAGGCGGGCAGGGCGCCGGGCCTGGAAAAACGGGCGCCGTCATTGTTGCCTTCCGGCCTGGAGTTGTTGTTGGGAAATGCGCCGGCCTGGCGCCTGACGCCGTGCACGCGGCTGCTGGCCCTGTCATTTCCCTTGTGTTCATTCTGGCAACAGGTGCAGGCCGCGCCGGACGCTGCCGTGCCGGCCCAGCCGCAGGCCAGTCCCGCTTACGTGGCCATTTCGCGCATGCATTACCGGCTTGCCATGCACGAGCTGCAGCCCTGGCAGTTTGACTGCCTGCAGGCGCTGGCCGGCGGCGCGCCGCTGGCACAGTGCGCGCAGCGGGCGGCACAGTCCAGCGGCAGGGCGCCGGACGAGGTGCTGGCGGACGCCATGCTGTGGCTGCCCATGGCGGCCGCGGCCGGACTGGTCACCAGCACTGCCTGAGCGGAAAGCGGCGGACGCAAAAAAGGCCGATGAAAATCGGCCTCGATGGGAGCGAACAGCTGCGCTTAGCGGTAAAACGCTTCGACTTTGCCTTTCAGCTTGATCTGCAGCGGACGGCCGCGGCGGTCGAGGGACTTGGTGGATGCGACCTTGATCCAGCGTTCGCTGATGCAATATTCTTCCACGTCAAGACGTTCCTTGTCGTTGAAGCGGATGCCGACGTCGTTCTCGAACACGGCTGCAACGTGGTAAGGGCTGCTCGGGTCGATCGACAGGCGATCGGGCAATGGGGGTAAGGTAGTGGTATCGTTCATGGGCGTAATTATCGCCCAGAATGCCGATCCAGACAACGGCCTTTCGCGCGCCATCTGTGTGGGCGGGTGCAAAATAGCGGGGCGGCCGTAGCACACCCATGGAGCGGCACGGCCACGCCGCACCGGTCCATGCTGCTACGGATGACCGGCTGACTTGCCGGCAATCACACTGCCCGGGAATCAGGATTTGTCGTCATTCTTGTGGCTTTGACGTCCCGCTTCCACGTGCTGCTCGTGCGTGCCGCCCCGAGAACCGGAGCCGGAACCCGATTGTTCGCTGCCGCTGCCGCTCCTGCCTTGGCCCGATTGCTGGCCCGACTGCTGCGAACCCGATTGCCTGTCGCCGTCATTCTTGTGGCTTTGGCGGCCCGCTTCCACATGCTGCTCGTGCGTGCCGCCCTGGGTGCCGCCCGACGATTGGCGGCTGCCGGACTGTTTGTCCGACTGTTGGCTGCCCGATTGTTGTTTGTCCGATTGGCTGCCGGATTTGTCGTTGCTGTTCGAAGTCATGGTCATTCCCCTATGGTTAGTCTGCGTCATCATCCGGTCCGACATTGGGGCGGATGCTCCTGCCTGCGCTCCGGCGCCGTGCGGCACCGTTGCGACGATTCTCGCCGCCCGCGTCGGGCTTAACCATAGGGACACTCCTTGCCGCCACGTAGGAAAACTCCGTGGTAGCTGACAACCATTTCTTAGTTTCATGATTACAGATGCCGCGTTTCCTGCGGCGGCGTGTCCCAGTCGTCATGCCAGCCATCGACAAAGGTGACGGGCGCCCGGGCCAGTTCGGCCACCGCCGCATCGTCGAGGCAGTTCACGCCGATGCCGACAAACGGGCCGCTGCGGGGCGAATCGCCGCGGCCAAACGGGCGCACCCCGCAGTGGCGGCAAAAATAGTGGCGTTCGCGGCCGGCGCCGAAGCGGTATTCGCTCAAGGCCTCCTCGCCGGCCAGCAAGCGGAAGTCAGCGGGCGGTACCTGGCTGGCCCAGCAGCGGATCTTCAGGCAATAGGAACAGTTGCAGCGCAGGCTGGGGGCCGCCAGGTCGATCTCGGCCGCGAAGCGCACGGTGCCGCAGTGGCAGCTGCCATGGTAGGTTTTTTTCATCGTGCCCACTCTACAGGGTTGCCGTACTGTCATGCAACTGCTGGAATTGCGACAGTTGCTGCTGCATCAGCCGCGCATACTGTCCGCCCGCGCGCAGCAGCTCGGCATGCGTGCCTTGCTGGCAAATCCGGCCCTTGTCCATGACGATGATGCGGTCGGCCTTGACGATGGTGGAAAAGCGGTGGGCGATGATGATGGTGGTGCGCCCTTGCATCAAGGTATCGAGCGCGCGCTGCACCAGCTGTTCGCTGGCCGCGTCGAGCGCGCTGGTGGCTTCGTCCAGAATCAGGATTTTCGGCGTGCGCAGGATGGCGCGGGCAATCGCGATACGCTGCTTCTGTCCGCCGGACAATTGCACGCCCCGTTCGCCCACCACGGTGTCGTAGCCATCCGGAAACGCCTCGATGAAGTCGTGCGCGTGCGCCAGGCGCGCCGCCGCCAGCATTTCGTCGCGCGTCACCTGGCGGTCCGGCACGGCAAAGGCGATATTGTCCGCGATGCTGCCGGAAAACAGGGCCGGTTCCTGCTCCACCACGGCCATCTGGCGCCGCAGCTGCGTCACGCCCAGCACGCGCGCATCGATGCCGTCGAACAGCAGGCTGCCGGCCCCGGGCTGGTAGTGGCCCAGCACCAGGCTGGCGATGGTGGACTTGCCCGCGCCTGAGGCGCCCACCAGCGCGATCTTTTCCCCGGCCCGGATGGACAGGCTGACGCCGTCGAGGGCCGTCGCCTGCATCCGCTCGGGGTAGGAAAAGCGCACATCGCGCAGCGCGATATGGCCGGCCAGCGGCGGCTGCGGCGCCGCGTCGGGCACGGGACGGTGGCTGCGCAGGATCTCGAAGATGCGGTCGGTCGAGCCCATGGTGCGCATCCAGGTGTTCCAGAATTCGCTGATGGAGCCGGCCGTGTCCGTCACCATGCTGGCATAGATGACGAAGGCCGTCAGCTGGCCCACCGTCAGCTGGCCCTGGCCGATCAGGTGGGCGCCGAAGCACAGGGTGGTCAGCAGGGCCACGAAGGCCAGCAGCCCCTGCGCGCCCTGGAACACGGCCAGCAGCCGCGTGCCGGCCAGCGACACGTCGAGCAGTTGCCGCATGGCTTGCGCATAGCGGGCCATGGCGCCGCCTTGCTGGTTGAAGGCCTGCACCAGGCGCGCATGGGCGAAATATTCCTGCGCCACCTTGCCGCTGGCGGCCAGGCTGGCGGAAATGGCCCGCGAACGCAGCCGGTAATTGCTGCCTGATAACTTGCCGAAATACAGGCTGATGGGAATGAACAGGGCCAGCGGCAGGCTCAGCATGGGTGACAGCTGCAGCAGCATGGCGATGCCGCCCAGAAACACGCACAGCGAGCGCAGGGCATTGGCCGCGCCGATGGTCAGGCTTTCGTGCAGGGCCGACACGTCGGACGTGAGCCGACTGTTCAGCTCGCCGCCATGGTGCTTGTCGAAGAAGGCGATGGGCTGGTTGATCACCACGTCGAACAGGCGCCGGCGCACGCCCATGACGACCATGTGGCCGCTTGACTGCAGCAGGTAGAAGCGGGCGGCCGAGGCCAGCGCATACAGCACGCTGAAGGCCAGCATGGCGGCCGCCATGCCCGGCGTGATGCCGCGCCGGGTCAGTTCCGCCACGTGGTCGATGAAATACGCGATGGCTTGCGGAAAGGCCAGCTGCGCGCCCACGGTGAGGGCCATGCACAGCAGGCCGGCGGCGATGCGCCAGCGCACGGGGTACAGCAGGCGCAGGCGTTCCAGGTGGGGAGCGGCATTCATGCCGCCTGCTCCTCGGGACGTGCTTCCTGTTCCAGCTGCTGCGCCAGGGCCAGCCAGTCTTCGTCGCCGATCAGGCCGCTCGCCTCAAGCATGCCCTCATGGTTGACAAAAAGATAGGATGGAGAGCTCATCAGCGGATTCAGGCGCCGGTAGTCGCGCAGGCTGACGCGTGCCGCCGCCGCCCGCAAGGGGCCGTCGGGCAGGAAGGCGCGCAGGCGGCGCGGCGCTTCCTCGCTGAGCAGCCACACGGCCAGGCCTGCATCCCGCGCCAGCGGCAGCAGCCGTTCGATGCCGGCCAGCTTTTCCGCGCATTTCGGGCAGCGGCTGGCGAGGAACAGCAGCACGGCCGCCTGGCCGGGGGCACCCGGCTGGAAACGCGCGCCGCCGGCCAGCGGGCGGGCTTGCACGGCAGGCAGTGGCTGGCCCGGCGCCAGCGCCATGGGCGCCAGCCTTTCGCGGCGGCTGGCGCGCAGCACGGCCAGGCTCAGCCAGAGATTGCCGGCGATGGCGAACGCCAGCGCCGCCAGCACCAGTTGCAATGTGGTGGCATCCATCAGTCCGCCTTTGCCAGGGTGGCGATGTTGTGCAGGGAAATGATGGCCACGCAGGCGATGGCGGCCAGGCCGGCTGCCAATACAGTGGTGGCCACGGGCAAGGCCGTTTCCTGCGCCAGCGCACAGTAGGCGCCGTTGATCCCGACCGCCAGCGCATTGCGCAGCAGGTCGTAGTGCGACACGGGCCGCGCCGCTTCGCCGAAGCAGCTGCAGCGCACCACGCTGTGCGTGAAGTAGCGCCAGGCCAGCACGGCGGTGAGGGTACTGAGCAGCAATAGCGACAGCAGCATCGGCAGATGCGTGCCGCCGGCCAATATCCAGCCCGCCAGCAGCAGTTCGGCCGTGACCAGGGCTGGCGCGGCCCAGGCAGCGGCGGCGGGCGGCAGGCCGAACGAGGTGGCCAGGTTGCCGCGGAAGGCAGCATAGCTGCGCAGCTTGCCCACCCCGGCCGCCAACAGCAGCAAGGCGATGCAGCAGCGCGCAGTATCAGATAGCAATGCCGTCAGCATGGCGGCTGCGCTTGCGTAGTCCACAGGGGCGCGAAGCCGCCCGGACGCTGGCGCCGCAGCTGCACGCCGTCGCGCGAGGCCAGCAGCGCATCGTTCCACGCCTCGTCGGGCGCGCTGCGCAGGGCGCCGCCTATGCTCGATTGCAACTGGACCGAGATGGCCCAGCCCAGCCGTTCAGCCTGGGCATCGCGCGCCATGTTCAGCCCCAGCTGGGCCAGCTCTTCGCGCGTCAGGGCATAGTTGTGCGAGTGGTATCCGGTCACCAGTTGCGCGACGATGGCGCGCCGCGCCTCTGGCGTGGCATCGGGCAATTGCCACGCCAGCAATTCCTCGCCGATCTGCGCCAGTTCCAGCGTGGTGCGGTAAAAGGCCGTCAGGGACGGGGGAAAGATGCTGCCGCACAGCAGGGACAAGGATTGCTGGCGCGCTTCGCCGGCATCGACGCCGAACCACTGCTGCGCCATGTCGCCGAAGACCTTGATGTCCAGGCTGGACATTGAGCCGCCGTCCACGCCGTCGAGCTGCGGGTCGATGGGCGAGAACAGGGCCAGGTCGCCGGCGATGATTTCGTCGGCGCCCAGGGCCAGCAGGGTGGCGGCCGACTGGCAGTGGAAGGGCACGATAAAGCTCAGGTGGCGCGCATGCTGGCGCAGCAGCAGGGCGATGCGGCGCGCCGCGTTGACGATGCCGCCCCGTCCGTGCAGCACCACGTCGAGGCGCGCCACGGGGCCGATGCCCTGGCACAGCTGGTACAGGGCGGGCAGCAGTTCCATGTCCAAGTGCGAGGCGGCCAGGACGATGGCGCGGCTGTCGCGCGCCTGCTCCAGTGCGCGCAGCTGCGCCGGCAGCAGGGTCAGGTCTGGCTGTGGCATACGGCTCCTTCGATCAGGGTATCGGCAACGCTTTCCAGCAGGGGCAGGGCGGGCAGCAGTTGTTGCACATATAAAAATTGCCCGACAGGATTGTTTTCCAGGAAAACATACTCGCCCTCGGGCGTGACGATCAGGTCCAGCGCGCCGTACTCGAGACCATAGCTGTGCACGAAAGCGAGGCAGCGCTGGTGTATCTCGTCCGGCAAGGTGGTCGCCTCATAGCGGATGGGCGCCGACATGTCGCGCGAATCGATGGCCGTGCGCGCATCGTCCTGGGAATACAGGCGGGCGGCAAACAGTTTCTGGCCTATCACGGTGATGCGCAGTTCGTATTGCTTGGCGATATATTCCTGGAACTGGCAGCTCAGTTCGCCGACGGCGTCCAGGCTGTCGAGCATGGCGTCGTCGACGACGGTGGTGCCGATACCCGCGTTGACCCTGTCTGCATCCTCGACGGCTTCGGCCGCCAGGCTCGGCGTGGACATGCTCTTGAAAATGATGGGCCCGCCAACGGCGGCGCGGAAAGCGCGCACGTCGTCGGGCACGTTGCTGATCACGGTGGCGGGCACGCGAAAGCCCATGCGCGCGGCCCGTTCCAGCTGTTCGCCCTTCCATTGCGCGCCGCGCAGGGCCAGCGGATGGCTGAGCCAGTAGCAATCGAGCGTGTACAGCACGCTGAAGATGGCTTGCTCCGTTTCCAGCCGCGCGTAGGCGCGCTCCTGCTGTGTCAGGTCGCCGCTGGCGTAGGCATAGTCGGCCGGCTTGCGCAGCCAGACGGCGCCTACCTGGCGCAGGTCCAGCCAGTCGCCGTCGGGCAGGCGGCGCAGGCGCGCGCTGGCCTGGCCGCCCAGCAGGCGCTGGCACAGCTGGTAATCGCGGGGGAAGGCATCGAGGTCGATACGGAAGGGGGCATGGCCGCGGGCGGCCAGGATCCGGGAAACCAGGTCGGCATGCAAATCGCCGCTATGGCTGATAATTAATACCTTTTTATGCATTCAGGGGCCTGCGGCGAAGGAAAATAAAAGGCCTTGCCGTGGCAAGGCCTTCAGTTGGCTACGGTATCAGCAATACACGCCCGTATCGTTGGGCGCAAAGCGCGAACTGTCGCGCAGATTGTAATCTTCCGGATCGCCGTAATACGTGCAGCCGGCCACGGCTACGCCATCGCGCACCTGCCATGGTTGCTTGACTTCCTTGCCTGCCTCCTTTTCCGCCAGTTTGAAAGCAAACAGCTTGGTTTCTTTTTTATCGTGCATGAGATCCTCTATTAATGGTGGTGTTTCGATTTTTGCCTATAGCTACTTTTAAAAAATGGAATCTCCAATTGAAAGGCGTTGATATATTCATCGCGCGCGGAAAAGCCGCGCCGCACGGCGCCAGTTTGAATACGGGAGAATATAGGCAAGCCCCGCGCCCGGCGGGGTTATGGCGTGCCGGGAATCAGCAATACTGGCCGCTGTCGTTCGGCTTGAGGCGCGAAGAGTCGCGATATTGATCATTGGTGCCGACCGCGGTGCAGCCGGCAACGGCGACGCCGTCGCGCACTTTCCAGACGGTGGCGGGCGCCGCTTGTTTTTCTACCTGTTTCTCAGCCAGCTTGAACGCGAACAATTTGGTTTGGTTTTGCATTGTACTATCCTCTTGTGATGGTTAAGTACTGCTTGCGCTGTATGCCATGGTATATGGCCATTCGATATTAGCGCCGGAATAAATAGGCGTCAACTCGAATTGAATCGTATTCGCGATTATATTTCCAGGATACTCACCAAATATCACGCGGTTCATTTATATTATTGCGGTGCGGTAGATAATAAAATGGCGCTTTAAATAAGGGGTGGGCCGTTTGATTATGAATGCGAAACGGATCGACCACGGCCGCGGCGAGGCACTATAATGGCGCCTGTTGAATGGATAAGGCAGGAGTCACTCTATGGAAATGGCGGTTACCGACAGCCTGCGGCAGCTGGCATACGCGCAGGCCGCGGCCTTCGTGCAAACGCTCGATCGGCGCGATCCTGTTGCGCTGCAACGCGACTGGGGCCTGTCGCCGGCCGTGGCCGCGGAGATCGTCGACATGCTCGACAGTTATTTTGCGCGGGCAGCGGCCCTGTCCCTGGCGCCGCTCGCGCAAGCGTTTGTGCCGGGCAAGGGCGGCCGTCCCGGCGTCGACGTGTATGCCACCGACGCCGGCCCGCTGGGCCTGGAATGCCTGCTGCTGGCCGACGGCAAGCCGGGCGAAGCGATCTTGCACCTGGAAATGTCCGGCCACGATGGCGCGCTGCGCCTGCATTACCGATACATCGGATCCTGAGAGCACCATGACTGAACTGATCAGCGAAACACAGCAGCGCATCTGCGACAAATTCGGCTTGCCGGCGCAGGCGCCCGAACCCATGGTGGCCCTGGCCATCGGCAGCCTGGCGCAGTCGCCCATCTACGGCACGCGCATCGTGCTGCCGGAAAACGGCACCATCAGCTGGTTCATCCACTGCGGCGAACACGATGACGCCAGCGGCTTTTACCAGGCCCTGCATGCGGAGCACCTGCACGAGATGCTGCCGCAGGTGGTCGATTACCTGGCCTTGCCCAGCGGCGCCAAGTTCATCCTCGACCTCGAAGGCTACGAGGACGTGTGGCTGGAAGAGTAACTTTCTTACAGGCAAGATTGTCGTTGACGTTAATAAATAGGTATGGGATGCTGCGGTTCCGTTTTCTCTCGTCGAAAGCCGCATCTTGAAGCCACGTCTCCCGTCCGTCCTGCTCGTCATGGCGCTTGCCGCCGTGGCAGCTCCCGTCACCTCGCTCGCCACTGCCGCCCCCGCCAGCCCATCCCAGGCATCGCGCGCGGAACAGGACATCGCCGCCTTTGTGCGCAGCGAAATGCGGGAGCGCCAGATTCCTGGGCTGCAACTAGCCGTGATCCAGCACGGCAAGGTCGTGCTGAAGCGCAATTTCGGCCTGGCCAGCCTGCAATACCAGGTGCCGGTGACGGACGCCAGCCTGTTTTCCATCAACTCGGCCACCAAGGCGTTTGCGGGCGTGGCCGTGATGCAGCTGGTGCAAGAGGGCAAGGTCGACCTGGCCGCGCCCATCGGCCAGTACCTGACGGGGCTGCCTGTAGCCTGGCAAGCCGTGACGGTGACGCAATTGCTCAACCATACCTCCGGCTTGCCCGACGTGCTGGACCAGCGCAGCGGCAAGCTGGTGGGGGCGCAGCCGGACGATGCCGACGCGGCGTGGACGGCCGTGCAGGCGCTGCCCGTGGAAGCGCCGCCTGGCCAGCGCTACCGCTACAACCAGACCAATTACGTGTTGCTGGCGCAATTGATCGAGCAGCAGGGCGGCCAGCCCTTTACCAGCTTCATCCAGCGCCGGCAGTTCGGCGTGGCGGGCATGCCGCACAGCGGTTTTGGCGATGCGAAGGACGTGGTCGTGGGCAAGGCCAGTTCCTACGTGCTGGACCGGGGCGTCAACAGCTACCGCAACGTGATCGAGGACTTTCCCGTCTTCATGCGCGCCGGCGCCGGCATCAACAGCAATGCGGGCGAACTGGCCAACTGGCTCATCGCGCTGCAATCGGGGCGCTTGCTGGCGCCCGCCAGTGTGGAACGGCTGTGGCAGCCGACCAGCTTGAACGACGGCAAGCCGGCGCCGTGGGCGCTGGGCTGGCCCAGCATCGGTCGCGCTGCGCACCGCGCCGTGGCCGGCATCGGCGGCGGCCGCTCGGCCTTCTATGTGTATCCGGACGATGGCCTGGCCGTCATTATCCTCAGCAACCTGGCTGGCGGCCAGCCGGAGCAGCTGATCGACACCGTCGCCGGCTTTTACCTTCCCGCCCTGCGCCAGCAGCGGGGCGGCGCGTATGCCGCGCATTTATTGCGCAACAAGGCGGCCAGTACCGGCTTTGACGGGCTGGAACAGAAACTGGCCGCCATCCGGCGCCAGCATGGATTGCCTGAACCCGCCGAAGACGACTTGAATGCCTGGGGCTACCGCCTGCTGGGCCGGCAGCAGCCGAAACAGGCGGTCGCCGTCTTCCAGCTGGGCGTGCAACTGTATCCGCAAGGGGCGAATGGCCACGACAGCCTGGCCGAAGCGTACGAGGCCGATGGCGTGCCGGCGCTGGCCGTCACGCATTACCGCCGTTCGCTGGAGCTGGATCCGGGCAACACGCACGCCGTGGCGCGCCTGCGCGTGCTGGCCACCGATTAGCGCGCCGCAGCGGCCTGGCCGTGCTCGGACCCGTGCATGGCCAGGTAAGCCGTCAGGTTGTCGTCGGCGATGCCCAGGCTGCGCAGCACTTCCCGCGTAAAACTGACGGGCGCCGTGCCCGGTGCCGTGACGACGCGCTGGTCGGCCACGGCCCACGGCACGTCCTGGTACAGGGCGGCGCCCGCATAGCCGGTGTCCATCAGGTTGGCGGCGCCGTTGGACGTATGGCGCACGGTGTCGAGCACGCCCGCCTGCGCCAGCACGCGCGTGCCGTCGCAAATGCCGGCCAGCACCACGCCCTTGTCGCGCGCGGCGCGCAGCAACGGACCCAGGTCGGGCGCCTTGCCGCTTTGCCAGTGGCTGCCGCCGCACACCATCAGCAAGTCGAGTTCCTCGAGCGAAATGGCTTCCAGCGCCAGTTGCGGCGTGACCAGCATGCCGCCGGACGAGGTGACGGGCAAGCCGCCCGGCGTGGCGAACTGCGTGTAGAAGCCGTAGTACAGACGCGCCGTGGAGTTGATCAGGGCGGTTTCCCAATCGGCAAAATTCTCGGTCAGTATGGTGATGGCACGTGTCATGAAAAAGTCCTGTCGCAGGTGGAGATATCAATATGAATACAGGCTGGCTGGCCTGCTCGTGACGAAAGCATAATGAAAAGCACTGACAATTTCTGTCAGGAGCGCGCCTGCATCATAAGCGCGCAGGAAATAATGATACAAGTTGCAATAGACTGCGCTACAATCGCTCGCCCGCCCCCCTTGAATGCCTGTTACCCATCGCTTCCATGCTGATTCTGTTTTGCCGTGTCCTGCTCAGCATTGCTGGCCTGCTGCTGTTTTTCCTCTTCGATCAGTTAAGCGCGAACGAATGCCTGAAATTGAGCGTCTTGCTGGTGGCCTTTCTGCTGGGCGGGGGCGGCGTGCTGCAGGCGTGGCGCGGCAATGCCGGCGCCAGCGCGGTCACCGTGCTGCTGCGCGTCGTCGTGCCCGTGTTTTACCTCGATGCCGCCATCAAGGGGTTTTTGCGTGGCTATTTTGGCATGCGGCCCAATCCCAATGCCGTTTTACAGGCCATGTTTGCGACAGATCAAGCGGAAACGGGAGAATTTTTTCTGCACAACAGCGTCGCCCTGGCGCAAGCGGCCGGCTGGTTTGTGCTCGTGACGGCGGCCGTGCTGCTGGCCGACCGCCAGCTGCTGCGCTGGCAGGGCGCGCGCGCCAGCAGCGCGCCGGGCCTGCCGCACAAAGCCTTTGCCGCCGGCATGGCCGTGTTTCTCGTGCTGCTGCACGTCAACACCACCATGCGGCGCGAAAATCCGGCCCTGTTCTGGCCCTTGCGCTACCAGCAGTACAGCGCGCAGCTGGACGCGATGAAAGCGATGCAGCACGCGCTGACGGCGGCCATGGCCGCGCCGCGCGACTGGAACGTGCGCTATGCGGGCGAGGACGCCCGCACCGTCATCCTCGTGATCGGCGAAAGCACCAACCGCGCCTCGATGTCGCTGTACGGTTATCCGCGCGCCACCACGCCCCGGCTCGACGCCATGCGGGCTAAGCTGCTGGTCTTCAACGACGTCATTTCGCCGGCCGCCAGCACGGTGGAATCGATGATGACGATGCTGACGCCGGCCGATATCGGCAACCCCGATGCGTGGATGGCCAAGCCGAATCTGCTGATGCTGGCCGAGGCGGCCGGCTACAAGACGTTCTGGGTCTCGAACCAGACGCGCAACGATGGCTGGATCGGGCTGCTGGCGGGCGAGGCCGATGAAAGCGACTTCATCAACTACGGCACCGGCCGCGGCGAAAACAATTTTGATGGCAACCTGTTCCAGCCATTCGCCCACGCGCTGCGCGACGCGGCGCCGAAAAAGCTCATCGTCGTGCACTTGCTGGGCGCGCATCCCAGCTATGACATGCGCTATCCCCGCCGCTTTGCCCATTTCGACCGGGCGCAGGACGCCGTCAGCGCGCAGATGGCCAGCCAGGGCAGGTCCAGCTGGATACGCAACCAGCGCGACGAGTACGACAACGCCATCCGCTACGGCGATTACGTGCTGGGCACCCTGATCGGCATGGCGGAGCAAGCCAAGACCGGCCGCGCCGCCTCGCTGCTGTTCGTCTCCGACCATGGGCAGGAAGTGGGCTACAGCCGCAATCACGCGGGCCATTCCGCATCGGACAAGAGCGGCTATGAAATTCCCATGTTGATCTGGGATAACCAGCAGGCGCCGCAGTCGACGGCCGCGCGCGCCGCGCTGGAAAGCCGGCCGTATCAGACGGACAAGCTCGATGCGACCGTGCTGGGCCTGCTGAAGATCGAAACGCGCTATTACGCCGCGCACGACGATATCCTCAGCGGCGCCTTTCAGCCCGTGCAGCGCTTCATGAATGGCTTGCAGTACCAGCGCGGCCGCCAATGAAGAAGGCCCGGCGCCGCCGCGGGAAGCGGCGGGGCCGGGCCCCTGAATTTGCTGCGGATGTGCTCTGGATTACTTCTCGGCGAATGCGCGCTCGACAACGAAGTCGCCAGGCGTCGAGGTATTGCCTTCCTTGAAGCCACGCGCTTCCAGCATTTCTTTCAGGTCGCGCAGCATGTCCGAACTGCCGCAGATCATGACGCGGTCTTCGGCAGGGTTCAGCGCCGGCACGCCCAGGTCTTCGGCCAGCTTGCCGTTCTCGATCAGTTCCGTGATGCGGCCCATGTTGCGGAAGTCTTCGCGCGTCACGGTCGGGTAGTAGCGCAGCTTGTCGCTGACCATTTCGCCCAGGAACTCATGCTTCGGCAGGTGTTCTTCCAGCAAGTCGTGGTAAGCCAGCTCGTCGACCTGGCGCACGCCGTGCACGAGGATCAATTCGTCGAAACGCTCGTAGATGTCCGGATCGCGCACGATGCTGAGGAAAGGGGCCAGGCCCGTGCCCGTCGACAGCATGTACAGGCGCTTGCCCGGCAGCAGGTAGTCGGAGACCAGGGTGCCGGTCGGCTTACGGCCGACGATGACGGTGTCGCCCACTTGCAAGTGCTGCAAACGCGACGTCAGGGGGCCGCCCGGCACCTTGATGCTGAAGAATTCCAGGTGGTCTTCGTAATTGGCGCTGGCGATACTGTAGGCGCGCAGCAATGGCTTGCCATCGACGCGCAGGCCGATCATGGTGAAGTGGCCATTCGAGAAACGCAGCGACGGGTCGCGCGTGGTGGTAAAGGAGAACAGGGTATCCGTCCAGTGGTGCACGCTTAAAACGCGCTCTTCATTCATCGAACTCATAGTATTTGTTGGCTGGTCAAAAAAATGGTTAGTTGCTGGCAACTGCTGGCAAAAGTGAAACCCTGTGTAGGCCCAGACGCTATTGTACTGGCCTCCACACGAAATTGTTACCGTCTATCGCCGCCATTGCTGCCGCACGCGATGCCGACATTATAGTGCGGTTGGCAAGATCGGGCTGAAATTCGCCGGGAAACGGGCTGTGGGCATGCGCTCTCTTGATTTGGCTCACTTTTCCGCCAGCGGCATCAGGACGCGGCCCGGCGCTGCCAGAATGGCGCCTCCTGCCAGCGCTGCTCGGCCCCGTAGAAGCCGCGCCGCATCCGCAGATAGGTTTCGAACGAGGCGAAGACGCTGCGCCGGTAGCCGGCCGCCATGTCGCGCTCGCCCGCCAGGTAGGCTTCCGCCACCCGCGCCGCATGGATGCCCGAGGCCATGGCCTGGCCGATGCCCAGCGAAGAGATCGGATCGAAGCAGGCGGCCGCGTCGCCCGCCGCCGTCCAGTTCTCGTCCGCCGGCAGCGAGGCCACCCGGCTGTGGATGGCGTAGTGGCGCAGGGCGCGCGGCGCGGGCAGGCGCGGCACGATATCGCGCACGTGCTGCGTGCGCATGCCGGCGTCGCGCCAGGGCGCCTCCTCCTTCAGCCGCAGGCGCTTGAGGATGTCGGCATCCGTGATGAAGGCCAGCGCCACGCGGTCGCCGGGCAGGGGCGCCGCGTAATACCAGCCGTTTTCCGTCGTTTCCACCAGGGTGCGGTGCGGCAGGAATTGCGGTTCTTGCAACTGATAATAGGCGTACAGCGCCACCAGCGAATCTTCCGTGTGGAGGGGGCGCTTGCGCTGGCGCACGATGGCCGCCTGCTTGCCGCTGCAGTCGATCAGGTAGCGGGCCGTCAGGTCCGCTTCCTGGCCGCCGGCCGCCACGCGCAAGCGCCATGGGTCGCCGTGTTCCAGTTGCACCAGTTGCGCGGGGCGCAACAGCTCGACGCCCGCCTGGCGCGCCTGCTCCAGCAGGATGGCGTCGTACTGCCGGCGATCCAGGTGCAAGCCGTGGCCATGGCTGCTGAAGACGGCGTCGCGCGACATCAGTTCCGCGCTGCCCCACGCGGCCGCGTGGGAAAACGCGGGCAGCTGGGCGCCATCCAGCAAGTCGCGGCCCACGCCCAGAAAGTCCAGCATCGAAAAGATCGACGACGAGACCGTTTCGCCCGCCCGGTAATCGTCGAACAGCTGTTTTTCCAGCAAGGCGATGCGCAAGCCCGTGTAGCGGGCCAGGGTCAGGGCGGCGGCCGTGCCGGCGGCACCGCCGCCGACAATGACGACGTCGTAATCGCGCGATGACTGCAAACTCATCAACATGCTCAATGGGAAAACCGGCGCCGGTTGGCCGGCAAGATTTTCTTCGGCGTGTCATGCAGGGCCACTGGCGCGCCGCCACTGGCAAACAGCTGCGAGGCCTTCTCGGGCGCCGTCTGCGGATCCTCGTCCTTGAGGAACCACGCGGGCAGGTAGTTGGCGTCGTCGCCCGTGACGAAACTGCTGGCATTGCCGACACCCACGCTGGCCGCCACGAATTTCGCGTGATTGCGCTCTTTTTCCACAAAGTACGGGTATTGGCGGCGCGATTCGGCATCCTCGTTCTGGTTCACGATGAACCCCAGGTAGTGCCAGGAACTGATCATCTGCGAAAAACTGTTCATGCCGCGGCTGTACATCACCTGCATGCCGGCCGGCACGCCGGCGAGCGCCTGTTCTTCCTTGGTGGTGGCGCCATTGATGACGTTCCAAGGGCTTTGCGGCGGCCACCAGTAGGCGTAGTAGGTGGGCGGCACGGGAATGAGCGAATCGGGATTCTTGACGATGTCCGGATTGTCGAAGTTGATCATCTGCACGGAGCAGTCATAGAAATCGGCCTGCCACGGGATGGCCATGCGCTTGGTCAGGTCGCCCGGTTCGCAGCCGGTGCCGACGTTCGGATCGTTCCAGTCCAGCGGTTCGCACTCGTCGCGGCCCGGCGACAGGCCGTTTTTCGCATAGTCGGCGTCCACGCGGTGCAGGATGGCGTACGGTTTTTCATAGATGATGGGGTTGCGCACGCTCCACGTCACTTCGATGCCGGGGCACATGGGTTCGCCGACGCAGTTGCCGATGGTCGCGTGGTCGAGCGGGTCGATGCCCGGCAAGGCCAGACCCGGCGCGTCGGGGGCGAATTTGCCGGCGGCCCATTGCTGCAAGGCAAAATATTGCGTATCCGTCAGCACGGAAAACTTGCTGATGACGTTGTTGCGCACGGAATTGCTGCCTGAGTTCAAGGGCACGAGGGGGATGCCCGCGCCGGGATTGTCCGTGGTGGCGGCGCTGAACAATTGTCCGCCCTGGCCGCCCGTAAAACCCGGCACCTGTTCCTTGGTGCCGGGCCGGATGGCCGACGGCTTCCTGAAATAGCTGAGGAATTTTTCCCGCTGGGGCCGGTTCGCTTCCGACGCATCGGCCACGTCGAAGGCGGGGCGGATGAAGGCCGTCATCGACGGCACCGTCGCCACCCACTGGTAATCGCCTATCCTGGCGAGGAAAGGCTGGATATCCTGCGCGTAATTGACGACATAGTCGGGATTCCAGCCATCGCTGCCGCTCCAGCGGGCCGCGTCGTAGGCCTCGGGCAGCGCGTTCTTGTATTTGATGGCCATGTCGGCCACGACGTCATCCCAGGTGGAAATATTCACCAGTTCGGGCGCGAACTTCGGCGAGCCGATGACCACCCAGGCTTTCAGTTCCACGGAGGGGCTGCCATCCTTGAAATGGATGGTCGCGCTGACGGGACCGTCGGCCACGTCGTCATTCCACGTATCGCCGCCGCCAAAGCCCGTGATGCTTTCGGAGCCGCCGGCGCGGCCATAGGCGCCGATCACCAGCAGGTTGCCGCGCGAATCCGTGCGCATTTCGCCCAGGGTGCGCACCGGATAGCCTTGCGTGATGGCCTGCGGATCGGGGAAGGACACGTGCGCATAGGAACCGGCGCCATCCTTGTCGAAATGGGCTTTGCCCAGCGGCGTGTCGAGCGTGCGCGGTCCCGGGTCGACGATCAGTTTTTGCCGTGCCGCCGGGTCCGTGACGTCGCCGTTGCGCAGATTGGTCCAGGACGTGGGCGTCAGCTTCCAGGCGGGCGGCGTATCTTCCCAGGTTTCATAGCTGTTGTACGGGCCAAACATCAAGTCGCCCAGCAGGGGAATGAAGTTCCACCAGGCCGCCTTCTTGTTGGCCACGTGCACAGTCCACTCGATCTTGGCAATGCTCGGGTCTTGCAGGTCGACCAGGACTTTTTCACCGGGACGTCCCGCCACGGACTTGTAAATGCGGAAACTGGCCGCCTGGCGCCGCACGCGGCCGGCCGCATCCTTGAACTGGGCAACGTGGACCGGCTTGCCATTCTCCAGCACGGGATCGTTGTTGCCGTCCGCTTCGACCGGCAGCCCGCCGATGGTTTCCGGCGCCAGGTAAAACGAATCATGGCTGTTGCCCACGCGGGCAATGCCGATGGATGGGTGGATCGAATACTGTTCCGTGCTATTCATCAAGTTTTCCCCTGAAAGGTTGGCAATCCTGGTGGCATATCTGGCGGCAGCTACGGGGAAAGATACAGAGAAAAATTGCCAAAAAAGTCACCCATTGTCACTGGCCGTCAATATATTCCGCTCCTGTGATAGCGCTCAAGTCAACGATTCGGGAATTTCCTGTCACGCGCACGCGCAATGGAGCAGGGCGGTTGCGTATGAGCTTGTATGATGTTGCTAAAAAGAATTATCACCAGCCGCGCGGGCGCCACTGCCCGCCCGGATGCCTGTCCAGTAAAGGAAATCATGATGTATAAAACTGTGCGCGACCTGTTCCTGCATTTCAAGGAAGCCGTCCCATTCCGCCTCGTCCCCGCCCTGATCTGCACCGCCTTGCTTGTCGGCATGCTATTGCTGCCGGCGCCCGAAGGCTTGACGCCCAAGGCCTGGGGCCTGGTGGCGATCTTCCTCACCACGATTCTGGCGATCATATTAAAAGTCATGCCGATCGGCGTGATGGCCATGATGGCCATCGTCATCGTTTCCTTGTCGCAAGTGACGTCGACCTCGTCCAAGGGCGCCATCACGGATGCGCTCAGCAGTTTCTCGAATCCATTGATCTGGCTGATCGTCGTGGCGATTCTGATATCGCGCGGCCTGAAAAAGACGGGGCTGGGCAGCCGCATCGGCCTGCTGTTCATTTCGCTGCTGGGCAAGCGCACCATGGGCATCGGCTATGGCCTGGCGATCTGCGAACTGGTGCTGGCGCCATTTACGCCCAGTAACACGGCACGCGGCGGCGGCATCGTCCACCCCGTCATGAAATCGATCGCCAATGCCTTCGATTCGGACCCGGCCAAGGGTACGGAAAAGAAGGTGGGCACGTATCTGGCCCTCGTCAACTACCATGCCAATCCGATCACGTCGGCCATGTTCCTGACGGCCACGGCGCCCAATCCGCTGGTGGTCGATTTCGTGGCCAAGGCCAGCGGCCAGGGTTTCCACCTGACGTGGACCACCTGGGCCCTGTGCATGCTGCTGCCGGGCCTGGTCTGCCTGCTGGTCATGCCTTTGATCATCTATTGGCTGTCGCCGCCGGAACTGAAGGCCACGCCCGACGCCGTCACCTACGCCAAGGCGGAATTGAAAAGCATGGGCCCGCTGTCGCCGCCGGAAAAAGTCATGCTGGGCACCTTCGCCCTGTTGCTGCTGCTGTGGGCGAATGTGCCCGCGATGCTGTTCGGCCCCGCCTTTTCGCTCGATGCGACAGTGGTCGCCTTTGTCGGCCTGTTCGTGCTGATCATCACCGGCACCATCGACTGGGACGACGTGCTGTCGGAAAAGAGCGCCTGGGATACCCTGGTGTGGTTTGGCGCCCTGGTGATGATGGCCGAGCAGCTGAACAAGACGGGCGTGATCGCCTGGTTTTCGGCCGGCATGAAGGCGGCGATTGTCGCCAGCGGCATGGACTGGCTGCCGATTGCCGGCGTCCTGGTGCTGGTGTTTGTCTTTTCGCATTACTTCTTTGCCAGCACGACGGCGCACATCAGCGCCATGCTGCTGGCCTTCCTGACGGTGGGCCTGCACCTGATCCCGGCCGAGTACCACGTGCCGTTCATGCTGATGATGACGGCCGGCTCGGCCATCATGATGACCCTGACCCACTATGCGACGGGCACCTCGCCCATCATCTTCGGCAGCGGCTTCGTGACGATGGGCAACTGGTGGCGGGTCGGCTTCATCATGTGCGTGGCGGAGCTGCTGATCTTTGCCGTCGTCGGCACGACGTGGTGGAAGGTGCTTGGTTACTGGTAGAGCAAGTTACAGCTGGCGCACCAGCTGCCGCATGGCCGCCAGGCAGTGCGCCAGCTCGCCGCCCACGGCGCGCTTCCACAAGACGGCCGCCTGCGACCAGGCTTTTTTTTCCAGCAAGTCCCGGAGTTCTTCCTGCTGCGCTGCCGGCAAGCCGCCGAACTGGCGCAGTTCCAGCGTGCGGGGCTGGCCGTGGCGGCCCGCCGGATCGAGTTCTTCCAGCGCGTCGTGCAGGCTGCCGTAACGGTGCAGGGCGCCGCCGTCATCGACAGCCGCCAGCGCCAGGTCGGGCGTTTCTTCCAGGTCGTAGCCCAGGTCGCGGCAGGGTTCGTCGATCAGCTGGGCGATATTGTAGATAGTCAACACCTGCGCGGATCGCACGACGTCCGTCAGGTCGTGCACGTCGACACCCGCGTCCAGCAGGCGCTGCAGGGCAGGGCGTTGATGAAGGGAAAGCCCGACTCGCCCAGCGCGCGCCAGCGTTCCAGCCACTGGGGCCGCGGCAAGCTGTCATCGACGACATCGGCCCACAGGCCGCGCAGCAGCAGCTGCTGCAGCAAGGGACCATATTTCTTCTGTTTAATATCCTGCGCCAGGGCAGCGGCCTGTGCCGCATCGAAGCCCGCTTCCTGCAATCGCCCAGTGATCGTTGTCATTCTCCGCCGCCTGTCTTTCGCTGTTTGTGTGTGCAGGCGGCATCATATATGCAAGCACCGCCGTTACGGCAACTGGCCGCGCACGACTTGCAGCAGATAGTTGCGCGCCGCAGCCCGTTCCATGCCTTTTTCCTGCAGCAGCGGTAGCAGGCGCTCAAACAGCTGGCGCCGCTGCTGGCACGGTTCGGAGGTGCCGCGCCGGTCGGAAAAGAAATCCATCAGGGTCGAGCCGCACAGGCAATTGCGGTAGACCTCGACGATGGCGACATTGTTGTCATCGAAACTTTGTTTCAGCCCGGAGACATTCTGCTGCATAGCCCGTGTCTGCCCGATGAACTCGTCCGCCGTGGCGAAGACGCGGCCGCAGCAGGCGCAATGCTTGGGAAAGGCCGCTTCGGCCAGGGCGCGCAAGCCTTCGAAGAACAGCTGCTCCTGCATGATGGCTCCTGGTGGCGCGCTAGGCGGCTCGGTTGCCGATCTCGATGCCATGGGGACCCCGTGGCGGCCGCTGCACGCCCGATTCGAAGCGCTGGAAGGCTTCCAGTAAATGGTCTTTCAGCAGGGTTTCATCCCAGGGTTTGGTGATGAACTTGTACACCGAACCTTCGTTGATGGCCGCCGTGACCGAATGCAGCTCAGGATAGCCGGACAGCATCACGCGCACGATCTCCGGATAGATGCCCTTGATGCGGCGTAATAGTTCGTTGCCGGACATGCCCGGCATGCGCGCATCCGTGAGGATCACGCCCACCGCGTGCGAGGCGACCAGTTCCAGCGCTTCCTGCGGATTGGTAGTGCTGAGTATCTGGTAGCCCTCCTTGCGCAGCGAGCGGCGCAGGGCGGACAGGATATGCTCCTCGTCGTCGACCAGCAGCAGCACGCGCTGGGGCGCGACGGCATGGCAGCTCTCGGGCGGCAAATGGGTGCCGGCATAGAGCATCAGATCCATCTCGGCGCCGGGCAGCGGGCGGCTGAAGTAATAGCCTTGCATGGCGTCGCAGCGGTTGGTATTGAGAAAGCCCAATTGACCCTCCGTTTCCACCCCTTCGGCCACGGTGGTCATGTGCAGGGACTTGGCCATGGCGATGATGGAGCGGGTCAGCGAGGCGCCATCCACGCTGTCGGTCACGTCGCGGATGAACGATTGGTCGATCTTGACCACGTCGATGGGAAACTGCTTCAGATACGACAGGCTGGAATAGCCGGTGCCGAAGTCGTCCAGCGACAGGGTGACGCCGATTTCCTTCAACTGTTCCAGCGCCCGCACCACCAGGTCGCGGTTTTGCATCAGCACGCTCTCCGTCAGCTCCAGTTCCAGGCAGTGGGCCGGCATGCCGCTTTCCGCCAGCACCGCGCGCACCAGTTCCGGCATGTCGGTCTGGCGGAACTGGCGTGCCGACACGTTGACGGCCATCGTCAGGTGCGTAAAGCCGTAGGCATGCCAGACGCCGAGTTGCGCGCACGCCGTGCGCAGCACCCATTCGCCGATGGGCACGATCATGCCCGTTTCCTCGGCCAGGGGAATGAAGCGGTCCGGCGGCACCAGGCCGATGCCGTCGCGGCGCCAGCGCAGCAGCGCTTCCATGCCGTAGATCTTGCCGCTGGTGAGGTCGACCTTGGGCTGGTAGTGCAATTCCAGCTCGCCCAGCGCCAGCGCCTGGTGCAGCGCGTGCTCGATTTCGGCGCGTTCCTCCACCAGCACGCCCATCTTGTGATTGTAGAACTGGTAGCCGTTGCGGCCCTTGTCCTTG
Organism: Janthinobacterium sp. GW821-FHT03C10; assembly: GCF_059420865.1. Lineage (NCBI taxonomy): Bacteria > Pseudomonadati > Pseudomonadota > Betaproteobacteria > Burkholderiales > Oxalobacteraceae > Janthinobacterium > Janthinobacterium sp. GW821-FHT03C10. The sequence continues at coordinate 659,978 of NZ_JBWKUN010000001.1, read as the reverse complement.
GCGCTGTAGAGGGCCGCGTCGGCCGTCTTGAGCAGCATGTCGGCGCTGTCGCCGTCGGAGGGGAAGACGCTGGCGCCGATACTGGTGCTGACGTGCAAGGTATGCTCGCCCAGCACGACAGGATCGGCGAACACCTCGAGTACTTTTTTCACGATCTGTTCGGCCGTCTCGATGTCGGACAGATCCGTCAGCAGGACGACGAACTCGTCGCCGCCCTGGCGGGCCACGGTGTCGCCTTCGCGCACGGCCAGCTTCAGGCGGCGGGCCACTTCCTGCAGCAGCGCGTCCCCAACAGGGTGGCCATAGCTGTCATTGACGAACTTGAAACGGTCGAGGTCCAGCATCAGGGTCGCCAGGTGCAAACGGGTGCGGCGGGCGTGGGCGATGGCCTGGCCGATGCGGTCGTTCAGCAACTGGCGGTTGGGCAAGTCCGTCAGCGCATCGTGGTTGGCCAGATATTCGATACGCCTTTGCTGCAGCTTGCGTTCCGTGATGTCCTGCACGGTGCCGCGCATCAGCAGCACCCGATGGCCTTGGCGCACGGCCTCGGCCTGGTGAAAGACGATGCATTCGCCGCCATCGGGCTGCAGCACCTTGTGTTCCAGGCTGTAGCTGGTGCCGTTGGCATGCAGTTCCATGAAGGCATCGAGCAGCAGGGGCCGCTGGTCTTCGGGCAGGCATTGCAGCAGGCGGTCGAAGCTGGTGGCGCCGGAATCGGCTTCCAGGCCCAGGATGCGCAACAGTTCCGGCGACCAGTAGCCGTCGCAGCCGGTGCCCCGGTATTCCCAGTTGCCGAGGCGGGCCAGCGCCTGTGCGTGGCTGAGGCTTTCCTGGATACGGCTCAGCTCGGTGAGCGCGCTGCTGGCACGCAGCAGGTAGCGCAGCCGGTGCGCCAGCAGCCGCCACTGCATCGGCTTGGAAATGAAGTCGCTGGCGCCCGCTTCCAGCGCCTGCTTGATGGAGTCGTCGTCGTCATTGCCTGTCAGCACGACGATGGGCACGTGCGCGCCGCCGGGCAGCCGGCGCAGCTGTGCGCAGCATTCGAAGCCGCTCATGCCGGGCATGGCGACGTCGAGCAGGATCAGGTCCGGCACGCCGCGCTGGAAAGCGGCCAGCGCTTCCAGGCCGCTGGCCGCTTCCTCGATGCGGAAGCCTTCCGGCTCCAGCGCTTCCGTCACCAGGATGCGCGTCATGGTGTCGTCATCGACCACCAGGACCAGTGCTTGCGGGGCTTGTGCGGTATTCATAGGGCTTCCTTCTCAATGGCCAGGGCGGCGAGGACACGGTCGAGTTCTTGCTGGATGCCGCGGATATGGTGCAGCGCGCCGCCGACGTCATTGCCGCGCGCATATTGTTCGATTTCACGGCAGGTGGCCGACAGACCCAGCGCGCCCACGTTGGCGCAGCTGGACTTGAAAGTGTGCGCGGCCAGCTGCAGCGCCGCGGCGTCGCTGGCGCCGGCGGCCACTTCCAGCTGGCCCAGCAGGCGCGGGGCGTCGCTGTAGAACAGGTCGATGATGCGTCCCAGCACGTCGGGACGGCCGGGACGCCGCATGGCGCGCAGATTTTGCAGGGCGGCCGCGTCGAGGATGGGGCTTGCATCGCTCGCCGCCGCCGGCTCCGCCTGCGCCGGGTCGACTTCCTCCGCCGTCTCCGCTGCCGCCGATGGGCGCCAGCGGGCCAGCACGGCCAGCAGGGCGGCGCGCGTGTACGGCTTGGCGAGATAGTCGTCCATGCCCGCGGCCAGGCACAGTTCGCGGTCGCCCAGGATGGCATTGGCCGTCAGGGCAATGATGGGCGTGCGGCTGCGGCCTTGCTGGGTTTCCATGCGGCGCAAATGCCGGGTCGCTTCGAAGCCGTCCATTTCCGGCATCTGGCAATCCATCAGGATCACATCGAAGGGGTAGCGCTCCCACAGGGCCAGCGCGCGCCGCCCGTTGTCGGCCGGCGTGGCCTCGTAAGGGGTGTCCTCCAGCATGGCCAGGGCGATTTCCCGGTTGATCGCGTTGTCTTCCACCAGCAGCATGCGCAGCGGCGCCGGCGCTGTGGCGGCGCCGTCCGGCGCGGCGGGCAGGGCGGGCATCCTCGGCGGCGCCGGCGCATCCTCGGGCGCCACCTCGCCCACGACGACGGTGACGGCGAAGCGGGAACCCTGTCCCGCCACGGATTCGAGCACGATGTTGCCGCCCATCATTTCCGCCAGCTGCTTGATGATGGCCAGGCCCAGCCCCGTGCCGCCGTATTTGCGCGAGGTGGTGCTGTCGGCCTGGCGGAAGGGCTGGAAGACGGCCGCCGCCGCTTCCGGCGTCATGCCGATGCCCGTGTCGCGCACTTCCAGGCGCAGCTGGCCGGCGGCGGGGCAGCTGACGTCGACGGCAATGTCGCCCCGTTCCGTGAACTTGGTGGCGTTGTTGAGCAGGTTGGTGAGGATCTGGCGCAGGCGCACGGGGTCGCCGCGCACATGCTGCGGCACGTCTGGGGCGATGCGGCAGCTAAATGCGATGGCCTTGCGCTCGATGCCGCTGGCAAACAGCGCCACCACGTCGTCGATCACCTGGCGCAGATCGAAGGGGATGTGTTCGAGCACCAGCTTGCCCGCCTCGATCTTGGAAAAATCGAGGATGTCGTCGATGATGCTGAGCAGGCTTTCGCCCGAACGGTGCACCGTGTGCACGAAACGCTGCTGCTTGGGACTCAGTTCCGTGCGCTGCAGCAATTCCGTCATGCCCAGCACGCCATTCATCGGCGTGCGGATTTCATGGCTCATCTTGGCCAGGAACTCCGATTTGGCGCGGTTGGCGGCGTCGGCCTCGGCCTTGGCCTGCGTGAGCGCCAGGTCGCGCTGTTCCACGTGTTCAAGCATGCCGTTGAAACCCGTGATCAGCTGCCCCAGCTCATCGCTGCCGTGCTGCGCCACGCGCACCGACAGCGCCTTGCCGTCGCGGATATGCGCGATCGCGTAGGACAGGCGCGCCAGCGGCCTGGCGATCGATGCGCTGATCAGGCCCGTGATGGCCACGCAGGCCAGCAGCAGGACCAGCGCGATGCCGAGGATCAGCATGAAGGCATGCCGCACGCCGTCGCGCACCTTGGTCACCGCCTCCTGCTGCTGGCCCGTGATGCGCGCCACCTGCTGCGCGGAATAGGCGGCCTGTTCCCGCTCGAAGGCGCGCACGTGGTCGATGACTTCGCTCAGCGCCGTCTGGCTGTCGAGCACGCTACCCTTGGCCTGCACCAGCCGCCGTCCCGAGCGCTCCACGGCGTCCAGGTAGGTGTTGACGGTCCGCGTTTCGGCCAGCAAGCCCAGCTGGCCTATGCTTTGCAGCAAGGTCTGCATGGTCGCCATGTCGCGGTGCAGGGCGCGGATGCGCCGGGCGATATCGCGGCCCAGGCGCGCGACGTCGTCGGCGGCCGTGGCGAGCATGACTTCGCCCACGTCGATGCTGATGGCGTCGACGGCCAGGTTGATTTCGCCGCTGGCATCCTCGATGCGGGCCGAGGTGTGCATGTAGCGGCCCGCCTCGGCCAGCCGGTCGCGTCCGATGGCCAGCTGCAGTTCGATGGGGTCGAGCTCCTCGGCCAGGCGCAGGTGGGCAGCGGCCAGGGCGGCGCTGGTTTGCTCCTTGAGCGCAAGATAGGCCGCCTGCCGCGCCGCGCCGGCGCCGCCCTCGGCCAGCAGGCCGGCGCGCAGGGCCAGCAAGCCGGCGGCGGGATCGAGCATCTGGCGCGCCGTGGCCAGCAGTTTCCCCCGCAGCGCCAGCTGGGACGGGCTGATGTCGCGCTCGCTGGTGCCCGCCAGGTGCGCGACGGCCGCCGTCAGCCGCTCGCGCAGCGGCGCGATGCGGAAACGGTTCTTCACGGCTTCCGTCTCGGCCAGCGCAATCTGCATGTCGTGGATGCTCTTGCGCAAATCCGTCAGGTAGCGGGCATTCTGGTTCAGGCGCTGGCTTTGCAGCTGTACCTCGGCGGCCGTGGTCTGGGCCTGGCTGTCGACCAGGCGGATCTTGCCGCGCGCGCCCTTGGCGGCGGCCTTGATCTGCGCCAGCACTTGCCGCATCTCCGTCGCCTGCGCCTTGTAATAGGCCTCGTTTTCCAGGCGCTTGCGCACGGCGACGCGCATGCGCTGGAATTCCCGTTCGAAGGCCGCATGGTAGCGGGGCGCCTGCGACTCGCCATGGCGCCGCAAATCGTTGCTGAGGCGCTCGGCGGCCTGGATATTGGCGCCGATCTTGTGCGATACCTGCTCCAGCTGCGCCATGTCTTCCGCCTTGCCCAGCTCGAAAAAGTCCGATGCCATGTCTTGCACGGTATAGCGCAGGCGCAACACGTCCGTGTACAGCGGCACCGTCTCGTCGGTCAAGCCGTGGACATGGGTTTCGATGCCTTTCACCAGCAGCAGGCCGGCCGCCGCCATGGCCGCCACGCCCGCCAGCAGGACGCTGGTACTGATGATGAGCTTGGTGCGGATTTTCATGCCGGGTTCCAGGGCAGGGGGACGCGCATCACTTCGCGCCAGGCGCCGGGTCCGCCGGCACGATCCTGCCGTCGGCGATGCGGGTCAGGAAAACGGCCGTCGACGCCTGGTGGTCGCCTGGCCGCAGCGTCACCTGCAGGCCGCCGAGATCGAGCCGGTCGAACGTCTCGAAACTCTGGATCAGGCGCTCGCGCGTGAGGCCGGCGCCCGCGCGGTGCAGCGCCGCCACCATCAGGGTGGCCGAGATGCAGCCCTCGAAACTGACGAAAGACAGCCTGGCCGACGGTACGTGCCGGGCCAGCAGCGCGGCGCAGTCGGCGGCGATCGGCAGCTGGCGGTCTTCCGGCAGGGGCACCACCTGCGAAATGACGATGTTGTTGCCTTCCGTGCCCAGCAGCTGCAGCAGGCTGTCGGTGCCGACAAACGATACCGTGGCCAAGGCCGCCTTCAGCCCGGCCTGGCCCGCCTCGCGCACGAATGCGGCCACCGGCGTGTAGGGGCCGGCCATGATCACCGCTTGCAGGTCGTGCCCGATCAGGGCCGCCAGGCCCGCCTTGACGGCCGTCGTGCCGCGCTGGAACGCGCCCTTGGCGACGAGTTCCATGCCGCGCCGCTGCAGGGCGCGCACGGTGCCGTCGAGCACGGCATTGCCGAAACCGTCGTCCTGGTACAGCACGCCGAAGCGCTGGATGCCCCGGCTGGCGAAGTACTGCACCAGGGCATCGGACTCATCGTCGTAACTGGCGCGAAAGTTGATGATTTCATGCACCACGGGGCGGCGCAGGGTCATCGCGCCCGTAAATGCGCCCACCAGCGGCACCTTCATTTCCTGGACGATCGGGATGACGGCGTTGGTGGTGGGCGTGCCTACGTTGCCGAACAGGGCGAACACCTGTTCTTCCTCGACCAGCCTGAGCGTTTCGCTGATGGCGCGGTCCGGATCGTAGCCATCGTCGGCCACCACCAGTTCGATGCTGCGGCCATGGATGCCGCCGTTCCGGTTCGCTTCCTGGAACACGGCCGTCGCGCCGTCGAGCATGGCCCGCCCCAGCCCCGATGCCGCGCCTGTTTGCGCATTGACCATGCCGAGCCGGATGTGCGTATCGGTCACGCCCGGTTCGGCGGCATGGCCGGTGCCGGCCGCGAGGGCGATAGCGAACCAGCAGCATTCCGGGAAAACGCGCATGAGCTACCTTTATTGAAGTTGAGCGGTATCAATAGGTAAAGGGTTGACAACGAGTATGGCCGAAATTGCCAACGCAAAACTCACACATAGTCACGGCGCCCAACGCCGTTGCGGCGCGGCCCGTTCAAGGCACGGGCAGCCGCACCACCACCTTGCCGCGCGCGCGGCCCTGCGCCAGGTAGGCCAGCGCCTGTTTCGCCTCCAGAAAAGGAAACACCTGGTCGATGACGGGACGGATGGCGCCCGCTTCGAGCAGGGCGGCGATCTGCGCCAGCTGGCCGCCGTCGGGACGCACGAAGTGGAAGGCGTAGCTGGCGCCGCGCCGCCGCGCCTGGCCGATGATCTTGCGGCTGAGTAAGCCGAACACCAGTTTCAGCACCACGTGCATGCCGCGCGCGCGGGCGAACGCGGCGTCCGGCGGGCCGATCAGCGAGACGACGCGACTGCCAGGCTTGACGATGCGCAAGGCCTTTTCCAGCCCGTCGCCGCGCACCGTGCCCAGCACAGCGTCGTAATCGCGCAGCACCTCCTCGAACGGTTGTTTCTTGTAATCGATCACCTCATCGGCGCCCAGGCCGCGCACCAGTTCCACGTTGGCCGTGCTGGTGGTGGTGCCCACGCGGGCGCCCAGGTGCCGGGCCAGCTGGATGGCAAACGTGCCGATGCCGCCGGAACCGGCCGGGATGAACACCTTCTGGCCCGGCCGCAGCTGCATGCGCTCATGCATCGCTTGCCACGCCGTCAAGCCCACCATGGGAATCGACGCCGCCTGCACGAAATCGAGGTTGGCCGGTTTCAGGGCGGCCGCCTGTTCCGGCACGACGGCATAGTCGGCCAGGCTGCCATGTGGCGTGTCGAAAATGCTCGCATACACGGCGTCGCCCGCCTTGAAGCGCGTGACGCCGCTGCCGACTTCCACGACCACGCCGGCCAGGTCGCTGCCCAGGGTGGCCGGCAAGCGCATTTTCAAGATCGGCTTGAAGTCGCCCCTGGGAATCAGGTAGTCGATGGGATTGAGTCCCACGGCGTGCACGCGCACCAGCAGTTCGCCGGGACCGGGCGCGGGGCGGGGCAGGTCGGCAAACGCCACGTGATCGAGGCCGCCGTATCGTTTGAGTTGCAATGCTTGCATGATGTTCTCTCTGAATGCTGAAAAGGCGCTGGCGCTCAGGCCAGGCGCAGGTCCTTGCGCAAGCCGGCGTCCATCAGCGCGGCGGGCAGGAAACGGCGCATCAGGCGCAGGCGTGCCGCCAGCGGCCCGGCCGTGTAGCGCAATTTCGGCTGGCGCGCCTGGGCCGCCGCCAGGATGGTATCGGCCACGACGCCAGGATCATCGGCGCCGGCCATCAGCGCCTGCAGCCGGCGCGTGACGTCCGCGCGCACTTGCCGGTAGGCGGACAGCGGGCTATCTGGCGCCAGCAGATTGGCTTCGAACGTGGTTTTCGTGTAGGCCGGCTCGATGACGCTGGCGCGGATGCCCCAGCCGCGCACTTCATGGTCGAGCGATTCAGTGTAGCCCTCGATGGCGTGCTTGCTGGCCGAATACAGTGCGCCATAGGGCATGGGCAGGAAGCCCACGACGGAACCGATATTGAGGATGCGCCCGCCGCCCTGGGCCCGCATGTGCGGCAGCACGGCCAGGGTCATGCGCACAACGCCGTGGAAATTCGTATCGAATATCGCTTGCGCTTGCGCCACGCTGCTTTCCTCGGCGCCCGCTGGCGCCACGCCGAAACCGGCGTTATTGACCAGCAGGTCGATGCGGCCCTCCGCCTGCAGGACGGCCGCGACGGCCGTCGCCACCGAGGCATCGCTGGTGACGTCGAGCGCCAGCATCGTGTAGTCGCGCACGTCTTGCGCTTGCGCGCCGCGGCGGCTGGTGCCATACACCATGTAGCCCGCCTGCGCCAGGCGTTGGGCCGTGGCGGCGCCGATGCCGGACGAGGCGCCGGTGACCAGGGCAATCTTGTTGTTGTTCATGGCAGTTCCTTCAGTGGTGGACAGTTTTGGAAATAAAATATGATGATCGTCATATTGCTGTTTGAAAAAAAGCCCGGGACGGACCCGGGCCATGGGCGTTACGGCTGGTTTGTCTCTTGAAACTGCGCCAGGGTGGCCGCGCACAGCGCGTCCGACAGGGCCGGTTCGTCGACGGCGCGCGCCAGGATGGTGGTGCCGATCATGGCGCACACCGTCGCCATGGCTTGCGCGTGCGCTTCCGGCTGGCCCCAGTTCGGCAGCTGGCGCGCGAACAGGTCGATCATTTCCTTGATGTGGATGGTGGCGGCGCGCCGCACCTCGGGCGCCTGGCGCGGCATTTCCGAACCCAGCGCCGAGACGGGGCAGCCCACCTCGATGGCGGCGATGTGTTCGGGCGACAGGTAGGCGGCCAGCATGGCCTGCAGCGCCTGGCCGGGCGGGGCGGAGGCGGCCACCCGGGCCGCCAGCGCCACCGCTTCGGCGCCCGCGCGGTCGCCCGCTTCGGCCAGCAGCGCGTCGCGCGAAGCGAAGTGCGCATAGAAGCCGCCGTGCGTCAGGCCCGCTTCCTTCATGATGTCGGCCACGCCCGTCCCCGCATAGCCGCTGCGGCGGATGGCGCGCGTGGCCACCTCGACGATGCGGTCGTGGGTGGCTTCCTTGCGGCTGAGCGCCGTGGGTTTGGCCCCTGAGTTGTTCGATGTCGCAGTAGGTAAATTTCGCATGACGATCATCATATCGCAGTTTTGAACATCGTGCACGCGACGCGCCGCAGCAGGTGTTCCGCTGCTGCGGCTCGTATTTGAAAAAACTAGTTCTTCAGGCTGCAAAAGGACGCATAGTGATCCTGCGTGTAATAGCGTTCCACCAGCTTGCGTTTCCCCGCCGGGGTCTGCACAAGCAATACCGCACGATGGGAACCGGCTCCGCCATCGCCGCCGATACCCAGATAATATTCATAATAAACCTCGTCCTTGCCTGCGGCGGGAAGGCGGCGTTCATTGTTATTGAAGACGGTATTGCCCGGACCACCGGCCACCGCGGTCGTCTTCGCATTGCGGTATGCGTCATATTCGCTGTTTTGCGGGGTGGGCAGGGTTTTGCTCGGTTCCCTTTTGCCGCAGTCGGGAATTTTCGCCGCATAGGCATGCGAAGATAACAGGGCGCCTGCCACAATAAGACCCAGCGACCAGGTTGTTGCGCGTTGAGTTTTCATCGATAAGCTTTCGTTGGTGGTGCATTCAATGGATGGGAATTTCTGGATACGGCCGCTGTTCGGGCGGCCGGCATAATCTCTGCAATGCTGAATATAATTAAAATTTATAAAATATAGCTATCCAATTGTCACGCGATGATCTATGTCGGGATTTCTTTTGCCGGAAACATTGGAAGATAAAATTCTTCTGAAAATAAATACGCTGCAGGGTGTCAGAAAAATCCATGCAGTCATTTACATTCACGTGACAATGTTTGAGTCTTTTTGATTTTCAATTCGTTATGCTCCGAGATAGTTACTGGCAACAAGCAAGCCAGTCCGGACGTAATATTCTCCCGATATTCTGTCGTTGGGTATATTTAAACCAGAATAATGGATGACTTCATTGATTTAAATCATTAACTTCTGATAGGAATCTGCATGAGCCATGACCATCTCGGTTGCGCCTGCTGCAACCTGCCCCATCTGCCAGCATTGACTAGCGGCCTGTTGACGGAAACCGTACCCGGCGGTGAACTCGATGCGGCGTTTCAACAAGCCTATGGCCAGCATTCCCGGACACTGGCGCCGCAAGCCATGATCTTCCATAACGGTGTGATCCATACCCTGGCCAGCGCCGGTAGCGGCCAGGTGGAGGCCCTGGGCATCGCCGGCGGCAGCATCGTTGCCGCCGGCACGCTGCACGCGGTGCGCCTGGCCATGCAGCCGCACCAGCCGGGCGAGACGGATTTGAACGGACGCACCTTGCTGCCTGGTTTCGTCGAACCCCACATGCACGTCCTGCCCAGCGCGCTGTACAGGAGCTGGCTGCCGCTCACGCCGTTCCAGCAGCCCCCCCTGCAACAGGAGCTGGATCCTGAATACAGTTTCCACAGCATCAGCCGGCAGATCGGCAACGCGCTGGCCCAGCCGGACACGCTGCCGAAAGACAAGAATGGCAACCCTTGGGTGCTCGGTTTCGGCGTCGATCCCTCGCTGATGCTCGATTGGGAAGATATCACCGCCAGCCGGCTGGATCCGCTGAGCGGCACGGTGCCCATCCTGCTGATGAACTCTTCCGGCCACCTTGCCTATCTGAATACCGCCGCGCTGAACGCGGCTGGCATCACGGACACCCCTTCCGGCGTGCTGACCGAGATCAATATCGCCAAGGCGCTGCTGGTCGCGCCGCAACCCAGACTGCTGGAATTTGTGGCCAGCCTGAAGCAGGTGCTGGACAACGCATCCGCCATGGGCATCACCACCGTCTTCGATGCCGGCCTCGGTGCCACCGAGCAGCCGCAGCTGGAAATCGGCTTGCTCAAGCTGGCGGCGCACCTGGGGCCCGTGCGCATCGGTGCCGCGCTGTTCACCAAACCCGAAGAACAGGCGCTGGACCACTGGCTGCAGCGCTACACGCCGGATCTGGACAGCCGCGGCGACCAGCGTTTCAGCATCAAGGCGATCAAGCTGATCGCGGATGGCTCCAACCAGGGCTTGACGGGCTACCAGAGCGAGCCCTATGCCTGTTCGCACGAGCACTCCGTTCCCGGGGTGCCGGACACTGGCCTGAGCAATTATCCCGAGACGTCCGTGTTCACCCGCATGCTGGACAAGGCGGTGGGGCACGGCTGGCCCGTGCTGGTGCACGCCAACGGCGACAAGGCGGTGGAATATGTGCTGGACAGCTACGCGCAGGTACTGACCGCGCAGCCGGGCGGTCCCGGCGAAGAGGAGGCGCGGAAGCGGCGCCAGCTGCGGCTGCGCGTCGAGCACGCGTCGCTGCTGAATGACGCGGCAATCGACAAGATGGCGGAACTGCAATTGAATCCCAGTTTCCTCATCGGCCACGTCGGCTACTGGGGGCATACGTTCCAGCACACCATTTTTGGCCAGGAGCGCGCCCAGTTGCTGGACCGTTGCCACTCGGCATTGCAAGCGGGTATGCGCATCAGCTTGCATTCGGACCATTTCGTCTCGCCGCTGGGCCCCTTGCGCATGATGGAGCAGGCGGTGTTCCGCACCATGGAAGCCGCGCCGGCGAAAGAGGTGCTGAATCCGGATGAGCGCCTGGGCCGCATGGCGGCCTTGCGCGCCGTCACGCTCGATGCCGCCTGGCACTGCCACCTCGATCACCTGGTCGGCTCACTGGAAGCCGGCAAGCGGGCCGACCTGGTGATTCTGGCGCAAGACCCGCTGGACGAGACCGTGCGCAAGCTGCGCGACATCGTGGTGGAGGAGACCTGGCTGGCAGGCGTAAAAGTACACGGCAACAAGTCGTCGGGCGCCACGGCGCGCTAAGCCGCCGCAATGCAACAGCCCCCGATGGCGGCCTGCTGCTATCGGGGGCTGGCGGAAACGCCCGTACCGGCGCGCTTCAAGGGGCGAACTTAATGTCAGGCCAGCTTGCGCTTGCCTGCGGAAACGCGGTTCCAGCCATAGCCGGCGATGATGATGGCCAGGATGGCCGCCTGCGCCAGCAGGGTTTCCGCCGTCGGCAGGATGCCCAGCAGGTCGATGCGCATGAAGTCGACGGGGGTGACGCCGACCCAACCCGCTTCCTGCAGTGCGGCGACGCCTTTGCCCATCAATATCACGGCCAGCACGGCCACGAAGGCGGATGTCCACGAGAAGAACTTGCCGATCGGCATGCGGGCGCTGGTGCGCAGCAAGGCCCAGGCGATCACCACCAGCAGCACGATGGCCACCAGGAAGCCGCCCAGCAGGGCGCCGCCATTGCCGTCCGCCGCCAGCGCGGAATAGAACAGCACGGTTTCAAACACTTCGCGGTAGACGGCGATGAAGGCCAGGGCGAACAGGCCCCAGGCGGAGCGCCGCGTCATCGCCGCCGTGAGTTTCTCGTGCAAATATTCCTGCCAGCGCCCGGCGCTGCTCTTCTGGTGCATCCACAGGCCCACGCTGAGCAGGACCAGGGCCGCGAACACGGAACCGAGCCCTTCGCTCACCTCGCGGCTGGCGCCGCTGATGGTCACCAGATACGTCGCCGCCACCCACGTCAGGCCGCCCGCCACCAGGGCGCTGGCCCAGCCCGCATGCACGTAAGGCAGCACGTCGTTGCGCTTGGCCTTGCGCAGGAAGGCGATGATGCCGATGACGATCAGCAGCGCTTCCACGCCTTCGCGCAGCAGTATCGTCAGCGCGCCGACAAAAGTCGTCATCGGATCGGCCTTGGCGTCGCCCAGTTCCGCTTCCACGTGGGTAAACAGTTGCTGCAGCGTTTCGCCGGCCGCCTCGGCGTCGGCCACCGTGCCCTTGGCAACGGCGGAACGGTAGGCCAGCATGGCGTTTTCCACGGCCAGCAGCAGGGATTTGTTGCGTGCGCCGACCATCGGCTCGATCGGCTCGAAACCGTCCAGGTAGGCGGACAGGCCCAGGCGCGTGGCGCCTGCGCGGTCGCCCGCATGCATGGCGGCCAGGCTTTCGGCCAGGCGCATACGCGACAGGGCCAGGCCGGCAGGCTTGTGCGCCTCGGCCTTGTCAGGATGGCTGCGCAGGTATGCCGTCAGGGCCAAGGCCTCATCCGCGCCCAGCTTGGCGGCCGCCGCTTCCTGCGTCACGGTCGTCACGGCGGCCAGGTCCGCATACAGTTGCTTGGCCCGTGGATCGTCCTGCCACAGCTTTTCGCCGTGGCTGCGCGCCGCCGCGTCGTGCGACATGCCGCCAACAAAAAAAGCCAGGTCCCAGCGCTCGTTTTCGGACAGCTGGCCGAAACTGGCCATCGAGGTGCCTGCCACGCCTTGCGAAATGACCTGGTACAGGGCCATCACGCTGCGCGACTGCGCCCGATCGCCATCCGTGAAGGCGATCGGCTTCGGTTCCAGGCTGGCCGCCAACGGACCGTCGCCGCCGCCGGCCACGCCGTGGCAAGAAGCGCACTGGGCCGCATACAGGGCCGCGCCGCGCGCCAGGTTCGGCAGCACCTTCGGCGCCACGGGGATCGGGTAGGCGGCAATCAGCAAGCCGTTCGCGTGGTGCGCCAGGCGCTTGACTTCCACGCCATCGGCCTTGGCCACGACGGCTTTGCGCAGGTCGGCGATGGCGGCGGCGATGGCCGCCTGCGATGCGTGGGCGGGCAGGGCGGCGATCTGCGTCGTCGCGTTGTCGGTAAAGTCGAGCATTTCCGCGTATTCCGCCTCGCTGACCACTTTACCGTGCTCGACGGCGCCGCTGTAATCGACGGCAACATAATCAATGAGTTGCCACAACTGTTTGGCGCCGGCGCCAGGATCGGTCGCCTGCGCCTGCGCGCCTCCGGCCAGTAACAGGCTGAGGCTGGCAGCCACGAGCGGATAGCAGACCAGCCATTTCTTGATAGAACTGAACATGATTCTCATTCTCATTTGTCGTTAACCCGGCGACTATAGGACAGACGGTGCAGGGTGTCAACGGCGCACGGGCGTGCGCGGGTGCAAACGGCGCTGTGCTGGCCGATATTCTTGACCAGGACAGCGTGCGTGGAGAATGGAAGGAGGAGGGAAGAAGGCTACGGCTTCGATGCCGGTTTGGCGTACAGGCCCCTGGCCAGGCCATTGTCCGCATCGTCGACTTTCAGGCCGCCCTTGACGACGCGCAAGGCCAGCTTCTGGAATGCCTGGCCCCGCAGCCATTGCGGGTCGGTGACGGCGAACGCGGCGATGCGCTCCTGCGCGCGCGCGGGCGGCACGGCCAGCCATTGGTAGTCGGCCTTCGCCCCCTGGCGGCGCAAGCCGGCGCGCACCCAGCGTTCCGAGGCCGGCATGCGCACGATGGCGTCGCCGTTCGCCACGCTCACGGCCGTGGCCGTCTTGCCGCTTTGCGCCTCGAATTTCACCTCCACGCCGGCCATCGGCCCCACTTTGGGGAAGCCGACGATGGCCACCCACAGGCCCGCTTCGGCAGGCTTCTGGATGCGCATTTCCGCTTCCTCGAACACGCGGAACTGCGGCTCCTTGCCGCCGTTGCCCGTCACCAGGGTCACCGTGTCGCCGGCAACGCGCCACTCGCCGCTGGCTTGCTCGTCGGTATTGCCGTAGCTGAGCGTCCATTCGAAGGTGCCGTCCTTTTTCAGCAGCAGCTCGGACCCCGTTTCCATCACGCCTTGCAGGTAATAGTGTCCGGGCAGCGTTGACGGGGCCTGGCCGGCCGCGCCGGCCGCAAGCGGCCAGGCGAGGGCGGCGCAGGCCAGCAGGCTGGAGAGGATTTTTTTCATCGCTGTGTCCTTGTTGTGTCTTTTATGAAATGCCATCATAACAACGGCAATTGCTTGCCGTCGCACCATAGGACACAGCGGCCGCGCGGCCGGAGTCGCGCTCAGCTGCCGCTGAAATCGAGCACCACGCGCGAGGCGACCTTGCCATGTTCCAGCCGGTTGAAGACGTCGTTGATGGCCGACAGCGGCTGCAATTCGATGCCGGCCTTGACCTTGCCGGTGGCGGCAAACGCCAGCGCCTCGGCCATGTCCTGGCGCGTGCCCACAAAAGAGCCGCGTATCGTCACGCAATTGGCGACGACGTCGAACAGCGGCGTGGGGAAGTCGCCCGGCGGCAAGCCCACCAGCACGCAGGTGCCGCGCTTGCGCGTCATCGCCACGCCTTGCTGGAAGGCATCGATCGACGGCGCCGTGATCAGTACGCCGTGCGCGCCGCCGCCCGTCGCTTCGCGCAAGGCCGCCACGGGGTCGCCCTGGCGCGCATTGATCGTCACTTCGGCGCCGAGGGCGCGTGCATGCTCGAGCTTGCCTTCATCGATGTCGACGGCCGCCACGCGCAAGCCCATCGCCACCGCATATTCGATGGCCAGGTGGCCCAGTCCGCCGATGCCGGATACGGCCAGCCACTGGCCCGGCCGTGCGCCCGTTTCCTTGATGCCCTTGTAGCTCGTTACGCCCGCGCAGATGATGGGGGCCGCCTGCACTGCAGAAAGACCGGCCGGGATATGCGCGACGTAGCGCGGGTCGGCCAGGATGTATTCGGCGAAGCCGCCGTTCTTCGTGTAACCGCCGAACTGCGCCTCGGCGCACACGGTTTCCCAGGCTGCCAGGCAATGTTCGCAATGGCCGCAAGCGGAATAGAGCCAGGGCACGCCGACCCGGTCGCCCAGCCGCACCTCGGTCACGCCCGTGCCCAACTCCACCACCACACCGATGCCTTCGTGGCCGGGAATGAATGGCGGCGACGGCTTGACGGGCCAGTCGCCGCGTGCCGCATGCAAGTCCGTGTGGCAGACGCCGCACGCTTCCGTCCTGACGAGGATCTGGCCGGGGCCAGGCACCGGCACGGGTACGTCGCGCAGCACCAGCGGCTGACCCAGTTGTTCGACAACGGCGGCTTTCATGGTAGTGGGGATCATGGTATTCCTTATGAAGTGGGTACGTGTAGTGCAGGGTGCAGGCCGAACCATCGTCGCTTGAATAGCGGCTTGCGCATGATCATATTCTGCTGCACACGATTCAAAAATTGATTGATCTACATCAACATATGCCGGGAGGGAGGCGTTTACTCAGGTGCAAAACAGGCTTCCATCAATTCCATAATTCGACTATTATGGAATTATTGAATAAGGAAACCATCATGCATGACTTGCCCAACATCAGCGCAGCCCACCTCGACACGCCGACCCTCGATAAACTGGCGCCGCCGGCGGTGGCCACGCATCCGCCACGCATCCTACTGCTGTACGGCTCCTTGCGTGAACGTTCATTCAGCCGTTTGCTGACCCTGGAGGCGGAGCGGCTGCTGCAGCATTTCGGCGCCGAGACACGGGTCTTCGACCCGCATGGCTTGCCCATGGTCGACAGCGTCAGCCCTGATCATCCCAAGGTGCGGGAATTGCGCGAGCTGTCGCTGTGGTCGGAAGGCCAGGTCTGGTGCAGTCCGGAACGTCATGGCGCCGTGACGGGCGTGTTCAAGTCGCAGATCGACTGGCTGCCGCTGGAAATGGGCAGCGTGCGTCCCACCCAAGGGCGCACTCTGGCGGTGATGCAGGTGTCGGGCGGCTCGCAATCGTTCAACGCCGTCAACGGCTTGCGCGTGCTGGGCCGCTGGATGCGCATGGTGACGATCCCGAACCAGTCGTCCGTCGCCAAGGCCTACCAGGAGTTCGACGACAACGACCGCATGAAGCCGTCGCCGTATTACGACCGCCTGGTCGACGTCATGGAAGAATTGTACAAATTCACCCTGGTCGTGCGCGACCGCTCCGATTACCTGACCAGCCGCTACAGCGAGCGCAAGGAATCCATGCCGCTCGATGCGCGCGCCCTTGCCGCGGCGGCCATGGAACACGAGACGCCGGGCAAGTAGCCTGTTACTGACCTATTAATAAGGGTTTCGGCGCATACAGCGCATTTTGAAATTCCGGCAAATATTCATATTTCATCATCTTCCCCAGCTTCAATGACTTGAGATAGCTGGAGAAGCTGCCATCGCCCAGTGCCAGGTCGACCGCTTCCGCGCTCGTGCTCGTTGCATGGCTGAGCTGGCGCGAAACGGCATAGCCATACGTCAGCGTGCCGGCGCCATCCTTGTTGGTGAAGCTGTTCGTCACCAGTTCGGGCTGGTGCGACAGGCCATCCAGCTTTTTCCCCGCGAAGACAAAATCGAGTTTGCCCGTTGCGCTGTCCATGACTTCAAAGGAGACGGCGGCGTCCGTTTCCTTGCGCTCGATGCCGGTCAGCCACTTGGGCAGATTGTAGCCAACGACACCGCGCACCCTGGCCAGTTCCGTGTTGACGGGCAGCTTGAGCACATAGCCCCAGAAATCCTTCGACAGCGATTGCCCCAGCAAG
This sequence comes from Janthinobacterium sp. GW821-FHT03C10, assembly GCF_059420865.1. NCBI lineage: Bacteria > Pseudomonadati > Pseudomonadota > Betaproteobacteria > Burkholderiales > Oxalobacteraceae > Janthinobacterium > Janthinobacterium sp. GW821-FHT03C10. The sequence continues at coordinate 643,360 of NZ_JBWKUN010000001.1, read as the reverse complement.
GTGAAAGGGCCGAAACTGGTGGTGCCGGGCTTGTTGGTCACGATCGCCAGGGAAATTTCATTGTAGCTGTCGTTGTCGCAGTATTCATAGGCGTAGGCCGTCAACGCCACCGCGCCCCGGCCCGGCCACACTTGCAGTGGCTGGACTTCCCGCAAAATATCTTCCGGCATCAGCTCCTTCAGCCTGGCCAGGTCGGCCGTGAAGACGGCCGTGATTTTGCTGTTTTTATAATAGAAATTCGGCGAATACGAGTCAAAGCCGATGGCGACCTTTTCTTTTTTGATACCCTTGAACCAGCTCAAGTCCACGTCTGGCGCTTCCGCCGCGATCACCGATAAGGGCGGATTCGAGCGATAGCGGTCGTACAGGCCGCCGGCCGCCACCGGCAGGTCATGGCCGGCGATATTGATGATGACCGGCTTGGTTTCGGCAGGACTGTCGGCCCACGACGGGGCTGCGGCGGCACTCCATATCAATGCGGATACCGCCGCGGCAATTTTCATGTTCATTGCTTGCACCTTTCATGTTGGATTGGAATTAATTGAGTCACAGGCCGCCGGGCGCCAGCCTGTTCATCCGGCGGCGATACTGCCGGTTCCTGATGGCGGTTTCCCATTGCTGCATCGCCAGCGCCAGGGCGGGCGCCACATTGGGCTTCGTTGGCTTGCCCTGGCTCAGGCGCCGCAGCTGATACTTGACCATCGCCATATAGCCGATCGACGACAGCACCTTGTTTTTCCAGGTAATGGCCCTGAGCAAGGGACTGGCCGATTGATCGGCACGCCATGCTTTCGGCAAGTGCGGGTCGATGGCCAGCGCCGTTCCCATGCCTGCCATGGCAATGCCGCTGCCCAGCACTTGCTCGACCACCGGGTAGCGGCGTATGCCGCCCGTCACCATGATGGGCATCGTGGCCACGGTGGCGATGTCCTTGGCAAACTCCAGGAAATACGCTTCGCGGGCCAAGGTGCGGCCGTCGCGGGTCTGGCCATGCATGGCAGGGGCTTCATAACTGCCGCCGGACAATTCGATCAGGTCCACGCCCAGGCTGTTGAGCATGGAAACCACCTGCCTGGCGTCCTCCGAGCTGAAGCCGCCTTTCTGGAAATCCGCCGAGTTGAGCTTCACGGCGACGGCAAAGCCTTTGCCCACGGCTTGCCGCACCCCGTTGACGACGTCCACCAGCAGCCGCGCCCGGTTCTCGAGCGAGCCGCCCCAGCGGTCCGTGCGTTTATTTGTAATAGGGGAGAGGAACTGGCTGAGCAGGTAGCCGTGCGCGGCATGGATTTGCACGCCCGTAAAGCCGAACTGTTCCGCCAGCTTGGCAGAGTTGATAAAGCGTTGCTTCACGTCGGCAATGTCGGCTTCCGTCATTGCACGCGGCGCGGAAAACTGCTTGGAAAAGTTGCCCATATCCATGGGCACGGCCGAGGGCGCGATGGTTTCCTGTCCCATGGCGGCCGGCATCTGGCGTCCGGGATGGTTAATCTGCATCCAGATCTGCGCCCCGCGTGAACGGGCAGTGCGGGACCATTGCTCGAAGCGGGCGCCAAATTGCGCAGAATCGAGCACCACGCCGCCCGGTCCCGTCATGGCGCGCCGGTCGATCATCACGTTTCCTGTGATCATCAAGCCAACGCCGCCGTCGGCCCACGACTGGTACAGGCGGATCAGCTCCTGTGAGGGCGCGTGATCGTTGTCAGCCATGTTCTCTTCCATGGCGGCTTTGGCGAGGCGGTTCGGAATGACGCTTCCATTGGGCAGCGTCAGTGGGGTAAAAGGCTTCATGCTTATCTCCAGGGTTGCGATGGCCTTACGATAAGCTTTAAGCTAACTTGAAGGTCAAGCTCTAAAACGCACTTTTTTTGCCTGTGTGCCGTTCGCGACACGGGCTGGAAGAAACGCAGCAGCCTGAGACAACAAACTCCTGTCACCGCCCATCTGCCGCTTGACATTCAAGTTGGCTTTAAGCTTATAGTGGATCACATGGCGCAGGCCACGCAACCATCAGGAGGACGATCCCATGTCAGTTTTCAAGCAGCTTTTCTTCGCGCTCATGCCCTTGCTGTTCATGCAAATCGTTGCTGCGGAACCGGCGGCGCCAAAGCGGGAACGGGGCACGGTACTCGTGGTCATGACCAATCATTCCCAGTATCCGAGCAGAAACGACCATACCGGGCTTTGGCTCACGGAACTCACGCACGTGTATGACGCGCTGAAGGAAGCCGGCTATGGCGTCGACTTTGTCAGCCCGAACGGCGGCGCCGTGCCGCTCGATGAGCGCAGCCTGGGATACAAGGGTTTTCTACCGTTCGGCAGCTTCGTGATGACCGATGGCCGCCTCGTCACGGGCCAGAATCCCGGATCGGGCAAGGAAGTGGCGCAAGCGCTGCTCGCGGCTTTGCGAAACAACAAACCAGAATAGGGGAGCAGGAAAAACGATGAAAATCGGCGAACTGGCCAAGCGCAGCGGCCTGGCGGCGTCCACGATACGTTTCTACGAAGCCAAGGGCTTGCTGAAAGCCGTGGACCGGCAATCGAACGGCTACCGCGACTATCCGCTGGAAGCGGTGGCGGTACTGTCCATCATCACCGACGCCCAGCAGGCGGGCTTTTCCCTGGACGAAATCAGGCAAGTCTTGCCGGAGGATATTTCATCATGGAAACATGATGAGCTGATGGTGGCGCTCAAGAAGAAGATCGCCGATATCGAGTCCCTGGAAGTGCGGCTGGCGCAGAACAAGGCCCATCTTTTGTCGGTGATTCAGATGATCGAGGCAAAACCCGATGAGCTGGACTGCAAGGATAATACGGCCAGGATCATGGAAAGCATGGGGATAGCCAGTAAAAAATGAAGACAAAACTGCTTGTGCGTCAGGTCAAACGCGCCGGGGAATGGATGCGCTTGTCCAGCGGCCTCTCGTTGAGCGCATCGGCGGCCCGGTCCACGAATTGCCTGACGTCCCCCACCTCGGCAAACAGGCCGGCATAGGCCGCCCGGATCAGCACCGTGCACTGCTCGAATTTCGCGAGCTGCGACAAGCCTTCCTCCGTGGGCTCCAATAGCCGTCGCCGGGCATCATTGTCATCGTTCCGATACCGTATGAGGCCCAGACGGAGCAGCTTTGGTATCTTTTGCATGACCAGCTGGTGCGAATGTCCGAGTTCGCGCGCCAGATCCGCGGCGGAGGCCGTGCCGAGCGTTGCCAGAACCGTCATCAGCGAACACGAGCGGACCGGGATGACGATTCCCATCGTATCGAAGACAGTCTTGGATTGCTCGGCGATCAGGACGCTCAGCCGTTCGACAGCGCGGCCGAGAAACACGGCGTCATCGATCGGGGCCGGTTGATGGGTCTTTTTAGTCAAGGCGCTTGTACCTCTGGATGCTGCCATCCTTGTTCACGCGTTCCAGCTCCGTCACTTTTCCGCGCAAGGTATTCAGGCGGTATCGAAAATCCGACACGCCTTCCACGGCGAACAGGTTGGGACCGATCGGCTCAAGCGCGACCCGAAACCGTTCGCGCCAGAGATAGTAAAGCGTGCCATTGTCCAGGATGATCTGGCGGCCTTCATATTTTCCGGCCGCTTTTGTCAACACCGCGGCATCGACGTGCGGGCGCTCGATCGCTGCCGTCAGGCTCGGGAGCAGCCAGGCAAGTTCGGTTCGCCTGGCGTCATCGGTCTTCGCCAGATGTTCAAGCGCCAGCTTGTGCGCCAGAGGAAGCGCGCGAATAGAGGGGCTAGGGATATCAGGTTGCACGCCGACACCTTCGAAATCGCCATGGTCCACGGGGTCCTGGATCTGGCCGATCGGCACTTGCACGAAAAAATCGTCGTTCAGCGGCTTGCGCGCAACCGGATGCGCACCGCCAGCGGTCCGCTCGCCGATCAGCGTAGCCCGCCCGAGCTTCTTCATCGCATAGGAAAACCATTCTGCGGAGGAAAACGACGTGGAGCCGGTCAGGATATAGACGGGCTTGTCCACCATGCGCTTGCCCGGCAGGCCCGGCAGTACCCATTGTCCGCGCTGGATACGCTTGCCATCCTCATTGTAATAGTAGTCGAAGAGCAGCTGGTCTTTCTCGCTGGAGAAAAAATAGCTCGCCAGGAATTGCGCCATTTCCAGATGTCCGCCATTGTTATAGCGCAAATCGATGATGACGGCATCCGTATTGCCGACGAAGCGCATAACGGACGCGGCCGTATCATAGGCAAGCTCGGGATCGGCAAAATAGCTGAACCGTATATAACCGATATTGCCCTTCAGGCGAGCGACCTCGTCGAAACCGAAATTGGCCTCTTCCAACCTGCTCAATTCCTCTTTTCGTATCTTGGCCTTGAGCGCCGGGTTGGCCTTTGCCTTGAATTCCGCGATCCATTGGGAGTCGGCTCCCACGAGGAAATGCAGGTCGCCGCTGACTTTGATGAGATCGTCGGTCAGCTTGCTCGCAAACGCTGCCTTCGTTGCCGCCGAATCATAATCTCCCTTTTTCAGACGCTCCTGAAGCACGGGTACAATTTTTCGCGCGATGTCCGGAAACGCGTAGTTCGTATTCAAGGTGCTGTCGAGGGAGGCGATGATCGCACCCTTTTCGTCTCGCGAGATGCCCGGCACCTCGGCAAATGCGCCCGATGCGCAAATGATGGACAGCGCCGACAGCGCTTGAAGCAGACATGAGTGATAGCGCATTCTAAGGTTTCTCCCCCGGTGAAACTCAAGAATACAATATATTGCGCAATATGTTGTAAAAAATTAAGCAACATCGGGCGGCTTCCATCATGTACAAGCAGCACAAGGCGGCAAACGTGCTGAACGACCGTTACCCGATGGCGGCCAAAGCCAATAACAAGGCGCAGCAGCAGGATAATCAACTACCTCAGCCAGTGCAGCGATGGAATGCGGGCGAGTTTTCCGCTTTCAATAGCCGTCAAAAAGCGATGGTGAAGCTCATGGTGCAAGCAGATGACCGGTTATCCACTATAGCCGTGGTGAAGTGCAATCGGGCAACTTGCGGGATAGCTCCATGTTCATTGGCAATTCGCGCTTTCGCATCGAACCTCATGCCGACGGATTCCTGGCGACGGACCAGTCTGATGTCTCGCGCCAGCTGCGCTTCGAGCGCCAGGTGAGTGGACGATAGGGGCGGGAGAGGGGGACTGTCTTGCATCCCTGTGCCAGGCAAGGGATGCATCAGGTCAGGCTGAGCAGCATCTTTTTCTTCTCGATCAGCCAGGTGGGAAAACCGATGTCGGAGCGCAGCGTATCGCGCCATCCGCCGGTGCCGAAGACGGGCAGGCCGACTTTTTTCGATAGCCGCAGCATTTGCGCAAACACATGCTCTTCGCTCAGTCCATCGCGCTGCGCCAGATAGTGCAGCCATCGGTTGCCGATGCGTGCATGCAGCGCTTCGTCATTATTGATGACCAGAAAGCTCAGCGTCTCCTCTTCACGCGCCGCGCGCTGCAAATGGGTGGCAAGGTTCAGGTTGGTCTCGACCGCATTGGCCTCCTGCAGCAACTGCTGGACGATCAGGCCGTCCAGGAGATTGTCCGCCGACATGAAGCGTTCCAGTACCGTGTTGGTATAAGGGAAGGCGCCGATGATGCCGCCGCGCTCCAGGTACAGCGCCTGGATGTAGCTTGCGTGGCGGGCCTCATCCCATATCTGCCGGCCCATGTCGCCCATGAAGGCGTCCGGCATGTCCGGGTTATCCAGGAGCATGTAGGCACAAATTTCCATTGCGGAGATTTCGACGTCGACCAGTACGTAAAAAAGAAAGCCCAGGTAGTTTGCGTCATCGTCGAGGATGCCGCGTCCTTCGATGAAGCGGAACGGCTTGACGGCAGACCAGTGCAGCGCGGCGTCGCGGGCCGGTTGCCGTGGCGGAGTGCTGTCGCCAGCCGCGTGGCGCTGCTCCAGCAAGGGCAGTTTTTCCACGAGCAAGGTCATGAGCGGCATTTCCGGCGCAAACAGGATGGCGCTGGATAAGGCCGGCAGCAACGTCCGGGCACGCGCCGCCAGGGCCGCCGGTCCCTGCGGCGGCATGATGGCCGCAGCGATCGCCGGCATGTCGGGCAGGCTGATGATCTCGTCCGTGGCGATCTGCGCCCGGCGCGCGCCGACTGCGCAAAACAGTTGCAGCAGGCCGTCCAGCGCAAGCCCGACGGCTATCTTCTCGTCTATCGAAGGGGCAGCGACCAATTGCTGGCAATGCCGTTGCAGGCAGGTGTGCAGACAGGCGTCGACGTCCGAATAATAGCGCTTGATCGCATCCATCCGTAGCATGATGCTCCTCCTGTCTGGTGGCAGATTAGCGGGCCTTCGGGCCGGGCCTGCTGCTGTCGGCATGCGCCGGTTCAGTTGTGCGTAGAACAAAATCGACCATTTGTTCCAGCCGGGCAGTGAGCCAGGCGTCGCCGTGGCTGGCCGAAACCAGCTGGACCGTCTCGGCAAAGAAGCGGCAGCTTGCAAAGAGGGCACGATACAACTGGGTGGGTGCCAGCCCATCGCAACGCGTTTCGGCCAGGCGCACCAGCAGTTGGGGGCTCAGGCGCTGCTCCGCGTGGCGGTATCCTTCCAGCGGCAAGCCGTGCGCCAGTTGCAGCATCGGTAGCAAGCCCTTCGCGCGCATGACGTCGAGCGAGTCGCCGGCTTCCCAATACTCGCCACGGGCAATCTTGGTGTGGGTGTACCAGATCCAGCCGCAAAATTTATTGTACGTATCTTCGAGAAAAGCTGGATCTGCTGACGCCGCATGTCCGGCCGCATGCGGCGCCGACGCCCGGAACGGTGGAATGCCCACCAGCAGCAGCCCTTGCTGAGGCTGGCTTGCTGCGCTTGCATGTAGATAGTGAATATCGATCTTGACCAGGGTGTCCTGGCAATCCCAGAAATGAATCAGGAGGTCGGGCATCTGCAAATGGGTCGCCGGGAACTGAGCTATCGCGCGTCCGTGCTGCTGCAGGCATTGCGCGACGGCGGCCTGGAGGCGCAGCCGGCTTGTCGGGTCATCGCAGCACATGGCGAGGTCGATATCTGAATAGGCATCGCCGCTGCCCGTGGATAGCGACCCCGTCAACAACATGTCAGCGTCACCACAGGCGAGGACTGTGTCGGCAATTGCTTCGATGAGTGACAATTGAATGGTTTGCTGCGCCATGTTTTCTGCTAAAAAATGCATGGCTCTGGTATTTAATTGGCGCGCGACCGTGTTGTTTCTCATATTCCTATCCTATCGATAGTTTAATAAGGTATAACCATGGGAAAAAATATTCCCGATGCATGACATCAGCGTTGCAAAATTGTCCCGAAAAATAATGCCGGAGCATAGTGGTGTGCGGTGAAAGAAATCTGATTATAATATGGGATACATGGAATTACAAACGTGCGACAGGCATGTGAATTCTATTTGTACTGTTTTAAGGCCTGCGCCAAATATATCTTATCTGGTTAATTGCAATCCAACAGGAGCTGCCATGTCGCCTCTGGAATTGTCGCGCAACTTTCATTTGACACGCACCTGGGGCTTGAGCCGCCAGAGGCTGCCCTCGCTGCGGCGCGTGATGCCGGAGCTTGCCGAGCGGGAAATTGACCTGCAATCGCTGCGCAGCCTGCCCATCATGGACAAGGCGCAATACCGGATCCTGGCGCAGGAGTGGCTGCAGACGAATGCGTCGCTTCCCCATTTCATGATACGCACGGGGGGCACCACGGGCATGCCGACCTTGCAGTGGGGTTATATGCCGCCCTATGCGCCGCCCGTTGCACCGTCGCCCGGCGAAGCATTGCGCCCGCTGTACCTGAAGGCCGGCGATGGCCGCCAGGGGACCGTGCCGCACTTTCCGCGCGATGTGGGGGCGCTGATCGCGCCTTTGCGCGATGAGGATGGCTACCGCATCATGATCGAGATATTAAAGACGAAATATAATTTCGCCGGATATGAAGAGCAGTTTTCCCGCATCTCGATACCGTTGCCGGCTGCAAAGAAATTGGTTCATTATATATTGGTGAATAATATTGAACTGCATGGATCTGGCCTGAAGGAAGTACATACGAATTCTTCGTTCGTGACGCAATCCTGGCGAAATAAAATTGAATCGGTATTGAGTGCGAAGTTAATAGATCATTATGGATTCACTGAAATTCAGAATGCTCGCGCGCATGAATGTCCGTATTGCGGTTATTATCATTTCCCTGACACTATTTATCCCGAAGTGGTCGATACCCGGGACCGGCTGCTCACCGCGCCGCATGCCAACGGCCGTCTGTTGGTGACGCGCCTGTTGGAAGAGCACGATCATGCCATGCCGGCGCTTCGCTTCGACAGCGGCGACGTCGTGCAAATAGGCACATATTGCGAGATGGCAGGCGAATGCGGTTTCAAGCCATGGGGCAAGGTGGACCACAGTATCGTGATCGACAGCGCCGCTGGCGACGACCTGTATCCCGTGCGTTATGGGGATATCCAGGAAGCGCTCGACCATGATCCGCTGGTGGGCCGGATCGACAATACGCGCCATTCGCTGGTCACGCCAACGGAGGGCGATGCCTTTCCCAAATGGCGGCTGGTATCGCGCGGGGAGCGGCGCCCCAGGCTGGAAGTGGAAATGCTGTTTGATCCGCGTCTGTTTGCCGAGGCCTGGCGCGGGTTTGAAGTGCAACTGCGCCTGGCGCTGGGAAGCAGCAACCGCGCGTATCAGCATGCCATCGATACGGCAGGCTTTCACCTGGAGATAGCAGGCTTGCCGCCCGGTTCGCTGAAGGACATGGATGTCATGAAATCCTAGCCTGCGATCCGTCCGCGCCCAAGCCCGATGATGCCCATGTCCAAATACTGCCGCACCCGCCGCGCGCTGTTAACTTCGTCGGCGGCGCTGGCTGTTGTTGCTGCCTGCCCAGGTCTTGCTGCCAAGGAGGCAGCGGCGGCCGGTTTGCCTGTCGTGCGCTGGGGCACGTTTCGTAACTACCAGCCCGTGTACATCGGCATCGCAGCAGGCTTTTTCAAGTCTGCCGGCGTGCATGTCGCCATGACCGGCAATTTCAGCAGCGGCCCGGCCATCGTCCAGGCGGCAGGACTGGGCCAGCTCGATGCCGGCCATGCTGCGATCACGGGCCTGGCCAATGCGGCAGCGCAGGGCGTCGGGGTAATTGGGGTTGCCGATTCTCAGACGGAATTCGCCGATGCTCCTCTGCAGCAATGGTTCGTCCTGCACGCGGGGCCGGTCAAGGGCATGGCCGACCTGCGCGGGCGTCGCATCGCCGTCAACTCCCTATCCGGTTCCTTCTATTACACCACGCTGCTCGCGCTGCGCAAGCTCGGCATTGCCAAGTCGGAGGTCCATTTCGTGACACTGCCGCATGAGCGCCAGGAGCAGGCCTTGCTGGCGGGCTTGATCGATGTTGCCGCGCTGATCGATCCCTATAGCGTATCGATGGCAGCGCAGACCAAGTTGCGTCGGCTCTTTACGGGAGCCGACATCATCGGCGAGCGGCAGTTTTCGCTGGTATTTTTCCGCAAAAAGATGCTGGAAGAGCAGGCCGATACGGTCAGCCGCTTTTTGGCCGGCTATCGCCAGGCCGTCGCCTTCCTGCAGAACGATATCCAGCACGGGAATGCGATCATGGCCAGGGCGCTGGGCCTCAAGCAAAGCGTGATGGTGGCGCACCGCTATACCAGCAATGCGCAGGTGCGGATGCGCGATGTCCAGTTCTGGCTCGATGTCATGCGGCAGGACGGTGGCCTGAGGCAGGCGCCTGGCCTGCGGGGCGATGCCTGCGCCACGGACCGCTTCAATCCGTGATGGCCCGCCCTGCGACCGGCCTGGGCGGCCCTGGCCATGCTGGCCGCTGGCGGGATCGGCGCGCGCCGCAGCTGCTTGGCCTGCTGGGCGTTGCCGCTGCGCTACTGGCATGGGAAGCGTTGATCCGCCTGCAGCTGCTCGACCCTGTCTATCTGCCACCGCCCGGTGAGGTGCTGGCGGCCTTGCCTTCGCTGCTGTGGCACGGTCCGCTGCTGGCCGACATGCGAGCCAGCCTGCATGCCGTGCTGGCCGGTACTGTGCTTGCCTGCCTGTTCGCGCTGCCGGCAGCGGCGCTGGCCCATTTTTATGCGCCGTTCCGATGGCTGACGGCTCCCCTGGTCGAACTGGTGCGCGGCATTGCTCCGTTGGCGCTGCTGCCGGCTTTTCTGCTGATCTTCGGACTGGGCGGCAAGAGCACGATCGCCATCATTGTCTGGGTCGCCTGGCCGCCTCTGTTCATCAATGTCCTGGCTGGGCTCGACGCTACCTGCCGCACGCTAATCGACGCGGCCCGGAGCATGGGCGCGAATCTGCCCTGGCTGCTGGCGAGCGTCTACCTGCCCGCCGTATTCGGACACCTGCTGGCCGGCCTGCGGCTTGCATTGGGCAGCGCCTGGCTTGCCGTCGTCGCCGCCGAAATGCTGGGCGCAAACGCCGGCATCGGCTTTCGCATCCTCGAGTGGTCGCAAACCTTCCAGGTGACCGCGATGTATGGCGCGATTGTTGTCACTGGCGTGGTATCGCTGGGCATCAATGGCGCCATTGCATGGCTGGCGCGCGCATGCGCGCCGCACCTGGAGGAACGGTGATGGCCCGTCCCCTGCTGCGGGTAGACGCGGTCTCCCATGCATTTCAAGCACGCCAGGTGATACGCAATTGCTCCTTCACTCTAGGCGAGCGCGAGGTCGTGGCGCTGGTGGGGCCCAGCGGGGTTGGCAAAAGCACGCTGCTGCGCATACTGGCGGGCTTGGTGCGTCCGCAGCAGGGCAGCGTGACGCTGTCTGCCCGCGCGGTGCAACCCGGCATGTCCGGCCTGGCCATGGTGTTCCAGGATTACGCGCTGTTTCCCTGGCTCAGTGCACAGGGGAATGTCGAATATCCCCTGCTGGTCAATGGCGTGCCCAGAGCGCAGCGCCAGGCTGCGGCGCAGGCGGCCCTGCGTCAGGTCGGCCTGGGCGACAGTGGCCGTCTCTACCCGAGCCAGTTATCAGGCGGCATGCGGCAGCGCGTCGCCGTGGCCCGCGCGCTTGTCGCGCGGCCCGCCCTGATGCTGCTCGATGAGCCGCTGTCCGCCCTGGACCAGAAGACGCGTGAACACCTGCAGGGGCAGTTGGCCGAGGTGTTTGAGCAACTCGCCTGTGCCGCCGTGCTTGTAACGCATGATTTACCGGAAGCCATACGGCTGGCGCAGCGGGTCATCGTGCTGACGGGCAATGGCGACAGCATTGTCGCCGACCTGCCGATACCACCCGGCGATGGCCGCCAGCAGCACGCGCTGCTGCTAGACCTGCTGGCCGCTCAACACTTGGCGTAGCGCCAGAACAGGCGCCGCGCCGCTTGCCCATTGCTGAGCACAAGCCGCTCTTCCTCGATGGCGGAGGCCAGTTCAAAACCCACCTCATGCGCAAATTGCCGTATCCATTGCGGATGCCAGGGGAAGACGGCAATATCGTTCCCTATCGGTTCGCCGGGGTTGGCGCGCATGAAAAGCGTGCCGCCTGGCCGCAGCCAGCCATGTACCTTGCGCAATGCCGCGGCGACCTGCTGCGCGCCGCCGAAGTTGATGCTGCCCAGCGCCAGGCAGACGTCGATCGAGCCTTCCGCAAACGGGGCATCGTGCAGGTCGCAGACGAGATCGGCGGCATCATTGGCGATATCGATGCCGATCAGGTTGGGAATTTTGCCTTTGAATGGATTGAAGCCGCAGCCGACGTCGACCACTGTGCGTGGCCGCAGTGCATTGACCTGTTCGACCAGCGCATAACCGCTGAGGGGAAAGCGGTCGATCGACGCTTGCCAGGTTTGGGGGTGAAAAAAGGCAATCAGCCTCGCGTTGTCGTTCATGTCTGGCGTCTCCCTCAGATCACGCAGGTGCGGGCTAGCCCTGCCATGGCATGGCAGGCCGCCAGGACGTCGGCGACGGGCTGGTTGCCCAGTCCCCACTGCCGTTCGAATTCCAACTCCGAAACGGCCTGGACCTCGGAATGACTGTAATGCAGGCCCAGTTCGTTCAGTATCGGTTGCATGCTGCGCCGGCGCCTTAGCTGCCGCTGATGTTGAGTGGCAAACGCAGCGATGTCCGCATTGTCGGCGGCGATCTGGTTTGCCATGTTGGTCGAACTTTTGTACCAGCTGTAATCAGGATAGGAGATGCTGAAACCGCCGGCCGCCTCCCACCATGCCAGGCATGCGTGGTCAGGGCGGTGCACCAGCAGAAAGCGCGCTGCAGGAAAAGTGTGTTTCAGCCACGGCAAATGCCGGGCAAACAGATGGCTTTTCAAGAGCTTGGTGCCGCCGGCAGCGGCATAGGGGCCGGCGAATTCGTCCAGGAGTTCCGTCTTGCTCATGCTGCCAAGGTTGTCGAACTGGCGCCCGTACTCCATCCCTGGACCGAAATAATTTCCGAAATGCAAAGTGCGACTTTCCCCCTCATGGCTGCGCTGCAAGCGCATGTCCGAACGATTGATGCCGTTGGCATACATCAGCGCATGGGCGATGGCGCTCCACTTCGAGCCTGGCGTGCCCACCACAAAAACAATATCTGCTCCGTCTTCCTTAAACATGCTGGTCCTTGTCCGGTGAGGTGGGCGTCAGGCACGTATGGTGTTGTAATGCACTAACATCTCTGCCAGTTTCTGCTGTATCGATGCTTCATTCGACGGTTGCGGAAAATGCGCGTCGTTGAAGCGTTCGAGCCGGCTGATCGGATCGATCGGCGCCATGCCGCCCAGGTATTGTTCGAAGTCGGCCACCGTGCGGCTGAATTTGTGCTGGCCGGCCCAGACAGTTTCCTTGAACAGCAGATGGGGCAGGTGTCCCTGCTTTTTGCCATGAGAAAGCATGCGCTGCTGAAACTTGACGAAACGGGCCGTGTCGGCGACGTATGCCTGCGCATAGCCGTGGCGGCTGGCATAGGGCATCCTTTCGCGCACGGTTGCCGCCAGGGATATGCCGTCGATGCTGGCACGCTGCCGCCTGCGGTCGCCATTCAGGTCCAGGATGGTTGGCAGGATATCGACCGTGCGCACCCTTTCGGTATGGATGGCAGGCGCGACATCGTCGCCGATGAAGAGCAGTGGCACCCGTAGCACGCCCTCGGCCACGGAATTGAAGTGGCCGAAACTCTGTTCGTCGTATTCCTCGCCGTGGTCACCGAACAGCACGATCAGCCAGCGCTTTCCTGCGAGGCGCTGCCTGAGTTTTTCCATGAACGGGGCAAAGCGGTAGCGCAGGAAATGTTCAATGCCCTCCAGATACAGGCCGAAGATGTCTTCGGCACGGTCAGCCTTCCACAGTTCCTGAATCACGCGCTTGTAGCGCATCAGATGCTGCATGTCTTCTTCGTCGCGCAAGGTCTCGAACAGCTGGTCTTTGGGCAGGCTGGCCGACGTGCCGACGCGCTTTTCCAGTTCGGCCAGCTTGCTGCGGTAGGCGTCGCCGCCATATTGCAGGTTGTGAAAGCCGTAGGGAACATGCACGCCGCCAAAATGGGCCAGGCTGACCGAGCGTTCCGCCTGCCCCAGCGCCGCGAGATAGGCGTCGTCGTTTTCGACCAGGAAATGATCGATGCCGCGGTCGAAACCCAGGGTCGGACCGAGTATCAGCGGAAAATCGCTTTTCAGTATGGTGCGGTAGCCGGAACGCTGCGCGCGGGTAAACAGCGTTTCGCCGCTTAGTTTCTTGTTGAAAAATTCGTAGACGCCATGCCGCAGCGGCCATTTGCCGTTCAGGATGGAGGCGTGCGAGGCCGACGTGTATGGCGCGGCCGAGACGCAGTTGGCAAAGAAGGCACCCTCGTCGACCAGGGCATCGAGCACCGACGTGTCGGGAGCGCTCAGGTGGGGATATTTGGCGGGCCACAGTTTCAGGGGATTGCGTCCGATGCAATCGCTGCGTAGCGTATCGATGGACAACAGGACTATGTGATCGTACACGGACGTCTCCATTTCAAAAGGGCAGGACTGCCGACTATTCCAGTTGCGGTCAAGATTTGCCCGGCAGTAGGCGTAAGCCTATCTGGGCTCTCCAACCAGATGGCAGGCGCCTGCCTGGTAACTGCGCGTGGCGGGCGGCCTGGAGATCATGGTTGTTATATTTTTGGGAAGCAAAATACGGTCGTAGACTGACAGGTGCGGCACGTAGTGGGGGCCGGCATAGGCGGTCTGCAGCTTCAAGCCCAGCTCGCCATAGCGGCGCAGGGCGTCGAGGTGCAGGGCATGCAACTGCTCCGAATGGACGCGGAAATGGATGTTGGTGATGAAGCCGTTGCGATTGCTGAAAGTGGCGATGTCGCCGACCTCGAAGCTGACCCGGGCCGTTGCCAGCGAGAGGGCAAGCTGCTCCATTTGCCGCAGTATCTCCAGAGGCTGGAAGCCGCCGTACAGCAGGGTAATATGGGGATCAAGCTGGCGCGCGATCACCTCATCTCTGCCAAAACGATGTCGTTCGGCAATAACATGATCGAGCAGCTCAGGCTCGACGCTCAGCACCAGTGCACATTCATGGGTGTCGCTGATTGCATCGAGGTTCAAGCGGTTGCGCAGGCTAGTTAGGCTGACCAAGGCATCTCCAGTGCGTTTGCATGCTGCAATAAGGTGACCTGCCGATGAATAAGATGGCCGTGGCATTTGGGGAGCCACCGCCATCCTGTTCTACCCGCTTATGCCTGGGTATTTTGCGTCATGCTTTCCAGCTCCTTGGCCGTGATCTTCGAGAAAAACTTGACGTCGGAAGCCTTGCCAGTCTTGTCATGTATGACATTCAAGGTGCCGGAGCCGATATTCCAGGTCCGTTCCACGTGGCCGTTGGCCAGCAGTTTCATCGAAGCTGGCGTGCCGTACTTCTGGAAAAGCTCCGTATCAGCCTTATGGACAAGATCATGTACCGATTGCTTGGTGTCGCCAATCGTATCCGATTGCACGGACAGGTGTACTGCTGCATTGCTAGACATAATAACCCTCCTAAAGTTACGATGCACATCCATCCTAGAATGTGTAGAGGTATGGTATAGCACAAATTACTTTTTTTCAGATTATTTTTATTTCCATATTTTTATTCCATGCGCTCTCTTGTGGAATGGCGGAGGGCGCATATTTTTATGCTATTTACTAGCAACTTGATAGTGATTTGATTATGTGGTGATAGTTTCTGTGATTATTGGGAGGGGCGTTTCAATTTTAGAGTTCTGGCGTGAATATTGGTGATTTTTTGATGAATTAAATGAATCGGAGATTGTCGGTGCAATATGCGCAGATTATAACAGCAGCAGGAATGTCAGCCGGTTGTTTGCTATCGGAAATCATATATGAATATATTTTTTAAACATGTAAACGCGTTGACCTACACCAGGATAGGTGATAAATTTATTGCTGGCATGTGATCTGATAAGTGGTGGCATGGGACATCATTTATTTTCAGGGATTTCACGCTGCCATGAAACTTTTGTATTTTTGGTTTATTTTTGAAAATGGGTTTTTAATGAATCATTCAAGGAGAATCAAATGTTATCGTCAAAAGAATTCGTTGCAGGTTTGAAAAAAAATAATCAATCGCTTTTCAAGGCCAGTCAAATTAATGTGCGGGCTTATTTTGACTCCAAGCCATCGCAGGATGAAATGGTCGACCATTTCATCGGCCGTATGGTCAATGAACGCCTGAATATGGTGGAAATTGCGCAAAGCGTGGCCAGGCTGCCGGCCGACACGTCTGTCGAGGAATTGCAACTGCTCACCAAGCAGGCGCACGACGAAGCAAATCATTTCCGCATGGTCAAGGACGTGATCGAACATATCACGGGAAAACCCCTGAATGTCGAGGCGGCTATCGCTGCCGAAGCAGCCAAGCCGACGGCAAAGGGCGCTGACTTGCTGAAAAAATACGAAGCCGAAACTGATCCGATTGCCCTGGCTGCATACCAGCTGGTAGCCGAGGGCCGCGCAGAAGCCGTCTGGAGTGAAATGGCCAATTGCATCGACGACGAATTCATTCGCCGGACATATGCAAAAATTGCCAAGGACGAAGGGTTTCACGCCAATATCGGTGGCATGAAGCTGGAACAGCTACTTAAAACAGAAGCCGACCAGGCTTATGCAGAAGGGTTGATCAAGAAAATGCGCAGGGACCTGTTCGAGATCAGTTGCCACAATACCGCTGCGGCACCAGCGGCCAGGCAGCTGGTTGAAGAGGCCTATGGCTGGTAAGCGTTCCGATGCAGGCAGGCCGCCCGGCTGCCCATGGCTTCCGGGCGGCCCCCGGTGGTGCCGGTAATGGGCGCCCTGCATCGTCTCCGTTCGGTTATCCATGGGTGCTCAATAATTGTTCGGGAATCGGGCAGAAGGGGACGTCGATGGTATACCTTTCCTGTGGAGATAAGAAAATGATTAAAATAAGTTCGGATATTTCTATTGCCGACCGGTGGCCGTTTAATATATTCCCGATTGCTCCCGGACAGCGGCGCCAGTTTGTCTCCAGTGGTACGGATTATATATTGCTCAGGAATGCGAATTATTCCAGCCAAGAGGTCGATTTTAAGGGCGTGCATGGGGCCCTGGCGATCAGCGCTGAAACGGAATATGAGGTAAGTTGCGGCATGAATGCCAGCGCGTTTGTCGTCCGTTATCCGGGACTCAGACTTGAAGAGCAGCGTTATTTTACGCAGAAGAATCTGGATATCGGAAATCTTAGTTATATGGATGGTGGGACGAATACTACGGCGATTAATCCCGGAAGATTGGGGGATCCTGTCGTGAATTATGTGCATTTTCCGTCGAATATGTATCAGACCTTGCATACACACCCGAGTCATCGCGTGGGATTGATTCTTTCTGGTAATGGAAAGGTGGAATTGAATAACAAGGAAATGTTTAATGTGGAGGAGGGGAGCGCATTCTTCATGAGAAGGAACGAATTGCATAATTTCATAACCGGCGATGTACCGGTCGTTCTATTTGTATTTGCTCCCGATTCGGGCTGCGGTCCGACGGATGAAGTCAATGCCCTGAAAGTGCGCACCTATATTGGCCAACAGCGCGGGCAGCCGAATCATGAACACTAAAAAATTATTAATCCTGACGGGACCGCAAGGGGCGGGCAATCATCTATTTAGCCGGATATTGAGCATGCATCCCGCCGTGCAGGGCTGGACGGCGCTGAAGGAGAAATACTGGGTGCCCAGCGATGAGGAGCCGTTTGCCGAATACTGGGTCCATCCGGGGCGCCTGGATGAACAGGCATTTGCGGAGGCTCAGTATTTTCTCGCCAATGTCAGCTGTCCATTTTTTTATGACGGCACGCGCTATTTGCCCAGGATACGGGAAGTCGCGGACCGGGCCGCATCATTCGGTATCAAGGTCGAGATCGCCATCGTGGTCAGGGACCAGAATATCAATGCCGTTCAGCAGCAGCGCGTGGGAGGCCAGGTGACTCTGGGCATGGCGCAGGATTATTATTATGCGCATTTGATGAATAGCCCGCATGTAGTCCATTTCATCGATTACGAAGCTTTTTTTCTGCATAAACTCCATTATTTGCGCTGGCTGGCCAGGGTGCTCGATTTCCCCATCGCCTGGGAGAGCGCCGATGTGATGCGTTTTGTTGAGCAGGATGCCAATCGTAAATATGTGGCGGCAATCGAGGAGAACTGGCTCGATGCAACGATACGCAATGGCCGCCGGCCTTTCAGCGAACGTTCGTCGTAGCCCTAGAATGCTGTCGCGGGGATACTCACAATGCTGTTGGCGTACTTCGGCGAACTGAAAGCGCGCTTTTGATTCTGCACTGCTTTGGTATTTTACATAATATAAATACAAGAACACTTATTCCGCACGTTCCCATAGCAAGGAGCAGGTCCGTTTGTACAAAACCTCGTTGTAACTTGAAGTTCTTGGACTTCAAATTTCGTTGCTCCTCAGCCAGAGTAACGAATGCCTCACCTGGCTCCACGCCAGCCTCAATAGCAATCTTTAGGGCAAGATCATAGTCTGGCAATCTATTTCCCTGCATATATTTCGCGAGAGTAGGTTGTGGAACGCCCCACGTTCTGGCCATTGAATTAACCGAACGCCCCTTAAGTGCCAACTCTATCAATTCAGAATATTTCATAGCTAATATCCATTTGAGTTACTCCATTTGGAGTAGTACCTTGTATTGGTACAAGCGGAGTAGTGGTTCGTCTAGTACCTTTCTTCATCCTAGCACATTCGTAGATATTTCAAATCGCTCTAGTGGGCGAAATCGGGGGGCAGTATGGCTAGCCAATTTGTCCTGAGTGATGACGCTGTGAACGAATCCATTTTGGCGCTCCTGTCGCGCCGTGCCGAAGGGCAGGAGCAGCTTGCTCTTCTTCCTTTGCTTCCAGCGGACCTCACGCACCAGATTGATCTGCAACTTGCAGAGATAGCAAAGCTCGATGCAGTGATTGAAGAGCTTTCCCGCTATCAATCTTCCTCGATAGCAGTGCGTTTACCTCTGACTTTTCACGCCAATCCGGCATTTCATCAATCGCTCTAGCGGGCGAAAAAGGAGCAAGCCATGAAACACACTATCCAGATCCTCCACATCACTCAAGTTGCTGGTCGTTCAAAAAAAACGGGCAACGATTACGACATGAGGATGGCGCAGTGCATCGTGCACAAGATCAATCGCGCCACCAATCTCGTTGAACCGCTCGTCGGTGAGCTGCTGCTGCCTGAAAAATTCAAAGACACAGTGCCAGGCACGTATGAGGTGGAGTTTGACGTTGCCATTTCCCGGGATAAGCGCGTGGGCGCCGAAGTGTTCTCCATCGAAGCAATCAAAGACGAGCCACAACGGCCATCGCATCGCCACGCATCGAGCGCGCCGGCTGCCGCCACCTAATCAACTTGTTTTACGGCATTTTGCCGAATCGCGCCGGCGATCTCCGGCATAAGAAGGGAAGGGGAGTCATCATGTTGAAAAAAATGATGTCGTTGAAAACGGTTGTTCCTGCGGTGCTGACAGCAGTATCTTCCGTACCTGCTTTCGCGGCCGTTGATACCGCAGCCATGACCGCTGGCATTACCGAAGCGCAAACGGCAATTCTCGCCGTGATCGGCGCGCTGATTGCCTTGAGCGTCGCCATTTTTGGCGTGACCAAGGTGTACTCGTTCATCAGCAAGAAAGCGGGCGGGTAACATGGCCTATCAGGTCGGCCCGTGGTGTTACGCTAGTACAGCGGATGCTGCGGTTGCCG
The DNA here is from genome assembly GCF_059420865.1 of Janthinobacterium sp. GW821-FHT03C10. Classification (NCBI taxonomy): domain Bacteria; kingdom Pseudomonadati; phylum Pseudomonadota; class Betaproteobacteria; order Burkholderiales; family Oxalobacteraceae; genus Janthinobacterium; species Janthinobacterium sp. GW821-FHT03C10. The sequence continues at coordinate 624,126 of NZ_JBWKUN010000001.1, read as the reverse complement.
CCTGTGCCGCATTTCCACCCGCTACCATCGTGCTAGCTGACGGTAGCGGGATTCAATCGGCCAGCTGTACTTCGGCCACGCCAGACGGTGGACTCATGCTTCGCATTACCACCACGCCAACTACCGGCGCCGCTGCGATCACCGTGTCAGCCGTCCACCATATCGATTTTCCCCCATGCCAGAACGATTCCATTGTCAGCGCCGGTATGCATGTGTTTGGTGCCGCCCTCACTGCGGTTGTTCTTTGCTGGAGCGCTTACAAAGTTTATTCGTTCCTTGAATGGTCGAGGGCTGAGAAATGAAAATAATTCAAATTCTTTGTATTGTTGCCTTATCGTTACTGGCGCTGTGGATTCCGCCAGCCCATGCGCAAGGCACGGTCTTGCTCCCTCCAAGCAATGTGGCAGGGCCATATTCCGCCTATTTCCCGGCAGGTCAGACCGGTTTCGCTGTGGCTAATGGTTCCACATCAGGATCGAATGCAGGCGTGTCCGTGAACGCCAACGGCGTTGCCATCGCCGTTAAAAATGGCGTCCACATCAAGATTCCTGTTTCTTTGAGTACCTTGATTAGCAAGCCTAATGTTGCCATCGCTGCGGGCCGTGCATTTAAGCTGGCACGTGGGTTGTCTGGCCCTGTCGGGTTGGCGCTCACAGCATGGGAAATCTACAACGTCGTTAAAGATTCCGGTCTGGCGCCGTGCCCTCCGCCAGACTTTCTATGCAAAGTTGCGCAAAATACGGTTGTCGCGCCTATAAGTGGGCAGTTTGTCACCATATCAGGCCCCTATCTGACGGGGGCCTCTCCAGCTGCCGTTTGCGAGGCTTATGGCCCGATAGTTTCATCGGCCGGGAATCCTCGTGTCTACAAGCCGGCTGTTGTTCCCAATCTTGGAACCTTTTGTGTTGAGGTCGGTTTTCACAATACATATGTTCCACAAGTGAAACCCGACAATGTTGTTTGCCCTTCTGGCGCAGTCTTGTCACCGCTCGGCTGTGTCAACCAAACGGGTTCCGCTCCTGCCACCGATGCCGATATTGACGCAACACTTGCCGAAGCCTTCGCCTCGCCAACAACCGGTGCGGCTGCTGCCAAGCGTGCCTGGGATGCGGCGGAAGCCGTCAATGAAATTGCACGCGCCAATGGCAAGCCTGGCGTTCCTGTCGATGTGATGATGCCGACCACGTCGCAAACTACGATGAATGCGCCACCGGTCAGCACGCCGCAAACGACAACTTCCGTGCAGAACTACACCGATGCAAGCGGCGTGCCGCAGACTAAAACGACGCAAGAAAAAACCACGATCACGCCGACACAGTCAGGTAGCGGCGCCGCCACCAGCATTACCTACAATACACAAAACGTGACCACCACCACGGTGACAAACAACACCGGGCAATCAACGTCGAACCCGCCTACCACCACAACAACGACAGAAAACTCAAATTTGAATGTGCCGCCAGTCGTTCCGGCCACTACCAATCTTCCAACAGACTACAACCGCGAACCGACGCAGCAAGCGATTGCCGCCGATATCAAGGCGATGCGTAACGCATGCCAGGACAATCCGCGCAGGGCAGGGTGCGCGGAACTGGACGTGCCGCCCGTTGCCGACGTCATCCCGCGCCAGAACGTGCCCGTTACCTTCACGCCGCTTACCTTCGCTTCGTCCGCATCCTGTCCGGCACCGATCACTTTTGATATGTACGGGCCGCGCCTGATTACCTTCATGCCAATGTGCGACTTGATGACAAAGTTGCGTCCGCTGTTCCTGGCCTGCGCAGCTGCGGGCGCGGCGATTATCTTTATGCGGGGATTGAAATCATGACGCAACTTGCCGCTTGGTTACTGGCCCTGATCGGCCCTCTGGTCGTCAAGGCCATCATTGCGCTAGGCTTTACGGCGGTGGTCTTCACCGGCGTGACTGAGCTGGTCAATCAGCTGATCGCCTCGGCGCAGGCCAGCTGGTCAACGATTCCCCTGGCCGTTCTGCAGCTATGTTCTTTGTCCGGCATTCCTGAGTCGCTTGGCATGCTGTTTGGCGCGTATGTGGCGCGTGTGGCCATGTGGGCCAGCGTCGGCGCGGCACGCTATGTGCTGAAATCTAGCTGACAGCCGGGATGCGTCATGATCGAGCTAAACACTGGCGTGCCCGGCTCGGGCAAAACGCTCTCCATGGTTCAGCAACTGGCCGCGCTTGTGGGCCGGTGGGAGCGCCATCCTGAAGAGGCCCGGCCGATTTTCGTGCACGGTATCCCTGAACTAGCCCTTCCGCATGCTGCCATGCCGCTGCTCTCCGTATCCGTTGGGCAGTTGGGACTATCGGAGGTCATCCCGGATTGGCAAGCCATGCCCCATGGCTCCCTCGTCATTATCGACGAATGCCAGTGCGCGTTTCCGCCACGCTCCACCCAATCAAAACCGCTGCCGCATGTCGCTTGGCTGAATGTCCACCGGCACAACGGGTTCGATATTTGGTTGACCACGCAACATCCCAAACTGATGGACGGCTCGGTGCGCGCCCTGGTCGGCAAGCATAAGCACTTCCGTCGCCTGTTCGGTGGCCAGCGTGCGATGGTCTACGAATTTGATGCGTGCAACGATGGCCTTGGTGGGCTCAAGAATGCAGTCAAGAGTTACTGGGCCTATCCGAAAAAGGCCTATGCCTGGTACAAGTCGGCCGAAGTCCACACCAAACAGCGCTTTCGCTTGCCGATATGGGTCTTTATCCCCCTGCTGGCCGTGGCTCTCGGCGTGGTGTTTGTTCCCCGCGCCTATTCCACTTTGACGCGCACGATTAGCGGCAAAGGCCTGCATGACCCTGCATCCGGCGCGTCCGCAGCTGTCGCCGCCGCCCCAGTGCAAGACACGCGTACCTTTTCCACCACCGTCACCGCGCGCGGTTATTTCAATCACGGGGGCGCGATTACCTTGCTCCTTTCAGACGGCCGGGTGATTTTCCAGCCGCAGCAATTCAAGGTTTTTCCGGGCGGGTATGAGGCGCAAATCGCGCCAGACTTATGGGTGAGGGGAGGTGTGCAATGAATCGGCTGTTAAAGGTTCTGCTTTTTTCAATGATTTTTCTTGCAGCTTCGCTGCCCATTGCGGCGCAGCCGCTAGGACCGTCCACCATTACCCTCAATTTTGCCGCGGTGCCTGTTGTAGCCTTTATGCAGGCGACGTATAAAAACCTGCTGATGCGCGACTATGTGATTGCGCCGGAAGTGCTGGCCCTTGATAGGCAATTCAGCATCAACATCAAATCCTTGCCTGTCGAAGAGGTGCCCGCGTTTGTCGACGGGCTGTTGAGGGCGCAGGGTATCCGAACACGCATCAAGGACGGCGTGTATTACCTGGAAATGGCGCCCGCCAGCGCTGATAAAGCCGCGCCCGACTTACCGCAAGCAGCCCTTGCTTCCGCTTCTACCGCTGGCTCACTGCCTGAACGCGACGGCGCCGCCTTCGATGTGGTCGAGCTTTATTCGCCGCGCCACCGGCCCGCCGAATTCCTTGTCGCGGCCCTCAATGCGGCCTTCGGTGCGCCGTATGCGCGGCTGGCCGGTGTCGTCGTGGCGCTCTCCGTGCCCGCCGCACGATCAGCCGATGCGCGCCGCTTGCTCGAATCGCTCGATGAGCGGGGCCGCACCGTCGAGGTATCCGCGTCGTTTGTCGAGGTGCTGCGCTCCGACTCCACCTCAAGGGGCTTGTCGCTGGTCGCCTCTACGCTGGCCGCTCGGTTTGGCGCGGCATTCTCTACGTCCACTGGTTCGCTGAGTGTGTCGGCGGGCGGCTTCCAGCTGGTGCTTGACGCGCTGCGTGCTGACGGCCGCTTTAAGCAGGTGTCGAATTCGCGTGTCCTGGGCGATGAAGCGGAACACTTATTGCTGACAGTCGGGGATGAAACGCCCACCATCGCCAGTTCGGGGCGCGACAATCAGGGCAACGCCGTGCAAAACATCGTCTACCGGCCATCTGGCGTGATTCTCGATGTAACGCCGCGTGCCGCTGGCCCTGGGCGCCTGTCGCTGGCCGTCGACGGGCAAGTATCGTCCTTTCAATCCACCGTCAATGGCGTAACGGGTTCGCCCACGCTGCTTAAGCGCCAGGTGAAAACCTCTGTGACCATAGCCGATGGCGAAGTGGTGATTATTGGCGGACTGGACGACACGCGCTCGTCTACGGCGCACAGTGGATTCTCCTTTCTGCCGCGCTCCTGGGGCGGTGGCACGTCTTCCGACTCGCATACGGACCTTGTGCTGATCCTCAGCGCCCGCGTGGCCTCCGCACTCAATTAGCGGCCTGGGATGGCCTTGACAGCACAAGCGGCCCGCATGGCGGGCAAAATCTTTTGGGCGTCAGGAATCGGCTGTGGATGTTGGGGTAACAGCTCATTAACTGAGTGGGTATGTGATGCGGCTGGCCCGCATAGTTTAAAAAGTTTTAGCGGGCAGACTTTACCTCTATTTATTTCTCAGGTGTCACACGTCGAATACAGGCCCCATCCATGAAGACAACATTATCAGTAGGCAACGAATGGCGGTCGCGCTGCTTGCAGCGGCGGCCGCCGCAAGGCGGCCTAAATTTATATTAGGGACACTTAAGCACACCACAGGAGATTCGGCACTTGTATTAAAGAACTTAATTCTTTCTTTTCATAAAAAAACTCCAAGCATCGGCAAAATGCTTGGAGCCTTCGATAACCCTGCCACACAGGAGTACCGAATGAATGAATTAGATGATGAAGGCACGATTTCGTCAATAGATTTCTCTTCTGCTGAGCAAGATATTGATATAAGCAGGCCCAGCTATTGGAACGATGATGGTATTAAGAATACCTGGAACGATACCTACACGGCACGGCGCCGTATATTTCCAGACGGACAGTGCGAAGTCACTGTCGTTAAGGAACGCTTCTTTATCGGTCCAGCGCTACAGCGCAAACCACGGGCAAAACGCGGCGAATCGAGCCAGCGCGAGGCGAATGACGACGATGCAGGCAGGCGCGCAAAAAAGAATGTACGACTTTGCTGTAAGCAAATCGGTGCCGATCGCATGGTGACGTTGACCTACAGAGAAAACATGCTGGACCGTGAACTTGCATTAAAACACTGGAAGGCGTTTTGTCGAAAACTTGGTAAGCATAAACAATTTCATTATGTGGCGGTGATTGAGGAACAGGCCCGTGGCGCTTTGCATTTCCATGTGGCCGTCGCGGGGAGGCAAATGTATGCATTGCTGCGCTCGATCTGGCAAAGCATCCTGGGGCGTGGCCCGAACGGTGAACAGATGGGCCAAGTCCACGTTCGCGACCCGAACCGTTTTGGCTTCGGCGTGCGCGGGGCGCACAAGCTTGCCAGTTACATAGCGAAATACTGCGGCAAGGAAATGCAATGCAGGGCGCTCGACCAGAAACGCTACTTCCGCTCCAGGGGCATCGTGGTGCCGGAAGTGGACGTATGGCGGGTGCCGTTTTGTACAAACATGCTGCGCGCTGCGCAGGTCGCATTTCAGGCGCTTTCCGGCCATTGCATGGACGGCTTGCAGACTTGGTGCAACAACAATCTCGGCGTCGTGTACCTGGCGACCGCGCCCGGATTACCACAAGTGGTGGACGATTGTCCGTTCTGACAATTACTCCACCTTGACGTTGATGGGGAGGAGGGAGTGATATGGCAAATTTTGACGCTAATTCACTGCGGATACTTGAGCAGATAGAAGATGAATTTCGCAATCAGTACTGGATTATTCGAAATTCCAGGCGGACTAACTGGCGGGCAGTCAACCGGACCAGAATGCTGGGCGACTTCATGTACATGCTTGGTGTGCCAAAATGGGCGGTACAGCAAGCTCGATATTGCCTAAGATTACGAGTCTGTGAGCGATGTTTTAGAGACGAATTTCGTTGTCATGGAATTTGCGAACGTGCCAAACGCGGTGATTTCGATTTCTAATTGGATTGTCAAGTTAATATTTGTGAATTTCAACATTTAAACAACGCTACGTGCGAAATTTTCTTCATCTAGTCAAGAAATGCATATTTCAAAATTATAAACTTCATTTTCACAGTAAGTATACGGTAGTATTTATGTGGAAATCTTCTTTTTTTTGGGGAATTGCCATATTTGCGGCAATGCTAGTTTATTACTTTTGAGGATGCAAAAATGTTTGATATTTGCCTGTTTGATTTAGATGAAACACTCATCCGTACAAATGACATTAAAGAATTGCGCGAATCTGGTAAAAATAATAATTCTGCAGCGTACCTGCAATCTGTACGAGATGGCCTCGATGGACGCGAAGATCGGCATATTTATAGCATTGACTTGTTGCAGCAAATTCGTACGAGGTTCCCGCTCATGAAGCTGGGTATTTTTACTAGGTCTCCGAAAAGTTATGCGGCTACCGCTCTGGAATGGGCTTATCCTGGATTTGTATGGGACATCGTGGTTGCATACGAAGATGTACAAAAAACCAAGCCCTATGGTGAGGGGATTGACAATGTATTGCGCGCTTTCAACATGTATAACGGACCATCTTTGCCACGTACTATTCTTGTCGGAGATAACGACACAGATGTTCGGTCTGCGTACAACTGTGGTTGTGTTGTAGCATTAGACAAGGGAGCTTGGCCATACAAATTTGAGTATGCGCATTGGGGGGCTTTAGAGCATGTCCCTGATGCAATCATTGACGCTCCGGCGCAAATTCTTGACGTTTTGTCAAATCCGACGGACTTTTTACCCATACTAGAAAGGGAGTTGGTGCCGAATTTTCAGGCGACAAGGCCTCCGCGCTTCGACAAATTAGGACACTTTCTTCCTAAGAGCACTAGCCCGTATCAGATTTATGTGTGCGGTCGCTCCTTCGCCAACTACGATTCTGTACAATATCGTAGACAATGGCATACTTTGACTCAGTCGATTGAAGCAAACAAAGAATCTAACATTTTTCCAGTGGAATGGGTTACTACAGTACGAAGTTTCATCGAAAGCAATTTTTCTTCTTTTTTTCAGTCGGAAGTGATCGTTGCTACCGTTCCTCACCGCCCTGGGCGAACGGCTAGGCTGGAGAATTTTTTGACACAGCTGACAACTTCGATACAAGCGAGTCCAATTTCTAATTTGAAAGTGACATGTCAGCCAAATTTGTTGGCATACAAGCCGGGAGTGCGGTCGCAGCACAATGATCGCCTTACCCGAGAAGAACGTTTCGCTAACGTCCACGATCATCTGTTTGTCCAGCAACCAGAGTTGATTGGTCCAAGAGTAGGATTCTTAATTATTGACGACGTCGTAACTACGGGCGCATCTCTTATTTATTCGAATAAATATCTGGTTGATGCTGGCGCCACCACCGTTAAACTTTTATCAATGGCAAAGAATGTTGGTGATATATTAAAATGAATGTAATTTCCGAATCCACAAAGCATCTTCTTGCACTCTCATTTTTAGCGGGAGTTGGACCAGCTACGCTTAAAAAGGTCATTAGCTTACCTGGATTCGGGCACCTTTCAATTGAAGGCTTGGCTGCAGAGAGTGCGCCAATTGCACGGGCACTGAATGTTTCATCGGCTTGGGAATTAGCGCAAGAGGCTGCGGAGAGGCAGATAAAAGATGCTACTTTATACGACGCCAAAATAATATCAGTTCTTGATTCAAATTATCCTAAATTGTTGGCGGCGACAAAAGATGATCCATTGCTATTATTCATACGCGGTGCATTGGCAGAATCTCCTGATAAATCTGTTGCGATTATTGGCACAAGAGAGCCAACCGCACATGGGCAGGTAATTGCAAAACGGATTGCTCAATTCTTCGCTGAGGAGAATTGGAGTGTTGTTAGTGGATTGGCTATCGGCTGTGATTGTATTGCTCACGAAGCTACGCTTGATGCTGGCGGCCATACTGTCGCAGTACTTGCTCATGGCTTGCAAATGATCGCACCTACACGCAATAAGAAACTTGCTGACAGGATTCTTGCAGCTGGTGGTGCGTTAGTAAGCGAGTATCCATTTGGACGGGAAGTGCAGCGGCAACAGTACGTCAAACGTGATCGAACTCAGGCTGGGCTAGCGCAAGGGGTTGTTATGATCCAATCTGACCTTGTCGGCGGAAGTCTACATGCATCACGGGCAGCGCTTGATTACCAGCGTTGGCTCGCCGTTCCTTATCCAACAGAAAGAGATTTGAATCATAACGAACCAAAAGTTCAGGCTAACTTGGCAATTGCATTGGGAACTACGTCGGAAGCAGCTAGCTTGTTGCGATGTTCGGAAAATGCATTAAACAGTATATTAATTTTGAATAGTCGCAATGATTATCTTCTGATGAAGGAGGGGGTGGAAGGAGTAGTAGCGTATGGTTCTAGAAGCAAGATGAAAACTTTCGCTGCACATCAAGAGCCTCAGGTAGATTTAATTGAAGTAAAGGCTCAATACAATGGCGTACTCCCAATATTTGGGGAGGGTCATCAGGCAAAAGTTGAGTCCACAAAGATAGCTACTATGCCCGTGATGAAAATTTCTTCATTAAATTTTTCTCACACGGTTAGTTGGACTGATTCGTTTGCGGATAGCATTGGATTTACCAAGGCTGTATCTGCCAGGCTTAGTAACCTTCATCTATTGTTGAACGTGCTTCAGTTAGATTTTGAGGCCGTCCGTGAGAATGGTAGTCAGTCGTCTCAATGCGTGCTTAGCTTCTCAGTAGATAATTTCGTCGCTCAAATGGCGCATGCAGTTGAACTACTGCTAGCAGTGCATATGATTTTATCTGAGCCGTCTAGATATTCTAGTTTGCTAGAGGCTGAAAAGTTTATAGGTGAGTTGGCTGACCAATCAACCATAGATGATTTATATACTCGCGATAAAATTGTTTCGATGAGTCGTGAACTATCGCTTGAGCTACAGAATCTCAGAGATTCTTCTACGAGCCGACTGATAGCAGCGTCTGATAGCAGCTGCCAAATTGTTGTTTGGACAGACGATATTTTCGGGCGAGTTGGGACGCTGTGTGTTAATTTTAATCATTTGGCTGATTTGGTACTTGTGCATGGATTTGTACCTCTTAATTTAGCTGCTGAGCAAGTACCTCTATAGACCCCGCTAAAAGTTCTGCGTTAGCGTCACTCAACGAGCGGGGTACAACGATTTTTTTGGTGCAATAATTAGTACCAGAAGTACCTCCAACCTATCATCATCAATTTTACATAATATAAATTATGCGAAGTTATGGATGAATTTGTCAAATCCCTCGTTTTGGAACTTATACAATCGCAAATGCGATTTTGGCCCTTTGCGCGCCGCTGTCGCCGGTCGCGCACAAGCTACATGAAGTACGGCTTGTCCCCGTCCGTGTTCGGTTTGTTCACGCCTAGGTTGGCGTGCATGTGCAGGTCTGGCGTTTCGATGATGCTGGCGATCAGGTCCGCTACGCTCCTGCGCGACACCACGGTGCCTTTGAATGGCGCATGGCGCGTGGTCAGTTCGTAGTCGACTTCGTCTTCGTTCGTCATCCAGGCTGGGCGCACGATGGTGTATGCCAGGCCCGATGCTTCGATTGCGTCGGCGGCGCGGCGGAATGGTTTCAGGTCTTCGGCCAGCATGGCGTTGTTCCACTCGCCGAATTTGCCGGGAACTTCATCGTAGATGCCCATCGACAGGACGAAAATCAGGCGTTCGACGGCCGAGGCCCGCATGGCGGCGATGATGCTGTTGGCCTGGGCTTCCATGTCGTCGCCCACCAGATTGGCGTAGACCACATCGTGACCGGGCATCGTTTGCCGCAGCAAGGCCTGGTCCAGCACGTCACCGGCCAGCACGTTGCCGTTGGCCGGGACTGGCGTTGGCAGCTTGCCGGGATTGCGCAGCAACAGCGTCAAGGCGATGTTGTCACGGCCCGCGAAGGCGCGGATGACCCACTGCGCCACCTGTCCACCTGCGCCCAGTATCAATATCTTTTTCATCGTTATCGCTTTCGTCATGGCACGCCGCCATGCAGGAAGTTACAGGTTTTCTTTGACTAAAGGAACACGGCGCGCTTGAAAAAAGACAAAAACGCCCCCATGAGTGCCAGCCCATCGCCTTGTCTCATGGCAGTTTGCTGCCCATGTAATTTCAATAAAATCAGGTGCTTGCCAACTATGTTGAATGAGAAATCTCAACATCGGAGGAGCAATCAGGAGACCCGCATGACCCACTCGCATCCACGCACTGCGCTTCTTTTAGCGCATCGCCGACGTTTTCTGTCCTTTGCTGGCACCCTAGCCATCGCGGCCGTCCTCCTCCCTTCCCCGCCCTGCTCCCGGCGCTCTTGCGTACACCATACCAGCGCACCGGAAAACAGGCACTGGTATGGCCCGCATCGCCCATTCGAAGGGGAAAGTCCGCAACTGGTATTGTGATCTTGCGCAAAGAATAAAACCAGTTGACTACCACCTGCAATGCTTGCACTCTGAAAAATCGGACGGTGATAAACCGGCTCGGCCATGAAAAAAATACACAAGGAGATGCAATGAACCGGACAGTCATGAATACCCTCATCATTACCCTCTTCGGCGGGACGTTGGCCGCTTGCGGCGGCGGCAGCGACGGCTCCAGCGCAGGCGCGAGCCAGCTGCTGGCGGGCGCCACCGAAGCGGTCGCCTGCTACACGCCATGGAACAGCGGCACCGCCTACAATGGCGGCGGCAAGGCCAGCTACAACAACGTCAATTACACGGCCAACTGGTGGACGCAAGGCAATAACCCGTCGACCAGCAGCGGCGGCGGCGGCAGCGGCCAGCCCTGGACGGTGGTGGGAGACTGCGGCACGCCGACGCCGACTCCTACCCCAACGCCCACCCCGACGCCTACGCCCACCCCGACACCGACACCGACTCCTACGCCAACCCCAACCCCAACGCCAACCCCAACGCCGACACCAACCCCGACGCCTACGCCGACCGGCCTGGCCAAGCACGCGCTGATCGGCTACTGGCACAACTTCACCAACCCCAGCGGCGCCACCTATCCGATCAGCCAGGTCAGCGACGAGTGGGACGTGATCGTTGTCTCGTTCGGCGACAACGCGGGTGGCGGCAATGTCAGCCTGACCATCGATCCGGGCGCGGGCACGGAAGCGCAGTTCATCGCCGACGTGGCCGCCAAGCGGGCCAAGGGCAAGAAGGTCATCCTGTCGCTGGGCGGGCAAAACGGTTCCGTTTCCGTCGGCAATACGGCCGAAGCGACGAATTTCACCAACAGCCTGTACGCCATCATCACGAAATATGGCTTCGACGGCATCGATCTGGACCTGGAAAACGGCGTGGCGCAGGGCGCGGCCATCCAGACGTATCTGCCGATCGCCGTGAAAAACCTGAAAGCCAAGGTCGGCAGCAGCTTTTACCTGTCGATGGCGCCGGAATGGGTGTACGTGGAAGGGGGCTACACGAGCTATGGCAGCATCTGGGGCGCCTACATTCCCATCATCAACGCCTTGCGCAGCGAGCTGACGGTCCTGCACCCGCAGTATTACAACAACGGCGACATCTACACGCCGTACGCCACGGGCGCCATCAAGGCCGGTTCGGCCGACCAGCTGGTGGCCACGGCGCGCATGCTGATCGAGGGCTTTAACTATGGCGGCAATACCTTCGCCGGCCTGCGTCCGGACCAGGTGGGCTTCGGCGTGCCGTCGGGCCGCAGTTCGGCTGGCTCCGGCTTCACGACGAATGCCGACGTCAGCAACGCCCTGAATTGCCTGACGCGCCTGCTCAACTGCGGCACCATCAAGCCGCTGCAGGCGTATCCGGACTTCCGCGGCGTGATGACGTGGTCGATCAACTGGGACCGCCACGATGGCTATAACTTCTCCGTGCCGACGAAAAACGTGCTGAGAACCTTGCCGTAAGGCGCCAGGCGGGCCGGAGCAGGACTCGCCTCCTCCGGCCTGCACTATCTATATAGGCGTGCTCACGCCAGGGACTGGTACACCAGCCGGTCCCGGTCGCCGACCAGGCGGTGCAGCACGCGGTCGCGCCAGCTTGGCTTGCCGCCATGGGCCAGTACATGCCGGGCGTAGGCGCAAAAGCGGGCAGCGTCGAGATGTTCGGCGCGCGCGATTCCGCCAAAACGCCCATCCTGCACGAAGAACCGCAGGCGCCAGGTGACTTCCGTCGCGCCTGCCACAACGGTTCTTTCGCCACCTTCACGCGTAACGGACAATTGAATCAGGTCCGCGTGGCGTTCCCGCAGCTGGCAAAACAGGTACCAGGCCTGCATGTCCGGCTGATAGTGGCTGGTCGACACGCCGCTGACCAGCGGATACCGCCCCGTCCGGCGCGCAATGCGGTCGCAGGCGAACTTCGCCAGCACCGTGCGGTGATTGCCGCCGCCATCGGTGTACCAATTCTCGCCATCGATGGAGCCGAGCTGGATGCCATTGTCGAGTTCACCGTTGAAATAATAGTCGGGGTTGCGCTCGAATTGGGCAAAGACGTCGCGCATCTTGCCCGGCCTGTATTGCGGCTCCAGCACCGCGTCGCGCCACGATTGTCCCGCATAGTGGTCCGTCTGGCCCACCACGTTGCGCATGTCCATGTGCGCGTCGCGCCGCCGGCATTCGCGCACGACGAAATCGTCGAGGCTGGCACCATGTTGCGCAGGAAATATATCGCGCCATTCGGCAATCGGTTGCTGCGACCACGGCTGCGACGTGGCCAGGATGTCATCCAAAAGGGTCGTCATTTGTTTCTCCCATGCACCAGAAAATACTGGCCTGCTTGGTATAGGGAGCGCAGGCGCTGTGTGACGGCTAAAATGCTCAATTTTATAAAATACAATTATATTACTATTTTCAATAGCCAATATCTATCGATTCAGTTGAAATATTTTACTTTCTTTTGTAAATGAGAATCGTTACTATCTAGATCAAGGATAAGCGAATTCAACAGAAAGGAACGTCCCTTGTTCACAGCCATCAAAACATTCAGCCAGGTGTGCACGCACATGTCGATCGCCTTCGGCCTTGCCTATTTGCTGACGGGTTCGCTGGCACTCGGTGGCTTGGCCGCAATCATCGAACCGGTCATCAATGTGGGCCTGCTGCCGTGGCATGAAAAAGCCTGGCACGCGATCCGCCGCCGCCACGCGGCCAGCCGCCTGGGCTTGGCCGCCCTGGCCGGCGAAAAACTCAGCCAGACGGCCATGCACATGGGCGTGGCCTTCGGCGTCATGTACTGGGCCACGGGTTCCATGGCCTTCGGCGGCCTGCTGGCCGTGGTCGAGCCGATCTGCAACGTGATCGTCCTGCCCTTCCACGACCGGTTGTGGGAACGATTTCGTTTCCGCATGCAAGGCCGGGGCGCGGCGCAGCTGGCTACGATGCCCAGCTGATACTGTTCACCCAAGAACAAGGACTGGGGTCGGACCCGGCGGGTCCGACCCCGGCTTCTTGTCGCAGGCCAAAGCCGCTATGGTGGCCGGTTTCAGCCGTCCGCAAGGCATGCTTACGCCTTGCCCGCCCACACAGGCGGCCGCCTTGGAAGCCATGGCGCCGCCCGCTCCAGCTGGCCCGCCAGGCGCAGCAAGGTTCCGTCCTGACCATACCCGGCCATGAACTGCATGCCGATCGGCAAGCCATCATTGGACATGGCCAGCGGCACGGACATGGCCGGCAAGCCCGCCACGTTGGCCAGCGGCGTGTACGGCGAATGCTCGAACAGGCGCGCCGTCCAGCCCAGCCCATCGAGCTGTTCCTCCTTTTCCCCGTAGCGCCCCAGCGGCCACGGCATATCCGGCATGGTGGGCGTCAGCAGCACGTCGTACTGGCCGAACAGGGCGCCGGCGTGGCGCGTGACGGTGTTGCGCACGCCGAGCGCGGCGACGACATCGACGGCCGACACCGTCTGCCCGTACCGGTAGCAGGCCAAAGTGGCTGGTTCCAGCGTATCGAGCGACGCGGCGCGCCCGCTTTCCTGCGCCAGGCCGTCTATCCACGGCACCAGGTTGGCACACCAGATGCTGGCGTTCGCCTGCACGAAGGCTGGCCACGACACGCCCAGCGCCGGTTGCACTTCTTCTACGTGGTGGCCAAGCTCTTCCAGCAGGCGCACGGTGTCTTGCAGCGCGGCATCGACGGCAGGCACGGGCCGGGCGCCATTGCTGGCGGTCCGCTGCACGGCGATGCGCAGCTTGCCCGGCGCCACGCTTACCTGCGACAGCCAGCTGTGGTCAGGCGGATTCGTCACATACGGCTCGCCCGGCATGATTGCCTGCACGCAGTCGAGCAAGGCGGCGCTGTCGCGCACGCTGCGGCTCACGCCCAGCTGCACGCCCAGGCCGCTGAAGATTTCATCCATGGCGGGGCCGTTCGATACGCGCCCCCGGCTGGGCTTGAAGCCGAACAGGCCCGTCGAGGCGGCCGGCACGCGGATGGAACCGGCCGCGTCCGTCGCATGGGCCAGCGGCACGATGCCGGCCGCCACGGCCGCCGCCGCGCCGCCGCTGGAGCCGCCCGCACTCAGGTGGACGTTCCACGGGTTGCGCGTGGCGCCATATAGAACGGGCTCCGTGGTGGTGGCAAACGCCATTTCCGGCGTGCTGGTGCGGCCAAACGTCGCCAGGCCCGCCGCGCGGAACTGCGTCATCAGGTGGGAGTCGAACGCGGCGACATGGCCGGCGCCCAGGCGGCTGCCCGCTTCGCTGCGCTGGCCCGCCATCGTGACGGCCACATCCTTGATCAGGAATGGCACGCCGGCGAACGGCGCGGTGCTGACTGCGCTGTCGATGGCAGTCAAATCGGCCGGCCACAGCTCGACGACGGCATTGATCTGCGGGTTGACGGCGGCGCAGGCGCGCTGGGCCGCGTCCTGCAATTCGGCGGCAGAGACGCTGCCCTGGCGCAGCAGCTGGGCCAGTCCAAGGCCATCAAAGCTTGTATATTCATGGAGTTGCATCAGTTAGTTCCTGTAAAAGGTGAAGAGTAAAAGTCACAGAAACCACTGTAGGGCTTGCGCTATCATAGTGGAAATGAATAGTTGTTATACAAGGTATAGTCATGGACAATTTACGCAAGCTGGACCTGAACCTGCTGCTGACCCTCAACGCCCTGTTGATCGAGCGCAACGTGACGCGGGCGGCCGCGCGGCTGCACCTGAGCCAGCCGTCCGTCAGCGTGCAGCTGGGCAAGTTGCGCGCGGCCTTCGACGATCCGCTGCTCTTGCCCGGTCCGCGCGGCATGCTGCCCACGGCGCGGGCGCTGGCCCTGTTCGCGCCCTTGCAAGCCGTGCTGGCCCAGCTGGAACAGGTCTTGCAGCCGGAATCGGCCTTCGATCCGGCCACGGCTGAAGTGCGCTGGAACCTGGCGGCGGCCGACGCCGCCGAATATGCGATCCTGCTGCCCATGCTGCCCGCTTTGCGCGCGCAGGCGCCCCTGTCGCGCATGGCCGTGTTCGAAGCCGTGCCGGCGCGCATGGCGCACGACCTGGAAACGGGCCAGGTCGACCTGGGTTTCCTGGCGCAGGAAGAAGCGCCGCCCGGCTTGCGCCACCGCACGCTGTTCACTGAACATTATGTGCTGGCGGGCCGGCGCGACCACCCGTTGCTGCAGGAGCAGCCCAAGCTCGATCAGTTTTGTGCGCTGGAATTCATCGTCGTCTCGCCCAACGGCGGCGGTTTTCGCAGCAACGTCGATACGGCGCTGGAAAAGCTGGGGCGCACACGCAAGGTGGTGCTGTCTGTGCCGCATTTCCTGATCGTGCCGCCCTTGCTGGAAGCGTCCGACATGGTGGCCCTGCTCCCGTCGCGCCTGCTGAAGAAGGCGCTGGGCGCGCTGCGCACATGGGAGCCGCCCGTGGCCCTGCCCGACTACGAAATGGCCATGGTCTGGCACGAGCGCATGCACCTGGACCCGGCGCACCGCTGGCTGCGCGAGCGCATCCTGGCCAGCTTGCAGGCACCGCTACACGATTTTCCGCTGTAAAACACTAGGGAAGATTACCTAGTTGTTCGAAAGAAATTCCCAATGTTCGCCGTGGTGACGACTGCGTAAGCTTGCGCGTAATAATAAAGGGTCACCATGAACGCCATTTCCATCCTGCACCGCGGTTCGCGCCGCCCTCCCGCTTTTTCCTTTTCGATCACTGCCTGGCTGGCTGCAATGCTGCTGGGCATGCTGGCCTTCAGTGCCGGCGCCAGGGCCGCGACCGCCAACATGCCCGCGGCCTCGGCCGAGCTGATCAAGCGCGGCGAATACGTCGCCCGCCTGGGCGACTGCGTGGCTTGCCACACGAGCCCGAATGGCGCCGCCATGGCCGGCGGCCTGGAACTCAAAACGCCGTTCGGCACCATCTACAGCACGAACATCACGCCCGACGCCAAGACGGGCCTGGGCACGTACACGTTTGCCCAGTTCGAGCGCGCCATGCGCAAGGGCGTGGCGGCCGATGGGCATAATCTGTATCCGGCCATGCCCTACCCTTCCTACGCGAAGATCACGCCCGACGACATGCAGGCGCTGTACGCCTATCTGCAGCGGGGCGTGGCGCCCGTGGCGCAGCAAAACCGCGCAACGGACATGAAATGGCCGTTCAGCATGCGCTGGGGTTTGTCGCTGTGGAACGCCGTCTTCCTCGACGACGCGCCGTTCAAGCCCGATAGTGCCAAGTCGGCCCAGTGGAACCGGGGCAGCTACCTGGCGCAAGGGCTCGGCCATTGCGGCTCCTGCCACACGCCGCGCGGCGTGGCTTTCCAGGAAAAAACCATGGGCCAGGACGGCGGCAGCGGCAAGCTCTACCTGTCCGGTTTTACCTTCGACGGCTGGCATGCGGTGAACTTGCGCAACCTGTGGACGCCGGGCGACATCGTGCAATTGCTGAAAACGGGCCGCAACAGCTTCGGCACGGCGGCCGGCAGCATGACGGAAGTCATCACGCACAGCACGCAATACTTCACGGATGCCGACCTCGACGCGCTGGCGCACTACCTGCACGGCTTGCCCGCCAAGGATGGCGCGGCCGCGCCGCCGAAGAAAACGGCGCCGCTCGCGGCGGCCAGCAACGATGCGCTGTACAACACGCGGGGCGGCCTGGGCTACCTGCAATTCTGCGCCACCTGCCACCGCCGCGACGGCCGTGGCGTGGACAACATTTTCCCGCCGCTGGCGCGGAACGACTCGGTGCAGTCGAAGGACGCCACCACCGTCATCCATATCGCGCTGACGGGCTGGCAGTCGGCCGTCACGCAGCACTCGCCCCGCTCGTTCGGCATGCCCGCGTATGACCGCCTGGCGGACACGGAACTGGCGGAAATCCTCACCTTTGTGCGCGGCAAGTGGGGCAACCAAGGCGCACCCGTCACGCCCGCGCAGATCGCCAAAGTGCGCAAGGAGCTCAAGCTCAAGGCGCCGGACGCGGGCGGCTTCGTCACGCCCCGCTTCGCCGCCCTGACGGCCGATCCGAATGCCAGTCAATTGATCCACGGCATGCAGCTGATGACGGAAACGCGCGCCCGGCTGCCGCAAAACGTGGGCAACGACCTCAATTGCAGCAGCTGCCACCTGAATGGCGGCACGGTGGCCAACGGCTCGCCCTTCCTCGGCATTTCCGCCTTCTTCCCGTCGGAAGCGCCGCGCGCCGGCAAGGTCATCAGCCTGGGTGAGCGCATCAACGGCTGCTTCCGCCGCTCCATGCACGGCAAGCCGCTGCCCGTGGACGGCCCCGACCTGCAGGCCATGGTCGCCTACATCGACTGGATGAAGGGCGCCACGCAGGCGGGCGACAAGGTGGCGGGACGGGGCGTGGCGAAGATCGACCGCGCGCTGTTGCCCGATCCCGTGCATGGCAAAAAGGTGTATGCCGAGCAATGCGCCGTCTGCCATGGCGCGAATGGCGAAGGCATCAAGGGCGCCAACGGCGTCGTCGCCTTCCCGCCGCTGTGGGGCGAGCGCTCGTTCAATATCGGCGCCGGTATGGCCCGCACCTACACGGCGGCCGGCTTCGTCAAGGCGAACATGGTGATGGGCCACGGCCAGAAATTCCCGCTGGGGCAAGGCAACCTGTCCGACCAGGATGCCGTCGACGTGGCGGAATATTTTACGCACATGCCCCGTCCGGACTTCCCCGACAAGGTCAAGGATTGGCCCAAGGGCGGCAAGCCCAAGGATGCGCGCTACTGAGGCGTGAATTTCCCGGGCGGCGCCCCTTCTGGACGCCGCCCGCCTGTGATACGCTGCTCGCTCCATCACGCAGGAGCCACGCATGCACACCGACAGCGGCCGCGCGGCCCCATCCGACACCTGGCTGGGCAAGCTGGGCCCCGGCCTGATCACGGGCGCGGCCGATGACGATCCCAGCGGCATCGCCACGTATGCGCAGGCGGGCGCCCAGTTCGGCTTCGGCATGCTGTGGACGGTGTGCCTGACGTATCCGCTGATGCTAGGTATCCAGGTCATCAGCGCCAAGATCGGCCGGGTCAGCGGCCATGGGCTGGCGACGAATATCCGCCGCCACTACCCGAAATCCTTGCTGTACGCCATCGTCGGCTTGCTGCTGCTGGCCAATGTCATCAATATCGCCGCCGACGTGGCCGCCATGGGCGATGCCCTGACCCTGATCATCGGCGGGCCCACGCATCTGTACGCCGTCGGCTTCGGTTTACTGTCCCTGCTGCTGCAAGTCTTCATTCCGTATCAACAATATGTGCGCATCCTGAAATGGCTGACCCTGGGCTTGCTGGCCTACGTGGCCACCGTGCTCACCGTGCATATTCCCTGGAGTGAAGTGGCGCTGCGCACGGTCTGGCCGCAGGTCGCCTGGTCGGCTGCGTCCGTGACCATGGTCGTGGCCGTGTTCGGTACCACGATCAGCCCGTATTTATTCTTTTGGCAAGCCTCGCAGGAAGTGGAAGATCTGCAGGCCGATGCCAGCGCGCAAGCCTTGCGCCGCACGCCGGAACAGGCGCCACGGCAATTCCAGCGCATCAAGATGGACACGGCCATCGGCATGGGTTTTTCCAACCTGGTGGCCTTCTTCATCATGCTGACGACGGCCGTGACCCTGGGCGCGCAAGGCATCACGCACATCGATACGTCCGCCCAGGCCGCTTCCGCCCTGCGCCCCATCGCGGGCGATTTCGCCTTCGCCCTGTTCAGCCTGGGCATCGTCGGCACGGGCTTGCTGGCCATTCCCGTGCTGGCCGGCTCGGCCGCCTACGCCATGGCGGGCGCCTTTCACTGGAAAAACAGCCTGGAACTGGCGCCCCGGGCGGCCAAGAAGTTCTACGCCATCATCATCGGCGCCACCATGCTGGGCGCGGCCCTGTGCTTTTCGCCGCTGGACCCCATCAAGGCCCTGTACTGGAGCGCCGTCATCAACGGCGTCATCTCCGTGCCCATCATGGTGCTGATGATGGTGATGGCCTCGCACCCCGCCATCATGGGCACCTTGACGATTTCGCGCCGCCTGCGGGCGCTGGGCTGGCTGGCCACCCTCGTGATGGCGACGGCCGTGCTGGCCATGTTCGCCACCATGGCCTTTTGATGCCTACGCCGCCTTCGGCTTGAGCATGCCTTCCACGATGCCCAGCACGGTCTGACGGGGCAGCAAGCGCGGCAGCCAGGCCAGCAGCCGGTTGGGCCGGCCGGCCACGTGGCTGCTGCGACCCCGGTCCAGCGCGCGCAGCGCTTCATCGACGACGGCTTGCGGCGCCATGCGCTGGCCCACGGCCGCTTCGGGCGCGGCCACCACGTCGAAGAAAGCCGTGTCCGTGGCGCCCGGGCACAAGCCCAGCACGCGCACGCCGCGGCTGCGGTTTTCCGCCCACAGCGCTTCCGAGAACGACAGCACGAAGGCCTTGCTGGCGCCGTAGACCGCCATGTAGGGATCGGGCTGCAGGGCCGCCGTGGAGGCCACGTTGATGATGGCGCCCCGTCCCTGGGCCAGCATGTGCGGCAAGACGCAGTGCGTCAGTTCCATCAGGGCCGTGCAATTGACGGTCACTTCGCCAACTTGCCGTGCAAGATCGATGCTTTCGAAGCGGCCATGCGTGGCAAAACCCGCGTTATTGATCAGCACGTCGGGCGGCATGCCCAGCGCGCAGGCCTGTGCATGGGCTTGCGCCGCCGCTCCCGGCAGGCTCAGGTCCGCCACCAGCGCGTGGGCGCGGATGCCGTGGCGTTGGGAAAGTTCGCTGGCCAGGCTGTCGAGCACGGCGCCCGAGCGGGCCAGCAGCAGCAAATGCGCGCCGCGTGCGGCCAGGGTTTCCGCAAAGACGCGGCCGATGCCGGACGAGGCGCCCGTGATCAGCACGGTCTGCTTGGTGTAATTGAAAGCGGTCATGGCAGCGGTGTGGAGTGAATGAGGTTTTCACTGTAAACTGTGGTCTTTAGTCAACGGTCAACGGGAATCGATGCGCATCGGAGAAATCACCCGCCTGACGGGCGTCAGCAAGGACACGGTGCGCTTCTACGAGCGCCAGGGGCTGCTGGACGAAGCGCCGCAGCCGGGTTTGACGAATAACTACAAGGAATATTCGGCGCAGGCCTTGCGGCGGATCGAGCTGATCGGCCACGCCAAGGCGCTGGGCTTTACCTTGAAGGAAATCGCCGAAGTCATTGCCGTCTGGCAGGAAAATGCCCTCGATGCGGAGACCAAGCGGGCCATGCTGGAAACGAAAATCGCCCAGATCGACGACAAGGCCCGCTCGATGGCCGTGCTGCGCGCAGGACTCGTCGATGCGTTGGCCAAGGTGGAGACGGGCTGCGAGGACGGCATCGCGGCCGCCAGAAATTTACAAGGATAATCAATGACTTATTACACGCAGTACCGCCACCTGGCGCTCGAGGGCGCCAAGCCTGCCCCCACGGCGCAGCAGATCGCCGCCATCGAAACCCTGCTGGAAGCACCGTTGCCGCCCGCCTTCCTGACTTTCCTGCAAGCGGCCAACGGCGCCTGGTTTGATTACACCTGCGATGTGCCGGACGGCAATGGCGGCGTGGAAAAAATGGGTTTCAATACCTTTTTCAGCGCCGACGAAGGCGATTTCTGCGATGAAACGTTGGTAGGCGAAATCCGCGCCGCCCGCCAGCATACGGACATGCCCGTGAAAATCCTGCCCTTCGCCCGCGATGGCGGCAATTCCATGGTTTATCTGGATTTGACGGAGGAAGGCGGCGGCCGCGTGCTGGCTTATGTACAGGAGTTGCCGGACTGGACGGGCAAGCGCGCCCACGGCCTGATGACACTGGCGCCCTCGTTCGATGCCTGGCTGGACAGTCTGTATATCGACCGCGACACGGTGCTCGATGAACTCGAACACAGCGTCTCGGAGCCCTCGCACCTGGACGCGATGGCGGAATGGCTCGATATCGGCATGCCCGCCTGGCGGCGCGATGCCGGCATCGCCGCCTTGTTTGCCCTGAAGCAAGTCGAACTGTGCGCTAACGAACAGGACTAGTCCTACGGGCATGATCGCGACTGTCCTATGGGTGTGCGCAGGCTGCTGGCTTAACATTGTCATCAGCTTGCAGAAAAAACCACACCCGAAAGGAGTTTCCATGCCTATCCCTACCACCAGTTCCCGCGCGCCCTCCCTGAAAAGCGTGGCCATCGGCGCCGCCGTGGCGTTGCTCAGCGGCATCGCCATCAACAGTATCGCCGCCGCCGCGCCAGGTGCGTACGACAAGCAATTCCTCAGCAAGGCGGCCGACGCGGGCAGCACGGAAATTGCCGCCAGCAAAGTGGCGCAAAGCAAAAGCAGCAATGGGGAAGTGAAGAAATTCGCCGATGCCATGGTGGCGGACCACACGAAAGTGGCCGACGAGCTGAAACAGCTGGCCAGCAGCAAGCACATCGAGGTCAGCGACCAGCCCGGCAAGAAGCACCAGGCGCAGATCGACAAGCTGAGCCGCCTGGAAGGCAAGCAATTCGATACGGAATATGCGGCCAGCATCGGCGTGGCGGCGCACAAGGAGGCCGTGAAACTGTTCACGGATGCCAGCCAGAAGGCGAGCGATCCCGATATCAAGGCCTTTGCCGCAAAAACCTTGCCAGCGTTGCAACACCATCTGGAAATGGCCAATACCCTGCGGGCGGCCTTGCCGAAATAGATCGCCATATACAGCAATAAACGGGAAAATACTTGCCGTACGTGCTGTACAGCAAGTATTTCCGCTCTTGGCATACAATGCGGCTCACTCAGTTTCAGGCTCCGCCATGACCTCATGCAGCTACTCAAGAAAACCGGCCTGATTGCCGCCGCCCTCCTGTTCTCCATCGTTCTGGCCGCCTGGCTGTTCATCAAGGTGGCGGCGGCCCGCAATGCCACCGTGTACGCCCAGGAATGGAACGATCAGCGCACGTGCGTCATCAAGACCTATGTGCCCCACTACGGCGACGGCGTGCCGCAGAACATCGTGCGCGCACTGAGCACGTCCACGTTTTTCCGCGTCTACCACAAGGATGGCACCTTGCTGGAAAGCACGGAATGGGTGCTGGACATGCATGAAGACGGCATCCTCGACCATGCGCGCTGGGGCCAGAACCAGACCCGCGCCATCTACCCGACGGACATGGGCGACGAAGGCTGGACCTTGCCCGAATGCGCGTAACCCTTTAGCAATCAAACGAAAGACTCCCATGCTGCGAGGCCCCTGGAGCGACGCTCCCTATTTCCCCACGCTCCACTATTTCCTCGGCCCTTTCGACGTGTATGACCGCGAAGAAACCATGGGTGTGGAGCTGGACAGCTGGGACATGAACGACCCGGTCCAGCGCGCGGCCCTGATACGGCGCGACATCACCTCGCAATACAAGGAACTGAGCTACCGCCACCGCCACGCGCTGGTGGCCGTGCTGGCGCAGGCGCTGCAAGACCCCGGCTACGATTTCCAGGCCATCCTCGAGCATGATCCCGAAAGCACGCACGCCCTGCCCGCCATGTGGGATGAGATGGCCGATCCGCGCGCCTTCTTTGCCGATATCTACCGGCTGGTCCGGCAGGATTGGGCCGACGACCTGGCCAGGGCGGCGGCGGAAGACCCGTCCGACTGGTAGCGCGGCGCGGACGCCAAACTATCGCCACGATAGCCTGGCCCCTGCTTTTCACTCTGTAAACGCGATTGCGGCCAAGTGCGCGTGGCGTTGCAAAAACGCCCCACTCAAAAAAAATCTGTTGCACCAGCGCATGTCCACTGGCATCGCGCTACCATGAACCGTCAGCACGCCCCCAACCGCACCGGTTTCCCGCCGGCTTTCCTGCCGCAATGTGAAGGAGATTCTCATGCCCAAGTTCGCCCCTGCCATTTGCCTGCCGCTCCTGCTTGCCGTCGGCATGCTGCCCTGTATCGCCAGCGCTGCCGAAGGCGGCGCCACGCGCGCCGATGCCGAAGCCATGGTCAAGAAAGGCGTGTCCTACATCAAGAGCGCCGGCGACGCCAAGGCGTATGGCGAGATCACGGCCAAGTCGCCGCAATTCATCCTGCACGACCTGTACCTGGTCGTGTATAAACTCGACGGCACGGTGGTCGCGCATGGCGCCAACCCGAAAATGGTGGGCAAGAACTTGATCGAACTCAAGGATATCGACGGCAAGGCCTTCGTCAAGGAGAGAGTCGACCTGGCCAAGAGCAAGGGGACGTTCTGGCAGGAATACAAGTTCACGAATCCGGAAACCAAGAAGATCGAGCCCAAGGTGATGTATTGCGAGAAACTCGCCGAAACCGTCGTCTGCGGCGGCATCTACCTGTAGCCAGCCGCCGCGCCGGGATGGTTTTCCGCTCTCTTGACGATATGGGTTCCGATGAAAATCGCACAAAAGATGTTGATCGTCCCGGTGGTCGCGCTGGCTTGCCTGCTGGCCATGGGGGCCTTGTCCTACTTCGCCATGCAGCAAAACGAAAGCCGCATGCGCGAACTGAAAGACGTCACCCTGACGGCGGAGCGGCTTGCCAACCAGCAAGCCATTGCCCTGGGCCAAGTCCACGCCGACGTATATGCGAAGATCGCCATCGCCGCCAGCCTGTCGGACGAACAGTTCAAGCAATTCGGCGCGCAAACGGATGGCCAGCTCAATGCCATCGCGCAAGGCTTGAAGGAACTCAAGCAATTCTCGGGCGCCGCCACGGAAGCGGACCAGGCCCTGCCGGGCCTCGAGCGCTACCGTGCCAGCGTGGCGCAGGCGCTGGACCTGGCCTCGATGGACCCGAATACGGGCGTGGCGGCGATGCAAAATGCCGCCACGCACTACCAGCAAGTGCGGGGGCAGCTGCGCCAGGTGTTGCTCAACCTCGACCACCGCACCGTCGACGCGCTGCAGGAGACAAAAAACGCGGGCCAGCGCGCCGGCTGGCTGTCGCTGGGCACCATGGCCATCGGCTTTGCCCTGCTGGCCCTGATCGCCACCTGGGTGGCCCGTTCCGTCGTGCGGCCCATCGATGAAGCCTGCCGTGCCGCCGAGTCGCTGGCCGCCGGCGACCTGACCATGCGCATCGATGCGCGGGGCGACGACGAGGTGGGCAAGCTGTCGCGCGCGCTGGCCACCGTCTTGAAAAACTGGAACACCTTGTTGGGCGACATACGTCAGGCGGGCTCCACCATCACGGTGGAAGCGAGTGAAATTGCGTTGGGCAATGCGGACTTGTCGGCCCGCACGGAGTCGCAAGCCCATTCCCTGCAGGAAACAGCGTCATCCATGCATGCGCTGACCGATACCGTGCGGGAAAACGCCAGCCACGCGCACCAGGCCAACCAGATGGTGCTGTCGACCTCGAACGTGGCGCTGGAAGGCGGCCGCGTCGTGGGCCAGGTGGTCGAGACGATGGGCTCGATCAAGGCCAGTTCCGGGCGCATCGTCGACATCATCGCCGTCATCGACGGCATCGCGTTCCAGACGAATATCCTTGCCTTGAACGCGGCCGTGGAAGCGGCGCGCGCGGGAGAACAGGGGCGCGGTTTTGCCGTCGTCGCCACGGAAGTACGGGGCCTGGCGCAGCGCTCGGCCACGGCGGCGCGCGAAATCAAGCAGTTGATCGAGGATTCCGTTGCCAGGATAGAAACAGGCAGCGAGCTGGCCGACAGCGCCGGGCGCACCATGGGCGATATCGTCGCCTCCGTTCAGCAGGTGACGGAAATCATGAACGACATCACGGCGGCCAGCCAGCGCCAGAGCAAGGGCATCGAGGAAGTCAACAATGCCATCACGGAAATGGACGAATTGACCCAGCGCAATGCCGCCCTCGTCGAGCAATCGGCCGCCGCCGCGCAAAGCATGCAGGATCAGGCGCATGATCTATTGCGCGTGGTCGACGCCTTCCGCCTGGGCGACGGCGGCCCGCCGCTGCTGCCGCGCTAGTCGCGCTAGTACCGCTGCGGCATGGCGGCCCGGGAACAGGCTTGCATGGCCTTGCCTGTCTTGACCAGCGCGGTGTCGGTTTCCCGCCGCAAGACATTGCCCATGCGGAATTGTTGATGGTAATCACCGAGCATGGCGGCATACAGGAAAACCTGATCCCGCCTGCGCCAGACGGCACTGTAGTTGCTGCCGGGAGCGACGGGCATGGCGCCGATGAAATAACTGTACAGGCCGCTAATCTTCTTCTTGTGCAGCCATTCCATCAATTGCACGATGCGGTACTGTTCCAGCAAGCTCAGCTCGCTGACATTGGCGCCGGACAGGGCGTAATACAGCTCCAGACGGGCCATCCAGTTGCCCTTTTCGCCTGCCGCCACCAGCGCATTCCAGGCGGGACCGGTGCGAACCTTGGCCACCTCGTCAGGCGATCCCAGCCAGGCCTCGACGGCTGCCTGGTCCGGCACGGGGCCATAGTAGGCGGGTGCGCGGCAGACGAACTGGCGCGTGTCGGGCCCGTCCTCCTTGAACTCGTCGGCGATGTACCGGGAGACCTTGTCGCCGATGCCCAGCAGGCGCTTGCCATAGCCGTCCAGGGTCCAGCTCGAAGGCAGGCGGCCCAGCCAGGCCAGCGCATCGTCGTTGGCCCGGGCTTCCACCGCATAGGCGGCGATTCTGGCCTGCATTTTCAATTCTTTCTGCTGCTCCGCCAGCTTGAGCGCCTCTTGCTCCTCGTCATAGCGGCTCGTGGTCTTGGCCAGCTTGACGCAATCTAGGAAAGCCTCGGGCGCGCCCTGCCAGCACCGGGCCGGCACCTTCAGCTGCCAGCGCATGCTGACGGTTTTCAAAATATAGTTTTCTTCGCCCTCTTCCCCTTTGAGATAGGCGCGGCCGTCCGCTTTGGTCACGCCCTTTGTCAGCTGCTTGCCGCCCGCCGTGCTCCAGGTGTACGGATCATCGTCTTGCGGCACGCCGGGCACGGCGTACAGGGTCAGGTAATGGCCGGCGGCGGCCGGCGCATCGGCCGCATGGCACAGCGGCGACAGCAGGGACAAGGTGAGTAAAGTTTTTTTAGGCAACAGTTTCAGCATGCAGCAATCGGTTCAATGAAGTTCGGTATGGCAGGCGCAGTCGTGGCCGCTGGCCGCCTCGGACAGGTTTTGCAGAATCGCGCAGTCTTGCGACGGCTGCGGCTGGTCGCACTGGTGGCGCAGGGTTACCAGCTGCTGCTGCAGAGTTTGCAAATTCGCCATCTGCTCGGCGATGCGCAGGATATGGTGGTCGAGCAATTCGTTGACGCTCTGGCAGCCTTCGGCCGGATTGTTCTTAAATTCCAGCAAGGCGCGGATATCCGTCAAGCCGATCTGCAAGGAGCGGCAATGGCGGATGAATTGCAGCCGTTCCTGGTGTTCTTCGCGGTATTCGCGGTAGCCGGCGCTGTTGCGGCCCGGTTCCTGCAGCAAGCCCGCCTTTTCATAGTAACGCACGGTTTCCACGTCACAATCTGTCCGTTTGGCCAGTTCTCCGATACGCATGGCATCCCCTTTTTCATTCCAACTTGCAAATTCCGCTTGACCCTGTAGCGGCTACAGGGTTTCTAATGGAAGCATACACCAAACCGGAAGGACGAATGCGATGCCGCACGATAGCCACGATCATACCCACGAGCACAAGCACGACCATGAGCATGAGCATGCACCCAAGGCGGCCAGCTGCTGTTCCAGCCAGCATGCGTGCTCGTCCACACCTGCAGTCAATGCTGCGCCAGCCCTGCCCAGCACTCCCGTCGCCGGCGCCAACACGGCCAAATACCGTATCGCCAACATGGATTGCCCCACGGAAGAACGGCTGATCCGCAACAAGCTGGCCAATATGGCGGGCGTCGTGGGCCTCGATTTCAACCTGATGAACCGCGTGCTCGACGTGCATCACACCCTGGCCTCGCTGGCCACGGTGGAAGCGGCCCTGCACGGCATCGGCATGCAGGCGATTCCCATGGAAGCGGACGCTGCCGTCGCGCGCGACCCGAACGAAGGCAATCTGCCCGGCCTGCAAAAAGGCTTGCTGGTGGTCTCCGGCCTGGCCGCGTTTGGTGCCGAGGCGCTGGCGTGGACCACGCATGCAGACAGTTCGCCCCTCGTCATCGCCCTGGCCCTGCTGTCTATCGCCACGGGCGGCTGGCCGACCCTGAAAAAGGGCTGGATTGCCCTGAAGACCTTCACCCTGAACATCAATTTCCTGATGAGCCTGGCAGTCTTCGGCGCCATCGCCATCGGCCAGTGGCCGGAAGCGGCCATGGTCATCTTCCTGTTCGCCATCGCCGAGCTGATCGAGGGCTTGTCCCTGAACCGCGCGCGCAACGCCGTGCACAGCCTGATGCAGCTGGCGCCGGACACGGCGACCGTCGCCGACGCCGGCGGCGCCTGGCAGCAAGTATCCGTCGCCACCGTGGCCATCGGCGCGACCATGCGCGTGAAACCGGGCGAGCGCATCGCCCTCGACGGCGTGGTGGCCAGCGGCGAATCGTCCGTCAACCAGGCGCCGATCACCGGTGAAAGCATGCCGGTGGACAAGACCGTGGGCGACGTCGTGTATGCGGGCACCATCAATGAACGGGGCTTGCTCGACGTTACCGTGACGGCCAACAGCGGCAACAGCACCCTGGCGAAAATCGTCAAGGTGATCGAGGAAACTCAGGGAAAACAGGCGCCCACGCAGCGCTTTGTTGACAATTTTGCCCGCTACTACACGCCCGCCGTGGTCGTCTTCGCCATCCTCGTGGCCGTGCTGCCGCCCTTGTTGCTGGGTCAGCCCTTCATGGCGTGGGTCTACAAGGCCTTGGTGATGCTGGTGATCGCCTGCCCGTGCGCGCTCGTCATTTCCACGCCCGTCACGGTCGTCAGCGGCCTGACGGCGGCCGCGCGGCGCGGCATTTTAGTGAAAGGCGGGCAATTCCTGGAAACCGGCTACCGCATCAAGGCCATCGCCGTCGACAAGACGGGCACCTTGACCATGGGCAAACCGGCCGTCACGGACGTGGTTGCCATGGAGGGCAGCGACCGCGACACCATCCTGCTGCTGGCCGCCAGCCTGGACGCCAATTCCGCCCACCCGCTGGCCGCCGCCATCGTCAAGGCGGGTCCGCCCGCCGGCAGCCACTTGCCCGTCACCCAGTTTGCCGCCCTGCATGGACGCGGCGTGCAAGGCAATATCAATGGCCAGACCTATTATCTGGGCAATGCGCGCCTGATGACGGAGTTGAACGTGCTGACGCCGGCACTGCAAGCCATCCTGGCGCGGCTGGAACAGCAAGCCTACACGGCCATGGTGCTGGCCACCCCGGCCGGTGCGCTGGGGGTGATCGCCGTGGCCGACGTGCTGCGCCCCACGGCGGCGTCCGCCATCGCCCGCCTGAATGCGCTGGGCGTGACCACCGTGATGCTGACGGGAGACAATCTGCTGACGGCGCAGCGCATCGCGGCCGAGGTGGGCGTGAGCCTGGTCAAGGCGGAATTGCTGCCGGAAAACAAACTCGATGAAATCAAGGCCTTGCAGCAGCAGTTTGGCGTGGTCGCCATGCTGGGCGACGGCGTCAACGACGCTCCGGCCCTGGCGCAGGCCGACATCGGCTTTGCCATGGGCGCGGCCGGCAGCGACACGGCCATCGAAACGGCGGACGTGGCCCTGATGGACGATGAATTGGGCAAGTTGCCTGAATTCATCAGCCTGAGCCAGCGCACGCGCAGCATCCTCGTGCAAAACATCAGCTTTGCCATCGGCATCAAGGCCGTGTTCTTCGGCCTGGCGCTGGCCGGCACGGCGACCTTGTGGATGGCCGTGTTCGCCGACGTGGGCGCCAGCCTGCTGGTGGTGGCCAACGGGCTGCGCTTGTTGCGCAATAACAAGCAGGCATAGTCTCGCGCAGAAATATTTCCATCTGGACAATTGGTGTAAAAAACGCTACTTTGGCGGCTGTTCCCACCGCCGCCAAAGTAGCCGATGACCTTACTGCCCCGTTTGCCCCTGCTGGCCGCCCTGCTGGCTGGCACCTCCCTGCATGCCGAACCGATGTTTTTCACGCCCTGCTCCGATACGGCCGCCCCCGGTAGCCTGTGCTCGGGCTTGAACGTGCCCGGCAGCTACGATGCCCAGGGCCGCGCCGTCGGCGACGCGGATGCCATGCACGTCTTCGTGCGCAAGTTTGCCGCCGATGTGCCTGCAGGCAAGCCCGCCAAGGGCACCGTGTGGCTGGTGGCGGGCGGCCCCGGCGAATCGGGCGCTTCGTTCTACAGCCTGCTGCCCACCCTGCGCCGCAGCTTTCCCGGTTTCGAATTCCTCATTCCTGACCATCGGGGCACAGGCCACTCGTCGCGCCTGTGCAAGGTGGAAGAGTCGGAACAGAGTCCCGGCGGCCGCGCCCTGGCCGGCGCCGAATGGGCCAGCTGCTTCAAGGGCATCAATCTGATGCCCGAATACGCGGCGCAGTTTTCCATCACCACGGCCGCGCGCGACTTGAAAGCCTTGATCGAGGGCGAACGGGGCAAGAGCAAGCGCAAGCAGCCGCCCGTGTATGTATACAGTGTGTCGTACGGCACGCAGCTGGTCTTGCGCACCTTGCAGCTGGGGCCGCTGCCCGTCCAGGGCGTCATTTTTGATTCGCTGGTGCCGCCGCAAACGGATGCGCGCTGGGACTTGAGCCAGCGTTCGCACGTGGTCAACCAGGTCGGCCTGCAGGTGCTGGCCCGTTGCGACGCGGATGCGGCTTGCCATGCGGCATTGGGCGAGCCGGCCGAAGCCTTGTACCGCCGCGTGCTGGAGAAGGCGCAAGCCGATCCTGCCCTGCTGGCGAAGATTCCCGGCAAGAACCTGAAAAACTTCGTCGGCGGCATGCTCGACGTGCCGGCCGCCCGCGCCCGCATCCCGTATCTGCTGCACGACCTGGACCGGGGCGGCGAGACGGAACTGGCGTCCGTGCGCGCCACCCTGACGCAGGCGGCGGCCGGCCTGGGCAGCTATCCCCAGTCGCCGCTGTCGATTCCGCTGGTCAGCATCATCAGCAATTCGGAAAACAATCTGCAGCCCTCCTTGCGCCCCGGCTGGACGGCCGCCGACCTCGAGCGCGAAGAGGCGGACTTGCTGTTGACCAGTCCCCTGCCCCGCATCCTGCTGGGCGGCGGCTTGCCCACCTACCCGCGCGACGCCTATTTCGGCGCCTTGCCGGCAGAAGTGCCGACTACACTGGTGCTGCAGGGAACCCTGGACCCGAAGACGCCGTACGCGGGCGCGCAGGCGCAAGTGCAGGCCTTGACGCAGCGCAAGGCGGGCAAGGTGGCCCTGGCCACCGTGCACAACGCCCCGCATTTCATCCTGTGGACGGCGCCGGCCTGTTTTGAGCAAGCCACTACCCGTTTTATTGCCGGCAAACCGGCGCGCGATTGCACGCTGTAGTTCCCCCCTACTATATAGAAGAGGATGATATGCGCATCACAGGCCTGGCATTGCTGCTGTTAAGCTGTTTCGGCGTGGCACAAGCGGCGGCGCCCGCCGCGCCGTCCATCTGCGCCTCGCCCGCGCAAGCCGTGCGCGAACAGGGCTATGTGCCCATCAATGGCATCGAACAATGGATCACGGTCACGGGCGCCGCCTGCGGCAATCCCGTGATCCTCTTCATCCATGGCGGCCCCGGCAACGCGCTGAGTCCCTACGCGGAGGCCATCTATGCGGGCTGGGAACGCCATTACACCCTGGTGCAATGGGACCAGCGCGGCGCGGGCATGACGTATGCGAAACAGCGTCCGACGGAAGACGTGCCCTTGACGGTGGAACAGATGCGCGACGACGGCATCGCCGTGGCCCGCTATCTGCGGCAGCGCCTGGGCAAGGACAAGCTCATCTTGATGGGCAGTTCCTGGGGCTCGATCCTGGGCGTGCACATGGCCAAGGCGCAGCCGGAGCTATTCCACGCCTACATCGGCACGGCGCAGGTGGTCAATGCGCGCGACAACGAGGCCGGCATGTACCGCGAAGTGCTTGCGCTGGCGCAAGCGGCCGGCGATACCGCCACGGTGGACAAGCTGACGGCGCTCGGTGCACCGCCATGGACCGATCCGCGCAACTTCGGCATCCTGCGCCGCTTCGACCGCAAATATGAGGCACTGGCAACGGATGCGCCGCCGAAGCACTGGTGGCAGCCGGCGCCGTTCTACGCCACGCCGCAAGCCTTGGCCGCCGCTGAGGCAGCCGATGATTATTCGTACATCCAGTTCATCGGCCTGCGCGGCGACGGCATGTTTGCCAAGGTCGACCTGCCCGCGCTGGGTACGCGCTTCGACTTGCCCGTGTTTTTCGTGATGGGCGAAGCGGACCTGCTGACCTCGCCCGCCATCGCGCGCACGTATTTCGACAGCATCACGGCGCCGGCCAAGGGTTTTACGGTAGTGAAACGGGCCGGACACGACCCCAATGAGGCCGTGCACGACGCCCAATGGACGGTCTTGCGCGAGCAGGTGGCGCCGCTGCTGAAGCGCTGAATAATCAGACCGCGCGGCGCGCCCGCAGATGCAGGTGGCGGATGGTGGCCGCAGCCGCCATCAGGATGCCGGAAGCCGTTGCCAGCACGACAATAAACGCCTTGTCGAAGGCCGAACGGGCCAGTTCCGACACTTGCAAGCCCAGTTCGGCCGGCAATTGCTCGGCGGCCAGCAGCGCCGCATCCAAGGTGTCATGCACGTTCGGCAACACGCCCGCGCTTTCCGGGATCACCAGGGTGGCGCTGTAGACGGCCGACATGATGGTGCCCAGCACCGTCACGCCGATCACGGCACCCAGCTCGTACGACACTTCCTCGATCGAGGCGGCCATGCCGGCTTGCTGGGGAGCCACGTTGAGCATCACGGCGCTCGAGGCGGCCGTCATGACGGCGCCCAGACCCAGGCCCAGGATCACCAGGCTGGCCACCTGGGCCGAGACGGCGGCGTCATGCAGCAGCAGATACGACGCCATGCCTATACCGGACAGCAGCAGCGAACCCCACAAGACCTTGGCCTTGTCGGCGCGCGGCAGCATGAAACCCGTCAACGGACCGGCAAACACGGACGCCAGCGGCAGCGGCAACAGCAGCAAGCCCGCTTCCAGCGGCGACAATTCCCGCACCAGCTGCATGTGCTGGCTCAGCGCCAGTTCCATGCCGATCAGGGCGGCGGACGCCACCATGGCGGCGGCCACGGCGCTGGAAAACGGCAGTTCGCGGAACAGGGCGAAGTCGATCAGCGGCTTGGCTTGCCGCTTCTGGCGGCGTACGAATTTCAACATGAAGAAGGCGCCCACGGCGAACGAGGCGGCGGCCAGCGCATACGACGGCTGCGACTTGCCCAGTTCCTTGATCGCATACACGCCGCCAAGCAGGCCCATCATGATTTGCAGCGAGCCCTTCAAGTCCCACGGCTTGTCGCGGTTACCGGCCCGTTTCGGCAGGACGACGGCAGCCAGGACCAAGGTCAGCAGCACGATGGGCACGTTGATCAGGAAGACGGAACCCCACCAGTAATGTTCCATCAGGAAACCGCCGAGCACGGGGCCGAACGCGGCACCGCCCGAGGCGATCGCCGCCCACACGCCGATGGCGAACGAGCGCTCGCGGTTGTCCGTAAAGGTCAGGCGGATGATGGACAGGGTGGCCGGCATCATCAGCGCGGCGCCGATGGCCAGCAGCACGCGGGCAAAGATCAGCCATTCGGCGGCCGGCGAAAACGCGGCGCACAGCGAGGCGATGCCGAACACGGCCAGGCCGGCAAGGAAAACGGGTTTGTGGCTCAAGCGGTCACCGAGGGTGCCGAGGCCGGGCAACAGTCCGGAGACGACCAGCGCGTAGACGTTGATGATCCACAGTTTTTGCGAGGAAGTGGCCTGCAAGTCGCGCGTCAGCGCGGGCAAGGCGGTGTAGAGCACGGTCATGTCGACCACGATCAGGAACAGGGCGCTGGAGACGATGGCCAGCGTCAGCCATTTTTTCATTGGATGCATAAACAACTCATGTATTATTTAACAACTGTCGGTTTGGATGAAACGGGTGCTGCGCAAATATTTACGTTCCAGGCTGCCACGGGCCTGGCCTTGTCGGGGGCGGCGGGCGTCAGCCACGGTCGCCATCCTTGTCATCCACGGCGGCACTCGCTGCAGTTGCGTCGAGTTCGCGCAGCATGACGACGGACACCTGCTTGAAGCCGCGGCCCTGGAAGAATTGTTGTGCCGTCAGGTTGTGCGCGCCGCATTCGAGGAACAGGCGGGCGATGCCGTGGCCGCGCAGCTCATCGGCCACCCACTCCACCAGCAAGCTGCCGATGCCGCTGCCGCGCACGGAAGGCAGCAAGACCAAGTCGTCCAGCGCGGCGAACGATTTCGAGGCGCGCTGGCGCGTGTCGATGGAAACGAGGGCCATGCCGACGATGGCCTCGCCGGCGGTGACGACGGCCAGCAGGGTCGAATCGCCATGGGCCCAGTCGTGCGACAGGGCGGCGCGGATTTCGCCGCGTATGACTTCAGGCAAGTCCGCGCGCCAGTTGCCGGGCGCATCGGCCCGTTCGCCCTGCAGCTCCGAATGGGAGATATAGTCGGCGCTGACGTTGTCAAGATAGAGCTTGCACAGCGCATCTTCGGCGGTGGCGTCGTGACACCAGCTGAAGCTGATGGCGGGGGTATGGGCTTGGGCGTTTTTCATGGCGGATCTCGTGTTATTGAATTAGTAAAAGCATTTTATGTCGCCCCTGAATGGCATTCAAGTTAAAATCCATCTGTAAAACAGATAGGTGGATGCCATGCAATGGACTTTGGAACAAATGCGCTACTTCGAGGCGGCCGTCGCGGCCGGTTCTTTCTCGGGCGCGGCGCGCCGGCTGGGCCGCGCGCAATCGGTGGTCAGCACCTCGATCGGCTTGCTGGAAGCGGAATTCGGCGTGGAACTGTTCGACCGT
Organism: Janthinobacterium sp. GW821-FHT03C10; assembly: GCF_059420865.1. Taxonomy (NCBI): domain Bacteria; kingdom Pseudomonadati; phylum Pseudomonadota; class Betaproteobacteria; order Burkholderiales; family Oxalobacteraceae; genus Janthinobacterium; species Janthinobacterium sp. GW821-FHT03C10. Next base: position 589,836 of record NZ_JBWKUN010000001.1, on the reverse strand, counting down.
TCGCGCCGCAGCGCCGTGCTGACGGAGGCGGGCAAGGTGATGCACCTGGAAGCGTGCGAACTGCTGCGCCAGGCCGAGCGCTTGCAGCTGCGCGCCCAGCTGCTGAGCGAAGCGCCCGAAGCGCAGCTGACCCTGGCGCTGGACGAAGCCCTGCCCTACCTGGCCATCGGCACTTTGGTAAAAGAGCTGGCGGCGCGCTACCCGGCGCTGGAACTGGTGATGCTCAACGCCACGGCGTCCGAGGTGGCGCAATACGTGGAGCAGCAGCAGGCCGACGTGGCTTTTCACTTCGACCGCGGCCCGATTTCTCCCGTGCTGGAACAGCAGCACATCGGCAGCGTGGCGCAAGGCGTGTTCGTGGCCAAGGGCCACCCCATGGCGCACGGCCAGGAAGTGAGCCGCAACGAGCTGACCCGCTACCGCCAACTGATCATGGATTCCGAGCTGAACCGCGAACACGCCTTCAGCCCCGCCGTCTGGTTTTCCGACAGTTTCTACAGCATCGCGGAAATGGTCGCGGACGAGCTGGGCTGGGCGATTCTGCCGCTCAACATCGCCAATTACGACAACTACAAGGGGTATCTGCAGGAAGTGCCCTGCCCTGCCCTGGCTTTATCCAGGCTGCCGGTGCGGCGGCTATCGATCCATGGGAAGAAGCTGAGCGAGACGAGTTTGTGGCTGACGAACAGGCTGGCGGAGTTGCTGGCGGATGGGCCGCGGGGGTGAAATGCGGCATCCGTGACAGGCCGCGAGCTGTCTGCTCGATAGCTTGCGGGCGTCCCCCATTTCCGAGGAATACCAGAAGCAGATGAATTTATCTGTTTGATAGTGCGGCTATTGCTCTACCTGTTCAACCTTTCTCTTTCTTGATTTGTAAATATATAAAAAAACAAAGGCCAAGAAGATTGAAAATATAATTACTCCGTTGAAAATGAAAGGATTGCGCATTGAAAAATCAAGCAACCAGTAAGAAATCATTGCACATTCACTCAATAGGAAAAATAGCAGAGCAATAGATGTCGAGAAAAAAATTACTGAAATAATTATACTCTTATCAAAATGTTTCATATATATTCAAGAGTGTTTGATACGATGAGTCATCGATACGCGGGCATGTCGCTTGCTTTTATCCTAAAACGAATAATTTCTGTCATATATAAGATTAGTCCTAAAAATTGCTGAATGGGATGATGCCGGCATACAATGCTATCTCATCTCACCTCTCTGTCGGCATCAAGCTTGCACTGCACGTCGGCATTACTGTTACAGCGAGAAGGAGCACAGCATGGACTTCAATTGGCACGGCGGCGTCATTACCCGGCACACACTCGTTGATGACAACTACCGGAACACGCAAAACGTCAGACGCTTCCTAGTTCACCAGTGTGGCCCCGAATTCAAGCTGGGCCGTGATTTCATGGCCTGGATATGCGATGGCGCCGTCAAAAACATGGGCGATGTCGCGGATGAATGGATGCGCCGACATAATCAAGCCGGTGATACGTAAATAAACAAATATTGATAAGCACTGAAGGCTTTACATGATTCACTCAACCGTCGTAAGCAACTGGCTCACCATGGCAAAAGACGATGCCGTCGAGATTGATCCCGACGACATCAATCACGAAGCCAGGACCAATATGTGGAGCTTTTCGCCCACGGACGAGGAAACGCCGCAGATCCATGCGGCCGATATCGTTGCCTTCATCGGTGAGGTGATCGCGGCGCGCCGCAGCGCGCTCCATGGAGAAGACATGCTGTTTTACTGCTGGCACGACGCGCAATGCCGCCAGCTGCGCTTCAGCCTGGTGTCGCGCTCGCATGGGCGGCTGCCGTTTCGCTGCACGCTGCGCGAAACGCAGGATCTGGCGCTGATCGCCGAGCGCGTGGTGAACGGGGACTGGCGCAATGAGCATTATATGCAGGCGCCGTCGGAGGACTGCGACGCGCAGGAGCCGGCGCCGTTCGTCCTGCCCGTTTTCGCGGTAGCTGTGCCTTAACAGTCAGCACGCCAGGAAACGCGCGGGCCGGCAAGCGTCCAGGGCCGGCGCTGGCTCGCCAGTGACAATTTCCCCGCTGGCCAGCTGGCCCACGATGGCTGCCAGCACCACGCCCGGATGCATGGCGCATACGTACACTCCGTTGATATTTGGCAGAGAGCCGATGACGGGCACGCCGTCTGCGGGCATGGGGCGCAGGCCGACGCAGGCGAATTCCGGCGCGATGGCCTCCGCCCCCTCCAGTTCTTCCCGGATCGCGCTGGCCGTGCGTAGCGCGATGGCGGCCGGCTGGTTTTCCGGCGCGTCGTCCACGTAATCTTCCGCTGCCAGCATGGTCCCGTCCTCGGCTTGCCGCACTTCCATTGCATGGCTGGAAATGATGCCGCGCACGAGGCCCGGCGGCGCCTGGTAGCGCAGGAAGATAGCGGGCGAGGCGTGGATCGGCAGGCTGGCGCCCAGCTTTTCCGCCAGGCTGGCCGTGCCCGTGCCTGCCGCCAGCACGACCATATCAGCCTCGATAAGGTCCGCAGCCGTTTCCACGCCCGTCACCTGCGCGTCCCGGACGGTAAAACCCAGCACGGGCGTGTGCGTGCGGACCGTCGCGCCGAGCGCCTCGGCCGCTGCCAGCAAGGCGTATGTCGCGGCAACGGCATCGAGGGCGCCCTGTTCCGGTTCGTGGACGGCCTGTTGCGGCGGCCGCCGCAGTTGCGGTTCAAGCCGGGCGATGCGCGAGCGGTCTATCAAGATGGATGCGGGCGACACGCGCCCATCTTGCGTGCCATACGACAAGGCGCCGTGCCAGCGTACCGTCAAGCCCGGCACCTGCGTTTCCAGCTGGCGCCAGGCGGCGATGGCGTCGCCGCGCAGGGCCGCAATGGGGTCCGGCCCCGCGCAGGACGTGTTAATCCAGGCAAACGAGGTGCCCGTCACGCCGGACGCGATGCCGCCCGCCTCGAGCACGGTGACTTGTGCTCCCTTGCTGGCCAGGTGGTAGGCGAGCGACGCGCCGACGATGCCGGCGCCGATGACGATGATGCGTGCTGGACGTTTGGGGCTTTCCTGATTCATCTCTGCCAACTTTGTTTATTTATCACAGGATAGAGTCTACCCCAGCCGCCCGCAACTCCAGCGCATAGGCATGGCCATCGACAACATTGCCTTCCACCAGGGCAATATCGGGCACGGCCATTCCCTGCACGAAACCGCAGCGTTCCAGCACGCGGATCGACGCCGCATTGCCGTCGATGGCGTAGGCGCACAGGCTGGCCAGCTGCCATTCGTTTTGCGCCAGATCAATCAAATGGCGCAGCGCGGCCGTGGCCAGGCCCTTGCCCGCTTGCTGCTCGCCGATGCGGTAGCCGACTTCGGCCGTTTGCGTCTGCCCGTCGATATCCTTGAGGTTGGCGCGCCCGATCAATTGTCCATGTTCGTCCAAGATGATGCAGGGGTGCAAGCGTCCCTGTGCATGTTCGTCCAGGAATTGCGCGACGTGCGCGGCAATGCCGTCGACGCTGTAAAAATCGTCGGGGCGCCGGTCGATATGGCGCTCGAACCAGGCCCGGTTGGCTTGCTCGAAAGCAAGCAAGGGCGCGGCATCGCCGGGGCGCAGGGTGCGAATGGTGTGTGTGCTCATGGAGACTCCTGGAAAGGCATGAGTCTAGTGATGCGCCGCCCGGCCCGTCAATCTTGATTCCATCAATCAATATAAAGCGACAGCCGCTACAATGGCCGCCATGAACAACGATCTGTCCGCTGCCGAGGCTGCGCGCCTCTTGAACGTCAGCCTGCCCACCCTGTATTCCTATGTGAGCCGAGGCTTGCTGGCCTCCGTCAGCAATGGCGCATCGCGCCGCAAGCGCTATCCGCAGGAAGACGTGCTGCGCCTGGCGGCCCGCAAGAACGACGCCAAGCGCGGTGGTCAGACGGCCGTGGCCGCCATGCACTGGGGCTTGCCCGTGCTGGAGACGCAAATTTCCCACATTCTCGATGGACGACTGCTGTACCGGGGCTGCGATGCGACGGCATTGGCCCAGCACGCGACGCTGGAGCTGGCCGCCGGCCTGCTGTGGGACGATGGCGCCATCGACCATTTTCAGCAGGACGCGCCTGCCCTGCAGCAGGGGCTGGCTGGCGCGCCCGATGCGGCCCCGCTGGCGCGCGCCATGCTCGCCATGGCCATGCTGACGACGGCGGACATGGCGCACTCGCCGCAATCCGGCCCCGCCTTGATGCGCCTGCTGGCCGCCGCCCTGCTCCGGACGGCGCCGTCCGCACTGCCGCTGCACTTGCAGCTGGCGCAAGCGTGGCAAGCCGATGTAGAGCAAACGGAACTGCTGCGCGCGGCGCTCGTCTTGCTGGCCGACCATGAATTGAACGCGTCGACCTTTGCCGTGCGCTGCGTCGCCTCGACGGGCGCCAGCCTGCCCGCCGCGCTGATGGGCGGGCTGGCGGCCTTGTCTGGCGACAAGCACGGCGGCGGCAGCGCGGCGGCCCGGCGCATGTTGACGCAGGCGCTGGCCGCGCCGGATGCCAGGGCCGCCATCGTCGCCTATTACAAGACCGTCGCGCCGGAATTTGCCGGCTTTGGCCATCCTTTGTATCCAGACGGCGACCCGCGCGCCGCATATCTGCTGGGAATCTTGTCGGCGCTGTCGCCCGGGTACCCGCATCTGGCCGCCATTCTGTCCGTCTGCGCCACGGCAAGCGAGCTGCTCGATACCAGGCCGAATGCCGACCTGGCGCTGGCCGCGATGGAACTGGCGTTCGGCTGGCCCGAGGGCGCGGCATTGAGCGTGTTTGCGCTGGCCCGCTCGGCCGGCTGGATCGCGCATGCCGCCGAGCAAGCCGCCAGCGCGGCACTGATCCGCCCCCGCGCCCGCTACGTGGGGCGCCACCAGCGCGACTGAAAATAGGCGCTTGATTTATTACGCATACGTAGTAGTATACTTCGCATGCGTACCAATACCTCCCCCCAGCCAGACCTTCCCGATGCCGCCGCCTGCCCACTGGGCGAGCGTTCGCCGCGCCTGTTCAACCTGCTCAACCTGGCGCGCCAGAACCTGTTCCGCTCGGCCGACGCCGTGTTTAGCAGTGAACTGGGCTTTTCCGGCACGCAAGTCGTCGCCCTGTTTGCCCTGAAGGGCGAGGAAGGCTGCCAATTGAAGGATCTGGGGCGGGCGCTGCAGCTGAAAAACTCGGCCGTGACAGGCCTGGTGACGCGCATGGAAGAAAACGGCCTGATCGTGCGCGGCCAGTCGGCACTCGACGCGCGCGCCGGCACCCTGCACATGTCGGCCAAGGGCGGCGAGGTGCTGGCTCATGCCCTGCCCCTGCTCGACAGCCTGAACGAACAACTGAAAGCCGGTTTCAGCGAGGAAGAACTGGCCATCGTCGCCCGCTTCCTGCTGCACGCCTCGCGCCTGCGTTTTGCGCAGGACGTCTGACTTATCCCCACATCACCACCACAGGAGTTACCCATGCACCCGAAAGACATGACAGGCTTGCAACTGATGCAAGCATTCGCGCAAGGCCTGTTCCCCCGGCCCGGCATTTCCAAGACCATGCCCATGGATGCGCACACGATCGAGCACGGCAGAGTGATCTTCACGGCGACGGCGAATGAAAACCATACGAATCCCATGGGCGGCGTGCACGGCGGTTTCGCCGCCACCGTGCTCGACACGGTCACGGGCTGCGCCACGCACACGGTCTTGCCGGCCGGCGAAAGCTACGGCACGACGGACCTGAACATCAAGATGTGCCGTCCCCTGCCCTTCAACGTGACGGTCTTTGCGGAAGGCAAGGTCATCAATGCGGGCCGCAACCTGGTTATTTCGGAAGGCACAATCCGCGACGAAGCCGGCAAAGTGTACGCGCACGCGACGGCCACCTGCATGATCATCCGGCCGCGGGAGCAAGCGGCCGCTTGATATTGATCGGCGCCATGGCCGAAGCCTGGTTCATCCTGGCCGTCTGCTTTCGGCCAGAAGCGGACAGTCGGCAATTGACCAATTAAGCTTTACTCAGAAAGTCAGCATGTCTCACCGTGATCCTTTTGATGTTATTTCATCCACCGTTGATCTGGATGATCCGGTAGCGCACGGTGATGCTCAACGCTTTATGGTTAACGCCCTGGCTCGGGTGATCGAATGTCTACCCGTTACCGCGCAGTCTTCTGTTTTGGCTGCTAAACGATATCTTGAGGGCGCGGCAACGGATAGCGAGGCCTTAGCTGTCCGGGTGAGGCTTTGGGAGACCATCCGAGGACGCGATATGTCGGATGACCCTGAGGTGTTGCGTATCAGAACCACGATTTGTGCGCTGCACGGCATGGACGCTGAAGCACCTTACGACAAGTTGGAGTACTTTCTGTTTTTTTGGGAGCGCAGCGGCTTAAGCATGGTCGAGCTAGCTGGAGCTATGTTCGACACATACGGCGTTGTTTATCACGACCCTTAATCTGCTGCGGTGGCATATGTCGAATGCGTCAGATCTATGCCTGCTTCGGGGCGAATGCAGACGCGCTGAAGGTGTCCGGCAAGGCGTTATCGCTCGCCTCACCCCACCGGCTTCCTCTTCCCCTTCAACAAACTCCCCGCCGCATTTTCCTCGAACCGCCCCGCCTCTTCTATATAGCCATGCACGGTGCCGTCGTGGCGCCAGCCGCCCTGGCGCTTGATAGCCTGGAAATCGGCGCCGGCGCGGTGCGCACTGGTGGCCATGCCGCGGCGCAGGCTGTGGCTCGATAGTTCCGGCACGTAATCGAGTCCGGCTAGCCGGGCGCAGCCTTCCAGTATTGTGTTGATGCTGCTCGCGTGCAATCCCTTTCCGCCCACATGGCCCCACTGGTTGACGGTGCGCAAGAGCGGGCCGCTGGCGATGCCCGCCACGCCCAGCCAGGCGCGCAAGGCCGTGGCAGGGCAGCAGACGCCGTCGCCGAACGGGATCGCCTTGACGATACCTTCCCCCAGTTGATCCGTTTTCGAGCGGGGCAAGGTGATCACCAGGCCTTGCGGCTCCCACCTGATGTCTTCCAGCCTCAATCCCACCAGTTCGCTGCGGCGGAAAGCGCCAAAAAAGCCCAGCTGCAGCAAGGCGCTGTCGCGCAAGGCCTTGTTGGTGCCCAGGGCGGCCAGCCTGGCGACGATCAGTTCCAGGTCTTCCAGGGGCAGCGCCCTCGCCTTCCTTTTCGGCTTGCCATGCAGGCGGGCGATGCCGGCCAGGGTCTTGCGCACGGTGGGGGTGGACGCGGGGTCGACAAAGCCCTGGTACACATGCCATTGCGACAGGGCCGTCAGGCGCAGGGCCAGGGTGCGCGCGTTCAGGCTGTCCGCATACGCCATCAGGTAGCGGATGACGGTGGACTCCTCGGCGGGCAGCGCCCCGCCCCAGGCCTGGAAGTGGTGGATGGCGGAACGGTAGGTGCGGCGCGTGTTGTCGGACGTGGCGGCGGCAAGAAACGCCTGGTGGCGCGCGGCCAGCTCGGCATCGACGAGGGCGCCGTGTAACGGCGCATCAGCGATCGCGGCGTTCTTTGACACGCCAACACGGCGTTTCAGGAGGGGCAAATCGGGCATGGCGGCAGCGAAATCGCGGTTTTGTACTGGGAGGGTCACAGAATAGCATGCCAAACACCCCCATAACACGCGATAAGCAATCTTATCGTGAGTTATATTTTTCAATAACCATCAAAATTTATATCGTAATATTATGGGATATTACGTATCATGTAATACGTTACTAAATTTCGCTCATAGGTGATTTCATGGCCCGCACCGGTATTTTGTACTCTGATGTTATGAAAGCAGCCCAAATCGTCGCTGCCGATGGGCGCAATCCCACGGTCGACAATGTGCGCGAAGCGCTGGGCAGCACGGGCAGCAAGAGCACGATCGCGCCCCTGCTCAAGCGCTGGAAGGAAGAGTTCCAGGGCGCGGGCGCCGTGAAAACGGAGTCAGGCCTACCGGCCGAACTGATGGAAGCGATGCGCGGCGTGTACGAGAAGCAGCAGCGCGACGTGGCGCAGCAGCTCGAAACGGGCATGCAGCAGAACCGCGCCGAACTGGACGCGGCGCTGGAAAAACTCAAGAAGACGGAAAGCGAACGCTTGAAACTGACGGAGGCGCGCGCCGCCCTCACCCAGGAATTACGCGCCACCCAGCATGCGCTGGCGCAACTGAAGGAAGAACACCATTTCCGCGCCGTCACCTTGGCGACCCTGCACAGCGATAACGCAGGCCTGACGCAGCGCCTGGCCGACCGCGGCGAGGAAATCGCGGCCCTGAACCGCCAACTGGCGCAGGTGCGCTCGCAGTTCGACCATTACCAGGAAGCGGCCGCCGCGCAGCGCAGCGAGGAGCGGGCCCAGGCGGAGCAACGGATCAGCCGTCTGGAGCAGGACAACGCGCAGCTGCAGCAGCGCCTGCAAGGACAGCAGGCGACCCTGGTGCAGCAAGAGATGCGCCTGTCACAGATGCAGGCGGAACACGCGCGCCTGGCAGATGAGGCGGCCGCGGACCGCGCGGCGCTGGCCACCGTGCGCCCCGAACGCGACCAGTTTGAATTTCAATACCTGCAGGCGGCCGCCTCGGCCGACGCCCTGCTGGCCAAGCTCGATACGGCCTTGCTGGCGCTGAACGACGCCAAGGTGGCGCTGGCTGCACAGGACCGCCAGCTCGACATGCTGACGGAAAATACCCAGGCGGCGCAGCAGCGCGCCGAAGCGCTGGCGCTGGAACGCGACGGCTTGCTGCGCGACAATGCCGGCATGGCCGCGCGACTGGCGTTGCACAACAAGGGGAAACGCGATGTTTGAACCCCGTCTACATGGTGTGGGATCTATATGATGGTCCCAGACGGGCCGGGAGCCGCGTCCGAACCTATGCTCATAGGCGGCGGTTCAGCACGCTGTCGATATCGTGGGTTTTCAGCTCGACCTGAACCGCGCCGTCCTGCAGCCAGTAGCCGTCGCCTCCCCGCTGCAGCGCGCCCATGTCGAGCGTGCCCAGCGCTGGCGGGATGACGCCGGCAAGCAAGGCCGCCGCATCGTCCCATGCCGCATACAGCAGTTTCAGGTACCAGCCGTCGTCGTGGGCAAAGGCGAGAAAGCGGCCACGCAAGGCGGCAGGCGGCGTGAGCGCGCCACGGTGGTCGAGCATCGCGGCCACGTCCGCGTCATGCAAAGCGGGTGCTGTGTCTTGCCAATCGGCCCAGGCATGGCTGCCGCAGGCGTACAGGTCTTCCTGGGCCAAGGCCGCCAATTGTTGTCGCGTAAAGGTCTGCCAGGCGGCAGGCTTTTTGATTGTGCCGGCGCGGCCCTTGCGCAGCACGATGCCGCCGGACTCGCCGAGGGCCGGGAGAAAATCCTTGAATTCGATGCCGGAAGCGACCAGCATGCGCTTGGCCGGGTCGTGCCAGATATACAGATAATGTCTCAAGTGGTCGTTCGTTTCGGTTTGGGTGTCGTATTCAAAGCCACGGCGGCGCGTATCAGCGCCTTGAACGCCGCGGCATCGAGATGCTCGCCTTCGTGGATGTCGATGGCCCGGCGCGTGTTGCCGTCCAGGCTGGAATTGAACAGGCCGGCCGGATCGGGCAAGGCGGCGCCCTTGGCGAAGGTGAGTTTTACGGCCAATTTGATCAGCGCGCGCACGGCGGCCTGCTGCTGGCCGACATCTCCTGCATGTAGGCCACGATGGTCTCGCGGTCGGCGGCAAACTGGCCTGCGGCGCTGCGCTCGATCTTCAGATTCACGAGGGGCAAGCGGCTCCTGCGGAACAACATCAGCCGATAGCCGTCGGCCGTCGATACCGGCCGCTCCCCCGCCGCCATCTTGACGACGCGCGTGGGCGCACTGCGCGGCGAGCAGCATCGGGATGGCAAGCAAATGGCGGAGTTTCATGGGGCGGTATCAGTCATCGGGCCTAGGTACTGGCAGGATAACCGTCAATCTTGCTATAAGGCAAATGATTAGTTCTCATCCTTTACATTCCCTTGGGAATAGCGTCTTAATATGAAATTCACCTGGCGCGCGTAGCATTCAAATTGGCAAGGCCCTCAGTGTGCAGCGCCTGCCATTTTCCCGCAGAACCATGAATGATATCGCTTTGACCTTGCACCACGGCGCCGCCGTGCCACGACCTCACGCCAGCGGGCACCGCCTGAAAGCGGCCCTGGGCGCCCTCTTCTTTCCCCGCCAGCGCACGCGCTGGCAAGCTTTTCTCGGCAGCATGCCGGGCCTGAATTCGCTGGCGCAGCTGCATCCCTGCCTGCGCTTCAAGATCTACCGCCCTTATGCCTCGCGGCAGCTGGGCTGCGCGGATCGCCTGGCCTTGCTGGAAGGACATTACCGCTTCCTGTGGCAAGCGGGTGCGCGCGCGCTGGTCGAACGGGCCGCGCGCGAAGCCGTGGTGCTGGCCGCGTTCGACGGCAAGGATGGGGCGCAATTCCGTTTGCAGCTGACGGCCATCCACGACAGCTACCGCGAGGGCGAACTGTGCCTGCGCCTGACGCGCGGCGGCCAAGCGATCTACCTGGCCAGCTTTCTGTTCCTGCCCCGTGCCGATGGCGTGTCCTTGCAGCTGGGCGCGCTGCAAGGCTTGCGCTCGGAAGCAGGCAAGCTGGCCGTCAAGGACGCCACGCGGGCGCTGCACGGTTGCCGTCCGAAAAACCTGATGGTGACGGCCTTGCGCGATTTCGGCGATTTTTTCGCTTGCAATAACCTGTTCTTGATCAGCAATGACAACCGCATCGCCCTGAATGCCCGGCGCCGCCGCCATATCGCCGCCGATTACGACCTGGCGTGGCAGGAATTGCATGCCTTGCGCATGCGCGACGGCAATTATCACTTGCCCTGCGCGGCCTACCGCGTGCCGGATCTGGCCGGGGTAGCATCAAAGAAACGCGCCGATGCGCGCCGACGCGGCGAATTGCTGCTCGGCATGGCCACCGGCATGCGCGCGCAGCTGGCGGGCCTGCTGGCTGAACATTGAGCAAGCGCAAGCGTTGCCATACCAGCAAACATAAAACTCAGGCAACCTTCATGTTGGCGCCGTATCCTTTACTTGACATGCCAGCCGCCTTATCCAGGCGCTGGCGCCTATGGCCCACCCTGGACAAGGTTTCCCATGACACCCAATTTCGCCCTTCTCCCCCTTTGCCTGCTCGGCGGCGCCGCCCTGGCCGCGCCCGTCCTGGACGACGCCGTGCGCCAGCGCGCCGAGGAACTCACGCGCACGGGCATGCTCCCCAGCATCGTCATCGCCGTGATCGACGGCAAGACCAGCGCCATCTACGGTTTTGGCAGCGTGCATGCCGGCAAGAATACCAAGCCGGGCGCGGACACCGTCTACCAGATCGGTTCCGTCACCAAGACCATGACGGCCTTGCTGCTGGCCGACGCCGTCGTCGAAGGCAAGGTGACGCTCGACGAGCCGGTGGCGACTGTATTGCCCGGCTATACCATGCCGGCCTTCGACGGCAAGCAGATCAGCCTGCTCGACCTGGCCACGCATTACTCCTCGCTGCCGCGCCTGCCCGACAACTTCGCGCCGAAAGACCCCGCCAATCCGTATGCGGACTACACGGAAGCGCAACAGCGGCAGTTTCTCGCCGCCTACCAGTTGCCCCGCGCGCCGGGCACCAAATTTGACTACTCGAACATCGGCTATGCCGTGCTGGGCACGGCCCTGGCGGCACAGGGCGGCATCAGCTATGAAGCGCTGCTGCAAAAGCGCATCGCCGTGCCGCTGGGCATGCGCTCGACCTCGAACACGCCCACGCACGGCATGCTGGCGCGCCTGGCGCCCGGCCACTTGCTGTCGGGCGAGCCGACTCCCGCCTGGGATTTGAACGTGGTGGCGCCGGCCGGCGGCGTGTATTCGAGCGCGCGCGACATGGTCGCCTACCTGCAAGCGTACATGTTCAAGCCGCTGCGCCCGTATGCGCTGGCCATCCAGCCGCAGCGGGCGCTGGCGCCGGACAGCGAGACGAAAATCGGCCTGGCCTGGCTGCTGGAGCAGCGGCAGGGTCAAAGCTACGCCTGGCACAGCGGCCAGACGGGCGGCTACACCAGCTATGCGGCGTTCACGACGGATGGCAAGCGGGGCGTGGTGGTCTTGACGAACGCGGCGCGCGATATCGACGCCCTGGGCGTGTCCGCCTTGCTGCCGGGCACGCCCTTGCCGCCGCTGAAAAAACCGCAAGCGGCCATCGAACTGCCGCGCGCCGCGCTGGCCGAGTACGTGGGCGAGTATCCATTGGACAAGGATTTCACGTTGACGGTGAGCCTGGGCAAGCACGGCCTGGAAGCGGCCGGCACGGGCGTCGGTTCGGCCGCCCTGTTCGCCAGCGCGAAAGACGCATTTTTCTTCCGCGCCATCGAGGCGGACCTGGCGTTTACGCGCGATGCGGCGGGCAAGATCGCCGGCGCCGTGCTCACGCAAGGCGGGCAGGACGTGGTCTTGCCGCGCAAGCAGTAAAACCTAGGCTGCCGGGTCCAGCATGAATTGCTCGACCCTGGCGACGAACTGCGCCTTGCTGCGCGTGCGGAATTCACCGAGGAAGGCGTCGCTGCCCTGGACGATCTTGCCGTGGCGGTCGTATGCCACCTTGCCCATTTCCAGCACGAATTCGCCGGCGGGATCGTCTTCCGGCTCGAAGTGCGAATTGAAGCAGTAACCGCTGTCGCGGCAGCTGCCCCACAGCAGCAGCGCGCTGCTGAACCATTGCATGGTATCCCGGCCAGGCTCCACCTCGAACAGGGTGTTGACGGTGATGTGCCAGCCGCCCGGGACGCGCAGCGGCTGCAATGGATAGGGAAAGCGTGGCTGTTTCATGTGGATGATGGCAGGCGGCGGCTTGCGTAAAAGGCGAGGAAGTCCAAGGCCGGCAGCGCTTTCGCAAACAGCCAGCCCTGGCCGAATTCGACCTTGCGTTCCAATAAATAATCGGCTTGCTGCCGCGTTTCGATGCCTTCGGCCACGATCAGCATGTTCAGGGTGCGGGCCATGTCGATGATGTGCGGCGTGACGCTGCTGGTGGCCGCGTCCGTGCCGATGGTGTCGACGAAGGATTTGTCGATTTTCAAGGCGTCGAGCGGCAGGTTTTGCAGGCTCGACAGGCTGGAATAGCCGGTGCCGAAGTCGTCGATGGCCACGGCGTGGCCCCGCGCCCTGGCTTTTTCGATGGTGGCGCGGGCCGCTTCCACGTTGATGAAGCCCCGCTCCGTCGCTTCCAGCCAGATCTGCTGCGCCTCGATGCCCGTGCCGGCCAGGGCGCGTTCGAGCACGTCGAGCACCCGCCCCGTCTCGATGTCGCTGGCGCACAGGTTGATGGCGATGTGCAGCTCGCGGTCGGCCAGTAGCGCGGCGCGCATGTCGGCGATGACGCAGGCGATCACCTGGTCCGTGATGGGCAGGATGAGGTCGCTTTCCTCGGCCACGGGGATGAACAGGTCGGGCCGTATCATGCTGCCGTCGGGACGGCGCCAGCGTATCAGCGCCTCGGCGCCCACGCACACGCCCGTGTCGAGCGCGATGATCGGCTGATAATGGACAAAGAATTCGCGCCGCTCGACCGCCGTTTCCAGTTCGCCGCGCAGCGATAGGCGCCGGCGCGACAGCCACACGACGATGCCGACGATGAAGGCGGCCATCAGCAGGCCCATCGGCAGGAGCAGCAGCTGTTCGCGGCGCAGCCTGTCGTTCAGCTTGCTGCGCGGTTCGATCATGACGGCCGTCAAGCCATCGCGGTACAGCATCGCGTGGATACTGCCGTCGGGCGCGGCGTCGACGGCCGCCGGCAGCCCGGCGAGCAAGCTTTGCACCAGCGCGGGGTCGGGATGGTGCAAGGTGTCGAGCACGCCTTCCTTGCCGATGGCCACGGCCATCTGGATATCGCTGTCGACGATGACGTCGGAAAAGCGCACGGGATCGATCAGCACCTTGTAGGCGCGGTGGGACAGTCCCACCATGCGCTTGCCGCCGCTGACGACGGGGCGCAGGTTGAAATCGATGCCCATGCCGTTGGCCAGCGTGAAATCGGCGGGCGTGACGGCGATGCGCGCTTCTTCGATGCCCGTGGACGTGCATCTGAGCAAGCCGTTTTCCACGTAGCCGATATCGTCGATGCTGCGCGTGGTGATGGTGATGCGGCGCAACTGCTGGATATGCGCCTCCGAGCACGGCGCCAGGTCCAGCGCATCGGCGCTGCGCAGGGCGCCCCCGGCCGAGGCGATGGAGCGGTGGGCGCGCTCGAGCGCGTAGCCGGCGAGCAGGCGCAGGCGTTCCTGCTCGCCCTGCTCGGCGCGCACGGACGACAGATAGAAGGCCAGGCTAAGGGGGGCGGCCACGCCGATGACGGCCACCAGCACGCTCGTGATGATAATGCGTTTTCTGCGCATGCGAATACCTGTGGTAGTTATATGATTGCCATGTATTGCTCAATGGCATCATATTACAGGCAGAGGCGGCGCACGCGGATCTTGCTGAAGAGTTACACTTTTTCCAGCTGTTTCTCCACGGTTATCGCCGGCCGCGCCAGCACGAACACCAGCGCCGCCACCACGCCCGCCAGCCCGCCGGCCAGATACAGCACGCTGGCAAAGCCGTCGATGAAGGCGTGGCGGGCCGCTTCCTGCGCCACGGCTTGCAGCGCGGGCGGCAGCTGGCTGAAGGCGTCGGCCGCGTTGCCGGCCACGATGCGCCCGATCATCTCGGGCGAGGCTTTCAAGCCGTGCAGCCACGCCAGTTGCTCGAACGAGGCGGCCGTGCGCATGGCCAGCACGGCGCCCAGCGCGCCGACGGCCAGCACGATGCCGACGAAGCGCGTGGTGGTGCTGATGCCGGAACCCATGCCCGTGCGTTCGCGGGGAATGCAGGCGAGGATGGCCTTCTGCGTCGTGCCGTTGAGCAATCCCGCCCCCGCGCCCGTGACCACCATGCCGGCCGCCACCCAGCCGTATTGCAGGCTGGCGGCGGCCAGCGCCGTGGCCACGTTGCCCACGGCGACGATCAGCAAGCCCGTTACCAATATGCCGCGGTCGTCCAGCAGCCGCATGGCGCGCGGCGCCAGCCGGGACGCCGTCACCATGGCGACGGCGAACGGCAGCATGGCGCAGCCGGCCAGGACGGCGGAAAAGCCGAAACCGTTCTGCAGGTACAGCGGCAAAAAGGTCATCATCACCTGCGCGGCGATGGCGTAGCCGAACATGCCCAGCACGGCGCCGACGAACACGCGCCGGCCGAACAGGCTCAAATCGACCATGGGCGCGCGCTGGCGCCGCTCCACCAGCACGAAGACCAGCAGCAGCGCCGCGCCCGCCGCAAAGCGCAGCATGGTGGCATGGCTGGACCAGCCCGCCACGCTGGCGTCGATCAGGCCCCAGATGATGCAGAACAGGCCGGCGGAAAACAGCAGCGCCCCCGCCGGGTCGAAGCTGGCGTTGGACGCATCCTTCGATTCGTCCACATGCTTGCGCACCAACCACATCAATATGGCGACGACAGGCAGGTTCAGGTAGAAGATCCAGCGCCAGTTGATGGCGCTCGTGACCAGGCCGCCCAACAGGGGCGCCACCGTCATGGCCACGCCCATGGCCGCGCCCCACACGGACCAGGCACGCGCCCTCTCCTTTTCCGCGTGAAACGTGTGGCCGATGACGGCCAGCGCGGAGGTGAGCAGCAGCGCGGCACCGAGGCCCTTGACGGCGCGCGCCACGTTGAGCACGAACGGCGTCCACGCCAGGCCGCACAGCAAGGAGGCCAGCGCGAACACGGAGAGGCCCAACAGCATGACCTTGCGCCGTCCCAGGCGGTCGGCGATGCTGCCGGCCGGCAGCAAAAACGAGGCGAATGCCAGCATGTAGGCGCTGACCACCCATTCCACGTCGACGAAGCTGGCGTTGAGCGAGCGGGCGATCGACGGCAGCGAGACGGCGACGACGTTGGTGTCGAGCATGATCAGCGCGCACACGCCCGAGCACGTATATAAAGTCCAGTTGGTATTCTTCATGCCTCGATTGTAAGCAGGCTGGTGTTATTTCCTGTTATAAGACAAGCGCCTTATAATTCACTCATGGTGAATACGGAAAAAGACATGGAATTGCGGCATTTCCGCTGCGTGCTGGCCGTCGCGCACAGCCTGCACTTCGCACGGGCGGCGGCGGAACTCGGCATTTCGCCGCCCGCGCTGACCAAGCAGGTGCAGGAAACGGAACAGCTGCTGGGCACGCGGCTGTTCCAGCGCAGCAAGCGCGCCGTGGCCCTGACGGCCGCCGGAGAATTGTTCGTGCTGGAAGCGGCGCGCGCGCTGGAGCAGCTGGCGCAGGCGCAGGACGTGGCGCGCCGGGCGGGACGGGGCGAGCTGGGACGGCTGGAAATCGGCTACGTGGCTTCGGCCGCCTATGCCGGCGTGCTGCAGGGCCAGTTCGCCCGCTTTCGCGCCAGCCACCCGGGCATCCATATCGCTGCGCGCGAATACGCGATGGACGCCCTGCCCGGCTTGCTGGACCAGGGCCGCGTCGACCTGGCCTTCGTGCGCCCGCCACTGCATCTGCCGGACGGACTGGACAGCGTGGTGTTGCTGCGCGACCGCTTCGTGCTGGCCGTGCCGGCCGACAGCCGGCTCGCCGGGATCAACGTGGCGGCACCGGCCGCGCTGGCGCAGCAGGCCTTCATCGTGCCGGAACAGGAACTGGGGACATTGGAGGTGAGCCGGCGCGGCGGCTTTGCGGCGCAGGTTGTGTCGCGCCCGGGCAGCCTGGTGGCCGTGCTGACGGAAGTGTCGCTGGGCGTGGGCTGCGCCATCGTGCCCCATTCCGTGATGGCCAGCGTGCACCTGCCTGGCGTGGTGTTCCGCGAGCTGCAAGGGCCGCAGATCAGCTCTGAAATCGCCGTGGCCTTCCGCCGCCACGAACAGGCACCCGCCGCGCGCGCCTTCATCGCCCAGCTGTGCGCGGCGGCACTGGCTTAATCTCGGTTCTTCAAGACGGCCACGGCATAGGTGCAAGCGGTGGCCGTTTCATTGCGGAATACGCAGTCGGCCGGCGGACCCAGTTCCAGACAATCGCCCGCGTCCAGCACGTGGCGCGTGTCGCCTTCGATGAAGACGAGGCTGCCGGACAGCGCCCAGATCAGCTGGCGCCGCGCCACATAGGCGGCGGCCGGCATGGCCACCACGGCGCCCGGCGGCAAGGTAATGTGCACGAGGTCGAGCGGCATGTCGGAGGCCGGCGACACGTGGCGTCGCACATAGCCGCTCTGCGGGTCGACCCACACGGGCTGCTCAAGCTTGCGCAGCAAGCGTCCCTCGCGCATTTCCGCGCGGGCGATCAGTTCGGACATGCTCAGGCCGAAGGCGCCCGACAGGCGCGCCAGCAAGGTGGCCGTGGGACTGCAGTCGCCCCGCTCCACCTTGTGCACCATCGCGCGCGACACGCCCGAACGGGCCGCCAGCTCCGTCAGCGACCAGCCCAGGCTTTCCCGCTCGAGGCGCACCCGAGCCCCGATGCGCTGGTTCAATTCGTCTGGTTTAGTGGACATGTATCGGCATCCATTCGGATTTTATTGGACAAGTAATGAGCGGCACTCTATGATTTGTCCATTATAGTAGACGACTGGCAAGGAGAGCAACATGCGCATACGCGACGCCCACGCGGGCGATATCGAGGCCATCACGGCCATCTACAACGATGCCGTCAGCAATACGCTGGCCATCTGGAATGAACGGACGGTTGACGCGGCCAACCGCGCCGCCTGGCTGGCCGACCGCGAGCGGGCCGGCTATCCCGTGCTCGTCGCCATCGATGCGGATCAAAATGTGGCCGGCTACGCCTCGTTCGGCGACTGGCGCCCGTTCGAAGGTTTCCGCCATACGGTCGAGCATTCCGTGTATGTGCGCGCCGACAGCCGTGGCGCCGGGGTCGGCAAGGCCTTGATGGGGGAATTGATTGTACGGGCGCGCGGCTTGGGCAAGCACGTGATGGTGGCGGGCATCGAGGCGGGCAATGCCGGCTCGATCGCCCTGCACAAGCAGCTGGGCTTCGAGGAAGTGGGCTTGATGCGCCAGGTTGGCACCAAGTTCGGCGCCTGGCTGGACCTGGCGTTCCTGCAGCTGCAACTCGATGCGCGCAGCGATCCGGACGGCATCGCGCCGGCCGGATAAGGTCACGCCGGCATCAGGGATCGATCTCCGGCGGCGGGCGGCGCAGCGCCATGTGTTCCCACACGGCCACCAGTACCAGCACGCAGCTGGTGATGCAGGCCAGGGTCAGGGGCGCATACAGCCGTCCGTACGCCATCGGGATCAGCGCCAGGATGATCAGGATGCCCAGCAGGTGCGACAGGGGCGGCGCGGCGCGGTCGCTGCTGACCCATTTGAATAGCGCATTGCCCAGCAGATACAGGATCGGGCCGCCCAGCAAGGCGCTGATGCCGGCGAAGCTCGCTTCGTCCGGATGCACGAGGGCCAGTTCATCGGCCACGGCGGAAACGATCACGCCGCCCACGATCAGCACGTGGATATACGTGTAGGCCTTGCGCGCGATGCGGCCCGGGTCCTTCGAGTGGGCGATGCGGTGGTGGCCCGCCTCGGCGCCCGTGTCGAAATAGATCCACCACATGGCGATGCTGCCGACCAGGGCCGACAAGAAGCCCAGCCAGTTGCCGGCCGTCCATTCCAGGCCCGCGAACGTGGCGCCCGTCACCAGCAGGGATTCGCCCAGGGCGATGATGACGAACAGGCCGCAGCGTTCGGCCATGTGGCTGCCGTCGACGTCCCAGTCGGCCGTCGTCGAGCGGCCCAGGCCCGGCATGCCGAACAGCATCCAGGGCCCGGCCAGGTCGATCGCCAGGGCCGCGGCCCACCAGAAGATGCGCTGCTCGGGCGACGCGATGCCGCCGGCGATCCAGAAGATGCCGGACAGCACGGCCCACAGGGCGATGCGCTGGAAATTGCGGCGGCGCGCCAGCGCTTCATGGCGCACGGCCCACCAGGCGAACAGGGGCCGGCCCACCTGCATGGCCACATAGGCGAGCGCGAAACCGAGGCCCCGTGTGCCGAACGCTTCGGGAATCGAGGCCGACATGATCAGGCCGCCCAGCATCAGCGCAAACAGGCTGATGCGCACGGGAATGCGCTCGGGATCGAGCCAGTTGGTGATCCACGAGGTAAAAATCCACACCCACCAGACGGCCATCAGCAGCAAGCCCGTCTGCAGCCAGCCCATGGCGCTCAGGTGCGCCAGCAAGCCATGCGACAGCTGTGTCACGGCAAACACGAACACGAGGTCGAAGAACAGCTCGATCATGCCCACCTTGCCGCTGTCCTGCGCGCCGCGCTGGCGCAGCAGGGAAATGCGATTATTCATTTTTTTCCTTGCATAAATACGGGAGCGGCGCCCGCGGCGCCGGCCAAAACGGCACGATGATAGCAGATGGGGATGGCGGTCGTGGCGCCGCGCCGCGGCCGCCATGCGTTTGCTCTTCCGGCCGAATTTCGCTACGATGGGCCGCATGCGCGGGACACCACCTCCACCATGTATCAGCTGAATTGGCGCGGCCCCTGGCTGGCTGCCGTGCTGCTGCTATCGCTCGGCGGCGACGCCCCGGCGCTGGCGCGCCAGCTGGCCGAACCGGCCCCCGCGTGCCGGGCGCCGCAAACCATGGCGCTGACGGTCAACAGCGACGCCGTCGCCACGGCCAGCAACGATATCAATGACAACACCCTGGTGGCGCTGCGCGCCAACGGCACCGCGTACTGGACGGTTTTATTGTCGACAGCGACTATCCTGCTGCAGCTGGACGCCGACCGCGGCGATACCATCGTGACGTTCCAGAAAGGACTGACCCTGCGTTTCCAGGCGCTCGGTCCGCAGCAATATCAAATCCTCATCGATGGCCCCATCCTCGATGACGGCACGCAATACACGCTGACTGGCAAGGTGGTGGCCGTTTTTGAGCGTTGTCCGGCCCTGCCCGCGCCAACCGCGCCGTAAAGGGTCGATAAATGCGCAGTAAATCCCCGCATGCCCTCTATTTAAATCAATAAACCGTTTATATTCAATTGCATTCCCTGCCTGCCTAGCCCCGGCTTGCCTGCCGCCGCACCCGGATGCCGCGCCATTCTTGCCTTTGCGACAATTCGAGAGAATCGCGCAAAAAAATAGGCATAGAATCGCTACTCGTGATGCGCATCAACCGGCATGCTTATATGCCGAATAGCCGGAAACTATTTTTTGAATAAGTAAATAAGAAATATATTCATCCATTCCGGATTGATGAATATCAAATGTCTTGTCTTTATTTGAAATTGCGTATTGTCCTGCCATATTTTTATGGCATGGTCGCAAAGCCGTTGCCATACCGTTTTCCACCGACTTACCCAACTGCCCCGGACCTGTCGGCCACGGGGCGCCCACCGCAAGTGCAGGCCGATATCACCTCATGGAGAATGTCATGTCTAACTTACCTCGCGTCGAAGTCACCAACCATACGCTGGCCGCCGGCCAAAGCGTCACTACCAACACCACGCCGAACAGCCTCGCGCTGTCCATCGCCAGCAGCGACAGCAACAACCAGACCGGCATCGCCTTCCAGTTCCAGGGCCGCACCACGTACTGGAATCCCAGCGTCAGCACCGGTTTCACCACGGCCAAGCTGGCCAGCGACACGGGCAATGGCGTCGTCACGTGGAAAGCCGGCCTGACGGTCACCTACTCGCCGCAAAGCACGGGGCTGTACAACGTGCTGCTGTCCGGCGACATCGTCGACAGCGGCACCGTGTACACCTACACGGGCTTCGTGCTGGCCACCTTCACCTCCAACTCGCAGTAAGCGGCGGTTCCGCGTCCGCCTGCGGGCGGGCGCCCCGGATGGCCGCCCGCCACCGCATCCAGGCAGCCCGCCTGGCCATCCGCCGCCCTTTCCGGGCCCACCCGTTGTAAACGATTGCGATGCCGCGCGGCGCGCCATGCCGCCGCATCGCAGCCCGAGTCGCGTCTTGAGTGGAGGTTGTCATGGGTTTCAGCTTCGTCGCCACCGATCCCGCCAGCAAGGTCAGCCTGTATGAAGCGCCGCCGCGGGCGGGCCATGCCTGGGCCGGCTATTTGCTGCCGCCCGTCGCGCCGCCGGCCACGCCCCCGGACAGCATCGGCTATGCCGACAGCCTGTCGCCGCAGCGCATGGGCAGCTACGTGTTCGCCAGCGCCCGTCCGGCGGCACTGGAGGCGGCGCCCGGCCCCTTCATCGCCGCCCTCGCCGCGTATATCGACCTGCAGTCGTCGGCGCCGGGACTGAACCTGAACGCGCTGCTGTGGCTGCGCGACGCCGATGCGGCGCCGGCCGATCCCTTCAAGAACTACGGCTGCAGCTACAGCTATAACCCGCTGACCAAGGGCTTTGCCACCAGCACCAACGTCAATTTCCGGCTGGGACAGGACCTGCTGTTCAACGTGCTGTCCGGCGTCGGCCTGTCCATCGACGCCGCCAACGGCAGCCTGCGGCTGTCCGCGCCGCTGGCGACGCCGCCGGCGCTGGCCTTCCAGCGCAACGCCGGCGATATCGGCATACGCGTCACGGGCAGCGGCAATACGATCCGCACTTTCGTGCCGCTGGAGGGCGCGAATGCGGGCTGCCTGACGTTTACGGCCACCGTCAACCCTGCCGTCACCTTCGGCCCCGGCGGCCTGGCCGTCGGCTTCCCCCTGAGCGCGCGCGACACGGCCAGCGGCCAGCTGCAGCAGCTGTTCTACCCGGCGCTGAGCGCGCCCGCCGCGCTGCCCGCCAGCCTGGCCTGGGTCGGCACGGTCGACCCGCTCGATCCCTACAATCAGAAGCTGTCCGCCCAGGCCAGGCTGGAAGGCGTATTGCGCTGCGGCCTGCTGCCGGCCGGCCAGCCCGCCTTGCCGTCCACCTACCGCACGGCGCTGGGCCATGCGACGGCCTTGCTGCCGCTGGGCGCCGCCAGCGGGCAGCCGCCCGTGATCGGCCTGCAGTCGGGCGCCCTGGCCTTTGGCTGCGCCGCGCGCTCACCGTCTGCGCCCGCGACCAGCAAGGCCCTGGTGACGCCGGCCGGGCGCTTCGGCCTGAGCGCCAGCGGCCAGGCGGCGGGGACGCAGATAAACTTGTTATGCGGCATCTTCGGCTCTGAACAGCTGAGCATGACCACCTATGACGGCGCCGCGCCGGAGAACGACAGCCTGCTGTTCGTGCCCGCCTCGCCCGCCTTCGCGCCCGTCTTCCCGTTCCAGGCCGCGACCCTGGACTTGCCCGATTCCGGCAACGTGGCCACGCCGCTGACGGCCGATTACCTCAGTTGCTGGGCCAGCGTGCTGAAGGGCGGCGCGGCCATGCCGCAATACCATGCGGAGCCGGCGGGCAGTCCCATGTACGGCCTGCCGCCGGCCGCCCGGGAGGCCGCCTTGCTGCGCGCCGTGGCCGCCGACACCGTGCTCGCCTCGACCCCGCCCGCGCTGCCCGTGCCGCAGGGCGCCGCGCACGCCTTTCCCCTGCTGCCGTACGGCGGCGCCGTCAGCGGCGGCCCGCTGGACATCGATGCCGCCCTGCTGTCGAGCTTTGAAAGCAGCATCGTGGCCGCCACGCGCAAGGCCGTCATTTCCAGCGGCGCCGGCGCCACCTGGCAGGCGCGCGCGGCCGCCAGCCGCCGCGTGCGCGGGCTGGCCGCCGGCGAAGCGGTGGCGGAAGCGCCGCACTACCGCACCACGCCGCAGGGCGCCGTCGCCACCGTGTCCAGCCAGGCGCAGGACCAGGACGCCTTCCTGTCGGTGACCCTGGGCCAGACCCTGGGCGCCGGCGGCCAGGTCTTGCCGTTCGGCTTCCGCTTCCCGGACGCCACCTTGCAGGATGCCTTGCAGACCAACCAGCTGTTCCTGGTGGCCGTCAACGCGGCCCACCTGTCGGACGGCGGCGCGCGCTTCGACAATACCGTGGGCATCGCGGGCTGGACCATGCAAGCGCAGGTGGGCGTCGGCGTGACGCCCACGTCCTACCGCAACGTGATGCTGCTCAAGTATTGCAGCGGCAGTGTCAGGGAACGCGTCGCCAATCCGAACGCCTGGTCGGGCGCGCCCGATTTTTCGCTGGCCGCCGACGCCGGCCCCGGCGTCCAGGGCATCGCCTACACGGGGCTGTCGCAGTGGCTGCAGGATCTCATCGAAGCGGCCGAGGTGCTGGCGGCGGACAAGCCCGAATCGCCGTACCGGCATTTCCTGGAACTGGTCAGCGATCCCGCCTGGACGGGCGTGCTGGTGCTGCAGGCGGACCTGGATCCGTCCAGCCTGCCCGCTGGCCTGCAGGGCATCGCGGCCGGCCTCGACCTGACGCGCTTCGTCGCCCACCATTTCGGCTTCACGGCCAGCCGCGTGACGGTGCATGGCGACGGCAGCATCACCCTCGACGGCAATTCCAGCACCTTCGGCCTGGTCGACTACCAGGACCCGGCCTTCGCCGCCGGCCAGCGCAACGGCTTGCCGCCCGATACGCCCATCGCCCTGCCCGACACCGACAACTATGCGTTCCGCGTGCTGCAATTGCAGGTGCTGTTCGACAATGCCGTCATCAAGACCTTCAAGAGCTACGTGCAGCTGGCCGTGAATGGCCTGCTCGGCTCGCGCGTGACGGCCACCACCTTCGGCGGCAATGCGATGCCGAACAACGGCGTGGTCCTCGACGGCAGCTATATCGACCAGAATGGCACCGGCATCTACATCTTCGAGCAAGCCACGCCGTCGATATTCAGTCTCGACAGCAACCTGCTGCGCCACGTGGCTTTCCAGCGCATCCAGTTCAACTGCCTGGGCACCACGGACGCGGGCGCGACCGTGCTGAACCGTTTTTCCGTCTGGGGCACGCTGGACTTCGCCAGCCTGGACGACCGCACGGGCGCCGCGCTGGACCTGCTGTCGTTCGGCGCGCTGGCGCCGGACCTGCCGCCGGACGGCGAAGGCCTGGCCTTTTCCAACCTGGTGATCGACATGCGCTATCCGCAGACGACGCCGTCGGCCGTGCGCTTCGACGAGGTGACGGCCAACCTGGCCTACGACCTCGACGCCAGCCAGGCCAGGCCGGACAGCCTGTTCAAGGGCTTCGGCCTGGAACTGTCGGGCTTTATCGCCGCCGCCGACGGGCAAAAGCCGGCCGATTTCGGCTTCCTGCCCGTCAGCACGGCGCTGAACCTGGGCACGCTTGGCGGGCCCTGGCACGGCGTCGTGTACGACGTCACCATGGGCGGGCCGGGCGCGCTCGTCTCGGCCGCCGGCTTCCATTCGACCCTGCTGCTGGCCTGGTCGCCCGCCAGCACGGCCGGCGACGACGAGCAAGCCGTCTTCGTCGGCCTGTCGCTGCCGGGCGCGGCACCGGGCGCCAGGCTGATCAGCCTGCAAGGCATCTTCAAGCTGGCCATCGACAATATCGGGCTGATGCGGCAAAAAGTGCCCGGCGGCGACTCCTACTATTATTGCCTGCGGCTCGACAACATCGCCATCAAGTTCCTCGGCATCGCCAAGCTGCCGCCCGACGCGAACATCCAGTTCTTCCTGTTTGGCGACCCGAAGAATACGGGCAGCCTGGGCTGGTATGCCGCGTACATCGCCGATGCGGCCGCCCGGCAGGAGCCGGAACTGTCCGCGCTGCCATTGCCTGCCATTTCATTGGGGAGCGCAGCATGACCAACGTCGTGTACTGGAATATCGAGAACTTCGGCATCAACAAGGTCAACAATCCCAGCCGCAAGCGGCCCCGCTATGGTGAAGGCGGCCGCTGCGGCGGCAACCTGCCGGCCGTGGCCGCGCAGCAGCGCTGCAACCACATCCTGACCATCCTGCGCGCCACGCAGCCCGATATCTTCGTCCTGATCGAGGTGTCGGCCAGCGCGGCCGGCGCCGGCGACCTGGCGCCCGACACGGGCGGCCTGCAGGGCGCGATCTTCCTGCTGCAACAGCTGCGCAACGACGTCGCCGACCCCAACCGCGCTGCCTGGCGCATGGTGCCGCCGCTGAAAGTGGGCACGGGCGGGCGCACGGAATCGGTCGCCGTGCTGTACCGCGGCATATCGGGCACGGTTGGCACGCCCACGGAAGTGCGGCGCTATTTCACGGGGCCGAACGTGTGGACGGGCGGCGGCGTGTCGGCCGTGGCGGCCGGCGCCGTGCCCGCCGCCTACCCGGCCGGGGGCGCCGGCGCGTCCAACATCCAGGATTTGCTCAACCCGCCGGGCCAGCCGGCGCGCACCATCCCGGCCGGCGCGCAGTACAACGGCGGCCTGGCCGAGGGCATGGCGGCGGCGCGCATCGCCTTCGCGCCCGCACTGGCGCCAGCCACGCCGCCCATCGCTGGCGGCCTGGTCAATTTCAACGGCTTGCGCCAGCCCTTCATGGTCAGTTTCGTGGAAACCAACCAGGCCAACGCCATCACGCGCAACCTGACCCTGTTTGCCGTGCATGCGCCGCCCAACCACGGCGGCGCCACCAATTTCATCAATATCCTGCTGCGCGGCGTGCTCGACGTGGCGGCGGCGCCTGCCGGCGCGCCGCACAATGAAATCAAGCTGATCTGCGGCGACTTCAACCTGAACGCCATCTACGCGCAGCCGCCCGCGGCGGGCGGGCGGACCACGGCCTACGACCAGTTGCGCGCGATCAACTACATACCGCTGCTGGACCCGCCGCCCGTCATGCCGGCGGCCGCCAACCTGACGCTGGACGCTTACCAGGGCTACCTGGCCACGCATATCCGCCCCAAGCGCACCAAGCAGCAGCTGACGCAGCAATCGCGCTTCCTGTGGTCCGACAATACGGCCGGCGGCCCGCTGCTGGCGTCGCCGTATCCCGGCTATAACTATATCGGCAGCGATATGGTCAGCAACTTTTTCTCGATCGACAATATGCTCGTCAACCCGCTGGTGCCGGCGAATAACTACCAGTTCACGGTGATGAATCCCGTCTCGGGCACGCCGTTCGCGCTGGCGGGCGCCATGCCCCCTGGCGTGCCCACCGGCACGCGCCCGCTGCCCGCGCAATTTCCGAACGTGCCTGCCGGCATGGCCTGGCCGCAATCGCCGGCGGCCGTGTATGCCGTGGGCCAGGCGCGCACGCTGAACGGCTGGGCCAATTACGGCTACCTGCGCAGCACCAGCGACCACCTGGCGCTGTTTGCCGTGCTGTAGACAGAGCGTCCGGGCGGGTGCGAGCGTCCGCCCTGGACATCATGACTGATTCAAGGAGCAAGTTCGTATGGCCACCACCGATACCGCGCTGGAAAACCTGCAGCAAGCCATCGTCAACGCCGCCAGCAGCGGCCCGTTCGCCCTCGATGCCGCCTTCCTGGAAGCGGGCCTGGCCGACCCGGACGTCGCGCCGCCCGAAAAATTCGACGCCATCATCGGCCAGGCCTTCCAGATCGACGCGGCGCGGTTCCTGATCAGCTGCGCGGCCGCCGACGTGGGCGCCGTCAGCGACGGCGTGTTTACGGTCAGCAAGGCGAGCCTGCCCTTCATCGGCGGCCTGCTGCACACCCCGGCCACGCTGGTGTTTTCCACGCAGCCTGCCGCCGCGCGCGCGCCGGGCGCCAACGACGATGACGACGGGGATGACGCGGCCGTGCTGGTGGTGCAGGTGGCCGCCAGTCCCGCCGACTGGAACTGGGACAGCAGCTTTCCCTTCATGGGCGGCTGGCCGTTCAGCGAGTTGCCGCTGGCGGACGCGCTGCTGGTGTTTTCCAGCGCCGACGGCGTCTATCCCTGGGGCGGCGACGGCGCGCTGTCCGTCACGGGCGGCGCCAAGCAGAACCTCAGCGCCAGTGTGGCCCTGCCCGCCTTCGTCACGCCCTTTCTGGAACTGTTTTCCGACCTGGCGGCGCCGCCGGGCAAGCTGCAGATCGGCGGCTACCTGGACATGGCACTGTACGACGGCAAGACGTTCGAACTGGGCGGCCTGATGCCCAGCGGCGTGCTGTCGGCCACGCTCAGCGAGCTCGACTGCACGTTCGCCGGCTACCTGCGCGTGGCCGCGCCCAGCCTGACCGTGACGATCCCGCCGCCCGTCGATGCGCCGCCGCCCGACGCCCTGCTGCTCGACGACGGCATGCAGCTGCTGCAGCGCGGCGAAGGCGAACCGGCCGACGAGGAAGCGGCCGACGGCGACCAGGCCGCCACGCTGGCCCTGACGGCCACGCTCAGCGTGGAAGGCGCGGGCGCCGCCGACTACACGCTGTCGCTGCTGCTGCAGCCATCGAACGCCGACGGCGACGGCAACTACACGGTCAGCCTGGAAGCGGGCAGCGACGGGCCGCCCCTCAGTCCCGGCGCCGCCATCAGCCTGATCGGCGGGGGCGCCAGCTATTTCCGCGCCACCCCGGCCGTGCTGCAGGAGTTCCTGACGTCGTTCGGCCTCGGCGGCATGACCATCAGCGGCAGCATCCCGCCCAAGGCGGTGCCCACGGTGGACCAGGTCACGCTGCAGCTGCGCAGCGTGCGCGATCTCAGCTGGCAGCCCATCCCGGCGCCCACGCCGGCGCTGAGCTTTACCGTCACCTCGTTCTTCCTCGACTGGACGGCGTACCAGCCGCTGGCGAGCAAGGCCAGCGGAAAGTCGCGCTATGAATACCTGTTCGGCACCACCTTCACCCTGTTGCCCACGGTATTTCGCAACCTCGACGGCACGCCGGGAGGCGAATTCGAGGTGCAGTTCAACTCGGCGCAGCTGTTCCAGGCCAGCTTTCCCGGCAAGGCCACGCTGTCGGATTTCCTGTCCGTCGTCTCGAACGGCCTCGTCAGTCTGCCCGACAGCATCCAGGCCGAGGTGTCGAATATCGTGCTGAGCATAGACGGCGCGGCCCAGTCCTTCGCGTTTTCCAGCGACTACGCCATCAGCCTGTCCTTCCTGACGGTGGGCGGCGCGCCCATCCTGAGCATTTCGGAAGGCCAGATCAGCCTGTCGGGCATCAGCGCCACGGTGGCCGCGGACAAGCAGGAAGGCGCGCTGGTCCTGGCCGACACCGGCAAGGCAGGCGCCGGCACGGCCTGGGCCGGTTCCATTTCCGGCTTGCTGGGCGTGGGCGCCAGCCTGCAGGCGGCCGTCAGCGTGGCCTACAGCAGCCAGGAAACGCCGCCCCGCTGGACCCTCTCCGCCTCGCTCGCGCAGGAACTCGACGTGGGCGAGATGATCAAGCAATTCTTTGCCGCCGGCGGCATCTATGATTTCCCCGTCTTCTTGCCGGGCAACCTGAAGATTTCCGCGTTCGCCATCGAAGCGGTCATTCCCAGCGGCAAGCCCAGCACGGACCTGGCCACCAGCTACACGGTCGACACGACCTTCACCTGGCTGTTCCTGCTCGGCCAGCAACAGATCGGCTTGCAGAAAGCCACGCTCTCGGTGCAGTATGACGGCGCCAAGCCGGCCGCGCAGCAATTCTCGGGCAAGGCCGATGCCGTCTGGATCTATACCGCCATCAATCTGAAACTGGGCTTCGGCTATGCGTTCCAGCCGACGGACAAGGGGCCGAACCACACGCTGTACGTGAGCTGGGAAGGCTTCACGGCAACCTATACCAGCGGCAACGAGATGCTCAGCTTCACCCTGGCGGGCTGGTCGCTGGGCAGCCTGATCCAGGCGCTCGTGCGCACGCTGGGCGATCCGTATTTCGTGCTGCCGTCGCCGTGGGACTTGCTGAACCAGGTCACGCTGGACGGCCTGTCCATCAACGTGTCGCTGAAAAGCGGCGAAAAGAACCGCCTCAGCGCCACCTACACGCTCAGTTCGCCCCTCAACCTGGGATTCATCGTCATCCGCAGCATCGTCTTCAAGCGCAATACGGACGGCAAGGTGACCCTGGCGCTGGACGCCAGCGTACCGCCATTGCTCAAAGGCAGCATGGGCGACTTGCTGGACCCGAACAAGGGACAGGACGTGGAAGAGATGCCCAGCGTGCCGGGCGCCGGTTCCAGCTATTTCAAGGTCTTCCTGCTGATGCTGGGCCAGCGCGTGGCCATCAACGGCGCGACCGACTTCAGCTCGACCAAGGCCGTCATCGACGCGCTGGCCGGCGTGCCGCCCACCACGGGCAAGAACAATCCCGTCAACCCGGGCAGCGGCGTGCCGGGCCAGCCGTATTACCAGCCGGACAGCAACTGGCTGATCGCCGCGCATTTCGGCGTGCTGCAGACCGCCGGCGTGTGGGCCGTCGACGTGCAGATCGTCTTCAACGATCCCAACCTGTACGGCTTGCGCCTGACCCTGGGCAGCCCCAAGATGGGCGGCCTGGCCGGCCTGGTGGTCGATATCCTGTACAAGAAGATCAGCGACGACGTGGGCCTGTTCCAGATCGACTTCACCTTCCCCGACAGCATACGCAACCTGAACTTCGGCGCCGTCAGCGTGGTGCTGCCGATGATCGGCATCAAGATCTACACGAATGGCGATTTCCTGATCGACATCGGCTTTCCCTACAATATGGACTTTACGCGCTCGTTCAGCTTCAGCGCCATCGTCTACGGCGTGCCGGTGATGGGCTCGGGCGGCGTGTATTTCGGCAAGCTGTCGAGCGCGACGGCGACGCAGGTGCCGAAAACCGAGCTCGGCTATTTCAATCCCGTCATCGTCTTCGGCCTGGGCCTGCAGCTCGGCCTGGGCTACAACTTCGTCAAGGGGCCGCTGAAAGCGGGCTTCGCGCTGACCGTGTTCGGCATCATCGAAGGCGTGATCGCCACCTACCATCCGTACGACCGCGCCAACGCCGTCGCGCTGGCGAATGCCGGAGCGTCCGGCAGCGTCCAGGAAAGCAGCTACTTCAAGCTGACGGGCACGTTCGGCGTGATCGGCATGCTGTACGGCGAAGTGGACTTGAAGATCATCAGCGCTTCGCTGCTCGTCAACATCACCGTGTCGGTGCAGATCGGCTACGAATCCTACCGCGCCATCCCCCTGTCCGTGACGGCTTCGGTGCGCATCAGCCTGCGCGTCAAGATCGACCTGGGCATCTTCAGCTTCACCATTTCCGTGGGCTTTTCCGCCACCGTCAGCGCGCAATTCCGCATCGGCAGCGACAGCCGCGCGCCGTGGGATGGCGGCGGCGCGCTGCGCCTGGACAGCCTGGCGCGCGGCCGCGCGCGCACCTTGCCGATGGAATTGCAGGCCGCCATGCTGCGCGCCGGGCCGCGCCGCCAGCCGCGCCGCGTGCTGCGCACCGGTGCCAAGCCGGTGCTGCAGCTGGTGACGGCGCCGCAATTCACGGTGCTGGCGCCGCAGGGCGCCACGGCCAGCAGCGCGCAGCAAGGCGCGTTCGTCTGCCTGTTCGCCATGGATGCGCCGGACCCGGCCGCCGGCGGCGCGGGAACGGGCACGACCTCGTTCGACCTGCTGTGCACGGCGTATTTCCCGTGGCTGCTCGACGCCTTGCAGCCGGCGGCGCGGGACGACGGCGCGGCGCTGGACCTGGCTGCCGCCGCGGCCGCCAGCGTCACGCTGGCGCAGCTGGTGGCGGGCATCCAGGTGCTGGCCGACCCCGCCATGCAGCCATTCGGCATGGGCGACCTGCTGCAATTGCTCGCCGACAGCTTCACCGTGAACATCAGCGCGCCGGGCGCCAATATGGACGGCGCCACGCTATTCCCCCTGTTCGACGGCCTGCGGCTGGACGTGCCCGACCCGCAAGGGGGCGCCGGCACGCAGGCGATCGACCTTGAGACCTACGCCACGGCGACGGAACAGTACCGCAGCACGGTGGCCGGCGTGCTGCGCCAGGTGGCCGCCAAGGTGGGCAAGGCGCCCGCCAGGCCCGCGCTGCTGGCGCAGGACGATGCTGAGCCCGAATCGATGGCGGCCTTCATCTTCGTCGACGTCTTCAGCCTGATCGGCCGCGCGCTGCTGCAATCGGCCATCGATGCCTTCGACAATTACAGCTATGCGCTGCAGCCGGGCGACAGCATCGCCGGCATCGTCGCCGCCTTCAACGGGGCCGGCAACGCCATCGACGCGGACGACGTGTCGCTGCCGAATGCCGCGTACCCGCTGAACGGCGCGCTGCCGCTGCAGGTCGGCGGCCTGTCCGCCGTGATCCAGGCCGGCGATACGCTGGCCGCCATCGCCGCCCGCTACACGGATCCGGCCGGCGCCGGCGGGCGCTGGCAAACCACCGCGGCCCAGCTGATCGGCGCGAATGCGGCGCCGCGCGCGCTGCGCACGGGCGTGACGCTGGTCTTCGACTTCGGCGCCGGCGCCGTCAGCCACGTCACCGCGCCCGGCGACAGCTTCGGCGCCATCGCCGCCGCGCTGGGCGTGCCGCTGGCCGCCCTGGCGCAGCAGGCGTCGCTGTATGCGCGCGCCGACCTGCTGCTGCCGACGGCCATCCTCGCCGTGCCGCCGCTGGCCTATGCCTCGGCCGCCGGCGATACCCTGGCCGGCATCGCCAGCCGCTTCGCCGCCACAGTCGCCGCGCTGGGGCGCGACAATGCCGGCGTCGCCAATCTGTTCGCCGCGGCCCCGGGCCGGCTCGCCATCGCCCGCCTCGACGCCTTGCCGCTGGAGCAGCTGTGGCAAGGCGTGCAGGCCAGCGGCGCCGTGGCCCAGGCCGCCGGCCAGGTCGCGCGCTTCGTCACCTATGGCTTGCGTCTGCCAGTGGCGCCGGGCCTGAGCCTGTCGCCGTCCTTCCTGTATAGCAAGACGCAGACCGACTACGCGCTGTACCAGCTGACGGGCCAGCAATTCCCCACGCCCGCCAGCGCCGCCGGCGGCTACCGCATCGGCCTGGGACGCAATGCCATGTCGCATGGCGTCGCCCTCGATTTCATCACCTTCGCCGGCGCGCCCGGCACCAGCCTGCCCATCGACCTGGACGCCGCCTACGGCTTGCTGTCGGGCGTGCTGGCGTATGCGCAGGCGGGCAGCTTCGTGCCATCGCCAACGCTGCAGATCCTGCCGCTGGCTTCCTTGCAGCCGCGGCAATTCCCTGCGGCAGGCTACGCCGCCTGGATCACCGCCGACCTGGCGCGCCTGACGGCCGTGACGTCGGGCGACGCTACGGCGGCGCGCGCCGCCGCCAGCCAGGCCACGCCCGCGCCGTATCTGTGGCAATTGCCCGACGCCATGCTGGCCAGCATCGCCCAGCGCCAGGACACGCTGCAGGCGCTGTACACCCAGGCGCAATACGCGGACATGCTGGCCCTGATGCCCGCCTATCGTCCCCGCATCGGCAACACGCCACCGAACAGCAGCAGCACGGTGTTCCAGGACGTGAGCGGCTATGCCTACGCCACGCGGGTGGACTTCCAGATCACGCGCATGCCGGCCGCCACCGTGGCCACCAACGACGCCAGCGGCACCGCATTGGCCAGCGCCGCTACCCTGGCCCACGTCTACGAGCTGGTGGGACCGTCGGCCGCCGATGCCCAGCGCCTGCAATACCTGCTGAGCGGCATGGCCGCCGTGGGCGAAACCCTGGCGGCCGGCCTGTTCCTGCTGTACAGCGAAGGCGGCAGCGACCAGGTGGCGCTGACGGGCCAGGCCGATGCCGACTACCTGTGCTTCCTGACGCAAACCAATCTGTCCACGGAAAGCCATCCGCCGGCCAGCCGCATGCTGCTGGACGCGGCGAATACCGCCTTGCCGCGCGGCATAGCCAACAGCCCCTCGCAATTCATCAAGCTGCTGTGGGAGCAATCGGTGGTGCGCGGCGGCGGCTACTATCTGTATTTCGAGGACATGGTGTCGGGCGCCGGCCTGCCCCCTTCCGTCTTCGACGCCACGGGCACGGCCACGCTGACCCTGGTGGTTCCGCTGGCGCGCCAGGCGGCCGGCGCCGCCGGCACCGTGCCGAACTTCGTCAACGCCCTGCTGACGACGCAGGCGATCGATCCGCAGCAGGACGTGCTGGTGTTCGAATCGCTGAGCAAGCCGGCCAGGACCCAGCCATTGGCGCGGGCCGCCACGGCTACCCTGGCCGCCCTGGCCGCCACATACGGCATGGGCGTGGGACAGCTGGCGCGGCAAAACGCTGTGCTGCCGCTGCGCGCCGGCGCCAGCGTGCCCGTGGCCGGCATCCTGCACCAGCTGAACCAGCAAGACATGGCCGCGCCCGCGCAGGCGCTCGAGCGGCTGGCCGCGTATTACTCGGCCGGCGCCACCCCGCTGAGCGCGGCGCAGATCGCCGCCTACAATCCCGGCGTGACGGTGGCGCTGGGCGCGACCATGCGCATTCCGCCGCTCGTCTATCGCGTGCCCGCCGCCTCTGACGGTCCCGGCAATACCTTCGCCGCCCTGGCCGCCTACTATGGCCTGTCGGTGGACGCCCTGGCCTTGGGCGCGGCCGCCACCGAAGGCCTGTACGCCGATGGCGCCGTGCTCGACGTCAACAGCCTGGCCCTCGATGCGCAAGCGACCTTGGCGCCGGGCAACCTGTCATTCCAGCTCGAGCGCACCAACGACGGCGTGCCCGTGCTGCCGCCCGATCCCACGCCGCAGCAACAGCGGCAGTATGCGCAAGCGACCCTGTCCGCGCTGTACAACACGCTGTCGGCCGGCCTGGGCGCCAACCCGTATTTCCTGCCCAGTCCCTACAGCCTGCCCTTCGGACCGCAGGACCATGCGAACGACGGCGACGGCGACGGCGATGGCGAAGCGCACCGCCGGCGCTATGCGGCCGCGGCCCTGGCCGATTACGACTACCGCCAGGCGCTGGGCTACCTGGGCAACAACAGCCAGGGACGGCCGTTCGCCACGCTCAATGCGGCGCCGGCCAATCCGCCGGCCGGCCTGCCGCCCGCCGCCGACAATCCCTACCTGGGCGTGGGCGGCCATGCGTCGCTGGCCCTGCGCTGGCAAGACCTGTTCGGCAACACCACCGTCACGCCGTTCGAGGCGCCGCCGGCCGGCTACACGGGTGCATTGGACCAGGCCCCCGCCGCGCTGCGCTACACGGATCGCCTGCTGGGCCTGTCCTCCTGGCCGAAAGTCCAGGCCAGCTACCTGTATGGCACGGATGCGGGCGGCGCGCCCGCGCTGCTGCTGACCTTGCGCATGGATGGCCTGGCCTACGCCACGCCCGCCGATGCGATGCAAGATTTGCCCACCTACCAGCGCCTGTACTTCCAGCTGCACCAGGACTATACGGGCCTGGGCGTGCCCGGACTGAGCGGCAATGCGGTGAGCATCTGCCTCAGCAACTCCCTGCTGGCCACGCCGCTGCAGCCGCTGGGCGAGGCCCAAGCGCGGCAGGTGCGCGACTTCGCCGCCGCCTGCGCCATCTACCTGCAAACCCTGGCCGGCGGCGGCAGCGCCACGGCGCCCGCCGCCACGCTGTCGGTGCCGGTGCCGCTGGCGCAACTGGCCGGCGCCAACCGCATCGCGCTCGACGTGGCACTGGTGCTGACGCGCCAGGCCATCCTGCTCGATCCCGTGCTGGCGGCCCTGCCGGACGGCGCCAGCGTGGTCAGCGCCGTGCTGCCGCAGGCCGACACGGATGGCGGCGCGTCCAGCTACACCACGTTTGCCAAGGCGCTCGAAGCGTGCCTGAAGACGCCGCAATGGTCGATGCGCGCGGGCGCGGGGCTGACGCGCGTGGGCAGCGCCGGCCAGCAGACGCAGCAATTGTTCGCCGTGCGTTTCAGCGACACGCCCGGCCAGGGCATCCATTTCCGCCTGGGCCAGCAGGCCAGCTACTATGCGCCGCTGCCCGTCGCCAATTCGCTGGAAAGCCGCACGGTCAGCATCGACGCCTATCCTGGCAATGCGCCGCATGCGCTGACGTTCAACAGCGTCGACCTGAACCTGTGGCTGCAAAGCTGTCTCGACGCCGTCGACAAGTTCCTCTCGGCAACGTATGCGCCGCCCGCCTACATCCTCGATCGCCTCAACGGCATCGCCGATCCGCTGCAAAGCGGCCAGCTGGGCCTCGTACTCAAGGCGAAACAGACGCTGGCCGACGCCATCAGCGCCACCGTCAGCCCCGTGCTCAGCAGCAGCGCCGCGGACGAAGCCACGCGCGTCAGCGCGGCCGCCACCATGCGGCAGCAGCTGCTGACCACCCTGGGGCCGGCCTTTGCCGCCGGCGCCGTGGTGGTGTACGGCGTGGACCAGGTCACGGGCGCGGACGGTATCTACGCGGCCGGACCGCCCGCGCTGTACGGCCAGCCGGCCGGCGCGGGCGCCGCCGACGGCACCGCGGACGGCGCGGCCGGCGACGGCAACCAGAACTACACCTTGTTCCCGACCCGGCTGCCGCTGCAAGGCGCGGCCGCCCCGGACCAGAGCCGGCTGTCATTCAACTTCATCTCGAAGAATGTCGAAGGCCAGGCCTATGTACCGCTGGACTTGCGCTATCAGATCACGCACATGGAATTCGACCAGCAGTTCGTGCCCGGCATCGAAAACTACGCGCAAAGCCAGTGGCTGCTGTTCATCACCGGTCCGTTCGAGGTAGCGCTGGGCAATGGCACGCAATATATCCCCGTGCTGAACCGCGCCCTGCCCGTGCCGCCCACGGTCAACCGGCAGACCGCCACCGCGTCCGCCGCGCCG
Source organism: Janthinobacterium sp. GW821-FHT03C10 (assembly GCF_059420865.1). Taxonomy (NCBI): domain Bacteria; kingdom Pseudomonadati; phylum Pseudomonadota; class Betaproteobacteria; order Burkholderiales; family Oxalobacteraceae; genus Janthinobacterium; species Janthinobacterium sp. GW821-FHT03C10. The sequence goes on along the minus strand of NZ_JBWKUN010000001.1, from coordinate 554,316 downwards.
CAGGCCGGCCGACTGCGCCTGGCCGCAGACGGCTTGCAGCCGGCCCAGCTGGCCCAGTGGGATTACGGTTTCAGCTATACCTATCGCCAGGCGGCGCAGGATGCCGTGCACGTCAGCGTCGTGCTCAACGTGCCGCCGCAGGCGGCCAGGCTGTCCGCGGCGGCCGGTCCCGACCTGTTCACGGCGCTGGCCGCCTTCGTCAGCAACTATCCGCTCATCTCGGCCGACCTCGACGCTTTCCTCGCGCCCCTCGACGGCAAGCAGGACACGGTCGATAGTATCGCCAAGGCAACACTGGCCACCACCGCCTTCCAGCAGCTGGTGACCCAGGTGGCGGCCAGCTATGGCGGGCATTTCGGCGCCGCGCGGCTGGCGGCGGCGCAAGGCGAGGCCAGCGTGGCCGTGGAATTCGACGCGCGCCTGGAAGACCACGACGGCGACGCCTGGTACGCGCTGCTCAATGTCACCGTCGGCGGCGCGCCCGCCACCTACGACCCGCAGGCCGGCACCCTGAGCAATGGCGCCGTCAGCGTGCCCGTGCCCGTGCTCGACATCGATGCGCAGCAATACCGGGCCACGCCGGCCGCGCCCACGCCGCCCGATGCGCTGCTGGCCTACCGCTACGCGGCCATCGCCGCCGGCGCGCCCGACCTGTCGTTCGCCGCCGCGCTGGCCAATACCGGCCGCGAGGTGCGCATGCCGGGGCTGAACGTGATGGTGTACAAGAATGCCCAGGCCTCGCTGTACGTGCAGCGCAACCGCTACCTGTGCCCGCCCAGCCAGACGCAGGTGTCGACCATGTCCGCCTTCCTGTACCAGACGCCGGTCGTCAAGTTCAGCGACCCCATCCTGCCGCGCCTGAGCTGGCAAGGCTATGATTTGCGGCAAGTCGCACCGGTGGGCGGCAGCGACGTGGCGGCCTACATGAGGGGCTTCTTCAACGCCCTCTTCACGGGCGCCTCGGGCAGCGTGCGCATCGCCATGGATGGCAGCTATTCCTACAGCGTGATGCCGGCCGTGGCGGACTTTCCCCGCACCTCGCTGCCGGTCAGCCTGCTGCCGGCCGTGCTTGCGCCCATCGATGCGGCCCAGCCGCCCGCCGCGCCGATGGCGCTGGTGGCCCAGGTGCAGCAATGGTATGACACGCAGCAGCCGACCACGGGCGGCGGCGCCGCCATGGATTTCCGCCTGAACTTCTTTACGGACGGCGCGCCCGAGCAATTGCTGCTGTCGCTGGAAGACGTGCGCTGGGTGGTGCGGCCCTGACGCGGCGGCGCGGCGTCAGCGCACGGGCGTGGGCAGCGGCAAGCCGGCAAAGTGGGCGGCCAGGTTATCGACGACCAGTTGCCCCATCGCATGGCGCGTTTCCACGGTCAGGCTGCCCACGTGGGGCGTGAGCACCACGTTGGGCAAGGCGCGCAGGGCGTTTGGTACGCGCGGTTCGTCCGCGAACACGTCGAGGCCGGCCGCGCCCAGGTGGCCATCCTGCAAGGCGGCGATCAGGGCGTCTTCGTCGATCAGGGCGCCACGGGCGATGTTGATCAGCGTGCCTTGCGGACCGAGCGCGTCGAGCACCTTGCGGTCGATGATCTTGCGCGTGGCCGGCGTGCCCGGCGCGCAAACAAAAAGGTAGTCGCTTTCCTGCGCCAGGGCCAGCAAAGACTCCGCGCGCGGCACCTGGGTGCCGGCGATGGCGCGCGGCTGGAAATAGCGGACCTGGATGCCGAAGGCGGCCAGGCGCAGCGCGATGGCTTGCCCGATCTGGCCGAAACCGAAGATGCCGGCCGTCTTGCCGCGCAGGCTCAATGCGGGGGCGATGGCCTCGCGGCGCTCCCAGCCGCCGTCGCGCACGAAGCGGTCGAGCGCCACGACGTGCCGCGCGCTGGCCAGCAGCAATGCCAGCGCCACATCGGCCACGTCATCGGTCAAGACGTTCGGCGTGGTGGTGACGGCGATGCCGCGCGCGCGGGCCTGGTCGAGCGCCACGCCGTCGAGGCCCACGCCATTCACGGCGACGATTTCCAGCTTCGGCAGCAAGGCCATGTCGCCGGCGTTCAAGCCCAGCGCGCCCGTCGTGACGACGGCGCGGATGCCGGGTGCCCGTTCGGCCAGCCAGGCGTGGCGTTCGTCCGCCGGCACTTGCCAGGCGTGGTGGCACGTGTATTGCTGTTCCAGCTGCGCGTTGACGGCAGCCGAAGGGCTGGGGGCGAGGATGAGGAGTTCGGGTGGCATGGGCGTCCAGGGTCGTGTCGACAAGATTTGCAGACGCAACTTAGCATATTCGAGACCCGGCCGGGGATGGCATCCCTTATTACCTCCTCTAAAACCCTGCAAGGCACGCGGTCTTTGCCTGCTCGATTCCATCGTAGGTCGGCTTAGCCCGCAGGGCGTAAGCCGACAAGCGCCGCCACGCAGCCTGTCAGATTACCCCGGGCAAGGCACGCGCTTGACCTTGCCGCCCGTCCTGGCCGGGTCGGCGCCGGAACCAGGATTGTCGGCCATGCCGTAGCACGTGGCGCCGCCGGCGCTGACGACGCGCGTGGCGGGCCGCCCATCGGCCGTCAGGTATTCTTCCACGCGAATGACGGGGCCGCCGCGCCAGGCGGAGGCGACCTGTTTCTGGAAGGCGCTTTCGCTTTTGAGGTCGGCCGCGGCCAGCCACGGCTTGTCTTGCTTGAGTTCACTGCGCAAGGCCTTGTCGGCGGCGCCCGCCGCCAGGCGTGCGCGCGTGCGCAAGTCTGTAGTGGACGGCGCAATGGCGGGCGCGGCGGGCGATTCCTCGGCAGGTACGGTGATGGCTTCCGCCGCCACGGCGGGTGGCGCGAAGATAGCGGGCGGCACGCTGGCGCGCGCGCGGGGGACAGGTACCGGCAGCGGCAAGGCCATCGGCGGCGCTTGCGGCGTGGGCCGGGGCGGCAGCAGGGTCATGAAGGCCACTTCCGTATATTGCTTGAGCTGCCGCGCCGGCAGCAGGAGAAAATACAGGCCCAGCGCGTGCATGGCCAGGATCAGCGCGACGGCCGCACCTTTCAGGCTCAGACCCCGCCGCATGCGCAGGGAAGCGGACTGTAGATGGCGGTGCAATGGCATGCGGTTTCCTGTGGGCGCCGGGCGCGATGGCCCATTCTAACGAAACTTGTCCATAGGCATTAATAAATCCATAAGGTATCGCCTGGCGCGCCTTCTCTGGCCAGATTCCAGTGCCTGGTGCGCCAACTGTTGTGCAAATGACGACTTTTTTGCCGCTTTCTCACACTTTCTCACGCGCGACGCCGCGCTGGAATATAATGATAATCATTCTCATTAATATCCAAACAATACCATGCGCACCTTCCGCCTCGTCCCTACCCCGTTCGCCCTGGCCGCCTTCCTGCTGGCCAGCGCCGCCGCCCACGCGCAAATCGCGCCGACTGGCGACGCGCCAACCATGCCGACCGTAGTCGTCAATGCCTCTGCCGACGCGTCGGCGCAAGGCTTGTCGAAAGCGTATGCGGGCGGCCAGGTGGCGCGCGGCGGGCGCATGGGCATCCTCGGTGCCGTGGACATGATGGACTCGCCATTCGGCAGCACCAGTTACACGCAGCAATTCATTGCCGACCAGCAAGCGCGCAGCGTGGGCGACTTGCTGCAAAGCGATGGCGCCGTGCGCATGTCGCGCGGCTATGGCAACTTCCAGGAAGTGTATGTGATCCGCGGCTTCGCCCTCGATTCCGATGACGTGGCGTACAACGGCCTGTACGGCGTCCTGCCCCGTCAATATGTCTCGCCGGAACTATTGGAAAGAGTGGAAGTGTTCCGCGGCGCCAGCGCCTTCCTCAACGGTGCGGCGCCGGGCGGCAGCGGCATCGGCGGCGCCATCAATCTGATGCCCAAACGCGCCGGCAACACGCCGCTGACGGAATTGACCGTGGGCGTGGAATCGGGTGGCCATGCCTACGCGGCCATCGACGTGGCGCGCCGCTTTGGCGAGAACAAGGAATTCGGCGTGCGCGTGAACGCCGCCAAGCGCCAGGGCGAGACCGGCATCCAGCGCGAAGACCACGACGTGGGCATGTTTTCCGTTGGCCTCGACTACCGGGGCCGCGGCTACCGCCTGTCGGCCGACGCCGGCTACCAGAATTTCGACCTGACATCGCCGCGCCCGTCCGTCGGCATTGGCAGCGTGGCCGTGCTGCCATCCGCACCCGATGCGTCGAAGAACTTTGCCCAGCCGTGGAGCTATTCGAAGGAACACGATGTGTTCGGCACGGCGCGCGCCGAAGTGGATCTGGCCAAGGATGTCGTGGCCTGGGCCGCATTTGGCTCCCGCTCGACCAGGGAAGCCAACAGCCTGGCCGAGCCGACGTTGACTTCGATCAATGGCGACGCCGAGGTGTCACGCTTCGACAATGCGCGCAAGCAGGAAATCCGCACGGGCGAACTGGGCATTCGCGGCAAGCTCGTTACGGGCGCCGTCAAGCACACCCTGGTGGCCAGCTGGTCCGGGCACTGGAATGAAGCGAAGAACGCGTATGCGATCGGCGACAAGTTTGCCACCAACATTTACGCACCGGTCGACGTGACCCCGCCGCCGACGCCATACGCGGGCGGCATCATGAGCGACCCGCGCATCACCCAGAAAACCATCCTCAACAGCTACGCCCTGGCCGACACCATGGCCTTCCTCGACGACAAGCTGCTGCTGACCGTGGGCTTGCGCCGCCAGCAGATCAAGGATGCCGGTTACGACTACAACACCTCGGCGCCGCAAGGCAAGGCCTATGACGAGAGCGCCACGACGCCCGTGGCTGGCATCGTCTTCAAGGCCAGCAAGGATGTGTCGCTGTACGCCAACTACATCGAGGCGCTGGTCAAGGGACCGGCGGCCACGGGAACCTACGTGGAAAACGGCCAGCAGCTCAATGTCGACAACATGGGCGAGGTGTTTGCGCCGTATAAATCCAAGCAGAAGGAAATCGGCGTCAAGTATGACGGCGGCAAGCTGGGCATGAGCGCCGCCCTGTTCACGACAAGCAAGCCTTTGCTGGCCGTGGTCGGCAAGCGGGCCGAACTTGATGGCGAACAGCGCAACCGCGGCCTGGAATTGTCAATTTTCGGCACGCCGATGCAGGGCGTGCGCCTGCTGGGCGGCTTGACCTGGCTCGATGCAAAGCTCAGCAATACCGGCGTAGCCGCCAACAACGGCAAGAAGCCCATCGGCGCACCGGAAACGCAGATGAGCGTTGGCGGCGAATGGGACGTGCCCGGCGCGCCGGGCCTGACCCTGAACGCCCGCACCATCTACACCTCGACGCAATACGCGGACCTGGCCAACACCAGGCAACTGCCATCGTGGACCCGCCTCGACATCGGCGCGCGCTACCTGACGCAAGTGGCGGGCCGTGACGTGACCTTGCGCGCCCGCGTGGACAACTTGACGGACCGCAATTACTGGTCGTCGGCCGTGTCGTCCTTCAATATCGGCTCGCTGGTGCTGGCCGCGCCGCGCACCGTGGTGGTGTCGGCCAGCGTGGCGTTTTAAAGACCGCGCGCCTGTCGCACGACGAAAAGCTGCCTTCGGGCAGCTTTTTTTATGTGTGCGCGCCTGTGCCGCAAGCCGCGCTTCGGCGACAATGCCGACATGAAACGACTCCCTGCCCTGCTGCTTTTGCTTTGCCTGTCCCTGCCCGCCCTTGCCCAAAAGCAGGCCGCCTGCCCGTATGCCGCCTGGAAAAGCGGCTTCAAGGGCGATGCGCGGGCCCAAGCCACGTGTCTGCTGCGCCCCGTGAAACTGTATGCGCGCCTGGGCGACAGCGCGCCGCTGCCGGCCTTTCTTGCCACCCGCGTCGGCCAGCGCACGGACATCGCCCCCGTCGCCCTGCGCGCCTGGCTGGCGCAGCATGATATCGCCGAGGCGGACGCGGGCGGTGCCGTCGATGCACCGCTGTCGCGCGCCGTGGGCCGGCTGGCCGCGCCGATGGCCCGCTATTTCGTCATCCACGACACCAGCTACCCGAATTTCTTGCTAGAAACCATTCCCGCCCACATCAACGACGCCAGCTGGGATTTCAACGATTTCACTCTACGTAACCCCGCGCTGGGCGGCGGTCCGAAAGGCCATGTCTACGTGAACCGCCTGGGCGATTCCCTGGCCGTGCGCGACTTTGGCACGGCAAGCTATGCCAGCAAGCTGGAAAAGGACAAGCCGTCGCTGACGGGCCTGTTCCTGCACGTGGAACTGGTGCAGCCGCGCCATTCCGTGCCCGGCGGCGGCAAGGGCAACGACGGGCTGGCGCCCGATCCCGGCTTCACTCCCGCGCAATACGAGCGCCTGGCCCTGCTCTACATCGCCGCCAGCGTGCGCAAGGGCACGTGGCTGATCCCCGCCTTCCACGCCGTGCTCGATACGGGCTATGCGAACGGTCATGACGATCCGCAGAATTTTTCGCTGGAGCAATGGGATGCCGCCCTCAGCCATTTGAGCGCCGTCATGACGGGTGCCCGCGCGCCGAATTGAACACCACCTGCGCGCCGATTTGGAGGATACTTTAGCTCCCGCCTTGCATCGCGCGGATGCCGGGATGCCGATGGGGAGCCGTGATGACCTATGCCTCTGACCAGAAAATGCACGCGCTGGACATGCCCGCGCGCACGCGGCGCATCTTCAGCATGCGCGATGCCGTGCTGACGCAGTGGGAACACGAGGTGCGCGCCAAGGTGCGCGGCGCCGACGCCTTGCTCACGCCCATCCTCATCAACACCTTGCCCGCCTTCTTCGACAACCTGGCCGAAGCGCTCACGCCAGGCTACCCGCGCGACGACGCCACCAGCAACACCAACGCTCCCGCCGTGCACGGCAATGAACGGGCGCGCATGACCAGCTATGGCCCGGAACAGGTGATCCAGGAATACCAGATTTTCCGCGACTGCTTCGCCGCCGCCGCGCTGGAGGCGGGCGTGCCCCTGCGGCGCAAGGACTGGAAGGTGATCAATGCCTCGATCGATACGGGCATCCGCGAAGCCATCCTGGAATTTACCGCCATGCACGCAAGCTTTCAGCGCCGCGTCGCCGCCGGGCTGTCGCACGACATGCGCAATCCCCTGTCCGTCATGCTCAACAGTGCGCAGCTGCTGCAGCGGCGCGCGCAACAGCCGGACGTGGCGGCGCTGGCGCTGAAAATTCTCGAGCACGGCAAGCGCCTCGACGTCATGATCCAGGAATTGCTCGATACGCTCAGCTATCACCGGGGTCAAAAGCTGCCGCTGGTCCTGCGGCGCTTCGACGTCTTGCCGCTGGCGCGGCAAGTCGCCGACAGCGTCAATATCGGCCATCCGGGCAAGTGCGTGGTCAGCGGCACCTCCGTGACGGGCTGGTGGTGCGAAAATTCCCTGCGCCGTGCCCTGGATAACCTCGTGGGCAATGCCGTCAAGTATGGCGACGCCGGTCCCATCCATATTCATATCGACAATTTACGCGAACGCATGATCTTGAGCGTGCACAACACGGGCAGCAACATCGCGCAAGACCAGACGCAGCGCATCTTCGAATACCTGCGCCGCGAGCACGAAGGCAGCGCGCCCGGCTGGGGCATCGGCCTGCCCTTCGTGCAAAACGTGGCGGAAAGCCATGGCGGCAGCGCGCTGGTCGACAGCGCGCCGGAAACGGGCACCACGTTCACCATCGACCTGCCCGTCGACTGCCGGCCCTTTGTCACGCCGGACGCCTGATCTCGGCTGCCTGCGCCCCATCTGCCGGCAAAATCGATGCCGTAGTGCACCAAATCGGTGCAAATGACGGTTTTACGCCACAATAATGGTCATTCTTTACATACTTTCGGGTGTGCGGCATTGGCACGCTTCCTGCTGAGCTATAGTCAGACACGGCTCAAGGGAAATCACAACATGGCAAATTTTTTCAATGAAATGACTGCAGATGAAGTGGGTACGGACAGCAAGGTACGTGAACACTATCGTGAATTCAACAACTGGCTGGAACAGCAATCGCCCGAAACCATCGCCCGCAAGCGGGCAGAAGCCGACCTGACGTTCCGCCGCGTCGGCATCACGTTTGCCGTCTACGGCGACGATGCCGGCACGGAACGCCTGATTCCGTTCGACACCATCCCCCGCATCATCCCCGCCACGGAATGGGCGCAGATGCAGACGGGCCTGGTGCAGCGCGTGCAAGCCTTGAACATGTTTATCCATGATATTTATCATGAACAAAACATCATCAAGGCGGGCATCATTCCGGCCGAGCAAATCTACAAGAATGCCCAGTACCGCCCGGAAATGCAGGGCATCGCCGTCGCCTCCGACATCTATGCGCACATCGCCGGCGTCGACATCGTGCGCGCGGGCCAGGGCGAATTCTATGTGCTGGAAGACAATCTGCGGGTGCCATCCGGCGTGTCCTACATGCTGGAAGACCGCAAGATGATGATGCGATTGTTTCCGGAACTGTTCGCGCGCAACCGCATCGCCCCCGTCGACCATTACCCGGACATGCTGCTCGACAACCTGCGCTCCGTCGCGCCCATGGGCGTGGACGACCCGACGGTCGTCGTCATGACGCCCGGCATGTACAACTCCGCCTACTTCGAGCACGCTTTCCTGGCCCAGCAAATGGGCGTGGAACTGGTCGAAGGCAAGGATTTGTTTGTCAACGACAATTCCGTCTACATGCGCACCACGCGCGGGCCCAGGCGCGTCGACGTCATCTACCGCAGGGTCGACGACGATTTCCTCGATCCGCTGGCCTTCCGCTCCGATTCCTCGCTGGGCGTGCCGGGCCTGCTGTCCGTCTACCGCGCGGGACGGGTCACCTTGGCCAACGCCATCGGCACGGGCGTGGCCGACGACAAGTCGATCTACCCTTTCGTGCCCGACATGATCAAGTTCTACCTGTCGCAGGAACCGATCCTCAACAACGTGCCCACGTACCAGTGCCGCAAGGCGGCCGACCTGTCCTACGTGCTGGCGAACCTGGCGAAACTGGTGGTCAAGGAAGTGCACGGCGCGGGCGGCTACGGCATGCTGGTGGGGCCGGCGTCGAGCCTGGCGCAGATCGAGGATTTCCGCCAGCGCCTGCTGGCCAATCCGGGCGGCTACATCGCCCAGCCGACCTTGGCCCTGTCCGCCTGCCCCACGTATGTCGAGGCCGGCATCGCGCCGCGCCACATCGACCTGCGTCCGTTCGTGCTGTCGGGCAAGACGATTTCCATGGTGCCGGGCGGCCTGACCCGCGTGGCGCTGGGCGAAGGCTCGCTGGTGGTCAATTCCTCGCAGGGGGGCGGCACCAAGGATACCTGGGTACTGGAAGCCACATTATCAGAAGAAAAAGCAGCTTTTGCAGGAGAGAAAACATGCTGAGCCGCACTGCCGATCATTTGTTCTGGATGGCCCGCTACACGGAGCGGGCGGAAAACACGGCGCGCATGCTGGACGTCAACATGCAGACCTCGATGCTGCCGCAGTCCGAGCAGGACGCGGAGCAAGGCTGGCGCGCCACGCTGGGTATTTCCGAGCTGCAAAGCGCATACGACCACAAATACGGCCGCTTCCACACGCGCGACGTGCTCGACTTCATGGTGCGCGACCCGAACAACCCGTCATCCATCCTGGCCTGCCTGACGGGCGCGCGCGAAAACGCCCGCGCCGTGCGGGGAACCTTGACGACGGAAGTGTGGGAAATCCAGAACGCCACCTGGCTCGACGTGCAGAAGCGCCTGAAAAGCAATCTGCTGGAAACGGACCCCAGCGCCTTCTTCGAATGGGTCAAATACCGCTCGCACCTGTCGCGCGGCGTCACTTTAGGCACCATGCTCAAGGACGAAGCCATCCACTTCATCCGCCTGGGCACCTTCCTCGAGCGGGCCGACAACACGGCGCGCATCCTCGACGTCAAGTTCCACGGCGCGCGCGATACCTCGAAAGACGTCGCGCAGCGCGACTTTTACTACTGGGCGGCCCTGCTGCGCTCCGTTTCCGGCTTCGAGATCTACCGCAAGGTCTACCGCGACGTGATCACGCCGGCGCGCGTGGCGGAATTGCTGATGCTGCGCGGCGACATGCCCAGGTCGCTCCTGGCCTGCATGGATGACGTGGTGGAAAATCTGAAGCATATCCGCAACGACGTGTCGGCCGATACGGAACGCTTCGCCGGCAAGCTGCATGCGGAGCTGAAATTCGGCCATATCGACGACATCATGAAGGCGGGATTGCACCATACCTTGACGGAGTTTCTGGAAAACATCTATGAGCTGGGCAACCGGGTCAGCCGCGATTTCCTCGTTCCCTTGGCGGCCTGATGCAGCTCACCATCCGCCACGAAACCCACTACGCCTACAGTGCGCCGCTGGCCTACACCATCCAGCAGCTGCACCTGACGCCGCGTATCGAGCCGCAGCAGCGGGCCCTGTCCTGGCAAATCACCACGCCGGGCCAGTGCCACGCCTATACGGATGCCTACGGCAACCTGTCGCACATGCTGACGATCAACGGCAGCCATCAGTCGCTGAGCCTGGTCGCCCAGGGCGTGGTGGAAACCATCTACCCGCACAAGGGGCGGCTGAACCTGGTCGACACCTTGTCGCCGCTCTTGTTTACCATGCCGACGCCGCTGACGCAGGCGAACCCCGCCATCGTGGAACTGACGGCCGCCAGCCTGCCCGACCGCCGCGTCACGGCCGGCACGGGCCATCTGCTGCGCCTGGCCGAGCACATCGTCGGCAAGGTGGCCTATGAAAGCGGCGCCACCATGGTCACCACCACGGCCGGCGACGCCCTGGCCCTGGGGCGCGGCGTGTGCCAGGACCACGCGCACCTGTTCCTCGCCTGCTGCCACGCCTGGGGCATCCCGGCCCGCTATGTGTCCGGCTACATCGATCCGGGCACGACGGGCCATGCGGCCAGCCATGCCTGGGTCGACGCCTGGACGGAAGACACGGATTTCGCGGGCTGGGTCAGCATCGACGTCACGCATGCGCGGCTGATGACGGACGCGTATTGCCGCCTGGCCATCGGGCGCGACTACGATTCGGCGGCGCCCGTGCGGGGCGTGCGCCAGGGCGGCGGCACGGAAACCCTGCACGTGGACGTGCAGATCGTGCCTGGCTGAACCGGCAAGAACGTGGCTGGCCGGGGCTTGCGGCGGATACTCAAGCCCCGGCTGGTGTAGAATGCTAGCCCTTTTGACTTGATTTACGACGATGACTTATTGCATAGGCATGCGCCTGAACGAAGGCCTGGTCTTCCTGTCCGACTCCCGCACCAACGCCGGCGTGGACCAGGTGGGCACCTTCCGCAAGATGAGCGTGTTCGAGAACCCGGGCGACCGCATGCTGGTCCTGATGACGGCCGGCAACTTATCGATCTCGCAAGCGATCCGCCAGATCGTCTCCGAACACGTCGATGCGGACGGACGCAGCATCTGGAACGTATCCAGCATGTATGACGCGGCGCGCATCGTGGGCGAAGCCGTGCGCACCGTGCACCTGCGCGAAGCGAAGGCCCTGGCCGACTGCGGCATCGATTTCAACGTCAGCATCATCCTGGGCGGCCAGATAGGCGCCGAGCGCTGCCGATTGTTCCAGGTGTATTCGGCTGGCAATTTCATCGAATCGCGCGATGAAAACACGTATTTCCAGATCGGCGAAGCCAAGTATGGCAAGCCCATCATCGACAGGGTCATCAACCCGTTCACGCGCCTGGACGAGGCGGCCAAGTGCGCGCTCATTTCCATGGATTCGACCTTGCGCTCGAACATTTCCGTCGGCTTGCCGCTGGACTTGCTCGTCTACGAGACGGGCAGCCTGGCCGTCACGCGCTTCGTCACCATCGATGAAAAGAACCAGTATTTCCGCATGATCCGCGACACCTGGGGCGAGCAATTGAAACATGTGTTCGAAGGCATCGTCGATCCCGTGTGGAACGCGGCGCCGGAAACCACGACGAACGTGCTGTCATCAAGCAACATGCACAGCAAGCCCATGCGCGTGGCCATCCCCGAGCACGTGAGCCGCGGCGGCCTGACGGTGGCGCCCCTGCAATCCTTGGCGCAGCAGTTCAGCGACGACAGCCAGCATTGATCTGCCGCGCACCGCCTGCGCGCGCTGCTGGACAAGTCGCTTTTCGCGTGCTTTTATGGCAATATGAGTTGATATTTAATTCATATTGATCAGAGAGGCAGGTGGCGCATGGACTTGATCACTTCCGCCGTCGTCGCGGCCATCGGACATGGCGCGCCCGGCCACGCGCCGGAAGCCATCGCCAGCCACTATCAGCGCCTGAAACTGGCCATCGCCAAGTTCGACGGCGCCGCCGCCATCCTGGCCGCCATCGCCGCGCTGGAGGCCGAACCTGCCAATTCCCAGCTGCAACTGGCCCTGTCGGCCGCCCTGTCCACGGCGAAAGTGCCCGATGACATGGAAACCCTGTTTGCCGCGCAAGGCTTGCTCGATGCGCTGCAGCGCCCGCCTTCCCCGTTGCCAGAGGTGGGGACCGCGCCCGCCCCGGCCGATAAAAGCACCGTCGTGTCGAACTATGCCGTGGTGAAAGTGTATTTCGCCACGGACCGCCAGCGCGACGTGGGCAAGCCGCCGGCCCAGCGCTTCAGCGGCGAACGCAGCACAGGAATGAGTCACGGCAATGGCGGCAACGGCGGCAATGGCCCGCTCAGCTATGGCAGCTGCGACATCAGCATCCCCCGCGACCACCGCATGGGCCAGCTGGAATCGCCGTCGCTGTGGCGCCTGGAATTTCGCGACGACCCGGCCAAGCACGTGGTGCTGCTGTCGGCCGAGGTGCAGGACCGCGACAACTTCTTTGCGGCCTTGAAGACGCAGATCCGCGCCTCGGCCGGCAAGAGCGCCTTTGTCTTCGTGCACGGCTACAACGTGAGTTTCGAGGATGCGGCGCGACGCACGGGGCAGATGGCCTACGACCTCGGTTTCGATGGCGCGCCCGTGTTCTACAGCTGGCCGTCGCGGGGCGACATCGCCGCCTACACCATCGATGAAAACAATATCGAATGGAGCACGCCCCACATCACGGCCTTCCTGGCCGACTTTCTCGCCAGCACCGAAGCGGCGCAAGTGTATCTGGTGGGCCACAGCATGGGCAACCGGGGCCTGGCGCGGGCCGTGGCCGGCTTGCTGGCCGCGCAGCCGCAGCTGGCGCAAAAGATCACGGAAATCATCCTCTCCGCGCCCGACATCGACGCGGCCATCTTCAAGCACGATATCGCGCCGCAACTGGCCCGCGCACGCAATCCCGTCACCTTGTATGCCTCCTCGCAAGACCTGGCCCTGGCCGCCTCGAAAGCCGTGCACGGCTACCCGCGCGCAGGCGACAGCGGCGCCGGCATGCTGATCGTGGCGGGCGTGGAAACCATCGACGCCACGGGCGTCGACACGAGCTTCATGAAGCACTCGTACTTTGCGGAAAAGCGCTCGGCCCTGTCCGACATGTTTTATCTGATACGCAACCATGCGCGCGCCGACCAGCGCTTTCTCGAGCCCGTCGATACGCCGGCGGGCCGCTATTGGACGTTCAAACCATGACGCCGTTCCATCCGGTGCGGCACGCATGCTAAGATATGGCCCAGAGGGTGGCACAGGCACGGCGATGACGCCGCCAGCCGATCCCCCGCAAGCAGGCTTATCATGTTGACATCATCTTCTACACCGCACGCCGAATCGCTGATCCGCAACACCAACGCCCGCGTCACCAAGACGCGCGTGAAGGTGCTCGACTTTTTAATGGCGCAAAGCCGTTCGCTGACCCACCATGAAATCCAGCAGGCGCTGTCGCAGGACAGCGATATCGATTCCGTCACCCTGTACCGGGTGCTGGAATGGCTGACGGAAAATGAGCTGGTGCACCGCATCGCGGGCGCCGACCAGGTGTGGCGCTTCAGCGCCGGCGCCGGCCACCAGGCGCACGAGCACGCGCACTTCCAGTGCACCAAGTGCGCCAACGTGACCTGCTTCAATGAAGTCAAGCTGCCGCCGCCCGTGCTCTTGCCGGAAGGCTTCAGCGGCGGCGAAGTCGATTACCTGATCAAGGGCCTGTGCCCGCGCTGCAAGTAATTTTTAAAAAGACATCACTTGAGCAGCAAGGCCAGGTGATGCTCGTCATAAAACAAGTCGCCCACGCGCATCGAGCGCGGCTCGGTGCCATACGCGATAAATCCCAAGGATTCATACAGGCGCAGGGCGGCATTGTTTTCCGCATTCACGCTCAAGTGCACTTGCATGACGGCAGGGTCCGTCTCGGCCAGTTCGATGCAGGCGTTCACCAGACGCCGCGCCACGCCACGGCCCCGCTGCGTCACATCGACGAACACGCCCCATAGCACGGCCTTGTGCGACAGCTGGCGCAGCGGCTCGCGCCGCAAGCCGGCAAAACCGACGAGACGCTCGCCATCGAAGGCGCCAAAGCTGCGCTGCATGGCGCCGTCAGCGATGCGCTGCACGTGTTCCTCGGGCGTGCGCGCCAGCTCATCCTCGCGCGACGAGGAAAACGAGCTGGGCGAATCCTGGATGGCGCGCAGGCGCAGCGCGCAAAAGGCGGTGGCGTCGGCTGGCGTGAGCAGGCGGATGACGATATCGGAGGCGGGCATGGAAGGACTCGGCAGTTTTTTGCCATTATACCCACGCCCTTCCCTCATGGGGACGTCTCAGAAAACGGAAAAATCGCACGCTAAGCCTGCGTTGAAGCGGGAACCCATCGGTACAGTGTAGAAATGGACACACCGAGGCTCTTGGCTACATCCCTGGGCGGTACACCGCTCGCCAGCAGCTTTTTGGCCGATTCGATCTTGCTGTCGGTCATTTTGACTTTGCGTCCGCCTTTCCGACCAAGTTGTCGCGCGACTTCCAGCCGGCACGGGTGCCTTCGACTGTCAGCTCGGGTTCCATTTCGGCGAGGCTGGCCATCACGGGGAAAAAGAAACGACGGGACGGCGTGCCAGTACAGGCCGCTCTGCCTGCGTACTGCTCACTTTGTCATCGAATATCCTCTCGCCCCCTGCTTTGGTCAGGCATCATGTTGTAACTCCAGATTTTAATCCTGAGTCGAGACTCGCGCATAGCCAATCAACATGTTTTTTCTCCCGTCTCAAAAGCTCTGAGGCTGTCGAGCACGGCTTCTGAGACACGCAGCGCTTCTTTCTCAATCTGTGTTGTGAGCAGATCTGCATTTGTAAAATCTGGTGACTCGACAAGTATCGCCTCCAGAACACTGTACTGAGGCATTTCGGTACGTTTTGCATTCCACGGACTGTTCTTCAATGTGTCCCAATACGCTTTCTGGATCGCTGCATTTTGCCCCATCAGCCACAATTCGAAGCGTAAGGCTTTATGGTTCAAAACAATGCCAAAACGCAGTTTTCGTTCCCGTAAATAATCATCAAAGAATGGAAAGTACGTAAAGTCCATATATCCTGGCGATATATTTCCGCAGACGAATCTACTGGTAAGGCTACTGATGAAATGCGCCTTTAAGTGCATCACATACCGTAGTAGATAGTAATATGCTTTCTGAATATCCCCTTGTTCAAGTTGAAATTTGTATGTAGCGATACATTTATCGATATCTTGTATATCGCTGCTTATGCCAGTTGCAGGGGATATGTCGAGTATTTGCGGTTTGTTATCATCGGTCATGATTCCATCCTGGTTTTTGCCTTCGTTGTCGTTCGTCGAGTATTGTTTTAGCGAAACTCGTTGAGATTGTATGTAATCAAAAATATGGTTTCAAGAACCATTTTCGAGAATCACAAGGTTTTGATTTCCCGTATCGCGTTGATTTCCCTGGCGGGCTTTTCATAAACCCTCGTTTTCCAGAAAAAGGAAACCGTATGCCCCGCCGTTCGATTCTGTCTGCCTCCGAGCGCGATAGCCTGCTTGCCTTGCCAGTCTCTCTGCTGAATTGGATAGGTCGGCAACTACGGCTCGACCCGATGTGCAGGCCGCAGTATGCCGAACGGGAGGAGACGCGGTGCGAGCATCTGCTTGAGCTGCCGGCGTACCTGGACAGGCCGAACTCGGGGCATATGCTGGAACACATTGAACGCCTCAAAACGTGGTAGACGATCGACCTGCCTATCAGCATCTAGCGGCTGGTGCACCAGAACCAACTGCTCAAGATCGCACGCGAGGGCGACCAGATGACGCCCTCCGACCTGGCGAAGTTCGAGCTGCAGCGCCGCTACGGCACCGAGGGCATGGCTACCGTCACCGACGAAATCATCGACCTGCATGACCGCATCCTGGGCTAACTGTTCAACGCTGCCAGCAACAAGCATCAACAGCAGTTCCAGGCATCCGGCAAGGCAATTAGCGCCAAAGTGGGGCTGTTCGGGCGCATCGGCCTGGTGCTGATAGAAGCCGAGCAGCCAGGCCGCGATCCGTTTACCGCCATTGAGGCGATCAAGTCCTGGGATGCCATCGCCGAGAGCGTCGCCGAGGCGCAGCAGCTCGCACAGCCCGAGGATTTCGATTGTCTGCACCGTACGGCCACCGGCGCCGGAACGCGCGCACGACATCGATCTTGCCGGTGCGCATGACCTTTGCCGTGACCCAGCCATCGAAGGTATCCGTCACGCCCATGCCGACGGCAAACACCGTCCCCGTCAGCAAGGCCGGCCCCATGCCGCCCAGCGCCACGGCCGCGTAACCCCAGGCGGCCGCCTGCAGGGCCGTGTCGAACACGAGCGCGAACAGCATGCCGACGAGGATGGCGCCCAGCGGCCCGGAAGCGCCCCGCAGCCAGCGCGGCAGCAGCCGGCCCCGCACCTCGGCCAGTTGCGCGCCGGCCAGCAGGCTGCGCGCATTCAGGGCGGCTATCATCAGCAGCAAGGCGATGGGCAGCCATTCCAGCCAGCCGAACAGGTTTGGCGACGGCGTAAATTGCCGCGAAGCCAGCGCGGCGACGGCCACGATGGCCAGCACGGTGAGGCCATGGCCCAGCGCAAACAGCGCGCCCATCCAAGGCGTCCAGTGGGGATGCGCGGCCTGGCTGCGCAAAGTGAGGCCGTCGACGGCGGCCTGGTGGTCCGGTTCCAGGCCATGCCGCATGCCAAGCAGGAAGATCAGCGCCAGGGCGGGCAAGCCCGCTTCGACGCTCATGCCGCCACCTGGGCCGGGCTGGCTGACTTGACCACGCAACGGTCCAGGCCCCGGATCAGCATATCCTGCGGCAAGTCGCGGCCGATGAAGATGATCTTGCTGGCGCGCGTCTCATCCTCGCGCCACGGCGCGCCCAACTCCGAGCCCATCAGCATGTGCACGCCCTGGAAGACGGCGCGGCAATGCAGGTCGGCCGCGTACAAGATGCCCTTGTAGCGCATCAGCTGGCTGCCGAACAGTTGCACCACGGCATCGAGGAAATTTTCCACCTGCAGCAGATCGAGGGCTTGTGCCTGGTGGTAGACGAACGATTGCACGCCGTCGCCATGGCGGTGTCCCAATTCTCCGAGGAAATCCGGCTCCAGCTCGACGATGGCGTTCAGGTTGAAGCCGCGGATGTTCAGGATATCGCGCAGCGGCACATTGCCGAAGCGCACTTTCTGTATGCTGACGCGGCCATTGATGGCGACCAGCCGCTGGCGCAGCGCGGCCAGTTCATCCTTGCCGACCAGGTCCGTCTTCGACAGCAGGATGCGGTCGGCAAAGCCCACCTGTTCCTGCGCTTCCTTGTGCGCCGTTAATTGCTGCTGCGCATGGCACGCATCGACCACCGTCAAAATGGCGTCCAGCATGTAAAACTCGCTGACGCTGGGCTCCGCAAAGAAGGTTTGCGCCACGGGGCCCGGCGCGGCCAGGCCCGTCGTTTCAATGATCACGTGATCGAAATCGATGCTGCCTGCCGCGCGCTTGGCGTGCAGCTCGCCCAGAATGCGGATCAGGTCGCCACGCACGCTGCAGCAGATGCAGCCATTGTTCATTTCCACGATCTGCTCGCCGCTGTCCTGCACCAGCAAGCCATGGTCGATGCTTTCGGCGGCGAATTCATTTTCGATCACGGCGATGCGCACGCCGTGGTCGCCCTGCAATATGCGCTTGAGCAAGGTCGTTTTCCCGCTGCCGAGAAAACCCGTGATGATGGTGACGGGGATCAGTTCTGTCATATTGCTTTCCTATCGATGGTTAATCTTCGAGTTCTTCCATCCGTTGCCATTGGGGAAACGGATCGGGCAGCTTGCGCCAGGCGGCCATGCCCTGGCGCGTTTCCGTGTAGTTGAGTTGACATTTCCTCAAGTCCGCCTCGATGGCTGCCTGGTCCATGTCCTGGCCGATGAAGACGAGCTCCTGGTAGCGGTCGCCGTACGTTTCGCTCCAGCCCGCCTTCACTTCCGCCAGCGAAGCCGCGTCCGTGGGCCAGCGCTCCTTCGGCACGGACGCCCACCACAGTCCCACGGGCTCGATATTCATCAGCTTGCCTGCGCCGGACAGGCTGGCCACCCACTCGGGGCGGCTGGCCAGCCAGAAATATCCCTTGCTGCGCACCACGCCCGGTATCGGCTGCGAAATATAGTCGTGCAAGCGCTGCGCGTGGAACGGTTCCTTGGCCCGGTAGACGAAGCTGCCGATGCCGTACGTTTCCGTCTCCGGCGTATGGGTGCCGGCCAGCTCCTGCGCCCAGCCCGGCATGGCGGCCGCCTGCTCCAGATCGAACAAGTTCGTGCCCAGGATGGCGTCGAGCGGCACGATGGACTGGTTGGTTTCGATGATGCGCGCGCCGGGATTGAGGGCCTTGATGACGGCCAGCACGCGCAGGCGCTCGGCCGCATCGACCATGTCGACCTTGTTGAGGACGATGACATTGGCAAACTCGATCTGTTCCGTGAGCAAGTTGGCCAACTGGCGGTCGTCGCCCTCGCCCGCGATCTCGCCGCGCTGCTCCAGACTGTCTTCGCTGTGGAAATCGGCCAGCAGGTTGGCGCAGTCGACGACGGTGACCATGCAGTCGATGCGCGCTACGTCGTTCAGGCTGTCGCCGTGCTCGTCCTCGAAGTCGAAAGTGGCGGCCACGGGCATCGGCTCGCCCACGCCCGTCGATTCGATCAATAAGTAATCGAAGCGGTCCTCGGCCGCCAGGCGCCGCACTTCCAGCAACAGATCGTCACGCAGGGTGCAGCAGATGCAGCCGTTCGACATTTCCACGAGTTTTTCTTCCGTGCGCGACAGGGCCGCGCCGGCCGCCTCGGCGCTGTCTTTCACCAACGAAGCATCGATATTGACTTCGCTCATGTCGTTGACGATGACGGCCACGCGCTTGCCTTCGCGGTTACGCAGTATGTGGTTGAGCAAGGTGGTCTTGCCGGCGCCGAGAAAGCCGGACAGGACGGTGACGGGGAGTTTGCGCTGGGGCATGATGTTCCTTTGGATGGCGTGGATGAGGGGCAGCAAAAGCGTGGCAATGGACGCCGAATTCTAAAATGCAAGTCTATTGCGTTTTGAATTATAATGCAGCTCAGTTGCATTTGTGCGGCAATCTTTGCCCGCCGGCCACCCGAAAGACTATCCATGCTCCACCTTGCCTCACTGACGTACGGCTATGATCCAGCCCGCCCCGTGCTCGATATTGCCGCCTTTGATTTACCCGCCGGGCGCCACGCGCTGCTGCTGGGGCCGTCCGGCTCCGGCAAGTCGACCTTGCTGCATTTGCTGGCTGGCATCCTGGCGCCCCAGGGAGGACGCCTGGAAGTGGCGGGCACGTCCCTGCCCTGCCTCACGCCGCGCCAGCGCGACAGCTGGCGCGGCCGCACCGTAGGCTTGCTGCCCCAGCAACTGGCGCTGGTGCCCAGCTTGAACGTGCTCGATAATGTCTTGCTGCCCGCCTACGCCAGCGGCCAGCGGCCCGATCCGATCCGCGCCGCCAGCCTGCTGGATCAATTGGGCCTGGCCGGCAAGCTGGCCACCTACCCGCATGCCTTGAGCGGCGGCGAACGGCAGCGGGCCGCCATCGCGCGCGCCGTCTTCCTGCGCCCACGACTGATCCTGGTGGATGAGCCGACGGACAACCTCGACGACGAAGCCTGCGCCGCCGTCGTCACCCTGATGGCCGGCCAGGCCACGCAAGTTGGCGCCTCGCTGGTGATTGCCAGCCATGACGCGCGCGTGCTGGCGGCCTTGCCGGGCGCTGCCGTGCTGCGCCTGCCCCGCGCCAGGGTCGCCGCATGAACGCGGCCACGCTGGCCTGGCGCGCCGTGCGCCACAAGCCGCTGGCATCGAGCCTGAATCTGCTGCTGGTCGCCATCGGCATCGCGATGATGACCTTCATTCTCGGCGTCTCGACGCAGCTGGAAGAGCACGCCGAGCGCGACGCGCAGGGCATCGACCTGGTGGTGGGCGCGAAGGGTTCTCCGCTGCAACTGATCCTGTCGTCCGTGTACCACGCCGATATTCCGACCGGCAATATTCCCGAAAACGCGCTGGCGGCGCTGGCCGCGCAGCCGCTCATCAAATCGGCGATCCCGCTCGCGCTGGGCGACAACTTCCACGGCTTCCGCATCGCCGGCAGCACCACGGCGCTGCTCGATCATTACGGCGCGCGCCTGGCGCAAGGACAACTGTTCACGCAGCCGATGCAAGCCGTGTTCGGCGCCCGCGCCGCGCGCGAAACGGGCGCAACCCTGGGCGCCCGTTTCGCCGGCTCGCACGGTCTGGCGGCGGGCGGCGAACTGCACGCGCATGCGCCCTACACGGTGACGGGCATCCTGCGGCCTACGGGCACGGTGCTGGACCGGCTGATCCTCACGCCCGTCGCCTCCGTGTGGCAAGTGCATGAAACGGATCCCGACGAGC
Source organism: Janthinobacterium sp. GW821-FHT03C10 (assembly GCF_059420865.1). Lineage (NCBI taxonomy): Bacteria > Pseudomonadati > Pseudomonadota > Betaproteobacteria > Burkholderiales > Oxalobacteraceae > Janthinobacterium > Janthinobacterium sp. GW821-FHT03C10. Next base: position 533,524 of record NZ_JBWKUN010000001.1, on the reverse strand, counting down.
AGCCTGCCGTGCCAACGGCTGCGCCCGGGCGCGAACTGACGGCCGTGCTGGTGCAATACGCCTCGCCGCTGGCCGCCGTCAGCCTGCCGCGCTGGGTGAATGGCCAGGCCCGGCTGCAGGCGGCCCAGCCCGCTTTCGAGGCGGCCCGGCTGTTCAATCTGCTGGGCGTGGGCATCGCCGTGCTGCGGGCCATTGCCGCCGGCGTGCTGATGGTGGCGGCCTTGTCGCTGTTCGTGGCGCTCTACGGCGCGCTGGAAGAACGCAGAATGGACCTGGCCATCCTGCGCACCCTGGGCGCCTCGCCCGCCAAACTGCTGCGGCTGCTGCTGGCGCAAGGCTTGCTGCTGTCATTGACGGGCGCGGCGCTGGGCTGGCTGCTGGGCCATGCAGCTGTCCGCTTGCTGGGCTGGCTGGAACCGATGCAGGACCTGCACCTGCAGGCCTGGCGCATCGCCCCTGGCGAAACCTGGCTTCCCGTGATCGCCGTCGCCGTGGGCCTGCTGGCCGCGGTCCTGCCCGCCCTGCGCGCCTACGGCACCGATATCGCCGCCACCCTGGCCCGCCCCTGAAAGGACAAACATGTTGAAAATCATGGCATTGGGCGCTTGCGCGCTGCTGGCAACAGGCGTGCAAGCCGCGCCCGCCGGCGAACCGCCCTCGTTCTTCGCCCCGTTGACGGACTTGCCCGGCGTCGTCTCGTGGAAACTGCTGGGCCAGGCCACCACCGTGAAAGCGAAAAAGGGCCGCATGGTGCCGCACTACACGCCGGAAATCAGCGCGCTCGACAATACAAACGTGAAAGTGCAAGGCTTCATGATGCCGTTGGAGCCGGGGCAAAAGCAGAAACACTTCCTGCTCACCGTCACCTCGGCCAGTTGCCCGTTTTGCCTGCCGGCCGGCCCGGAAGGCGTGGTGGAGATCAACAGCCGCACGCCCGTGAAATTCAGCTATGCGCCCTTCATCATGCAGGGCAAGCTGAAAGTGCTGGCCAGCGATCCCATGGGCCTGTACTACCGCATGACGGACGCGGCCGTGGTGCCGCCATGACGCGCTGGCCGGCGCTGCTCCTGTTGCTGGCCGGCCATGCAGCCGCCGCGCCGCTGGCCTTCGACCTGCCCCGCCTCGATGCGGGCGGCCAGCTAAGGCTCAGCCAGTTCCAGGGCCGGGCCGTGGTGCTGAACTTCTGGGCCAGCAACTGCCTGGCCTGTGTCCAGGAGTTGCCGATTCTCAATGCCCATGCCGCCAGCCAGCCGAAACTGCCCTTCGTCGGCATCGCCATCGATACGCGGACGGCCGCGCGGGCGTTTCTGCGGCGGCACCCGGCCAGCTATCGCCAAGCCCTGGGCTCGCCCGCCTTGCTTGTCACCTTTGGCAATCAAATCAATGGCTTGCCGTATACAGTGATTCTAAACTCTCAACATCAGATCTGCACGCGGCGCCTGGGGCCCGTCGATGCGGCCTGGCTGGTCAGTGCCGTGGCCGCCTGCAGCGCCCCCTGATTCCATGCGCCTTGCACGGCTGTCATCGCCGCGTCATATGGCGGCGTTACAGTCGCGTCCTTTGAATCTTTCCGAGGGCGGTAATGAAAACAAATTGGGTCATGCTGGCGGCGCTGGCAAGTGCGGGGCTGGTCGGTTGCAATGGCAGTTCCAACACGGCGCCAGCCATTCCCGAGGGTACGACGGTCACCGTAGCATTGCTGGAAACCACCGATATCCACTCGAACGTGTTGAGCTACAATTATTACGCGCTGGCCGAAGACACGAGCCTGGGCCTGGAGCGCACGTCGACCCTGATCCAGGCGGCGCGCGCGGAAAACCCGAACAACGTCTTGCTCGACGATGGCGACGTCATCCAGGGCACCTTGCTGGCCGACCTGCAGGCCGTGGCCGCGCCCGTGCCCTGTTCCGGGACGCTGGCCGTGCACAAGGCCATGAACGCGCTGAAATACGACGCGGGCGGCATGGGCAACCATGAATTCAACTATGGCTTGCCTTACCTGAGCCAGATCACCAACACGGATTTCGGCATTCCCGGCGTGGCCAAGCCGACGGGGACCTGCGGCGCGCCCGCCTTCCCTTCCGTGCTGAGCAATGTCGTAGGCGTGGCCAGCGGCAAGCCCGTCTTCCAGCCCTACGCCCTGCTGCCCCGCGATTTCGCCGCCACGGCGCCCGACGGCAGCAAGCTGACCGTGAAAATCAATGTGGGCGTGCTGAGCTTTGTGCCGCCGCAAATCCTCGAATGGGACCAGAAAGTGCTCGCCGGCAAAGTCAGCGTGACGGGCGTGCAGGAAGCGGCGAAACAGTATGTGCCGGAATTGCGCAACAAGGGCGCCGACCTCGTCGTGGCCCTGTCGCATGGCGGCCTGGACACGAGCGCCTACAGCCCGAAGATGGAAAACGGCAGCTATCACTTGACCAGCACGGGCATCGACGCGCTGATGATCGGCCACTCGCACCTGATCTTCCCGAAAGGCAAAGAGACGGGCGCGGCCGCGCTGGACGCCTCGTTCGCCGCCTTCCCCGCCAGCGCGAAGATCGACGCCATCAACGGATTTGTGAACGGCGTGCCCACCGTCATGGCGCAAAGCTGGGGGCGCCGCCTGGGCATCATCAAGCTGACGCTGGCGTATCAGGGCGGCAAGTGGGTGGTGCAGCCGGCCAGGACGACGGTGGAATCGCGCGGCTTCAAGTACACGGATGGCACGACCCTCGTGAAAGCCGACCCGGCCATCGCCCCGCTGGTGGCCACCGAGCACGCGGCCACCATCGCCTACGCCAAGCATCCGCTGGGCATCAGCACGGATTTCGAGATGTCCGCCTACTTCGCGCTGGTGGGCGACGTCAGCGCCATCCAGCTGGTGAACCAGGCGCAGCTCGATTATGTGAAGAACTTCATCGCCACCAGCACGGATGCGACCTTGTCCAGCTACAAGAATATCCCCGTCATCTCGTGCAGCGCGCCATTCAAGGCGGGCCGCAACGGGCCGTCGGACTTCACGGACGTGGCCGCGGGCGCGACGCCGGCCGCACCAATCGGCTTGCAGGTGCGCAATCCGGGCGACCTGTATTTATATAGCAATAACAACTTGCAAGCCGTGAAGATCAAGGGCGCGGACTTGAAGGCCTGGCTGGAAACGTCGGCCAGGCAATTCGCCCAGATCGACCCGAGCGCCACGGCCGAGCAGGACCTGGTGCCGTCGTATGGCACGATCTACAACTATGATGTGTTCTACGCGGAAAACAATGCGCTCACGTACCAGATCGACGTGACGAAAAAGCCGGGCAGCCGCATCGTCAATCTCGCGTACAAGGGCGCGCCGGTCGCCGATGGCGATGATTTCATCGTCGCCACCAACGATTACCGCGCCGGCGGCGGCGGCGCCGTGCCGGGCATCGACGGCAGCAAGACCATCATCAAGTCGCCCGATGCGAACCAGGCCGTGGTCAGCAACTACCTGGCGTCGCTCAGCACCAAGGGCGGCAAGGTGACACTGGCGGCCAATGGCAGCGCGCGCAGCTGGAGCTTCGTCAAGACGGCCACGGCCGGCCCCGTGATCCTGCGCTCGGCGCCGGGCCACCTGGCATTGGCGCAAGGCAGCGGCATCGCCAACGTGGCGGCCGAAGGCGGGCTCGACGCCAGCGGCTTCGCCAAGTACCGCATCGACCTGAGCAAATAAGGTCCATGGGCCGGAACTGCCGCAGTTCCGGCCTGTCTTGATGAAAGGTATCCAGATGAAACACGCACTCTCCCTCCCCGCCGTCGTGCTGGCTAGCGTCCTGGCCGCCTGCCAGGCGTCACCGCCGCCCACGGCGGCCGAAATCGAAGCCGTGGCCATGCTCGCGCGGCAGGCGGGCGACCGGCAGGCCGAGCGCCGTGTGCGCAGCTGGGCCGGCAAGGACATGCCCGTCGCCGAGCGCGAACTGGCGCTGATCTACCAGTCCCGTCCCGAGCGCCGCGCCGAGGCGCTGAGCCTGTTCGAACAGGCGGCCCGCGCCGGCGACACGGAAGCGGCCTTCGAGCTGGGCCAGATGCTGCGCGCGGCTACGCCGGCCCAAGCGTGGCTGTGGTACCGGCAAGCGGCGCAGCAGGGCCATGCGAAGGCGGCTCTGATGCTGGGCCTGCTGGCGGCGAATGGCGAAGGCGTGCCGCAAGATCCCGTCATAGCGGCGCACTGGCTGGCCAAGTCCAGCGAACTGGGCAATCCACACGCCATGTTCCTGCTGTACAACGCCTACCGCGAAGGCCGCGGCGTGCCGCGCGACTTGGCCAAGGGCCGTGAGTTGCTGGAAGAAGCGGCCCACCACGAATACCCGCCCGCCCTCCAGGAGCTGGCGATGACGGTGCAGGCCGACGACGCCCTGCGCGCGGGCCACCTGATGAAGGAAGCGACGGAGCACCGGCATAACAACTGGAACAAGTTCTAGGGCCTGGACAAAAGGCCAGTGGCGTGAGCGGTGCCCGCCTTTATATACTTGCAACTTGCAAGCGTGCGGGAGCGCAAGCCATTCAGCGCTTATGATGCAAGTGCACCGCCTGAGCTTGCCCAGGCGGCGTGACATGCCGCCCTGCAAGAAAAGGTTTACACTAATTTGCATTTTAGAAATTTTACTCTGGACCAGCCCCGGTGAGTGTGCATTCAACCCAGCCAGTGTTTGAGTAGCGCCGGTGCGTCCATTGCTCTGCCTAGCCATGAAAGAAAGAGTCCAATGAAAAAGCTGACCACCGCCTTTGGCGCGCCTGTCGTCGACAACCAGAATATCCAGACGGCCGGCCCCCGCGGCCCCGCCCTGCTGCAAGATGTCTGGTTCCTGGAAAAGCTGGCCCACTTCGACCGCGAAGTGATTCCCGAGCGCCGCATGCATGCCAAGGGATCGGGCGCGCACGGCACGTTTACCGTCACGCACGACATCACGCGCTACACGCGGGCGAAAATCTTTGGCGCAGTGGGCAAGCAAACGCCCATGTTTGCACGCTTTTCCACGGTGGCCGGCGAACGGGGCGCGGCCGATGCGGAACGCGATATCCGCGGCTTCGCCCTGAAGTTCTATACCGAAGAAGGCAACTGGGACCTGGTCGGCAACAATACGCCCGTGTTTTTCATGCGCGACCCATTGAAATTTCCCGATCTGAACCATGCCATCAAGCGCGACCCGCGCACCGGCTTGCGCAGCGCCAACAGCAACTGGGATTTCTGGACCTCGCTGCCGGAAGCGCTGCACCAGGTGACGGTGGTGATGAGCGACCGTGGCTTGCCGCGCAGCTTCCGCCACATGCATGGCTTCGGCAGCCATACCTTCAGCTTCCTGAATGCGCAAAACGAGCGTTTCTGGGTCAAGTTCACGTTCAAAACCCAGCAAGGGATACAAAACCTGACGGATGCGGAAGCGGAGGAACTGGTCGGCAAGGACCGCGAAAGCTCGCACCGCGACCTGTATGACAGCATCGAAAACAAGGATTTCCCCCGCTGGACCCTGTACGTGCAGATCATGCCGGAAAAAGAGGCAGGCACGTATCACCTCAACCCCTTCGACCTGTCGAAAGTGTGGCCGCACGGCGACTATCCGCTGATCGAAGTGGGCGTGCTGGAACTGAACCGCAATGCGGACAACCATTTCGCGGAAGTGGAACAGGCGGCCTTCAACCCGGCCAACGTGGTGCCGGGCATCAGTTTTTCGCCGGACAAGATGCTGCAAGGCCGGCTGTTTTCGTATGGCGACGCGCAGCGTTACCGCCTCGGCGTCAACCACAGCCATATTCCCGTCAATGCGCCGAAATGCCCGTTCCACAGCTATCACCGCGACGGCCAGATGCGCGTCGACGGCAACCAGGGCGGCACCCTGGGCTATGAACCGAACAGCGCGCAGGAATGGGCCGAGCAACCCGATTTCCGCGAGCCGCCATTGAGCATCGAGGGCGCGGCCGACCACTGGAACCACAGGGTTGACGAGGATTACTATTCGCAGCCGCGCGCCCTGTTCCGCCTGATGACCGCGGCGCAGCAGCAAGCCTTGTTCGACAACACGGCGCGCGCCATCTCGGGTGCCTCGGAGCAAGTCAAGCAACGCCACATCGGCAACTGCACCCTGTGCGACCCCGCCTATGGCGCGGGCGTGGCCGAAGCGATAGCCCGCCTGAGCAAATAAGGCAGGCCGCAAGACTGCGTGGAGGGCCTGGCAACAGGCCTTCCATGCAATACTTTCTGGCAGGCATACCAGCCGGCAGGCCCGCTTGCGGCCTACCAGCGCTGGATATCGATCTGGCCCGTGATGCTCGTTTCCACCGGATAGCCCTCAATCTGCAACGGTACGCGCCGCTTGACGGACGAGTCGCGCAGATACACGACGAGCGCCTCCTTGCCCACGGCCGTCTGCCCCAGGCTGACGCCTTCCACGCCGTCGATGGCCATCAGCGCCCGCTCATTGCGCCGTCGTGCCGCTTCCAGGCGGCCGTGCGGCGCGGCAGGCGCGTACTGCCCCATGCCCTGTCCAGTAGCCTCATCCGGCAAATACGGCATGGCGGCGTCCTCGAAGACGGCATATGGCGATTGTGCGAATTTACTGTTTGACATGACACACCCTCCTGATGCATTCCATGATACACCCGGCCATCCGGCGCTGCAGCACCCTTCGCCGGGCGCAAGCATGCGTGGCCACTACACCATCATCGTGCAAAAAGCGGCGTCAGGCAAGGCGGCGCGCCACCGCCTTGCCCGGTCCTGGCAGCGTGCTCAGGTGTACAAATTGATGTCGAGCGCCGCCACGACGCGCCGCATCTGGTTGGCGAACGTGATGTTGTTACCGCCCGCAAACAGCAGGCCGACGGGATTGCGCTGCTGGTTCCAGGTCCAGATGGACGAGCCGGAATCGCCGCCCGCGCTGAAGGCCCCGCTCACGCCCGTGATGGCGATCTGGTCCTGGAACAGCGCGATCCTGCCGCCGCCGTAATTGACGTTGATGGTGGCGCCAAGGCCCGTGATGCGGCCCTGCGTCAATTGCGTCGTGCGGCCGGACTTGCCGACCATCATGCCTAGCGCGGGCGCCACCAGCGCATTGCTGATGCGGAAATACGCGGGTACGCCGCCGCTCAGGTAGACCAGTTCGGGCCGCACGCGGTCTGGCCAGGCCCAGCCGGTGGCGCAATCGACATAATTGACGCCGCCGCTGAAATTGATGGGCACGAAGCGCTCGAGCACGGCCACCTGGTCTTGCGGGCAGCGGCCGCCGTCGACGGGGCCAGGCTGCACGATACAATCGTTGAACACGCCGCCATTGGAATTGGCCAGCACGTGATTATTGCTAAGAATCATCAAACGACCGTTGCGCGGCGCGCTGCGTCCCACGGCCAGGCAGCCGATGGTGCCGGCCGTGATGCGGAAATGCCCGACCGACACGCCGCCCGGCGCCGGGCGCAGGCGGAACCGGTGCGGCTGCGCATCGATCACGCCCGTGACGACAATATTCACGGGGACATGGTCGCTGGCCACGGCGCGCACGCCCATGGCGCCCACGATGGCAGCCTTGGCGCGGTCGACGGAGGTGGCTTCGGCCACGTACAGGGTCAGGGCCGGCAAGCCCGGCTCGCCGGACGAGCTGTCGCTGGCGCCCTCGCCCAGGCCGATGGACACGCCCTGGATATTGCCGCCGTCGCTGAAGGCATCGGCCGCGCGCACGCCGCCCGCCTGGGTGATACTTTGGCGCATGCCGTCTTCGATGCTACGCTTGATTTCCAGCAATTCCATGCTGACGCCGCTCAAGGCGTCGGGCACGTCCGCGACGGATGCGCTCTCGATCGTATTGTCGTCTGCGCCGGGGACGGCGAATTGGCCGACGGCCTCTTCATCGTCCGCGCTTTGCCCCCTGCCGCTGCCGCCAGGCGGGGCGCTGAAACCATTCTCGTTGCCTGTCATCGTGTTCTCCTCGTGGGTCGCCGCAAACCACCAGTGTGGACGGCCCGCGCGGGCCGGTATTGATCTGGATTGAACCGCGCGGACGCATGGCCGCCCTGCGCCGCAGGAGACAGCAAAGGAAAAAATAGTTCCCTTGCCAAGGTTGAGCAAGATCAGGCGTGCGGCCGGAGTCGCCGCCGTATACTTGACTGACAGGCGGGAAGCGGGCCTGTTCCACGGCAGCAAGGCCGGCAAGGTTGGCAGGGTTGGCAACAACGCGGCAACGCCAGCAACGGTATGGATGGGAAAACAATGACGAGCCCTGGTACGACAAGCCACGACGAGGCGCCTGCGGGCGGACAGGCAGGCCACAGCGCCGCGGATGCCGGCGGCCCAGACGCAGGCCAGCATGCGGGTTTTGTGCACGGCATGGCGGCATGGGCGGAAAAGCACCGCATCAGCCCCTGGCGCGGCAGTTTTGCCGACTTCATCGAACAGATCCTGCCCGGCCGCGCCGCCTTGCTGACGCGCAGCGCGCACCAGTACCTGTGGGACATGATGCGCTGGAATGGCCAGACCGACGCCGCCGGGCGCTTCCGCTGCCGCCTGTTCGACGACGAACTGTTCGGCATCGACGAGGCGATCGACCGGGTCGCCGCCTACTTCAAGGCGGCCGCCGCCGGCTCCGAGGTGGGCCGGCGCATGCTGTTGCTGCTGGGCCCGCCGTCGGGCGGCAAGTCGACCATGGTGATCCTGCTCAAGCGGGGGCTGGAAGAGTACAGCCACAGCAGCGAAGGCGCGCTGTACGGCATCGCCGGCTGTCCCGTGCACGAATCGCCGCTGCATCTGGTGCCGCACAGCATGCGCGCCGATTTTCGCGCCAGCTATGATGCCGAACTGCATGGCGAACTGTGCCCCCATTGCCGCGCCCGCCTGGAAGAGCAGTACGCCGGCGACTTCCTGCGCATGCCCGTCGAACGCATCCACCTGTCCGAGGCCGGCCGCTGCGGCATCGGCACGTATGCGCCGCACGATCCCACGACGGCCGACCTGGCCGACCTCGTCGGTTCCGTCGACCTGTCGAAAGTGGCGCAATACGGCGACGAAGGCGACCCGCGCGCCTGGTCCTGGTCCGGCGCCGTGTATGCGGCCAGCCGCGGCATGCTGGAAATGATCGAAATCCTCAAGGTCAAGCGGGAATTCCTCTACCTGCTGCTGACCCTGACGCAGGAAAAGAATGTCAAGGTGTCGCGCTTTCCCCTGATATACCTCGATGAAACCATCCTCGCGCACACCAACCTGGCCGAATTTCGTAAATTCCTGCAAGAAAGCGAGAACGAGGCGCTGCTCGACCGCATGGTCATCGTGCAAGTGCCGTACACGCTCAATTACCGCGAAGAAGCGCGCATCTACCGCAAGCTGATCCAGGCGGCCGCGCCCGCCTTCCGCGACGTGCACCTCGATCCGCACGTGCTGCATGCGGCCGCCGTGTTTGCCATCCTGAGCCGCCTGCCCGAGGGCGACGACAAGGAAGCGGAACTGGTCAAGAAGCTGCGCGTGTATGCCAACGAGGACGTCGACGACCTGCAACCGGCCGACCTGCGCCGCCTGCGCGAGCGCGACAAGGCGCCCGACGAGGGCCTGTCGGGCGTGTCGCCCCGTTTCGTCATCAACGCCCTGTCGCACGCCATCATTTCCGCCCAGCGCAACAGCCTGTCGACCATGGACGTGCTGCTGGCCCTGAAGGACGGCATCGAAAGCGATGCGCGCATCGAGCCGCGGCGCAAGCGCAAATGGGTCGATTATCTGGTGCTCACGCGCAAGGATTTTTATAACCGCTGGGTCAAGGCCGACGTGCACAAGGCCTTGTTCGTGTCATTCGAGCAAGAAGCACAGGACTTGCTGAACAAATATCTCGATGAAGTCGAAGCCATGCTCGACAACCGCCAGATCCGCGATCCCATCACCAGCGAAGAGCGCCGTCCCGACGAGCGCTTCCTGCGCGCCGTGGAAGAAAAAATCCACATCAGCGATTCGGGCAAGCAGTCTTTCCGCCAAGAAGTGGTGCGCAAGGCCATGAGCGCCTTCAAGCGGGGCGAGGCGTTCGGCCTGGGCAGCCATGCCCAATTGCACGACGCCATCCAGCAATATCTGTTCGAACAGCGGCGCGACGTGCTGCGCCTGGTCGGCTCGGCCAAACGCCCCGACGACGACGTGCGGGCCAGGATCTCCGCCGTCGAGCAGCGCCTGGTCGACGAATACGGCTACGACGCCCATAGCGCGCGCGAAGCGCTCAACTACGTGACCACCTTGCTGGCGCAGGAATAGCCATGTCCGCCACGACCACGCCAGACAGCGGCAAGCAACAGGGTCCTCCGGTACGCGACGGCCCGACAGGCATGACTGGCACGGCAAACACGGCTGGCGCCACGAGCTGCAACGGCGCCACCGGCGCGGCAGCACCGGCGGGCGCCGCGCCTGCCCTGGCCCGGCCCTGGTATGCGCTGTTCTCGCGCGGCGCGCGCGACTGGCTGCGCCACAACCAGAAAGTGCGCGACGCCGTGCAGGCGCATTTGCCCGAGCTGATCGCCACGCCGGACCTGATCGGCGGACCGCAGCAGCGCACGGTGCAAGTGCCCCTGCGTCTGCTCGAACATGCGCGCTTCCGTCTGGCGCCCGCGCGCAACAGCGTGGGCGCGGGACAGGGCGACGGCCAGCCCGGCGATCTCCTGCGCGCGGCGCGTCCCGCCACGGACGGGGCCGGGGCGCAAGGCGAAGGCGGCAATGGCGAGGGCGCCGTGCGCCTGTTGCTGGAGTTTCCCATCGACGACATTCTCGACTGGCTGTGGGAGACCTTCGAGTTGCCGGACCTGAAACCGCGCCACCTGGGCGCCATCGACGAGGTGCGGCTCGTGCGTAGTGGACTGGACCGTCATGGCGCCCGTTCGCGGCTGGACCGCCGGCGCACCGTCAAGGAAGCCATCAAGCGGCGCGCCTTGCAGGCGCGGCCCGTGCCGTTCACCAATGACGACTTGCGTTACCGCCAGGTGCTGCTACAGCCACGGCCCAGCGCGAATGCCGTCGTGTTTTTCGTGCTGGACGTGTCGGCCAGCATGGCGCAGGCCGAGCGCAAGCTGGCCAAATCCTTCTTTTTCTTTGCCTTGCAGGGCTTGCGCCGCAGGTATGCGCGCGTGGAAACACGTTTTATCGCCCATACGACGCGGGCCTGGGAATTTTCCGAAGCCGAGTTCTTCCAGGTCAATGGCATGGGCGGCACCATGGCCTCCACCGCCTTTCGCCTGAGCCGCGAACTGCTGCAGGAACACTATGCGCCGGGCCGCTACAACGCCTACCTGTTCTATGCCTCCGATGGCGAGAATTTCAGCGAAGACCGGGCGGCGGCCAGCCTGGCCCTCGGTGAGCTGGCCGCCTTGCTCAACTACATGGGCTATGTGGAAACCGTGCCCGGCGTGCCGCGCAGCCTGGAAACGGAAATGCACAGCCTGTGCGCCGAGCAGGAAAGGCGGGGCTTGCCCTTGCACAGCAGCATCCTGAGCAGGAATGACGATATCTGGGCGGCCATCCGCACCTTTTTCCAGCACGAGGCGGCCGATACGGAGGAAGCGGCATGACGCGGCATGACGCACAGCGCCACGGCAGCGCGCCAGACAAACCCGGCCTGGACGCCTACGCGGCGCGCATCGAAGCGCTGGCGCGGAAACTGGGCCTGGAATTTGCCCCCGTCGAGTTCGAACTGGTGCCGGACAGTTTCATGGCCGAGATCGCCATCTATGGTTTGCCCGTGCGCATGCGCCACTGGTCCTTCGGCGTGCGCTACATCCACCAGCTCGTGCATCAAAAGATGGGCAACTCGCACATGTTCGAAGTCATGTTTCCCGGCGACCCATGCCATGCCTACATGGCTGAACACAATTCCGTGGCGGAAAACACCCTCGTCACGGCCCACGTGCTGGGCCATGCCGACTTTGCCAGCCGCAATGCCCTGTTCCTGCGTTTCGGCGCCATGGCGGGCCAGCGCATCCTGGAACAAAGCGCGGCGCGGGCGCAGCGTCTCGAACTGGCGCTGCAGCGCCACGGGCAGGAACAGGTCGAGGCCGTGCTCGACGCGGCACTGGCGCTGGAACAGCACGTGGACATCCACGCCGAACTGCACCGCCCGCCGTATGCCGCGGCATCGGCGCCAGCCGGCGCGGGGGGCACGCCAGACAACGCTGCCGATGACGAACCTTTTGCCCGGCGCTGGCAGCGCCTGCCCGGCGAAGCGGCCGCGCTGGCGGCGCACGGGGCGGCCAGGGCGCGCCTGACCCAGCGCCCGCTCGTGCCGCCGCAAGCGGAGTACGACTTGCTGTGGTTCATCGCACAATACGGGCCGGAGCTGGCCGACTGGGAACGCGACATTTTCCTCGCCGTGCGCGAAGAGTCGTTTTACTTCTATCCCGTATATGCCTGCCAGATCATGAACGAAGGCTGGGCCTCGTACTGGCATGCGCGGCTGCTGCGCGAAGCCCACTTCCTGCCGCCGGCGCTGTATCTGTCCGCCATCAAGTCGCATTCGGACGTGGTGCGCCCTTACGCGGGCGAGCACCAGCAGGCGCTGGCCGTCAACCCCTATCATTTGGGCTTTTGCATGTGGGAACACATCATCGAGCGCGAAGGACTGGCGCGGGCGCGCCAGATCTGCCGCGACGACGACGACTGCAGTTTCATACGCAATTATCTGGACGGCGAACTGGCTGACCGCCTGGGCCTGTTCGTGCATGAAAGCCGCCTTGACGGCGAAACGCGCCTGGCCAGCCGCGACTTGACGGCCATCCGCGAAGCCATCCTGGCGCCCAAATATAACTATGGCGCGCCATGCGTGGCCGTCACCCTGCTCAACGACGACGGCAGCCTGGTGCTGCGCCACGATCACCAGCGCGACGGGCGCGGCCTCGACCTGGAGCGGGCGGAACAGGTGCTGGCGTATATCGCCCGCGTCTGGCGCCGCCCCGTCACCCTGCATACGGCCGATTTCCGGGGCACGCCGCGGGTCCTGCGCAGCAAGGCCGACGGCGTACCGGAGCCGCCCGCGCCGCTCGCCCCGACAGCACCACCGGCACCGACGGCGGCGCCCGTCCGGCGCTAAGAGGCGGAACTTGCAGGCGGAACTTGCCGGCAAGACTTGCCTGCAGGATGGGCGCGATTCAGGCCCGGCCAGCCTGTGCCACATACCAGGCGATGGTCTGCCGCAAGCCTTGCGCCAGGTTGTGCGTGGGCACATAGCCGAGCAAGCGGGCCGCCTTGGCGATGTCCGCCTGCGAATGGCGTACGTCGCCGGCGCGAAACTCGCCGTAGTGCGGCGCCTGGGGCACGTGCTGCGGGCGCACGGCCAGCAGCATCTGCTGCATGGTGGCGTGCAACTGGGTCAGGCTGGTGCGGGCGTTGACGGCCACGTTGTAGACCTGGTTGACGGCCGCCGGGTCGGTCCCGGTGGCGGCGAGGATATTGGCTTGCACGGCATTGTGCACGAAGCAAAAGTCGCGGCTGGTAGCGCCGTCGCCATGGATGCGCACGGCCTGATTGTCCAGCATGGCGGCGATCCAGCGGGGAATGACGGCCGCGTAGGCGCCCAGCGGGTCTTGTCTCGGACCGAAGACATTGAAGTAGCGCAGTCCCACCGTCTGCATGGTGTAGCAGCGCGCGTACACCTGCGCATACAGCTCGTTGACATATTTGCTCAAGGCATATGGCGACAGGGGCGCGCCGATGTGCTGCTCCACTTTCGGCAAGGCCGGATGGTCGCCATACGTGGCGCTCGAGGCCGCATACACGAAGCGCCGCACGCCCGCGTCGCGCGCGGCGGCCAGCATGTTCAGGAAGCCGCTGACATTGACGGCGTGGCACAGCAGCGGGTCTTCCAGCGAACGCGAGACGGAACCGAGCGCCGCCTGGTGCAGCACGTAGTCGACGGCGACGGAGCCGCCCGGATCGGCACGGCCGCACGCGGCCCGGCTGCCGCCGGGGTCGCTGGCGCCGCCGCCACCGTCGGCCGTAGTTGTCCCGCCGCCGGCTTCACCGTCTGCCTCACCGTCGCCGTCGCCACCGCTGGCGATCAGTACCGGCGCGCCGCACGCGCGCGCGCACGCCTGCGGGTCGCGGATATCGCCTTCGATGAAGGTGAAGCGCCGCCATGCCGCTTCGCCCACGCTGGCGCGCACCTGCTCCAGGTTGTGGCGGTGGCCCGTCATGAAGTTGTCCAGGCCGCGCACTTCCTGGCCCAGGTTCAGCAAGGTTTCCAGCAGGTGCGAACCGATGAAGCCGGCCACGCCCGTCACCAGCCAGCGGCGCGGCGTTTGCGCCAGCTGCGCGCAGGCCCGGGCATACGCGCTGTCGCCGCCGGCGGGACCGATGGTAGCGGCCGCCATCACAGCCGCCACACGTGCAAGCCGCCGTCCTGCAGCGGACGGGGGTCGAAATGCGACTTGATGTCGATGAAGCAACCGTTTTCCAGCACCTTGGCCTGGAAGTCGGCCAGCGGGCGGGCCAGCAGGGCCTGGTGCGAAACGGCGCTGATGATGGCCTCGGCCCGCGGCAGCTGCTCCCAGCTTTCCAGCAATAGACCGTACTCTTCCAGCGCCTCGCGCCCATCGGCGACGGGGTCGTGCACGTGCACCTGCACACCGTACGATTGCAGCTCGTGGATCATGTCGACCACTTTCGAATTGCGCAGGTCCGGGCAATTTTCCTTGAAGGTCAGGCCCAGCACGTTGACGTGCGAGCCTTTCAATTTGAAGCCGGCGCGCACCATTTCCTTGATGGTTTTTTCCGCCACGAACTTGGCCATACCATCGTTGATGCGGCGCCCGGCCAGGATCACGTGCGGGTGGTAACCGAGCATTTCCGCCTTGTGCGTCAAATAATAGGGGTCGACGCCGATGCAGTGGCCGCCCACGAGACCGGGACGGAACGGTAAAAAATTCCATTTCGTGCCCGCCGCCTGCAGCACCTCCAGCGTGTCGATGCCGATGCGGTCGAAGATGATGGCCAGCTCGTTCATCAACGCGATGTTCAGGTCGCGCTGCGTGTTTTCGATGACCTTGGCCGCCTCGGCCACCCTGATGCTCGAAGCCCGGTGCACGCCCGCCTCGACCACACCTTCGTACAGGGCCGCCACCTTGTCCAGGGTGGCCGCGTCGTCGCCCGAGACCACCTTGCGGATGCTGTGCAGGGTGTGGTCCTTGTCGCCGGGATTGATGCGCTCGGGCGAAAAGCCCACGTGAAAGTCTTCCTTCCAGCGCAGGCCCGAATGCTGCTCGAGGATGGGGATGCAGATTTCCTCGGTGGCGCCCGGATACACGGTCGATTCGTAGATGACGACGGCGCCGCGCCGCATGTGGCGCCCGACGGCCGCGCTGGCGCCGGCCAGGGCCGAAAAATCGGGATTGTGCGCGCTGTCGACGGGCGTGGGCACGGCCACGACGATGAAATCGGCCAGTTGCAGCTCGGCCGGGTCGCAGCCCACGCTCAGCCATTGCGCCGCCAGCAGCTGTTCCGTGCTCACTTCGCCCGTCGGATCGATATGGCGCCGGTAGCTTTCCACCTTGCGGGCCGACAAGTCAAAGCCGACCGTGCGCTGGCGCATGCCGAACGCCACGGCCAGCTGCAAGCCCACATAGCCGAGCCCCACCACCGCCACCACGCCCGCCTTGTTATTCACCTTGCTGTCCATAGCCTGTGCTCCGAAGGGTTGCGGCCTGAGCATCGCCGTCCGGGAAATTCTACGGTTGCCGGTTCGGCCATTCTTGAGCGGGAACAAGAAACGCGGAGCGGGGGCCGGCACGCGCGCGGACAATCGGCGGCTTGTTGAGCGCAATCAAGGAGACCGGCGGCCATCTTTTTAAGCTAGGCCATGCCCATCGTTCATGCATGCCGCTACCGGAGACTTCCATGGCCCGTTCCCTGCCCCGCCCTTTCCCAGGCCTGCCGGCCGCCGCGCTGTGCTGCACCCTGCTGCTGCCCTTGCTGACGGGCTGCCACGGCACGCAGAGCAGCGAAAGCCTGCTGGCCGACGCGCAGCAGTACCGGCAGAAAGGCGAGGCGCGGGCCGCCATCATCCAGTTGAAGAACCTGCTGCAAAAGGAGCCGGACAATGCGGCCGCGCGCTTGCTGCTGGGTAGCATCTATATCGACACGGGCGAAGCCCTGTCGGCCGAGAAAGAATTGCGCAAGGCAAAATCGTTGGGCCTGTCGGCGCAGCAAGTGATGCCATTGCTGGGCAAGACCTGGCTGATGCTGGGCCAGTTCGACAAGGTGCTGGCCGAGATCGCCGACGATGCGGCGCAGCCGGCCAGCGTGCTGGCCCTGCGCGGCGACGCCCTGCTGGCACTGGGCCGCCAGGACGAGGCGCGCGCCCTGTTCTCGCGCCTGCTGGAAGCCCATCCGGACCAGGTCGAAGCATTGCTGGGCCTGGCGCGCCTGGCGGCGCTGCAGCAGCAGGTGACGGCGGCCGAGCTGCTGCTGGCGCAAGCCCTGAAAAACGCGCCCGCCAACCTCGACGCCTTGCGCCTGCAGGGCGACCTGCTGCGCCTGCAAGGCAAGAACGGCGCGGCGCGCCTCGCCTACATGCAGATCCTCAAGATCAAACCGGACAATACCCAGGCGCACATCGACCTGGCCAACCTCGACATCGTGGAAAACCGCTACCCGGAAGCGGCGGCCCAGCTGGCCACGGCGCGCAAATCGGCGCCCAACAGCCTGGGGCTGCTGCAGGCGCAGGCGCTGCTCGATTTTCGCCAGGGCAAGCACAAGGCGGCCTTGCAAGGCTTGCAGCTGGTACTCAAGGCGGCGCCCGACCACATGCCGTCCATCCTGCTGGCCGGCGCCGTGCAATTGGCGCTCGGTTCGCCGCAACAGGCGGAAAGCTATCTGCGGCGCTTCCTGGCGGTGTATCCGAAACACCTGTATGCAGTCAAGATGATGGCCTCGATTGAATTGATGCGCAACAAGACCGACGCGGCCATCGACTTGCTGCAACCGATGCTGGCCGCCTTCCCCGACGACGTGGAATTGCTGTCGCTGGCCGGCGAAGCCCACTTGCGCGCGCGCCGCTACGACAAGGCGACGGCGTATTTCGAACAAGCCAGCACCCTGGCGCCGGACACGGCCAGGCTGCATGCGGCGCTGGGCATCAGCCGCCTGGGCATGGGAGAGAACAGCCGCGCCATCAATGAACTGGAACGCGCCAGCATGCTCGACAAGAGCACGCCGCAGGCGGGCACCATGCTGGTGATGACCTTGCTGCGCAACAAGCAGAACGACAAGGCCCTGGCCACGGTCAAGATGATGGAACAGCAGCAGAAAGGCACGAATCCCTTGCTGCTGAACCTGAAAGGCGGCGTCTACCTGGCCTTGCGCGACTTGCCCGCCGCGCGCGCCAGTTTCGAGCAAGCCCTGGGCATGGACCCTGTCTATCTGCCCGCCCTGAACAACCTGGCGCAGATCGACCTGGCGGAGAAAAAGCCGGAGCAGGCGAAGCAGCGCTTCGAGCGGGCGCTGGCGAAGGCGCCGAAAAATGCCGACCTGTGCGCGGCGCTGGCCAAGCTGGCCGCATCGCAGGGCAAGGCGGACGAGGCGCGGCGCTGGCTCGAACGGGCCCACCGCGACAATCCCGACGCCGTCGCGCCGGCCCTGCTGCTGAGTAACTTCTACCTGAAGACGGGCGCGCCCGACAAGGCGCTGGAACTGGCGCGCACCTTGCAGACGGGCCATCCGGGCGACGCCGATGCGCTGGCCCTGCGCGCCCAGGTCGAATACAGCGCCGGCCAGGCGCCGGCCGCGCTCGACAGCTACAACAAGCTGGCCAGCCTGCAAACCACGTCCGCGCCCCTGCAGATGCGCATCGCCAGCCTGCACCTGGCGCTGGGCGACCACCATAATGCGCTGCAAGCCGTCAAGCGGGCGCAGGCGCTTGACCCGTCCCTGCTCGAAGCGCGCGTGGTGGAAGTGGCTCTGCTGCTGAACCTGAATCGCCAGCGCGAGGCGCTGGCCGTGGCGCGGCAAGTGCAGGAACAGCAGCCGAAGCTGGCGGCCGGCTACAAGCTCGAGGGCGACGTGCTGATGGAACAGAAGCTGCCGCAGCAAGCCGTCAAGCTGTACCAGCACGCGTTCGACATCAGCCCCATCGGGCCCTTGCAGGTGCAGCTGTACCGCGCCTTGCAGGCGTCGGGCCAGGAGCGCGACGCCGAGGCGCGCATGGCGGCCTGGCTCAAGGAGCATCCGGAAGACGTGCCGACGCGCACCTACCTGGCCGGCACACGGCTGGCGGCGAAACAATACCGCGCCGCCATCGAGCACTTCCAGTATGTGGTGGCCAAGGACACGGACAATGTCGTGGCGCTGAACGACCTGGCCTGGGCGTATCAGCAGGAAAAAGATCCGCGCGCGCAAGCCACGGCCGAGCAGGCGCTCAAGCTGGCGCCCGACAATCCCGCCGTGCTCGACACCCTGGGCTGGATCGTACTGGAACGGGGCGACGTCCCGCGCGCCACGGCCCTGCTGCGCAAGGCGGCGGGGCTGGCGCCGACATCCCCCGAAGTGCTGTACCACCTGGGCGCGGCCCTGGCGAAAGCGGGCGACAAGGGCGGCGCCCGCAAGCAACTGGAACAATTGCTGGCCGCCAACAAGGACTTTCCGCAGCGGGCAGCAGCGCAGGCCTTGCTGACCCAGCTGTAAGCCATGGCCATGCACGCTGCCATGCCCGGGCTGGCGGCGCGGCCGCTGGCCCTGCTGGCGGGCGCGGCCTGCGCGCTGGCCTTGCGCCACTATCCGCTGGGCCACGGCTGGCCCGGCCTGCTGTTTGCCATCCTGCTGCCCGCCTATTTCCTGCTGCTGTGCTGGCGCCCCGCCTGCTGGCTGTTCTGCGTGCCCGCTCTGCTGCCCGTGCTCGACCTGGCGCCGTGGACGGGCTGGTTCTTCCTCGAGGAAATCGACGTGCTGCTGTTGCTGACGGTGGCGTGCGGCTACTGGCGCCTGGGCGGCCCCGTCCAGCGCGCCGCGGCCACGCTCTCGCCCGCCGCCCGCGCCTGTCTGCTGCTGTGCAGCCTGGCCTGGCTGGCGGCCGTGCTGCGCGGCGTGCTGCCGCTGGCGCCGCTCGACCTGAATGCCTGGGATAATTATTTGAGCCCCTACAACAGCCTGCGGCTGGGCAAGGCCTGGGCCTGGAGCATGCTGCTGCTGCCGCTGCTGCTGCGCGACGGGGATCCTTCCGCCCTGCGCCGCTACGCGCTGCCGGGCATGCTGGCCGGGCTGGCGATGGTGTCGCTGTTCGCGCTGTGGGAACGGGCCGTGTTTCCCGGCCTGTCGAACCTGTCGAGCGACTACCGCATCACGGCGCCGTTTTCCGCCATGCACACGGGCGGCGCCGCGCTCGATGGCTACCTGGCCCTGAGCCTGCCGTTTGCCGCGCTGTGGCTGGCGCGCACCCGCAGCCGCTGGCAGACGGCGCTGGCCATGCTGCTGCTGGCCCTGGCCCTGCACGCGGCGTTCACCACCTTTTCACGGGGCTTGTATGCGGCGCTGGCGGCGGCCATGCTGCTGGGATTCTGGCAAACCCTGCGCACGCCGCCCGGCGCGGCGCGGCGCCCGCCCGGCCGCCCGCCCGTGCGCGGTGTGTTGCTCAGGCTGCTGCTGGCCGGTCTGGGCACCGGCCTGCTCGTGTACATGTTCAGCCTGGCCGGCTACCGGGGCTTGCTCGCCGCCGTGGTCCTGCTCGCGGCCAGCTTCGTGCTGGCCGCGCGGCCCTTGCCGTGGCGTTTAGCGCCGGCCAGCCTGCTGTGCGCGCTGTGCCTGCAGGGTTTGCTGGCCGCCTGGTGGCCGGAGCCGCTTGATCAGCACACGGCCGGCTGGCTGAAAGGCCCGTATTTCCTGTTCCTGCTGGCGGCCGTGCTGCTGGCGGCCATGCTGTGGCCCGGCGCTGGCGCCGCCAAGGGGCCAGCCAGGCTGGGCGTGGCGATGATGGCGTGGACCATGCTCGCATGTAATCTCGCCTGGATAGGCTGGCACTGGGCCGGTGCTGGCGCGCTGCTGCCGGCCGGCCTGGTCGTGCTGCTGGCCATGCTGATGCTGGGCAACGGACGCCTGCGCCCGCCCCTGTGGCGGCTGGACCGGGCCAGCCTGAGCATCGCGGGCGCGGCCGGCATCCTGCTGCTGCTGGCCATCCCCGTCTCGGCCAGCTATTACGCCACCGAGCGTTTTGCCACCACGGCCTTCGACATGCAGGGCCGCTTGCGCCATTGGCGGCAAGCGCTGGCCATGCAGCCTGCCGGCTGGGGCGAGCGCCTGTTCGGCATGGGCATGGGCAGCTTTCCCGCCACTTATTACTGGCACAATCCCCAGCGCGAAGTGCCGGCCACCATCACATATGCCGAAGAAGGGGGGAATCGCTATGTGCGCCTGGCCAGTCCCGGCTACAGCGCCGGCTATGGCGAACTGCTGCGGCTGTTGCAGCGCGTGCGCGTGCAACCCGCCACGCGCTACACCCTGGCGCTGGACGTGCGCCGAAGCGGCCCCATGCCCGTGCTGCAGGTGCGCCTGTGCCAGCGGCAATTGCTGTACGCGCAAGGTTGCGTGTCCGTCCCCCTGCGCCTGCGTCCTCATCCGACCGGCAGTCCGGCGGCGGTCTGGCAGCACTACAACGTGCCGTTCGACAGCGCCTGGCTGGGCGCGGGCGCCTGGCTGCTGCGCCCGCCCGTGCAGCTGGAACTGGCGGCCAGCGGCACGGCTGACTCGTCCGTTCTCGAAGTCGACAATCTGAGCTTGCGCGCGCCCGGCGGCGAGGAATTGCTCGCCAACGGGCGCTTTACGCAGGCGAATAATTACTGGTTTTTCAGCAGCGACCACCATCACTTGCCGTGGCATATCAAGAGCATGGCGCTGCACGTGCTGGTGGAAACGGGCTGGTGCGGCGCACTGGCCATGCTGGCCCTGCTGTCCGTTGCCGGCACGCGCCTGCTGCGCCAGGCCAGGGGGGGCGATCCAGGCGCGCTGGCCTGCGCCGCCGCCCTGCTGGGTTTTCTCGTCGTCGGCCTGTTCGACAGCCTGCTCGACGTGCCGCGCATCGCCCTGCTGTGCTATCTGATGCTGCTGTGCGCGCTGCTGAGGCCCGCCCACTCCCCGCCACCTCCTGCCCTTGAAAGCGCGCCGCCATGAAAGCCCTGCCGTTGACATTCCCCTTCGCCCTGCTCACCTGCCTGGCCTGGCTCCTGGCCTGCGCGCCGTGCCGCGCCGACGCATCGCTGGCGCAGACCATCGCGCGCGTCAAGCCGTCGATCGTCGGCGTGGGCAGCCTGCAAAAGACGCGCACGCCGCCGATGAATTTCATCGGCACGGGTTTCGTGGCCGGCGACGGCTTGAGCGTGCTGACGTGCGCGCATGTGATCCAGAAACTGCTCGACGCGAATCCGAACGAAGTCATCGGCATACTCACGGGCCAGGGCGAGGTGGCGCAATTTCGCCCCGCCAAAGTCCAGGCGCTGGACACGGAACACGACCTGGCCTTGCTGCGCCTGGCGGGCGCGCCGCTGCCCGCCCTGGCGCTGGGCGACGCGGCCACGGTGCGCGAGGGCCAGGCCCTGGCTTTCACGGGTTTTCCGCTCGGGACCTTGCTCGGTTTGCACCACGTGACGCACCGCGCCACCGTGTCATCGCTGACGCCGGTGGTCATGCCCAGCGAAAACGCGCAGCGCCTCGACGTCCGGCGCCTGGCGCAGCTGCAAAAGGCGCCCTACACCGTGTTCCAGCTGGACGCGACGGCGTATCCGGGCAGCAGCGGCAGCCCGCTGTTCGATCCCGAGACCGGTCTCGTCTACGGCATCGTCAACATGGTGTATGTCAAGGGCCTCAAGGAGGCCGCCATCAGCGCGCCGAGCGGCATCACCTACGCGATTCCGGGCGGCTACATGCAGGCGATCTTACTGAAAAGCAAATAAACCTCAGTTGCGCCCTTGCCTCAGCCGGTCGGTAATGCCGGGCTCATCCCATGTCGGAAAAAAAAAGGGGTAAAACGACCGTTCACCCCCATGCTGTTCCATCAGGCCACCGTATTTGCGTATCTGGGCCCCCATGTAGTCGAGGTCCAGCCGTAGCAGCACGGCCGGCGCCCCCACGCGCGTGCACTCGCGCTCGCCGCCGAAGTCCTGGAAGCCCAGCATGCGCTTGTAAAACACCACGTGGCGCGGATTGACTTCGATCACGTAATCCGTAAAGCCGTGAATATTGTGGGCATAGATATAAGAAATATGAATCAGCGCCGCAAACACGCGCTTGCTCACACCCTTGTCGATGGCCAGGCGCGACGGCTCGCACAGGCGCCGGCCCTGCTCGCGCAGGACGTCGAGCTTGTCGCGGAAGTTTTCATCGGCCGGCAAGCCCGTCTCGTCATTGTCGAGGCACAGGGTCATGGTGCCGACGGTGGTGCCCGCCGTTTCCGCGAACAAGGTGATCTTGTTCAA
Source organism: Janthinobacterium sp. GW821-FHT03C10 (assembly GCF_059420865.1). NCBI lineage: Bacteria > Pseudomonadati > Pseudomonadota > Betaproteobacteria > Burkholderiales > Oxalobacteraceae > Janthinobacterium > Janthinobacterium sp. GW821-FHT03C10. The sequence goes on along the minus strand of NZ_JBWKUN010000001.1, from coordinate 511,129 downwards.
GGCGTGCGCGATGCCGGGATCGACGGCATAGCCGCGCCAGCCGTACATCTTGCGGATCAGCAAGCTGGCCGCTTCACGCCGGCCACGCGAATTGGCCATGCGGATATGAAAGCGCTGCAGGTCGAGCTCATGCTCCATGGCCGGGTCGATCTGCCCCTCGCCCACCACCAGGTCGCTGAAAGTACCGGGCGTGTCGAAGGAAATAATGGGTTCATCTTCAAAGCTCATCTTGTCCTCACGTTCATCGGCAGCCGTCGAGACGGACTGAAGCCAATGCCTTGTGACAAGACAAAAACGGGAGAAGTTCCCACCTTTAGCTAAAAAAACAGAAGAAATCTGTCTTTAGATAGCAAAATAACACGATGAAATTTGCTGAAAAGTACAAAATGACAAATATAAGTGCTGTTTTGATATTGCCGAGCCCGCTGTTAAAAAAAGCTTTCCGGGATCAATAAAACGTCGCCCGGCCGCATCATGACATTCGCGGAAATATCGCCCTCCTTCAATAAATCGTCGAGCCGCACGCGCAGCTGCTGCTGGCTGCCCTCGCGCACGCGGATGATGCTGGCCTTGTTGCCGGCCGCGAAATCGGTGATGCCGCCCACGGCGATGAGCACGTCCATCAGCGACATGCCGAGCCGGTACGGCAGCGCCTGCGGCTTGGCCGCCTCGCCGATCACGCGGATCTGCTCGCCATACGGCCCCGAGAAGTTGGTGACGATGACCGTCACCACGGGCTGCTGGATGAACTTGCTCAAGGCTTGCTCGATGTCGCGCGCCAGCTGGGTCGACGTCTTGCCGCTGGCCTCCAGGTCCTCCACCAGCGGCGTGGTGATCTTGCCGTCCGGCCGCACGGCCACCGTCAGCGACACTTCCGGATTGCGCCAGACGATGATGTTGACGGAATCGCCCGGCCCGATCAGGTAATCGTGCATGGGTGTGCTGTCGTCGGCGGGCGCCAGCGGATAGCGGGTGCGGCAGCCTCCCAGCAGGCCGGCGGCACCGGCCAGGAGCAGCGTGTTGCAGACAAATGCACGGCGAAACGGATTCATGCGGAGCCTCTTCGAGTCGATGGCGCGTCCATGGCCGGCCCCGCAGAACCAGCCTGGGCCGCGAACTTCCTATGATTATTAAAAGCCGGCAAGTGAACCTTGAGGCGTATCAAGAAGCAATCATCTTGGGAAATCTTGCTCGACAGGCGCCCTATACTTTGCTTACTCAACAGACAAGCATTTCTTGCAAGACGCCGTCGCCCGCCCGTCTGCCGTGCAGCACCGTTACCTGAAGGAAGCGACATGGAGCAATTGATACAGCAACTGCTTTCCAGCCTGAAAGGCATCTGGAAATACCGCTGGCATGCGGTGCTGGTGGCGTGGCTGGTGGCCATCGTCGGCTTCATCAAGGTGATCAGCCTGCCCGACGACTTCCAGACGTCGGCGCGCGTGTTTGTCGATACGCAAACCATCCTCAAGCCGCTGATGGCCGGCATGACCAGCGTGCCGAACACGGAACAGCAGGTGGCCATCATGAGCCGCACCCTGCTCAGCCGGCCCAACGTGGAGCGCGTCATGCGCATGGTCGACCTCGACCTCGATTCGAAGACCGTGCGCGAGCACGAGGCCCAGCTCGATGACCTGATGAGCCGCATCAAGATCACCGGCACCAACGCCTACGACATCTACACCATCAGCTACAGCGGGCGCGACCCGAAGCTGGTGCGCGACGTGGTGCAAAGCCTGCTGACCATCTTTGTCGAAGGCAGTTTCCAGGGCAAAAAGGGCGATTCGCAGAAGGCGGTGCAATTCATCGACGAGCAGATCAAGAATTACGAGGACAAGCTGAGCGCGGCGGAAAACCTGGTGAAGGAATTCAAGATCCGCAACAACCTGCTGCTGCCGCGCCAGGGCATCGACTACGGCAGCCAGCTGCTGATGTCGTCCGATAGCCTGAACAATGCCAAGCTGGAGCTGGTCGAGGCGGAACAGGCGCGCAAGGCCATCCAGAGCCAGATCGAGGGCGACGAGCCCGTGCTCGACATGGAGCCGAACGCGTCGTCCATCACGAATCCCGAACTCGACGAGCGCATCGCCTCGCTCAACAAGAACCTCGACAACCTGCGCATGCAATTTACGGAATTGCATCCCGACATCATCGCCTCGAAGCGCCTGGTGGCCCAGCTGGAAGAGCGCAAGATCGAGGAAAGCAAGCTGAAAACGGCGTCCGGCGACCCGGGCAAGAACTACAGCCCCATGCTGCAGCAGCTGAAGGTGGCGCTGACGGACGCGGACGCCAAGGTGGCCGCCATCCGCGCCCGCGTGCAGGAATACAGCGCGCGCAATGAACGGCTGCTGGCGCAGAGCAATGCCGTGCCCGAGGTGGAATCGCAGCTGGCGCAGCTCAACCGCGACTACATCATCAACAAGGAAAACTATGAAAAGCTGATCGGCCGGCGCGAAGCGGCCAAGCTGTCGGGCGAACTCAGTTCCACCACCGAGATGATGGCCTTCAAGATCATCGACCCGCCCACGGTGCAATATGCGCCCGTCGGCCCGAACCGCCCGCTGCTGTTCAGCGCGGCGCTGGGCGCGGCCCTGGTGGCCGGCGTCGCCGCGGCCCTGCTGATCAGCCAGGTGCGCCCCACCTTCCTCAGTCCGTCCGAACTGCGCGACGCGACGGGCTTGAACGTGCTGGGCACGGTATCGATGAACTGGACGCCGCTGCAGCAGGTACGCCGCCGCCGCGCCCGCTATGGCTTCGGCGCCTGCCTGGGCAGCCTGTTCGTGCTGTACGGCGGGGTCATGACGGCCGCGCTGCTGAAATTCTAGAGCCACCAGGGGAGCGACGATGAGCAGCAAGGACAGCGGCAAGCAGGAACCCACGATCCTGGGCGTGGCCGAGGCCGGCGTGCCCTATGGTGCGGATGGTCCGGAGGTGGCCGCTGGCGCGGATGGCGCGCAGGCGGCCCGCTCGCCCCAGTACCGGCCCCTGAACCTGGCCCGGCTGGCCGAGCAGGGCATGCTCACGCACGATGGCGGGCGCAGTTCGGTGGCCGAGGATTTCCGCATCATCAAGCGCCCGCTGCTGCGCCAGGCACGCGCCAGCGGCGCCGAGGCCATCCGCCACGGCAACCTGATCGTCGTCACCAGCGCCATGCCCGGCGAAGGCAAGACGTATTGCGCCGTCAACCTGGCCATGAGCATCGCCATGGAAATGGATATCACGGTGCTGCTGGTCGATGCCGACGTGGCGCGCCCGTCCGTGCTGAAAGTGCTGGGCCTGCCGCCCGAGCCGGGGCTGATGGACGTGCTGCTCGACCCGCAGCTGGCGATGGCGGACGTGATCCTGAAAACCAACGTGGCCAACCTGAGCATCCTGCCCGCCGGGCGCAGCAACAAGCACGCGACGGAACTGCTGGCCAGCCGGGCCATGAGCCGCTTGCTGGCCGAGATCGCCAGCCGCTACGCCGACCGCGTCGTCGTCTTCGACTCGCCGCCCCTCTTGATCACCAGCGAGGCGCACGCGCTGGTGGGACAGATGGGGCAAGTGGTGATGGTGGTCGAGGCGGAAACGACGACCCAGCACGCCGTCAAGGAAGCGCTGCGCCAGATCGACTCGTGCGAGCACATCCATTTAATCTACAACAAGACCAGATCATTCCCCGGCAACGACTACTACGGCTATGGCCATTACGATTAGCCGCCGGGTTCCGCTGCCGCTGCTGCCGTTCCTGTCCCTGCTGCTGCCCGCGCCGGCCGGCGCCGTCGACTGGCTGGTGAAACCGTCGCTGCGCCTGCGCGAAAGCTATACGGACAATGCCTTGCGCGCGCCGCCCGGCCAGGCGCAATCGGACTTCATCACGGAAATCGCGCCCGCCATCGCCCTCATCGGCACGGGCCCCCGCCTGCGCGTGCACCTCGACTACAGCTGGCACAAATACCTGTCGGGACAGCGTGCCGATACCGACAACCACCAGCTGCACGCCTCGGCCGACGCCGAGCTGGTGAAGGACTGGTTCTTCATCGATGCCGATGCCAGCGTGAACCGGCGCAACATCTCGCCGTTCGGCCCCCAATTGATCGACGACCTGCCCGACACGGACAATGCCAGCACCGTGCGCACCACCGGCATCAGCCCGTATTTGCGCCACCGCTTCCGCGGCCTGGCCACGGCCGAGCTGCGCTACACGCGCAACACGGTCGACAGCGGCGGCGACTTGTTGTCCGTGCACAGCGATGAAATGGAATTGCTGCTCAGCGGCGAGCCGCGCGCCGGCGGCTGGACCTGGAACGCCAGCCACGACGTGCGCCGCACGCAGGACAGCAAGCTGGCGCCCGTGCGCATGCAGCGCAGCAGCGTGGGCCTGCGCTATCCGTTCAGCAGCAAATGGGCGGCCACGGCCAGCGGCGGCCTGGAAAAGGAAGGCTATATCTCTACCAGCGGCAAGGCGCCCGAGGGGCGCTTCTGGTCGCTGGGCGGCGTGTGGACGCCATCGCCGCGCACCAGCGTGGCCTTCAGCACGGGCAAGCGCTTCTTTGGCACCACCTACAGCCTGGATGCCAACTTCCTGCAGCGCCATACCAACTGGCAACTGAGCTACAGCGAAAACATCACCACCATGCCGACGCAATTTTCTCGCCTGGGAAACCGCGACGCGGCCCAGTTGCTCGATCAGTTATGGCGCGGCATCTTTCCCAACACGCGCGACCGGCGCCTGCGCATCGATGCCTTCCTGCGCTACGCCAACAGCCTGGGGCCGGAACGGGGCGCCATCAATTACTTCAGCCACCGCTATTTCCTGCAAAAACAGCTGAAGCTGACGATGGCGCGCGCCACGGCGAAAAGCACGATGATCGCCGGCATCACGGTTGTCGACCGCACGGCGCAGACGGCCAGCGGCATCGACAGCGGCTTGCTGCCCGGCGTGGAATTCGGCAGCGAAGACCGCACGCGCCAGATCGGCGGCAACCTGGGCTGGAGCTGGCAAGCCAGTGCGCGCACCAGCGTGAATCTCAATGGCGGCTACGCCAGCGTGCGCTCGCTGAGCGTACCCCGGCGCGACAACAACATCACCATGACGGCCGGCTACAACCGCATCCTGCAGCCGGACATGACGGCCAGCATCGAGCTGCGCCACACGCGCCACGCCAGCAACCGGGGCGGCGATTACCGCGAGAACGGCGTCAGCGCCACGCTCATCATGCAATTCTAAGGAGGCCGCAATGTCCGACCCCTCTCTTGCGTCCGCCGCGCCGGCGCACCTGCTGTGCGTGGTGGCCGCGCGCCCCAACCTGATGAAGATGGCGCCCATCCTGGCCGCCCTGGCCCGCCAGGCACCCGCCGTGCGCGTGACCTTGCTGCATACGGGTCAGCATTACGACACGGCCATGAATGGGCAGTTGTTTACGGACCTGGACCTGCGCCCGCCCGACATCGCCCTCGACGTCGGCTCGGGCAACCACGCGCAGCAGACGGCCGAGATCATGCGCCGCTTCGACGCCGTGCTCGACGCCCATCCGCCGCTGGCGCCCGATGCCGTGCTGGTGGTGGGCGACGTCAATTCCACCCTCGCTTGCGCGCTGGTGGCGGCCAAGCGGGACATCCCCGTGATCCACGTCGAGGCGGGCCTGCGCAGCGGCGACCGGCGCATGCCCGAGGAAATCAACCGCGTGCTGACGGATCAATTATCGAGCCTGCTGCTCACCAGCGAGGCAGGCGCGCGCGCCAACCTGTTGCGCGAAGGCATCGCTCCCGAACGCATCCATTTCACGGGCAACGTCATGATCGACAGCCTGCGGCGGCAGCTGCCGCGCGCCGTCAAGCCGGCCGCCACCCTGCGCGCGCACGGCCACGCCTGCCCGCCCGCGTATGGCCTGCTGACCCTGCACCGGCCGTCGAACGTGGATGACCCGGCGCAGCTCGCCGCGCTGCTGCAGGCGCTGGGGCAGCTGTCGCGACAGCTGCCGCTGCTGTTCCCCATCCATCCCCGTACCCTGGCCGGCCTGCGCCTGGCGGGCCTGGAACCCGTGCTGGCGCGGCATGCCATCATCCGCCTGCCGCCGCTGGGCTACCTGGAAATGCTGGGCCTGATGCAAGAGGCGCACCTGGTGCTGACGGATTCGGGCGGCATCCAGGAAGAAAGCACGGCCCTGGGCGTGCCCTGCCTGACCCTGCGCGCCAACACGGAGCGGCCCGTCACCGTGAGCGACGGCACGAACACGCTGGCCGGCACGGAGCCGGCCGCCATTCTGGCGCTGGCGCGCGCCATCCTCGACACGGGCGGCAAGCGGGGCCGCATACCGCCCCTGTGGGATGGCCACGCGGCCACGCGCATCGCCGCCATCGTCGCGCCCTGGCTGGCGGCGCGCCGGGGCACGCCATGACGGCGCCGGCGCTGCCGCCGGCGCTGAAGAATGCGCTCACCATCGACGTGGAAGACTATTTCCAGGTATCCGCCTTCGCGCCGCACATCGCCCGCGCCGACTGGCCCCGCCTGGAATGCCGGGTCGAGGCGAATATCGAGCGCATCCTGCTGCTGCTGGAGAGCCGGCGCATCCACGCCACCTTTTTTACGCTGGGCTGGATCGCCGAACGCTATCCGGCCATGCTGCGCCGCGTGGCCGCCGCCGGGCACGAGGTGGCCAGCCACGGCTATGCCCACCTGCGCGCCAACGAGCAGCCGGCCGCGCAGTTCGCCGACGACGTGCGCCGCAGCAAGGCCATCCTCGAACAATTGACGGGGCTGGCCGTGCGCGGCTACCGGGCGCCCAGCTTTTCCATCGGCGCGGCCAATCTGTGGGCCTTCGACGTGCTGCAGGAAGCGGGCTACCGCTACAGTTCCAGCATCTACCCGATCCGCCACGACCATTACGGCATGCCCGACGCGCCCCGCTTCGCCTGGCGCCCGCGCGGGCCGCACGGCGTGCTGGAACTGCCCGTCAGCACCGTGCGCCTGCGCGGACGCAACCTGCCGGCCGGCGGCGGCGGCTATTTCAGATTGATGCCGTATGCACTGTCGCGCTGGCTTTTGCGACGCATCAATTCGCGCGACGGGCAAGCTGGCATATTCTATTTTCATCCCTGGGAACTCGATCCCGGCCAGCCGCGTCCACTTGGTCTCAGCGCCAGGACGCGCTTTCGCCACTACCTGAACCTGGGGCGCATGGAAGCGCGGCTGGGGCGACTGACGCGCGACTTCGCCTGGGACCGCATGGACCGTATTTTTCTGGAAAGCACATGATGCACGAGGCCAGCCTTCCTCCCGACTACGCGCCGTCCAGCGCCGCCATCGCCGTGCGCTCCCTGCAGGCGCACGAGCATGCACGCTGGGATGCCTTTGTCGATACTTGCCAGCAAGCGACCTTCTTTCACCGGGCGGGCTGGCAAACCATCATGGAGCAAGGTTTCAAGCACGACAGCTATTTCCTGTACGCGGAACAGGACGGGCGCATCGCCGGCGTGCTGCCGCTGGCCCATCTGCGCAGCCGCCTGTTCGGCGCATCGCTCGTCTCGCTGCCGTTCTGCGTCTACGGCGGCATCGCCGGCGGCGGCGCGGCCGTGCGCCAGGCGCTCGACAGCGCCGCGCTGGCGCTGGCGCGGCGCCTCGGCGTGGGCCACCTGGAATACCGCTGGCGCGAAGCGCCGGAAAACATGGAGACTTCCTGGCTGCACAAACCCCTGTACGCGACCTTCCGCCGGCCGTTAAGCCCAGATGCCGAGCAGAATCTGCTGGCCATACCCCGCAAGCAGCGCGCCGTCGTGCGCAAGGCCATGGCGGGCGGCCTGCACAGCGCCATCGACTACGACCTGCGCCATTTCTACCCGATCTATGCGGCCAGCGTGCACCGGCTGGGCACGCCCGTCTTCGCGCAGCACCATTTTTCCCTGCTGCGCACGGTCTTCGGCGACGCCTGCGACATCCTCACCGTGTACCACGGCCAACAGGCGCAGGCCAGCGTGCTGCTGTTCTATTTCCGCGATGAAGTATTGCCGTATTACGGTGGCGGCACGCCGCTGGCGCGCAGCACGGGCGCCAACGACTTCATGTACTGGGAAGCGATGCGCCGCGCCTGCGCACGCGGCTACCGCCTGTTCGATTTCGGCCGCAGCAAGCTGGGCACGGGCGCCTTCGACTTCAAGAAGAACTGGGGTTTTAGTGCGCAGCCGCTGCCGTATGCCTGCCAGCTCGTGCGCGCCAGGGCCTTGCCGGAAGTCAATCCCCTGAATCCGAAATACGCACTGTTCATCCGCGCCTGGCGCCGCCTGCCGCTGCCGCTGGCCAACCTGCTGGGGCCGCACATCGTGCGGCAACTGGGCTAAGCAAGGGGACACACCATGCGCGAACTCCTGTTCCTCGCCCACCGTCTGCCGTATCCGCCCAACAAGGGCGACAAGATACGTTCGTGGCACATGCTGCAATACCTGAGCCGGCATTTCCGCGTGCACCTGGGCTGCTTCATCGACGATGACGACGACTGGCAGCACGCGAAAACCGTGGCCGCCCTGTGCGCCAGCACGCGCTTCATCGGCTTGCGGCGCACTACGGCCCGCTGGCGCGCCATGCAGGCGCTGCTGTCGCGGCAAGCCATGAGCGTGCAGTACTACCGCGATGCGCGGCTGCTGCAATGGGTCGAAGGCGTGATCTCGACCGGCAAGGTGCGCCACGCGCTGGCCTTTTCCGGCCCCATGGCGCAATACATCGACGGCAGCGCGGGCCGCGCCTTGCACCGGGTCATCGATTTCGTCGACGTCGATTCCGACAAGTGGCGCCAGTACGGCGACAGCAAGCCCTGGCCCATGTCGCAGCTGTACCGGCGCGAAGCGCATCTGCTGCTGCAGTACGAGCGCCATATCGCCCAGCAGTTCACGGCCGCCAGCTTCGTCTCGCCGGCCGAAGCGGCCCTGTTCCGCCAGTGCGCCCCGATGGCGCGGCGCAAGACGGGCCATGTCAACAACGGCGTCGACACGGCGTATTTCACGCCCATGCCGGCCCAGCCAGCAATCTATCCGCCCGGCGTGCAGGCGCTGGTATTTACGGGCGCCATGGATTACTGGCCGAACATTGACGCCGTGCAATGGTTCGTGCGCCACGTCTGGCCCGCCCTGCGGCGCCAGTTTCCCCAGCTGCAGTTCTATATCGTCGGCAGCGCGCCCGTGCCCTCCGTGACGGCGCTGGCCAAGATTCCTGGCGTGGTGGTGACGGGCAAGGTGCCCGACATCCGCCCCTACCTGGCCGGCGCGGCCCTGGCCGTGGCACCGCTGCGCATCGCCCGCGGCGTGCAGAACAAGGTGCTGGAAGCGATGGCGATGGGCAAGATCGTGCTGGCCACGCCGCAGGCGCTGGAAGGCATCGCCGCCCAGCCGGGCCTGGAACTGCTGCTGGCGCGCGACGACGCCGAATTCATCCACCATGCGGCGCGCGTGCTGCGCCATGCCCAGGGCGACGCGACCGAAGGCAGCGGCGCGGCCATCGGCGCGGCGGCGCGCCAGCTGGTCTTGCAGGATTACGACTGGGAACGCAATCTGCGGGGCCTGGGCGCCATGCTGGGACTGCCTGCCGAGGCCGGGGCCGATGCGGCGACAACCGGCGCCGCCGCGCCTGTGTTGCCGGCGCGGGAGCCGTCCACATGAGCTTGCAGCTCGACAGCGCCACGCGTTTGCCGGACGCGGCCGTCCTGCCGCGGGGCCGGCGCCAGGCCGCCCTGGCGGCCCTGCTGCTGGCCCTTGCCGCCGTCGTGCTGCTGTACCACGCCACCTTCTGGTCGATGGTGGAACTGTGGTCCCGCTCGCAAACGTTCGCGCACGGCTTCTTGATCGTGCCCATCAGCTGCTGGCTGGCCTGGCGCCAGCGGGCCAGCCTGGCCGCGCTGGCGCCCCAGCCGTCGCGGCAGGGCTTGCTGCTGCTGGGCGCGCTGGGTCTGGCCTGGCTGCTGGCCGACGCCGCCAACGTGCCCGTGGTGGAACAATATGCGGCCACGGCCATGCTGCCCGCCTGCGTGCTGGCCATCCTCGGCTGGCCGGCCGTGCGCCTGCTGGCCTTTCCGCTCGCGTATCTGTTCCTGGCCGTGCCGTTTGGCGAAGTCTTCCTCGACCCGCTGATCGACTTCACGGCCGCATTCACCGTCATGGCGCTGCAATGGACGGGAGTGCCCGTGTTTCGCGACGGCAGCAATTTTTCTTTGCCCTCCGGCAACTGGTCGGTGGTGGAGGCGTGCAGCGGCTTGCGTTACCTGATCGCCGCGCTGGCCCTGGGCGCCCTGTTCGCCCACGTCAACTTCCACAGCGCGCGGCGGCGCCTGGCCGTCATGGCCGCCGCCCTGCTCGTGCCCATCCTGGCCAATGGCGTGCGCGCCTACCTGATCGTGATGCTGGGCCACCTGAGCAATATGCGCCTGGCCGTGGGCGTCGACCACCTGATCTATGGCTGGCTGTTCTTCGGCGTGGTGGCGCTGCTGCTGTTCTGGCTGGCCGCGCGCTGGCGCGAACTGCCGCCGGCGCCGATCTTGCCACCCACGTTGCCACCCGTCCTGCCGCCCCGGCCTGTCGCTGGTGGCGTTGCGGCCAGCCCGCGCGCCGCCGTGCGCGCCAGCATCGCCTGCCTGCTGCTGGCGGCGCTGTGGCCGGCGCTGGCCTTCGCCAGCCAGCGCCAGGATGGCATGGCGGCGCCCGGCTCCCCCGCCGTGCTGGCCTTGCCCGATCCGCCCGCCTGGCGGCGTCTGCACGCCGCGGCGCCCCTCTGGCAGGCGCCGTATGCGGGCGCGCCCGCGCGCTTTGCCGCCACGTATGCGCGCCGGGATGGCGACGGCGCGCCGGTGGGCTTGCAGCTGCACTGGTATGCGCGCCAGGCGCGCGATGCCGAACTGCTGACGCACCAGGCCCTGCCCTACGGCCCCCGCTGGATGGCACTGGCGCAGCGCGTGCGGCCCGTCACCCTGGCCGGCGGCCCCATGACCGTGCGCGAAAGCGTGCTGGCGCACGGCGGCGAGCGCCTGCTCGTGTGGCGCCTCTACCGCCAGGGCGGCATCGTCACGGCCCGGCCCGTGCTGGTGAAACTGCTGCTGGCGCAAGCCAAGCTGCTGGGCAGGCGCCAGGATGGCGCCGACATCCTCGTCTTTGCCGCCTACGACGAGCTGGCGCCGCCGCCGCACGCGCGCCTGCAAGCCTTCCTGCAAGCGGCGCTGCCCGTCATCGAACAACGCCTGCAGGAGCTGCCGCATGGCCCTTGACTTCGATACCGGCGGCACGCGCCAGGCTGCCGCAGGGCCCGGCGGCGCCCCCCTGATCGTGCACGTGATCCACCAGCTCGACGTGGGCGGGCTGGAAAACGGCCTGGTCAACCTGATCAACCATTTGCCGCCCGGGCGCTACCGGCACGCCATCGTCTGCCTGAAGAACGCCACCGCGTTTCGCCAGCGCCTGACCACCCCTGGCGTCGACGTGATCAGCCTGGACAAGCGCGAAGGCAAGGACTGGCGCCACTACCTGCGCCTGTACCGCGTGCTGAAACAGCTGCGCCCGGCGCTCGTGCATACGCGCAACCTGGGTTGCCTCGAGGCGCAGCTGCTGGCCTGTCTGGCCGGCGTGCGCCTGCGCGTGCATGGCGAGCACGGGCGCGACATGAGCGACCTGCACGGCCCCCGCCGCAAATACCGGCTGCTGCGCAAATGCATGCTGCCGCTGGTGCAGCACTTCATCGCCGTCAGCGCCGACCTGGGCCACTGGCTGGTGGACGCCATCGGCGCGGCGCCCACGCAGGTGTCGCACATCGGCAATGGCGTCGACAGCGTGCAATTCCATCCGCGCCTGGGGCCGCCCGCCGCCGTGGGCCCGCCCGGTTTCCTGTGCAACGGCGCCTTCGTCATCGGCAGCGTGGGCCGCATGGCCCCCGTCAAGGATCCCGCCTCGCTGGTGCGGGCCTTCCTGCTGCTGCTGGCCCAGCCGGGCGCCCGCGCGCGCCTGCGCCTGATCATCGTCGGCGACGGGCCGTGCCGCCAGGCTTGCCTGGAGCTGCTGCGGCAGGCCGGCGCGGCCCATCTGGCCTGGCTGCCCGGCGCGCGCGACGACGTGGCGCAGCTGCTGCGCGCCATGGACCTGTTCGTGCTGCCGTCCCTGGCCGAAGGCAGCTCGAACACCATCCTCGAAGCGATGGCGACGGGGCTGCCCGTCGTCGCCACGCAGGTGGGCGGCAACGCGGAACTGGTGCAGTCGGGCTGGAGCGGCACCCTGGTGCCGCCCGGTTCGCCCGAGATGCTGGCCGACGCCATGCTCGACTACTACAGCATGCCGGAACTCGGTCCGCGCCATGGCGCGCGCGGGCGGCGCCAGGTGCTGGCCGAGCACAGCCTGCCCGCCATGGCCGGCGCCTATCTGGCCGTGTACGACCGCCTGACGGGCGCGCGCCAGCCCTCTCCCCTGTCCACCACTCCCTGAAAGGCCTCCCATGTGCGGCATCAGCGGCATCTTTGATTTGCAGGGCCAGCGCGACATCGACGTGCTGCTGCTGGCGCGCATGAACCACAGCCTGCGCCACCGGGGGCCGGACGAAGGCGGATTGCACCGCGAGCCGGGACTGGGCCTGGCGCACCGGCGCCTGTCCGTGATCGATCTGGCCAGCGGCCAGCAGCCGCTGTTCAACGCCGACCGCAGCATCGCCATCGTCTTCAATGGCGAAATCTATAACTATCGCGGCCTGATGGCGGAATTGCGCCAGTTCGGCCACCCCTTCCGCACCAGCAGCGACACGGAAGTCATCGTCCACGCCTGGGAGCAATGGGGCGAACAATGCGTGCAGCGCCTGCGCGGCATGTTCGCCTTCGCCCTGTGGGACCGCCGGCGCCATGTGCTGTTCCTGGCGCGCGACCGCCTGGGCGTCAAACCCCTGTACTACGGCGAGGCGCAGGACGGCACCCTGCTGTTCGGCTCCGAACTCAAAGCCCTGCTCGCGCATCCGGCCATGCCGCGTGAACTCGACCCGCTGGCCGTGGAAGAGTATTTCGCCTACGGCTACGTGCCCGAGCCGCGCAGCATCTTCCGGCACGCGCGCAAGCTGCCGCCCGGGCATACCCTCTCCATCCGCGCCGGCCAGCCGCTGCCCGCGCCGCAAGCATACTGGGACATTCCGTTCACGCCGAATCCCCCCGCCAGCGAGGCGCAGGCGGCCGACGAATTGCTGGCGCGCCTGCGCGAAGCGGTGCGCATCCGCATGGTGGCCGAAGTGCCGCTGGGGGCATTCCTGTCCGGCGGCGTCGATTCGAGCGCCGTCGTGGCGCTGATGGCGGGGGCCAGCGCCACGCCCGTCAACACCTGCTCCATCTCGTTCGGCGACCCGGCGTACAACGAGGCGCGCTACGCCGACCTGGTGGCGCGCCGCTACGGCACGGCGCACCACGCGCGCCAGGTCGAGCAGGACGACTTCGAGCTGATCGACCTGCTGGCCAAGCTGTACGACGAACCGTTCGCCGACAGTTCGGCCATGCCCACGTATCGGGTGTGCCAGCTGGCGCGCCAGCGGGTGACGGTGGCCCTGTCAGGCGACGGCGGCGATGAAAGCCTGGCAGGCTACCGGCGCTACCGCCTGCACACGCGCGAGGAAAAAGTACGCAAGGCGATGGACCCGCTGCTGCCGGCCGGCCTGCGCCAGTCGCTGTTCGGCACCCTGGGGCGGCTGTACCCGAAGGCCGACTGGGCGCCGCGCTTCCTGCGCGCCAAGACCACGTTCGAGGGCCTGGCGCGCGATACGACGGACGCGTATTTTCACGGCGTCAGCCTGCTGGGCGACGCCATGCGCGCGCGCCTGTTCAGCCCCGAGCTGCGACGCAGCCTGCACAGCTACCGCGCCGTGGAAGTGCTGCGCCGCCACGCGCTGGCCAGTCCCGCGCAGGATCCGTTGTCGCAGGTGCAGTATCTGGACCTGAAAACCTACCTGCCCGGCGACATCCTCACGAAAGTCGACCGGGCCAGCATGGCGCATGCGCTGGAAGTGCGCTCGCCCCTGCTCGACCATGAACTGGTGGCGTGGATGTCCGGCCTGCCGCCGCAATTCAAGCTGCACCGCGGTGTCGGCAAGTATCTGCTGAAAAAAGCCCTGCGCCCGCTGCTGCCCGACACCCTGCTGTACCGCCAGAAGATGGGCTTTTCCATCCCGCTGGCCGACTGGCTGCGCGGCCCGCTGCGCCAGCGCCTGCAGCAGCGGCTGCTCGGTCCCACGCTGGCGCAGTGCGGCCTGTTCGACATGGATTACGTGCGCGTGCTGCTCGAGCAGCACGCGAGCGGGCGGCGCGACTACAGCGCGCCCCTGTGGGCGCTGCTGATGTTCGAGGCCTTTTTGCGCCAGATTGCAACGGGGTCAGACCCGTTGGGGGAATATGGCCCAATGGGCCGTATTCCGCTCCCGCAGGGACTGACCACAACATCCGTCCCAGGTTAAACCATGCGCATCCTGCACATCCTCGACCACTCGCTGCCCCTGCACAGCGGCTACACGTTCCGCACCCTGGCCATCCTGCGGCAGCAGCGCGCGCTGGGCTGGCACACCATGCAGCTCACGAGTGCCAAGCAGGGTCCGGCCGACGGCGCGCAGCAGCTGGTCGACGGCTGGCATTTCTACCGCACGGCGCCCGATGCGCGCTGGTGGGCGCGCCTGCCCGTGCTGCGCCAGGTGGCCGTCATCGTCGGCCTGGCCGTGCGCCTGCGCAAGCTGGCGCAACGGCTCAAGCCCGACATCCTTCATGCGCATTCGCCCGCCCTGAACGCCGTCGCCGCCCTCAACGCGGGCCGCGCGCTGGGCATCCCCGTCGTATATGAAGTGCGCGCCTTCTGGGAAGACGCGGCCGCCGACCATGGCAGCAGCCGGCCCGGCGGCTTGCGCTACCGGCTCACGCGGGCGCTGGAAACCTATGCGCTGCGCCGCGCAGACGCCGTCACCACGATCTGCGAGGGCTTGCGGCGCGAACTGTGCGCGCGCGGCGTGCCCGCGCATAAGATCACGGTGATCCCGAACGCCGTCGATGCGGGCGCCTTCCATGCCTCCCATAATCCGGCATTGGCCCGCACGCTGGGCCTGCATGGCCACCTGGTCATCGGCTTCATCGGCTCGTTCTATGCCTACGAGGGACTGGCCCTGCTGCTACGCGCCATGCCGCGCATGCTGGCGGCGCAGCCCGCATTGCGGCTGCTGCTGGCCGGCGGCGGACCGCAGGACGCGGCGCTGCGCGCGCTGACGGCGCAGCTGGGCATAGAGTACGCCGTGGTCTTCGCGGGCAGGGTGCCGCATGCGCAGGTGGCCAGCTATTATCAGCTGGTCGACATCTGCGTGTATCCGCGCCTGCCGATGCGCCTGACGGAGCTGGTGACGCCCTTGAAACCGCTCGAGGCGATGGCGCAGGGGCGTCTCGTGGTGGCGTCCGACGTGGGCGGCCACCGCGAACTGGTCGAGCATGGCGCGACAGGCATGCTGTTTCGCGCCGGCGACGCCGGGGCGCTGGCGCAAACGGTATTGAACCTGCTGCTGGCGCCGGCCAGCTGGCCGCCGCTGCGGCGCCAGGCGCGCGCCTTCGTCGAGACGGAGCGCAGCTGGGGCGCCAGCGTGGGCCGCTATGCGCCCGTGTATGCGCGCGTGGCGGCGGCACGCATGGCGCCGGGAGCGACGCCATGATCTTCACGGGCCTGCGCATCGCGCTGGTCGGCCCGCTGCCGCCGCCGGCCGGCGGCATGGCGAATCAGACGGCACAACTGGCGCGGCTGTTGCGCGAGGACGGCGCGCAAGTGCAGCTGCTGGCCGTCAACGGCCCCGTGCTGCCGCCCTGGCTGGCGCGCATCCGCTACCTGCGCGCGGCGCTGCGCCTGCCCGTGCACCTGTGGCGCCTGTGGCGCGCCGCCAATACGGTCGACCTGTTCCACATCATGGCCAATTCCGGCTGGTCCTGGCACCTGCAGGCCGCACCGGCCCTGTGGATCGCCAGCCTAAAAGGCAAGCCCGCCCTGCTCAACTACCGGGGCGGCGAAGCGGCCGCCTTTTTCGCCCGCTCGCCGCGCCTGGTGGCGTTCAGCCTGCGCCGCGCCAGCGCCATCGTCGTGCCGTCGGCCTACCTGGCCGGCGTCTTCGAGCAGTACGGCCATACGGCCCACATCGTGCCGAACGTGGTGGACTTGCAGCGCTTCGCGCCGGCCGCGCCGCGTGCGCCAGGCGATGCCGGCCCGTGCATCCTGGTGGCGCGCCACCTGGAAAGCCTGTACGACAATGCCAGCGCCGTGCGCGCCTTCGCCATCGTGCGCGAGGCTTTTCCCGCGGCGCGCCTGGTGCTGGCCGGCGGCGGGCCGCAGCGCGCGGCGCTGGCGCGCCTGGCCAGGTCGCTCGGCGTGAAGGATGCCGTGCGCTTCGCCGGCCCCGTCGACAACGCCGCCATGCCGGCCCTGTACCAGGCCAGCGACATCGTCCTCAACCCCAGCCTGGCCGACAACATGCCCAATTCCGTGCTCGAGGCGCTGGCCTGCGGCGTGCCCGTCGTCAGCACCAATGTGGGCGGCATCCCCGCCCTGCTGCAGGACGGCGTGACGGCCCTGCTGGTGCCGCCCGCAGACCCGGCTGCCATGGCGCAGGCCATCCTGGCGCTGCTGCGCGATCCGCCGCGCGCGCAGGCGCTGGCAAACGCGGGCCTGGCGCATGCGGCCGCCTTCGGCTGGCCCGGCATCGCGCCCAGGCTGGCCGCCCATTACCGCCGCATCCGCGCCGCGCCGCGTCCCGGCGCCTACACGCGCCTCGTCGCCCACTGGCTGTTTTCCCTGCATGAACGGTTCAAGAGCCACCACAGCGTGCGCCTGCTGCGCCGGCTGGAACGCTCGCAGTGGTGGAGCGCGCAGCAGCTGCAAGAATGGCAGCTGGCGCGCCTGCGCGCGCTGCTGCGCCACGCGGGCGCGCACGTGCCCTACTACCGCGCCCTGTTCGCCCGCAGCGGTTTCGACCCGGAACAGCTGCGCCAGCTTTCCGACCTGTCGCGCCTGCCGCTGCTGCGCAAACGCGATATTGCCAGCGCGCGCGACAGCTTCAAGTCCGCCCGCGCCGTGGGCTTGCGGCCGTTCGCCACGGGCGGCTCCAGCGGTGAGCCGCTGCAGTTCTTCCTGGGTCGGCGCCGCATCAGCCACGACATCGCCGCCAAGTGGCGCGCCACGCGCTGGTGGGGCGTCGACATCGGCGACCGCGAAGCCGTGCTGTGGGGCTCGCCCATCGAACTGCACGCGCAGGACCGCGTGCGCCGCCTGCGCGACGCACTGCTGCGCACCACCCTGCTGCCCGCGTTTGCCATGTCGCCCGCGCGCCTCGACGATTATGTCAGGCAGCTGCGCCGCTGGCGTCCGCGCATGCTGTTCGGCTATCCGTCCGCCCTGTGCCGCATCGCCAGCCACGCCAGCGCGCGCGACCTGCCACTCGACGGCCTGGGCGTGAAAGTGGCGTTCGTCACGGCAGAACGCCTGTACGACGAGCAACGCGCGCAGATCGCCGCCGCCTTCGCCTGCCCCGTGGCCAACGGCTACGGCGGGCGCGACGCGGGCTTCATCGCCCACGAATGCCCGGACGGCGGCATGCACATCACGGCCGAAGACATCATCGTGGAAATCCTTGATGGCCAGGGCCAGCCGCTGCCCGCCGGGGCCACGGGCGACATCGTCGTCACCCACCTGGCCACGCAGGACTACCCCTTCATCCGCTACGCCACGGGCGACGTGGGCGCGCTGGGCACCGAACCCTGCACCTGCGGCCGCGGCCTGCCCCTGCTGCAGAAAATCGAAGGGCGCAGCACGGATTTCCTCACGGCCGTCGACGGCACCGTCATGCACGGCCTGGCCCTCGTCTACATCGTGCGCGAACTGCCGCAGGTGCGCAGCTTCAAGATCATCCAGGAAAGCCTGCTGCGCACGCGCGTGCTGCTGGTCTGCCTGCCGCGCCTGGACGACGCCACGCGCAGCGCCATCGTCACCGGCTTCCGGGCCAGGCTGGGCGCGCAGGTGGAGGTCATCATCGAGGAAGTCGACAAGATCGCGGCGGAGGCGTCGGGCAAGTACCGCTATGTGGTGAGCGAGGTGGCTTAACGCCGAAACGCCGCCGAATAAGGTTGCTTTGGTTGTCAATATCAGCTTATGGAGTAGAATCTGGTATGGTAACTGGAGGGTGTCATGGCAAAGTTGGAAGTCTCAAAACCGGCAAAAGCGAAGAGCGCGCATCGAATGACAGTGCCTGACGCAAGCAAGGCCCTGGGTGATTCGCTCCGAAAGATCGGCGCAAAAGGCATCGACCTTGGCGAGGGCTACGTATTGGTCAAGATACGACGCCCCAAACAGCTAGCGCATCATGCGCGTGAAAAGGATGCGGCGTATGTACCGCGACAGCTGCCGGGAGTGCCTGTGGTTTCTAGTGCAGATCTCCAGGAATTGATCCAGCGATTCCAGCGCACACATACAATGCAAGCCGGTATCAGCACGATTCCGCCAGAAAACCAGGCATTCCTCGATCAGTTTTCCCGCCAGGAAATGCAAAGATATGCGAGCCTGGAAAAGAAAGGCGAATTGGTCGATTCAAGAACACTGGCCGAGCAAATGGGCGTGACGCGGCAGGCGATCAGCAAGGCCGTGACGGAACAGCGAATGTTTTCCATGGATAGTGTCTCCGGCAAGAAGCTGTACCCTGCCTTCTTCGCCGATCCCACCTTGAACCGTCGCCAGCTCAGCAAAGTGAACAAGGAATTGGGCCAGCTGGCTGGGTCCAGCAAGTGGCAATTCTTCACCACTGCGCGGATGTCGCTCAACGGCAGCAGTCCGCTCAATGCTTTACGGAAAGGAAAATTTGCCGACGTCATCGCCGCAGCGACAGCGTTCAGGGAGGCATGATGTGGCCGCGACCAGGCTGAAACCACCTCCGAAGGTGCTGGCAACGAGCGCGACGCTTCCCGTCGTCGGGTTGCCGGTCCCCAGCCTGTACCGTATCTCGGGACATGCGACTGGCGAACCCTATTTTGGCTCCAGCGGAGGGAACCGGTTTGATGCACCTGGCTGCAAGAAAGGCCATCCCGAATACAGCACTTGCTATCTGGGGCCGAGTTTTGATGTTGCTCTTGCCGAGTCCCTGTTGCACGATGCAGTGCCTGTGAAGGGGGCATTTCCTATCGCCAAATCCGAGATTGATCGCCGGTGGGTACATCAATTCATTGGTAGTTTTCGACTGTTTGACCTGACCGGCCATTTTCTCAAGCAGATGGGCGGACATGCTGGCCTGACCGGCACCTCAAGTTACACGCTGCCGCAACAATGGGCGCTGGCCGTGTATCGCAATCCGCTCCAGGTCGATGGCTTCCTGTATATGTCGCGTCATTTCACCAACGAAAAGGCGGTCGTGGTATTTGATCGCGCCAGGTCTTATCTCACGGCCGTTGGTAGACCTGTCCAGCTTATAGCGGCACAGGAAATGCCGGATGCCATGCGATTGTTTAATATCATTGCTGCGTGAGATCGCCAGCCGTCCAATAAAAACGCAAAACCCTGCTTACTGCGCAACAGGTCTGTTTCATCATATACGTGCGGCGCCAAAATTGCCGCACACCATAGACATGGCACTCCGTCGAGATCGATTTCTCATATGCACGGGGCCATAGCGCAGGCCTGACAAATAATCACATTACTTCTCGTTGCGTACCTTAGCAGGCCATTCGATCAGTGCAAATGCCCACAGGGCAAAAAAACCGACGACTGGAATGAATGACAACAAACTCCACCAGCCAGAAAACCCAGCCTTGGAGACGATCTTCCAAGCGGGAAAAATAGCGGTGAACATAATTACCAAAACAATCAGCCAATGCCAGATACTGAGGCTACCCATCTTTTTCTCCCAGATGATTCAAAAAAATGACAGTGCTGGCTGCCATAACGTTGCAAGACTATACAGATAAATTCCACGCGGAAACTATCCAATAGTTGCAAACTGGCTGCCGCCGGGATTGATTTGCCTGAAAACTGACATTTAGAGAGCCGGCTCCAGCAGCCACCCCAGCCGCACCTGATCCCCCGCCGCCACAAACCACTCCCCCTGCCACCGCTGCGTGCGCTGCGCCTGCGGCGCTTCCGGCGCGCACCAGGGCGGATACACGCGCAGCGCGCGCTTGCCGCCCTGGCCGGCGCGGGACATCACGCCCCGTTCGGCCAGCACGCTGCGCGGCAAAATGAAGAAGCCGTGCTGCGCACCGTCAGTGACGGCGATGATGACGGCATCGACGGGGTCCGCTTCGTCCAGCGGGGCGATCTCGGCGTCGGGATGGGGGCGCTTCCAGACGGTGACAAACTGGCCGGTTTTCGTCGGCGTCGTTTTCGCCACGCGCAAGACCAGGCGCTTGCCGCGCAGCTCGGCGCGGCAGGCGCCGTATTCCGCGCTTTCCGCTTCCGGCACGGGCGCTTGCGGCAAGCCCAGGAAAGCCCAGGGACTGGCCCTCATTGCGCGCTGAACTCGGCCGCTGCCTTGGCCGCCCACAGCGCCTCGGCATGGCTGGCGAACGGGCTGTCGTAGCCGTCGATGTTGCCGTCCTCGTCGACAAAATACAGCCACCAGCCGTCAGCCTGCTCGCGGATAGCCGTCTGGCCGGCCGCGCAGTGGGCAGCGACGTCCTGGCCTGCCGCCAGTGTGGTGATGGTGATGCTGTGGTGAATAATATGCTGGGGTGTCATGGAGAGTACGTCATGTAAAAAAATCAATGGCCGTAGTGTAGCCGCACCGCCCAGTCCTGGCCAGTGCGCTACACTATTCCTTCATACGGAGGACGACATGGCATCACAGCAAGGCACGGTGGATTTTTTGCTCGACCAGATGGCGGGCGCGGGCGGCATCAGCGCAAAGAAAATGTTTGGCGAGTATGGGCTGTATTGCGACGGCAAGATGTTCGCCATCGTCGCCGACGACATGCTCTTCATCAAGCCGACGGACGCGGGCCGCGCCTGGATCGGCGCGCAGGGTCCGCTGCAGGAAGCGCCGCCCTATCCGCAAGCCAAGCCGTATTTCCTCATCGATGGCGGGCTGTGGGACGAGCGCGACTGGTTGTCCCAGCTGGCACGGCGCACGGCCGATGCCTTGCCGCAGCCGAAACCCAAGCCGCCGCCCAAGCCCAAGAAACCGGCTTCAAGCAGCTAGTACGCTGTTCTCGCACGCCTTGCCCTGGCGGAAGCATTGCAGGTTGTGGTAGGTGATGGCGGCGATTTCGCGCAACGCCTCGATGGTGAAGAAGCCCTGGTGGCCCGTCACCAGCACGTTGGGGAAGGTCATCAGGCGCTGGAAGACGTCGTCGTCGATGATGTCGGACGAGCGGTCCTGGAAGAACAGATTACTTTCCTGTTCGTACACGTCGATGGCCAATGAGCCCAGCTGGCGCGATTTCAGCGCCTCGATGACGGCGCCCGTGTCGATCAGGCCGCCGCGCGAGGTGTTCACCAGCATGGCGCCCTGCTTCATCAGCGGCAGAGTCGCTGCGCTGATCATGTGGCGCGTGCTGTCCATCAGGGGGCAATGCAGGGAGACGATGTCGGACTCGGCCAGCAGGCGCGGCAGTTCCACCATCGTGCCCAGCTCCCCGAACGCGGGCGCCGGATACGGGTCGTGGCCCAGCACCGTGCAGCCGAAACCCTTGAAGATGCGCGCCGTGGCCAGGCCGATCTTGCCCGTGCCGACGATGCCCACGGTCTTGCCGTGCAAGGTGGCGCCCAGCAAGCCGTCGAGCGAGAAATTGCCTTCGCGCACGCGGGCGTAGGCGCGGTGAGTGTGGCGGTTCAGCGTCTGCACCAGGGCCAAGGTGTATTCGGCCACGGCTTCCGGCGAGTAGGCGGGCACGCGGGCGACGAACAGACCCAGGCGTTTCGCCGCTTCCAGGTCGAGGTTGTTGTAGCCGGCGCAGCGCAGCAGGATGGCGCGCACGCCGTAGCCGTGCAAGGCTTGCAACACGGGCGCGTCGAGCACGTCGTTGACGAAGACGCAGACGGCCTCGGCGCCTTGCGCCAGCACCACGGTTTCCTGGCTCAGCAAGGCGCTGTGGTAGACCAGTTCGATGCCGGCAGGGTCGGGCTGGGATGGCAAGGCTTCATCGAAGAAACGGCGGTCGTAGGGCTGGCTGGCGAAGAAGGCGATTTTCATGGGGCGTCCTGGAACTTGCTGAATGGCAAAACATCATCATAGCGCAAGCGCCCTGCCCCACGGCGTCCGCCTGGCAGCTTGGTCGCCTATTTGGGTTCGCGGGGCAAGGTCAGCACGTGGCGCAGGTAGGCCGTTTCTTCGGGGTGCTGGACGTGGTAGCGCGCGCGCGCGGCCCGCGTGGCCGCCTGGTGGGCCGCGATGCTTGCCGGCGTCAGCTCGACGCCAAAGTCCGCCGGCGGCGGCAACTCGCCGCCGAACAGGCGCGCCAGGATGAGATGGCCCACATTGTCGCGGTAGTGCGACGCTTCCCAGTAATAGCGCATTTCGCGCATGCCCGTCACCTGCGGGATCGGCTCGCTGGTAACGCTGTTGAAGCCGGAAAAATCGTACAGGCGCACATCGCAGCCCTGCTGGCGGTAGCGCCCCGCCATCTGCGCCAGATCGCGCTGCCACTGTTCCATGGCGGCCCACTTGCCGCGCCAGTACAGGGCGTCGAGCGTGAGCGCATGCGTGGGATTGATGTACAGGCGCAAGCGCGTGCCGCCCTGGCACAGCTTGCCGACGCTGGCATCGAAAGCCTGCAGCGCGGGTACGGTCGGACCCAGGCCGTCGCCGAATTCCTGCAACCGCGGCGTGAACGCGCGCGCCGTGCCCGTCCAAGTACGGTTGCGGCTGGTAAGGCAGGACTCGTCGCGCTGGCCGTGCAACGCCAGGCTGGACAGGCAGACGCCGTCATAGCTGCCGCTGAGGATGCGCCAGGTATCGCGCGTCATGTCCACCGTCAGGCCGCGCTTGATGTTGAGCAAGGCGCGCCGCGCAAAAAACGCGGGGCCGCCCTCCGTCAAGCCCGGCTCCACGCCGGCCGAACCCAGTTCCAGGGAAAACGAGGGCGCGTCGATGCCCCACACCATCGTATCGACATGGCTGACCCTGGCCGCATGCTCGGCCAGGTGGATGGCTTCGCCGATCGAGGCGCCCGAGACGGCGCTGTTGAAGACGCTCTTGCCATCGAACAAAGTACGCATGCTGTTCACCGGCAAACCCATTTCCGTGCGCGAATTGC
Organism: Janthinobacterium sp. GW821-FHT03C10; assembly: GCF_059420865.1. Taxonomy (NCBI): domain Bacteria; kingdom Pseudomonadati; phylum Pseudomonadota; class Betaproteobacteria; order Burkholderiales; family Oxalobacteraceae; genus Janthinobacterium; species Janthinobacterium sp. GW821-FHT03C10. Next base: position 487,913 of record NZ_JBWKUN010000001.1, on the reverse strand, counting down.
CGATGTAGACGACGGCGGGCCGGTAGCGCGCCACGGCATACGTCTTGCCCCACACGCTGAGTTTTTCCGTCGTCGGCCGCAATCGCTGCAGCAGCGGGCTGTCCCACTGGTGCAGCAAGTACGGATCGACGCGGTAATTCACGGCGGAGATCAGGGCCAGCGCGGCCAGCGCGCAGGCAAAGAAGATGGCGAGGTAGCGGCGGGCGGTGGTATCCATGGTCAGCATTGGAAGTGGAGAAATGACGTATGCGGGGCCTTGCATCAACGCCGGATCAGCGGCCCGTCCAGCACCTGCTGCGTATAGGCCGCCTCGCGCGCGTGTTCCACGCGATAGCGGTCGCGCGCGGCGCGCATGGCCGCCTGGTGCGCGTCGACGTTGGCCGGCGTCAGCTCCACGCCGAAATCGGCGGGCGCCGGCGGGCCGCCGCCGAACAGGCGCGCCAGGATCAGGCGGCCCACATTGTCCCGGTAATGCGACACTTCCCAGTAATAATGCATGTCGGGCTTGCCGCTGACGAGCGGGGTCGCTTCCGTCGTGATGCTGTTAAAGCCGGAAAAATCAACCAGGCGCACGTCGCAGCCCTGCTGGCGGTGGCGTTCGGCGATATTCACCAGTCCCCGCTGCCAGGCCTGCATGGCATCCCACTTGCCGCGCCAGTGCAGCGCGTACAAGGTCAGCGCGTGCGTGGGGTTGATGTACAGGCGCAGGCGCAGGCCAGCGCGGCACAGCTTGCCGATGCTGGCGTCGAGCGCCAATGTCGAGGGCGGCGTCGGCCCCAGGCCATCGCCGAATTCCTGCAGCCGCACGGGAATGGCGTCCTTCGTGCCGAGCCAGTGCGCGATGCCCTTGCGGGTGCACGTCTCGTCGCGCTGCCCGTACACGGCCAGATTGGAGCGGCAGGTATCGCCGGCATTGCCGGTGAGGATGCGCACGCTGTCCTGCGTCATGTCCACCGTCAGGCCGCGCTTCAGGTTGACCAGGGCGCGCCGGACGAAAAAGCCGTGCCCGGCGCCCGTCAGGCTGTCTTCCACGCGCGCCGCCCCCATCTCCAGGGAAAAAGTGGGCGCGTCGACACCCCACACCATGGTTTCGACACGGCTGACCCTGGCAGCATGCTCGGCCAGGCGGATGGCGTCGCCGATCGAGGCGCCGGACACCGCGCTGTTGAACACGCGCTTGCCGTCGAACAAGGCGCGCACGCTTGTCGGCAAGCCCATTTCCGTGCGCGAATTGCCGATGTAGATGATGGCCGGCCGGTAGCGCGCCACGGCGTAGGTCTTGGCCCAGGCACCGAGCTTTTCATTGAGCTGGCGCGGGCGCTGCAGCAAGGGGCTGTCCCACTGGTGCAGCAGGTAGGGGTCGACCTGGTAGTTCAGCAACGAGACGGCGCCGAGCGCCAGGCCGACGCAGGCGATGAAGCAGACGAGGTAGCGGCGGGCGGCGGTATCCATGCTCAGAACTGGAAGTAGAGAAATTCGGTGACCCGGTTCATGCCGAAGATGCAGGCGACGAACAGCGCTGCCAGGCCTACGCTCCAGCGGCGCGTGGGCCGCCAGCTGAAGGCCCAGCGCCCGGCGGGCTGAAATATTCTTTCAATGGCAGGCTCGTAGAGAAAGAATATTTCTTGCGTATTCGGCGCCTTGAAGGCCAGCAGCATGGCGCCCAGCAGCACGGGCAAGCCGTAGCCCTCCAGTTCGATCCAGCGGATGCCGCCAAAGGCCGGATGCAGGCCCCACTGCGCCAGGCTGGCGCCGTGGCTGGCCAGGCCGCGCGGCAGGCTCACGCCATTCGCCCCCAGCAGCGCGCCGGAGATGTCCCAGGCCGTGGCCACGTCGGGCGCGCGGAAGAAGACCCAGGCCAGCATGACGGCGAAAAAGGTCAGCGAAGTGGACCACCAAGCGGGCCACCAGCGCGCCCGGACCGCGCCGAACGCACGCTGCCACGCCTGCTGCAGCACCAGGTACAGGCCGTGCAAGCCGCCCCAGATGACGAAGGTCCAGCCGGCGCCATGCCACAAGCCGCCCAGCAGCATGGTCAGCATCAGGTTGCGGTAGCGCATGGCTTCGCCTCGCCGGCTGCCGCCCAAGGGTATGTAAAGATAGTCGCGCAGGAAACGCGACAAGGTCATGTGCCAGCGGCGCCAGAAGTCGGCGATATTGGCCGCCTTGTACGGCGAATTGAAGTTCAGCGGCAATTTCACGCCGAACAGGCGCGACAGGCCGATGGCCATGTCGGAATAGCCGGAAAAATCGAAATACAGCTGGAAGGTGTAGGCCAGCACGCCGATCCACGCCTCGATCAGGGTCGGTTCGGCGCCGGCCGCGAAGACGGGAATGGCCAGCGGCGACAGGTTGTCGGCGATCAGCACCTTCTTGGCCAGGCCGATCGTGAAAATCGACAGGCCGATGGCGAAATTGGCGGCGCGCGGGTGGGCATTGGCCGGGTCGGCGAACTGCGGCATCATGTCGCGGTGGTGCAGCACGGGGCCGGCGATCAGGTGGGGAAAGTAACTGACGAACAGCACGTAATGGATGAAGCGGTATTCGCGCACCTCGCCCCGGTAGCAATCGACGAGGAAGGCGATCTGCGTGAAGGTAAAGAACGAGATGCCGATCGGCAGGATGATGTCGAGGCCGTGCCATGGCAGGCTGGCGGCGTCGGCGCCGGCGGCCACGGCGACGGCATTCACGCTGCCGATGAAGAAATTCGCATATTTATAGTAGGCGAGCAGCCCCAGGTTCAGTGCCAGCGCCGCCACCAGCACGCGCTTGCGGGCCGCGCCCGCGCGCGCGCCGATCAGCCGCCCCGCGCCGTAATTGACGCAGATCGAGGCCAGCAGCAGCGGCAGGTAGCGCACGTCCCACCAGGCATAGAAGAACAGCGAGGCCAGCGCCAGCCAAGTCGCGGGCGCCAGGCGGCGCCAGCTGGTGGACGGGCCGCCGGCGTACGCCCAGCGGTCCAGCAAAAAATAGCCGGCCAGCACGACGGGCAGATAGGCGAACAGGAAGGCGAAGGAGTTAAACAGCATGCTGCCTCCTGGCTGGCAAGGACTGCGCCTGGTAGTAACAATCGACGATCTGCGCCGCCACCCGCTCCCACGTAAAGCGTTCCACCAGCGCCTGCACGCGCGCGCGTTCGGGCGGCAGCGCCAGCAGTTCGAGGATGGCCTGGCGCTGCGCGGCGCCGTCGTCCCAGCGCACCTTGCGCAGCGCAAACGCGGAATCGGGCAAGTCCAGCGCGCTTTGCGCCGTCATGACGACGGGCGTGCCGGCCGCCAGCGCTTCGAGCACGCTCAAGGGAAATACCTCGCCCTGGCTGGGCAAGGCCGCCACGGCCGCCGCATGGTAGGCGCTGGCCAGCAGCGGGTCGGCGTGGTCGAGCGCGCCCAGCCAGCTGACGTGCGGCAAGTCCAGCAAATGCTGCAGATATGCCTGCTGTTCGCGCGGCGCGGCGCCGATCAGCACCAGCGGCAAGCCGGCGCCTATCAGCGCCTGGGCCAGCCCCAGCTGGTTTTTATACGGCGAAATGCTGCCCACCATCAGCGCGAACGGCCCGGCGATACCCGTTTCGCGCAGGAACAAATCGCCATTGGCCGTGAAAAAATGCGGGTTGATCCCGTTCGGCAAGACGCGGATGGCGTCGCTCTCCATGCCGAAACCTTGCACGATGGCGTCGCGCTCGGCTTCGCCCAGGGCGATCACCACGTCGGCCAGCTGCAGGGCGCGCCGCGTTTGCGCATAGCTCGTTTGCACCATCCACTCCGTCAATCGCCCCGCCAGGCGGTCTGCCAGCCGCGCGCGCCAGGCGCTGGCGCGGTTCCAGCTGGGCGCCATCAGCGGCGACAGCACCACGGGCACGCCTTGCTCGCTGGCCATTTCCATGATGCGGTAGGTGCCATTGCTCGCTGAAAACACGTGCAGCACGTCGAAATCGGCCAGCCGCTGGTGGTTGGCGTCGACCAGCTGCACTTCCAGCGGGCGCGCCGGCAGCTGGGGCAGCCGGTTCAGCGCGGCGATGGTTTCGCGTACCTGGATCTGCAAGCCGCCGTCGCGCTGGAACAGCATCGGGTAGGACAAGATACCGACACGCATGGTCTTCCTTTCATGGGCCCGCGCCGCTGACAACGGCTCAGTGCGGTGATTTGACGGCCAGCCAGCGGCCGGCCAGCTTGCGTTGCAACAACAAAAATTCGCCGGCCAGTTCATGCTTCACCAGAAACAGACCGGCCAGCCAGCACAGCAAGGTGGCCAGCGCCGTGCCCGTCAACGCCAGCAGCGCCGGCGTGTCGGCAGGCAGCCACAGCAGCGAAGCGATGGGCGCGGCGGCGCTGACGCCGCACAACAGCAAACTCTTGCGCAAAGCGCGCGCCAGGATGCGCCAGTCGAGTGCGCTCAAGCGCCGCAGGCAGCCGTAGCTCATCCAGCTGCGCAGCACGTTGCTGAGCACCACGGCCCAGGCCACCGCCACCAGGCCGAACGGCGCCGCGGCCAGCAGCAGCGCCACTTTGCTTGCGCCCGCCCAGGCATCGAGCCGCACCTGCGCATGCAGCTGGCCCGTCGCCACGAACAGGTAGCGGGCCATGCTGAACATGCTATACACGGCCGAGGACAGGCACATGATGCGGATCAAGGGCACACAGGCTAGCCATTGCGTGCCGTACAACACCTTGACCAGGGGCAAAGCCATGCAGGCGAGGAAGAGAAAGAACGGCCAGGCCAGCGCCGTCATGTAGCTGATCGTGCGCAGATACACGGGTTCCGCCCCGCCCTGCCCCTCACCTTCGCGCGCGCGCGCCGCGAACAGGGGAAACACGACGGGCGAAATGGCGCTGGTGATGGCCTGGTTGAAGATATTGAGCACGCTTTGCGCCTTGCCGAACAGGGCCAGGCTTTCAATGCCGATCAGCTTGCCGATGATGAGGTCCGGCGCCGCCACGCCCGCCTCGTCGACGAGGCCGCCACCCGTCGCATACGCGCCAAAGCTGGCGATGGCCCCCATGCCCCGCCGTCCCGGCAGCCACGGCAATTCGCGCGGCCGCACCAGCAGGCTCACCAGCAGCGAGGCACAGGAACCGGCCAGCGCCGCCCACACCATGCTCATGTAACTGTAGCCCTGCAGCGCCAGCAGCACGGCCACCAGCAGGTTGACCACGCTATTGGCCGCGTTGATGGCGTAGATGGCGCGAAAGCGCAGCTGCCGGCGCAGCATGGGCAAGGTCAAGGCGCTGAACGGGATCAACAGGAAATTGATGGCCAGCAGCCGCAGCACGAGCGTCAGCCGCGGTTCGCCATAGAAATGCGCGAGCGGCGCGCTGGCCAGCAGCACCAGGCCCGCCAGCAGCCAGGCGACGAGCAGGCTGGTGGCCAGCGCGGCCCGCAGTTTCACGGCATCGAGCTGCTTTTCCTGGATCAGGTATTGCCCCACGCCAAAATCGCGCACCACTTGCGCCAGCGCCACCAGCACGGCGCCCAGCGAATACACGCCCACCTCGGCCGGCGTCAGCAGGCGCGACAGCACCATGGTGGCGACGATGCCCAGCAGCAGCACCGTGTATTTTTCGGCAAACGAAAAGAAGAACGAATGGCGGGTGGCGCTCATGCGGACCGCCCGCGCCTACACCAGGCCGGCGTAAAATGCGCGCAGCTGGCGTTCCAGGCGCGGCATCGAATAGCGTTGCACGGTTTCCTCGCGCGCCAGCCGTCCCATGCGGGCGCGCCGGGGCGCATCCAGCAGCAGCTGCGCCACGGCAGCGCAGGCGGCGCGCTCGTCGTCGAGCGGCAGCAGCAGCCCGCCTGCGCTATCGTGCAGGATATCGTGCGTGCCCGGCACGTCCGTGCCCACGGCCGGCACGCCGCAGGCCATCGCTTCGATGGTGGCGATGCCGAAGCCTTCATTCTTACTCAGCAGCACATGCAGGTCGAAGGCCGGCATCAGCAGCTCGACGCGCTGCTGGAAGCCGGCAAACACGACTCTGTGCTGCAAGCCCGTCTGCTGCGCCTGCAGCCGCAGCATGGCTTCCAGCGGTCCCGTCCCGACCAGCACTAAATATAAGTGGGGAAACTGCGGCGCCAGCCTGGCGAACAGGGCCAGCAGCGCTTGCGGGCGCTTTTGCGCGGACAGCCGCGCCACCGAGCCGAGCACGAGCGCTTCCTGCGGCAGCCCCAGCTGTTTGCGTGCCAGCACCCGGCGTTCGGGCGAGACGATAAACGTGTCCGTATCGACGCCGTTGGGAATGACGGCCAGCCGCGTCTGCGGCGCCAGCATGTCGCGGTACAGGTCGAGGAAATGCCGCAGGGCCGACGGCGACACGGCATACACGCCCTTGACGCTGCGGAACGCTTCCTGCAGCCGGGGCCGCTGCCAGGCGCTGAAGGTTTCCAAAGGAAACGCGTTGTGCACGCTGATCACGGCCGGCAGCCGGCATTGCCGGGCCAGCCACAGAATGGATGCGCCATATGCCGTCCAGCAAAATGCCACGTGGACCAGGTCGGGCCGCAGCCGCCGCAGCCGCCAGGCGCCCGTGACCCTGGCGCGCAGCCAGTTCCAGCGGCGCCAGGCCCAGTGTTCGAGGAACAAGGGCGGTTCATACACGCGCACCTGCAGATGCTGCGCGCGCAAGCCTTGCACCCAGGCAGTAAAACCGGGAAAGCGCCGCAGGGCCAGCACGCTGTCATAGCCGCTCGCGCCCAGCAATTTCGCCTCTTGCGCCATGCGCAGCTCCATGCCGCCCAGTTCGCCCGAGTAACTGCTGATGACGACGCGCGGCAGACGTTTACGACGTCCGCGCCACGCTTCATGAAAGAAACCGCGCAGCCAGGCCCGTTCCCACTGGCGCAGGAACAGGTCGGCGTGGTCGCGCCGCAGCCAGGCCCGCGCGGCGCCGAGGGTATCGCGCACGTATCTGCCCAGCATCCAGCGTGGCACGCCCAGCAATTCCACGCTGGGCGCCAGGGTCGCCAGCCGGCACTGGCCCCGGCCGAACAGCATGGCGCGGCGCAATATCCAGGAGCGCCGCACTTGCGGGACGCGGATGATGTGCGCCACCCTCGCCTGCGGACAGAACCAGGAAGGGTTGCCGGCCGCATGCATCTCCAGGTTGAGCCGGGTTTCGCTGCCCATGGCGTAGTTGGCTCCCTGCGGGCCGATGCTTTCGTCATAGCGGGCGCCCGCCTCGAAGATGCGGCGGCGGATCGCCATGTTGGCGCCCCACACCAGGCCAGGATAGATGGGGGCGTCGCGCAGGTCGGGGCTGGTGATGCCCCAAGTTAAACCCACGGGCGTCAGGCGCAGCAGCCAGTCCGCCGGCCGTTCCCGCCAGGCGGGCACGATGGCGCCGCCGAACAGGGCATAGCAGGGGTGGGCGCGCGCGCAGTCCTGCAAGCGGCACAACCAGTCGGGCGCGGGCATGGCGTCGTCGTCGCCAAAGACGAACAGCTCGCTGCCATCGCCGCCCTGGCGCAAGGCGTGCTCGACGGCGTCGTTCAGGGCGGGACTGCGGCCGCGCCGCGCCACGTAGATATAGCTCAAGGGCAAGCGTCCGCGAAAGGCGGCGATCACCCAGGCAGTGGCGTCCGTGCTGCCATTGTCGGCGATGACGAGACGCCAGCCGCCTGCGGGCGGTCGCAAGCCCATGTAGGCGCGCAATACCTGGGGCAAGGTGCCGGCGCCATTGTAGGTCGCCATGAGAACGGTCAACAAGGACATGCCTCCTTGGTCTTACCATGACAAAACTATGTACTCAAGCAGTGTTGATCCAGTGTACTGAGCCTGCCCGCCAGCCCGTTGACCGGTGTCAAGGGCAGGCAAAGCCGGAGCAAACCAGGAGCGTCCCCCTTCATGCGCGACATCTTGATCACCATCATCATCCTGGGTTCGCTGCCCTTCATCCTGAAGTCGCCGGCCATCGGCGGCCTGATGTGGGTCTGGGTCAGCGTGATGAACCCGCACACGCAGGGCTGGGGCTTTGCCACCCACATGCCGTTCGCCTTCATCATCGCCATCGCTACCCTGGTCAGCCTTGCGATGACGCGCGAGCCGAAAAGCCTGCCGCTCACGCCCGTCAGCGTGCTGCTGCTGCTGTTCGTCGCATGGATGAACGTCACGGCGCCGTTCGCCCTGCTGCCGGCCTCGTCGTGGGTGCAGTGGAACAAGGTCATGAAGATCATGCTGATGAGCTTTGTCATCATGATGGTGATACGCACGCGGCGCGACATCGTGCGCCTGATCTGGGTGCTGGTGGGCTCGATCGGCTATTACGGCGTGAAAGGCGGCATCTTCACCATCCGCAGCGGCGGCACGGAGCGCGTCTGGGGGCCGGAAGAAACGTTTATTGGGGATAACAATGCCCTGGCCCTGGCCCTGATCATCACCATCCCCCTCATGTATTACCTGCAGCAAAACACGGAGAAACATCGACGCTGGGTGCGCCATGGCTTGACGGCGGCCATGCTGCTGTCGGCCCTGGCCGCGCTGGGCTCGTATTCGCGCGGCGGCTTGCTGGCCATTGCCGCCATGGGCTTGTTCATGTGGCTGAAAAGCGACCGCAAGCTGGTGCTGGGCGCGCTGCTCGGCGCGGTCGCGCCGCTGCTGCTGGCCTTCATGCCCGAGCGCTGGGCCGACCGCATGGACACCATCAATACCTACCAGGACGATGTGTCCGCCATGGGCCGCCTGAATGCCTGGCGCATGGCCTGGAACCTGGCGCGCGACCGTTTCCTGGGCGGCGGCTTCGACGTGTCCGATGCCTCCATCTTTGCCCGCTATGCGCCCATTCCCTCGGACGTGCATGCGGCGCACAGCATCTATTTCCAGGCCCTGGGCGAACATGGCTTTGTCGGCCTGTTCATCTACCTGGCGCTGGGCATCGCCACCTGGCGCACGGCGGCCGCCATCATCCGCCGCACGCGGGGCCAGCCGGAACTGCGCTGGGCGCATGGCCTGGCCACCATGAGCCAGGCCAGCCTGATCGGCTTTGCCGTGGGCGGCGCCTTCCTCAGCCTGCTGTACTTCGACATGCCGTACTACCTGATGGCCGCCCTGATCGCCACGCGCATCATCGTCGAGCGGCAGGCGCCGGCGCCGACATCGCGCCAGGCCAGGGCCAAGGCCCGGGCCGCCATCGCGGAGCAGCCATGACGGCCAGCCTGTCCATCCTGATCTACCACCGCGTGCTGGCGCGGCCCGACCCGCTGTTTCCCGGCGAGGTGGACGCGCGCTTGTTCGAGCGCCAGCTGCGCCTGCTGAAACGTTTTTATGCGTTGCTGCCCCTGGACGAGGCCGTGCAGCGGCTGCAAGATGGCAACTTGGCGCCGCGCGCCGCCTGCATCACCTTCGACGACGGCTATGCGGACAATGCGCAGGTGGCCCTGCCCCTGCTGCAGCGCCACGGCTTGCCCGCCACGTTTTTTATCGCCACGGACTACCTCGATGGCGGGCAGATGTGGAACGACACGGTGATCGAGGCCGTGCGCCAGGCGACCGCTCCCCAGCTGGACTTGCGGGAACTCGGCCTGGACTGCCTGCCCGTCGCCAGCCTGGCGCAGCGGCAGGCCGCCATCGCCATCTTGCTGGGCCAGCTCAAATACCTGCCATTTGCCCAACGCCAGCAGCTGGCCCTGCAGATCCGCCGCCAGGCGGGCGCCACAGCCGGGCCGCCAGCCATGCTGAGCACGGCGCAGCTGCGCCAGCTGCATGGGGCCGGCATGGGCCTGGGCGCGCACACGGCCAGCCATCCGATCCTGTCCACCCTGCCGGACCATGCCGCGCGGCGCGACATCGCCGACGGCAAGCGCCAGCTGGAAAGTATGATCCAGGCGCCCGTCACCCTGTTTGCGTATCCGAACGGCAAGGCCGGGCGCGACTATGGCACGCCGCACGTGGCGATGGTGCGCAGCCTGGGTTTCCAGGCGGCCGTGGCCACGGACTGGGGCGTGGCGCGCCCCGGCGCGGGTCTCGACCTGCTGCAGCTGCCCCGCTTTACGCCGTGGGATCGAGGACGGCTGGCGTTTCTGTGGCGTTTGCGGCAAAACCGCCGGCAAGCGCGCCCAGCGCCGCCGGGTGCTGGCTGAGCCACTGTTCCAGCATCAGCAGCAGCCACACCATGGTGCCGTGATAGGCCGGGTGTTCCGCCAGCAGGCGCCCCTGTAAATCGTCGATGAAGGCGGGCCGCACGATGCCGCGTCCGCGCAGCTGCGTCAGGTTGTCAAACGCAAACTCGCGCAGCGGCGCATGGCTGTGCAGCCACTGGCCGAAAGGCAGGCCGAAGCCGTGCTTTTTCTTGCGCACGATGGCCGGCGGCAGGATTTCCGCCAGCGCCCGCTTGAAGAAGGGCCGCAGCTGCCTGCCGTCGAGCTTGTCGCGCGGCGCCAGGCGCGACGCGAACGCCACCATCGCGTCGTGCAGGAAGGGAAACGCCGCTTCCACGCCGGCCAGCTCGCACGCCTTGCGCACCTTGAACAGGTCGTTGTCGGCCAGGGTGAAGCGCATGTCCAGCGCCAGCAGCTCATTGATCTGGCTCAAGCCCTGGCCTTGCCGCTCCCAGTACGCGCCATTCACGCAGCCGGGCGCCATGCCGGGGTCGATGGTGTCGATGAAGCCCGCTTCCAGCACCGTGCGGTGGCCATGGCGCAGCAGCAGGTTGTAGCCGTCGAGCCTGGCGGGCAGCGGCAGGCTGGCCTGTTCGATGTAGCGGCGCGCCTTGTCGCCCAGCCGCCACGGCTTGCCCGTGCGTTCGCGGAACAGCAGCGGCTCGATGATGGCCTGGCGCAGCATGACGGGCAAGCGCTCGTACTGCGACAGCAAGGCCTGGTGCGCATAGCGCTCGTTGCCGCCAAATAATTCGTCGCCGCCGTCGCCGCCCAGCAGGCGCGTGATGCCATCCTCGCGCGCCATCTGCGCGCAATAGTATGCGGGAATGGCCGAGGCATTGCCGAAGGGCTGGTCGAAGATGGCCGCCATGGCGGGAATCGCGGCCAGTACGTCGCCAGGCGTCACGTAGCGCTCGTGGTGGATGCTGCCCGCGTGGCTGGCGGCCAGGCGCGCATACGCCATTTCATCGTAGCCGGGCGCGTCGAAACCGATGGAATACGTGCGCGCGGGCCGGCCCGTCACCTGCCCCATGATGGCGGCCAGGGTGGAGCTGTCCGTGCCGCCGCTGAGAAACGCGCCCGTGTCCGCCCCATCCGTGCCCAGGCTGCTTTCCACGGCCTGGCGCAGCAGGCGCAGGAATTCCTGCTTGTTGCCGGCGAAGGTGGCCCGCGTGCGCGCTGCCGGCTCGTGGAAGGCCAGCTGCCAATAGCTGCCCTTGCATTGCTTGCCGCCCCGTACATGCAGGTATTCGCCGGGCAGCAGGCGCTGCTGGCCAAGATAGGCCGTGGCCGGGCCGGGTACCATGTGAAAGTACAGGTAGTGATACAGCGCCTGCGGATCGAGCGCGCCCCGCACGGACGGATGGGCCAGCAAGGCGTCATGCGAGGAGGCAAAGAACAGGCCTTGCGCATTGCTCGCATAGCTGAGCGGATGCATGCCGGCGCGGTCCACGGCCAGCAGGGCCGAGCCGGAAAAAGAGTCGAGGATGGCCAAACTGAACGGCCCGGACAGGCTGGCGCAGGCGGCCACGCCCCGGCTCAGCCACAGGGACCCGAGGCGGCACGCCACGTCGTCGGCCGAACCGTCGAGCATGGGCCGGCCCCAGATGGCCACCTGCAAGCCATCCTGCTGGTACACGTGGCGGCTGCCGTCGATGGCGGCCACGGCCACGCCGCCCACTTCGCTCACGCTGGCGGCCAGGGGCGCGTCGTCGAAGCGCGACAGGGGCGCGGCCATGCCGGCCAGCGCGGTGGATCCGGCGCCATCGGCATCGGCATCGGCGGCGGCCAGGCGAGCAGCCCCGCCCGCCCCCAGCCAGCCGCACAGGCCGCTCATACGAGCACCTCGGCCGGCAGCGGATGGCCGAGAAACGCCGTCGGGCTGGCCGTCAAGCCATACGCGCCCGACTGGAACACCACCACCAGGTCGCCTTCCTCGGCGCGCGCCATCTCCATCTGGTCGGCCAGCAAGTCCAGCGGCGTGCACAGCGGTCCCACGACGGACGCCACTTCGCGCGGCCCGCCATGCAGCCGGTTGCCGATGGCGACCGGGTAATTCTTGCGGATCAGCTGGCCAAAATTACCGGAGGCCGCCAAGTGATGGTGCAAGCCGCCGTCCGTCACTAAAATTACCTGTCCATGCGACACCTTGCGTTCGAGCACCTTGCACACGTACAGGCCTGCCTCCGCCACCAGATAGCGGCCCAGCTCCAGGTTCAGGCGCACGCCCGGCGCCGCCTGGGCCAGCAGATCGAGCTGCCGCTGCAAGCCCGCAGCCACGGGCGCCAGATCCAGGGTCTGGTCGCCGGGAAAATACGGCACGCCGAAGCCGCCGCCGATATTCAGGATGCGCAAGGGCGACGGCGCGCTGTCGGCCAGTTGCAGCGCCAGCTGCACGCTGAGGGCCTGCGCTTCGGCCAGGGCTGGCGCCGACAGGCTTTGCGAACCCGCATACAGGTGAAAGCCGTGGAAATCCAGGCCCAGCTGGCCGATGCGGCCCAGCAGCGCGGGCACCAGGGCCGCGTCGACGCCAAACGGCTGCGCGCCGCCGCCCATGCGCATGCCCGTGCGGCGCAAGGCGAAGTCGGGATTCACCCGCACGGCCACCCGGGCCGTCATGCCCAGCCGTTCGCTGGCCAGCGCCGTCCTTTCCAGCTGGGCGCCCGATTCCACGTTGATCAGCACGCCCGCTGCCACGGCCCGCGCCAGTTCGCCCTCGCTCTTTCCCGGCCCCGCAAAACTGATGCGTTCGGCCGGCATGGGCGTATCGAGCGCCGTGGCCAGTTCGCCGCCCGAGGCCACGTCGATGCCGTCGACCAGGCCCGCCAGCCACTGCACCACGGCCGGCATGGGGTTGGCCTTCATCGCGTAATGCACATGCACGCCGGCGGGCAAGGCGGCGCGCAACTCCGCCACGCGGCGCGTGATGTGCGCCCGTTCATAGGCATAGAACGGCGTGCTGCCCACCCGCTGGGCCAGCCGACGCAAGGACATGCCGCCGACCTGCAGCATGTCGTTTTCCACCGCGAACTGCTGGCCCAGGGCCGCGTGCAACGGTAATTCCGTACTGTTCGATCGGATCAAGTCCTTCATGCCGCATCTCCTGTTTGGACCGCATACGCCTGCGCCAGTTCCCTGGCCAGCAAGCGCCGGTCGATCTTGCCGTTCGGATTGCGCGGCAACACGCCGTCGCGGATTTCCACCCACAGCGGCACCATATAGCTGGGCAGGCGCGCGCGGCAGGCGGCCAGCACGCTGTCGCGCAGCAATTCGACACCGGGCGCGGGCGTGACGAGCAAGGCGATGGCCTGGCCCAGCACGGCATGGGGCAAGCCCAGCGCGGCGGCCTCGCCCACCAGCCCGCTCGCATACGCGACTTCCTCGATCTCGGCCGGACTGACCCGGTAGCCCGAGGTCTTGATCATGTCGTCGCTGCGGCCCACGAAATACAGATAGCCGTCCGCATCGCGGCGCACGGTGTCGCCCGACCAGACGGCCAGTTCCGGCAGCACCAGGCCGCTCGCCTGCGGCGGCAGCGGCTTGAAGCGCTCGGCCGTGCGCGCCGCATCGTTCCAGTAGCCGAGCGCCACCAGCGCGCCGCGGTGCACGAGCTCGCCCGGCTCGTCGGCGTCGCAGACGCTGCCGTCCGGACGCAGCACCAGCACTTCCGCGTTCGGGATCGCCTGTCCGATGGAACCGGGGCGCAACTCCAGCTGTTCCGGCGCCAGATAGGTCGAGCGGAACGCTTCCGTCAAGCCATACATCAGGTAGACCTGCGTGCGCGGCAGCGCCTGGCGCAACCGGTCGAGCGTGGAGCGCTGCATCACGCCGCCAGAATTGGTGATGTAGCGCAAGGGCATGGACAGGGGCCAGCTCAGCTGCGACAGCTGCACCCACAGGGGCGGCACGCCGGCCAGGCCCGTGATGGCTTCCTGCTCGACGGCTTCGACGATATCGCGCAGCAGCAGATAATTCATCAGCACGGCGCAGGCGCCGCTGGCAAACGCCGTCGTCAGCTGGCTCAGGCCGTAGTCAAAGCTGAGCGGCAGCACGCACAGAATCCGGTCCTGCGGCGTGTTGCGCAGATAGCCCGAGACGCTGAGCGCGCCGGCCAGCATGTTGCGGTGCGACAGCACCACGCCTTTCGGGCGCCCCGTGCTGCCCGAGGTATATAAAATGGCGGCCATGTCCATGTCGATCGCCGCATGCGGCCTGGGCGCGGGCGCACCGGCAACGGGCACATTGGCGGGCCCTGCGGTCCACGGCAGCAGGCGGACCTTGCCCAGGCGCGTTTCCGTCTCCCCTTCGCCCGTCAGCAGCACCGTTTGCAAGTCCGGGCAGGCGGCCAGCGCGGGTGCCAGCTGCGCCAGGCGTTCGCGCGACGTGACGAGGATGGTCACGTTGCAGTCGGCCAGGATGTACGCCACCTGGTCCGGCTTGAGCAAGGGATTGACGGGCACGAACACGCCGCCGGCCGCCGCCGCGCCAAACATGGCGCTGACGTTTTCCGGGCGTTTTTCCAGGTACACGGCCACGCGCGCGCCGCGCTGCAAGCCCAGGGTCAGCAAGGCGCAGGCCGTCTCGCGCACGGATTGCGCCAGCGCGGCATAGCTTGTTTCCTCGCCCTGCCACGACAGGGCCGGCGCGTGGGGCGCCCGCTGCGCCGTGTCGAAGATCAGATCGTGTATCAGTGTCGCCATCGTTTCATCCCGGGTTGTCATGATTGCCATGCCTTCCCCTATGATTCAGACAAACGGGCGCGGCAGTGTTGATTTTTATCAAGTAAGCACCTCTCCCGCCGGACGGCGGCCCATCAGGCGTAATGCTTGAGGCCGCACAACATCGGCCACTGGCCGCTGCGTTCTAATGGACAGCGTTGGCTGCATAGCCGCCCCCTCCTTGACCGCCATGGCCAGCCTCGCCCATTTCCTCTATTTTTCCCGCTTGCAAGGGCTTGCCGACAGCCTGCGCCAGCTGGGCTGGCGCGACAGCGCCTGGCTGGCCGTGGCGCGGCTGCTGGAACGCGTGCCGGGCGGGCGCTGCGCGCTGCACCGTTACCAGTTCGTCGCGCAGGCCGTGGCGCCCGGCTCGCTGTGCAGGGGGCGCGGCCAGTCGATCACGGTGATGCCCTGTCTGGCGGAGGCGGACTTGCCGCCCGGCCCCGAACGCCGCCCGGGCGTGCTGGCCGAACGCTACCGGCAAGGCGCGCAATGCCTGGTGGCCCGCGCGGGCAATGACGGCATGGCCGGCTGGATCTGGCTGCTGCGCCACGGCTGCCAGGAAGACGAGGTGCGCGCCCGCTATGCGCTGGCCTCAAACCAGTCGTCATGGGACCTGGACGTGTGGGTGCATCCCGGCCAGCGCGGCGGACTGGTCTTCGCCCGCCTGTGGGAAGAAGCCAACGCCGTGCTGCACGCGCAGGGCGTGCGCTGGTCGTGCAGCCGCATCTCGCGCTTCAACCGCGCCTCGCTGGGCGCCCACGCGCGCCTGGGCACGCACGCGCTGGGCACGGCCACCTTTCTCCGCTGCGGACGCTGGCAATGGATGGCCGCCAGCCTGCCGCCGTATCTGCACCTGTCGCGCCGCCCGGACGACATTCCCTGCCTGGCCTTCGATACGTCGTCCCTGCCGCACTACCCTTCCCTGGAGCTGACATGCCGCATCTTGAAGCAGTAAAACGCATCCTCGACACCACCTTGGGCTTGAACGGGCGCGCGCTGGAAGCCCGCACGCCGCTGCTGGGCAGCGTGCCGGAACTCGATTCGATGGCCGTGATCGGCGTGATCGCCGCGCTGGAAGAGCATTTCGGCATCATCGTCGCCGACGACGACATCCACGCGCGCCACTTCGCCACCGTCGGCACCCTGCACGATTTCGTGTCCACAAAGCTGCGGCCATGAACAGCGCCGCCATCGACGCCCTGCCGCTGCTGCCCTTCTTCCTGCCGGCCAGCGGCGGCCAGCGCTACTGCCTGCTGCACCTGCCGCCGCCGGGCCGCGGCGCGCGCGGCGGCATCGTCTACGTGCATCCATTTGCCGAGGAACTCAATAAAAGCCGCCACGTGGCCGCGGCGCAGGCGCGCGCCTTTGCCGCCGCCGGCTACAGCGTGCTGCAGATCGACCTGTACGGCTGCGGCGACAGCAGCGGCGACTTCGGCGACGCGCGCTGGGACATCTGGCACAACGACCTGCACCTGGCTTGCGCGTGGCTGGCGCAGCGCGTCGACGGCCCGTTGACCGTCTGGGGCTTGCGCCTGGGCGCCCTGCTGGCCCTCGATTTCGCCAGCCGCGCGCCGCTGCCGCTGGCGCGTCTGCTGCTGTGGCAACCGGAACCCGATGGACGGCGCGTCATCGACCGCTTCCTGCGCCTGCGCCTGGCGGCGGGCATGCTGGCCGGCGGCACGCGGGAGGCGCCGGGCGATGCCCGCGCCGCACTGGCGCAAGGCGAGTCCGTGGAAGTGGCCGGCTACCTGCTGGCGCCGGAACTGGCGCACGCCATCGATGGCATCAGCGCTGCCGCCCTGCTGCCGTCCGTTCCCGTCTACTGGCTCGATTACCGGGGAGCGGAACAGGCAGCCGCACCCTTGCCGCCACTGGCGCGCGAATGGCGCGAACACGGCGCCGCCGTGCACGTGGCCAGCTTCGGCGACGGCCCGTTCTGGCACAGCGGCGAGCTGCTGGCGTGTCCGCAACTGCTGCACGCCACGCGGGCGCTGTGCCGCGACTGGCTCGACGAGGAAAGGACGCCGCCATGAAACGCGACAGCAGTCAGCAGCACCTCGCGGCGCACGCCGTGCGCGAACTGGCCCTGCGCTTTCGCAGCGCGGCGGAAGACGGCGAGGCGCAGGCGCATATGGTCGGCATCCTCAGCCTGCCCGCCGCGCCCGG
This sequence comes from Janthinobacterium sp. GW821-FHT03C10, assembly GCF_059420865.1. Taxonomy (NCBI): domain Bacteria; kingdom Pseudomonadati; phylum Pseudomonadota; class Betaproteobacteria; order Burkholderiales; family Oxalobacteraceae; genus Janthinobacterium; species Janthinobacterium sp. GW821-FHT03C10. Next base: position 470,940 of record NZ_JBWKUN010000001.1, on the reverse strand, counting down.
CCCGCGCGGCGTGTTGATCGTCACGGGAGGGCCGCAGTACCGGATCGGCAGCCACCGCCAGTTCGTCCTGCTGGCCCGCGCCCTGGCCGCGCAAGGCTGGCCCGTGCTGCGTTTCGACCTGCGCGGCATGGGCGACAGCGAAGGTCGCCCGCGCGACTACCGCGCCGCCGGTCCCGACATCGCCGGCGCGCTGGCGCAATTCTTCGACGCTGTGCCATCCTTGCGCGAAGTGGCGCTGTGGGGCTTGTGCGACGGCGCCACGGCGGCCGCCTGCCATGCGCCGTGCGATGCGCGCGTCCATGCCCTGGTGCTGCTCAACCCGTGGGTGCGCAGCAGCGCCGGCCTGGCGCGCGCCACCTTGCGCCATTATTATTTGCCGCGCCTGCTGCAAGGCGCGTTCTGGCGCAAGCTGGCTGGCGGCGGACTGCAGCTGGGCGCCAGCCTGGCGTCGCTGCGGCAGGTGGCGGCCGCCACGCAGGAGCAGGCAACGCCAGACGACGATGCGCCCGCGCCGGCCTTGCTGCGGTCGCTGGCGCAATTCCAGGGCAAGGTGCTCTTGATCCTCAGCGGCGACGACCTCGGCGCGCGCGAGTGGCAAGCGCTGCTCGCTGGCGACCCGGCCTGGCGCGGCGTGGCCGCCCGCGCGCAATGGACGCAGGCGCGGGTCGAGGGCGCCAACCATACGTTCGCCAGCGCCGCCTGGCGCGGCGCAGTGGAAGAGCTGTGCGCACGCTGGCTGCAGTCATGCTAGACGCCAGTCCGAACGCGGCCCGACTGAACGCGGCCCGACCAAAACGGGTGCTGATGGTCGCCTACCATTTTCCGCCGCTGGCCGGCGGCAGCGGCATTTTGCGCACCCTGGGCTTCGCCCGTCATTTGCCCGCCTGCGGCTGGCAGCCGCTGGTGCTCAGTCCCAGCCCTGTCGCGTATGCGCAAAAAGGAACGTCGCAGCTGGCGCAGATCGGGGAGCGCGCCACCGTGCGGCGCACCCTGGCGCTGGACGCGGCGCGCCATTTGTCCATCGCCGGACGCTATCCGCGCTGCCTGGCCTTGCCCGACCGCTGGAGTTCCTGGTGGCTGAGCGCCGTGCCGGCCGGCCTGCGCATGATCCGCGAGTACCGCCCGGACGCCATCTGGTCCACGTATCCGATCGCCACGGCGCACCTGATCGCGCTGACCCTGCAAAAACTCAGCGGCCTGCCGTGGATCGCCGACCAGCGCGACCCCATGCTGGACGACAGCGACCCGCTGGCGCCGTATCCGTCCGAGCCGCGCCTGCACCGCATGCATGCGTGGATCGAACAGCGCATCGCGGCGCGCGGCGCGGCCATCGTCTGCACCACGCCGGGCGCCATCGACGCGCACCGGCGGCGCCTGGCGCAGGTGGGTCGCGAGCGTTTCCACCTGATCGAAAATGGCTACGATGAAGACGGCTACCCGGACAGCCCTGCGCGCACGGGACACGGCGGCCGCTTTCTGCTGCTGCACAGCGGCGTGATCTACCCGTCCGAGCGCGACCCGCAAGCGCTGTTCGAGGCGCTGGCCCGGCTGCGCCGCGACGGCGTGCTGCATGCGCGCAATTTCCAGCTGGTGCTGCGCGCCACGGGCCACGATGCGTGGCTGGCGGGCCTGCTGGCGAAGTACGGCATCGGGGACCTGGTCAGCCTGGAACCGTTGCAGCCGCACGGCGCGGCGCTGCGGGAAATGCTGGCCGCCGACGGCCTGCTGCTGCTGCAGGCGGCCAACTGCAACGGGCAGATTCCCGCCAAGCTGTATGAATACCTGCGCTGCCGCCGGCCCATCCTCGCGCTGACGGACGTGGCGGGCGACAGCGCGGCCAAGCTGCGCCACTGCGGCATCGACACCATCGGCCAGCTGGCCTCGAGCGGCGATTGCGCGCGCGCGCTGCTGCGCTTCCTGGAACTGGCGCACCAGGGCCGCGCGCCGCTGGCCAGCCCCACGGCCATCGCCCTGGAATCGCGGCAAGCCCGCAGCAACGCCCTGGCCGAGGTGCTGGACCAGGTCAGCCACAGGAGAACAGCATGAAGCATCCGATACTCGCCTGCACCCTGGCCGCCTGCTGCGGCATGACGGCGGCCGCATGCCCGCCCTACGTCAAGGGCACCACGGGCGGCGACTATACGAGCGCGGAAGACCGCGAGGGCCTGTCCGTCGTCGAGCAATTCCATTTTTCGCGCGCAGTGGAAACGCTCACGCAAGGCATGACGACCAGCGTGGGCGGCGACATCAGCTACACCCTGGAGCACTTCCCGAACCACCACCGGGCGCTGGCCTCGATGGCGAAACTGGGTTTGCGCCTGAAAAGCGCGCAGCCGCCCGGCGCCCGCTACACGATCAGCTGCTTTTTCGAGCGCGCCATCGCCTTCGCGCCGCACGACGTGACGGCGCGCATGGTGTATGGCAGCTACCTGCTGGCCACGGGCCAGGATGGGGCGGCGCTGGAACAGCTGGACGCGGCCAGCCGCCTGGCGCCCGAGCAGGCTACCATCCAGTACAACCTGGGCCTGATGTACGTGAAAAAGAAGGAATACGAGAAGGCCAGCGCGCACGCGCAAAAAGCGTATGCGCTGGGCTTTCCCCTGCCGGGCCTGAAGAACAAGCTGAAGGCGGCGGGCAAGTGGAAGGAACCGCCGCCCGCGCCGGCCGCCGTTGAGGCGAAGGAAGCACCGAAAGCAGAAGAACCGGCCGTGCCGCCGGCCGAAGATCCTAGCGGGGAATGAGGGCTGGCCGGCTGGCCACGCTCAGGTGACCCGTCGGCGAGGCGGCCAGCGCGGCGGCCAGGTCGCGCCGCGCTTGCGCCTTGTCTTCGGCACCGCCGATGTGCGCCAGTTCGGCCGGCTGCAGCACGGTGACGGTGAGCAGCAGCACTTCGCCATACGGCGTGGCGAACGCCGGAGGAAGCGTGGCCGCTCCCTGGGCCAGCAGCACGCCCACCTGTTCGTCCTCGTCTTCGAGGCCTGCCGGCGCATCCCGCACGTCCAGCACCATCGACACGCTGCCGTGGCGCTGCACCAGCAAATCGATGGAACCGTGGTCGGCCACGTTCTGGCTGACCTGGTAGATCACGTCGAACAGCCACGATGCCTGCACGGGATCGCCGTCGAAGGCGGACAGCGGCGCCTCGATACACACTTCCAGCAGGTGGCCGCGCGGCACGAACACGTCGTCGTCATCCTCGAACGGATCGCTCAAGCCGTCGCTGGCGATGAGGATGGAATCGGCACGGCGGATCACGCGCCAGGCCTGGCGCAGCGATGGCCAGCGCGGACCGCCCATGAAGGCGGGGTTGACCAGCGGCGCCAGCACGTCGGCATCTACGCTGCCCAGGGTGGCATAAAAGGCGTCGCGCGCGGCGCAGGCCGTTGCCAGCATCTGCGCGCCCGCCTCCTTGCCGACGACGGCGTCGTCCGGTTGCGGTACTTGCGGGATAACGTTTTCAGGCATGAGAATACTCCTTGAATTAGTCGGCGGGAGGAAAATCGTGATAGGAACGGGGCAGATAGCCCCAGATGCGCGCGACCCGGTCGCGCACCTCGAAATCGAAACCGATGCGTTGGAGCTCCGGCACGATCCACACGCCATGGTCGATGATTTTCTTCGGCAGCAGCATGGCCACGTGTTCTTCCGAGTACAGGCTGATGTCGAACCATTCCACGCCCATGAACGGAAACGGCGGATGGTAATCCCATTCCGTGTCCCAGCGCGACACGTAGCCGCTGACGGAACCATAGCGGTACGACGGCGCCCAGTCGGTGCGCCCGCGCATGAAGGCCAGCAGCTCGTTCCACTTGCAGTCGTTGGCGGCGCCGGCCAGGTTGCGCCGCGCGATGTGGCCGCGCAGCTTGCGCTTGATGTCGTCGCCGCCGGCGTCGGCCAGCGGCAGGCTGGCGTGCGCCGCCAGGGCCATCAGCGCGCCACCGGCTTGACTTTCGACGCGGCCAGCACGGCCCGTTCGCGCGCCGTGTCGATATCGCCGGCCGTTGCCAGCGCCACGCCCATGCGGCGGCGGGCGAACGATTCCGGCTTGCCGAACAGGCGCAGGTCGGCGCCCGGCACGCTCAAGGCGTCGGCCACGCCTTCGAAGGCGATGCCTTTCGCTTCCAGCTGGCCGTAGATGACGGCCGAGGCGCCGGGCGAGCGCAGCGCCACGTTGACGGGTAGACCCAGGATGGCTTTCGCGTGCAGCTCGAATTCGCTCTGCACCTGGCTGGCCATGGTGACCATGCCCGTGTCGTGCGGACGGGGGCTCACTTCCGAGAACCACACCATGTCGTCCTTGACGAACAGCTCCACGCCGAATAGGCCCAGGCCGCCCAGGTTGTCCGTCACCTTGCGGGCGATCTCGCGCGAACGCTCGAGAGCCAGCGGCGCCATGCGCGCCGGCTGCCACGATTCCACGTAGTCGCCGTGCACCTGCAAGTGGCCGATCGGTTCGCAGAACTGCGTCTCGATCTGTCCCGAGGCGCCCACGGCGCGCACTGTCAGCAGGGTGATTTCGTAGTCGAAGTCGATGAAACCCTCGACGATGACGCGGCCCGTATCGACGCGGCTGCCGCTGGCCGCATACGCCCACGCCGCCTCCACGTCAGCGGCGCCATCCAGTTTGGACTGACCCTTGCCCGACGAGGACATCACGGGTTTCACCACGCACGGGAAGCCGATCTCCTGGCAAGCGGCCTGCAACTCCTGCAGGCTGCTGGCGAAGCGGTAGGGAGAAGTCGCCACGCCGAGCGTTTCGGCGGCCAGGGTGCGGATGCCTTCGCGGTTCATCGTCAGCACGGCCGCGCGCGCATTCGGGATGCACGTGATCTGGCCCGCCGCTTCCAGCGCCGCCAGGGTCTCGGTGGCGATGGCTTCGATTTCCGGCACGATCAGGTCCGGCTTTTCCAGGTCGATCAGGGCGGCCAGCGCCACGCCGTCGCTCATGTCGATCACGTGCGAGCGGTGCGCCACGGGGTGGCCCGGCGCGTTCGGATAGCGGTCGACGGCGATCACTTCCACGCCCAGGCGCTGCAGCGCGATGATCACTTCCTTGCCCAGTTCGCCGGAACCCAGCAGCATGACCTTGATGGCGGTGGAAGACAATGGCGTGCCGAAGGTGCGGGGCGCGATGGTGTTGCTGGTGCTGATAGTCATGGGCAGGGTCAATCTGGCAATGGAAAGATGGCCGGAACTATAGCAAATGCCGGCCATCTTGGACAGGGCGCGCCGCTGGCGTGCGCCCCCTGCCCCGCGTGGCAGGCTAGCCCGCGTACGCGCGCTTGATCTCGTCGATGTCGATCTTCTTCATGCCCATCATGGCCTTCATCACGCGCTGGGCCTTGACGGGGTCGGGATCGCCCAGCAGCTTGACCATGATGGTGGGCACGATTTGCCACGATACCCCGAACTGGTCCTTGAGCCAGCTGCATTGCTGCGCTTCCGGCGGCCCGCCCCGGGACAGCAGATTCCAGTAGTGGTCAACCTCGTCCTGGGTTTCGCAATTGACCTGGAACGAGATCGCTTCGGAAAACTGGAACAGGGGGCCGCCGTTCAAGCCCGTAAACGTCTGGCCATCGAGCTCGAAGGCCACCGTCAGCACGCTGCCCGGCTCCTGGCCGTGGATTTCCTTGCCCTCCTCGCCGTAGCGCAGGATCTGGCCGATCTTGGAATTGGGAAATATTTCCGTATAAAACCGGGCCGCCGCCTCGGCGTTGCCGTTGAACCATAAACATGGGGTAATCTTTTGTACGCTGTGCATGATGTCTCCCTTGGCCGGTGTATGGATTAGCCCCTCTAATATAGTCACAATTGCGCCGCCGGGGCGCGCAATTTGCCGCCGCCTTGCGCGACGTCGTCGCGTCCCAGGATGCCGGCGCTGGCCAGCAGCCGCAGGCGGGCCGAGCGCCATTCCGCCTGGCAACGGATGCGCTCCTGCCGCGCCTCGAGCAGCGCCGACTGCGTGTTCAGCATTTCCAGGATATCGGCCGCGCCCAGGCCGAACTTGCGCCGCACGCTGGCCAGCGCGTCCTGCGCCGCATCCAGCCACGCTTGCGAGGCGGCCAGGTTGGCCAGCGCCGTGCTGGCATCCGCATGCGCTTTCACCAGTTCCATCAGGGTCTGCTGCCGCACTTCCTCAGCCTCGGCTTCCCTTTGCCCGGCCTGCGCCTGCGCGCCGCGCACCTTGTAGTGGCGCGCAAAACCGTCGAACAGGGGGATGTTGAGCGAGATGCCTACCAGGGTTTCGCGCGTGGAGGCCGGCGACAAGCCCTGGTTCGGACGGCCGTTCTGGTAGAGATTGGCCGTCAGGTCGATGCTGGGGCGGCCCTCCGAGCGGGCAATGTCCACCCGATCGCGCGCCGCCGCCAGCTGCGCCTGCGCCGCCAGGATGGCCGGGTGGCGCTCCCTGGCCCTTGCCAGCCAGGCGTGCAGCTCATCCTGCAAGCCCTCGCGCAGGCCCGCCGCCGCGCCGTCCGCGTCCTCGTCCAGGGTCACGCCCGCATCGGCCGGCAAGCCCAGGGTGTAAATGAGCACCGCGCGCGCCTTGTGGAACTCGCCGTCGGCGCGGCTGGCGCCCAGGGCCGCCTTGGCCAGGGCGCTGGCCGCCTGCAGGGTGTCGCTGTGCGAGCCGAGACCCCGCTGGGCGCGGCGCTGCGTGGCCTGCACCGTTTCATTGGCCAGCGCCTGGTATTCCTGCCGCATGCGCACGCTGGCGCGCGCCGTCTGCGCCTCGAAATACGCGCTGACCGTCGCCGCCAGGGTCTGTTGCAGCACGGCGTCGCGGTTGGCCAGGGCCGCGTCCAGCATGGCTTGCGCGGAACGCTGGCCCGCCGCGCGCCCGCCGAAGTCGAACAGGCGCCAGGACAGGCTCAGCGAACCCGTATTGCTGTTCAGGCTGCCGGACGGCGTGTCCGCGCCCGGATAGGCGGTGCGGTCGTGCACCCGGCTCAAGCCCCCATTCAGGGTGGGCAGGTAGGCAGCCCTGGCCTCGCCCACGCCGGCCGCCTGCAGCCGGATGCCGGCCCAGGCGCCGTGCACCTGCGCGTTGCGGCACAGGGCCAGGTCGACGGCCGCCGGCAAGGTCAACGGCACATGGCCCTCGTACGTGGACGGACATGGCGCGGCGTCCAGCATCTGCGCCCGGACTGGCGCGGCGGCCAGGAACAAACCGGCGGCGAAGAAAATGGCGGCGTGCCTAGCGTTCATGCAGCGCCTCCTTCTGGTGCCGCACCAGCGGCGAGAGCACATATTCGACCACCCTGCGCGTGCCCGTGCGGATTTCCGCGCGCACGGCCATGCCGGCCGACAGCGGCACCAATCTGCCGTCGATGACGATGGCCGGCTGGCGCAAGGTGATCCTGACGGCGTAGACAGGCCCCTTTTTTTCATCCTCGATGGCATCGCGCGAGACGCTGCTGACGACGGCGGGCACGGTGCCATACTTGGTGTAGTCGAAAGCGTCGATCTTGACGGCGACCGCCTGCCCTGCCTGCACAAAGCCCACGTCGCGGTTTTCCAGCATGGCGTCGATTTCCAGCCTGCCCTGGCGCGGCACGATCTGCATCAGCGCCTGCGCGGCCGGCACCACGCCGCCCACCGTATGCAGCTTGAGCTGCTGCACCGTGCCGTCGACGGGCGCCGTCAGGCGCAGCAGGCTGCCGCGGGCGCCAGCGCGGCGCGCATCCTGGCCGCTGGCCGCCGCCACCCTCGCCCCTTCCGCCAGCGCGTCGTAGGCGTCTTTCCGCGTCTGCGCCACCAGGGCCGCCCGTTCGCTGCGGGCCGACGCCAGTTGGCCGGCCAGGTCGATGCGCGCCTGCTCCTTGTCCAGCCACGCGTGTTCGGCCACGTCGCGCGTGGCCAGCAGCGCCCGGTAATCGCCGGCCCGCTGCGCCGCCAATGGCAGCGCCTGCGCGTAGCGGGCGATTTCGCCGTCGAGATGCGCCAGCCGGGCGCGAAAACTCGCGTACTGGCCATCCACGTGCGCCTGCGCGGCGGCGCGCTCCAGCGCGGATGCCTGCTCCGGCGCCGCCAGCTTCGGCGGCGCGTGCGTATCGACGGCGGCGATCAGCGCGCGCGCGCGGGCCATCTGCAGCGCAGCCGCCACGGCGTCGCCGGCCGCCTTGTCGCGCTCGGCGTCCGGCCCCCGGCTGTCGAGTTCCACCAGCAGCTGGCCCGCCTGCACGGCCTGCCCCTCGCGCACGTGCAGGGCGCGCACGGCGGCCACGTCGACGGAAGCGATGGTCTTGGTGTTACCGGATGGAATGATCTTGCCCGCCGCATGCACGATGATGTCGACCTTGCCGAAGACGGCCCACAGCACCACGCAGCCGACCAGCAGCATCAGCACCCTGGCGGTGAGGCGCAGCGACGGCGACACGGGCCGTTCCTGCAGCGCCAGCGCGGCCGGCAGGAAGCCCGCCTCGTCTTCGCTGAGCACGGGGCCGCCCAGGGTGGCGCGGCTTTGCCAGCTATGCCGCAACACCTGGGCATAACGTTTCAATAACTCGCCATACGCGGCGAGACGGTGGCCGGCGCTCATGTTGCGTCCCCTGTTGCGCTCCCGGCGCCGCCCTGCTGCAGGCTGTACAAATGGGCGTAGATGCCGCCCGGCCGTTTCAGCAGCACGTCGTGGCTGCCCAGTTCCGCCACCTGCCCCCGCTCCATGACGACGATGCGGTGCGCTTCGCGCACGGCCGACAGGCGGTGGGCGATGATGAGTACCGTGCGCCCCGCGCAAATGCCGCGCATATTATCCTGGATAATCTTTTCCGACTCGTAGTCGAGCGCGCTCGTCGCCTCGTCAAAAATCAGGATGCGCGGGTCGCCGATCAGGGCGCGGGCGATGGCGATGCGCTGGCGCTGGCCGCCCGACAAGCCCGTGCCGTGCTCGCCCACCATGGTGTCGTAGCCTTCCGGCAGCTCGCAGATAAAATCGTGGGCGCCTGCCAGTTTCGCCACGGCAATGACCGCCTCGATGGGCAGCGCCGGGTCGCTGAGGGCGATGTTGTCGCGCACGGAGCGGTTGAACAGGATGTTTTCCTGCAGCACCACGCCGATCTGGCGCCGCAGCGACGCCGTGTCGATGACGGCGATGTCCTGCCCGTCGATCAGCACCTTGCCCCGCTCGGGGATGTACAGGCGCTGCGCCAGCCGCGTCAGGGTGCTCTTGCCGGAGCCGGAACGCCCGACGATGCCGATCACCTCGCCGGGCGCGATGGCGATCGACACCTCGCGCAGCACCTCGGCCGCGTCCGGCCGGTAGCGGAAACCCACCTGCTGGAAGTCGATGGCGCCGGCGATGCGCGGCAGGCGCGCCTTCTGGCTGCCCGCGTTTTGGCTGCCCGCTTCCGTGCGGGCGTTGAGGATGTCGCCGAGCCGGCTCATGGAAATGCCCACTTGCTGGAAATCGTTCCACAGCTGCGCCAGGCGCAGGATGGGCGAGGCCACCTGCCCCGCCAGCATATTGAAGGCCACCAGCTCGCCCACCGTCATCCTGCCGTCAATGACGAGGGTGGCGCCCCACCACATGATGGCCGCCGTCACCAGCTTGCTCACCAGGGTGACGCCGCCGCTGGCCAGCATGCCGATGTTGTTCGCGGACAGGCCGGCCGACACATAGCCGGCCAGCTGCCTTTCCCACTGCTGCTGCCAGCGCGGTTCCACGGCCATGGCCTTGACGGTATCGACGCCGCTGATGGTTTCAACCAGAAAAGACTGGTTTTCCGCGCTGCGGTTGAATTTCTCGTTCAAGCGCCCCCGCAGCACGGGCGTGAGCAGCATTGACAGGGCCGCATAGACGGGGATCGACGCGAGCACGACGACGCTGAGCGCGGCGCTGTACCACAGCATCGCGGCGATGAAGATGAAGGAAAACAGCAGGTCGAGCACCAGGGTCATGGCGTTGCCGGTAAGAAAAGAGCGGATGTTTTCCAGTTCATGGATGCGCGCCACGGAATCGCCCACGCGGCGCGCCTGGAAATACGCGATCGGCAAGGCCAGCAAGTGGCGGAACAGGCGCGCGCCCAGTTCCACGTCGATCTTGCTGCTGGTGCGCGCGAAAACATAGGTGCGGATGAGGCCCAGCGCCGCCTCGAAGACGATGGCGCAGACCAGGCCGATGGCCACCACGTTCAAGGTCTGCATGGCGTGGTTGACCAGCACCTTGTCCATCACCACCTGGAAAAACAGGGGCGTGGCCAGGCCGATCAATTGCAGCACGAAGGAAATGAGCAGCACTTCGCCCAGCAGCCTGCGGTATTTGACGATGGCGGGGATGAACCAGCTGAAGTCGAAGCGGGCCGTCTCGCCCGCATAGCTGGCCTTGCTGGTAAAAAAGATCAGTTCGCCCGACCAGGCGGCGAGGAAAGCGTCGCGGCCGAGGATCTGCGGCGGCTGGCCCGGATGCTGGATCAGCACCTTGCTCACGGCGCCGTCGCTGCTGTCGACCTTGCCGAGGATAAAGAAACGCCCGTCGTGACCGATGGCGATGGCGGGCAGCGGCGCTTGCGCCAGCCGTTGCGGCGCCTGGCACACCAGCTTGGCCGTCAGGCCCAGCCCTTTCGCGGCCAGCAGGACGGTTTGGCGCGTAAACACGGCCTGGCCGAAAGCGTGCTTGAGCTGGGCGCCATCGGCGGCGATGCCGTGCAGGCTGGCCATCAGCAGCAGCGACAGCAGGCCCGTGTCGGGCGCGGGTTCGGTGGACGAGGTAGCGTGGCGATATGGAAGTGCGGTCATCGGATCATGTCGGAAATCAATGGCGCAGCTAGGCCGGCACGTGCAAGGCCGGCCCGGCTGCGCGGGGGTGGAACTACGTGCTCAAGCGATCAACGTAAGCGATCAATGCGCTGCCGCCAGCTGGATCTGCGTCGACGGGTTGCCGTGGCCGGACCAGGGCGCCGATGCGGCGGCCGGCACGGCAAAACCGGCCATGGCCTGCACCAGCTGCGCCGGATCCGCTTGCCAGGCAGCGGATCCGCCCTGGCTGGCCACGCCGAATTGCTGCGCAGCACGCCAGTTCTGCGCCAGCGCAGGCGCCAGGATGGCAGCCGTGGATGCAGGCAAGGTCAGCTGGCCGGCCGGCGGCGGCGTCAGGCCCGCCATCGCCTGCACGAGGTTTTGCACATTGCCACCCAGCAAGACGCGGCCATCGGCCGTGCGGAATTCCTCGATGCGCCGCAAGGTGCTCTCGTACCAGCCCGTGACCGTGACCTTGTCGCCCGTGCCGATGGTGCTCACTTCCAGGGCCGTGCCCACCTGGCGGAACCACAGCTGCTCGGCGCTGACGCCGGCCAGGAAGGCCACCACGTCGCGGCTGCCCGCCTCGTCCGCCTCGTTGATCACGTCAACGCCGTCGCCGCGGGCGAAGACATAGGTGTCGTTGCCCAGCGCGCCGGACAGGATGTCGTCGCCCTTGCCGCCTTGCAAGGTATCGTTGCCGAGACCGCCCACAAAGATATTCTTGAGCTCATTGCCCGTCAGCACGTCATCGAACTTGCTGCCGATGACCGCATTGAAGTTGGCCACCACGTCCACGCCCGGACGCGCCGCCAAGGCAGCGCCGACGGGCGCGAAGGCCACCGTCGCGCCCGTGCCGGCATTGAGATAATTGAGCGTGTTGCCTGCGCCGGCGCCATCGAGCACGTTGCCGCCAGGGGTATCGACGAAAAACACGTTGTTGGTGTAGGCGCTGCCCGTCACTGCCAGGCCGGGGCCGCTGAGGCGCACGTACTCGACGTTGTCGGCCACCGTGTAGCTGACGCTGGTGTACACGGTGTCGGTGCCGCCGTTGCCCCGCTCCACGATGAAGTCGCCGCTGTGATTGACGTAATAGGTATCGTTGCCGCCCAGCCCTTCCATCAGGTCGGCGCCCGCCGTGCCGTTGATGACGTCGGCATTCGCCGTGCCGACAAAGGTTTGTCCCGTCGGCTGCGTGGGACCGTTGAAGTGCCAGGCCTGTGCCAGCACGGGCGCCAGGGCGGCGGCGGTGCCTGCCGGCAAGGTCAGCTGGCCCAGCGGCGGCGGCGCCAGGTTCGCCATCGCCTGCACCAGCAATTGCACGTCCGCACCGCGCAGGATGTGGCCGGCAGCCGTGCGGAATTCCTCGATGTTCGGCGTGGCCGCATTCCAGCCGCGGATGGTGATCTTGTCCGTGGTGCCGATGGTGCTCACTTCCAGGTCCGTGCCCACCTGGCGGAACCACAGCTGGTCGATGTTGATGCCGGCCAGAAAGGCGATGGCATCATAATTGGCTTCTGCAGCCGTTTCGACAATGAGGTCGTTGCCGTCGCCACGGGCGAAGACATAGATATCGTCGCCCAGGCCGCCGGTCAGCAGGTCGTCGCCCTTGCCGCCTTGCAAGGTGTCGTTGCCGAGGCCGCCGGACAGGGCATTTGCCCGCTCGTTGCCGGACAGCACGTCGTCATAGGCGCTGCCTTCCACGCTACTGAAATTGACCAGCACGTCGCTGCCAGGCAGCGCCGTGGGCGTGCCATGGATGGAGTAGAGGGTAGCCACCGCGCCCGTCTGGGAACCGGCATAGCTGGCAACATTATCCAGCCCGGCGCCCAGCAGCACGTTGCTGCCGCTGACGTCGACATGGAAGCGCTGGTCGCTGTTGCTGCCGGACACGGTCAGGCCGGCCGCGCTGATGTGCACCTCTTCGATATGCTCGGCCACCGTGTAGTTGGCGCTGACATAGACGGTATCGCGTCCGCCGCCAGCCTGTTCAACCACCACGTCGCCGCTGTGGTTGACATAATAAATGTCGTCGCCGGCCAGGCCCGTCATCACGTCGGCGCCCGCCGTGCCCTTGATGATGTCCGGGTTCGCCGTGCCGGTGAAAGTGCCATTGCTGGGCTGGTTCGGTCCTTCCGTGCGCCAGTTCTGCGCCAGCGCCGGCGCCAGAGCGGCGGCGGTCGCCGCTGGCAGGGTCAGCTGGCCGGCCGGCGGCATCGCCAGCCCTGCCATCGCCTGCACCAGCTTGTGCACGTCGCTGCCCAGCAGCACGCGGCCTTCGGCCGTGCGGAACTCCTGAATGCGCGGCGCCGCACTGGCAAACCAGGCGTTGACGGTGATCTTGTCGCCGGTGCCGATGGTGCTTACTTCCAGCGCCGTGCCCACCTGGCGGAACCACAGCTGATCGGCGTTGACGCCGGCCAGGAAGGAGACCACGTTATGGCTGCCCGCCTCTTCCCCTTCAACGATCACGTCGGCGCCGTCGCCGCGCGCGAAGATATACGTGTCGTTGCCCTGCATGCCCGCCAGCGTGTCGTCGCCCTTGCCGCCGCGTAGGACATCGTTGCCAAAACCGCCCACGAGGGCGTTTTTGAGCTCGTTGCCGGTCAAGACATCGTCGAGCTTGCTGCCGACGATGTTGGCGATATTGAGCAGCACGTCGCTGCCGGGAGGCGCGCTCACCGGGCCGTTCGCCCCGGACAGGGTGGCCGTCACGCCCGTGGCGGAAGCGGCGTAGTTGACCGCGTTGCCCGTGCCGCCGCCATCGATCCTGTTGCCGCCGGCCACATCGACGAAAAAGACGTTATTCGTGTTGGCGCTGCCCGTCACGCTCAGCCCGGCGGCAGTCAGGTACACGCTCTCCACATTGTCGGGCAAGGTGTAATTCACGCTGGTGTACACCTTGTCGCTGCCGCCGTTGGCCAGCTCGACGATCACGTCGCCGCTGTGGTTGACGTAATACGTATCGTCGCCCGCCAGTCCCTCGAGCACGTCGGCGCCCGTGGTGCCGCTGAGCACATCGGCGTTCGCCGTGCCCACGAAACGCTGCGGGGCCGCCAGCGCAGAGCTGTTCAGGTAAGCCTCGACGGCGGAGACGTTGGTGTCAGATGCAATTTTTTCAGTCATGTTGCAGTTTCCTGTCGTTAAACTTCAAAACCAAGGGTGAATATGTCGGCGCAAGCTGACATGCAAGGCAAAAGTCCCGGCCGCATCCACTTGCAGTTCAGCGTGCACCTTCAACGGTCCGGCTCTTTCGGCGCATGGACGGCGCGCGCTTGAGCGCCGCCTCGCATGCACCCCCTACTGACGCGCAAGCGGACGACACACTGTTATTTGTCATGCAAATGTCACACTGGTGGCAGGAAGCGCAACGGCGGGAGAAGGAAGAGAAAGAAGAAAGGCGCGCGCAGGCGCGTCCGGTGCGGCTGGCGCTTATTTGCCGGGCGCCCCGGCCTGCAAGGCGCGCAGGGTGGCCATGCGGCCGGTAAACAGCGCGCGTGCATCGTCCAGCGCCAGACCCGGCCGGCTGGCGGCGAAACCGGCCCAGGCTGGCGCGTGGCGCGCCGCCTCATTCCGGCCGTGCTGGCCATCGAGCCAGGCGATGGCAGCCATGGCTTGTTCCTGATCAAAGTACAGCTGCGGCTGGCGCAGGTAATGCTCAAGATAGCGGTGCAGGTAGTCGCGGCTGGCGGGCGTGTCGAAAACGGCCAGCGCCAGGCAATAGGCGCTGCCCGCGTAGCAGACCTCGCTGGCCAGCAGCAGGCCGCCCAGCTGGTCCGTGAAGGCGCCCTGCCCGGTCAATGCGGCCAGGTAGGCGCCCGCCGTGCGGCTGCGCCAGTCGAATTGCCCCAGCAGGCGGGCGATGAGAGCGGCGTCGACCTGCGCCAGCCGCGCCACGCATGCGCTCGCCTGGGGCTGGTGCAGACCCATGTACAGGGGCCGCACCCAGTCGTCGCGCAGGGCCGCCGTCAGTGCTTCCTGCGGCGGCAGCGGCGCGATGCCGAACGGGTGGGCGTGGCGCACGATGGCGCCGGCCACGTGGCGCCGCAGGGCGGCGTTGTCATCGCTCAAGGCCAGCCTCCAAAAGTACGCTCCTGTAACTGTTCCACCAAGAAATCGATGAACACGCGCAGGCGCGGCGGCAGGTGCTGGCTGGCCGGCCACAGCAGCCAGAACGCCGTGCGCGCCTGCGTATGCGCGTCCAGCAGCGAGACCAGCTGCCCCGCCGCCAACTCGCGCTGCACGGCAAAGGCCGGCAGGTAGGCGATGCCCTGCCCCTGCACGGCCAGGAAGACACGCATTTCCACGCTGTTGCAGACCATGCCCGGCGCCGGTTGGGCAGCCTCATCCATCAGCGGCCACTGTTCCAGGCGGCCCGTGGCGGGAAAACGGTAGTGCAGGCGCTGGTGCCGCAGCAGTTCGGCACCGTCGGCGGGCCGGCCATGGCGCGCCAGGTAGGCGGGCGAGGCCACCAGCAGGCGGCGGAACGTGCACAGTTTGCGCCGCATCAAGCCCGAATCGGCCAGTTCGCCCGTGCGCACGGCCGCGTCAAAGCCGTCGCTGACGATGTTGACCATGGCGTCGGAGAAATCGAGATCGAGTTCGATGGCGGGATACGCCTGCATGAAGGCGGCGATGGCCGGTTCGAACAGGCCGCTGTAGCGTGGCAGGCTGATGCGCAGGCGGCCGCTCGGCGCGCCGCCCGATTCGCCCAGCTCGCGCTCGGCCGCTGCCACCTCGGCCAGGATGCGCTTGCAGCGCTGCAGGAATTTTTCTCCTTCGGCCGTCAGCGCCAGGTGCCGCGTGCTGCGCTGGAACAGCCGCGCGCCGAGCCGCGCTTCCATGCGCGCCACGCTCTTGCCCACGGCCGACGATGACAGGCCCAGCAGCCGGCCCGTGGCCGAAAAACTGCCGCTGTCGGCCACCTGCACGAACATGGCGATGCCTCCCAGGCTATCCATACGATTTTCCATTGAAGATATTCTTGTCCGATATGTTCGTCAGTTTAGCCCATTTTTCTTCAATGGCGGGCGCGCCATACTCGTCCCTCTTTCTTTCATATCCGACACCGATGCCCTTTTCTTCCCGCCTTTCTCTCCCGCTGCAAGTGCTGGCCGCCTGCCTGACGGGCTTGCTCATTCCCCTATGCTTCACGGGTCCGGCCGTGGCCTTGCCCGCCCTCGGCGCCGAACTGCACGGCAGCGCCGCCGCCCTGAACTGGGTCGTCAACGCATACATCCTCAGCTACGGCAGCGCCATGATGGTGGCGGGCAGCCTGACGGACGTGCTGGGACGGCGCCGCGTCTGGCTGGCGGGGCTGGCCCTGTTTTGCGCGGCCACCATTGCCATCGCCGGTGCGCCCTCGGTGGCATGGATCGCCGCACTGCGCTTCGTGCAGGGTCTGGGCGGCGCGGCCGCGTTCGCCGCCGCCATGTCGTCGCTGGCGCCCCTGTTCCACGGCGCGGCGCGCAGCCGCGTAATGAGCGTGCTGGGCACGACCTTCGGCCTGGGCCTGGCCTTCGGTCCGCTGGCGGCCGGCGCCATGCTGGCGCTGGCCCGCTGGCCCGCCATCTTTTACGCCACGGCCGCGCTGGGCGCCATCGGCATGCTGCTGCTGGTGGGGGGCAGCGTGCCGGCCGATGCGGCGCGCGGCAAGGGCCGCGTGGACTGGCCCGGCGCCATCAGCTTCAGCGCCGCGCTGGGCCTGCTGACCCTGGGCATGCTGCTGGCGCCCGAACACGGCTGGCGCAGCGGGGCCGTGCTGCTGTCCGTCGCCGCGTCCGTGCTGCTGTTTTTCATTTTTATCAGGATCGAACGCAGGACGGCGCAGCCCATGCTGGACTTGACCCTGTTCCGCCAGCGCCGCTTTGTCGCCGTGCAAGTGCTGGCCGCCTCGCCCGCCTTCCTGTTCATCGTGCTGATCGTCATGCTGCCGGGGCGTTTCATCGGCATCGACGGCATGTCCGCGCTGGCGGCGGGCCGTTTGATGGTGGCCCTGGCCGCGCCATTGCTGCTCGTGCCCGTGCTGGCGGCGCTGCTGTCGCGCTGGATCAGTGCCGGCATGCTGTGCGCGGCGGGATTGCTGCTGGCCGCGGCTGGCCTGGCCTGGCTGGCGCAGGTGCTGGGCCATGGCAGCGGCGCCGCCCTGGCCGGCCCCCTGCTGCTGGTCGGCGCGGGCATCGGCTTGCCGTGGGGCTTGATGGATGGCATGGCCTTGAGCGTGGTGGAAACAGAGCGGGCCGGCATGGCGACGGGCATCTTCAATACCGTGCGCATCAGCGCCGACGGCGTGGCGCTGGCTATGGCGGGCGCCATGCTGGCCGGCCTGATCGCGGCGGCGCTGGCGCGGCAACTGCCCGCCGGTCTGCCCCTGCTGGCCGCCGCCAGCCGCGCCGCGCTTGGCGATATGCAACAGGCAACACAGCTGCTGGGCGGCCACGAAATACTGCTGCGCGCCAGCTACGACGCCGCCTTCCGCCAGTTGCTGCACGGCCTGGCGCTGCTGGCCGTTGCGCTGGCCGCGCTGCTGCCGTATTTGCTCAGGAAGAAAGAAAGGCGTCTAGGCGTCGAGGCCGTAGAACACGGCAACAAGGATGGCGATGTTGTTGCAGGCACGGGCAAAGGTCGTTGTCGCGTAGGCCACGGCCACAGTGGGCGCGCGGTAGCGCAGGTAGACAAAGCTGAACATGGCGCCTGAACCGAGCGCGACGATGGCGTGCAGCAAGCCGCCGCTGATGAAATGCACGATGGCCCACAGGATGGCGCCGATAAAGATGCTCAGCTGGCGGCTGGCACCCAGGCGCCTGAGGATTTCCAGCGGCAGCAATTGCCCGAGGAATGTTTCCAGGATGGGAGAATAGATGACGACCCAGAACACCAGCAGCGGCAGCGACATTTCCCGCTTGAACTTGGACAGGCCCGTGTGCGCGCCCCAGTATTCGGGCGGCAGCAGCCACTTGGTGAGGAACAGGATGGCAAAGCACAGCATGCAGGTGAGCAAGCCCCAGCCGAGACCGGCAAGGGCCAGCTGCAGCACGGGCGGCGCCGGCTTGTCGTCGTCCGGGCTGGATAGATCATGGCTGCTGCGCACTTGCATGAGTAGTCCTGGCGGTGATCCAGCGCTCATTGTAGCGCGGAATACGACTATTGGCGCATGGCTGCCGGCGCGCCGCGCCGCCGCGCCATCGGCGTCAGGCCGCCAGGCGCAGGCGGCCGTTCGGCGGCGGGGCCAGCTTGAAGATGCCCACTTCCTGTTCCAGCTGCGCCGCCTGCTGCTGCAGTTCGTGCGCGGCGGCGGCGGCCTGCTCGACCAGGGCCGCGTTTTGCTGGGTCACGCGGTCCATGTCGACGATGGCGCGGTTGACCTGCTCGATGCCGGCGCCCTGCTCCTGCGTGGCGTGGCTGATCTCGGCCATGATGCCCGTCACCCTGCCGATGCCGGCCACCACCTCATGCATGGTGGCACCGGCCTGCTCGACGAGCACCGTGCCCGTGCCCACCTTGCTGACGGAATCGTCGATCAGGGCCTTGATTTCGCGCGCGGCAGCGCTCGAGCGCTGCGCCAGGTTGCGCACTTCCGTCGCCACCACGGCAAAACCGCGCCCCTGCTCGCCCGCGCGCGCCGCTTCCACGGCCGCGTTCAAGGCCAGGATGTTCGTCTGGAAGGCGATGCTGTCGATCACGCCGATGATGTCGACGATCTTGTTCGACGAGGCATTGATCAGGCTCATGGTATGCACCACTTCGGCCACGGCCTTGCCGCCCTGCTCCGACACCTTCGACGCCTCGCGCGCCAGGCGGTTCGCCTGCTGGGCGTTGTCCGCATTCTGGCGCACGGTGGAAATCAGTTCTTCCATTGATGACGCCACTTCCTCCAGCGAACCGGCCTGCTGCTCCGTGCGCTGCGACAGGTCGCGGTTGCCCGAGGCGATCTCGGTCGAGGCCGTGGCGATGCTTTCCGTGCCGTGCCTTACCTTGCCGACGATGGCGGCCAGGTTGTCGCGCATGGTCTTGATGGCGAACAACAAACTGCTGTCATCGCCGTGGCGCGTATGCACGTCGATGGCCAGCTCGCCCAGCGCGATGCGCCCGGCGATCGTGGCCGCATACGCGGGTTCGCCGCCCAGCTGGCGCAGCAGGCCCCGCGTGATGACGGTGGCGACCGCAATGCAAATGAGCACGCTGAGCGCGGCCAGCACGCCGATCCAGCGCAGCGACTGGCCGTAGATGGCGCGCGCGGCCACGCTGGCCTGCTCCGATTCGCGCTGCACGCTTTTCAGCACCGTATCGATGTCGGCGACGATCTGGCGCCGCAGGGGGCTGCATTCCTCGACGAGGAAGGTGCCGTACTGCTCCATCTGTCCCGTGGCGCGGAACTGGCGCGGACGCTGCAGTTCCTGCGCCATGGCTTTCAAGCCCGTGCTGACCTTCTCGAACTGCGCATCGCCGGCGAACCGCGGCGCCAGCTTCGCCAGCGCTTCCAGGTACAGCGCCTTCTGGCTGTCGAGGATGGCCAGTTCTTTTTCGGCGGCGGCCTGGTCATGGAAGATATACGCGTTGCGGGCGGCCAGGCCCGTCTGGTCGAGCGCTTCGCGCGCCACGTACAGCGGTTCGAGTTTTTCCAGCTGGACTTTTTCTTGCGCGTCCATGGCGCCGGAGATGGCGCCGATGCGCAGCAGCGCGAAGGCGGCCAGCACCAGCATCAGCAGCACCAGCAGCCCGAAGCCTGCGCTCAGGCGCGCGCCTATCGTCAAACGATTGAATGACATCATTGTTGTTATTGCCCTGTATAAAGTTGATTGTTGCCGGCTCCGCTAGAGCCAGCGATCTGCTCGCCGTCGTGTTGCCTTTCCCGCATGGCGCGGGATGGGTCTCTAACTGGCGTTTTTTGGGCAGTCAGCTTCTAATTTCGGGCAATGTCGCTGCGCGGGGAGAAACCCCGCGCCATACAACAGCACACTGAATTATAAGCGAACAGCGTTATGGATGATTCCACGCGCTCGCTTTTAGTGCCTTGATGCAAGTCAAGGAGCGCCGTGTCAGCCCGCGCCCGGGGCGTCGATGACGGCCATGGTGATGCGCGAAATGCAGCACAGCTTGCCGTCATCATCCGTGATGCGGATTTCCCAGACCTGGCTGGTGCGGCCACGGTGGATGGGCGTGGCGCGCCCCGTCACGTGGCCGCCGCGCACGCCGCGTACGTGGTTGGCGTTGATTTCCTGGCCCACGCTCACGTGGCGGCGGCTGTCCAGGCAGGCATTCGCGGCCATGCTGCCCAGGGTTTCGGCCAGCAGGACGGACGCGCCGCCATGCAGCAGCTTGAAAGGCTGCATGGTGCGGTGGTCGACGGGCATGGTCGCCTCGATCCAGTCGGGGCCGAAGGCCGAGAATTCGATGCCCAGGTGGCGCATGGCCGTGCCCTCGCTGGCGGCGTTGAGGGCGGCCAGGTCGAGCGGTGCGTGCCAGATTTCCATTGTTACCCCTTCAGTGATGAAATAAAGCCATTGTAGGACAGAGCGCCAGCGCGCGCCGCTTCATCTTTCCTTCACCGTGGCACGGGGTAGCCGGGGCATTAACTGGTTATAATTGCCCCATTCTTTCAAAACGAGGTTGTGTATGAAGTGGGCCTTGCTGGGCATTTTTGTGTTTTCTGTTTTACATATTCATTTTCGGGGCAAGGTGCGCCTGCCGTTTCGCCGCCAGATCTTCGATCACTCCTCGTTCATGGCGCCGCTGAACCTGTTCATGCACACCTTTTCCAAGGTGCCGGCCACGCCCTATCTGTCCGTCGATCAATTCCCGGAACTGGCACCGCTGCAGCAGAACTGGCAAATCATCCGCGATGAAGCGCTGCGCATGCAGGAAATGAAAAAGATCAAGGCGGCCGAGAAGAACAATGACGTGGGCTTCAATTCCTTCTTCAAGTATGGCTGGAAGCGTTTCTACCTGAAATGGTATGACGCGAACCACCCGTCGGCACAGCAGATGTGCCCGCAAACCTATGCGCTGCTGCAATCGATTCCCTCGATCAAGGCCGCCATGTTCGCGGAACTGCCGCAAGGCGGCAAGCTCAACCCGCACCGCGACCCGTTCGCCGGCTCGCTGCGCTACCACCTGGGCTTGCAGACGCCGAACGACGACCGCTGCTTCATCGACGTCGATGGCGAGCGCCACAGCTGGCGCGACGGCCAGGCCGTGATGTTCGATGAAACGTATATCCACTGGGCCCGCAACGATGCCGACAGCGACCGCATCATCCTGTTCTGCGACATCGAGCGCCCGATGCGCTACCGCTGGGCGCAAGGCTTGAACCGCTGGCTGGGCCGCACCCTGATGACGGCCGCCGCCTCGCCCAACGAACTGGGCGATCAGGTGGGCGGCGTGAGTAAATTGTTCCAGATTTCCTGGACCATGGGCCAGTACCGCCGCCGCTTCAAGGCGTGGAACAAGACGGCCTACCAGGTCACCCGCGTGGCGCTCGTGATTGGCATCATCGCGCTGATCTATTTTATTTAAGCGTCTTGCTTGCACCGCATTGGAAAACCGCCTTCGGGCGGTTTTTTTTATAATGCGATGCCACCGACCCGGAGAATGT
The DNA here is from genome assembly GCF_059420865.1 of Janthinobacterium sp. GW821-FHT03C10. NCBI lineage: Bacteria > Pseudomonadati > Pseudomonadota > Betaproteobacteria > Burkholderiales > Oxalobacteraceae > Janthinobacterium > Janthinobacterium sp. GW821-FHT03C10. The sequence continues at coordinate 449,612 of NZ_JBWKUN010000001.1, read as the reverse complement.
TGAAAAATGACCGAACGCGACCGCCAGTACGACATCCAGATCGGCGACGATGCCTGGATCGAATTCATCGATCTTGACGGCCGCTATGACCAAGCGATCGACATCGATCCCTTGCTGGGGGAACTGTGGCAGATGATCTGCCTGCTGGAAACCCATTGTGTCGCCGGCTGCTGCGGTATGGATGCCTACGATTTTACGCGCGCAGCCATCGATACGGCCTTGCTGGAACTCGATCGCGCGCAGCTGCATGCCGCCTGCGCGCAGGCCAGGGCCGCCGTGACGGCGGTGGCCAGCGATGTCTTGACGAGCGCCACGATGAATCACTTTGCGGATAAACGCGTGTTCTTGCAATTGCTCGACCATCTCGACGCGTGCATCGTCGCACAGGATCGCGCAGGGGCTTGACCTTGCCAAGGCGGGAAGGTCCACAGTGACGGCATTGAAGGATAACCGAGGAGAATCCCGCATGCCAAAAATCACCGTCCTGCCCCATCCCGAGCTGGCCCCGAAAGGCGCCGTCTTCGACGCGCCGGGAAACATGAGCATTTGCGACGCCTTGCTGCTTCACAAGATAGACATCGAACATGCCTGCGGCCAGGTGGGCGCCTGTTCCACCTGCCACGTGGTCGTGGTGCAGGGTTTCGATTCGCTCAACGAGCTGGGCGACAATGAAGAAGACATGCTCGACCAGGCCTGGGGCTTGCAGCCCCACTCGCGCCTGTCGTGCCAGGCGCGCCTGGCCCAGGAAGACCTGACGGTGGAGCTGCCCCGGTACACGCTCAACCACGCCAAGGAATAGTCCCCGGCGCGGTTGCCCGACTGCCCTACGGCTTTACCACATGATTTACCACATGATCACGCGCTGCTCGGGCGGCAGGTACATCGGGTCGCCCGGCTTGATGCCGAACGCTTCATAGAAGCCGGGCTGGTTCTTGACCGTGCCCTTGGCGCGGAATTCGCCCGGCGAATGGGGGTCGCTCTTGATCTGGGCGATCGCCGCTTCCGGACGCAGTTTCGCGCGCCATTTTTGCGCAAAGCCGATGTACAGGCGCTGTTCGCCAGTCAAGCCGTCGATGACGGGCGAAGGCTTGCCGCCCAGCGAGCGCTGGTAAGCCTTGTAGGTGATCGACAGGCCGGAATTGTCGCCGATGTTCTCGCCCAGGGTCAGTTCGCCATTGATGTGGTAGCCAGGCACGGGGCTGTAGGCGCCGTATTGCTTGACGAGCCCGGCGGCCAGCGCCTTGAAGGCCGCGCGGTCCTGCGCCGTCCACCAGTTGCGCAGGCGGCCCTTGGCGTCATATTGGCTGCCGGAATCGTCGAAGGCATGGCTGATCTCATGGCCGAAAGTGATGCCCAGCAAGCCGTAATTGACGGCGTCTTCCGCTTTCACGTTGAAGAATGGCGGCTGCAAAATGGCGGCCGGGATCGTGATGGCGTTCAGCGCCGGGCTGTAGCTGGCGTTGACGGTTTGCGGCGTCATCGACCATTCGTCGCGGTCGACGGGCTTGCCCAGCTTGGCCAGGTTTTGCTGGCGGCTCCATACGCGCGAGGCGCGCACGTTGGCGATCAGGTCGTTCGGCTGCGTCTGCATGCTGCTGTAGTCGCGCCAGGTATCCGGGTACGCGATCTTCGGTTTCAGGGCGGCCAGCTTGAGCTGCGCTTCCTTCTTGGTTTCCGGGCCCATCCAGTCCAGCTGCTCGATGCCATCCTTGAACGAGGCGACGAAATTGTCGAACATGGCCATCACGCGGGGCCGGGTTTCCGGCGGCAGATACATGTCCACGTAGCGCTTGCCGACGGCGTCGCTGATGGCGTTATCCGTGAAGCGGAGCGCCAGCTGCCACTGCGGTTCGCTTTGCGGCACGCCGCGCAGCACCGTGCCGTCGAAGGCGAAACGCTCCTTGACGGTGGCGCTGTCCAGGTAGGAAGCATAGCTTTCGATGATGCGCCAGTTCAGGTAGCTCTTCCACGATGCCAGCGGCACGGCGGCCACGGTCTCGGAGAAGCCTGTCATGAAGCTGGGCTGGCGCACCACGGCCGAGCTTTCCTTTTTCGCCAGGCCGGCGGCGGCAAAGTAGGCGTTCCAGTCGAAGGCGGGCGCCAGCGCCGTGAACTTGTCGAAATCGACGCGGTTGTACGATTTGACGGGGTCGCGCATCTGCACGCGCGTCCACTGCACGGCCGCCAGGCGCGTTTCGATGTCGAGGATCTGCGCCGCGTGTTCGGCCGCGGCCTTGTCGCCGCTCATGGCCAGCATGGTCTCGATATGCTTGAGGTATTTGGCGCGCACGGCTTGCAGCTTGGCATCGTCTTGCTTCAGGTAGTAATCGCGGTCGGGCAAGCCCAGGCCGGACTGGCTGATGTTGACCGTGTAGCGCTCGGGATCTTGCGCATCGGGCGCCACATAGGCGGAAAACGGCGTCTGGATGCCATTGCCTTGCAAATAAGCAAACAGCGCCGGCAAGTCCTTCTTGTCCTTGATGGCGGCAACGCGGGCCAGCTCGGCCTTCAATGGCTTGAAGCCGGCCGCATCGCGCGCCTTGTCGTTCATGAAACTCGTGTACAGGTCGGCGATCTTGTGCGCCTCGCTGCCGGGCTTGCCGGGGTTCTTGACGGTGGCGTCGATCAGGCCGCGCAGCTGGCCTTGCGCGATTTCGCGCAATTCGATATACGTGCCCCAGACGGATTTGTCGGCCGGGATTTCCGTATTGCGGGTCCACACGCCATTGACGTAGCCGTAGAAATCATCCTTGGGGCTGACTGCGGGGTCCAGGGTTTTCAGGTCGATGCCGGAGACGGGCGCGGCAGCATTGGTGGCTTGGGCGTACAACGACGGCGAGGAGAAGGCGAACAAGGCGCAGCAGGCGGCGCTGATGAGTGAACGTTTCACGAAGATTCCTTTAATTGTTTTAACTTCATGTTGGGGAACATGCTGTGTCCAGGCATGGGAGGCAGGATTATAGTCGGCCTGCTGGCGGGGAAACAATGTCCATTAAATAAGTCTAGTGTTCCGATGGGCAAATGTTACTATGCCGCAATACGGCCTATCTATTCGTCTGTCTCTCGGACTGGAGGAGTTTGATGCAGGAATTCAAATTCAATGTTTTCGGCACCCTGATCGCCATCCGCGGCAATCCCGGTGCGTGGCGCGCATACTATCTCGGCGCGGAAGGCAAGCGCAGGCCCGCCGATTTCATCGTCCCCGACGATATCAGCGCCGACGCGCTGTGCGACTACCTGGCAGACCTGTTCCATGAAGAGGCGACGCCGCGCAATAACACGGCCACGCGGCTCACCACGCCCGCATTCCAGGCCTGAGCTACTTCACCGCTACTTCACCGCTACTTCACCGGCTCGAACGTCACCGTCAAGCCATTGCCCGTGGTCCTGAGCTGCGTGGGCACGAATTGCACGCCCGCGTAACGCAGTTCGTCGGGCTTGAACGTGTAGATCGGCGTTTCATGCATGAGCTGGTCGGCCACCAGGCTGGCGACCTTGGCGAACTGGCGCTGCTGCGACTCGTCCATGCCGTCGATGCTCACCTTGTCCACGCTCGCTTCGCTCAGGTACACGGCGTTGCGCTGGGCGTCGAGCACGAGCCGGCCCGACATGGCCAGGCTGCCGCGCCAGGTCTGGCGGATGAACGGCGGCATCACGCTGGCGTCCACGCTCAAGGCCACCCGTTCGCGCTCGGGCTGCAGGGACAGTTGCGGATGGGTCAGCTTGACGTCCAGCACGGACAGCACCCGTTTATCGATGGGAAAGCGGCGCTCCAGGCCTTGCTGCATCTTGCTGAGCGACACATTCACGTCGCGCGGGCCGATCAGGGTGGAACACGCGGCCAGCATCGTGCAGGCAAAGGCGGCAATGGCTGCGGTTTTCAGCAAGGGACGGATGGTGCTCACGTTCATGGATAGTCTCGGTGGAAAGATGGCGCCATCTTACACATGCGGCCGCTTTCACGCAAAAACCGGCGCCCACCTTGCAGCGGGCGCCGGTTTTTCTCATGTCGGCCTGGTCTGGGCCTTGTCAGCGGACGAACAGGGCAATCAGTATGACGATGGGCAATGGAATGCCCAACAGCAGCAAGAGGATGGAACGCATGGCAGACTCCTTGATTTATATGATAGGTAGGGGTTCAGATGGTGACGTGGCGCAGCACGCGCTCATGGTCGCGCTGGCGGCCGCCGAACGTTGCCGCCAGGCTGGCCACGAAAGCGCCCAGCAGCAAGGCGACGAACATCCACAGGGCCGTGTGGGCGCCGGCCTTGCGGGCCGTTTCCGCCGCTTGCTGGGCGGCAGCCTTCGTATCGGCGGCGGCTTTCACGGCGCGGCCGTAGACGGCATCGACGCGTGCTTCCGCTTCAGCCTGCGTCAAGCCCGTGCGGCTGGCCACGACCTGGCCCAGGTAGGCACGGTCATCGGCGGCCAGGCTGCCCTTGGACAGGCTGGTGGCGAAGATCTTGCCGATTTCCATGCGCTGGTCGGCGCCCGTCACGCCCGGGTTCGCCATCGCGGGCATGCCGGTGGCGGCAGCAGAAGCGGGTGCGGCGCGCAACAGCATGTCCGAGAAATAATCGAGGGGATCGGCGCTGCCGCCCTCGCCCGCCTTGGCGCCTGCCGCATTGCCTGCAACTGCCGCAGCCGGGGCCACTGCCGCCGCCACGCCGCTGCCCGCGTCGATGGCGCCGCTCAGGACGGCGCGCGTGCCGCCGGCCAGCACGGCCACGGTGATCAGGGTGGCCACGGCCCAGGCCAGCAAGCCGTGCGCCGTATCGCGGAAATGCACTTCATCCGTGTGGATGGCACTCCATTTCACGCGCAGACGGCCCGCCATGTAGCCGCCGATGCCGGAGGCGGCCAGTTGCATGAAGGCCAGCCAGACGATGGTCGACACGCCGATGGCCGTGGCATTGAACGACCACGGCGACACGGACGACAGGCCCAGGCCCACGCCGAGGATCAGCAAAATGAAGGACAGGGCCGCCGCCGCCGCGGCGCCCGCCAGCACGGCGCCCCAGGACACGCCCGGGTTGTTCAGGTCCGATACGGACAGTTGTGTAGCTTGCATGAAATACTCCCTTGGTTGTTGATTTTTTATGCCGTTCAGGCGGCGACGCCCGTCAGCTGTTCCTTGCGCGCAGCCATTTCCCGGCCCAGCGCATCGAGGTCGACGGCCGTATGGCGCACCTTGGGAAACATGTCGCCCTCTTCTTCCTTGACGTGGTGTTCGATCTGCTCGGACAGGACCTTGACCTTGGCGTCGTACAGGTCGTCGGCGGGGTCCATCGCGGCAATTTGCGCGATCAGTTCCTTGGCGCTCGCGTGCTCGACGAGGGCTTCATCCATCAGATCGCCGTCGTGGATGGGGCGGCGCACGGCCGGATAGAAGATTTCCTCTTCCAGCTGCGTGTGCACGGTCAGTTCCAGGCAGATCTGGTCGGCCAGCTTTTTCTTGGTGGCAAATGAGCGGTCGCTCAAGCCTTCATATTGGGCAAACAGGGCTTTGACGGCCTTATGGTCCTGCATTAATAAACTGATCGCATTCATGACGCCTCCTCGTTGTTGATGAGGCTAGGATGCGCCACGGCGGCGCCAGCGTATGTGCGTCGCCTTACACAATCTTGATATTTGATACACATCAGTATGCGCACGCTACTTGATGCCGTGATGGCCCATCAGGTCGTACAGCGTGGGCCGGCTCACGCCCAGCAGTTCGGCCGCCTTGGCGATATTGCCGTCGGCCCGCGCCAGCGCCCGCACCATCACCTTGTATTCGGCCCCTTCGCGGGCCTGGCGCAGGTTCAGCGGTTCATCCTGGGGCGCCGCCTGGGCGCTGGCGGGCAAGCCCAGGTCGTCGGCGGCGATCTGCGGGCCGTCGCTCATGATGACGGCCCGCTTGATGCAGTTTTCCACTTCGCGCACATTGCCGGGCCAGCCATAGCTTTCGATCAGCTGCAGCGCGCCCGCGCTGAAGTGCAGGCTGCCGCGCCCTTCGCTGGCGCAGAACTTGTTCTTGAAATGATGGGCCAGCAAGGCGGCATCGCCGGCCCGCTCGCGCAGGGGCGGAATGCGCAGGACGATTTCGCTGAGCCGGTAAAACAAGTCTTCGCGGAAACGTCCCTGCTCCGCCAGCACCTTTACATCCTGGTGCGTGGCGCAGACGATGCGCACGTCGACGGCGATCTCGGCCCGTCCGCCCACCCTTTCGATGATTCGCTCCTGCAGGAAGCGCAGCAGTTTCGCCTGCAGCGCCATCGGCATGTCGCCGATTTCATCGAGAAAGAAGGTGCCGCCGTGGGCCAGTTCGATCTTGCCCAGGGTTTGCCGCGCCGCGCCCGTAAACGCGCCCCGCTCGTAGCCGAACAACTCGCTTTCCAGCAGGTTTTCCGGGATGGCCGCGCAATTGATGGCGACGAAGCGTTGCGCATGGCGGCTCGACAGCGCATGCAAGCCCCGCGCAATCAGTTCCTTGCCGCTGCCCGAGTCGCCCAGCAGCATCACGCTGGCCGACGAGGGCGCCACCTTTTCCACGCTGCGGCACAGTTTCAGCATGCCGGGGTCGCGGCTGACGATGCCCGCCAGCGGCGAGTCGGCCTGCGTCTGCAGCATGCGGCGGTTTTCCTGCTGCATCGCGTGCAAATAGAACGCGCGGGCGATGACCAGGCCCAGCATGTCGGCATCGAACGGCTTCTGGTGGAAATCGTAGGCGCCCAGTGCGATGGCCTTCAAGGCATGCGCGCGCTCCTGGTTGCCCGAGAGGATGATGACTTTCGTCTCCGGCGCCAGCGCGAGGATTTGCTGCAGGGTGGCCAGGCCTTCCGTGGCGCCGTCCGGATCGGGCGGTAAGCCCAGGTCCATCGTCACGACGGCCGGCTGGTGGCGCCGCACCAGCGCCAGCGCCGCCTCGCGCTCGCCCGCCAGCAAGACCTCGTAACCATCGAAACTCCAGTGCAGCTGCTTTTGCAAGCCGGGATCGTCTTCGATGACCAGCAGTTTTTGTTTGCCCATGGCACTCCTTTGCTATGCCGCATGCAGCGGCAGGATCACGCGGAACGTCGTGCCCACCTGCGGTTCGCTGCGCACTTCCAGGCTGCCGCCCACCTCGCGCAGGTATTCGCGGCTTTCGAACACGCCGATGCCCATGCCCGCCGTCTTGGTCGTGTCGAACGGTTTGAACAGGCGCTCGCGGATGAACTGTTCGCTCATGCCCTGCCCCGTATCGTCGAGCTCGACCACGGCCATCTGCTGTACCCGCCGCAGCCGCACGGCCACCTTGCCATCGCTGGCCGTCGCCTCGATGGCGTTCTGGATCAGGTGGCCCAGCACCCTTTCCAGCCGCGCGCGGTTGGCCAGCACCGTCAGCTCGCCATCGACGATTTCCAGCCGGGGCGCGGGCGCCAGGCTGGCCTTGGCGGCCACGGCCTGGCGCAGCAAGCCATCGAGCAGCAGCGGCGCCGGCGCTTCCGGCGCCTCGCCGCGCGCCAGCTTCTGCAGCAGGGTTTTCATTTTCTGCACGGAATGGTCAAGGGTGCCCAGCATGTCTTCCTGGAAGGCGGGATTGGCGCGGTGCTTTTCCGCATTGCTGAGTAAAAGGGATAATTGAAACACCAGGTTTTTCAGGTCGTGCACGATGAACGTGGACATGCGGTTGAACGAGTCGAACTGGCGCGCCACCGTCAGGGTATCGAGCGATTCGCGGTGCGCAAGGTAGCTGGCGGCCTGGCTGCCGGCAATTTTCAGCACGTCGAGGATTTCCCAGTTCAAGCCGATACGCGTGCGGGGCCGCGCCAGCGCGACAAAGGCGAACAGCTGGCCATGCAGCATCAGCGGCACCAGCAGCCACACGTCAGGCAGCGCCAGCAGCGCGGGCGGCAAGCGCAAGCCGCCGTACTGGCGCGGGTTGTGCTGGCAATCGGGCACGTCGATCACCCATTGCCGTGCTTCCAGGAACTGGCACAGGGGACCGGACGCCGGCTCGCTCCACGTGCCGGGCGGCCAGTTCCAGCTGGCGGCCGGGGCAAACTGCCCCTGCTCGCGCCGTATCCACAGCGCGCCGGCGCGGCTTTCCACCAGTTGCGCCATGGCTTGGATCGTGCGCTCGCCCAGGGCCGGGCCATTTTCGGACAGCGCCCGCGTAAACCGCAGCCATTCCTCGCGGTAGTCGAAGATGGCGTTATAAAAGTGTTTATTGATCGTGACCTTGAGCTTGGCGCGCAGGCTGCCGGAAAACAGCACGCCGGCCAGCAGCAGGGCCGCGCCGCCCAGGTAAGCCATCTGCATCAGGGAACCCCAGGTGCCGCCGAAATAGCGCAAATAGTAGGCGCTGGCCGCCATCGCCAGCAGATAGATGGACGACCCCAGCAAGGCGGCCGAGCGGTACAGCATCTGGCGCGAGACGGACAGGCCCAGCGCCCAGCCCGGATTGCGCGCGGCCGAGACGGCCAGCAGCGGCGCGCACAGGGCGTCGACGATGCCGCGCGCGGCCCAGATGTCGTCGTTGACCGTGCGAAACAGCAAGGCGTCGCTGTACAGATAAAAATCGTAGGCAAACAGGCCACCCACGCCCAGGCACGCAAACTTGATGCCCCAGCGTTTCAAGGACGGCGTGTTGCGGTACCATTGTTCCACCAGCAACATGCCCAGCACGGCCAGCAGCAAACGGCTGACGCTGGCGATGATGCGCGCCGGCAAGGGCAGCGCCAGCCACGACGAGGCCAGCGCGGACAACCCGGGCGCCAGCGCCGTGAGAACGATGCCGGCCAGCACCAGGCGCAAGCGGGGCCGCGACGGTTCGATCAGCAGCAGCAAGAACACCAGCCAGGCCAGGGTGCGCAGCAACTCGAGCGCCTCGCCGGCCGGCGAGGCACGCTGCCCCAGCAGCACCAGCACCACCGTGCCCGTGGCCCAGCCGCCCGTCGCCAGGCAAGCGGCCAGCAAGGCGCGCACGTTCTGCCGCGCGCGCCAGTTGCTGATCAGTAGCAGCGCCAACGCGAAGAAGGCCAGCGACGCCAGCCCATGGCTGAGGGCCGCCGCGTCGGTGGCCGCCAGCCAGTCCGACTGCTCCCGCATCATCGGCTGCCCTTGCCAAACAGCACCACCTGCACCGTGTCGAGCAAGATCAGCAAGTCAAGGAACAGGCTGTTATTCTTTACATAATACAGATCGTATTGCAGCTTCTTGACGGCGTCGTCGACGGAGGCGCCATATTGATAGCGCACCTGCGCCAGGCCCGTGATGCCGGGCTTGATATTGTGACGAATGTTGTAGTACGGCACCTGCTCCTTCAGCTGCTCGACAAAATACGCGCGCTCGGGACGGGGGCCCACGAAACTCATCTCGCCGCGAAACACATTGAGCATCTGCGGCAATTCGTCGATGCGCAGCTTGCGGATCAGCTTGCCCACGCGCGTGATGCGCGCATCGTTGTCCAGCGCCCAGATGGGCTTGCCGTCGCGCTCGGCGTCGCAGCGCATGCTGCGAAATTTCAGCACCTTGAAAGGCAGGCCGTCGCGCCCCACCCGCTCTTGCTGGTAAAACACGGGGCCGCCGTCTTCCAGGCGGATGCACAGGGCCGTCGCCAGCATCACGGGCAGCGCGGCCAGACAGATGACCGCGCTGGCGGCCAGGTCGAACAGCCGCTTCGAGGCGGCGCGGAAGAAACTCTGGTCGAAGCCGCCGCCATAGATCAGGTAGCTGGGTTGCAATGAATCGATGCGGATCTGGCACGCTTCGCGCTCGAAAAACGTGGCCGCGTCGATCACCTTCACGCCGCCCAATGCGCATTCCAGTAGCTGCTTGGCAGGAAACGCGCCATTGCGCCGGTCGCTGACGGACACGACGATCTCGTGCGCGGCATGGCGCTGGGCCATGGCCAGCAGCGAGGGGCCTGCCGGCAGCAAGGCCGAGGCCGGCACGCAGCATTGCTCCCCCGCCACATCAATGCAGCCGACGACGGTAAACTGGTGGAAACCGATCTTGCTGGCCGCCAAGTCCATGCATTCGCGCGCCAGCGCCCCGCCGCCCACCAGGATCAGCCGGCCTTCCATCAGCGCCGATTGCGAGGATTTGAACACCACCAGGCGCGCCAGCAGCACGCCGATGGCGCCCAGGCCGAAGATCATCGCGCTGCCGCGCCCGAATTGCAGCACGGGAATAAAGCGTATCAGGACGCTGAGCACGGCAAAACCCAGCGCGAACGACGGCAGGATGCGCAACAAGGTGTTGCGGATGTCCTCGCGCGAGCGGTGCTGGTACATGCCCAGCGCGCTCATGCTCAGGACGATGACCAGCGCAAAGATCGCGGAGGACAGGTAGATCTCGCCCACGCGCAGCACGCGGCTGCCGTCCGCCAGCCACAGCAAGGACGTCAGGGTGGCCGACAGCAGCAGGATCAGGATTTCCAGCAACAGCAAGATAAACGCTGTTTTCGAGACATAATGGCTGAAGATGCGGATCACGGTTCCTCCTGCGGCAAAAAGCATCACGCCGCGCACAGGGCGGCCTGCTGCTGTCTTGCCATGATGGCGAACTGTTCCAAGAAGACATTGATGCGCCACAAGCTACGGCCCCAGCTATCTTTCGCTGGCAGAATTTATCTCAACACATTACCGAATGGGGGGAAATGGCATATAGTATGCTTCCCCTAAAAGAGATAAATGTCATGAAATTTGATGTAGCGATTGTCGGCAGTGGCCTGGCGGGTTTATCGGTTGCACTGCATTTAGCTGAGACGCGCACCGTCGCGATCATTTCCAAACGCGCGCTGCTCGATGGCGCCAGCAACTGGGCGCAAGGCGGGATCGCGGCCGTGCTGGACTCAGGCGACAGCCACCAGCAGCACATCGAAGACACCCTGATCGCCGGCGGCGGCCTGTGCGACGAAAGCGCCACGCGCTACATCGTCGAGCACGGCCGCGAAGCCATCGAATGGCTGATCGAGCAAGGCGTGCCGTTTACGCGCGACGCCTCGGCCGAACTGGGTTTTCATTTGACCCGCGAAGGCGGCCACAGCCAGCGCCGCATCATCCACGCGGCCGACGCCACGGGGCACGCCGTGCAAGTGACCCTGGAAGAAAAGGTACGCGCCCACCCGAACATCAGTCTGTTCGAACACCATTGCGCCATCGACCTGATCACCTCCGACAAGCTGGGCATGAAGCCGGCCCAGCGCAACGCCCAGCCCCATTGCCACGGCCTGTACGTGCAGGATGAGCAAACGGGCAAGGTGCACACCTTTGCCGCCGAGCATACCGTGCTGGCCACGGGCGGCGCCGGCAAGGTGTATCTATATACCACCAACCCGGACACGGCCAGCGGCGACGGCATTGCCATGGCGTGGCGCGCGGGCTGCCGCGTGTCGAACATGGAATTCATCCAGTTCCACCCCACGTGTTTGTACCACCCGTACGCCAAGTCCTTCCTGATCACCGAGGCCATCCGTGGCGAAGGCGGCTTGCTGAAACTGCCGCCCGAAGCGGGCGCGGCAGCAGGCACGCGCTTCATGCTGGCCCACGACGAGCGGGCCGAACTGGCGCCGCGCGACGTGGTGGCGCGCGCCATCGACTTCGAGATCAAGAAACGCGGCCTCGACTACGTGCACCTGGATATCAGCCACAAGCCGGCCGAATTCCTCATCGAACACTTCCCCACCATCTACGCGCGCTGCCTGGAACTGGGCATCGACATCACCAAGCAGCCGATTCCCATCGTGCCGGCCGCCCACTACACGTGCGGCGGCGTCGTGACGGACTTGTCCGGCCGCGCCGACCTGCCCGGCCTGTATGCGGTCGGTGAGACGGCCTGCACGGGTCTGCATGGCGCGAACCGCCTGGCCAGCAATTCCTTGCTGGAATGCATAGTCATCGGCCGCGCCTGCGCGCAGGATATCGAAAGCAAGGAAAAGCTGGGCACGCCCTACCTGCCCGACTGGGATGAAAGCCGCGTCACGGATGCGGACGAGGAAGTGGTGATTTCCCACAACTGGGACGAGCTGCGCCGCTTCATGTGGAATTACGTGGGCATCGTGCGCACCACCAAGCGTTTGGAACGGGCCCAGCACCGCATCGCCCTGCTGAAGGAAGAAATCGACGAGTACTACCGCAACTTCCGCATCACGCACGATTTATTGGAATTGCGCAACCTCGTCGACGTGGCCTCGATGATCGTCAACAGCGCCCTGTCGCGCCGCGAAAGCCGCGGCCTGCACTTCAGCCGCGATTATCCGGAAACGTTGCCGAAAGCCATCGCCAGCGTGCTGACGCCGCCGCACAGGTAAGCCACCAGGCCCTTCCATCATGGAACCCATGCAAGGTCCGGGGTCGTACCCTGAGGGTACGACCCTGGTCTGTGTCTTGGGGGAGCGCCATTTGCCACAGGCGGCCCCCGCTGCAGGCATCGCGCAATCACCGAAACGTAGGGCAAATGTTGAACAAGAGACTATTTGATGCCATTGCATCCGCGGTGGACCTGGATGACCCTGCAGAACAATCTTCAGCTCAACGATTCATGATCGAGGCTATTGGCAGAGTGACTGCACAATTGCCTGAGGTTGCCAGGTCAGCGACAGCTGCGGCGAGTCGATACATCACCGGTGCGGCGACGGTTGAGGAAGTCATCGCCGAGCGTGTACGCCTCTGGCGAGCAATCGACGGGCGTGACCAATCGGACGAGCCGGACGTTTTGAAAATCAGAACGGCCATATGCGTCTTGCATCCCATGGATAGTGGCGCCTCTGCCGAAACCTTGGAGTATTTTTTTGAATTTTGGCGGCAAGCAGGCTTGCCGCAGGCTGAGCTTGAGGCCGCTGCTCGGAACAGGTATGGAATTTGAGGTGGCTTCAAGCGGCCAGGGGCGGACGTTGAATAGGATTTACGGGCAAGAACACAATCGTCTTCAACGATTCTGAACGCAAGTCGATTTTGCGTCAGAGCAGCCGCTCGATAGAATAAAGGTTGTTTAATTCAGGGCATGCAGTCGCCCATTGCTACATATGGAATCAATGACAGTGATGGCAACAAAGTGGAATAACCAGGAGGTGCGAAGCCACAATGGCCTCATGTGCAGCAATGGTGATATCTACGAAGTGCACGAAACCAGAATGGTCAGAGTACGTGAAAAACAGGAACTTGGCGGTTGGCTCAATGTCGCGATTCTGGCGCAAGAAGCGCTGTATGGCGGACAGTACATAGTTAAGTGCGGAGAGGCTGCGGAACATGGCTCAATCGGCGTAGTCGTTTTGGAATCGCTGCAAAATCATGAACCTGTGTGGACGTTTGTTTCGGATCAATCCAATCCATTTGATCAAATAACAATCAAGGGCGGCCTGGTTTTGGTGCTGTCAACGTCAGGCGCCGTGTTACGGTTTGGTGCGCCAATGAGGGAGCCAAGGCTTCTGCTTCCGAGTACTTCGATCCATGGTTCTAACGACGGGCGCTTGTAAGGTGAGACGCCGCGCGTCCGCTATGCTTAGGTTCGAAGCCTTTGCCCGTTGCCGCATAGAACCTCAAATTTTTCCTTATGAACTTATGGACCTATATCAAAAGGGAACGAATTTCAGCGGATGCTTGAACATTCGCCCTACGCTATCATTCGAAGCGACCGTTGCCGTGTTGGGTGAGGCACTCGGAATCAGGTTTTGCCCTGATCAAGGCGGAAAATACGAGGAATATCCGGCGTACCTTGCCTTTGCACTCGGACTCGAACTTGCTTTGTTGGCGCCGCCCCCTCCAGAATTCGATACGAGGGATGTCCCCGACGATTGTTTTCAACTGATAATCGGTTCGCTTGTACATGTTAAAGATGTGGGCGTGAACGTTGATTTGAGTGCCCTTATTAAGGCTCAGCTGGCTGCGTGTACGGATCTAGTAATTGAACAGATCGATTCTTGACGCGACGACCGACTGCTTTGGGGCGTCATTTCCACTACCTGTCCATGCCTCGCAAGAAGGCTGGCCACGCATCACTTGTCCCTGTCACGGTTCCGGCATCAGAGGATCGATGCCATCCTCGGTGTACGACATGCTGGCGGACGCCCCCGTACATGCCCCCTGCGCCACATCGGCCACATAGCGGCATTCGCTTTCCACGCTGCCATCTTCCCGCCAGTGGCGGGTCCAGCCGTCGCGTTCGCCATCGGCATATTCGATCAGTTGCCTCGGCTTGCCGTCGGCGTACCAGGAACGCAATGCGCCCTCCTCGCGCCCGCCCGCGTTCCACTGTTTGTGCACGAGCAATACGCCGGCCCGGCTGAAGCGCTGCTCGCTGCGCAGCACGTAATGACCGCTGTGCGTGCGCTTGCTGGCGATTTTACCGTCCGGGTAATATTCGACGCTGTCGCCGACAGGCTTGCCGTCCACGTAGTTGGTCGTACGCTGTACCTTGCCATCCGGGAAATAGCCGATGCTCGGGCCCGTCATGATGCCATTCACATACTGGCTGCGGCTATCCACGGCGCCGTCCGGATAGAACAGCAGCAGCTCGCCGTCCGTCTCGCCCTTGACCTGCGTCATGCGCGTACGCAGCTTGCCGTTTTCATCGAACGTTTCCACCACACCATCGGCGCGGGCGCCGTTGCGGTAGGTGCGCGACTCGATCAGCTTGCCACTCTGGTGATAGGTCTGCTCCTCCCCCTCCTGCACGCCGTTGCGCCACGTACTACGCATGGAAACCTGGCCGTCCGGGTAATAGCGGGTCTGCGTGCCCTCCTGCACGCCGCGCCCGTCCTGCTCCACCTGCATTTCCAGCTGACCATGCGGGTAATACATGCTGTAGTTGCCCAGCAGCTTGCCGCGCAGGTAATCGGGGTCGTCGACCTGGCCGATCAGCCGCTTCGGTTCGCCTTCGCGCACATGATAGATCTCGACTTGCCAGGTGCCCGGCGTCTTGCCTGCCGGCAGCGGCACGACCAGGGCGTAGCGCGCATGCTCCTTGACTTCGCCGCGCGTCAGATTGTGGTTCAGGTACAGGCGCGCCTTGCCGTCCGCACAGGCTTGCGGCTCGCAGCCGCCCAGCTTGCTGACTTCGGGCATGGCGAGCGCTGCGCCGGCTGCCGGACACGATCTGATGCGCATCAGCAAGGGCGTCGCCTCGCGTATCAACGGCGCCAGCTGCTGCTTCATGGCCGCGTATTGCGCGGCGTCCAGGTGCACGGACACGGCATCCATGCGCACCTGGCGCCCGCCGCAACCGCTGTCGCCGGCCAGCGTCAGCACGTCGCCGCCGCCCTTGCCGGACTCGGCCTGGATCGCGCTGACCACTTGCCGCTGCTCGATCTCGGCGTGGACCAGCGCCGGCCACAGCAGCGTTGCAAGCAGCACATGCTTCACAAGGCGCGCCATGCCTGCTCCTTGCGCTGCAGTTCCGGCGCCGGCGGCGCCTCGCCGCATGCACCCTGGGCCTTGCCAGCCACATAGCGGCATTCGCTTTTTAACGTGCCATCCTCGCGCCAGCTGCGGCTCCAGCCGTCGCGCCTGTCGTTCACATACTCGATCGCTTGCTCGGGCTTGCCGCTTTCGTACCACGAGCGCGACGTGCCCTGCTCGCGCAATTGCGCATCCCACCGCCGCTCCAGCACCAGCACGCCTTGCGGGCTGTAGCGCTGCAGGCTCAGCAAGCCGCCATCGTCGGCATACTGCTGGCGGCTTTGCACCTTACCCTCCGGATAGAATTCCAGCGCCTCGCCCGTGGGCAAGTCATTGCGCAAGGTCATGGTGCCGCGCACGGCGCCATCAGGGTAATAGTTTGTCGTCAAACCATTGTATTTCCCCTCCTTCATTGCGGAGCGGCTGGACACTTTTCCATCCGGGAAATACGTGAGCATCTCGCCTTCCATCTTGCCGCCACGCAGTACATAACTCGTGCTCGGCTTGCCATTTTCAGCCGAGATCTGCTTGGGGCCGTCCAGCTGCTTGCCATCGCGGTAGCTGCTCGTCTCGCGCAGCTTGCCCGTGGCGTGATACAACTGGTGTTCACCTTCAGGCAAGCCGTGGCGCCAGTTGCCGCGCAGCTCCAGGGTGCCGTCCGGATAATACTTGCTGCCGATGCCGTGCTGCCGGCCCTGTCCATCCTGCGCCACCTGTTTTTCGATCTTGCCATTCGGGTAATACGTGACATAGCCGCCCACCAGCTCGCCGGAGGCATAATCGGCCCGGTTGACCTGGCCGGACAGGCGCAGCTTGTGGCCGGCGAGGCTATAAATATCGACCTTCCACGTGCCTGGCAGCTTGCCTTTCGGCAAGGGCAACAGCAGCACGTTGAACGCTTTTTCCTGCTCGATGGGGTAGAAATGTTCGTGCAGATACAGCCGCGCCCGGCCATCGGCGCAGGCCACTGGCGTGCAGGCGGCGATCTGGCGCACGATGGGCACGCTTGCATCCTCGGGGCATTTTTTCAGGGTGACGAGCATGGGCGTCTTGCTGCGGATGTGGCGGGCCAGTTCGGCTTTCAGCGCGTCGTACGGCGCCTCGTCCAGATTGACCGAGCGGGCATCCATGCGGATCTGCCTGCCGCCGCAGGCCGTCGTGCCCGCGATAGTGAACACATCGCCGCCTTCGCTATCGGGTTCGCCGGCCATGCTTGCCAGCACCTGGCGCTGCACGATGTCCGCCTGCGCCATGCCCGGGGTCAGCAAGCAAGCGCCAAGCAGCGCGCATAGGGTCTTGATTTTCATGCTATTCCTTTAATTTTCCACCGCGGCGGGCGCGCCCGCCGGCACGAAGCTGACACTGCCATTGCGGTAACGCACCAGCACGTCCACCTTGGCGTCCTGGAATTGTCCATTTTTCACGGACGGGTTGAAAGTCCAGCTCTTCAGGCTATCCAGGATGACCTTGTTGAGCATGGGCTCCATGTATTGCTCGGCCCGCGCGGCGGTCAGGCTGCCATCGGCAGCGATGGACAGGGTCAGACGGCTTTCGCCGCTGGCCTGCGCCTCACTCAACACGCGGTAGGCGACGGTGGCCATCGTGTCGCGCTGCACGCTGGCGCCCTGGTCTGGCGGCGCCGGCAAGGCTGCCAGCCTCTTTGCCAGCAAGGCACCGTCTGCCAGCGCCTTGTCCCAGCGTTTAGGATAGGCGCCCGGCTGCACCAGGCGCAGCATATTGGCCGCGCGCTCCATGCGGCTGGCCGTGCGCTCGACGCCGTTGTCGGCCGCTTCGCCTTCTTCGGCCGGCATGGCATTCTGCGCCGTATGGCGCTGCGCCGTCACTTGCGCCAGCGCCACCAGGTTGGCGGCATCCTGCTCGCCCCCGCCGCCGCGCAGCAGTGCCGTAGCGGCGATGCCGAGCCAGGCCACGCCATCGGTCGGACGGGCCCACACGGCTTGCTCGAAGTACTGGCGCGCCGCTTGCGGCTCATTCAGGCTCAGGTGCGTGCGGGCCAGCGCCGCCGCGGCCAGGTGGTCGCGCGGATCGGCTTGCAGCAAGTCGAGGTAGGTATCGGACAAGCTGGACTGGTAGCCGGGCAGCCAGCCCATGCTTTCCATCATCGAGGTGCGCAGACGCGCGCGGGCCAGGTCACCGCTGTAGCCCGACGATTTTTCCCGCTCGCTGCGGTACAGCAGTTGCAAGCCCCGCACGACGGCGGCATCGTCGCCCTTGCCCATGGCTTGCGACAAGTTGCGCACGGCACGCCGCACGTCCGACGACTGCAATGCACCGGCCGTGCGCGCATGCCAGTCCAGCTGTTCCAGCCCGGCTACGGGCACCGTCGTGGCTTGCTGCCCGGTCTTCTTTTCCGCATCGTCCGGTACGGCGGTCCAGATCGCAAAGCCGATCACGAAGAACACAATCAGGATGATGATGACCACCCAGCCCGTGTCCGACACGGCGGACTGCCCTTGCGCGGCCGGCGCCGGCGCGGCGTTGCCAGGCAAGGTACGCGGACGCCGCGGCGGCGGCGCCTGCCTTGCCTGCGCCAAAGCGTGAGCCGAAGCCTGCGCGGCCGCCCCGATGACCTTGTCGCGCGCGCAGGCCGCGCAACCCTGACCCGCAAAATGCTGGTGTTCGGGATTCACGGCGCACACTGTCAACTTGCCGCCGCTGCGCTGCGCATAGCCGCGCAGCAACTGCGCCCAGTCGGCCGCCGATGGCCGCTGCGCCGTGGAGGATGGGGAAAACGCGCGGTCGAACATGGCGCGCAGTTCCGGCGGCATCAAGGCATGGCCGCTGGTGGCGTTCGGCGCCAGCTGTTTGTGGCGTTTGACGCCATACGCATAGCAGCCGTCGCGGATGCGCCCGGGAATATCGGTCGCCACTTGCGCATTGCCGGGCCGCCCGCTGTACGGGTGGATGCCGAAGTTGAGCAACTGGAAGATGACGACGGCCAGGGCGAAACGGTCCTGTGCCATTTCCGTGCCCGCAGGCATGCCCTTGCGCTGGAATTCCGGCGCCAGGTAGTCGGCCGTGAATTGCTCGGCAGGAAAACGCTCCGCATGGCCCTGGATGCTGAAACCGTCGCAATCGAGCATGGCGATGTACAACGAATCGCGGTAAAAACGCAGGTTCACGGGTTTTAAGTCGACCACGTAATGCTGCTGCTGGTGCAGCGCATCGAGGACGGCGGCCAGGTTGGCGGCCAGGGTCAGCTTGGGACCGAGTCCCGTGGGCAGGCCCGCCGCGCGCGCTTGCCGCTCCTGCATGATCTGTTCCAGCTCGGCCGTCTGCGCCATGTCCAGCAGGGGCATGACGAAACCGGCAAAGCCGCCCTGGCCGTCGAACACGGCCGCTTGGGGCCACGCGATCTGCACGTAGCGCTTGCCGTTTTCCACTTGATCGGGCAGCTCGGGCGACAGTTCCAGCATCGCTTCGAGCTTGCGCCGGTTGGCCGCCCGGTCCAGGTGCGGGTGGTACAGCTTGGCGACCTGCGCGGACGCGCCGGGCAACAGGTACACGCTGCCCGCGCCGCCGCTCTTGACGAGTTTGCCCAGTACCAGGCTGCGGACCTTATCCAGCCATATCTTGCCGCCCGGACTCAGACCGGGCGTGACTCCCTGCTTCCGGCTCATGCGCGCAAGGCCAGCAGCA
This sequence comes from Janthinobacterium sp. GW821-FHT03C10, assembly GCF_059420865.1. Taxonomy (NCBI): domain Bacteria; kingdom Pseudomonadati; phylum Pseudomonadota; class Betaproteobacteria; order Burkholderiales; family Oxalobacteraceae; genus Janthinobacterium; species Janthinobacterium sp. GW821-FHT03C10. The sequence continues at coordinate 430,590 of NZ_JBWKUN010000001.1, read as the reverse complement.
GGGTCTTGTCGTCGCCCGTGATCTGGTGCGTGCGCGGGTCGGCCAGGGTGGATGCCAGCGCCGCATTACCCAGCTCGATACTCTCGACCGTGCGCAGATAGCCTTGCACGGCATCCATGAACGGCGCGTACAGCGCTGCATTGTTCTTGCTCATGGCAAAGGGCATGCAGCCGTCCGACATCAGCACGACGCCGCGCACGGCTTGCGGAATCGCCAGCAGGCGCAGCTGTTCGCGCCAGCGCTCGCCACTGATGAAATAGGTTTCGTTGGCGTATTCGCCGTTGGCGGGCAGCGAGATCAGTTCGCCGCCGTCCATCAGTTGCGCCACGCCCAGGCCGTCGCCCAGGTGGAAGAAGAAGCCGGCCTCCTGCCCCATGACCGCGCCCACCACCGTGCTGGCATAGTCGTCGACGGTGGCGTTGGCGGCGCGGGCGATGTCGTCGAGCGCGGCGCGGATCTGCGCCAGGGTCGCCGCCAGCGCGCCGTCATGCAGATCCTGCACGGTGGCGCCCTGCTCCAGCCGTCCGGCCAGCGCCTGCACGGTGTGCGCCGCGACAAACTGCGCGCCCTGCTCGCTGAGGCGGGCCGAACCGGCGCCATCGCAGACGATGGCCACCAAAACGTCGTTCACGACGGCGTGCGCGTGCGCATCCTGGCAAGCGATCTCCTTATCCAGATGCGCCTTGCCCGTGACGGAGGCGCCAAACACGCGCCACTGCTGCTTTGCTATTGCCATGGATCAGCGGGCTTTCACGTATTCACGACGGACCAGCCGTCCGTCGAAGCCAGCTGCGCCTGCGCGCCGGGACGCGATTGCGACACCACCTGCATGCTGGCGCTCAGCCACAGGAACAGTTCGCGGAACTGCAAGCCCTTCAGCTGCTTCACGCCCCGCTCGCCCCGGCTGGAAAACTGCCCCAGGGTAGCGGTATTCGCATTGTCGCCCACGGCGATGGGGAAGATCGCCACCTTGTTCGCCTGCTCGGCCGCGCGGGCCTGCTCGGCGCCGCGCTGCCAGGGATCGGTCGGCTCGCCGTCCGACATCAAAAACAGCCACGGCCGCGTGTACGCCACGCCCGCCGCGCGGAAGCGCTGCTTTTCCTGCTCGATCTCGGCCAGGGCCAGCTCGACGGCAGCACCGGTCGGCGTGGTGCCGTTCGCTTCCAAACGGGGCGCCGTGAAATCCATGGCATCGCACCAGGTGCTGGCGACCACCGCTTCATCGTGGGCGCCGTATTGAATCACGAGGATGCGCACGCGCTTGGCGGCGATCACGTCGGATTTCAATTCCTGCTCCAGCAGGGCCAGGCCTTCGTTCAGCAAGGAAACAGGTTGGCCATCCATGCTGCCGGAGCAGTCCAGCACGAGCACCAGCGGCGTGCGTTGTTCGGTGTTGTCGACCAGGGCGACGTCGGGAATCATTATTGAACTCATGGGCAATCGGTAAATGTGAAATCGGACATAGTGCGAATCTTACATCATGGCCGCGATTTACCCGCGCAAGTTTCCTGCAGAACACTATCCAGATCCAGAAGGACAGGCGCGAACCATTGCGGCACCGCTGTCTTTGTACTATCTTGATAGTTGCCCAGGACAGAAGACAGCGAACAGACCTTCCTCACAAAGGTGGGACGAATCGCTGCGCAACACCGCCCTTACCCAGTTCCGCACCTGCGCGCCTGCGGCACACTGATGTAGTCAGGATTGGGGGCAAGCATGGACACAGGTATAGCAACGGCGGATGTGGGCAAACTGATCGCCGCCATGTACGACTCGGCCTGCGGCGCGGGCGACTGGCCGCAGCTCGACAGCGCCGACCTGAGCGGCCAGCAATGGCAGGAACTCTTGCCGCATCTGCAACGCGCCCTTTGCCTGCAGCAGCGCCTGCGCGAAGCGCAACTGGCCAGCCACTGCGCGCTGGCGGCGCTCGACGCCATGGGCGCCATCGTGCTGGTGCTCGACGCCAACCTCGGACTGCGTTTCGCCACGCCCGCCGGCCACGCCTTGCATGCGGCGCAACTGGCACACGCCGCGCCGCCCGACTTGGTGCGCGCCGTGCGCATGGTCATCGCCAGCACCGGCGGCGCAGCGCAATGCCAGTCGCTGCGCCTGGCGCGCAAACAGCAAGGTCCCCTGGCCCTGACAGTAACACCGCTTGCCGATTGCCAGCCCCCATGCGCGCTGCTGATCGCGCGCGATCCCACCCAAGCGAGCACGTCTGTCACTGCCTTGCGGCAGCTGTTCGACTTGACGCAAGCCGAAGCGCTGGTGGGCAAGGCGCTGGCGCAAGGGGCCACCATCGAGGAAATCGCTGCGCGCGGCGGCATCAGCGTCAATACCGTCAAGACGCATCTGCACCACACCTATCTGAAGACCGATACGCGGCGCCAGGGCGAGCTGATCGCCCTGATCCACGGCGCAACGGCGCACCTGACCGTGTTGGATGCATGAGGCCGTGTCATCCGATCGGATGATGTGCGGGGCATCTTGCCTGCCTACACTGGCAAGACTGGTCGCCCGCACCTTGCCAAGGTCACCACAGCGCGTGCGGACCAGCCGGTTCGATTTCCCTGGTACCAATAATATCGCCGCGCCGGCAGCGGACGGCACCAAAGTTCAAGGATGGGTAAAAAAATGAAAACATGGATCCTGGCCGGCACCCTGGGCGTCTGCGCCCTGCTGGCAAATGCACAAACGCTTCCCGACAGCCAGACCGTCGTCATTCCAGGCGGGCGCCTGCAGACGATCGAACTGCCAGCCCACAGGCACTTCATGAGCGCGCAAGAATTTTCTCCGTTCCGCGGCGGCTATGAGTTGTCGAACGGCCAGGTGCTCCACCTGCGCAATATAGGCAGCATCGGCGCCATGATGTATGCGCGCATCGATGACCAGGAAGAACATCGCATCATCGCCAGCGGCAGCAACAGCTTCGTGGCGCTGGACCGGCAACTGGCCATGCGCATCGACTTGCGCGACGATGGCAGCGTGGGCGGCGAAGTGCTGATGGTGGTGCCGGCAGAAAAACTGGTCAGCGGCGACATCGTGCCGGCACACGTGCAAAGCATGGGCCTGGCATCGCGTTGAGGCGGCAGGCGGGCGCCAAGCCGCCTTCCGCATGGGTGACAGCCATGAGCAAGCAATATTCTGTACAACAGCAAAACGCGCTGACCCTGGCCACCATCCGCCAGACGGCGGCTTGGTGGCGCGCCCGCCCCCTGCCCGACGCCTTGCGCCAGTGCGCGGCCAGCCATGGCGTGGCGCTCGATGCGGCCCTCATGCTCGACCTGCGGCTGGCCTGCCCCGGCAGGCCCCCCGTGTACGGCAAGCTGCTGAGCACCGACGGCCACTTCATTCATTTCGAGATGGACCTCGACGACAACTTGCGTCCCTTGCCCGGCAGCGTGGCGTGGGACGACATCAGCGCACGCTACGACCTGGCCGCACACAAACGGGGCACGGGCGTGGGGTACGGCGAGCTGTGCAAGCAAGTGCTGCAGGAATTGAATCAGGACGGGCGGCAGGTGCCGCGCGCTAGTAGCCATCAAGCAACAAGGACAACGACATGAAAACCGTCACCTTGGGCACACTCCTGTGCCTCGCCGCCGCCAGCACGGCAGCCACCGCGCAATCCCTGCCGCCGGAGCACACCGTCACCGTGCCCGGCAACGCGCTGCGCATCGACGTGCCCGAACACCCGCGCTACATGATGCGCCAGGATTTCAAGAAATTCGTCGGCACCTATGATCTGTCGAATGGCGACACGCTGGAACTGCGCCTCGCCGGCGCCGTCAAGTATGCGCGTATCGGCAAGCAGGAAGAGCACCGCATCGTCGCCACCGACGGCAACGCCTTCGTCGCGCTGGACCGCCAGTTGAAGGTGCGCATCGACCACAACGATGACGGCAGCGTGGATGGCGAACTGGTGATGGTGGTGCCGTCGCAAAACCTGTCGGGCGGCGGCGTCGTGCCGTCCCACGTGCAACACATCGGGCTGGCATCGCGTTGAGGCGCAGCGTAGTTGCGGGCAGTTCCAGGGAGGTGCGCGCGGCCCTCGCGTGCTATCATCGCCGCCAAATTCCTTAAATGAATGGCAACGGCCGATGGAGCGCAATGCAGACACCTCGCAGTAACCCGATATCCACCGTGCTGCGGCGCGGCCTGCGCCTGCTGGCCTGGCCCCTGCTGGCCCTGGTCAGCGCCGCCTGCACCAGCACCACGCGCCATCCGGCCAGCGAGCCCACGCAAGTCGTCCTGCGCTTCACCTATGACGACGGCAAGCCGATGCGGCATGACGATTACCTGGCCAATGCGCGCCAGCAAACGTATATCAAGCACTGCAGCAAGATAGGCAGCACCACTGTCTGCGACATCGGCTCGGATGCACTGTTCACGGGCGGCGACGCCCCGCTGGACGCCAACGGCGAAGTGCGCGTCACCCTGCACTCGACCGGCCCCATCGGCAACAATCCGACCAGTCTTTGCATCAAGGGCAAAGGCTACGTCTTTGATTCCGGCGACTGGAAACGCGGCCCCTTCAGCCCCGGCCAGGTGATCGAGATCCGCTACAGGATCAGCGAAGTGGACATGGCGTGCCCCTGGTCGTCGGGCACGCCGCCGTGGTGGGACAAGAGTTAAGCCAGCCAGCCTGGGCCGCCTGGCCCGGCTTTACTGCAACTCGAACTCCGCCGGAGTCAAGCCCAGCTCGCGCGCGATCTTGCTGGCCACGCGCTGCTCGTTGGCGTCGAAATTGCCATCCGACGAAGCGACGGCGATGATCATGCGCACCAGCAGGCGCGACGCCTCCACATTCGACTTCATCTTGCCCAGCGCCTGATACGCCTTGGCTTCGCCGATATCTTTGTCGAATTCCAGCTGGCCGACATAGTCCTGGAAAGCCTTGATCACGTCCGTGGTGGTAAACACGGACAGCGCGTCATTACTTTCAATAAACTTCACCATCTTCTGCTTCTCTTCCGCGCTGACGCTGCCGTCGGCCATGGAGATCAGGGCCGAGCCCGCCATCGCGGCGTTCAGGAAATCCTTGTTCTTGTACTTCAGGGCTTCCGTTTTCAGTTCACTTGCCTTGGACTTCAGTTTGGACAGAAAGGAATCGAAACTCATGGTGTACCTCCGGGGTGGTTGATTCATATCGAGCGGCAAGTCTTGCCGCCACCAGGGATAGTTGAGGGTGCAAGCTTGAAATACAAGCAAGAGATAAGCTTAAGCGTGCCGGTGGTATTGACCTCACCCACAGGCAAAAAGCCGGGGTCAGTCACTTCGTGATCGTAATGCCCCCCATTGGGGGACATTACCCCTGTAGGGTCTGACCCCAGTTTCTGCCTTGGGGTGAAAAACTGCCGTCAGCATACAAACACACAAAACACGACGAAAACGAATTAACTTGAAAATTGCCTTATTTGCAGTTGAAAAATAAATAATTTCATGGCAGGATGGAATTACATTTTCCATACTGCAAGGTTGTGATGGACAAGCAACTGCTGCTGATTTGCGCGCTGACGTTCATCATCCACATGATCGGCACCTTCGCCTATTCCGTGCGCATCGCCGGCATCCGCACGCGGTGGCTGGCCCTGTTCAGCATTCCAATGCTGTTGTCGCACCCCTTAAATTCATTCCAGCGCGCCTTCTGCCGCGCCGTCGAGCACTTCCAGGTACACAGGTCGGTGCCGAAACTGCTGCTGCACGCCGTCTTCAAGGGCGGCTTGTCCTACCTCAAGACCTCCGCCAGCCTGCCAACGTCACGGGTCTGCGCCAGAAATCCGGCGTTTCCGTCTCCATCATCATCGCCACGGCCCTGTGGACGGTGGGCGTCTTCGCGGCGTTATACGCAGGCGTGCGCGTCACCTCCAGCACCCTGTCATCGATCATCAACGACGGCGCCACCATCATGATGGCCGTCTTCATCGTCCCGCACATGTCGGGCATGACGGATGACGTCATCGAAGGCAAGATCGAAGAATTGCAGTTTAGACGTGCGGTGGTGTGGCTGGTGGGGAGTCGGCTGGAGGGAACGCTGATCGCGCAGTTTTTGCTGGTGCCGTCGGCGATGGTTGTGGGGGTGGCGAAGGGGTTATGAGGTACAAATCTTAATTTAAAAAAATCACAAAAAAGAGGGATGGTATGGCTTCATTAGATTTTGACACAGAAAAAAAATTATTTAGAGAGTATTACGAATTAAACATAAAACTTCTGGAAAATGCAAAAAATTCATTCATTACACTAATCACCGCATTATTGAGTTCATCGGGCAACGATTCAATATCGAAAATTGAGGGAAGAGTAAAGGAAAAAGAAGAATGCATAAAAAAATTCAACCTAAAGTACAGATCAGAACTTGAAACGCAGAACACACCTTACTCAATTCAGGAAAAAATAACAGATTTGATTGGATTGAGAATAATATGTCTTTATGAGGATGATGTAGAGAAAATAAACTCCTGCCTGTCAACTCATTTTGATGTAATAGATATCACAAATAAAATTACCCAGTTGGAAAATACAGAGGCATCATTTGGGTATAAGGGCCTGCACTTAGATTTAAAACTTAACGAAAAAAGAATTGAATTGCCAGAATATGAAATATACAAATTATACAAATTCGAAGTTCAAATAAGAACAATAATTCAGGATTCATGGAGTGTTTTAGATCATAAAATAAAGTACAAAAAATCTATCCCAAATAGATTAAAAAGAAGAATCAATACTTTAGCAGCATTATTTGAACTCGCCGATCGAGAATTTCGAGAAATACGAGAATCCACCATTGAGGAAATAAGAAAAGAGGAAACAATTGACGATATTGCCAAAGATGGTCAAGTTGAAACAGGCCGAGAATCTAATAATGAACTAAACCAATCGAGGCTACTTAATGCATTCAGCTTTCAAAAAATAGCCCACCATTTTTTCAAGGACTATGAATTTGAAGCACACAAAGTAGATGGCTTTACTCAAGAAATCATTGAGGCAGACAATTGCATAACAAGAGGTAAGTTGAATTTTCTTTTACGTGAAAATATTGGGAAAGCGAAACGATACCAGAGTTACTTCGAAAAAAATAATAAAGATGACAAGCTAAATCCTTACACTCTAATTAGACATTGTTTATATTTAGGAGATAAGGATAAATTTAGCAATATACTTACTAGCGTAGCAAAAGATGCATTCGACAATTGGCTCACCGCCAATGCCGAGACATAGAAAAATTTTAGGTTTAATCTAAAAATAAAAAAACCGCTGTCTCCCGACAGCGGTTTTCTCATCCCTACCCCAGCAGCAGCATCTTGAACCAAGACGCCGCGCTGAAAGCAAACTAATTACCCCACAAACTTCCGTGCATTCCTGAACATGCGCATCCACGGCGAATCCTCGCCCCATGCTTCAGGGTGATACGACTGTTGGACTGACCGGAACACGCGCTCCGCGTGCGGCATCAGCACGGTGAAGCGGCCGTCTGGCGTGGTAACGGAGGTGATGCCTTCCGGCGAGCCGTTCGGGTTGTACGGGTACGCTTCGGTGGCGGCGCCCTTGTTGTCGACGAAGCGCATGGCTTTGGTGACCTGGGTGATGTCGCCCGTTTGCGAGAAGTCGGCGTAGCCTTCGCCGTGGGCGATGGCGATGCCGGCCTGGGTGCCGGCCATGCCGTTGAAGAAGATCGATGGGGAATCCATCACTTCGACCATGGCAAAGCGGCCTTCGAATTTCTCCGACTTGTTGCGCGTGAATTTCGGCCAGGCGTGGGCGCCGGGGATGATCGATTTCAGGTTGCTCATCATCTGGCAGCCGTTGCAGATGCCCAGGCCGAAGCTGTCCGTGCGGTTGAAGAAGCGCGCGAACTGTTCCGCCAGGCTGGCGTTGAACAGAATCGTTTTCGCCCAGCCTTCGCCCGCTCCCAGCACGTCGCCGTACGAGAAGCCGCCCACGGCGATGACGCCCTGGAAATCGTCCAGTTTCACGCGGCCCGCAATCAGGTCGCTCATGTGCACGTCGACGGCCGTAAAGCCTGCCTGATGCATCACGTAGGCCGTCTCGATGTGCGAGTTGACGCCCTGCTCGCGCAGGATGGCGACACGCGGACGCACGCCGGTGGCGATGAATGGCGCGGCGATGTTCTCGTTCTGGTCAAACGTGACGATAGCCTTCATGCCCGGGTCTTGCACGTCCAGCAGGCGGTCGTATTCGGCGTCCGCGCAGGCCGGATTGTCGCGCAGGCGGGCGATGCGCCAGCTCGTTTCGCTCCACAGGCGGTGCAGGTCCGCGCGCGGCTGGGTGTAAATCAGCTTGGCGTCGCGCGTGAATTCGATCACGTCGCGGTCGTTCAATTTGCCGATGATATGGCTGCAGGCGCCCAGGTTGAAGGTGCGCAGCACGTCCATGACGAGCGATTTTTCTTCCGCGCGCACCTGGATGACGGCGCCCAGCTCTTCGCTGAACAGGGCGCGCAGGGTCAGTTCGTTGCGGCGTTCCGCTACCTGGCCCGTCCAGTTCTTGGCGTCGCCCCAGTCGCTCGAGTGCTCGCCTTCCATGGTCAGCATGTCCAGGTTGACGGACATGCCCGTGTGGCCGGCGAAGGCCATTTCCGTCAGGGTGGCGTACAGGCCGCCGTCCGAACGGTCATGGTAGGCCAGCAGCTTGTCGTCGCTGTTGAGCTTTTGGATGGCGGCGAAGAAGCCTTTCAGGTCTTCCGCGCTGTCCACGTCCGGCGTGGCATTGCCCAATTGGCCCATGACTTGTGCCAGCGCGGAGGCGCCCAAACGGTTCTTGCCGCGACCCAGGTCGATCAGGATCAGGGACGTGTCGCCCTGGTCCGTCTTCAGCTGCGGCGTGAGCGACTTGCGCACGTCCGTCACTGGCGCGAACGAGGAAACGATCAGCGACACCGGCGACGTGACGGATTTCGACGCGCCCGTGCTGTCGTCTTTCCACGTCGTGCGCATCGACAGCGAATCCTTGCCGACGGGGATGCTGATGCCCAGCGCCGGGCACAGGTCCATGCCGACGGCTTTCACCGTGTCGTACAGGGCTGCGTCCTGGCCAGGCTGGCCGCAGGCGGCCATCCAGTTGGCGGACAGCTTGATGTCGCTGATATCGCTGATTGCTGCGGCAGCGATGTTGGTGACGGCTTCGCCCACGGCCATGCGGCCGGAAGCTGCCGCGTCGATGACGGCCAGCGGCGTGCGTTCGCCCATGGCCATCGCTTCGCCCAGATAACCTTCAAAGCTCATGGTGGTGACGGCGCAGTCGGCCACCGGCACTTGCCATGGTCCCACCATCTGGTCGCGCACGGTCATGCCGCCCACGCTGCGGTCGCCGATGGTGATCAGGAAGGATTTGTCGGCCACGGTCGGCAACAGCAGCACTTTTTGCGCTACGTCAACCAAGTCCATGCCCGTCAGGTCGATGGCCGGGAAATCGTTGGCCACGTGGACCACGTCGCGTCGCATCTTCGGCGGCTTGCCCAGCAAGACATCCATCGGCATGTCGACCGGCTCGTTGCCCAGTTCCGGGTCGATCAATTTGAGTTGACGCTCTTCGGTGGCCACGCCCACGGCGGCGAACAGGCAGCGTTCGCGTTCGCACATGGCTTTAAATAATGGCAGGCTTTCCGGCGCGATGGCCAGGACGTAGCGTTCCTGCGACTCATTGCTCCAGATTTCCTTCGGCGCCATGCCCGATTCTTCCAGCGGGATCTTGCGCAGGTCGAAAATCGCGCCGCGCTTGGCGTCGTTGGTGATTTCCGGGAACGCGTTCGACAAGCCGCCCGCACCCACGTCGTGGATCGAGATGATCGGATTGTCGGCGCCCATTTGCCAGCAGGCGTTGATGACTTCCTGGGCGCGGCGCTCCATTTCGGGATTGCCGCGCTGGACGGAATCGAAGTCCAGGTCGGCCGTGTTGCTGCCGGTGGTCATCGACGAGGCGGCGCTGCCGCCCATGCCGATGCGCATGCCCGGGCCACCCAGCTGCACCAGCAGGCTGCCGACGGGGATGTCGTTCTTGTGCGTGTGCTGCGCCGAGATATTGCCGATGCCGCCCGCGATCATGATGGGCTTGTGGTAGCCGAACACGGAATCTTTATCCGCACCGACGTTCTGCTCATAGGTGCGGAAGTAACCGCCCAGTACAGGACGGCCGAATTCGTTCGAGAACGCGGCACCGCCCAACGGGCCTTCGATCATGATCTGCAGGGGCGAAGCGATGCGTTCCGGTTTGCCGTATTGCTCCGCATCCGTACGGCCCGCCAGCGGCGCCGTCACGGAAGCGGCCGTTTCCCAGCTGCGCACGGCGTCCGGCAAGGACAGGTTCGACACGGTGAAACCCGTCAGGCCAGCCTTCGGCTTGGCGCCGCGGCCCGTCGCGCCTTCGTCGCGGATCTCGCCGCCCGCGCCCGTGGAGGCGCCAGGGAATGGGGAGATGGCCGTCGGGTGGTTATGCGTTTCCACCTTCATCAGCGTGTGCGTCAATTCCGTGGAAGCCGCGTATTCGTGGTTCGCACCGCGCGGGTAGAAGCGCGACACGGTGGCGCCTTCCATGATGGACGAGTTGTCGCTGTAGGCGACGACGGTGCCCTTCGGCTGCAGTTCATGCGTGTTCTTGATCATGCCGAACAGCGATTTTGGCTGCGCCACGCCGTCGATGGTCCAGTCGGCGTTGAAGATCTTGTGGCGGCAATGCTCGCTGTTCGCCTGCGCGAACATCATCAGTTCCACGTCCGTCGGGTTGCGGCCGGCCTTGGTGAAGGCGGCGTCCAGGTAGTCGATTTCGTCTTCCGACATCGCCAGGCCCAGTTCCGTGTTCGCCGTTTCCAGCGCGCGCTTGCCCTGCCCCAGCAAGTCGATCGATTCGAGCGGACGCGCTTCCAGGGTGCGGAACAAGTCCTTGGCATCGTCTGCGCTGCGCAGCACGGATTCCGTCATGCGGTCGTGCAGCAGGTCGGCCACGGCCTGTACCTGCTCGTCCGACAATTTTCCGGCGCCGATGGCGCTGCCCAGGATGCCCGATTTCAGGTTGATGCGGAAAGCGACGCCGCGTTCGACGCGCTTGATGTGCGCCATGCCGCAGTTGTGCGCGATGTCGGTGGCTTTCGAGGCCCACGGCGAAATCGTGCCGAAACGGGGGATGACGAAGAATTCTTCGGCAGCGCCTTCCGTATTGTCAGCGTGGGCCGGCTCGCCGTACGTCAGCAAGGCGCCAAGGCGCGTGCTGTCGTCGTTGCTGAGAGGCGCGCCGGCATCGATGAAATGGACATAGCGTGCTTGCACGGCAACGATCGCAGGCGAAACGGCTTGCAGTTGGCTTAACAGACGGTGGCTACGGAAATGGGACAGGGCATTGGAACCCGGCAGTATCAACATGATTGGAAGGTGGTTGATGCAGCGTGGCTGCGGGTTAAAGGTAGGTATGACAATATCTTTCGTACGGCAAATTTCCTTTGCGCGCATTATACCCGTTTTACCCCTGCTTTATTACCGGAACTTATGGCTTTCGGGCCATTTTGCCCCTGAAACCGGCAGTTTTTGCCAACTTGCAACAACCATCGCGGGCGACCGACCATCAGGCGATCACATAGCGGTTCTTGCCTTGCCGCTTGGCCAGGTACAGCGCCTCGTCGGCCAGCCGGTAGCTGTGGCCCAGCTCCCTGCCCCGGTCCATTTCCGCCACGCCCACGCTGATCGACACGAACTGCGCGGCCAGGAAAGCCTGGCTGACGGCGTTGACCAGGCTGCCGGCAAAGGCGCGCGCGTCTTCGCGGCTGCCCGCATAGACGATGCCGAATTCCTCGCCGCCCAGGCGCCCGCACAGATGGCCTTGCGCCTTGTCCGCGATGATGGCGGCCGTGCGCACCAGCACCGCATCGCCCGCATCGTGCCCCTGCTGGTCGTTGATGATCTTGAAATTGTCGATGTCGATCATCAGGAAATGCAGCATGCCGCCGTGGTTTGCGCCATGCATCTGCTGGGCGCGCTGCGTGAACATGCGGCGGTTGTTCAAGCCCGTTAGGCTGTCCTGGAAGGCCAGCCGCGTCAATTCCACTCTGGCGTGATAGTTACGCAAGCGCAATAAACTGAAGCTGACATTCAGCGCCAGCCCGAACAGCACGCTGACGGCGATCATCAATGGCACCCAGGGCTGGTCGGGCAAGCCCGCGTTCACCGGATACAGGCCGTGGCCCACGTTCCACCACACGCCCGCCACCACGGCCAGGTAGCTGAGGCCGCCATTAAAGATGGAAGCGATGGCCAGGGTCATGAAGACGCCCACGGGCAAGACCCAGAAGCTGGCGTGCTGGACGGCATCGGCCATGGTGCGCAAGCCGAAGGTCAGCGCCAGCACGGCGCAGGCTCCCGTCATGGTCAGCACGGGCAAGGTGGTGCAGCGGTAGCGCACGGCCAGACTCGTCAACATGCCCAGCAAGGCCAGCACGGCGTGCGCCAGGTTCGGATGGTAGGCGGGCGGCATCAGCAGCCAGGCCAGGCTGAAGGCGATGATGCCCAGCACTTGCGTGACCAGGCCGACCCGGTGCAATTCTGCAAAATAGGTATGCTGCTGTTCGCTGTTGCCGCCGAATGCAAGGGGAACGGCGATGCGCCGCAAGGTGGTCAGATCAGGAACGCGCATGACGGGCATCAACACCAGAGAGAGATAAAGCGCCCGTTAAAGCCTTGCGCATGCCTTGCCGCGACGTGGCGCGGCATGCAACAGGTGTTGCATTTTAGAATACTATCACGGTAGTCAAGGAATGGCCGGAAAAACAGGCGCCCACACCGCAGCAAGGGGCTCGCGTGTCATGAAATACAACGCCGGACGGCGCCAGGCGTCCCTGCCCTCGCGCACCGCACCCGATTGCATGCATTTTGCTGGCAGTGTCGCCCGGCTTTGCAGTATGCTGATAAAAAACAATACTGCCAGGCAGCTACATATAAGAAGAGTTCCCGCAAATGACCGAACAGATGAACGAGAGCTGAACCATGCCAGAAACTAGCGACTTATCTGTCCTGATCGTCGACCCGAACCCCAGCATGCGGGGCAATCTGCACAATATGCTGAACCAGGCGGCCATCACCAAGGTGGAATATGCCGTCAATGCCGGCACGGCCATCCGCTTGCTGACGAAGAAACCGTTCGACATCATCTTGTGCGAATACGATCTTGGCAGCGGCACGGACGGCCAGGATGGCCAGCAATTGCTGGAAGACTTGCGCCACCACAAGCTGATCGGCCTGTGGACGATCTTCATCATGCTGACCTCGGAAGCCATCCACAGCAAGGTGATCAGCGCCGCCGAGCTGACCCCGTCCGACTACATATTAAAACCGTTCACCGTCGACGTGCTGAGCGGCCGCATCGCGCGCGCCATCGAGCGCCGCGCCGTCTTCCTGCCCACGTACCAGCTGATCGACAAGGGCGACTTGCGCGAAGCCGTGAAAAGCTGCCGCGCGGCCGAACTGCAGCACCCGCGCCTGGCGGCCGATTTTGCCCGCCTGCGCGCCGAGCTGCATATCACCCTGGGCGAATGGAAGGAAGCGGAGCAGATCTACACCGACATGCTGGCCACGCGGCCCATGGCCTGGGCCCACCTGGGCCTGGCGCGCACCCTGTTCGAACAGCAGCGCCACGAGGAGGCGCAGGACGCGCTGCTGGAGCTGGTGGAAACCTATCCCCGTTTCATGGCCGCCTACGACTTGCTGGCGCAAAACCATGTAGCCATGGGCCAGCAGTTGCAGGCCAAGAAAATCCTCGAGGATGCCGTGGCCATTTCGCCGCACATGGTGCGCCGCTTGCGCCACCTTGGCGGCATCGCCTTCGACACGGGCGACATCGGCGCGGCCGAACGGGCCTACAAGCAGGTGGTGACGAAGGCCAAGTACTCCGAATTCCGCGACCCGGAAGACCACGTCAACCTGGTCAAGACGCTGGTGAAAAAGGGCGACGCGCCGCAGGCCAGCGGCGTGCTGCGCGACATGGAGCGCTCGCTGCGCGGCGGCGCCAACGTGGAAGCGTGCCGCGCCATCTCGGCCGCCATGCTGCATGAACTCTCGGGTAACGACGTCGCCGCCGCCAGCGAACTGCAGCTGGCCGCCGCCGCCCTGGACGACGCGCGCGGCCTGTCGACCCAGCTCAAGGTGAGCCTCGTGCAAAGCTGCCTGAAGAACAACCTGGAACAGGCCGCGTCCGACGTCATGATGAAACTCGTCAACGAAGCGGACAGCGACGTGACGATGGAAGCGGCCGTGGACGTGTTTGAAAAGGCGGGACGCCATGACCTGGCGCAAGGCATGGGCCAGCAGATCAGCAACCAGGTGCAGGAACTGATGCACGAGGCAGCCAGCAAGGCGGAAAGCGGGGAACTCAAGGGCGCCGTCTTCGTGCTGCGCCAGGCCCTGCGCAAGACGCCGGGCAACCTGCCCGTGCTGTTCGCCTCCGTCGAGGCCATCTTGCGTCAGCTCAACATGCTGGGCTGGGAAGCCCCGCTGGCCGAACAGGCGCAGCACCAGATGCAGGTGATCCGCAAGATCGACCCCAGGCATCCGCAGCTGGAGTCGCTCAAGCAGCAGTATGCGGCCACGCAGCACAAGTATGGTATTGCGACCTGAACGACAACCTCGCTCAGACTGCTCTGGAACCAAGCCAGGCCCTTGCATCCGGCTCGAGCTTCGACGACATAGCGCTCATTTCGAGGGCGACGGGACTGCGCCGGCATCGATTGACCACGCAGGCGCAAGCTGCGCCGCGACAGCAACTTGCCGCCCGCCGCCGGACAACTCTGCAAGCCGTGGCGTGCGCGGCGACAGTCACCGTGCCGATGGATGTGCACCAGCTGTTGACAGACTGCGAGTAGGCATGGATTGTGAAAGAAGCGAGCGAGGCGCCTGGCATGCGCGCCTTTGCCATGCGCACCCGATCCGGCGTCGGATTGCCGCCATCCCAGGCCGGGCGGCTGCGTATGCAACAGGCCGTAGCTTCATTATTGATGGAGAACATGTATGCATGATGAACAAGGAACGCCAGGCATCGGCGCATCGGCCGCGCGCGGTTTGCCGCCATCCGGCACGTCGCTGATCTATGCGCTTGGCAGGATCGGCTATGATTTCGGCACCCAGGCCCGCATGGATGCCCTTGTCCAGCAGATGGGGCCCGATCAAAGCCCGTTCAATCCCGGCCAATTGCTCAATTTCCTCGCAAAACGCGAAGTCGAAACGCGCATGCTGATCTGGACCTTGAATATCGAGCAGACGCCGCTGTACGCGATTGAACCAGGCGAGCCGTTCGCGCAAGACATTTATGCGCAGCTGGCCGCTGCGCTGGAAGGCCAGCTGAAGGAGGAAGGCGACGCCGCTTACATCGAGCGTGTCTCGCTCCCCGGCTATTTGACGGGGAAAACGGTGCGGCTGTATTCGGGCCAGGTGGTGCCTGTCGTGTCGGCGCTGGCGCGCGGGCTATATTGCTGGGACGTCAACAAGGTGATAGAGGACGCAGTCAATGCGGCGGGCGCCAACCATCCGCCGGAACAGGTGCATAAAATGCGCATCGGCCTGCGCGAGTTCCTGCACCGGATGGGCTACCACTTCCGCAACCTGGGCCTGTCGCCGTCCGAGCGGGCCATGAATTTCGCCGCCACCACCGCCGCCGCGCAGATGGCCACGGCCCTCGCACAACACCTGATTGCCGACAGTGGCAGCGGCTCCCGACAGTTGGCCAACATCGCCGTCGAGAAAAGCCCCTTATCCCGCCCGGATTCCGATTGCTGGGACGTAAGACTGGCCTTCTTTGATCCCGCAAGCAGCCGCCATGTCATGCGTATCGTCCGCTACACCATTGACGTCAGCGATGTCATGCCGGTCACGGTAGGCGAGCCGAAGTCGTGGGAGGCAGACAGCTTCTGACATCCAGCCTGGCTCAGTCGGCCAACAGTTCCGCGCGCGAGAACAACGCGGCATGTCGTGTCAGGCATAGTGGAGCAAACTTGCGCTGATAGCCGCTGTCAGATGATTTACAGTCTACGCACATCAACCTGACCAGGGAGACGCCATGAAAAAACAGATCATCCTCAACCTGCCCGTGAAGGACCTGGACAAATCCAGGGCCTTCTTTTCCGCTCTCGGCTTTACCTTCGATGCCCGCTTCAGCGGAGAGAACGCGGCATTCATGAACATCGTCGACGGCACCATCCAGGCCATGCTGACGACCGAACCCTTCTTCCAGTCCCTGATCGGCAAGCCGGTCGCGAATGCCAAGGAAGCCAATGAAGTCGTCATCTGCCTCAGTTGCGACAGCCGGGAAGAGGTGGACAGCCTGATCGCCAAGGCCGTTGCCGCCGGCGGCCGCACGCCGCATCCGCCTGAAGACCATGGCTTCATGTATGACCAGGGCTTCGAGGATATCGATGGCCACCTGTGGAATCTGGTCTGGACGGCGCCGGAAGCCTGAGCCGCCGGGCAAGCTTCGAGGCAGTGGCGTAGGTCGGATTAGCGGGGCCGCCAAGGCGCAGCGTAATCCGACAATATTGCGGTCCTCGCAGCGTCGGATTACGGCCCTGCCGGGCCTAATCCGACCTACACGCCACGCGCGCCACGCGCGCCACCACCAGCTCGATCAGTTCCGCGATCAGGGGCCGGAACGTGGCGGCATCGCCGCCCTGCCCCAGCATCACGGTGCGCGTGGTCAGGTGCGAAAAGACGGCGTCGAACAGGATCTGCGGCACATTGGAAAACGAGGTGTCGGGCGCGATGCGGCCCTGGGCCCGCTGCTGTTCCAATAAACGCAAAATCAGGGCGTGCCACACTTGCGGACCGTGTTCGTACCAGGTCTGGCCCACGGCCGGCACGGCGGCCGCGCCCGTGACGACGAGGCGGTAGAAATCCACGTGGCGGGGACTGGTGACGACGGCCACCAGTTCATCGAGAATCAGCTGCAAGCCCTGCTCCAGGCCCGCTTGCGACGTATCGAGCTGGCGCAGCGCGATGATGAAATCGGCGCACAGGTACTCCACCACGGCCACCAGCAGTTCCTGCTTGCTGCCGAAGTAGCGGTAGGCGGTGGCCTTCGAGCCGCCCGCCTCGGCCACGATGGCGTCCATGCTGACGCCGTCGTAGCCGGAGGCGAGGAAGAGGTCCGCCGCCGCCACCAGCAACTTGCGCCGCCGCTCCTCACTTCGGGTACTCGGGGAAGCGGGAACGGTGCGCAACTGGGGCATGAAGCAAACTCTTACTGTGTCTTGGGAAGCGCGTATGCTATCACGTAATCCCCCCGGTCCGGGCTCTGGCGGGCGCCGCCCGCGACCACCACGACGTACTGGCGGCCCGACGTGGGCGACACATACGTCATCGGCGTGCCTTGCGAACCGACGGGCATGCGCGCCTTCCACACTTCATGGCCCGTGGCGATATCCATGGCGCGCAAATAGTAATCCTGCGTGCCCGCATAAAACACCAGGCCGGACGCCGTACTGACGCCGCCGCCCAGGGTGGGCATGCCCAGCGGGATGGGCAGGCTTGCGCGCACGCCGTGGATGACGGCATCGCGCACCGTGCCGGCCGGGCGCTCCCACACTTTCGTGCGCGTTTTCAGGTCGATGGCGGCGAACACGCCCCAGGGCGGGCTTTGGCACGGTATGCCCAGCGGCGAATTGAAGGCCTTGTGGTCGATGACGAAGGGCGTGCCGTCCATCGGATAGGTACTGCCTACGCCGTGCCCCGACGTCAGCTTGGCCACGTCCACCGTCTCGCGCGGCACCAGCCTGACCACCTGCGGCATGCGGATATCGTTGACGAACATATAGCCATTGCTTTCATCGACGGCCGCGCCGCCCCAGTTGAAGCCGCCGTAGTAGCCCGGATAGATCAGCGTCTCTTTTGTGCTGGGCGCCGTGAACTCGCCCTGGTAATTGAGCTTGCGGAAGCTGATGCGGCAAGCCAGCTGGTCGAAGAAGGTGGCGCCCCACATGTCGCGTTCCGTCAGCGTTTCCGCGCCGAGGGCCGGCATGCCGGTCGAATATGGCTGCGTCTTCGACACCCAGTCGCCGGCCGCATGCTCTTGCGGCACGGCTTTTTCGATGACTTCGGCAATCGGTTTGCCCGTGCGGCGGTCCAGCATGAAGATCTGGCCCCGCTTGGTCAGCTGCACCAGCGCGGGGATCTTGCCGCCCTTGCCGTCCGGGACGTCGTACAGGGCCGGCTGCGCGGCCACGTCATAGTCCCAGATGTCGTGGTGGACGGTTTGATACGTCCAGCGCTCGCGCCCCGTGGCCATGTCGAGGGCGACGATGGCCGATGCGTATTTTTCCGTCAGCGGCGGGCGCTTGCCGCCCCAGAAGTCGGGCTGCTCGTTCCCCGTCGGCAGGTAGACCAGGCCCAGTTCATCATCGAACGCGGGCGCCGACCACATGTTCGGCGTGCTGCGCGTGTACGTCTGCCCTTCCGGCGGCAGCTTGGTGATGGCCGGATTACCGAGGTCCCAGGCCCATACCAGTTCCCCCGTGTCGGCGCTGTAGGCGCGCACGACGCCCGAGGGTTCATCGGTGGAGCGGCCATCGAAGACCCAGCCGCCCAGGATGATCAGGTTGCGCGCCACCGTGGGCGCGGACGTGTAGGCGTAGTACGGCACGTTCATCTTGACCTTGCCCAGGCCGACGGTGAGGTCGACGGAGCCCTTGTCGCCAAAACCCTCGCACTGCTTGCCCGTCTGCGCGTCGATTTCGATCAGGCGCGCATCCATGGTCACTTGCACGATGCGCTTCGCGCACGCGCCCGCCACCGGCGCGCCGGCCGCCTGCATGCCGTCGAAATGAAAGGGTTTTGTCACCTTAGCCGGCTCGTAGTAGCCCACGCCACGGCAGCGGTTCCACGTCTTGGTATTGGCCGGCTTCGGATCGAAGGTCCAGCGCTCCTTGCCCGTGTCCGCGTCGAGTGCGATGACCTTGCTCGTCGGCGTGCACGTGTAGATGGTGTCGCCGATCTGCAGCGGCGTGTTCTGCGATTCGGATGCCCCTTCGGCCAGCTCACCCGTGCGGTAGGTCCACGCCACTTGCAGCTGGTCGACGTTCTGCTTGCCGATCTGCGTGTACGGCGCGAAGCGCGTGCCCGACGGTCCATAGCCGTAATGCGCCCAGTTGGCGCTGCCGTCGTTGACGGCCGTCACGGCATCCTGCTGCGGCAGCGCGGCCGCCTCCGTCACGCCATGCGGCTTGAACATCGAGGCGAAACCGGCCGCCAGCACGACGGCGAACAGGGCGGCGAAGCCGCGCGACTGGCCACCGTGAACACGCCCTGCCAGCCACGGATGCAGCAAGGCGGCCACCAGGCCGATGACGAGGAACGGCGCCAGGCGCGGCACCATGGGCCAGAAGGCAAAGCCGATTTCCCACACGGCCCAGATCAGTGTCGCGACGAGCAGCGCGGCGATGACGGCACTGGCCAGCGGTTTGCGGCGCAGATACAGCACGCCGGCGAGGAGCAAGCCGAGGCCGGCCGGCAGGTAATACCAGGAACCGCCCAGGGTAATGAGTTCGATGCCGCCCGCCGCCAGGGCCAGGCCGGAAAATCCGAGGAAGATGCCGAAAAACGTCAGGGCAAGCCGCTTGCCCCTGAAGACCGCCGGG
Organism: Janthinobacterium sp. GW821-FHT03C10; assembly: GCF_059420865.1. Lineage (NCBI taxonomy): Bacteria > Pseudomonadati > Pseudomonadota > Betaproteobacteria > Burkholderiales > Oxalobacteraceae > Janthinobacterium > Janthinobacterium sp. GW821-FHT03C10. Next base: position 410,975 of record NZ_JBWKUN010000001.1, on the reverse strand, counting down.
ATCGCCGGCGCGCCTTTATTTACTGAAGTGTCCATTTTTTATCCATGACGCCTCCCCTGCCCAGGCCAACACGCCGGGGATGGCTGGTTTTTTAAATCTACGTAACGAAACTGTACTGTACGGTTTCATTTTATGCCGATTTTTGACGCAAGTAAAGAAAGTGACATGGGTGCTTGATTTTTTGGCGGGGATGGGCAGCTGGCGGGGTTGTCGGATTACGCTCTACGAGCTAATCCGACCTACCGGACTTGTCAAATTACTCAGTGCGTAGGTTGGATTAGCGCAAAGCGCGTAATCCAACAAACACGGGCGGGCCGGTCGTTACAAAGACGCCATGTCGATCACGAAGCGGTAGCGCACATCGCTCTTGACCACGCGCTCGAACGCCTCATTGATATCCTGGATGCGGATGATCTCGATGTCCGACACGATATTGTGCTTGCCGCAGAAATCCAGCATTTCCTGGGTTTCCTTGATCGAGCCGATCATGGAGCCGGACAGGCTGCGGCGCGCGCCCACCAGGCCGAAAGCGTTCACGGGCGGCACGGCGCCGTCGGGGATGCCGACGATGACCATGTTGCCATCGACTTTCAGCAGGTTGATGTACTGGTTCCAATCGATGGATGCGCCCACCGTGCAGATAATCAGATCGAAGGAGCCGGCCAGCTTGCTGAACGTTTCCGCGTCGTTGGTGGCGTAGTAATGCTTGGCGCCCAGGCGCAGGCCGTCTTCACGCTTGGACAGGGTCTGGCTCAGCACCGTCACTTCGGCGCCCATGGCGTGGGCGATCTTGACGCCCATATGGCCCAGGCCGCCCATGCCCAGGATGGCGACCTGCTTGCCGGGGCCGGCCTTCCAGTGGTTCAGCGGCGAATACAGGGTGATGCCGGCGCACAGCAGCGGCGCGGCGGCGTCCAGCGGCAGGTTGTCGGGAATCGACAGCACATAGCCCTCCTTGACGACGATGCTGTCCGAGTAGCCGCCCTGCGTGGCCGTCTTGCCGTCCGCTTCCAGGCCGTTGTAGGTCTGGATCAGGCCTGGCATGTACTGTTCCAGGTCCACGTTGCGCGTCTTGCAGGTGGTGCAGGAATCGACGAAGCAGCCCACGCCCACGTGGTCGCCCACCTTGAACTTGCTCACATTGGCGCCGACGGCCGTGACGACGCCGGCGATTTCATGGCCGGGCACCATGGGGAAGGCGGAACCGCCCCACTCGTCGCGCGCCTGATGGATGTCGGAATGGCACACGCCGCAATATTTGATCGAGATGGCCACGTCGTCTTCGCGCGGGGCGCGGCGCTCGAACGTGAACGGTTGCAGTGCGGAAGTCGGGCCGAATGCGGCGTAGCCTTTGGCGATGGTGGTCATGAAAACTCCTGTATCTATAGGTGTGTGGCGAGGGGAACGCGTGCCATGCATGCGATTGCACAAGTGTGCCCGAGATGCCTGGTTTCCGTTACCGCGATCCTGCAAGACCTTTGCACGATCCTCCAAATCTGCGTAAGATCAGCCCCTGCCCTTCCCCATCTGACGCATACTGGCCCACATGTCCACCCTGTCCACATCACTCACACCGCAAGATGAAATCGCCGCCCTGATCATCCGCCACGCGCCGCGCACGGGCGACTTCACGACGGCCATCGGCAATCTGACGTTTCATCGCCAGTCGTCCGTCACGGAATCGCTGTTCCATGCGGCGCGCCCCAGCGTGGCCATCATCGCGCAGGGCGCGAAGGACGTCACATTGGGAAGCGAAACCTTCCACTACAGCCGCATGCAGTATCTGCTGACGTCCGTCGACCTGCCCGTGCAGGTGCGCGTGGTGGAAGCGAGCATCGACCAGCCGCACCTGTGCGTGGTGCTGGGCATCGACATCGCCGACGTGGCGGCGCTGCTCGACAGCGAAAGCGCCAGCGGCGCAGCCGGCGCGGCGCAGCAGAAAATCCTGCCCGCCACGCGCGGCATTTCCGTCAGCGACGTGTCGGCCGAACTGCTCGACGCCATGCTGCGCCTCGTGCGCCTGCTCGACAAACCGGAGGACATCGCCGCGCTGGCGCCCCTGATCCGCCGCGAGCTGACCTACCGCCTGCTCAATGGCCCCGTGGGCGCGCGCCTGCGCCACATGGCGCTGGCCAGCAGCCAGTCGCACCAGGTGGCGCAAGCCATCGACTGGATCCGGCACCATTACGCGCAGCCGCTGCGCATCGAGCACCTGGCCGGCATGGCGAACATGAGCATGTCCTCGCTGCACCACCACTTCAAGGCCATCACCGCCATGACGCCGATGCAGTACCAGAAGCTGCTGCGCCTGCAGGAAGCGCGGCGCCTCATGCTGGTCGAACAGATCGACGCCGGCACGGCCGGCTATCGCGTCGGCTACGCCAGCGAGTCGCAGTTCAGCCGCGAATACAGCCGCCAGTTCGGCCGCGCACCCATGCGCGATGTGGGCCAGGTGCGCGCGCAGCTGAGCGGCGCCAGTGCTGACCTGGCCTATTCCGTCTTGCCGTAACCGCCGCCGCCCGGCGTCTCGATGACGAACACGTCGCCAGGCCGCATGGCGGTCTTGCCGATATGCGCCAGCTGCTCCACCGTGCCGTCCGCGCGCTCGACGTAGTTGCGCCCCAAGGCGCCCGCCTCGCCGCCGTCCATGCCGAACGGCGGGACGATGCGGTTGTTCGACAGGATGGCCGCCGTCATCGCTTCCAAAAAGCGCACCCGGCGCACGCCGCCATTGCCGCCCTGCCAGCGCCCCGCCCCGCCCGAACCGGCACGGATGCTGTAGCTGTCCAGGCGCACGGGGAAGCGCCACTCGAGGATTTCCGGGTCCGTCAGGCGCGAATTGGTCATGTTCGTCTGCACCACGTCCGTGCCATCGAAACCGGGACCGGCGCCCGAGCCGCCCGATATCGTCTCGTAATACTGATATTTCTCGCTGCCGAACGTGAAATTGTTCATCGTGCCCTGCGAGGCGGCCATCGCGCCCAGCGCGCCGTACAGGGCATTCGTGATGCAGGTCGAGGTTTCCACGTTGCCCGAGACGACGGAGGCCGGATACTGTGGGTTGAGCATGGAGCCGGGCGGGATGATCACGGTCAAAGGTTTCAGACAGCCCGCGTTCAGCGGTATCTCGTCGTCGACCAGGGTGCGGAACACGTACAGCACGGCCGCCATGCAGACGGCGGACGGCGCATTGAAATTGTTCGGCAGCTGGGCGGACGTTCCCGTAAAGTCGATGACGGCGCTGCGCTGCGCCACGTCCACCTTGATCGCCACCTGGACGCGCGCGCCGTTGTCCAGGTCCAGCGCGTAGCTGCCATCCTTCAAGGTGGTGATGACCCTGCGCACGGCTTCCTCGGCGTTGTCCTGCACGTGGCCCATGTAGGCTTGCACGACAGGCAAACCGAAATGCGCGACCATGTTATGCAGTTCCTCAGCCCCTTTCTGATTCGCCGCCACCTGGGCGCGCAGGTCGGCCACATTCTGCTGCGGGTTGCGCGCCGGCCAGCTGGCCCCCGCCAGCAGGGCCAGGGTTTCCGCTTCGCGCATCGCCCCCGTGGCGCCGTCGACCAGCTTGAAATTGTCGATCAACACGCCCTCTTCCTCAATGCGCGTGGAGTCGGGCGGCATGGAGCCCGGTGTCGTGCCGCCGATGTCCGCATGGTGGCCGCGCGAGCCGACATAGAACAGGATGGCGTCGCCCGCTTCGTCAAACACGGGGGAAATGACCGTCACGTCGGGCAGATGCGTGCCGCCGTGGTAGGGGTCGTTCAGCATGAAGACGTCGCCGGGCCGCATGGAACCCGCATTGCGCGTCATGACGGTACGGATGCTCTCGCCCATGGAACCGAGGTGCACGGGCATGTGCGGCGCGTTGGCGATCAGCTGGCCTTGGGCGTCGAAAATGGCGCAGCTGAAATCGAGCCGCTCCTTGATGTTGACGGAATGGGCCGTATTCTGCAGGCGCAGACCCATCTGCTCGGCGATCGACATGAACAGATTATTGAAAATTTCCAGCATCACGGGGTCGGCATTGGTCCCGATGGCGACACGCTCCGGCACGGCGACGACTCTGCGCAGGATCAAATGGCCGTGCGCCGTCACCTCGGCGCGCCAGCCAGGTTCGATGACGGTGGTCGCATTGGCGTCACTGACGATGGCCGGGCCGTCGATAGTATCGCCGGGACGCAGGCTGTCCGCCCCATACAGGCCGCTGTCGCGCCAGACGCCGGCGCAGTACATGGCCACCGTCTGCACGGGCGCCAGAGCGCCTTCACGGGGCGCATACCCGGGCGCGGCCGGTTCCGGCGCATCGGACGCGCCGATGGCTTCCACGGAAATGGCTTCGACGATCAGGGCGCGCGCCGGCATCAAAAAGGAAAAGCGCTTTTTGTAGGCCGCTTCGAATTGCGCCTGCATGCCGGCGGCCGTATCGAACAGCACGACGAGGGCCGAATCCGTGCCTTCGTAGCGCAGGTGCACGCGATGCACGAGCGCGATGCGCTCCCCTTCCACGCCCTGGCGCAGCAAATCGCCCCGCGCCAGACCGCCCAGGGCCGCGAAATCGCTTGCCAAGTCCTTGCCCAATGCCGCCTCGATGGCCTTTTCCCGCATCGCGCTCTGGTCGGCCAGGCCCATGCCGTAGGCCGACATCACGCCCGCCAGGCTGTGGATGAAGACCGTGCGCATGCCCAGCGCATCGGCCACCAGGCAGGCATGCTGGCCGCCCGCGCCGCCAAAGCTGGTGAGCGTATACTCGGTGACGTCATGGCCGCGCTGCACGGAAATCTGCTTGATGGCGTTGGCCATATTGCCCACGGCGATGGCGATATAGCCTTCGGCCACCTGCTCCGGGGTCGAATTCACCGTGCGCGCCAGCGCTTCGAACTGGGCGCGCACCGTGGCCGCATCCAGCGCTTCATCGGCGTCGGGGCCGAAGACGCGGGGGAAGAAGGCGGGCTGCAGTTTACCCAGCATGACGTTGCAGTCGGTGACGGCCAGCGGGCCGCCGCGCCGGTAGCTGGCGGGGCCGGGGTTGGCGCCCGCGCTGTCCGGCCCCACCTTGTAGCGGGCGCCGTCGAAATGCAGGATGGAACCGCCGCCCGCCGCCACCGTGTGGATGCTCATCATGGGCGCGCGCATGCGCACGCCGGCGATCTGCGTCTCGAACACGCGCTCGAACTCGCCCGCATAATGCGACACGTCGGTGGACGTGCCGCCCATGTCGAAGCCGATGACCTTGTCGAAACCGGCCAGCGCGCTGGCCCGCACCATGCCGACGATGCCGCCGGCGGGGCCGGACAAGATGCTGTCCTTGCCCTGGAAGGCGCGCGCATCGGTCAAGCCGCCGTTCGACTGCATGAATTGCAGGTGCACGCCGGGCAGCTCCATCGCCAGCTGGTCGACGTAGCGGCGCAGAATCGGCGACAGATAGGCGTCGACCACCGTGGTGTCGCCACGCGCCACCAGCTTCATCATGGGGCTGACCTCGTGCGACACGGACACCTGCGTAAAACCGGCCTCGCGCGCCAGCTGCGCCACCCGCGCCTCGTGCGCGTGGTAGCGGTAGCCATGCATCAGCACGATGGCGATGGCGCGCACGCCGCGCGCATGCGCGTGTTCCAGCGCGGCGCGTGCGGCCGCCTCGTCGAGCGGCGCGACCACCTCGCCATGCGCGCCCACACGTTCATCGATCTCGATCACGTCGCCGTACAGCAGTTCCGGCAGGATGATCTGGCGCGCGAACAGTTGCGGACGGTTCTGGTAGGCGATGCGCAAGGCGTCGCGAAAACCGCGCGTGATGGCCAGCACGGTAGGCTCGCCCTTGCGTTCGAGCAGCGCATTGGTCGCCACCGTCGTGCCCATCTTGATGGCGCCCACCTTCTCGGCGGGCAGCGGCGCGCCGGGCGCAAGGCCCATCAGCCGGCGCATGCCGGCCAGCGCCGCGTCGCGGTACTGGCCCGGGTTCTCCGACAGCAGCTTGTGCGTGGCCAGGCTGCCGTCAGGACGGCGCGCCACGATGTCCGTAAAGGTGCCGCCCCGGTCGATCCAGAATTGCCAGTCCATCGCCTTGCTCCCGCGCTTATGTGAGATGGCTATTGTAGCCGCCAAACAGGGGCGCGTTTCAGGCGTGCGCGCCTTGCCTTTCGCCCGCTTCGGCCTTATGTTGAAGGCATGCTGACTAACGGAACACCCCATGACCCCGATCGACTTTGCCGGTAGCACCCTTGCGCTGTACTCCATCACCGAACTGCGCGCCATCGAACAAGCCGCCATGCGCGACCTGCCGCAAGGGCTGCTGATGCAGCGCGCGGGCCAGGCCGCCGCCAGCGCCGCCCTGAAGCTGCTGCACGCGCAGGAGGATGGCGACGAGGCGGGCCACCGGCGCGTGCTCGTGCTGGCCGGTCCCGGCGACAACGGCGGCGATGCGCTGGAAGCGGCCGCGCACCTGGCCGCCAGTGGCACCGAGGTGCTGATATGGCTGGCGCCCGAAGCAGCGGCCACGTCGCCCGAACGCGAGCAGGCCCTGAGCCGCGCCCGCAACAGCGCCGCGCGCTGCATGGAAGCGGCGACCAGCACGGCATCGGCCGCCGTGGGCGCCGCGCCGTGGCACCTGGTCATCGATGGCCTGTTCGGCATCGGCGCGTCGCGTCCCCTGGACGGCGAATGCCGCGACATGGCGCAACTGGTCAACAAGCTCGAATGCCCCGTGCTGGCGCTCGACGTGCCCAGCGGCCTGCACGCGGACACGGGCGCCATCGACGGCGTCGCCATCCGCGCCACGCACACGCTCACCTTCATCGGCGACAAGCCGGGCCTGCACACGGCGAACGGCCGCGATTACGCGGGCGAAGTGGAAGTGGCGGCGCTGGCCATCGACCCTGCCTTGCTGCCGCCCGCCAGGGCCCAGCTGGGCGGCCTGCACCTGTTCGCGCGCCAGTTGCAGCCGCGCCGGCAGAATACGCACAAGGGCAGCTATGGCAGCGTGGCCGTCATCGGGGGCGCGCAAGGCATGGCGGGCGCGCCCATCCTGGCGGCGCGCACGGCCCTGCATGCGGGCGCGGGACGCGTGTATGTCGCCTTTCCCGATGCACCGCCCGCCTTCGACAGCGGCCAGCCGGAACTGATGTGCCGCCGCGCGCAGGACGTGGATTTCTCGGGCCTGCACTTTGCCGCGCTGGTGGCGGGGCCGGGGCTGGGTGACGACGCCGATACGGTGGAGCTGCTGCAGCGCGCCATTGACAGCGACAGCCCGCTGCTGCTGGACGCCGACGCGCTGAACCTGATGGCGGCCGAGCCGGAGCTGCAATCGGCGCTGGCCGTGCGCACGGGCGCGGGGGCGACGATATTGACGCCGCATCCGCTGGAAGCGGCGCGCCTGCTCGACCTGACGGTGGCCGAAGTGCAGGCCGACCGCCTGGGCGCGGCGCGCCAGCTGGCCACGCAGCTGGGCGTGATCGTCGTATTGAAAGGTTCCGGCACGGTGATCGCCGCGCCCGATGGCCAGGTGGTCGTCAACAACACGGGCGGCCCCGCCCTGGCCACGGCCGGCACGGGCGACGTGTTGTCCGGCCTGTGCGGCAGCCTGCTGGCGCAGGGCTGGCCGGAATGGGAAGCGGCGCTCGGCGCCGTCTGGCTGCACGGCGCGGCGGCCGATGCGCTGGTGGCGGCTGGCAGCGGCCCCATCGGCTTGACGGCGGGGGAATTGATACCGGCAATACGCAGCTTGATCAATGCCTTGTCGGCATAGGTAGGCGGTGCGGTGGTGTTGGATTACGCTGCGCTAATCCAACCTACGGCCCGGAGGTCGGGTAGGTCGGATTAGCGCGCAGCGCGTAATCCGACAATCACCACCAGCAATCACACCAGCCTGCCCGCCGCAATGGTAATCGTGCGCCCGCAACGGGCCGCGATCGAGCTGTCGTGCGTGACCAGCACCAGGGTCGAACCCCGTTCGCGGTTCAGCTCGAACATCAGCTGGATCACGGCCTCGCCCGTGGCGGCGTCCAGGCTGCCCGTCGGCTCGTCGGCGAACAGCAGCGGCGGCTCCGTCACAAACGCGCGCGCCAGCGCCACGCGCTGCTGCTCGCCGCCGGACAGGTATTTCGGATAGTGTTTCAAGCGGCTGCCCAGGTTGACGCGGCCCAGCATGGCTTGCGCCTTTTCCTTCGCATCGGGGTCGCCCCGCAATTCCAGCGGCAGCATGACGTTTTCCAGCGCCGTCAGGTGGGCCAGCAGCTGGAACGACTGGAACACGAAACCGAGCTTTTCCTTGCGAAAACCGGCGCGGCCGTCTTCGTCCAGCGCGAAGATATCGGTGCCGTCAAGCACCACCTTGCCGTCGCTGGGCGTGTCCAGACCCGCCAGCAAGCCGAGCAACGTGGACTTGCCGGAACCGGAGGCGCCGACGATGGCCAGCGTCTCCGCCGTTTGCACGGTAAAATCGACCTGATGCAGGATGGTCAGCTCACCATCGGCATCGGGTACGCGCTTGGCCAGCTGGACCACTTCGATGGCCGGCCGGGCATTTTGGCTGTTTTGACTGTTGAGTGCGGCGGGCCGCCGGGCCGCCGCGTCGGACGGGAGAAAACTGGTGGAAGTCGCTTTAGGGAATTCGGGCATGCTGATCTATCTTAAAAAATTTCGTGAACAAATAAGTGCCAAGGGCAACAACCGCCTGCGGCGGCGCACGCTGTCCCTGCTTCCTGCGGCAGCCCTGCTGCTGGTATCGAGCATGACGAACGCCTATTCTGCACCAAAAACGCTGCTGGTGCTCGGCGATAGCCTCTCGGCCGAGTATGGGCTGGCACGCGGTACTGGCTGGGTGGCGCTGCTGGAACAGCGGCTGCAAGCGCAAAAGAACGATACGCGCATCGTCAACGCCAGCATCAGCGGCGAGACCACCAGCGGCGGCCGCGCGCGCCTGCCCGCCCTGCTGGCCAAGCACCAGCCCGACGTCGTACTGATCGAACTGGGCGCCAACGACGGCTTGCGCGGCTTGCCCGTGGCGGCCGCCGAAGCGAATCTGCGCGCCATGGGCGACGCCGTGAAAAAGACGGGGGCGCAGGTCGTGCTGGTGGGCATGCGCATGCCGCCCAACTATGGCCGCGCCTATGGCGAGCAGTTTTATGGCGTGTACGGCAAGCTGGCCAAGGAATGGCAGGCGCCGCTGGTGCCCTTCATGTTCGAAGGCATCGCCGACCAGCCGCAGCTGTTTCAAGCCGACCGCATGCACCCGAATGCCAAGGCGCATCCGACCATCCTGAAAAATATCTGGCCGCAACTGGCGCCGTTGCTGAAAGCCAAGTAAACCTGCGTCAAGGCCACACATTCTGCAGACAAAAAAATAGCCGCTCGAAAGCGGCTATTTTTATGCGTGGAAACTAAATCTTACGGCGCTTCCGGCGCGGCGGCGACTGGGGCGGTGACCGGCTTGACGATCTTCACCTTGGCCTTGGCTTTCAGGTATTCGACGTAATCGAACATTTCCTGTTGTGCCAGGATGCCGCTGATCTGGTCTTTCTCTTGCTGGCGCCGCGCCGCGTCCACTTGGGCCGGCTGCTGCACCTTGGCGATGCGGTAGATGCCGTAGCCCAGGGCTGGCAAGTCCACGCCCACGTAGGCTGGCAGCTTGCTCGTATCCGCCTTCATGACTTGCGCGATGGCGGCGCGGTTGATACCGTCCAGCTTGCTGCGCGACACCCATTGCGCTGCGCCGAAACCGGTAGCGTCGCCCGAAGCCTTCAAGGCGGCCAGCTTGGTCTCGCCCGCTTTCTTGGCCAGCTTTTCCGCTTCTTCCATGGTCACGCGTTGACGGATCATCGCTTCGACTTCGGCCAGCGGACGCTTCGAGGCTGGCTTGAATTCCACCACGCGGCCGGCGATCAGCACGTTCGGTGCGACGGTGACGGCTTCCGTGTTGCGCTTGTCTTTCAGCGAGTCGTTCGAGAAGATGGCGGTCAGGAACTTGGCGTTGTTGAACGGCGCCTTGCCCAGTGCCGGCGACGGTGTGCGCGACAGGTTGGCGACGGTTTCCACTTTCAGCTTCAGCTTGTCGGCCACCGGCTTCAGACTGTCCGATTGCTCGTAGACCGTGTTGGTGAACGTTTCCGCCATTTCCGAGTATTTCTTGGCAGCGAATTGCTTGCGCAGGTCGGCCGTGATTTCGCCCCGTACTTCATCGAGCGCACGTACGTGCTGCGGCTTGAGCGAGGTGACGGTCAGGATGTGGTAGCCGAAATCGGATGCGACGACGTCGCTGATTTCGCCTTGCTTGAGTTTGCTGACGGCGCTCAGCAGCGGTGCCGGCAAGCCATCCTTGCCGATCACGCCCAGGTCGCCGCCCTGTTCCGCGGATGCCGGATCTTCCGACTTGGCCTTGGCTACGGCGGCAAAGCTGGCAGGCGTTTTGCGCACCTCAGCCAGGATGGCTTCGGCCTTGGCCTTGGCGGCTGCCTTGTCGGCGGCCGATGCGTCTTTCTTGACGGCGACCAGGATGTGGCTGGCCTGGCGCGCTTCTTCCGTCGTGTAGGCTTTCTGGTTCTTCGCGTAGTAGGCGGTCACGTCGGCGTCGCTGACGTCGACTTGCTCGCCGGCGGCGCTGTCGTCGAGCACGACGTATTCGACCTTGGCTTGTTCCGGGATTTCGAAGAACTTGCTGTTCTTGTCATAGAAAGCCTTGATCATGGCGTCCGTCACTTTGACTTCCGGCACGTACTGGGCGATCGGCAACAGCAGTTCCTGCACTTCGCGCTCTTCCGAGGTGATGTCGGACAGGCGCTTGGAGACGGTGTTCGGCGCGAAGGCGGTGCCTTGCACGGCGCCGGCCAGTTGCTGCAGGGCCAGGTCGCTGCGGCGGCGCGCATCGTACATCTGCGGCGTCATGCCTTGGGCGGCCAGCATGGCCTTGTAGCGTTCCAGATCGAATTTACCGTCCGGCAAGGTCAAGCCTGGAATTTCCAGCACTTCCTTTTGCAGCACGGCATCGCTGATGACCAGGTGGCTACGGCCCACTTCGGCGGCCACGGCACGCTCGGCGATCAGGTTGTCGAGGATGCTCTGGCGCGCTTCCGGCGTATCGAACATTTTCTGGTCGAACTGCTCGCCCATCATCTGGCGGTAGCGGTCGATCTGCTGGCGTTGCGCTTCTTCATATTGCTGCTGCGTAACGACCTGGTCGCCGACCTTGGCGATGGTGTTCGCGCCGTCGCCGAAGCTTTGGTAGCCGCTGATACCGACCAGTGCAAAAGACGGGACGATGACCAGCATCAAGAGAAACTGCATCAAGCGTCGATGGGTACGAATAAATTCAAACATGGTCAGCCAATTCGGGATGAGTGGATCACTATAAAAAAAGGCGAACATGCGTTCGCCTTGATTTCTTCGGCGGAATGGACGGGACAGATGTCCACTTCCCCTTTAGATTCAACAACTTGGCGCTGGAACTAAAGCAGGATTCTGACGCCCAAGCCATTATCTCCTGATTCTACAATGCCCATAGCGCTATAGCAAGAGTAAATCAGGGCGCGCGCCCTGCCCCGGCGCCGCATGGACGGCAAGGCGCCGGCCCCGTGCATTTAACCGGGCGCAGCTTAAAGCGGATTTAAACGCAGGCTTTTTTTATTCAAAACGGCGGGACGGGATTTTAAAAGCAGACGCGCCGGGATAATCTGGCGCTGAAAAAGAAAAACCCGCGCTACTTATTCAGCAGCGCGGGCTTCTATATTCTGGCGGAGCGGACGGGACTCGAACCCGCGACCCCCGACGTGACAGGCCGGTATTCTAACCAACTGAACTACCACTCCTTGAGAGCGTATTTTTTTGGCGGAGCGGACGGGACTCGAACCCGCGACCTCCGACGTGACAGGCCGGCATTCTAACCAACTGAACTACCACTCCGAAAAATACACAGTACTGCTTGCATTTGTATTCAAGGTTGCGATTCGCAGAACTTCAACCTTGAAATCGCGGCACCCGAAGGCGCCGCCAAATGTTTCCGGTGATTGTCACCTCACCGAAGTCCGTTAGTTTACAGCATCCTTCAAAGCTTTACCAGCTTTAAATTTTGGAACTTTTGCTGCTTCGATCGTGATCGCTTCTTTGGTACGCGGATTGCGGCCGGTACGCTCAGCGCGTTCGCTGACCGAGAAAGTGCCAAAACCAACCAGCGTCACGCTGTCGTTGTTTTTCAAAGTTTCCGTCACGCCGCCGATAACAGCGTCGAGTGCGCGCGCAGCGGCGGCTTTGGAAATGTCAGCTTTTTCAGCAATGTGGTCGATCAATTCAGTCTTGTTCACTAGCATCCCCAATTACAAAGGTATAAAACGTTTACCGTATCGTTGCGGCACTTTTGGCACCACAGCTGTCCGGCGAAAAAAATGTGCAGGCGTATTAAACAAGCCACACTGTATATGTGTCAAGCGCTTTGGGGGCGCAATTCACGTTTCAATATAAAACAAGCGCTCTAAAAGCGCTTGTTTGGGGAAAACAGGGGTAAAACGTTAGTGTTTTACTACCTCGCCGGCCGCGTCAGGCTTGGCCGCGGCGGCCGTGACAGCCTCCACCGCAGCGACGTCCGCCAACGCTTCAGGCATGCGTTCGAGGGCGATTTCCAGCACTTTGTCGATCCAGCGCACGGGCACGATCTCCAGTTTGTTCTTGACGTTGTCCGGAATGTCGGCCAGGTCTTTCACATTCTGCTCGGGAATCAGGACCGTCTTGATGCCGCCGCGATGGGCCGCCAGCAGCTTTTCCTTCAGGCCGCCGATCGGCAGCACTTCGCCGCGCAAGGTGATCTCGCCCGTCATCGCCACGTCGGCGCGCACGGGAATGCCCGTGAAGACCGACACCATCGCCACCGTCATGGCCGCGCCAGCCGAAGGACCGTCCTTCGGTGTCGCGCCTTCCGGCACGTGGATATGGATGTCGCTCTTCTCGAACACGTCCGCCTTGATGCCCAGGCGCTGTGCCCGGCTGCGCACCACCGTGCGGGCTGCCTCGATCGACTCTTTCATGACGTCGCCCAGGGTACCCGTGCGGATGATGCCGCCCTTGCCCGGCATCGACACGGCTTCGATGGTCAGCAGATCGCCGCCCACTTCCGTCCATGCCAGACCGACCACCTGGCCCACCTGGTTTTCTTTCTCTGCGACACCGAAATCGTAGCGGCGCACGCCGAGGAACTTGTCCAGGTTCTTCGAGTTGACGATGACTTTCTTGTCGGATTTCTTCAGCAGCAGCATCTTGACCACCTTGCGGCAGATCTTCGACACTTCACGCTCGAGCGAACGCACACCGGCTTCCCGCGTGTAGTAGCGGATGATGTCGCGCAGGGCCGACTCGGCCACCGAGATTTCTTCTTCCTTCAAGCCATTGTTCTTGATCTGCTTCGGCAGCAGGTAGCGCTGCGCGATGCTGGTCTTTTCATCTTCCGTGTAACCGGACAGACGGATCACTTCCATGCGGTCGAGCAAGGCTGGCGGAATGTTGTACGAGTTCGACGTGGCCACGAACATCACGTCGGAGAGGTCGAAATCGACTTCGATGTAATGGTCGGAGAACGTGTGGTTCTGTTCCGGGTCTAACACTTCCAGCAGGGCCGACGATGGATCGCCACGGAAATCGGCGCCCATCTTGTCGACTTCGTCGAGCAGGAACAAAGGATTGCGCACGCCGACTTTCGACAGCGATTGCAATATCTTGCCCGGCATCGAGCCGATGTAGGTGCGGCGGTGCCCGCGGATCTCGGCTTCGTCGCGCACGCCGCCCAGGGCCATGCGCACGAACTTGCGGTTCGTCGCGCGGGCGATGGACTGCCCCAGCGAGGTCTTGCCCACGCCCGGAGGGCCGACGAAGCACAGGATAGGCGCTTTGAGCTTGTCGACGCGCTGTTGCACCGCGAGGTATTCCAGGATGCGTTCCTTGACCTTGTCGAGGCCGTAGTGGTCGCCTTCGAGCACTTTTTCCGCATTCGACAGGTCGTTATTGACCTTGGATTTCTTTTTCCAAGGCAAGTTGACGAGGGTGTCGATATAGTTGCGCACGACGGTGGCTTCTGCCGACATCGGCGACATCAGCTTGAGCTTCTTCAGTTCGTTGGTGGCCTTGTCGAGCGCTTCCTTCGGCATCTTGGCCGAAGCGACTTTTTTCTCCAGCTCGTCGAGGTCGGCGCCATCCTCGCCCTCGCCCAGTTCTTTCTGGATCGCCTTGACTTGCTCGTTCAGGTAGTACTCGCGCTGCGACTTTTCCATCTGGCGCTTGACGCGGCCGCGGATGCGCTTTTCCACCTGCAGGATGTCGAGTTCGCCTTCGAGCTGGCCCAGCAGGTGCTCGAGGCGCTTGGCCACGCTGAAAATTTCCAGGATGACTTGTTTTTGCTCCAGCTTCAGGGGCAGATGCGCGGCCACCGTGTCGGCCAGGCGGCCGGCATCGTCGATGCCCGACAAGGATGCCAGGATTTCCGGCGGGATCTTTTTGTTCAGTTTGACGTACTGGTCGAACTGCTGCACGATCGCGCGGCGCATGGCTTCGACTTCCGACTCGTCGCCCGGCTCGGACTCGAGCGGCGTCAGGTCGGCGATGAAGTGCGTCGGCGCATCGCTGATGTGGTTGATACGGGCACGCTGCGCGCCTTCGACCAGCACCTTGACGGTGCCATCGGGCAGCTTCAGCATTTGCAGAATATTGGCAACGCAGCCAATTTCATAGATATCCGAAGGAGACGGCTCGTCCTTCGCGGCTGCTTTTTGAGCGGCAAGCATGATGCTCTTGCCCTGCTCCATCGCAGCTTCCAGCGCCTTGATCGACTTTGGACGGCCAACGAACAGCGGTATCACCATATGCGGGAAAACGACGACATCCCGCAACGGCAATAACGGCAGTTGAGTTTGCTCAGTTAATTTGGAAGTTGTCATGGCGTACCTTATAGAAAGCGTGTTTACGATGTTGGCGCTCGCTGCCAAAACACAAGACCGGCGAGAATAAATAATTCTGTGAAACAAACATTTTTCTGTCTATTTCGCAAAACACACCCGCATGACGGTAACAAATGCAGTTTTCACAGTAAAAAAGCCACGCGCAGCTAAGCGCCGCGAGTGGCTTTCCGATTGAAGCCTGCACTCATTGATTTAAATTGTACTGCCATGCATTAAGGAATCAAAACCCTTTTTATGCATTTGTCTCGGCAGTAATCAATTTTCTCCGGAGGCCTTGGCAGTCTCTTGATAAATCAACAAAGGTTTGGCGCCGCTGGTGATGGTATTTTCGTCGATGACGACCTTCACCACATTTTGTTCGCTCGGCAGTTCGTACATGACGTCCAGCAAAGCATGTTCCAGGATGGAACGCAGGCCACGGGCACCGGTCTTGCGCGCCAGCGCTTTCCTGGCGATCGCATGCAGGGCGGCCGGACGGATCTCCAGTTCCGCACCTTCCATCTCGAGCAGCTTCGAATACTGCTTGATCAGCGCATTCTTCGGCTCGACGAGGATCTGGATCAGCGCCTCTTCCGTCAATTCCGCCAGGGTGGCGATGACGGGCAGACGGCCGACCAGTTCCGGGATCAGGCCGAACTTGACCAGATCTTCCGGTTCCGCTTGCAACATCAGTTCGCTGGCCGAGCTTTGCGACTTGCTGCGCACGGTGGCCGAGAAGCCGATGCCGCTCTTTTCGGAACGGTTGGCGATCACTTTCGACAGACCGTCGAAGGCGCCGCCGCAGATGAACATGATGTTGGTCGTGTCGATCTGCACGAAATCCTGGTTCGGATGCTTGCGGCCGCCTTGTGGCGGCACGGAAGCCATCGTGCCTTCGATGAGCTTGAGCAAGGCTTGCTGCACGCCCTCGCCCGACACGTCGCGCGTGATGGACGGATTGTCGGACTTGCGCGAAATCTTGTCGATTTCATCGATGTAGACGATGCCGCGCTGGGCTTTCTCGACGTCATAGTTGCAGCTTTGCAGCAGCTTCTGGATGATGTTTTCCACGTCCTCGCCCACGTAACCGGCTTCGGTCAGGGTGGTGGCGTCGGCGATCACGAACGGCACGTTGAGCATGCGCGCCAGGGTCTGTGCCAGCAGGGTCTTGCCCGAGCCGGTAGGACCGACCAGCAAGATGTTGCTCTTGGCCAGTTCGATGTCGTCTTTCTTGCCCAGGTGCTTGAGGCGCTTGTAATGGTTGTATACCGCCACCGACAGGATGCGCTTGGCAGTCTGCTGGCCGATCACGTACTGATCGAGCAAGGCGGCAATTTCTTGCGGCGTCGGCAGGTCGGATTTGGTGCCGGTCACCGTCTCGATGCTCGACGTTTCATCACGGATGATGTCGTTGCACAGGTCGATGCACTCGTCGCAAATGAACACGGACGGGCCGGCGATGAGCTTCTTCACCTCGTGCTGGCTTTTGCCGCAGAACGAGCAATACAGTAATTTTTCGCCGCTAGAGGATTTTTTGTCTGACATAAGGCATTTTGGTTGGAACTGCATTAACAATATTGCAAAATCGCAAGCCGGAGTGCGGTAGTTGCCGGAAAGGCAGCTACCCATGGCGCAAGTCAACAACGTGCACAAGCTCCATGCTACCCGAAATAAAAGCGAAACGCCCGAACGTTTGATCGCCCGGGCGTTTACTTACTTGCTTAGCAATACCGGTAGGGGCTCATCAAGCGCGGCTGGTCAACACTTTGTCGATCAAACCATACTCAACGGCCTCGTCGGCGGACATGAAACGGTCGCGGTCGGTGTCCTTGGCGATCTGTTCGATCGACTGGCCCGTGCGCTCGGCCATGATGCCGTTCAAGCGGGTACGCAGGTAAAGGATTTCCTTCGCCTGGATCTCGATGTCCGACGCCATGCCTTGCGAACCACCGGACGGCTGGTGAATCATGATGCGCGAGTTCGGCAGCGAGAAACGCTTGCCCTTGGCGCCGGCGGCCAGCAGGAAGGCACCCATCGAGGCGGCCATCCCGGTACACAGGGTCGAGACGTCCGGCTTGATGAACTGCATGGTATCGTAGATGGCCATGCCGGCCGAGACCGAACCACCTGGCGAGTTGATGTAGAGCGAGATTTCCTTTTCCGGATTTTCGCTTTCCAGGAACAGCAGCTGGGCGACAACCAGGTTGGCCATCTGGTCATTGACCGGGCCGACCATGAAAATCAAGCGTTCCTTCAGCAGGCGCGAGTAAATATCATACGAGCGCTCGCCGCGACCGCTTTGTTCCACCACCATCGGCACCAGGCCGAGCATCTCTGTGTCCAGCGCCGGATTACGGTTCATACCTGTCATTTCATTTCCTTGTGAAGCAGTTAGGGGATACCGCCCTTACCTTGCGGCAAGAGCAAGCATCCGGATACCAACTGGTTTACGCTTGTGCGTTGCTTCCCATCAGTTCGTCGAAAGCAACTGCTTTCGTCGTGACTTTCGACAGGCCCAACACGTAAGTGACGACGTTTTCTTCCAATACAAGGGCTTCGATCTCACCCAGACGACGACGGTCGCTGTAGTAGTACTTCAGCACTTCGCGTGGATCTTCGTAGCTTTGTGCGAAATCTTCGATCTGCGCCTTGACTTGCTCAGGCGTTGCCTGCAGGTTGTTGTCGCCCACCAGTTGCGACAGGATCAGGCCCAGGCGTACGCGACGCTCGGCTTTTTCCGCGAACAGTTCTGCTGGGAAAGGCACGTCCTTGACGTTCATGCCGCGCTGCGCCATGTCCTGGCGGGTCATTTCAGCCAGGCGCTCGGAATCCTGAGCGATCAGGGTTTTTGGCACTTCCAGCTCAG
The DNA here is from genome assembly GCF_059420865.1 of Janthinobacterium sp. GW821-FHT03C10. NCBI lineage: Bacteria > Pseudomonadati > Pseudomonadota > Betaproteobacteria > Burkholderiales > Oxalobacteraceae > Janthinobacterium > Janthinobacterium sp. GW821-FHT03C10. The sequence continues at coordinate 393,200 of NZ_JBWKUN010000001.1, read as the reverse complement.
CAACTTTGATCAGCGCGTCCATGACGGCTTCCTTGTTGCGTGCTTTTACGCGGCCAGCGACTTCACGCTGCAGGTTGACTTTGATGTCTTCGCGCATTTTGGCCAGGTCGCCATCGGCAACGCCCAGCGATTTGGCGAATTCGGCATCGACTTCCGGCAGGTGCGCCCATTCCAGCTTTTGCAGGGTGATGGTGAACGAAGCGGTTTTGCCGGCCACGTCTTTACCGTGGTAGTCCTCAGGGAACGACAATGGGAAAGTCTTGGACTCGCCCACTTTCAGGCCCAGGGTCGCTGCTTCGAATTCCGGCAGCATGCGGCCTTCGCCCAGCACGAAAGCGTAGCCTTCAGCTTTGCCGCCTGGGAATTCAACGCCGTCGATCGAGCCGACGAAGTCGACGGTCACGCGGTCGCCGTTGGCAGCGATAGCCTCACCGCCGTCGCCGTGTTCGCCAGCTTCGCCCTTGGTGTGGAAGTGCACGCGCTGCTTGCGCAGGATGTCGATGGTCTTGTCGATTTCGGCTTCCGACACGTCGGCTTGCACGGTTTCGATTTCAACGGCCGTCAGGTCGCCGATGGCGACTTCCGGATACACTTCGAACGTGGCGTCGAAAGCCAGCTGGCCTTCGGCTGCTTCTTCTTTCGGCACGATGTTCGGGAAACCGGCCACGCGCAGATTGTTTTCGTTGGCGGCGTCGTTGAACGCGCGGCCGACTTTGTCATTCAGCACTTCGGATTCAATTTGGTAGCCGTATTGTGCTGCGACCATTTTCAACGGCACTTTGCCCGGACGGAAGCCCGGTGCCTTAGCCGTACGGGCTTGCACTTTCAGGCGCTTCTCAACTTCCGTGCGGACGTCCGTCAGCGGGAAGGAGATCGTGATACGACGTTCGAGTTTGCCCAAGGTTTCGACTGCAGTTGCCATGTAAAAAATCGTCCAAAAAATAAACACTGTTGGTGCGAGAAAAGAAGACCCGACCCCTTGCGCCATCACTGACGGCAAGACATGGGTCCAGCTTCACTCGCTCGCATATTCATCTGTAAAAGCACTGCAAGCAGGACGATGGACCTGGTCTACCCGGCTGAGGAAAAACCCGCACCAGGCACCAAACAATCCGCCGCTTCCAGTACTGCGACAGGGCTCCGAGCGTCCAGCCTTGCTTCTAAGTAAATGCAGGGCCGGCCATCATTCGGTAAAGCGTGGCATTATAACAAAGGACTTCGGGAAAGTGGCTGGCTTTGCAGCCCGGCCACAGAGGATACCGGCGGCGGCGAACGAATCGCTACAGCCTGGATGGCCCTGTCTTTACTCTTGCCCCGGCATTCTTTATTTCGCCAGAGACAGGCTTTCCAGCCTGCTTCGTTCATTAGTATATGCGAACTGTCGCCCCGTCCGAAACAAAGAAATGCGCTCCTGGCGAAGATTTCGGCCAAAAAACCTTTGATTTACCTCAATTTGGCCATTTTTCAGGCAAACCTAAGCCGCTTCGCCCCTCTCCAAGTGAATTTTAGGGAGAAAACATCATGAGCGATAGCGCACCCGGCGGTTCCAGCAACGCCAAAGCCAAGCTGCAAATGGTCCTCAGCCGCCTGCTTGACGGCGTAACGGATGACGACCTGCAAAAAATCCAGACGGAAGTCGATGAAATGGAGTTGCGCATGAAGGGAGACGGCCACCACGACCACGACCACCCCACCGTCGCCTGACCCGGCGCCCGCCCATGCAGCCCGCGCAGACCTTGCGCGCCGCGCCGCCCGGCGCCGACGTGCTGGGCGCCGTGGAAACGGCGCTGACGACCCACCGTGCCTTTGGCGATAGCGGCTACATCCGCGACCAGCTGGCCGTCGCCTACCGGCGGCGGCTGCACAAGCTGGGCAGCACCCTGCCCGAGGCAGAACGGCTGGCCAGCGGACTCGATGCGGCGGCGCCCGCGCGCCGGCGCCAGCTGCTGGGCGACACGGTGCTGCGCTGCGCCGTCCAGCACGCCATGCGCCAGCTGCACCTCGGCGACGAGTACGGCTTGCCCCTGCCGCAATGCGCAGCCCTGTTCCAGGCGGCCAGCGAGCACTTGCGCGCGGGCCTGCCCGGCGGGCCGCTGGTGGCCCATCTGCCGCCCATGGCGCGCCTGCACGAAGCGCAGGAGCGGCAGGAGCGGCCATCCATCGGCGATGAAACCACCGAAACGGACACCTACATCTGGCATGCCTGGCAGGAAGATACGCCGTATGCGCGCGCCTTTCTTGCCGTGATGGACGATAACTACGGCGCACCGCTGGCCACGCCCACGCCGCAGGAAAGAGCCCTGCTGCGCCGCGGGCTGCGCCTGCTGGAAACCCTGCTGCCGCGGCTGACGGCCAGCGCGCTGTCTCACGTGCAATTGATCGCCCTGTTTCCCAAGCTGGGCACCTGGCGCGGCAAGGCGTCCAGCTCGCAATTTCGCGTCAATGGCAGCGTGTTCCTGAACCAGGAACTGATCGGCAACCCGTGGTGGCTGGCCGAGCACTTGCTGCACGAGTCGCTGCACCAGAAACTGTACGACTTCCGCCACGGCCACAGCCTGCTGGCGCCAGACTATGCGCGCGATGACGGCGCCAAGGTCTGCTCGCTGTGGAATGCGCCCGATGATGACGGCAATCACTACTGGGATGCCCACCGCACCCTGGCCGCCTTCCACGTGTACGTGCATCTGGCGCTGCTCTGTTTGCTGGCGGAACGGCAGGAAGCGGCGCTGGCGCCCCAATACGGCCCCATCGGCCAGCACATGAGCGGCAGTCGGCGCGCCATCGACCGCGCCCGCTACCTGGGCGAACAATTGCACAGCACCACCTGGCCGGAGCTGGGACTGGCCGGGCGGCAGATGACGCACTGGCTGCTGGACGTGCTCGACGCGCTCGACACGCAACGGCGGCCCAGCGGCGCCACCTTGCACCTGCTGCTCGACCTGTACGAGCGCCAGAGCCGCAAGCTCGACACCTATCTCGCGCAACAGCCGCCGCCCCGCAGCGATACGCTGGGATTGCAGGCGGAGCAAGAGGTGGCGATGACGCGGCAGGCGCTGCACATGCTGGACAGGGAGTTGCCGCCATCAACACATGAGCAGGAACAACACTGGCCGCAGGCGCGGCAACGCGTCCTGCAGGCGCTCTGGCCGCTGGCACAGGATGAAACGCTGATGGAAAAAACTGGCTACCCGCAGGCGCAGGCACTGATTGCGCAGATGGTGCAACAGTCGAGCCGGCAACTGGGCGCACTCGGCGCACTGGGCTGAGGGATATTGGTTCAGGGAAAATTTTGATGGTGCTGCACTTCCGGGCTGGAACAACCCGGATTGGTGCGGATGGGGAGACTCGAACTCCCAAGCCGAAGCACTGGCTTCTAAGACCAGCGTGTCTACCAATTCCACCACATCCGCATTTTGTACTACTCTGTACTACTCTGTACTACTTGCCCCTCTGATTTTAACAACTCGGGAGCGATCTGGCTACCGCGGACTTATAGAGCAAGCCCTCGGTAAAGCAAAGGCGGCATTCTACTGGATTTCCCAGAGGAATGCCGCCTTTTTTATGCGGGCACCTTGATGCCGATTTCTAGCCCTCTTTTGCGGTCGCCGCCTCCGGCTTCCTGACCCGGAACCAGGCCGCATACAGGGCCGGCAGGAACAGCAGGGTCAAGGCCGTTGCCAGGATCAGGCCGCCCATGATGGCGACCGCCATCGGGCCCCAGAAGACCGAACGCGACAGCGGGATCATGGCCAGCGCGGCGGCGGCCGCCGTCAGCACGATGGGGCGGCAGCGGCGTACGGCCGAGTCGATGATGGCATCCCATGGGGCGGAGCCATCGCTGATGTCTTGCTCGATCTGGTCGACGAGGATCACCGAGTTGCGGATGATCATGCCGAACAGTGCGATGACACCCAGGTTGGCCACGAAGCCCAGCGGGCGGTGCAGCAGCAGCAAGGCGAAAGCGGCGCCCGCCACGCCCAGCGGCCCCGTCAGGAACACCAGCAGGGAACGCGAGAAACTGTGCAGCTGCAGCATCAGCAAGGTGAAGATGATGAAGATGGCCAGCGGCAAGTTCGCCGCGATCGACGCTTCCGCTTCGCCGCTGTCGGCCGCCACGCCTTTCACCGTGATGCGGTAGCCGTCCGGCAACTTGGCGCGCAAGGCGTCCAGTTGCGGCGCCAGCTGCGTCGACACGGTGGCGCCCTGGATGCCATCGACCACGTCCGACTGCACGGTGATGGCCCATTCGCGCTTGTCGCGCCAGACGACGCCCGGTTCCCACACGAAATGCGCACGGGCCAGCTGCGAAATGGGCACGGACTTGCCCGTTGCCGTCGGGATATTCGTGTCATTCAGCACGGAAATCGTCGCCCGCTCTTCCAGCGGCTGGCGCACCTGGATATCGATCAATTTGTTGTCTTCGCGGAACTGGCCGATGACGGTGCCCGACAGTATCGTATTGGCAGCCTGCATCACCGTTTTCGAGGTGACGCCCAGCGCGCGCATCTTGTCCTGGTCCAGGTCCAGGCGCAGCACTTTCACCGATTCGTTCCAGTTGTCATTGACGCCCAGGGTATTCGGATTGGCGCGCATGATGTCCTTGACCTGGTCGGCGATGGTCCGCACGCCCGCCACTTCCGGCCCCGTGACGCGAAATTGCACGGGATACGGCACGGGCGGCCCGTTCGGCAGCAGTTTGACACGGCCCCGCACTTCCGGAAAATCCTTCTTGAAGACGTCGACGATGTGCTGGCGCAAGCGTTCGCGGTCGGCCAGGCTTTTCGGCAAGACCACCACTTGCGACACATTGGTCTGCGGGAATATCTGATCGAGCGGCAGGTAGAAACGGGGACTACCGGTTCCCACATAGCTGGTCACGCTTTCCACGCCGTCGAGTTTGCCAACAAAAGCCTCGAATTTCTTCACCTGTTTCTCGTTTGCAGCAAACGTCGTGCCTTCGGGCGACCACAGTTCCACCATCAGTTCGGGGCGGCTGGAATCGGGGAAGAATTGCTTTTCGATAAAGTTAAAGCCGTAGATACCGAGCGCAAAGATGGCCAGGGTGGCGGCGATCGTCGTCTTGCGCCATTCCACGCACCAGGTGACGGCGCGGCGGAAGCGGCGGAAGTTCGGCGTATCGAACAATTCATGGTCGTTATGCGCGTGCGGCTTGACCTTCAACAGGACGTAGCCGATGTAGGGCGTGAAGACGACGGCCACCACCCACGAGATGATCAGGGCCAGCGCATTCACGGAGAACAGGGAGAACGTGTATTCGCCGGCGGCCGACTTGGCCAGGCCGATGGGCAAAAAGCCCGCCACCGTGATCAGGGTGCCCGTCAGCATGGGCATGGCCGTCGACATGTAGGCAAACGTGGCCGCGTCGAAGCGGGACATGCCCTCTTCCATCTTGCGCACCATCATCTCGACGGCGATGATGGCGTCGTCGACCAGCAAGCCCAGCGCGATGATCAGGGCGCCCAGCGAAATCTTGTGCAAGTCGATGTCGAGCAGGCGCATGAACAGGAAGGTGACGGCCAGCACCAGCGGGATGGTCAGCGCCACCACCAGGCCCGGACGCACGTCGATGCGCAGCGGCTTCGTGTGCAAGCCCAGCGCGACAAAGCTGACGGCCAGCACGATCAAAATGGCTTCGATCAGGGTATGCACGAATTCGCCCACCGAGGCGGACACGGCTTCCGGCTGGTTCGACACGCGCTGCAATTCTATGCCGACCGGCAATTCGCTCTTCATGCGCGTGACGGTTGCCTGCAGGGCCTTGCCCATGTCGATGATGTTGCCGCCCTTTTCCATCGAGACGCCCAGGCCGATCACTTCCTTGCCGTTGAAGCGCATCTTGTCCTTCGGCGGATCCACGAATTCGCGTTTCACGGCAGCAAAGTCGCCGAGGCGGAAGGTGGTGCCGTTGGCGCGCAGTTCCAGGTTTTCCAGGTCCTTGACGGTGACCATGGCACCCGTCACGCGCACTTGCAAATTATCCGTCGGCGTCACCAGCACGCCCGTGGCGTTGATGCTGTTTTGCTCGGACAATTGCTGCACGATGACATCGAAAGGGATGCCCAGCTGGGCAAATTTCTTGTGCGAAAAGATGATATTGATCTTTTCATCTTGCACGCCAAACAATTCCACTTTCGATACCTGTCCCACGGAAAGTAATTCCTGGCGCACCTTGTCCGCGTAATCCTTCATTTCCGCGTAGGTAAAACCGTCGCCGGACAGGGCGAAGATGGAGCCATACGTGTCGCCGAACTCGTCGTTGAAGAACGGACCCACGACGCCGGACGGCAAGGTGCCCTTGATGTCGCCGATCTTCTTGCGCACCTGGTACCAGGCGGCGGCCGTTTCCTTGGGCGGCGCCGATTCGCGCAGCTCCAGCAGGATCAAGGTTTCGCCCGGCTTCGAGTAGCTGGTGATTTCATTGATGTAGGGTGTTTCCTGCAGCTTCTTTTCCAGCTTGTCCGTCACCTGCTCGGCCATCTGCAAGGCCGTGGCGCCGGGCCAGTAGGCTTGCAGCACCATGGCGCGGAAGGTGAACGGGGGATCTTCATCCTGGCCCAGGCTGGCGTAGCTGAGCATGCCGCCGATCAGCAGCACGGCCATCAGGTAGCGCGTCAGCGGGATGTGTTCGAGGGCCCAGCGCGACAGATTGAAGCCGCCCTTCATTTGGCGGCCCCCACGCTGACGACGGCAGCGGCGGCATCAGGCTTGCCGGCCAGTTCGGCGCCGAGGATGGTCACTTTCTGGCCAGGCTTGAGCAGGTTGACGCCGGCCGTGACCACCGTCTGCCCCGCTTTCACGCCCGAGGTCAGCAGCAATTCATTGCCCGCCACGCCGCCCACCGTCACCGGCACGAGCTTCACGGCGCCGTTTTCCACCACCCACACGGAGCTTTGCGACTTTTCATTGAACAGGGCCGTCAGCGGCACCTTGATCTGCGGCGTGGCCGTTTGCGAGGCGAACTGCACCACGGCCGTCATGCCCAGGCGCACTTGCGGCGCGTCCGGGATGCTGACCTTGGCGAGATAGGTGCGCGTGGCGGCATCGGCCACGGGCGACACTTCGCGTATCTTGCCAGGCAGCGCCTGCTTCGGATCGGCCCACAGGCGCACCACCACATCCTTGACGCCGCGCAAGGTTTCCACCTTGTCTTCGGGAATGCCGATCACGACTTCCTTCTCGCCGCTCCTGGCCACCTGCACCACGGGTGCGCCAGGCGCCACCACCTGCCCCACTTCGGCCTCGATGCGCGTAACGACGCCGTCGACGTCGGCCAGCAAGCTGGCATAGCCGGACTGGTTCGCCTGGCCCCGGTACAGGGCTTGCGCCGCTTCCACGTTCGCCTGCGCCGCCTTGTACGCGGCATCCTTGCCATCGAGCACGGCCTGGCTGACGAAATTTTTCTCGCGCAAGTCCTGGTAGCGCTTCAATTCCGCGCGCGCCAGGTCGCGGCTCGTTTCCGCGCTGACCAGCGACGCCTTGGCCTGCGCCTGCGACAGCTGCAAATCGACCGGATCGAGCTGCATCAGCACTTGCCCCTTCTTGACGGTGGCGCCCACGTCGACCTTGCGCGCGACGATCTTGCCGCCCACGCGGAAACCCAGCTGCGAGACGACGCGGGGCACGACCTCGCCCGCCAGCTCGGCACTGACGTCGACATTACTGCTAGACAACACCATCGCGCGCACGGGACGCACGTCTTCCACTTTGGCGACAGGCTTGGAACAAGCCGCCAGGGTCAGCGCCAGGGCGGCGGCGGCGATCAGCCGCAGGGCGGGAAGAGCGGATGCGCCGGTCTCGCGGCGCAGGGTTTTCAGGGCAAACAAGGTATTTTCCTTTACTATGCGGGCTGTAATATTTTTATGCGGAGAAACTTTTTGCTTGCCCTTTGGGCCAAGCCAAACTTTTTCGCACGCGATATCCTTAAATTTGTGACAATATCAGCTTGGCCATGGCGGGGAACGACTTCTCGCTAATGACTTTCTGGTTATTAATTATAATCGTGCGTAAAAGTTTTTAGTGACTTTTGCGTCATTAATCTCGAGATTAAAAAACTGCAAGACTAAAGAAGCGTGTTCAATGCCTGTAGACCATTACGAAAATTTTCCTGTTGCATCATTTTTACTGCCGCGCCGCCTGGTGCCCGCCGTCGAAGCCATCTATGCCTTCGCCCGCAGCGCCGACGACCTGGCCGATGAAGGCGACGCCACGCCGGCCGAACGCCTGGCCTTTCTACACGCCTACGAAGAGGCGCTGGGGCGCATCGCCCGCGAAGAAGGCCATGCTGGCGAGAACGCCGCCATGTTCGAACGCCTGGCCGCCGTCATCGCCAAATTCCAGCTGCCGCTGAAGCCATTCCACGATTTATTATCCGCTTTCAAGCAGGACGTGGAAACGACGCGCTACGCCAGCTATGACGATGTGCTCGATTACTGCGCCCGCTCCGCCAACCCTGTGGGGCTGTTGATGCTGCACCTGTACGGTGCGGCCGATGAACAGAATGTACGCGATTCCGATGCGATATGTTCAGCTTTGCAACTAATTAATTTCCTGCAAGACGTCGCCATCGACCAGCAAAAAGAGCGCATCTACCTGCCGATGGAAGACCTGAGCCGCTTTGCCGTCTCCGCCGCCGCCTTCGAGCGGCCCGAGGCGCACGGCAAGTGGAGCGCCCTGATGCGCTTCGAAGTGGCCCGCACGCGCGCCCTGATGCTGTCGGGGGCGCCGCTGGCCCTGCGCTTGCGCGGGCGCATCGGCTGGGAACTGCGGCTGGTGGTGCAAGGTGGCTTGCGCATCCTCGAAGCCATCGAAGCCGTCAATTACGACGTGTTCCGGCGCCGCCCCAAGCTGGAGAAACGCGACTGGCTGATCATTTTCTGGCGCGCCCTGCGCATGTCGCGCAAAAGCTTGCATCAAGAGACACAAGTAAAAACGGCTTTTCCCCCGTCGCCTACTCTGTAAGACGATAGAATAGCGGCTTCGATCTGCAACCCTTGCTCTTTTGACTATGTCTCCCGACGAATACTGCCAACAAAAGGCCGCCCAGAGCGGCTCCAGCTTCTACTACAGCTTCCTGTTCCTGCCGGCCGAGCGCCGCAAGGCCATCACGGCCCTGTACGCCTTCTGCCGCGAAGTCGACGACACGGTCGATGAATGCACGGACGAAGCCGTGGCACGCACCAAGCTGGTGTGGTGGCGCAAGGAAGTCAAGGCCATGTACGAGGGCAACCCCACGCATCCCGTGATGCGCGCGCTGCAGCCGCACCTGGCCGTGTATAAACTGGAAGAAAAGCATATGCAGGCCATCATCGACGGCATGGAAATGGACTTGAACCAGACCCGCTACCTCGATTACCAGGCCATGAGCCGCTATTGCTGGCACGTGGCCAGCGTGGTCGGTATCTTGTCGGCCAGCATCTTTGGCGCGACCCGCCCGGAAACGCTGCTGTATGCGGAAAAGCTGGGCCATGCCTTCCAGCTGACCAACATCATCCGCGACGTGGGCGAGGATGCGCGCAAGGGGCGCATCTACCTGCCGATCAGCGAGTTGCAGCAATTTAACGTGACGGCGGCCGATTTGCTGAACGCGCGCCATAGCGAGAACTTCGAAAACCTCATGCGCTTCCAGGCGGCGCGCGCACAGCAAGCCTATGACGAGGCCTTCGCCCTGCTGCCGGCGGAGGATCGCCGCGCCCAGCGCCCGGGCCTGATCATGGCCGCCATCTACCGCACCCTGCTCAATGAAGTCGAGCGCGACGGCTATCACGTGCTGAAACAGCGCATCTCGCTCACGCCGATCCGCAAACTGTGGCTGGCCTGGAAGACCTGGGTTCGTGGCTGAGCGTAGCGTGAAGCAACGCTACGCCGTCATCGGCGCCGGTTGGGCCGGCTGCGCGGCGGCCATGGAACTGGCGCGCGCCGGCCATGCCGTCACCGTCTACGAGGCGGCGCGCACCCTGGGCGGGCGCGCGCGCCGGGTCGAACGCGAAGGCGGCGTACTCGACAACGGCCAGCACATCCTGCTGGGCGCCTATACGGAAACCTTGCGCCTGATCAAGCTCGCGGGACAAGACCCCGCCGAGCTGATCCTGTCGCTACCCCTGCAGATGCGCTATCCGCCCGGCGCTAAAGGCATGGATTTTCTCGCGCCGCGCCTGCCCGCGCCGCTGCACCTGGCATGGGCATTACTGCGCGCCAAAGGCTTACAAGGCGCCGACAAGCTGTCGCTGATGCGTTTTTCCACGGCCATGCGCTGGATGGGCTGGGAGCTGTACCACGATTGCACGGTCAGCGAATTGCTGCAGCGCTTCGACCAGACGGACACCTTGAACCGGCTGATGTGGCACCCGCTGTGCCTGGCGGCCTTGAATACGCCGCCCGAGCGGGCCTCGGCCCGCGTCTTCATCAACGTGCTGCGCGACAGCCTGGGGGCAAGCCGCCGCCGCGCCTCCGACATGCTGATCCCGAAGGCGGACCTCTCCGCCCTGCTGCCCGACGCGGCCGCCCGCTATGTGGAACAGCATGGCGGCGCGGTGCGCACGGGCGCCAAGGTGGCCGCCTTGCACGCCTTGCCCGATGGCCGCTGGCAGCTCGATGAGACCGACACCTACGACGGCGTCATCGTGGCCACCTCGTCCGTGCAGGCCGCCAGCCTGCTGCAAGGCTTGCAGGACGCGCGCCTGGCCGATGCCATTGACCGCATGCAAGCCTTCACGCCGGAAGCCATCAGCACCTGCTACCTGCAGTACGACGCCAGCGTGCGCCTGGACTTGCCGTTCTACGCCCTCGTCGATGCACCAGAGCAACAGCACTGGGGCCAGTTCGTCTTCGACCGGGGCCAGCTCGACAGCAAGCAGGCGGGCTTGCTGGCCGTCGTCATCAGCGCATCGGGCGATGCCGCCGAGCAAGGCCATGGGCCGCTGGCGCAGGCGATCGCCGCGCAGCTGGCGCAGGTTCTGCAGCGCCCGGAGCTGGCGCAGCCCGCCTGGACACAGCTGATCACGGAAAAGCGCGCCACTTTTGCCAGCACCCCGGATCTGCGGCGCCCCGGCAATGCCAGCGGCATGCCGGGCCTGCTGCTGGCCGGCGACTACACGGCCAATGACGACCGGACGCAAGACTATCCGGCCACCATCGAGGCGGCCGTGCGCAGCGGCGTGGCGGCGGCCAGGATGGCGAACACGGACAAGGCGGCAAAACAGACTTGACGGTGCATCCTTCCCTGGTGTCGCTCGCCCCCGCGAAATTGCATTCTGTCGCACCGCGCTGGTGCGTCCGCCTGCGCTTGGGTACAGTCCGATCATCGACAACGGCCATGCCACGGGGAATACCATGCACACCACCTTGCACTTGAAAAACAGCTTGAAAGCCGTGGCGCTGCTCGCTTGTGTGCTGCTCGCCACCCTGATCGTCGTTCACGGACCGCAGGCGCCGCAAGCACCACTCATGCTGAGCCAGGCAAGCATGCTGCTGCCGGCAGTGGGATGAAGCGGCGCAGCGGACGGACAGGAAGAATATGATGAACAAGCAAGATTATCTCGAGGCGCTGCGGCGCGCGCTGGCAGGCTTGCCGCCGGACCTGGTGGCCAAGACCATGGACTATTACGAACAGACCTTCATCGAAGGGGCGGCGGCGGGACGCAGCGAGCACGAGATCGCCGACGAACTGGGCGATCCGAAAAAAATCGCCCTCACCTTGCGCAGCAGCACCCACCGCCAGGCATTCGAACAGAAGAAAACCCCCGTCAACCTGCTGCGCCTGCTCGTCTCGCTGGTGGGCCTGGCCATCTTCAACCTGTTCATGGTCGTGCCCGCCGCCGTGTACGCGGCCCTGCTGGCCACCCTGTATGCCGTCGGCCTGAGCTTTTACCTGGCCGGCATCGCCATCACGGCCAGCGGTTTGTCCGGCGCCAACGAACTGGTGCTCGAGGGCCCCCTGCGCCACGTCTTCATCCATGATGATGACGGCGGCGAAGGGGACGAGCGGCGCGAAACGCGCATCACCATCGGCGACACGGGCATCGAAGTCGACCACCTGCCCGGCCCCGTCAAAACCGAACCCGAGACGCCGGGCGCGTCGTCGCGCGTGATGGAGCGGGCCGAAGCGCTCGCCGGCGGCGGCATCCGCATCTCCACCGACATGGACCGCGATGCGCGCACCACGCAAACCGTCTTCGGCATGGGCATGCTGCTTGGCGGCATCGCCATCTTCCTGCTCAGTCTGGTGGTCACACGTTATACCCTGATCGGCATCAAGCGCTACATCGCCATGAATGTTTCCCTCCTCAAAGGTCACTAGAAAGGCTGCCATGAAACGCTTATTCAAAGTCGGCCTGTCCATGTTCCTGCTGGCCCTGGTCCTGATCGCCATGTCGTATGCGGCCCTGCGCGCCAAGGGAATCAGCAATCCCAGCAGCGCTGCCGGCCGCGCCGTGCGCAGCGAAATGCGCCCGATTGCCGCCAATATCACCAGCATCGACCTGGCCGGCCCCATCGACCTCGTGCTGCGCCGCGGCGCCACGCCATCGCTGAAGGTGAGCGGCGAGCAGCGGCTGCTGTCGAACGTCGACACGACGTCCGATGGCACGACCCTGCATATCGGCCCGAAAGGCATGCTGTTCCACCACCGCCAGCCGCTGCAGGTGGAGTTGGTGCTGCCAGCCCTCGTGCGCGTGGAAGTGCATGGCAATGGCGACAGCAAGATCACGGGATTTTCCGGCGACAGTTTTATCCTGGAGTTGACGGGCTCAGGCGACGTCAGCTTCACGGGACGCTACAAGCAGGTGCAGGCGACCGTCAACGGCAGCGGCGACCTCGACATCAATGCCGGCAACAGCGACAGCGTGGTGCTGGAAATGGTGGGGTCCGGGCGCATCGCCGCCAGCGGCAACACGAAATTCCTGCGCGCCGACCTGAGCGGCTCAGGCGACATCGATGCCGAGCACCTGGCCGCCGACAAGGCCAGCGTCAGCCTGCAAGGCTCGGGCCAGAGCACCGTCTTCGTGCGCGACGCCGCCAACCTGACCCTGCGCGGCAGCGGCGATATCCACGTGCACGGCAACCCGCGCCAGCGCGAGACCCAGAAAAGCGGGTCAGGCGACATCATCTGGCATTAATGATGACGCAGTTCACAATCTACTGCGCGGCGCGATTTGCGGCTGGCGATGCTCGCTGCCTCGGCGGCCCCGCACCAGAGTACAGCTGCGCTTCTCAGCCACAACTCGGGGCCGCTCGCTACGATTGTGAACAGCGTCGTGGCGCTAACGATCAAATGCTGTTGTAATTTCAAAAATTCCCTTCCAGCCAACTGACCGCCTGCTCGCCGGCCGCCTTGCCTTGCGCCAGGCAGGCCGTCAGCAGGTAGCCGCCCGTCGGCGCTTCCCAGTCCAGCATTTCCCCCGCCACGAACACGCCCGGCATGGCGCGCAGCATGCTGCCGTCGATGCCGTCGAAATCCACGCCGCCGGCGCTGCTGATGGCTTCATCGATGGGGCGCGGACGCTGCAAGGTGACGGGCAGCAGCTTGATGGCGGCCGCCAGTCTGGCTTCGTCGGCAAAGTCGGCCGCGCTCAGGCATTCGCGCAGCAAGCCAGATTTCACGCCCTTGATGCCCAGACGGCTGTTCAGGTGGCTGGACATGGAGCGGGAACCGCGCGGGCGCGTCACTTCCTCGAACACGCGTTCATGCGTGTGGTCGGGCGCCAGGTCGAGCCAGATGGTGGTGTGGCCGTCGCGCGCGATCTGCTCGCGCAGCGCGGCCGATAAGGCATAGATCAGGCTGCCCTCGACCCCGCCCGCCGTGATGACGAACTGCCCCTGGCGCTTGATCATGCAGTCATCCAGGTCGCGTGCCGAGATGGCCACCGTCGCCAGCGGTTCGCCCGCATGGCGGCTGCTGAAATGCTCGCTCCAGTCCACGTCGAAGCCGCAATTGGCCGGCGCCAAAGGCGCCACGGCCACACCCTGCCCTTGCAGCAGGGGCACCCAGGCGCCGTCCGACCCGAGCCGCGCCCAGCTGCCGCCGCCCAGCGCCAGGATCACGGCGTCGAAGGCGCGCAGGCGCTCGCCGTCCGGCGTGGCGAAGGCCAGCTGGCCTTCGCGCCAGCCCGTCCAGCGGTGGCGCATGTGAAACTGCACGCCCGCTTCGCGCAGGCGGTGCAGCCAGGCGCGCAGCAAAGGCGCCGCCTTCATGTCCGTCGGGAAGACGCGGTTCGACGAGCCGACAAAGGTGTCGACGCCCAGGCCGTGTACCCAGTCGCGCACCTTTTGCGGGCCGAACTGGTCCAGCGCCGGTTTCACGCGGTGCGCCGGCCGGCCGTAGCGCGAGACGAAGGACTGGTAGTCTTCCGCGTGCGTGATATTCATGCCGCCGCGCCCTGCCAGCAGGAATTTGCGCCCCACGGAAGGCATGGCGTCGAACAGCTCCACCCTGGCGCCCTGCTCGACGGCCGCCTGGGCGGCCATCAGGCCGGCGGGGCCGCCGCCGATGACGGCGATGTGGAAGGGAGGAAGGCTGGAATGGGTCATGGCATGCTGGAAGACGGTGAAAACCCCGGCATTTTAGTCGAGATCAGCCCAGCGGATGGCAAGAATGCCGAAAAATGATGCATACTGCGCGGACATGCCGCAGCGATCGGCACTTCGACTTCACGAGACAACGCGACGACAAGAGGAGAAACACATGGGCGCAGGATTCTGGATTTCCCGCTATTTGCTGGCCAGCTCGATCTTATTCATCATCCTCGCGGTGGTCGAATACAGCAAGGGCAGCACCAGCCAGACCGACATCCTCAGCGCGCTGGCCTGGTCGCTGGTGGCGTCGGCCATCTTCATCGGCTCGAAATACTGGCGTTATCGGAAGGCCGTCGCCTGCGCCGCGTGCAGCGGGGACAAGCCAAAAGCCAAGTCGCGATAAGAAAATGGCCGCTTCAGCGGCCATTTTCTTGCGCGGACATGCTCAGCCGCCTGTCACGGGCGGGAAGAACGCCACCTCGTCGCCTTCAGCGATCACGGTATCGGCATCGCACATCACCTGGTTATGCGCCATGCGCAGCGCGCGGCCCTGCGCCAGCGCGTATTCCCAGTTGCCGCCGCGGCCGATCAGCAGGGTTCTCACCTCGCCCACCGTCAGCGGCCCGGCTACTTCCAGTACTTCCTGGCCCGTGCCCACCAGCTCGCGCACGCTGGCGAAAAATCGCAGATTGATCTTCATCGATACTTCCTTAGTACAGCAATTCGTTAAACGGGATGAAGCGCAGCATGTCGCCGCGCGCGATCGACAGCCCCGGCGGGCAATCGATCAAGCCGTCGCCCCACACGGTGGACGTCAGCACGCCCGAACTCTGGTTGGCGAACAGTTCCAGTTCGCCGTCCTCATTGACCCTGGCGCGCAGGAACTCGTTACGCTTGTCCGCCTTCAGCCGCTCGAACGCGGCCGGCAGCTTGTAGCTGCGCGGCGCCAGGCTGCCCGCCACGCCTTGCAGGCGCAAAATGAACGGGCGCACGAACAGCAAAAACGTGACGAAGCTGGAGACGGGATTGCCGGGCAAGCCGACAAAGAAGGCGTCCCGCACCTCGCCAAACGCCAGCGGCTTGCCCGGCTTAACGGCGATCTGCCACATGTTCAGCCGCCCTTCCGCTTCCACGGCCGGCTTGATGTGGTCTTCCTCGCCCACGGACACGCCGCCCGAGGTGATGATCAAATCATTGCCCTGCGCCGCCTGCCGCAGCACGGCCTTGGTCGCTTCCAGGCTGTCGGGCACGATGCCCAGGTCCGTGATCTCGCAGCCCAGGTTTTCCAGCAGGCCCCGCAAGGTAAAACGGTTCGAGTTGTAGACGGCGCCCGGCACCAAAGGTTCGCCCGGCATGGCCAGCTCGTCGCCCGTGAAGAAGACGGCCACGCGCAGCTTGCGCAGCACCGGCACTTGCGCCAGGCCCACCGAGGCGGCCAGGCCCATTTCCTGGCTGCGCAGGCGCCGGCCCGGGCCGAGGATTTCGCCGCCGGCGCGGATATCCTCGCCCTGGCGGCGCACCCATTCGCCCGCGTGCGGCACGTGATTGACCGTCACCACGCCGTCAAGCACCGTGCACTGCTCCTGCATCACGACGCAATCGGCGCCGTCCGGGAGCAAGGCGCCCGTGAAGATGCGCGCCGCCGTCCCCGGCTGCAGGGGCTGGCCCACGTGGCCGGCCGCGATGCGCTGCGACACGGGCAGGCTGGCCGCGCCGCTGGCGCAGTCGCTGGCGCGTACGGCGTAGCCATCCATCTGCGTGTTGTCGCGCTCGGGCACGTTCAGGGCCGACGTTTGCGCGGCCGCCAGCACGCGGCCGTTGGCGCGCATGGTGTCGACCAGCTCCACTTCGGCCACCGGGCGCGCCGCGCCCAGCATGAAGGCCTGCGCCTCGGCCACCGACAGCATGGCTTTGCGTTGTGCGGTCGGATCGTTCATCACAAACCCGTATTGGCGGCGATATACGCCTTCATTTTTTCCACGTCGGCATCCATCACGACGAACTTTTGCGGCAAGTCCTCGATGTTTTCGAAGCCGGCCGGCCGTTCCGCGTCCACGCCCAGCGCTTCGAGGATGGTTTCGTTGAACTTGGCCGCCAGCGCCGTTTCCAGCACGATCATCGGCACGTTCGGCTCCAGGTGCTCGCGCGCCACCTTGATGCCGTCGGCCGTGTGCGTGTCGATGGTGATGCCGTAGTCGTCGGCCACGTCGCGGATGGTGTCGAGGCGGTCCTGGTGCGTGGACTTGCCCGACTTGAAGCCGTATTTGGCCACCAGCTTGAACTCGTCGCCATCGCTGCCAGGCTTGCCGGACAAGTCGAAGCCGCCATGCGTTTCCACTTTCGTGAACAGGGCGCGCACGCGCTCGCTGTCGCGGCCCACGAGGTCGTAGACGAAGCGCTCGAAGTTCGACGCTTTCGAGATATCCATCGACGGGCTGCTCGTGTGGTACGTTTCGGCCGACTTGCGCACGCGGTAGACGCCCGTGCGGAAGAATTCGTCGAGCACGTCGTTTTCATTCGTCGCGGCCACCAGTTTCGAGATCGGCAGCCCCATCATGCGGGCGATATGGCCGGCGCAGATATTACCGAAGTTGCCAGACGGCACCGTGAACGACACTTTTTGCTCGTTGCTGGTGGTGGCCGCCAGATAGCCGCGGAAGTAGTACACAACCTGCGCCACGACGCGCGCCCAGTTGATGGAATTGACGGTGCCGATCTTCTGTTTCGCCTTGAACAGCAAGTCGTTCGACACGGCCTTGACCATATCCTGGCAGTCGTCGAACACGCCTTCGACGGCGATGTTGTAGATGTTCGGGTCTTGCAGGCTGAACATCTGCGCCGTCTGGAAGGCGCTCATTTTCTTGTGCGGCGACAACATGAAGACACGGATACCCTTCTTGCCGCGCATCGCATATTCGGCCGCGCTGCCCGTGTCGCCCGAGGTGGCGCCGAAGATATTGAGTTCGGCGTCGTGCTTGGTGAGCGTGTATTCGAACAGGTTGCCCAGCAGCTGCATGGCCATGTCCTTGAAGGCCAGGGTCGGGCCGTTCGACAGCGCCTGCAGCATCAGGGTGGTCGATCCGCCCTTGACGACGTTTTCTTCCAGCACGCGCAGCGGCGTGATGTCGGCCGCGTTTTCGCCGGCGCGGGCGTTCTTGTAGACTGCCTTGGTATAGGTTTTCGCCGTCAGTGCCTTCAGGTCCGCGGCCGGGATATCGGTGGCGAACTTCTTCAGGATTTCGTAGGCCAGGTCGGCATACGACAATGTGCGCCAGGCATTGAGCTCGGCACCAGTGACTTGCGGGTAGTGTTCAGGGAGATACAGTCCGCCATCGGGGGCCAGGCCGCCCAGGAGGATGTCGGAAAATTGCTGCAGATTCGATGGCGCTTTGTCAGCGCGGGTAGACACGTAATGCATAGATTTGAAGAGTCCAGTTGAGCTGAGTGCGGTTGATCATGAATGGCAGCGGATATTATAGTGCCAGCCGCTCCCCAAGGCGAATCGCATGCGCACGCAGCCGTCCCGCGTCGCGCCCCTGTTGTCAAACAACAGCGCCGGGCAGAGGTGAAATCATTGTATTTTGGAAATTTTTGGTGATGCGGTCAACGTCCCGCATAAAGATGGGGCCGCGTACTGGCGCGTGCGCCTGATTTGCGCCACACTCATACTTGTCGGCCCGCCTGCGGGTCATTCATGGAAGCGGTCATGTCGCTGAGTAAAAAACCGTATCTGCAAAGCGCCACGCTGCGCCCCGACGCCGTCGTCGACCTCGATCACTATCCATTCACCATCCCCGCCATCCGCGACTTTGTGCACATGGACTTTCACCGCGACGTGACGTTCTTCGTGGGCGAAAATGGCAGCGGCAAGTCGACCATGCTCGAAGCGCTGGCCGTGGGACTGGGTTTCGGCAAGGATGGCGGCACGCGCAACGTGCGCATCGCCCTGCCCTCGGACGAGGAATCGGGCTTGCATGCGCACTTGCGCCTGAGCAAGAGCTATAAAAAACCCGAGGACAGCTATTTCCTGCGCGCCGAAAGCTTTTTCAACGTCGCCACCTACATGGACGAGATGCCCGAATACCTGGGCAGCTACGGCGGCAAGTCGCTGCACGCGCAATCGCACGGCGAAGCGTTCATGGCGACCCTGATCAACAAGCTGCGGGGCAAGGGACTGTATCTGCTGGACGAACCCGAGGCGGCCCTGTCGCCCAGCCGCCAGATGGCGGCTTTATCGGTGATCCACCAGCTGGTGCAGGACGACTCGCAGCTGATCATCGCCACCCACTCGCCGATTCTGCTCGCCTATCCGAACGCGAAAATCCTGATGTTTACGGGCGGCGGCATCCATGAGGTGGCGTATGAAGACACGGAACACTATGCCGTCACGCGTGATTTTCTGAATCACTACCCGCGCAGGCTGGAGCAGTTGTTTGAGGAGGAGTGAGGTGGTGGTTTGCTGCTTTGGTGATGTCGGCTTACTTATTTGGTGATGTCGGCTTACGCCCTGCGGGCTAAGCCGACCTGCGCCGGCCTGCGCCGACCTGCGTTGCTTGCGTCATGGCGTAGGTCGGATTAGCGCTGCGCGCGTAATCCGACGCCGCCACCGGCGCATCAGCAAGCGGCGTGGTTGACGGTAATCACGTGGACGGCCAGGCCCCCCAAGGACGTTTCCTTGTACTTGTCCTGCATGTCCGCGCCCGTCTGGCGCATGGTTTCGATGACTTCGTCGAGGCTGACGAAGTGCGTGCCGTCGCCCTTCAACGCCAGCGAGGCGGCCGTGATCGCCTTCACGGCGCCCATGCCGTTGCGCTCGATGCAGGGGATCTGCACCAGGCCGCCGATAGGGTCGCAGGTCATGCCCAGGTGGTGCTCGATGCCGATTTCGGCCGCGTTTTCGATCTGCTCGTTCGTGCCGCCCAGGGCCGCCACCAGGCCGGCCGCCGCCATGGCGCAGGCCACGCCCACTTCGCCCTGGCAGCCCACTTCCGCGCCCGAGATCGAGGCATTGCGTTTGCACAGCATGCCGATAGCCGCGGCCGTCAGCATGAAGCGGCGCACGCCGCCGACCGGATCGCTGGGGCGGCAATCCTGCGCGTAGTAGCGCAGCACGGCCGGGATGATGCCGGCGGCGCCATTGGTCGGCGCCGTCACGACGCGCCCGCCGGCCGCGTTTTCCTCGTTGACGGCCATCGCGTACAGGCTGACCAGGTGCACGGCGTCGTGCGGCAAGTCGTTGGCGCGGTTGTCCGACGCCTTCGCTTCCTGCGCCAATCGCCACAGTTTGGCGGCGCGGCGCTTGACGTTCAAGCCGCCCGGCAGGTTGCCCGTCGTTTCCAGGCCGTGCGCGATGCAATCGCGCATGACGTGCCAGATGCGGTCCAGTCCCGCGTTCAATTCCTCGTCGCTGCGCTTGACGCACTCGTTCGCGCGCAGCATTTCAGGGATCGACAGGCCGCTTTCTGCGCCATGCGCCAGCAACTGCTCCATGGTATCGAAGGGGAAGACGACGCGGGCAGCAGCGGCCGACTCCACGGCCGCTTCGGCCTGGGCTTCGCCTGCCTCGCGTATAAAACCGCCGCCGATCGAGTAATACACCTTGTCGACCCGGCTGCCATCAAGCAGCTTCAGCGTAAAACGCATGCCGTTCGGGTGCTCGGGCAAGGATTCGCTCTTGTGCCAGATCAAGCCCGTGGCGGCCGTGAACGGCACCACGTGCGTGCCCAGCAGCGCGATCTCGCCGGCCGCCTCGATGGCGGCCAGCTTGCTGTCGACGGCATCGGGCGCCACGTCCTGCGGCGTTTCGCCTATCAAGCCCAGAATGACGGCCTTGTCGGTGGCATGGCCCACGCCCGTCAGCGCCAGCGAGCCATACAGGGCCGCCTCGACGCCCACTACCTGATCCAGCGGACCGTATTCGACCAGAAAACGCCGCGCCGCCACCATCGGCCCCACGGTGTGGGAACTCGACGGCCCGATGCCGATCTTGAACAGGTCAAATACGCTCATATCCATGTAGTGTCTCTTTGCTTGTGTTTTAGTTATTTATATAGTGGTCGTGGGAATTCAAGCCGCCTTGGCCGCCTGCCCCGCATCGACATTGGCCAGCATGTCCGTGACCATCTGCTCGACGCCGATCTGCGCCTTCCAGCCCCAGTCCGCGCTGGCCTTGCTGTCGTCCAGGCTTTGCGGCCAGCTGTCGGCGATGGCCTGGCGGCTGTCCGGCTTGTAGCTGATCTTGAAATCGGGGACCATGCGCACGATGGCTTTCGCCAGCTGCTCGGGGTTGAACGACACGCCGGCCACATTGTAGGACGAACGGATCTTGATCGATGCCGCCGGCGCGTCCATCAGTTCGATGGTGGCGCGGATGGCGTCGGGCATGTAGATCATCGGCAGCGTGGTGTTCGCATCGAGGAAGCAGTCATAGCGCTCGCCGCGCAAGGCCGCATGGAAGATGGCGATGGCGTAATCGGTGGTGCCGCCGCCCGGAGGCGACTTGTAGCTGATGATGCCAGGGTAGCGGATGCTGCGCACGTCCACGCCATACTTGTTGAAGTAGTATTCGCACAGGCGCTCGCCGGCCAGCTTGCTGATACCGTACATCGAGGTCGGGTCCATCACCGTCATTTGCGGGGTGTTCACTTGCGGCGTGTTCGGGCCGAAGGCGGCGATCGACGATGGCCAGAAGATGCGCAGCGGTTTGCCCGCCTCGCCGCGCTCGCGCGCCAGTTCCAGGATATTCAGCAAGCCATCCATGTTCAGGCTCCACGCCTTCAACGGGGCCGCTTCGCCCGTGGCCGACAGCATGGCCGCCAGCTGGTACACCTGGGTGATGTTCTCGTCGGCGATGATCTTCGCCAGGCCGTCCTTGTCCAGCACATTCAACTGCGCGTAGCGCTTGGCCTGGTACAGATTATTCGTGCCGATGTCGCTGGCGATGACGTTGTCCGCGCCGTGCTGCTGCGCCAGCGCGCCCACCAGTTCACTACCGATTTGGCCGTTTGCGCCAATGACTAAGATGCGTTCCATGCTATTTTCCTGAATTCTTGTTAGTTGGTCGTGGTAGTGCTGGTCAGCAGACCGAGTTCCTTGCCGGCCTGCTCGAAGGCGGCCAGCACTTGCACCAGCTGTGCGCGGGTGTGCGCGGCGGACAGCTGCACGCGGACACGGGCCTGGCCCATCGGCACGACCGGGTAGAAGAAGCCCGTCACCAGCACGCCCAGTTCATACAGGCGGGCGGCGAATTTCTGCGCCACGGGCGCGTCGAACAGCATCACGGGAACCACGGGATGCGTGCCCGGCTTGATGGTAAAGCCGATGCGTTCGATCTCGCTGCGGAAGAACGCCGTGTTGTCATGCAGGCGGTCGCGCAGTTCCGTCGACTTGGCCAGGCGCTCCAGCACCGACAGCGAAGCGCCGGCGATCGATGGCGCCAGGGTGTTCGAGAAAAGGTAGGGACGCGATTTCTGGCGCAGGGTGTCGATGACTTCCTTGCGCGCCGAGGTAAAACCGCCCATGGCGCCGCCCAGGGCCTTGCCCAGGGTGCCCGTGATGATGTCGATGCGGCCCATCACATTGTGGTGCTCGTGCGTGCCGCGGCCCGTCGCGCCCATGAAGCCGGAAGCGTGACATTCATCGATCATCACCAGCGCGCCATACTTGTCGGCCAGGTCGCAGATCTTGTCCAGTTGCGCGATCGTGCCGTCCATCGAGAACACGCCGTCCGTGACGATGACCTTGTGGCGCTTGCCGGCGGCAATCGCCGCTTGCAGTTGTACTTCCAGGTCGGCCATGTCGTTGTGGGCGTAGCGGTAGCGGCCGGCCTTGCACAGGCGGATGCCGTCGATGATGGAGGCGTGGTTCAGCGCGTCCGAGATGATGGCGTCGTTTTCATCGAACAGGGGCTCGAACACGCCGCCGTTGGCGTCGAAGGCCGCCGCGTACAAAATCGTGTCTTCGGTGCCCAGGAAGGCGGAAATCGCCTGTTCCAATTCTTTATGTACGGTTTGCGTGCCGCAGATGAAGCGCACGGACGACAGGCCGTAGCCGTATTTTTGCGTAGCGGCAATAGATGCTTCCTGCGTCTGCAGGTCGCCGGACAGGCCCAGGTAGTTGTTCGCACACATATTGATCAGGGTACGGCCGTCGTCGCACACCACTTCAGCGCCCTGGCGCGAGGCGATCACGCGCTCCGGCTTGTACAAGCCTTGCTGGCGCAGTTGATCGAGGTTCTGTTGCAGACCGCTGAAAAAGGTGTTCTTCGCTTGCTCGCTCATGATGATCCTTGTGTGTCCCTGTTGTATGCGTGTTGTATTGGCCGCCATAGGGGAAAAGCCGTCGCTTGACCGGTGCGCGCGCAATGCTGTACCGTGAAGCGCTGTTTGAAGTCTACACGTTTCCGTGATTCCCTTCAAAATCCACTATTTCGAACTGAAATTCAATATAGTGGATATTACCCAAGCCTTTTGAACTTTGCAAGCCACCTGCCGATGAAAACCAGCGTTTCGACCAATTCTCCCCCTGAAGTGGGTGCCACCCTGCAACGGCTGCGCCTGGCGCGCGGCCTGACACTCGAGGATTTGTCGCGCATCGCGGGCGTCTCGAAGTCCATGCTGTCGCAGATCGAGCGCGAAAAAGCCAATCCCACCATCGCCATTACGTGGCGCCTGGCCAACGCCCTGGGCGTGCAGATCGGCGAATTGCTGTCGAGCGCGGAAAAAGCCGTGGAAACCATCCGCATCACGGATGCCCATGAAACCCCCACCCTGCCCGGCGACCACGCGGGCTACGTGCTGCGCATCCTGGGACCGATGGAGCTGGCCGGCAAATACGAATGGTATGAAGTGACCCTGGCGCCCGGTGGCGAACTGGCCTCGCAGCCGCACGACCCGGGCACCACCGAGCATTTGACGGTGATCCACGGCAACCTGGAACTGGAAGTGGGCGCGGCGAAGAAA
The DNA here is from genome assembly GCF_059420865.1 of Janthinobacterium sp. GW821-FHT03C10. Classification (NCBI taxonomy): domain Bacteria; kingdom Pseudomonadati; phylum Pseudomonadota; class Betaproteobacteria; order Burkholderiales; family Oxalobacteraceae; genus Janthinobacterium; species Janthinobacterium sp. GW821-FHT03C10. The sequence continues at coordinate 369,711 of NZ_JBWKUN010000001.1, read as the reverse complement.
AAGGTCAAGAATGGTGGCACGGCACGGTATCCGGCCGACCAGCCGCATACGATACGCAACCTGGGCAAGACCGAGGGCAAGGCTTTGCTGGTGGTCATCCACAGGTAGGCGCCGCCAGCAGTGCGCAATATGTCCATATGGCTATGCTAAGATTTTAGTATAGACAAGATTTCCAGGCCTGGATGTCTTCGCAGAGCGTCGCGGCACATCCCGGCTCGCCCCTCCGCCACACTGCGCGCGGCATCCAGGCCTCCACCGCCCACACGGAGCCACAGCGATGACCATTTCCGACAGCACCACCACCTTCCACGACAAGAAAGTCGTCCAGTACGACCCCGACCTGCCGTTCGACGCCTCGCCCGGCATCGTCTACCGCCTGTCGCTCGAATACGACGACAAGCGCAAGATGGACGAGCTGATCGCCGGCTTTCTCGGCAAGGCCGACAAGGGCGCGCTCGAAGCGCTGATCATCGGCATGTGGGGCGACCCGTACGAATCGGGCGCCGACGAGGTGATGGCCGCGCTGATCGCCCACGCGCCGCAGTTGCCGAAGCTGCGCGCCCTGTTCATCGGCGACATGACGTACGAGGAATGCGAAATCTCGTGGATCGTGCAAGGCAGCTACAAGCCCCTGCTGGACGCCTTCCCGCTGCTGGAAGAACTGCGCATCCGCGGCGGCAATGAACTCGTCATCGAACCGTTCGCGCACCAGCACCTGCGCCGCTTCACCATCGAAGCGGGCGGCCTCGATCAAAAGATCGCCGAGGCGCTGGCGCAATCGAGCATGCCGCAGCTGGAACACCTGGAACTGTGGCTGGGCACGGACGACTATGGTTTTTCGGGCGACGTGGACCTGTACCGCAAGGTGCTGGCGCAGCTGACCGTGCCCACCCTGAAATATCTGGGCTTGCGCGACGCGGAAATCGCCGACGACCTGGCCGTCTGGCTGGCCGAGGAACCGCTGGCGGCGCAACTCGATACGCTGGACCTGTCGCTGGGCACCATCGGCGACCTGGGCGCCGTGGCCGTGCTCAATCACACGCAGCTGGGCAAGTTGAAGCGCCTGGACCTGTCGCACCACTACATCTCGGAAGAAAACCAGGCCAAGCTGAAGGCGCTGCCCTTCGAGGTGGTACTGGACGACCCGCAGGAAGCGGACGAGGACGACGGCGAAAGCTACCGCTACGTGGCTGTCGGCGAATAAGCGGAGCTTCGCCCTTTGCACACGCAACTCACCCTGCTGGCGACACAGGGCAGCAAGCGCGTGCGCCTGATGCAGGCGGCGCGCGCCCAACTGCGCCTGCCGCCCGCGCAGGTGCTGGAATGGCGCGACTGGCTGGCGCAGCCTGCGCTGCTGCATGATGCATTGCGCCAGCCAGGCATACTCAAAATCGAGCCGCCCGGCGACGATGCCGCCGCCCATTTGCTGTTGCTGCAGGCGGGCTGCAGGCTGCTGGAGCGTCCGCCGGTCGCTGCGCCCGAACACGGCGAGCTGCTGGCCATGGATGCATGGTTTGCCGGCTTTACGGCGGCCATGGCGTCCGTGGCGGCGCAACTGGCTGATTTGCCGCAAACGCGCGTGCTCAATGCACCGGCCGAAATCAGCCGCATGACGGACAAGCTGGCCTGCCAGCGCCACCTGGCCGCACACGGCATCGCCATTCCCAGCCTGCTCGGCCCCGTGCACGGCTACGAGCATCTGCAGGCGCTGCTGCACCAGCATGACCTGGACCGCGTCTACCTGAAACCGCGCTACGGCTCGTCCGCATCCGGCGTCATCGCCTATCGCCGGAACAAGGCCGGGCGCCAGCAAGCCACCACCTCGGCCACCTTGTCGCGGGCGGATGGCCGGACGCGTTTGTTCAACGTCAAACGCATGGCGCGCTACGAGACGACCGCCGACATCGCCGCCCTCGTCGACGCGCTGGCCGCGCAGGAGCTGTATGCGGAAAGGTGGCTGAACAAGCCGCGCTGCGGCGACAGCCATTACGACCTGCGCGTGGTGACCGTGGCGGGCCAGCCCGCGCACCGCGTGGCGCGCATCGGACCGCAGATGATGACGAATCTGCACCTCGACAACCGGCGCGGCGACGCGTCCGGCCTGCTGGACGCAGCCGACCTGACCGCGCTGGAGCAAACCGCCGCCCTGGCCGCGCGCGCCTTCCCCGCCAGCCACGTGACGGGCTACGACCTCGTCGTGCGCCACGGCCAGGCCCACGTGCTGGAGGCGAACGCCTTCGGCGACCTGCTGCCAGGCTTGCTGTGGCAAGGCATCGATACTTACACGGCGCAACTGGCCCATGCTTAAAGAAACACCGATCATCCCCGACATGCACGCCGTCGTCGGCAGTCACGATATCGTCTTCCTCACGCTCGACACGCTGCGCTTTGACGTGGCGCAAGCCCTGTACGAGGCGGGCGAATTGCCCGTGCTGGGGCGCTTCTTGCCGCCCGGCGGCTGGGAACGGCGCCACTCGCCCGCCACGTTCACGTATGCGGCGCACCAGGCCTTCTTCGCGGGCTTCTTGCCCACGCCGGCCGCGCCGGGCCGCCATCCGCGCCTGTTCGCTTCCGCCTTCGCCGGCAGCGAAACGACGTCGCCGCACACGTTTGCCTTCGAAGAAGCCGACCTGCCCGCCGCGCTGGCCGCGCGCGGCTACCGCACCATCTGCATCGGCGGCGTGGGATTCTTTAACAAACAGACGGCGCTGGGCTCCGTGCTGCCTTCGCTGTTCCAGGAAAGCCACTGGAGTGCGGGCATGGGCGTGGCCGGCCGCCATTCGACCGAAAAACAGGTGGCGCTGGCCATCGACCGCCTGGCGGACGGTGCACAGCGCACCTTTTTATTCATCAACGTGGCCGCCCTGCATACGCCGAACCGCGCCTACCTGCCCGGCTGCCGCGCCGACAACCTCGACAGCCACGCGGCCGCCCTGCGCTATGTGGACGGCGCGCTGGCGCCCTTGTTTGCCGCCTGCGCCGCGCGCGCGCCCACGTTCGCCATCGTCTGCTCGGACCACGGCAGCGCCTACGGCGAAGACGGCTACCGCGGCCACAGGGTCGCCCACGACAGCGTGTGGAACGTGCCGTATGCGCACTTTTTCATCGCCCCCGATACCGATATACCTCCCAAGGAGTCCCCACCGTGAATCCATCCGAACAACCGGGCACCCTGGCGCAGCGCATGCGCCACACGCCCTACCAGGCGTATTCGTATTCCTACCCGCACAAGGCGGCCTACCGCGCCTTGCCGCAGGCGGCGCCCCTCGCGCCCCTGTGGGCGCGGCAGGACCGCTCCGCCCTCTTCGCTTACATCCACATCCCGTTTTGCGAGATGCGCTGCGGCTTTTGCAACCTGTTCGCCATGGCCCGTCCCGGCGCCGACATGGTCGAGCGCTACGTGCGGCAAGTGCTGGTGCAGATGCGCGCACTCAACGGCGCACTGGGCGAACGGCGCTTCGCCCGCTTCGCGCTGGGCGGCGGCACGCCCACCTACCTGTCGCCCGTGCAGCTCGATACCCTGCTGTGCGGCGCGCGCGACATCCTCGGCATCGACCTGCAGCACACGCCGGCCGGCATCGAAGCCTCGCCCGAAACCATCACGGCGGAACGCCTGGCGGTCTGCCGCGCGCATGGCATCGACCGCGTCAGCCTGGGCATCCAGAGCTTTGCCGCCGGCGAAATGCGCGCGCTGGCCCGCCCGCAGCAGAACGCCACCGTGCAGCACGCCATCGGCCTGATACGCGACGCCGGCTTTCCCACCTTGAACCTGGACCTGATCTACGGCATCGCGGGGCAAACCGTCGCCAGCCTGCTCGCGTCCATCGACAGCGCGCTGGCCTTCCTGCCCGAGGAAATCTACCTGTATCCGCTGTACGTGCGCGAGCAGACGGGTCTTGGAAAAGTGGCGCGGCGCCAGGGCGCGCAGTCGCTCAACCCCATCATGCTGGCGCGCGACGGCGACAGCCGCCTGGCCCTGTATGCGGCCGCGCGCGACCATTTGCGCGCCCAGGGATACGAGCAGGTGTCGATGCGCATGTTCCGCGCGCCCCACGCACCGGAACAAGACGGCCCTTCGTACTGCTGCCAGAACGACGGCATGGTGGGCCTGGGCGCGGGCGCCCGCTCCTACACATCGCGCCTGCATTATTCGAGCCAATACGCGGTGGCGCGGCTTGATACCATCAACATCATCGACAACTACCTGGCGCTCGACGAGGCGCGCTTCGCGCAGGCCGAACACGGTTACCAGCTCGATGACGAAGAACAGCGCCGGCGCTACGTGATCCAGTCGCTGCTGACGGAACCGGGCCTGGACCGCGACGCCTACGCGGCGCGCTTCGGCTCCCGCTGCGAGATTGACCTGCCGCAGCTGGCCGAGCTGCACGCGCTGGAGTTGGTGGAGGAAGACGGTCCGCTGCTGCGCCTGAATGACCGGGGCTACAGCTACGCCGACACCATCGGCCCCTGGCTGGCATCCGATACGGTGCGCGCGCTGATGGCCGAAGGCGGCCAGGCGTGCTGACAGCGCAAGCACCAACGCTGTCCCTGCTGTACCGGGGCACGCTATCGAGCTGCAACTACGCCTGCGGCTACTGCCCGTTCGCCAAGAAGCGCGACAGCCGCGCCACACTGGCCCGCGATGCGCGCGAAGTGGCGCGCTTTAGCAGCTGGGTGGCGGCGCAAGACCGGAACATCAGCGTGCTGTTTACGCCCTGGGGCGAAGCGCTGGTGCGGCGCCACTACCGGAACGCGATGCAAACCCTGGCCAGCCTGCCGCACGTGCGCCAGGTGGCGCTGCAGACGAATCTGTCCGGCCCCCTGGACTGGCTGGAGAACATGGTCGGGCTGGAAAAGGTCGGCCTGTGGTGCACCTATCACCCGGACCAGACGACCTTGTCCCGCTTTCTCGCCCGCTGCGCGCGGCTCGATGCCATGGGCGTGCGCTATTCCGTCGGCGTCGTCGCCATGAACGAGCACCTGGAGGCCATCCGCGGCCTGCGCGCGGCCCTGCCCGCCCACGTCTATCTGTGGCTGAACGCCTACGACCGGCGTGGCCCCGGCTATTACAGCGAACAAGACCTGGCCGAACTGGACGCCATCGACCCGTGGTTCGCGCACAACCGCCGCCCGCCGCCCTCGCGCGGCAAACCGTGCCTGGCGGGCGAGACGTCGCTATCCGTCGACGGCGACGGCGAGCTGGCGCGCTGCCACTTCGTGCCCGAGCGGCTGGGGAATCTGTACGTGGATGAACTGGAAGACATGCTGCAGGAACGCTCCTGCCCCCGCTTCAAGTGCGATTGCTATATCGGCTATGCGCAGCGCAAGGATTTGCCGTTTCAGACGGTGTTTGGGGAGGGGGTGCTGGCGAGGATTGCGGAAGCAGGCCAGCGTAGGTCGGATTAGCGGCGGCACGCCGCGTAATCCGACACATTGTTGGCGCTGGCGGTGTCGGATTACGCGCTGCGCGCTAATCCGACCTACCGCCTTACTACCTGATTACTGCGCCGCCACCTTGGCCGGCTCAGGCGCCGTCACCGGCGTCATCTTCAGCGAACGGCTGAGGAAGCCCCAGCGGTCCGCCACTTCTTCGATCTGCTTGGTCGTCGGCTTGCCGGCGCCATGGCCAGCCTTGCTTTCGATGCGGATCAGCACGGGCGCCGGACCGCCTTGCGCTGCCTGCGCGGCGGCGGCGAACTTGAAGCTGTGGGCCGGCACGACGCGGTCGTCGTGGTCGGCCGTCGTGATCATCGTGGCCGGATAGCAGCCGCCCGCCTTCAGGTTGTGCAGCGGCGAGTATTTCACCAGCGCCTTGAATTGCTCTGCGTCGTCCGACGAACCATAGTCAGGCACCCAGCCCCAGCCCACGGTGAACTTGTGGAAACGCAACATGTCGAGCACGCCCACCTGCGGAATCGCCGCGGCGAACAGGTCCGGACGCTGCGTCATGGCCGCGCCGACCAGCAAGCCGCCATTGCTGCCGCCGCCGATCGCCAGCTTCGATGGCGAGGTAACCTTGTTGTCCACCAGCCATTGCGCCGCGCCAATGAAATCGTCGAAGACGTTTTGCTTGTTCAGCTTGGTACCAGCCTGGTGCCAGGCTTCGCCGTATTCGCCGCCGCCGCGCAGGTTGGCCATCACGAAGACGCCGCCCATTTCCACCCAGGCGAGATTTGCCACGGAGAAGTTTGGCGTGAGCGAAATATTGAAGCCGCCATAGCCGTACAGATAGGTCGGGTTCGAACCATCCAGCTTCATGCCTTTTTTCGAGACGATGAACATCGGCACCTTGGTGCCGTCGCGGCTGGTGAAGAATTGCTGGCGCGTTTCAAAGGCGTTCGGGTCGAAATCGACCTTCGGCTGGCGGTACACCGTGCTTTTGCCCGATTTCATGTCGTAGCGGTAGATGGTCGCCGGCGTCGTGAAACTGGCGAACGAGTAGAACGTTTCCGTGTCGCCACGCTTGCCCGCGAAACCACCGGCCGAACCGATGCCCGGCAAGGCCACTTCACGCACCAGCTTGCCTTTCAGATCGACGATCTTGATTTGCGTTTGCGCATCTTTCAGGTAGTTAAGCACCAGCTGGTTGTTGATCAGGTTGACGGCGACCAGGGTTTCCGCTGCTTGCGGCACGATCTCTTTCCAGTCGGCAGGCGCAGGTTTGCGCGTGTCGATGGCGATCACGCGCGATTTTGGCGCCTTGTTGTCCGTATTGAAGAAGAACACGGGACCGTCATTGTCGATGAACGAGTAGGAAGCGTCGAACTCCTCCAGCAAGCCCACCACCTTGGCGTTCTTCTGGCGCAAGTCCTTGTAGAAGACGCGGTTCTTGCGTTCCGTGCCCTGCGTGGCCGTGATGATCAGGTAATTGCCATCGTCGCTGACGGTGCTGCCGCCGAACGCCCATTCCTTCTGGTCGGGACGGTCGAAGACGAGCACGTCGTCGCTTTGCGGCGTGCCGATCTTGTGGAAGTACAATTTCTGGAAGTAATTGATATCGGCCAGCTTGGTGGCTTCGTTCGGCGCGTCATAGCGGCTGTAGAAGAAACCGGTGTTGTCCTTGGTCCACGAGGCGCCCGAGAACTTGGCCCACTTGATGTGGTCCGTCAAATCCTTGCCCGATTCGATGTCGCGCACTTTCCACTCGTTCCAGTCGGAACCGGAGGCGGACGTGGCGTAGGCCAGGTATCTGCCGTTCGGGCTGATCGAGGTGCCGGCCAGCGCCACCGTGCCGTCCGTCGACAGGGTGTTCGGGTCCAGCAGCAGACGTGGCTCGTCGGACAGCTTTTTCACCGTGTACAGCACGGCCTGGTTTTGCAAGCCGTCGTTGCGGCTGTAGAAGTAGCGGCCACCCTGTTTCGTTGGCGTAGAGAAACGCTCATAATTCCACAGCTTGGTCAGGCGCTGCTTGATCGCGGTGCGCTCGGGGATCGTGCCCAGGTACGATTGCGTCAGCTTGTTTTGCGCCGCCACCCATTCGCCCGTTTCCGCGCTGTTGGCGTCTTCCAGCCAGCGGTACGGATCGGCGATGGTGGTGCCGAAATAGCTGTCTTGCTGATCGACTTTTTTGCTGACCGGATACGTCACGGGGGCGCCATCGCCGGCAGGACAGGATTGTGCCAGGGCATTGCCACCGAAAGCGGCCAGCAAGCTGCATATGAGGGTTGCACTACGTAATTGCATGGGTTGTTTGTCTCATTGTTGGATGTCGAGGAAAGCAGGCCGCGCACACATGCCACGGCTGCCCATGTTGACTTTCGCCAAGAGAAATCATAGCGTGGATTGCCACTTTTAAAGCACAGTTATCCGATGGATTTACCATCTTTTGTTTGGCAAATTTAGATGGATTGCCATGATAAATCTCGCTTTTGGCGGAATCGGCAAACTGACGTTCATACAAGAAACTTTATCAAAAGAAAAGTCGTTTCATCAAGCTGTCATAAATCTTCTTTACTATCAGCAACATGTTCATGGCCCGTCCAGAGGCCGTGCCGCCACATCCGCCTATGTACACTCTCGCCCTCCCTTCCGCCACCGCCGCGCCTGCCCCCGCGACGCCATCGAACGTGGCTTACCTGAAGCCGCCATCGGCCAGCATGACCATCGAAGGGACGGATGCCTTGCACGAGATTCTGGCGGGCCGCAAGCTCAGCGCGCTGTTCCAGCCCATCATCCACATGCACAGCGGCGACATCATCGGCTACGAGGGCTTGATACGGGGGCCGTCCGACAGCCCCCTGCACGCGCCGATGAATCTGTTCAAGGTGGCGCGCGCGCATGACCTGACCCTGGAAGTGGAACACCTGTGCCGGCAAGTGGTGCTCGAACGCTTTGCCGAACTGCAGCTGCCAGGAAAACTGTTTCTCAACGTCAGCCCCGAGTGTTTGTTGCTGCGCAATGCGCGCCATGGCGAAACCCTGGAATACATCGAGCACATCGGCATCAATCCGGACCGGGTCATCATCGAGCTGACGGAAAACCAGCCCACCTATGACTACGAGCTGATGCGCGAAGCGGTACTGCATTACCGCAACATGGGTTTCCAGATCGCCATCGACGACCTGGGCGAAGGCTTTTCCAGCCTGCGCCTGTGGTCGGAACTGCGGCCTGAATACGTGAAGATCGACATGCATTTCATCCAGGGCATCAATAACGACCCCGTGAAACTGCAGTTCGTGCGCTCGATCCAGGAAATCGCGGAGAAATCGGGCACTTTGGTGATCGCCGAAGGCATCGAGGCGCAGACGGAATTGCTGGTCTTGCGCGACCTGGGCGTGGCGTTCGGCCAGGGTTATCACCTGGGCCGGCCCAACATGGTGCCGGCGCGCGCCCTGCCGGCCGAAGTGGTGCAGGCGCTGGGACGCAACGGCGTGGCCGTGTATCCGCAGCGCAGCAGCCTGGAAAAGAACGGCGCCACCATCCGCAAGCTGCTGCACCGCGTGGCGGCCGTGTCGCCGCAACTCAACAACAACGAGGTGTACGACATCTTCCTGAAGGAACCGAAGCTGATGATCATCCCCGTCGTCGACGACGGCGTGCCGCTGGGCCTGATCAGCCGCTTCGAAATGATCGACCACTTCGCCCGCCCCTACCAGCGCGAACTGTACGGCAAGAAATCGTGCAGCCTGTTCATGGATGCCACGCCCCTGATCGCCGACCACGAGACAAGCTTGCAGGAACTCAGCTACACCATGGTGCAGTCCGATGCCCACCACCTGTTCAACGGCTTCATCATTACCGAACACGGCCGCTACCTGGGCATGGGCACGGGCCACGACCTGATGCGCGAAATCACGCAGATGCAGATCAATGCGGCCCGTTACGCCAACCCCCTCACGCAACTGCCCGGCAACGTGCCCATCAACGAGCATATCGACCGCCTGTTGCACAGCGCTGCCCGCTTCTGGGTCTGCTATTGCGACCTCGACCACTTCAAGCCCTTCAACGATGTGTACGGCTACCGCAAGGGCGACGACGTGATCCAGCTGACGGGAGAAATCCTCAGCGGCCATTGCGACCCGAACCGCGACTTCATCGGCCACATCGGCGGCGACGATTTCATGATTTTGTTCCAGAGCGAAGACTGGGAAACGCGCTGCCAGGCCATGCTGGACGACTTCGCGGCCGCCATCCTCGCCTACTACAGCAGCAGCGACTGCGAACGGGGCGGCTACATCAGCGAAGACCGGCAAGGCAAGAAAGTGTTTTATTCCTTGATCAGCCTATCCTTGGGCGTGATCAAGGTCGAGGCGCACCAGTACTACACGCACCACCAGATCGCCACGCAGGCGGCGGAAGCGAAGAAACAGGCGAAGAAAATCCACGGCAACAGCCTGTTCCTGGACCGGCGGCAAGGCGCGGCCGTGGCCCGTATGGATGGGTAGCCAGGGTTCAACGGCGCATCAAATACGCACGAGGTCGGAAAACGCATTGTTGCTGCGCGCATCGGGCACGAATGCCAGGCTGACGTGCGCGCCATCGCGGCGCGCCTGCACGCGGTAGCTGCCCGCCCGCACGTCCACGAACAGGCCGCCGTATGCCGTGTCCGGTTCCAGGCCGCCGCCCGTGACGTCTTCCCCGGCGCCGATGAAGACGCGGCCCGAGGCCACGGCCAGATGCACGCTCGCATGCGGCTCGGCAAGTTCGGCGTGCAAGGCGATGTCATACGCGCCGTCGTCGCCCACGTTGAAAAACGCCGCCTGGCCCGCATTCACGGCCGCCAGTTCCGCGCTGGGGAGGCTCCACCAGTCGCAGTCATCGTCGAGCTTGTGGCGCAGGAGGGCCGGGTCGAACACGCACAAGGTCGCCGTGCCGGTCACAATGCGAACGGAGATGCCTGCCGTCATGCGGCCGGCGGCGCCGGTCCCAGCAGGGGCTGGCTCTCCACGTACTGCGCGCTCGCTTGCGCCTGCCACGGGAAGTGGCCATCGCGCGACGGCCAGACGATCTGGTACAAGGTAAAATCATCGCCCTGGTAATACCAGCGCGCATAGCCGACATAGTTGCGGTATTGCTCGACGGGCACGCGCACGAAGGCGCACGGATGGCCTTCCAGCAAGACGTCCGTGGTGGCCGTGAAATCCGTGATGGCGCTGCTGCGCACGGCATCGAGCGCCACGTCGAGTATCTGGTGAGCCATGGAGCGCGGCAAGCCCATGATGAGAAATTCCGGCTGGCCAAAGCTGTGGCCGGCGCCTATCGTGAAGGCATAGCCGGGACCTTCTTCGTCAGCGCTGATATGCACGCCATGCCAGCCGTGCGTGGCGATGTCGTCGATGACTTTTTGCTCGGATGCATCCTCGCCTGCCTGCCTTACCATGTTCCACCTTTCACTGTGCCGAAAACCGCGCCGCTTTCGCGGCATGCTCTTCGGCAATTATCGCATGCAGTGCGCATCCCTGCGCGCACGGGGCTGGCGCTTCAGTCGGGCGGCAGCGGCGGCGAGCGCACCTGGTGCCATTGCCGCATGCGCCGCTGCGCCTCTTCCAGTTGTGCCGGCTCCAGCCTGGCGGCCGCCGCTTCCCGTGCCCTGGCCGCTCCGCTGTCGCCGCCCTCGGCCGCCAGCGCCAGCCACATGTAGCCGCAGACGGGATCCTTCTCCACGCCGCGCCCGCTGTTGTACATGCCGCCCAGATTGTACTGCGCCAGCGCATGGCCCTGGCCGGCCGCGCGCGCATACCATTGCACGGCCTGGCCATCGTCTTGCGGCACGCCATGGCCGTTCGCATACATGACGCCCAGGTTGTTTTGCGCGCTGGCATCGCCCTGCTCGGCCGCCGTGCGGTACCAGCGCACGGCGCACACCTCGTCGCGCTCCACGCCCTGGCCATTCGCATACATCACGCCCAGGTTGAACTGCGCATTCGACGCGCCCTGGGCCGCCGCCTTCGCATACCAGTCCAGCGCCTGGCGCAAGTCGCGGGCGACGCCGCGCCCGCCCGCAAACATGCCGCCCAGATTGTATTGCGCCATGCAATGGCCTTGGGTCGCGGCGCGCCGGTACCAGGCGACGGCGCGCGCCTCGTCCCGGTCCACGCCCTGGCCGCGCGCCAGCATCAGGCCCAGGTTGAACTGGGCGTCGGCGTCATCCTGCTCGGCCGCCCGCTGCAGCCAGGCGTAGGCGCGCAGCTGGTCGGGCGCCACGCCCAGGCCTTCCGCATACGCCACGCCAAGCTGACGCTGCGCCACGGCCAGGCCTTGGGCGGCAGCCTGGCGGAACCAGGCCAGTGCCTGCGTATCGCTTTGCGCCACGCCCTGGCCCCGCTTGTAGACGAGGCCCAGGTTCAGCTGCGCCTGCGCATCGCCCTGCAAGGCGGCCTTGCGGAACCAGGCCAGGGCCAGCGCATCGTTCTTCTTCGCGCCCATCCCTTGCGCATAGGCTTCTCCCAGCAAGGATTGCGCGCTCGCCACCCCCTGTTCGGAGGCGCGGTAAAACCACGCCAGGGCCAGTTCGTCGCTCTGCAGCACGCCGCGCCCCTTGCGGTACATCTGCCCCAGGTTTTGCTGGGCCGAGGCATCGCCCTGGGCGGCCGCGCGGCGGAACCACAGCACGGCGTCTTCGTCGCTCTGCGCCACGCCGCGGCCGTGGTAATACAGGGCGCCCAGGTGGTTCTGCGCGAAAGCCAGCCCCTGCAGTGCGGCCAGGCGTAGCCAGACAAAGGCGCGCGCATCGTCCTGCGCCACGCCCTCGCCCTTCTTGTACATCAATCCCAGGTTGAACTGGGCATAGGCATTGCCCTGCTCGGCAGCCGTGCGGAACCAGATATACGCTTCGTGGCTATCTCTGGCAGTATGGTGCTTGTCCATGTGCGCCCCCATCCACATTGCGCTTGCCGGCAGCACGCGCAAAACGGCGGCCCAGGGCGGCGAAATCGTGTGTTGCTTAAATTTTAAATTCGATGCGGGGAAATGACTTGAGCAGGCTCAAATGAAATAACAAAATTATATCGTTTTGATGAGCCCGCTTGGATGCGATACGCCGGTCAGCGGCGCGATGGATGCTTTTGCAGGAATTGCGGCACCTTGGCGGCGGCCAGCTTGTTCAGCGACACCAACAGGTCGGCGTCGACATCGGCGATGCCATAGCTGCTGCGCAGGTGGCGGCCGATATGGATCAGCACTTGCGCCGCCACTTCCGCATCGGACTCGGCCCTGTGGGCGGCACTCTTGAAGGCGATGCCCAGCTGGCTCGACAGCAAGCCCAGCTTGTAGCTGGCCATGCCGGGAAACACGCGGCGCGACAGTTTCAAGGAACATACAAGCGACTGGTGCGCCGGCGTCAGGTTCAGCCTGGCGCTTTCCGCGCGCAGGAATTTCTCATCGAAGCTGGCATTGTGCGCCGACAAGGCATCGCTGCCGATGAAGTCCAGCAATTGCGGCACCACCTCGGCCACGGGCGGCGCCTTGTCCACCATGGCCTGCGTGATGCCCGTCAAGCCCGTGATGAACGCGGGAATGCGGGCATTGCAGTTGATCAGGGTCACATAGCGGTCCGTGATCTGCCCGCCCTCGATGCGCAAGGCCGCCACTTCCGTGATGCGGTCGCCCATGTCGGGAGACAAGCCGGTCGTCTCGAAGTCGATCATGACGATCGGTTTGTCAAACACATTCATGGGGTAAGGCTCTTTCTGCAATGCTGCGGTGGGCCAGCTTAGCCGAACTTGCGCACGGCGTCCAGCGCGAGTCCCGCACCAATACTGCCGAACAAATCGCCTTCGACCTTGCGCGCGGCCGGCACCAGGGCGGCGATCTTTTCGCGCAGCAAGCGCACGCCGGAAGAGCCGCCCGTGAAGAATACGGTGTCGACGGCTTCCGGCGCCACGCCCGCGTCGCGCAGCAGCCGCAGCACGGTTTCTTCCACGGAACCGCACAGGTGACCGATGGCGTCGTCGAATTGCGTGCGTTTGAGCAACAGGCTTTGCGCGGGCGACAAACGGTCCAGCTCCAGCTGTACCTCGGCCGCGTCGGACAGGGCGATCTTGCCCTCTTCCACCTTCATGGCCAGCCAGTGGCCGGCCCGCTCGTCGATCAGCTTTTGCAAGCGCCCCATCTTGTCTTGCTCGCGCGCATCGCGGCACACGTCGGCCAGCTGCACCCAGATCTTCTTCGTGTAGGCCAGGTTGATCGTGTGCCAGGTCGCCAGGTTGAAATAATAGCTGGACGGCACTTCGCTATTGTTGTGCAGGCGGCTGCCGTAGCCAAGCAAGGGCATGACGGAAGACAGGCTCAGGTATTTATCGAAATCCGTGCCGCCGATGTGCACGCCGCCCGTGGCGAGGATGTCGTCGCGGCGCTCGGCCTTTTTCGCCCGCTCCGGCGACAGGCGCACCAGCGAAAAGTCGGAGGTACCGCCGCCGATGTCGGCGATCAGTACCAGCTCTTCCTTGGCTATCTGCGACTCGTAGTCGAAGGCGGCGGCGATCGGTTCGAACTGGAAGGCGACGTCCTTGAAGCCGACGGAGCGGGCCACTTCGGCCAGGGTATCCTGCGCCAGCTGGTCGGCCTGCGCATTGTCGTCGATAAAGAAGACGGGACGGCCGAACACGGCGGACGAGAATTCGCGGCCGGCGGACTGCTCGGCGCGGCGCTTCACTTCGCCAATGAATTGCGCCAGCAACATGCGGAACGGCAAGGCACGGCCGCCCACTTCCGTCTGGCCATCGATGAGGCTGGTACCCAGCAAGCTTTTCAGCGAGCGCATCAGACGGCCCTCGTAACCGGCCAGATAGCCGGCCAGCGCCGCGCGGCCAAAACTGACTTCCTCGTCTTCCGCATTGAAGAAGACGACGGACGGTAAGGTCGTCTTGCCATCTTCCAGGCCGAGCATGGTGCTCTGCCCGGGACGTGCCCAGCCTACCGTGGAATTTGACGTGCCGAAATCGACGCCGCAAGCATTGGCCATGTCGACCCTTCCCTGAATAAAGGGGCGTTATGTTATCAGAACGCACGCCATTGCACCAGAAAAATACTTCCGGCTGGGCCAAGACAACAAGCTTGCTTTGCATCAAGTACCCGCCGCGCGCAAAAGCTACTCTTGAGAAATTGATGCCGAGCAACTCGGCAAGTTCCCGGAGATCATCATGTTCCTCGCCCCCCTGCGCCACCTGCCCGCCGCCAGCCTGGCCGCATTCCTCGTTTGCCTGGCCGGCTGCGGCGGCGGGGGCGGCACCGATACGCAGGCATCCGGCGGCTGCTCGCTGCACAGCACGGCAGGCTGCGGCGGCAGCCTGCCGCCGCCGATCACGCCGCCCGTCACCCCGCCTGTCACCCCGCCCGTGACGCCCCCTGTGATTCCGCCCGTCACGCCGCCTGAGCCGGCCAGCCTGGCCAGCGCCGTCAACCTGGTGTTTTCCAGCACGGAACTGGCCTCCGCGGGCCTGGCCGGCAGCGAAGTGGCCGTCACGGCCCTCGTCAAGGATGGCGCCAACCTGGCCTTGCCAAACGCCAAGATTTCCTTTGCGGCCGATTCCGGCATCCTCGGCAGCGTCGACGCCGTCACGGACAAGAACGGCCAGGCGCGCGCCCTGCTGGGCACGGGCGGCGCCAACAGCAACCGCAGCATCACCGTGACGGCGCATGTGGGCACGCGCAGCGGCAAGGGCACGGTGGCCGTCACGGGCAGCAGCGTGGAATTGCTGGGACCGTCCGCCTTGATGCTGGGCCAGGGTGCCGACCTTACCGTCACCGTGCGCGACTCGGCGCGCAAACCCGTGGCCGGCGCCGCCATCGCCTACAGCACGGGCGCCGGCAACGGCGTGCGTGTCAAGGACGGCGGCGCGGCGCTCAGCAATGCGCAAGGCCAGCTGGTGCTGCGCCTGACGGCAGGCAGCCTGGGCAAGGATGCCGTGTCCGTCAACGCGCTGGGCGCCGCTGCCACGCAAGCGTATGCCGTGGCCGGCAGCGACCTGCGCCTGAGTCCGGCCGTGGGCCAGGACGCCAATGGCGCGGACGTGCTGCCGGAAGTGGCCACCCTCACATGCCAGCCCATCGACGCGCGCTACGACAAGGCGGGCGTGGCGCAATCGGGCAGCGCCAGCCTGTCGACCACGCGCGGCGGCCTGTTCGCGGACAACGCCTGCAGCCAGACCCTGCCTGCCAGCTTGACTTTTAGCAATGGCAACTTGCCGCGCAGCTATGTGCAGTCGGCCAACGCGGGCGTGGCCACCATCACGGCCGCCGTGGCCGGTGGGCCCTCGGCGCAGACGCGGCTGGAATTCGTCGCGCCATTGAGCCCTGCCAGCAAGCTGGCCGTGCAGGCGGAGCCGGCCGTGCTGCGCGCGAATACGAGCACTTCGGCGGCCACGGCCGACAACGCCAGCACCAGTATGAGCACAATCAGCGCCGTGGTGCGCGATGGCCCGGCGAGCAACCTGGTCAAGAATGCGCCCGTCGTGTTTACCATCTTGAGCGACCCCAGCGGCGGCTACCTGCGGCAGGCGGGCCGGGTGCTGACGGGCAGCGACGGCCTGGCGCGCGCCGAATACGTGGCGGGACCGGCCGACAGCGGCCGCGACGGCGTGCTGATCCAGGCCCGCATCGAAGGCGCCCCGCAAGCGGCGGCCACGGCACTCGTGCGCCTGACGGTGGCGCGGCAAGCGCTGTCGATCAAGCTGGGCACGGGTAGCCTGCTACGCGAATATTCGGCCAGCGTGCTGCAGAAGGACTTTGCCGTGTTCGTCTCGGACAGCGCCGGCAATGCCGTGCCCGGCGTCGCCATCACGGCCGCCGCCTGGCCCAGCCGCTATGCCAAGGGATTGTATACGTGGCAAGCGGACAAGCCCGAATTCCCCGACACGGGCGTCTGGCGCCTGGCCCTGCCCCACTACAGCTGCGCCAACGAGGACGTTTTGCGCAATGGCATTTTTGACGCCGCCTACGACCGCAACGGCAATGGCGTGCTCGACCCGGGCATCCCCCTGACCGTCAGCGCCAGCGGCCTGAGCGACGCGCTGGGCATGGCCACCGTCACCATCAGCTATCCGCGCAACTTTGCTTCCTGGGTGGACGTCGCCCTGACCGTGCGCGGCAGCGTCAGCGGCACGGAAGCGAGCACGACGGCGGATCTGCCATTGCCCGCCCTGGCCAGCGATTTCAGCGCCCGCCGCGTGGACCCGCCGGGACGCCTCAGCCCGTATGGCAGCGGCCCCTGCGACAGTCCCGATTGAAGGACAAGCATACCACTTGCCATTCAATCAAATTTTTTGCAACATAGACAATAAAACAGTCTTGCCACATGGAAATATTTTCGCTATGCTCATTCTGCCCGCCCAGGCCGCCACAAGCGGCCGGGCCTGCAGGAATACTTTGAGACAGGTTGCTTGCCAAACCAATATGCGAAAAAAGAATACTGTAGCCCGGACACCCAGCACCGCCGCCCGCGCCATACCCGGCACCGGACGGCGCGTGACTTCGTATGACGTGGCCCTGCTGGCCGGCGTGTCGCAATCGGCCGTGTCGCGCTGCTTCAAGCCGGGCGCCAGCGTCTCGCCCGCCACCCACGCCAAGGTCATGCAGGCGGCCATCACCCTCGACTACATCCCCAACGCGGCCGCGCGCAGCCTGATCACGCGGCGCTCGAACCTGGTGGCCGTCATCATTTCCAACCTGGCCAATCTGTACTATCCGCAAGTATTGTCCGACCTGAGCCAGCAAATCGCCCGCCAGGGCAAGCGTCTACTGTTGTTTACGCTGGAGCGCGAAGCGGACGTCGGCAGGGTCTTGAGCGATGTATGGCAATACCAGGTCGATGGCGCCGTCGTGGCCGCCTTCCTGTCGGACGCGCAGATGGCCGAATTCGCCCGGCGCGACGTGCCGCTGGTGCTGTTCAACCGCAGCCCCCGCGAGCACGCCGTGCATGCCGTGCTGTGCGACCAGGGGGAAGCGGCGCGCCTGCTCGTCTCGCGCCTGGCCGAGGCCGGCCACCGCCAGTTCGCCGTCATCGACGGTCCCGGCGACTCGGCCGTGGCGCAGGAACGCAAGGCCGGCGTGCTGGACCGGCTGTTCACGCTGGGCTTGCCCGCGCCCATCGTCGTCAGCGGCAACTACGATTACGCCAGCGGCGGACGCGGCTTGCGCAAGGTCATCGACCGCCTGGGCCGCGTGCCGGACGCCGTCATTTGCGGCAACGACATCATGGCCATCGGCTGCCTGGACACGGCGCGCCACCAGATGGGCATCCAGGTGCCGCTGCAGATGTCCGTGGCCGGCTTCGACGCGCTGGAAGCGTCGGGCTGGCTCAGCTACGACATCACCACCCTGCGCCAGCCCGTGCAAAAGATGGCCACCGATGCCGTCGCCATGCTGAGCGAGCTGATGGAACGGCGCGGCGGCATCGCCGAGCGGCGCCGCTATTGCTCGTATCTGGTGGAGGGGAGTACGGCCAGGCTGACCAGCGAACCTCAGCGTTTCGGCATGATGGCCGCCGCCTGAAAACAAAAAACCTCGCATCGCTGCGAGGTTTTTGAGTTCTGCGGCAATAAATATCAACCGAAGATCTTGCCCTTGAGCATATTCAAGCCTTGGCTGACGAGGTCATTGCCTTCAGGTACTTGACCGTTCGGCGTCAGCTTGTCGATCAGCTGGGGCAGCAAGGCGGCCAGGCCGCCCGAGGCCGCGTCCGGGGCGACGCCCGCTTTTTCCGCGATCTGCGTGATCGTGTCGGCGCCCAGCGCATCCTTGATCTGGTCGCCGGAGACGGGCGCATTGGCGCCGGTGCCGATCCAGCTGGCCACCTGGTCGCCCAGGCCGCTTTCCTGGAATTTCTGCAGCAGGCCGGGCAAGCCGCCATGCTGGTTGACCAGCTCCATCACGCTGGCCATCAATCCCGATGGGGCTTCCCCGTCAGCACCCTTGTTGCCCAAAGCGCTCATCGCCTGTCCTGCAAGTTGGTCTAGCAAACTCATCGTATTCTCCTGAACGCTGTCGATTGGTGCCGCGTACAGCGGCGTCCGGTAAGGCCGGCGCATAATCGCCGACACACATAACAATTATACTATATATAATTCAAATGCTATATTTGCAATTTAACAGGCGGAACAAAAACAGGCTCGGCCGCAGCCTCACCCACCTCCATCATATTTAGTTCGGCACAACATGCAAGCGTAAATTGACGATTTACAAAAACGTGTAGAATTAATTTTCCTACTTACTGAGGAGTATCAACACATGAACATCAATAAAGCGGTAGACAAGGCCTACGAAAAAAAGACGTTCAAGGAAATCGCCGATGCGCCCGTCGATGCGCTGCAAGGCGTGAGCGAGAAGGATGCGGAACTGCTCAAGCAAGCGTTCAATATCAAGACCGTGCGCGATCTGGCGAACCTGAAATACTCGAAGTGGGCGCGCGCCATCGTCACCCTGGCCGATACGGAAGAATAAACCGGGCCATGCCGCAGGCATTCCCGTCAGCACAGCCCGCCCCAGTCGGCGGGCTTTTTCATGCCGGCCCGCTAGCGGCTCGCAAGCCGCTAGCCGCGCGGAGGCGCCCTTGCCCACGCCGCTGACCCTGCCCGGCATCTGCTGGCCCCTGCAAGCGAGCACGGGCCACCTTGCCGTCACCACGCAGCACATCACCGGCCACTTTCGCGCCGGCGCGGGCGAAGACGCCATCATCGCGTGCGATCTGCTGCCAGCCGGAAAGTTTCGCAATGGCGCGGCGCGCCACTGGTGCCGCACGCACCAGTGCTACTGGGGCACGCAGGCGGACCTGGCCGAGCGGCAGGCGACGCGGCAGAAGCGTTGCCGCCAGCACGCCAGCCCCATGGGCTATGTGCTGTATCCGGAACTGTTCGACCCCGGCCGCTTTCACGCCACCACCTTGCGCCTGGGCCCCGATGGCTTGCTGCAACTGCGCGCCCGGGCCGATGACGGCGGCGCCCTGCTGGCGCGCGACGCGGCCGCGCTGGCCATCGATTGCCGCGCCCTGCCCGGCTTGTTCCCTGCCGACGTCGCGCAGCTGAATATCACGCCGCCCGCCGCGCAGGCGTTCGCCGCCGCCTTGCAGGCGGGCACCCCGCTCGGCTGCAGCGACTGCGCCCGCTGCGGCCATCCGCACCTGGACCTGGGCAGCTTCGCGCTGGCGCCGCACCGCCGCCACAGCTGCGGCCATTGCGGCCACGACGCCTCGCACAGCGCCACGGCCATCGTCTCGACGCCCCTGTGGCGCCTGCGCCAAGGCATCGCGCAATGCTTCTGAAGGTGCGCGCGCCCACAGTCGGCGCGGGTGCCTGCGCGTAGACTGGCACCACCACCACCACCACCACCACCACGAGGACCACGCCATGCCACACGCGCGACAGCAGCACGAGGATGACCAGCCGGGCGACGAAGGCGACCTGTCCGACCTGCTCAGCGAATTGCGCATCCTCTTGCCGGGCGCGCAGATGCTGACGGCCTTCCTCATCATCCTGCCCTTCAACGGCGGCTTCGCGAAGATCGTGCAGGCGGAAAAGATCGTCTTCCTGCTGACGTTTTTCCTGTCCATGACCAGCCTGGTGCTGCTCAGCGCGCCGGCCATCCAGCACCGCGTGATGCGTCCCCTGCAAGACCGCGAACGCTTCAAGCGCGTGGCCGACCGCATCATGATGTGCGGCGCCTTTTCCCTGGCGCTGGCGTTTATTCTGGGCACCAATCTGGTGATGTCGGAAGTCTTCGGCCACGTGGCCGGCATCGTCGCCAGCGTGCTGATGGGCACGCTGATCGTCTGCATG
Source organism: Janthinobacterium sp. GW821-FHT03C10 (assembly GCF_059420865.1). Classification (NCBI taxonomy): domain Bacteria; kingdom Pseudomonadati; phylum Pseudomonadota; class Betaproteobacteria; order Burkholderiales; family Oxalobacteraceae; genus Janthinobacterium; species Janthinobacterium sp. GW821-FHT03C10. The sequence continues at coordinate 349,504 of NZ_JBWKUN010000001.1, read as the reverse complement.
TGGTGGCTGCTGCCCCTGCACCTAAAGCGCAGCAGGAAAATATAGGCGGCGCCGGCTGACTAGCGAAAGCATAGCCATTTTAATTTACTGCATGACAATATTGCCCGTCAACGCGGCAATGCCCTCCCATTCCTTCGTCCAGTGGCGCCAGGGTGCCGGCCGCCGCATGCCGCTGCGCTGGCTTGCCGTCATCAAATGTTGCCTCTGCGCCCAGCCGCTCATGTTAGTCTGGATGCAATATTTTTCTTTTCCCAACAAGCGCTTGCGCCGCAATGGAAGGATGACAACTTGACTGCCGATCCCGACCAAATCAAGAGACAGCTTGCGCTGATGAACCTGCATGCGCAATCGACCAAGGAAAAAAAGCAGATCCAGATCATTGCGACGGCAACCCGCGAGATACAGACGACGTATGAGGATGCGCTGCGCACCTTGCACGACGAGAAATCAGGCGGCAAGGCCAGGAAGGATGCCAAGGACATCCTCGATGCCATCGACAAGAACCTGCCCGACATGGTCGATGCCATGCTGTCCGCGTCTGCCGCCTTCAAGGCCGGCGACCATATCAACGGCAGTGCCGCGCTGATGACTATCTGCGCTTCCGGCATGCAGATACTCGCCGGCTTCTCCGTCGCCGCCGGTCCGTATGGCGTGGCGTTTGCGGCGCTGTTTGGCCTCGTCGGCCAGCTCCTCACGTATTTCGGGGAAGAGCAGCCTTCCCTCAAGGACCAGATCATCGAGGCGATCAAGGGGCTGAACGCGGACGAAAAACTGCGCAATGCGCAAGAGCATGCCAATGTCGTCGACGAATATACGCGCACCGTGTATCGCATGCGAGCAGACCTGCCGCTCCTGTTGCAACTTCCCATGAAGACGGAAGAGGACCTCAGGACGTTCCACAAAGGTCTCGATACCTGCCTCGTTTCCATCAACAAGGCGCACGACAAGATTTCCCTGCTATACAGGAAGTGGGCGACCGCGGAATGGCTGAAGGACCCAAAAACCCAGGAACTGCCCCAATGGCCGGAAATCCTGGGCGTTTTCTGCCGTACCTACGCCGACTCCCTGCTCGCCAACATGGCCCTGGCATCCATGGCAAACCTTGCCGTGGTGAATCGGCGGCTGGACGACGCCTCGAGCAAGAACCCGGACTACACGAAGTTCCAGCACCAGTTCGACGCGATCTATGATCGTTTGATGATGCTCAGTGCCACCGTCGAGGCGATACCGAAGCTGTGGGACGACGGTAACGATCTGATCCTGCGGTTCATGCAGGCCGTCGAGCCGGTGGCACGCACGCGGGGACTGTTCGTCTACCTCGGCGCCAGTGAAAACAGTAACCTGAACAACAACTATAACAATAGAAACAGGAACAAGTCCGACCTCTACGCTGCCACGGGAGGCAAGGTCATGGAACCCGCTGACTGGACCCTGTTGCAAATGGGGCCCTACGACCGCGGCCACCGCTTCGCCATGAGCATTCCCGGAACATTCGCAGGCTCGCTGCAGGCCCGCTATCGCATCTTTTTTTGCCAGCACTGGGTATTGTCCGACAACGGAGACATGGAGCACGGCTGGGTAGACCCTGCCGCCGTCGACATTTCTGGCCGCGCAATGATTTCCCCGGATAAATTCCATGACGTCTGGGCCATCCCCTCCCCCAGGGAGCGCGATACCTCGTTCGTATATGCCGCACGCAATGATGGCAACAGTGGCGCCGTCAAACTGTTTGCGATCGGTGCCAACGACACCTTGAAGGAAATCGGCTGGAAAGCGACCACCAAATCCGGTATCGTCAATGTGCGCGCGCTTCACCACCCGCCCGCCACCTTGCCTGGCGATCCGCACGGGGACGCCATGCCGCCAGAGCTGCTGCAAGGCAAGGGCGAAGAGCATGCCATCCTGTATGGCGCGCTCGCCACGTCCGGCGACATCTATGTCGATTATCTAAACACACTGCGCTACGTGCCGTCTCCGTGGGGCAGCTATGGCGGCATCGATGTCGACCCGTACTTTCTCTGGGTTTTCGGGCCATGGGGCATGGCGTGCGCCACGCACGCCTCGGTGATCAGCTGCCTGCGCGGGCTGATCGACAAGCCACGATGGATGACGCACTCGCCCGATACGCTGATCGGCGACAGGGATACCCATGAGGACAACAAGTGGTGGGACAGGCAACGCAAGACCAGGACCTACCCGCCGCTGATCGGCATTCGATCGCTGTCCCCATGCAAGGATGGCACGCTGTTCGCCAGCATCCATCACCGTAGCGTGACGAAGAAGAGGAACGAAGACCATTGGCAGTTCGAAGTGCAGGATACGCCAGCGCTGTACACGGCCCGTTACAGCATCGATATCAAAAACGGACACCTGCATGTCGATTCCTGGAGCAAGCTGCCAGCCGAGCGGCAAGCGCAGCAAGTCCAGAAGCTGGCCATCCCCTGCTGGCCGCAGTTTGCGCGCCTGAAAGCGAGGCTGACGGATGTCCCCGTCATCGCCAAGGCTACGCCACGCGCTCCGCGGCCCGGCAGCGTCTGATGCCAGGCCAGTCAGGCGGGCGTCCCGTCAGGCCAGCGCGCCCGCCTGCTCCAGCAAGGTTGCGCGGAAAATTCCCACCAGCGGGCGCAGATTCACCTTGTGCCAGGCCAGCCACAAGGGCGTGCGATAGCTGAACCACGGCAACTCGCGCACGACGACGCCGGCCGGCGCGTGCTGGCGCAGGCTGTGCTGGATCATGGCCATGCCCAGGCCGGCCGCCACCAGGCCCAGCGCCGTCAGCGGTTCCGTCGCTTCCATGCGGATATCGGGCGTAAAACCGGCGCGCGCACAGGCGGCGATGAAATTATCGTGTTTCAACGCGCTTTCCTTGTGCAGCACGGCAATCCACTCCTGGCCCGCCAGGTCGGCCGGGGTCAGCTCGGCCTTGGCTGCCAGCGGGTGCGCCTGCGGCAAGGCCAGCAGCATGGGGTCGCTCAGCACTTGCGCGCAATCGAGGTCGGGGTCGTTCGGCAGCGGCGGTTCGCACAGCAGCGCAATATCAAGGCTGCGCTGGCGCAAGCCCTCGATCTGCTCGGCCGAATGCAGGTTATACAGGGCAACGTGCACTTGCGGCCGCGTGGCGCGCAAGGTGCGCAAGCCGTCGGGCAAGACGCCCGCATGCATGGCGTTCTCGATGTAGCCGATGCACAGGCCGCCCTCGTCGCCGCGCCCCAGGCGTTTTGCCAGCGCTTCCAGCCGGTTCCCGTGGGTAATAAAAGCGCGCGCTTCGGCCAGGAAGGTATGGCCGTCGCGCGTCAGGCGGATGCGCTGCGCGCTGCGCTCGAACAGGGTCAGGCCCAGCTTGTCTTCGAGCTGGGCGATCTGCCGGCTCAGCGGCGACTGGGAAATATGCAGGCGCTCGGCGGCCCGTCCCACGTGTTCTTCCTCGGCGACGGCGATGAAGTATTGCAATTGGCGCATGTCCAGCATATCAGACCTTTCAGGACTCAAGTTGATCAAATTATGTCTTGGACAGGCTTAACTTGTCCAGCTACTCTGTCTCCATTCACTCACTCATTGAAGGAAAAACACCATGACGATCAAACACTTACTGACAGGCAAACTGGGTTTCGGCACGGCGCCGCTGGGCAATATGTTCCGCAACATTCCCGAAGCAGAAGCGCTGGCCACCGTCGACGCGGCCTGGGAATCGGGCATCCGCTATTTCGACACGGCCCCGTTCTACGGCGCCGGCCTGGCCGAGCTGCGCCTGGGCGCGGCCCTGAAACAGCGCCGCCGCGACGATTACATATTGAGCACCAAGGTCGGGCGCCTCATCCTCGACGAGCTGGAAGACCCGGCTGCCCGCGCACTGGGCGAAAAAGGCGGCTTGTTCGAATTCGGCCGCAAGAACAAGATCGTCGACGACTATTCGGCCGACGCCACCCTGCGCTCGATCGAAGACAGCCTCAAGCGCCTGGATACGGACCGCCTCGACATCGTCTGGGTCCACGACATCGCGCAAGACTTCCATGGCGACAACTGGCTGGCGCAATTCGAGATTGCCCGCACGGGCGCCTTCCGCGTGCTGACCCGCTTGCGCGAAGAAGGCGTCATCAAGGCCTGGGGCGTGGGCGTGAACAAGGTGGAACCGCTGGAACTGACCCTGGATTTAAGCGAAGCGCAGCCCGATGCCTTCCTGCTGGCCGGGCGCTACACCCTGCTCGACCATGAACGGGCGCTGCAGCGGCTGATGCCGGCCGCGGCAAGCCAGAACGTCGACATCGTCGTCGGCGGCCCCTACAGCTCGGGCATCCTGGCCGGCGGCGCGCACTTCGAATACCAGAAAGCTTCGCCCGCCATTATCGCCAAAGTGGAAAAGATCAAGGCCATCGCCGCGCGCCATGGCGTCAGCGTGAAGGCGGCCGCCCTGCAGTTTTCATTGGCGAACCAGGCCGTGGCCGCCGTGATCCCCGGCGCCAGCCGTCCCGAGCGCCTGGCCGAAGACCTAGCAGCCTTGCACAGCGTCATCCCCGCCGCCTTCTGGCACGACATGCGCGCCGAACAGCTGGTGGCGGCCAACGCTCCGCTGCCAGCTGGCGCCAACTAATATAGACAAGGAACTTACCATGGCACACACCACCACCTCGATCGACATCGCCGCCACGCCGGAAAAGGTCTGGCAACTGATCGGCGGCTTCGACTCGCTGCCCGACTGGCTACCCTACATTCCCAGCAGCACCTTGAGCGACGGGGGCCGCATCCGCCACCTGGCCACCCCGGCAGGCGAGGTCATCGTCGAGCAGCTGGAAGCGTATGACAACACGGCGCGCAGCTACAGCTATTCGATTCTGCAGGCGCCGTTTCCCGCCACGGATTACCTGTCCACCCTGCAAGTTGAACCTCTGGCAGACGGCGCTGGGGCAAGGGTCACCTGGTCCGGCCGCTTCACGCCCGTGGGCGTGAGCGAGCAGGAAGTGACCGACTTGTTCCACGGCATCTATGTGGCGGGCCTGGAAGCGCTGCAGCAATCCTTGGCGAAGTAAGGCGCCAGGAAGACCATTTCTGCCACAGCCGGGTTTTCTTCGCCTGCCCTGTGGCGGAAACGCGCGCATTCCGTGTTATCGTTAACAACAAGAGCCATCGCTGTTGTGTGCAGTGCAGCAGATTTTAGCCATCGCCCAGCAGAGCTGGCCCGAATCTTTTACAATGTTGTCCTTGGGCAGTTGTTATAGCCCGAAAATACCGGCCAGCCGTCGACTCTGGTGGCGCATTGCCACTTCCGGCCGGGCCACAGCGCGCCTCTCCACCCTGTCACATCCTTACCCAACCAACAAGAATATGCACGCCTCCGTAGACCCATTGATTCCGCGCGTCACCGCGCCTTTTGGCGCTGGCTATGCCGACCTGGCCCTGGCCATCGGCGGCCTCGCCATCGGCACGGGCGAATTCGCCTCCATGAGCATCCTGCCCGTGGTGGCCGACGACCTGGGCACGACCCTGCCGCAGATGAGCCATATGATCAGCGCCTACGCGCTGGGCGTGGTCATCGGCGCGCCCCTGATCACGATCTTCCTGGCGCGCATGCCGCGCCGGCTGATGCTGATCTGCCTGATGCTGATGTTCGCTGGCGGCAACTTGCTCAGCGCCATCGCCCCCAACTACGGCTTGCTGGTCGTCGCCCGCTTCGTGGCCGGCATCCCGCATGGCGCGTATTTCGGCGTGGCAGCGCTGGTGGCGGCAGCCCTGGCCGAACCGGACCGGCGCGGCCAGGCCGTCGCCCGCGTGCTGATGGGCTTGACGGTGGCAAATATCTTCGGCGTGCCCCTGGCCACGTACATCGGCCAGACCCTGGGCTGGCGCTCGGCCTTTTTGCTGGTCGCCGCGCTGGGTTTATTGACCATGCTGATGGTGCGCATCTTCGTGCCGATGGTCGCCGCCGGCGATTCCAGCCCGCGCCGCGAACTGGGCGTGTTCCGCCGCCTGCAAGTGTGGCTGACCCTGTTGATGGTGGCGATCGGCTTCGGCGGCATGTTCGCCGTCTACACGTTTATTACGCCAACCCTGCTGGAAATCACGAAAGTCTCGCCCCTGGTCATCTCGATCCTGCTGGCCATCATCGGCGTGGGCATGACGGTGGGTAATTTGATCGGCGGCTGGCTGGCCGACCGCTCGCGCCTGTGGACGATCTTCGGCGTGCTGCTGTGGAACGTGGCTGCCCTGGCCGCGTTTACTTATACCAGCAGCAATGTCTGGTTGACGGCGATCAACCTGTTCGCCATCGGCGCCGGCATCGCCGTCGCCCCGGCCGTGCAGACGCGCCTGATGGACGTGGCCGGCGACGCGCAAACCGTAGCCGCCGCCCTCAACCATTCCGCCTTCAACATCGCCAACGCCCTGGGCGCCTGGGCCGGCGGCATCGCCATCGCCATGGGCATGGGCTTGCGCTCGACAGGCTGGGTGGGCGCCATGCTGGCCTGCGGCGGCATCGTCGTGCTCGGCATTTCCGTGCTGGTGGAAAACCGCAGCCGCAATGTGGGCGGTGTGCAGCCGGCTTGATGCTTGTGCATAGGTAGGATAATTTTCTCTGTATAGTTATCATTTCCTATATCATGAATATAGATCGGATCTCGCAACTCCTGCGCATCCGATTTCTTTACATGATGAAGCGTGCAGCCATGAACGAAGCAGTCATCGCCAGCTACAAATCTGAAAGCTGGCATCTGTGAATACAGCGACCATCTTCATTGACGAGGTTCTCGGACGGGCGCAGCAAGGCATAACCGAGCCATTTATTTGCCGAGGCGACGATGGAGCGATTTACTTTATCAAAGGCAAAGGGGCTGGCCGACGTAGCCAGATTTGCGAATGGGTTTCGGCGCAGCTGGCGACGGCATTTGGCCTTCCGATCGCAGAATATGCATTGGCAGAAGTGGCTGAGGAACTCATCGAGGCAAATGCATTTCCAGATATCAGCCAACTCGGTAGCGGGATAGTCTTTGCATCGAAAGAGCTTCCACATCCACAAGAGCTGACGGCGATCACACGAGACCTTGTGCCAGATCAACTGGCAAGCGATGTGTTGGTTTTCGACTGGTGGTTGCATAACGAAGATCGTCATTTAACCGCACGTGGCGGCAATCCTAACTTGCTTTGGGACATGCAGAGTTCAGAATTGGTGGTGATCGACCATAACCAAGCCTTTGACCGGTACTTCGACCCAGTCAACTTCCTGAAAACGCATGTGTTTTCGAGCAAGTGGAATGGCATTTTTAGCGACCATTTTCAACGCGAACACTACATAAGCAAGTTAGAGGCAATTTTGCCAAAATTGGCGGATATCCGTGCTAACATACCCGACTCTTGGTGGTATGTTGATGAGGGCGTCCCAGCAGACGTGACGTGGGATGAAATCGAAGCATGCCTGCAACGGTGCCGCCGAGAAGATTTTTGGAATACCCCATGAAAAAGTTCGCCTGCCAATATGCTCTTTTGCGGTTTCGCCCGTTTGTCGAAACCGGAGAGTTCGCCAACGTCGGTATTGCGCTGATCGCTCCCGAGGCGCGTTTCTTTGGCTTCCGCATACTGAAGCGGTATGGCCGTATCACGCAGTTCTTTCATCAGCTTGACCGTCAAATCTACCTGGATGGCCGCCAGCTTTTCAAAGAAGAGATGGATCGCTTCGCTCTCGAGCTTCGGCGCTTGGCATTGGATGGCAGAAAGACGCAGCCCGATGTAGTGCTCGCACGAAATCTATTTGCTGAAGTAGTTCGCCCACGAGAAGCGATGCTGCAGTTTGCCGATCAGCGCGTCGTCCTGGCGGAGGATCCCAAGGCCAAACTTCTGCAGCTATTTGATCATTATGTCGAACGCAACTTTGTCACCAAAGAATATCAAGAGCGTTTATTGGAAAACAATGTTCGCAAACTCCTCTTCAACGCGCAAGTCGGCGCACGATATCAACGCGAAAAGGTTGGCACGGACGATTTCGCCGTAAACTTCCCCTTTGTCGACATGGTTGAAGGCAAAGCTGAGCGAGTGATCAAGCCGCTTTATCTTGCCCAAGGCGATAGCACCAAGATCCTCACGCATGGCGGTCAATGGGTCGACAAAGTACGGCGCTTACGCAAACGTAATGCACTACCACCAAAAGTACTGTTCCCGGTGACTCAACCGGCAGCCAACACCAAGCCTTATCATGCATTCCAAGAGATTAGGCAAGACTTGCTGGCTGAGAATGTACAGGTCGTGGCTGCGGACGATGAGCGTCAAATTCTCAAGTTCGCCACGGACAGAAGCTGACTATAACACCTGAGAATAGTAGCGACCTTGAAGATGGCGGTAGTCCGCGAGCGTGCAGGATTACCATGCATAAGGCGCAGAGAACGTTGCCAGGCATCCTACTCCTCAACGGCAAACGCCACCGCCGCCTCACAGTGAATCGCCGTGGTATTAAATAGCGGCAAGTCGACATCGCCGGGCTTGACCAGCAATGGAATCTCCGTGCAACCCAGGATCACGCCCTGCGCGCCTTGCCGCCGCAGTTTCCCGATGATCTCCAGGAAAATGTTCCGGCTGGCATCGGTAAAGACATTCTGCACCAGCTCCGTATAGATAATGTCGTGCAGGATTTCCTGGTCGGCCGCGTCGGGCGTCACCGTCGCGATGCCCTGCTGCTCCAGCGCATCGTGATAAAAGCGGCCCGCCATCGTTTGCTTGACGCCCAGCAAGCCGACCTTGCGCAGGCCCGACTGCTGTACCCGCTTCGCCGTTTCCTCGACGATGCTGATAAAAGGCAAGCCGATGCGTGGCACGACGGCCGGGGCGAAACGGTGGGCGCCGTTTGCGCACAGCAGGAAGAAATCCGCCCCCATGCCTTGCAGGCGTTGCCCCTCCTTGACCAGAAATTGTTCGATGGCGTGGGAATCGGCTTGCGCCGCATGCGCGACGAAATCGGCTTGGTCGATGCTGACCAGCATGATGCGCGCGCTATGCGCGGGACCGATGCACGCCACCAGCATTTCATTGAGCAGGCGGTAGTATTCCAGGGTGGAAGCCCAGCCGATGCCGCCAAGTAAACCTATTGTCTTGTTTTGCACATCATTCCCAGCAAAAAGAATTGCGCAAATTATACGATAGCGATCACCCGCCATGAGTATGCCGACATTACGCGTCGATCCACGCAAACAGCGCCTTGCCCGGTGTGACGGATTGATGCCAGGCCGACTGCAGCTCCATGAGAAATCCCGCCAGGTCGAAGGGATTGATATCCGCACCCACCCAAGGAGCCGTCTTTGCCCACGCCACGGCGATATCCGACAAGTCGTCGGCCGCCATGCCCCCGATCGCCTGCCCTATGGCGTCCGTAAACACGTAAAGTTCCCGCCCCTGCATCGGCGCAGGCCGGAGCGCAGGCGCCGCCGAGCGGGTCAGCAACTGCGCCAGGGACGCGAAATCGAGCGCCCCCGGCAAGGTAATACCGGTGACGGGGAAGGCCTCAACCGCCTCCGTCCAGCTGGCGCATGCGCGCATGTCCGACGGGGAACACACAAAGAGATCGACTTTTTTCATATTATCTTCAAGCATCAGCCTACATCGTGCCCATTCGACGTCTCGCGGGAATATCGCTGCTCAAACTCGGCAGCACTACCGGCCTCGGACCACAAGCCCGCAACGTAATCGAACTCCCGCTCGAACGGCTGCTCAAAGTCGGACACGTCCGTCGCATACTCGCAATTGCGGCTCAGCATGACCAGCCAGTCGGGATAACCGAGCGCCGGGTACAGGCGGGTCAGGATGGCATCGAGCGACGACACGCTTTCCCGGCCCGCCAGGTAGGCGGCGCGCAGTTCGACGATATATTTACCGGCCAGAAACTGGTCACTGAGCCGCTGCGCGCCCCGGTAACGCTCGATGATCACGTCGGCCAGCGCCAGCACCTCATCAGGGCCACGGGCGCTGGCCAGCAGCACGACTTCCAGGTCATCGCCTTCCTGGTCCAGGCGCAGGCGTTCCACGGCCCATTCCACGCAACGGTCCGCCGGGGCGTAACCCATGCGCAGCTGGAAAACGGCGATTTCCAGTTCTGTCAGTTGTTCCATGTCTTTCATTTGCGAATGCCCTCCTCACTGCGCCTGCAGCATCTTTTGCAGCACCGCATCGAGCTCATAAAAATCCACGGGCTTGGTCAGGTGCAAGTCAAAGCCCGCATCGGAGGCCAGTTGGCGGTCCCTGTCCTGGCCCCAGCCCGTGACGGCCACGAGGATGGCATGCTGGCCGCAGGGTTCGCTGCGCAGCAGCCGCGCCACGTCGTAGCCGTTCATGTGCGGCAAGCCGATGTCGAGCAGGATCACGCGCGGCATAAAAGTTTGCGCCGCCGCCATGCCAGCCGCGCCATCGTAGGCCGTGCGCACTTCATAACCGAGGATGTCGAGCGCCAGCGCCAGGCTTTCGGCCGCGTCGGCGCTGTCGTCGATGACCAGCACCTTGCCCTCGCGCGTGCCGGCCAGCAGGCGGCGGTTGGGCTCGGGCGGCGCTTGCAGGGGCACGGCGGGCAGCGGCAGGCGCAGCTCGAACGTGCTGCCCTGCCCCACGCCGTCGCTGCGCGCGCTGATGCTGCCGCCATGCAATTCGGCCAGGCCACGCACGAGAGACAGGCCGATGCCCAGGCCACCCTGGGCGCGCGACAGGGCCGGCTCCAGCTGCGAAAACAGGTCGAACACGGTGTCCAGGTGTTCGGGCGCGATACCGATGCCCGAATCGCGCACGGTAACGTGCACTTCGTTTTCCGTGCAGGCGACGGCCAGCCAGATGGCGCCGTTGGCGGGCGTGTACTTGACGGCGTTGGTCAGCAGGTTGGCGATCATCTGCCCCAGGCGCGTGGCATCGGCGTCAAGCCAGATCGGCTGCGGCCATTGCTCCACGTGCACGCTGTGGCCCGACTGCGCCGCCAGCTCCGCCACGCTGTGCAGGGCCGCTTCCACCACGGGCGCCAGCTCCACGCTGGCGCGGCGCAATTCCAGGCGCCCCCGCGTGATGCGCGACACTTCCATCAGATCGTCGACCAGGTGCGTCATGTGCCCCACTTGCCGTCCCAGCACGTCGCGGGCCCAGCGCAGCTGCGGGTCGTCCAGCTGCGCCAGGCGCAACACTTCCAGCACGTTGCGGATCGGCGCCAGCGGATTGCGCAACTCGTGCGCCAGGGTCGCCAGGAACTCGTCCTTGCGCCGGTCGGCGGCCGCCAGTTGTTCGTTGAGCTCGCCTGCTTCCTTGCGCGCCAACTGCAGCTGCTGCTCGTATTTGCGGCGGTCGCTGGCGACAAAGACGGCGATCTCGTCATAACGCACGCCCTCGTGCACGCGCCGCACGGCGTTGAACAGCATGGGGATGGATTGCCCGTGGCGCTGGCGCATGTCGAGCAGGATTTCCGACACGCTGCCCTGCACCTGCATCAGTGGCAGCCAGTGCGTCTGGTGGAACACGCGCCCGCCGATGGTCAGCAAATCCTGCAGTTTCTTTTTCCCGAGCAATTCCCCGGCGCCATAACCGAGCCAGCCGCAAAAGGTGGCGTTCGCCTGCACGATGGTGCCGTCGGCCGTGCACAGCAGCAAGCCGCAGGCCGCGTGCTGGAACAAGGTACTGGTATCAGGCAAGGAAGGCATCGTGTCCCGCATTACAGGTGCAGGCCGTCGAGAAAGTGGCGGATGGCGCGGTAGCTGGCATCGGGCACGCTCATGTGCGGGCAATGGCCCACGTTCTCGACCACGTGCAGGCTGCTGTGCGGCAGCATTTCCCGCAAGTACTCGCCCACGGGCGGCGGCGCGATGAAGTCGTCGCTGCATTGCACGATCAGGGCCGGCGTGCGGTTGTGCGGCAAGATGGCGCGATGATCGGACAAAAACGTCGCTTGCGCGAAATGCCGGGTGATGGCCGGATCGGTGCGGCAAAAGCTGCTTGTCAGGTCCTCGCCCAGCGCCGGCTGGCCGGGCGCGCCCATGATGGCCGGCGCCATGCCGGCGGACCAGCCCAGGTAATTGCTGTCCATGGCATCGAGCAAGTCATCGATATCGGCACGGCTGAAGCCGCCCCGATAGCCGGCCGCCGCATCGTCGACATAGCACGGCGACGGCGCCAGCATGACTTGCGCGGCGAACAGCTCCGGCTCGGCGATGCTGGCCAGCAAGGCGCTCATGGCGCTGACGGAATGGCCCACGCAAATGACGGGGCCGCCGCCGACGGCATGGATGATCTGGCGCAGATCGGCGCCATGCGCGTCGAGCCGCGCATAGCGATCGAAATCATAGGCGCCCAGGTCCGAAGCGCCGCTGCCGACCAGGTCGAACAGCACCGTGCGGTAGCGGGGACGGAACAGCGGCTCCAGGTAGCGCCACATGGTCTGGTCGCAGCCAAAACCGTGCATGAATACCATGGTGGCTGCCACGCCCGCCTGCGGCGCACCGCTGCGTTCGCTTACGCGGACATTGTTCCGTTCTTCTATACGCATGCCGCTTCAGCCTTGGACATTTCCATGTGGAATGTAAATTAATTTATTGCTAGCATCTTAGCATGCGCAATTTAGTCCTGACCAACACCATTGGCGCTGGACAAACGCCGCGCCCCATTGGATAATGAGAACGATTCCCATTATCAAACTACCAGGCGTGTGCCTGGCGTTTTCCTGTGCGCCGCTCTGGCGCCCGCTGGCGGCAACAAGCCGGTTTCATGTTGAAGGTTTGTACCGCATGCGCGCTTTCTGGACTGTCATACACCGCTGGGCCGGTCTCACCATCGCCCTCTTCCTCATCGTTGCGGGACTCACGGGCGCCGTCACCTCGTGGGACCATGAACTCGATGAATGGCTCAATGCCGACATCATGGACACCCCGGGCCGCGGCCCCCTGCAGGCGCCATTCGCGCTGGCGCGCAAGGTGGCGACCGCCGACCCGCGCGTGGAAGTCAATTACATGACCCTGGGCCTGGAAGAAGGCCATGCGGCCGCCTTCATGGTGCGCCCGCTGACCGATCCGGCCACAGGTAAACCGTTCGTGCTCAGCTACAACACCGTCTACATCGACCCCGTCACGGCGCAGATCACGGGCACGCGCGATTCGACGGCCATTTCCCTGTCGCGCCGCAGCCTGATGCCGTTCTTGCGCCATCTGCACTACAGCCTGCACGTGCCCGCCTTCTGGGGCACGGACCGCTGGGGCTACTGGCTGATGGGGAGCGTGGCACTCATCTGGCTGCTCGACAGCATGGTGGCGTTATATCTGACCACGCCGCGCCGTTTGCGCCAGCGCGCGCCGGACGAGGCGCCGCGCCACCGCGACGTCTCCAGCTGGTGGCAACGCTGGAAACCGTCGTGGGTGGTGCGCTGGGCGGCCGGCGGCTACAAGCTCAATTTCGATCTGCACCGCGCGGGCGGCCTGTGGGTGTGGGGCATCATTATCGTCGTCGCGTTCACGTCGTTCTCGCTGAACCTGTACCGCGAAGTGTTTTACCCCGTCATGTCGCTCGTGTCGACCACCACGCCGGGACCATACGAAACGCAGACGCCGGCGCCGTACGGCAGCTACATCACGCCCGTCATCGGCTTCGAGCAGGCGGTGGACATTGCGAAAAAGCAGGCCGTGCAGCGCGGCATCACGGCGCCCATCGGAGGCATTTATTACGGCGGCAATTATTCGTTCTACAACGTCTCGTTCTTCGACCCGGCCGACGAGTTCGGCGCGGCCGGCATGGGCTTGTCGAACCTGTACGTCGACGGCATGGACGGCAGCATCATCGGCCAGCACAAACCGTGGGAAGGCACGGCCGCCGACGTCTTCGTGCAACTGCAATTCCCCCTGCACTCGGGCCGCATCCTTGGCTTGCCGGGACGCATACTGATGTCCTGCATGGGGCTGATGGTCGCCATGCTGTCGGTGACTGGCATCGTCATCTGGGAAAGAAAGCGCCGCGCGCGCCGGCTGCAGGCGAAAAGCCGCTGACACTCACTTCAAGTAGCCACTTCATAAGGGCGCAGGCGGACTGACTCAGCCTGCGCCGCACGCATTGCCACCGGCACGATCATGCGCCATGTGCAACGCGCAACGCGTAACACCCTCGCACCTCCTCACTTTGCACCACAGTCGCCGGCACATGCCGGCTGTCCGCGCTGCGCGCTTGCCGTGCGCCAGCCATCCCAAACCCTCAAATGCAATTTACTTGCAATAGAATGGGGCGCCAGCTATTATTGCAACTCGATTGCATCTATACCATCGCGCTGCGCCTGCATCCCGCGCCAGCCCCCATTCCGTCTTTTTAGAGAGTCCTATGCGCCATCACGTATTCGCAGCTGCCATGCTGTCCACCGCCCCGCTCGCCTATGCGGCAGACGACGTCACCCTGCAAACCATCAAGGTCCGGGCAGACAAGCCGGCAAGCGTCGACAGCGTCGTTCTGGTCGAGAATACGCAAGCCCAGAACAGGACGCTGGGAGGCATGCTCGAGCATGTCTCGGGCGTGCAAAGCAGCGCCTTCGGGCCGAATGCGGGCGCACCGGTGATCCGCAGCCTGAGCGGCAGCCGCGTGCAGATCCTGGAAGACGGCCAGTCCATCCTCGGCATGAATGCGCTCAGCGGCGACATCAACATCCCGTTCGATCCCCTGTTTGCGCGCAGCGTCACCGTCAACAAATCGTCCGATAGCGTGCGTTTTGGCGGCAATGCGATCGGCGGCAGCGTCGACGTCGATTCGGGCCTCGTTTCCCGCAAGATGGAGAGCACGCGGAAGGATGTGGAACTGGTGCTGCGCAAGGGCTTCAACGATGCGAACGCGCAAGGCTTGCGCGCGAACTTCAACGACGGGCAGCGCTTTTCGACGAATCTGCAGCTGTCATTCCAGAAGATCGGGCATTACGATATTCCCGGCAACAGCAAGGCAGGCGTGTGCAACAGCCAGCTGTTCCCTGTGAAAGGCGGCGTGAATACGTTCTTAGCCGACAGTTGCCAGAAAGAAGCGCGGATCCAGCAGGTCTACAACAAGGCGTCGCAGCCGTTTATCGACCAGTTCATGAAGGAAAATCCGGACTGGGCGGACGGCGATTTTTCCTTCTATACCAATCAGCCGACCTCCGTCTGGCAGCGCAAGACCTACGTCAACCCGGCCAATCCCGCCTACGTGCCGGGCACGCCATCGATGACCCAGAAAAAGATCAACAAGGACGTCACCCCCGATTACCACGGCACCCTGGGCAACAGCCACGCCAGCAATGCCCACTTTGGCGTCGGCAGCACCTACTTTTTCGATCGCGGCTACGTGGCCGTCAGCCTCGATTCCAAGGAAAGCGAATATGGCGTGCCGGGCTTTTCCATGGAAAACAAGTCGTTCGGCGCGAACTATGACGAGGGGCTGCCCGTCGGCGTGATCATCAAGCAGGATAAATATGCGCTGGAAGCCCATCTGCGCGACCCCGTCGCTTACATTGAAAGCGCACAACTGCGCGTGTCCCGCTTGAACAATACGTCGGGAGAACGCCTCGGTGCGGCCAAGGCGAATGACTACCGGTTTGACACGAATCAAGCCGAGCTCCTGCTGGCGCAGCGGCGCGCGGGCCCCTTGAGCGGCTTGCTTGGCCTGAGCCACAAAGCCAGGGATATAAGCGGTGCCGGGCCGCAGCTTTACCTGCCCGATGCGAGCACGCTCAGCCGCGCCCTGTTCGTCAAGCAAAACCTGGAATTCGACTGGGCCACCTTCGATGCCGGCTTTCGCCATGAAAACGTGGAGCACGACATCCGCAAGAGCGGATTCAAGACGTCGCGGAATGCAAGCAACTCCACACTCGAGGACAAGTCGTTCAGCCTGAACAGCTATAGCCTGGGCGCTTCAAGCAAGCTTGGCCAGCTGTTCGGTGCAAAGCTGCGCTACTCGGCGTCGGAAAGAGCGCCCGACGTCAATGAGTTGTATGCGAGCAACCGCCACTATTCGATCATGACCCAGGAAGAAGGCAACCAGAAATTGAAGGCCGAGCGCGCACGCAATACCGAACTGACCGCCCTGTTCGCCAATCGCGGCTTCCAGCTGTCCGCGACGGGCTACGTCATGAAGTACGAGAACTATCTCTACCTTGGTCACTCGGGGGCCCAGATGGCGAATCGCCTGCCCCTGAAGTACTGGAAGCAGACGGATACGACGGTCAAGGGATTCGAGGTCGATGCCTCACAGACCGTTCAACTCGGCGCCTACGGCAAGCTGAACCTCTCCGCATTTGCCGACCTGGTCAAGAACAAGGCGGACAATCCCGACAAGCTGCGCGCGCACAATGACGGCGCCTACCTGCCCAACATGCCCACCAACCGCTACGGCGCCAATCTGCAGTGGGAAAACCAGGGTTGGAAGACGCGGTTGTCAGGCACCCGCTACGACAAGCAGAAGTACCTGGGCAAGAGCGTCAGCGAGGAAGTGCCGCTCGACGGCTACACCATGGTGAACTTCCAGGTAAGCCGCGCACTGCAGGTGCCGGATTCGCCGTTTGCCAGCGTCGAGGTGTTCATCAGCGGCAGCAACCTGCTCGACGCGGATGCCAGGCCGCACAATTCCCCGCTGAAATACATCGCGCCCTTGCCGGGCCGTGGCTTCCAAGTTGGCCTGAGCGCCAGGCTTTAAGAACACCTATCAAAACCTACTGCGCGTCGCGATTTGCGGTCTGCGATGCTCACTGTACCTTCGTACAGTTGCGCTTCTCCACCACAACTCACATCCGCTCGCTACGGTTGTGTTAGGCGTTGTAAGGCAAGGTGCCGCCCCGCTCCCTGGCCACCAGCGCCAGCAGGCTGTCGCCCCGGTTGCCGTCGCAGCAGACGGCCACGCCATCCGTGAAGTCGGGCGCCGTCAGGCGCGTCAGGACGCTGCCCGGCGGCATTTCCAGCGCCAGCCGCGCGCCCCGCTCCCACGCCAGGCGCGCGGTAGCGGCCCATTGCACGCGCTGGGCCATGTTGGCGGCCAGGCTGTCGCGGATGCGGGCCGGGTCGAACAGCGCGCGCGCCGCACTGCTGCTGAGGTAGACGAGCGACGGGCGGCGGACAAACACGCCCTCGAAGGCGGCGGCCATGTCGGCGGCGGCGCCTTCCAGCAGCGGACAATGCGACGGCACGCTGACGGCCAGGCGCTTGGCCTTACCGGCGCCATGCGCCATGGCCAGCGCCATCACGGCTTGCAGGGCGGGTTCGCTGCCGGCGATGGCGATCTGGCGCGGCGCATTCAGGTTGGCGATATACACGGGCGTGGCGGTGCCATGCACCCGGGCCAGCAAGGGTTCCAGCTGCGCCGGATCAAGCCCGATGATGGCAGCCATGCCGTAACCGGTGGGATACGCCTGCTCCATCAACTGTCCGCGCCGCGCCACCAGGCGCACGGCATCGCCGTAATCGAGCGCGCCGGCGACGACGGCCGCCGCATACTCGCCGATGGAAAAGCCGGCCACCATGTCGGGCAGCGCCCCGCGCGCGCGCAAGGAGCGCGCCATGCCCACGCCCGCGATCAGCAGACACAGTTGCACGGCCCGCGTCGACGCCAGCGCGCAAGCCGTGTCCAGCGTCAAGGGATCGCAGCCCAGCACTTCAGCCGCTTCGGCCAGGGTATCCGCCACCGCCGCGTCGCCGGGCAGCGCGTGCAGCATGCCCGGAGTCTGGGCGCCCTGGCCGGGAAAGGTAAACAACACGCTCATGCAAGCCCCCATGGCGTGGCCGTCAGCACGGGACCGCGATCCGTCTTCAGCAGGACCCGGCCCCGCCCCGCCGCCCACTCGGCATACGCAAAGCCGCCATGGCCCGTGTCGATCTGCAGGTCCAGCCGGCATGCCGTGACAGTCTCCGCGATGGCGCGCAGGGCCTCGGCCTGGGCGGCGTCCGGCGGCGCGGCAAGGCGCAGCACAAGATCGAGGTCGCTGTCGGCCCGCAGCACGGGCAAGCCGCTGGCCAGCGCGAAACCCACGCCGCCCGTCGGCCCCCAGGCCCAGCCCGTGGCGTCGAGCAGGGGCGCGACCTGCCGCAATGCGTCCAGCGCGGTGCAGGAGAAATCAGGCACTGGCGCGCAGGCCAGCATTTCCGGCGTCACGCGGCGCACGACGGCGGCCGCTTCCACTTCGCACGCCTGCCGCTCGCTGCGCAGCAGGCCGCGCACACCCACGGGAATGCGCCCGGGCCCGCAGCTGGCGCGCCGCACCACCAGCGGCGCGGCGGCCAGCCACCCGGTATCGGCCCAGGCAGGCATGGATGCGCCGTCCGGCAAGCCGGACACCCACAGCAAATCATGCGCGCGCCAGGCTTCCATCAGGCCACCACCGCCTTGACGGCAAAGAACAGCAGCGAAGGGCCCAGCAGACAGCCCAGGCCCGTGTGGAACGTGGCCACCAGCGCGCCATACGGCACCAGTTTGCGGTCGGTGGCGGCCAGGCCCGCCGATACGCCGCTGACGGTGCCGGCCAGGCCGCCGAAGACCATCGCCGAACGGGGCGTCTTCAGGCGCAGGGAGCGCGCCGCGACGGGTGTGCCCACCATCACGAGGATGGCCTTGATGAGGCCTGCCGCGATACTCAGGGCCATGACGTCCGAGCTGGCGCCGATGGCCGCGCCCGTGACGGGGCCGACGATGTAGGTGACGGCGCCGGCGCCGATGGTGGTCATGCTGACGGCGTCCGAATAGCCAAACGCGTAAGCGACGCCGGCGCCGACGAGAAACGGCAGCACCACGCCCAGCAGCAGCGCCACGAGGCCGATCAGGCCCGCCTTGCGCGCCTCGGTCGCCTGCACCTCGAAGGCGGTGGCGACGATGGCGAAGTCGCGCAGCATGGCGCCGCCCATCAGGCCGATGCCGCCGAACAGCGACAAATCGGCCAGGCCCTTGTGGCCGCCGCTATGCACGCCGCCCCAGTAAGCGAGCCCCAGGCCGATCACGATGGCGATGGCCGAGCCGTGCACGCGGCCGAAGGTCAGGTATTTCGACAGCGCCATCGATACGAGCATGATCAGGCCGACAAAGGCGAATGCCGTCACCAGGCCATTGTGGATGGCGGCTTTTTCAAAGATTTCAAGCATGACGGTGCTCCTTGACGAGAATCTGGTCCGAATCGGTAGCGGCGACCGCGGCCGGGTTTTCCATGCGCGCGGTTTCCATCCGGTTCATCAGCGAGATCACGGCGCCGCAGACGAGCACGGAAGCGATGGCGGCCAGCACGGCCACCGGCCCGCCGCGCAGCGCCGCAACCACGTCCTGCTGCGCCGCCATGGCCACCACCACGGGAATATACATGGCGCCCCAGTACTCGACGCCCCGCTCCGTCATCTGCGGCAGCCAGGATCGGCGCTGCATGTAGAGCCGGGCGCAGATCAGCAGCAGCATGGCGATGCCCACCCCACCCACGTTGGTCTTGACGCCCATCAGCTGCCCGAGCAGGTCGCCCAGGAAGATGCCGAGCAAATGGCACAGGGCCAGCAGTGCGGTTCCGTAAATGATCATGATTGTCTCCGTTATTGGAATAGGAATGACTTGGTGTCTTCTCTGTTATTTCACTTACCACTGCTGCCCCAGCACCTCCCTGACTTTTGCCGACGCCTGGCGATGCGGCGCGCCCAGGCGGCTGGAAAGATCCCTTTCCGGATCGGCGCGGATGTCGGCCAGCGCCGCCTGCAGGCTGCCCTGCACCTGCGCCAGATCAAGCTCCGACGGCGCGTCCGGCTGTGCCAGCTGCAAGGTTTGCCACAGCAGGCCCAGGGTCGCGTAATTCTTGACGTCATAAGCCATCGGTGGAATCGTCGCGGCCAGCGCTTCGAGCGCTGCCACCGTGCGCAAGGTGATGCGCGCGGCCGAGGCCTTGCCCATCGCATGCACCATCACTTGCGGATCGTCGAGCGCGATCAGGCGGTTGGCCTGATAGCCGTGCGCCAGGAACGCGCCCGACATGGCCTTGCCGACGATCAGGCCGATGACGGGATGGCCGGCCAGGCGCGCCTCGGCGTAAGCCCCCGCCGCTCCGGCCAGCGCCTGGTGGATGCCGTACGCTTCTTCGCGCCGGCCATACGCCTGGCTGGCCACGTCGATGACGGCAACAAACGGCCGCTTGACGGCCAGGTCGCGGTCTTCAACAACCACCTGCTGCACGGCGCGCGCCAGCTGCCACGCCTCGACCAGGCCGATTTCACCCGTGCGGGCGCGCGTAAAACGGTTGTCCGGGTCGGGCAGCACGGCCAGATAGCGCGCCGGTGCGCCGGCCAGCGGCGCGTCGACCACGCGCACGGAAGGCGGATAGCCGTCCAGCGGCGCGGCGTTGTGCGTCAGGGCCGCCAGCCAGACGGCGCCGCGGCTCGTATCGGTGATGGCGTTCATGCTGCGGCTCCTTTGCTGTAGATCAAACGTACGGCTTCCGGCGTGGCTTGCACGGCCGCGTCGACATCGGCCAGGCGCGCCAGGTAGCTTTCCGCCTGGTCGCTGCGGTGCCGGGCCGGCACGCCGCGTGCGAACAATTCGGCCACCGTGGCGCGCATCTGCGCCGTATCGTCTTCCACATAGGCGTCGGCCAGGCCGCTCTTAAAACGCTGTTCGCCGCCCGTCAGGCTCCATATAAATGGCTTGTTGCGCGAGTCGAATTCGTCCACGCCCGCCTCCTGCTCGATCACGGCGGGGCCATTGAGACCCAGTCGCGCTTCACGCGTCACTACTAAATAGCTGCACAAGCCCGCAGCGATCGACATGCCGCCGTAGCAGCCCACCGTGCCGGCCGTGATGCCGATGACGGGCTGGTAGCGGCGCAGGTCGACGATGGCGGCGTGGATGTCGGCAATCGCCGCCAGGCCCAGGTTGGCTTCCTGCAGGCGCACGCCGCCCGTCTCGAACACGATCACGGCGCGCGTCGGCACGCCCTGGCGGTTGTCGCGCGCCGCCAGTTCCAGCGCGCCGGCGATCTTCGCGCCGCCCACCTCGCCCATGCTGCCGCCCTGATAGGCGCCTTCGATGGCCAGCACCACGGCCGGCTGGCCGTCGAACAAGCCCTTGGCCACCACCACGCCGTCATCCGCCTGGGCCGTCACGCCCTGCTGCGGCAGCCAGGGCGACGCGATGCCGCAGAACGGGTCGAGCAGTTCGCGCATGCTGCCCGCATCCAGCAAGGCGCGCGCGCGGCTGCGCGCCCCCCGTTCGATGAAGCTGTCGCGCTCCAGCAGTTCCGTCAATGTGCTCATGCCGCCCTCCCCGCTTGCAATTCTTCGTAGGCTTGCTCGATGCGCATGCGCACCACGCCCGGCGTGGCGCCGCAATCGTTGATGACGATGCTAGCCGCCGGCAGCGGCTCGCCGCCGAACACGCGCAGCAAGAGCGCATCCCACACGGCGCCCTTGCCGTCGACGGAGGTGTTGACGACGATGCGGGTCACGCCATCGCCGCCCGGCTGCAGCAGCACTTCCAGGTCGCCCGAACCGACGACGCCGGCCAGGGCGCGCCCCGATGCCGGCTGCCCGGCGGGGAATGTGTAGTCACGCGTTTCCATGCGCTTCTCCTTCTTGTAATCTGTCCAGGAACAGGGTCGCCGCCAGCAGGTCCGCCGCGCCGCCCGGCGACACGCCGCGCGCCAGCGCCACCGCTTCCAGCGCCAGCAGCGCCTTGGCGCCATCTGCCGTGGCCGCGCCGCCGGCCGCCAGCACCCGCGCCGCCCCCGCCTGCAGGTCCAGCAAGGCCGCCTCGCCGCCGCGCGACAGCACGCAGGTGTCGTCCAGCTGGCTGACAATCGCCAGCAAGGCATTCAGGCGCGCCGTCGTTTCGTTGTCGCCGCGCGCCCGCGACGCGTGCAGCTGCGCCAGTCCCGCGCCCGTCACGAGGGGGAAGCCGGCGCGGGCCTGGCCGCGCGCGCCATCGACGTGATACTGGCGGCACGCCAGCTCGCCCTTGTTGCCGGTGGAGCCAGGCGCGCCACGGTCAGGCAAACGGGCCAGCGCGCCGGCCCGCGCCGCCACGGCGTGCGGCGCCAGCGAGGCCAGCGACGCTCCGCGCGCGCCCAGCTGCGCCGCCGCCGTCACCAGGAGGCCCAGGGCCCAGATGGCGCCCCGGTGCGTGTTCACGCCGCCCGTGGCCGCCAGCATCAGCGCCTCGCCATCGCGGCCGAGGGCGCCGATGCGCTGGCGCAGGTCATCGTCATCGTCGCTTTCCCAAACCGCTTGGGCCATGGCGGCAAACACGGGCTCCAGCACGCAGGCCGAGTGGCACATCAGGGCCCAGTTCAAGTCCGAGTGGGCGCCGCGGCTGCGCAAATCGACCAGGCCCGGTTTCGGCGTCAGGGTCACTTCGTCGAGCAGCGCCTGCAGCACCTGCCGCGCCAACGCGGCCGAGTGTTCCCGCACCGGCACCGGCGTCATCATCATTGTCGTCATCATTGCGCTCATTACCAGCTCCTGAATTTGGCGGGGGGTTGATACAGGCCGTCCGACCACTCGACCAGGTCGGCGATGCTTTTCGCCGCCAGCAACGAGCGGTTCGCCGCGCCGCGCTGCACGCCGATATCCTCGGGCAGCGCGATCAGGCCGTCGGCGCGCAGCTTTGCCGTCGTCTTCGGGTCGTGGCGCAGGCCGATGGGCGTCACGCCGGCCACGGCCGCCAGCATGGCCTTGCGCTCCTCAAGCGAACGGGCCTTGTACAGGTAGGCGATACCCTCTTCCGTCAGCACGTGGGTGACGTCGTCGCCATAGATCATCACGGGCGCCAGCGGCATGCCGCTGGCCTGGCCCACGGCCACGGCGTCGAGCGATTCGACGATGGTCGGCTGGCCGCCGTCCTGGAACGTCTCGACCATCTGCACCACCAGCTTCTTGCCCCGCGCCAGCGGGTCGTCCGTCTCGATCAGGTCCAGCCAGGCCGGCGTCGGATGGCGCCGCCCATGCGGGTCGTGGCCCATATTGGGCGCGCCGCCGAAGCCGGCCAGGCGGCCGTTGGTGACGGTCGAGGAATTGCCCAGGCCATCCATCTGCAAAGTCGCGCCGATGAACAGGTCGACCGCGTACTGGCCCGCCAGCTGGCACAGGGCGCGGTTCGAGCGCATCGAGCCGTCGCGGCCCGTGAAGAACACGTCGGGCCGCGCGGCCGCATAGCCTTCCATGCCCAGCTCCGCGCCGAAGCAGTGCACGCTCTCGACCCAGCCCGTCTCGATGGCGGGTATCAGGGTCGGATGCGGGTTGAGCACCCAGTTGCGGCAAATCTTGCCCTTCAAGCCCAGCTGCTCGCCATACGTGGGCAGAATCAGCTCGATGGCGGCCGTATTGAAGCCGATGCCGTGGTTCAGCGACTGCACCTGGTGTTTTTCATACACGCCGCGGATCGCCATCATGGCCATCAGCACGTGCACGGGCTTGATCACGCGCGGATCGCGGGTAAACAAAGGCTCGATGAAGAAGGGCTTGTCGGACTGCACCACGAAATCGATCCACGAGCCGGGCACGTCGACGCGGGGCAAGTCGCTGACGTCGTCGACGATCTGGTTGACCTGGGCGATGACGATGCCGTCGCGGAAGGCGGCCGATTCGACCAGCGTCGGCGTGTCCTCGGTGCTGGGGCCCGTGTACAGATTGCCCTGGCGGTCGGCCATGTAGCCGGCCACCATGACGACGTTGGGCGTGAGGTCGACGAACAGGCGCGCATACAGTTCGATATACGTGTGGATGGCGCCCACTTCCAGCAAGCCATCCTGCAGGAACTGGGCGATGCGCAGGCTTTGCGTGCCGGCGAACGAAAAATCCAGCTTGCGGGCGATACCGCGCTCGAACAAGTCCAGATGTTCGGGCAGGCTGACGCTGGGCATGATCAGGTGCAGATGGTGGATCTTGTCGGGGTTGACCTGGGCCAGCATGCGGGCGAGGAAATCGGCCTGCTTCTGGTTATTGCCTTCAAGAACGACGCGGTCGCCCGGCGCGAGCAGCGCTTCGAGCACGGCGACCATATCGCCCTGTTGCAGCACGGGGCCGCTCGCGTACTGGCGCACGGCATCGAGGCGGCGGCGTTTCTCGGTGCGCCGCGTGTCCCATTGTTTTTGCCGCTGCGCTGGCGCTGCTGTGGCGGTTGACATCATGCCTCCGGAATGAGCTATCGAGTCCAGACGATAGAACGAAAGCGCCAGCGCGACAATCAATCTGCTAGCATGTTCATTACCCTGAAGTTAATGAACTCCCTTGAAAGAGGCTAATCATGGCCATCAACGAAGAAATTACCCTGAAAAAGCTGGAAGTGTTTCTCAGCTTCATGGAATTGAACAACCTGGCGCGGGTGGCCGATGCGCTGGGCCAGAGCACCGTCAGCGTGCACCGTGCCCTGCACTCGCTGGAAGACGGCTTGCGCTGCCCCCTGTTCAAGCGCGAGGGGCGCAGCCTGATCCCGCTGCATACGGCCTACACCTTTGCCGAATCGGCGCGCCGGGCGCTGACCGAATGCGAGGAAGGCGTGCGCAAGGTGCGCGAAATGTCGGGCATCAACCCCGTGCGCCTGAAAATCGGTTCGCTGTATTCACTGACCCTGCACTGCATCCCACAGCTGGTGATCGCCTTGAAACTGCGCCGGCCGGGTCTGGACATCGACCTGACCCTCGGTTCGAACCGCGACCTGCTGCAAAGCCTGGCAGACGGCCGCCTGGACGCCATCATCATCGGCGTGCAGGAAGACGAACAGCATGCGGGCCTGGTGGCCGTGCCCCTGTTCCAGGACGACATCTACCTGGCCGCGCCGCTCGCCTCGCCCTATGCGGGGGCGGCATCGGTGGACTTGCAACAGTTGCGCGACGACAAATTCGTCACCCTCAACGAAGGTTTCGTCACCTCGCAAAGCTTCAACCACGCGTTTGAGCTGGCGGGATTCGTGCCCGACACGGCCATGCGGGTGGGCGACATCTTCTCGCTGATCAACCTGGTCAGCGGCGGCATCGGCTACAGCCTGCTGCCCGGCCGCGTGCGCGCCTTCAGCTCGCGCATCGAACTGCTGCCCCTCGACGCCCGCTACGGCTCGCACCAGCAAATCACCCTGCTGATGCAGAGCAGCCGCGAGCGCGATCCCAATTTGCTGGCGCTGGCGGCGGAGTGCAGGTTGTATGGGCGCAGGGAGCCAGCTTTACCCAAAACTCTGACTTAACATCTAAACAATGGCAAAACAAACCAAGGCCCGGGTCTCCAACCCGGGCACCTCGGGCCCAGCGGGCCTGAAAAATGCCCAGGGCAAGGCGCGCGGGCGCAGACAGTACGTATGTACGGCAAGCCCAAGCAACGCAGCCATGGACAACTCTCAGGCCCGCGATCCAGGCCCGCACTTAAATAGCACTATCCCAAGGCGCCGACAACCGCACGGCACAGTTAATCAAGCCCACCATCGAATACGTCTGCGGAAAGTTCCCCCACATCTCTCCCGTCACCGGGTGCGTGTCTTCCGACAACAGGCCCAGGTGGTTGCGCGCCAGCAGCATGGTTTCGAAGATCTTGCGCGCCTCGTCCTTCCTGCCGATGCGCGCCAGGGCGTCGATGCGCCAGAAGGTGCAGATGTTGAAGGCAGTCTCGGGTTTGCCGAAGTCATCGGGCGCCTCGTAGCGGCGCATGTAGGGGCCGTCGCACAGCGATGCTTCCAGCGCGTCGACGGTGGCGATGAAACGGGGGTCCATGGGATCGATGAAATTGACTTCCGCCATCAGCAGGACGGAAGCGTCGAGGTCGCGCCCGCCCAGGCTTTCCGCAAACGCCTGGCGCTCCTCGCTCCACGCTTCGCGCAGTAATCTTTCTCGGATCAGCACGGCGCGGCTGTTCCAGTGGTCGGCGCGGTCCGGCAAGCCCAGTTTATGCGCGACTTTCGCCAGGCGGTCGCAGGCGGCCCAGCTCATCAGCATGGACGAAGTGTGGACCCTGGCGCGCGTGCGCAGCTCCCACATGCCCGCGTCCGGCTCCGCATGCAGCCGGAATGCCTGGTCGCCCACGGCTTCCAGCGCGGCAAACTCGGCTTTTCCCGCCCGGTGGAACAGGCGGTGGTCAAGGAAGGCCTGCGCCGCGCCCAGCACGATATTGCCGTAGACGTCGTGCTGGAAGTGTTCCTGCGCCTGGTTGCCCACGCGCACGGGGCCATTGCCCCGGTAGCCGGGCAAGTGCTCGAGTATCGATTCGGGCAGCTGCTCTTCCAGGCCGATGCCGTACAGGGGCTGGATGTGGCCGCCTTTCGAGCGGGCGACGATATTCGTCAGCCAGCGCAAATACTCTTCCATCGTGCCCACCTCGGACAGGCTGTTCAATGCCCGCACGACGAAGAAGGCGTCGCGCAGCCAGCAATAGCGGTAATCCCAGTTGCGGCTGCTGCCCGGCGCTTCCGGAATGCTGGTGGTCATGGCGGCGATGATGGCGCCCGTGTCTTCATATAAAGACAGTTTCAAGGTGATGGCGGCGCGGATGACCACGTCCTGCCATTCCAGCGGCACGGCCAGGCGGCGCGTGTAGGTGCGCCAATAGTTGATCGTTTCCTTTTCGAAGATGCGCGCCGTCTCGTCAATGCCGCCGGCCAGGGTTTCATCGGGGCCCAGCAGGAAGTTGGCCGTGCCGCCCAGCACGAAATACGTTTCGCTCAGTACATAGTTGAGCGACACATCGGTGTTCAGGCGCAAGGTCTGTTCCGGCCCCACGTAGCGGATGTGGTGGCTGCCCTGCGTGATCTGCGGCGCCAGCCTGCCCCAGTCGTAGCGGGGGCGCAGGCGCACGCGGATGCGCACGGCGTGGTCGAGCGGCCGGACGCGGCGGATCAGCATCAGCGGGCGGAACATGCGGTCGCGGCTGAGGAAACGGGGGGCGAAATCCGTGATTTCCACGCCGCGCCCCTGCGTGTCGTACAAACGCGTGCGCAGTACGGCCGTGTTCGGCTCATAGAACTGCTCGCTGCGGGCGAAGTTCTCGATGTCGATGGCCCACACGCTGCCGTTTTCCGTGTCGTCCAGCAAGCGGTTAAAGACGGGATCGCCATCGAAACGGGGCAGGCAGGACCAGACGACCTGCCCTGCCTGGTCGATCAGGGCGTTGAAGGCGCAATTGCCCACCACGCCGCAGTTCAGCGATGCTGGCGCGGGCGGTTGGCTGGCGCGGGTGTCATGGGATGTCGTCATGGGCTACTCCTTCGATGTCGGGGATACGGCAGCGGCCAGCAAGGCGGCGCGCAAGGCGCCGGGGCTGGTCAGGCGCAAAGTGGCGGCGCTGGGGCCGCTGCCCACTTTGACGCCCTGCCCGCCTGCTTGTTGTACAAAGGCAAAGCCTGCCTCGTCGGTGGTGTCGTCGCCCGCAAACACGGGCCGGCGGCCGGCGAAGGGGCTTTCCTGCATGAAGGCGGCGATGGCGCCGCCCTTGTCGGTGGCGGCCGGCTTCGCTTCCAGAACCATTTTGCCATGCAACAGCAATACCCCCGGGCACGCTTGCACGGCGGCTGTCATTTCCTGCAGGCACAATTGCTCGAGGTGTGGCGCCAGCCGGTAATGCAGGGCCACGGCGCCCCGCTTCTGCTCCACCAGCAAGCCGGGGTGGACGGAGGCCAGCGCCTGCGCGCGCGCCAGCACGGGCGACACGTCGGGCGTGGCCGCCATGTGCAACGCGCCATCGGCGCCGCGCCGCTCCACGCCATGCACGCCGGCAACAGGCAAGACCAGGGGCGCCAGCATCGCGTCGATCTGCGCCACGGGACGGCCGGAAATGAGGGCCAGCGCGCCGCCATGACGCTCGGCCAGCAGCGCCAGCGCTTCGATGACGCCGGGCGCTACGCGCACGCCGTCGGGCGTGGGCGCAAGGTCGACCAGGGTGCCGTCGAAGTCAAGGAAGACGGCTGTTCCGGGCGCACTCAGCAGCTGCAACAGGGCTGCGCTATCGTCAGGGATATCGGCCATCACATCCCCTTGCGCCGCTTGATGCGGCTGTGGGCGTCGATCTTGGTCATGACCTTGTCGCGCTGGCGCAGGCGGGCCGCGTCCAGCAGCATGCGCCCGGCCCAGCGGTAGACGTTGAAATGTTTGACTCGTGCCCGCATGCTCTTCATGCGCTCGCGCTGCTCCACGGGCGGCATCACGAGGGCGCGGTACAGGGCGTCGGCGCCCTGCTCGATGTGATAAGGATTGATGATCAGCGCTTCATGCAGTTCCCGCGCCGCGCCCGTGAATTGCGACAGTACCAATACGCCCAGCTCGTCATCGCGCGCGGCGATGAATTCCTTGGCCACCAGATTCATGCCGTCATGCAAGCTCGTCACCATGCACACTTCCGAGGCGCGGAAATAGCGCTGCAGATCGTCCTGGCCATGGTGCTCCGCTTTCAGCAGGATGGGCACGTAATCGCCGCTGCCGAAGCGGCGGTTGATGCGCTCGACCATCTTGCGCACCCTGGCGTCGAAGCTTTGATATTCATCGAGCGAAGCGCGGCTGGGGGCGGCGATCTGCACGAACGTAAAATTGCCGACCATGCCGGGCTGCTGCTCCAGCATGCGCTCGACGGCCTGGAAGCGCTCGACGATGCCTTTCGTGTAATCGAGACGGTCCACGCCGATGCCCAGCAAGTGGTCTTGTGCCACGCCCAGCTCGCTGCGGATTTGCGCGCGGCACGCGGCCACGTCGGGCTGCGCCGGGTCGTCTTCCGGCCAGGCGATCGAGATCGGGTAATCCTCGACCTGCGTCATCTCGCCGCCGTAGGAAATCGTCGATGCTTCCGGCTCGATGCGGGTTTCCAGGTAGCGGTCCACCGTTTCGAGGAAATTCTTGCGGTGGAATGGCGTGTGGAAGCCCAGGATCGTGCTGCCCAGCAAGCCGTCGAGGATTTCCTCGCGCCATGGGCAAATGCCGAACGATTCCGAGTTGGGCCAGGGGATATGCCAGAAAGTAATAATCGTCGCCTTCGGCAAGGCTTCGCGCACCATGCGCGGCAGCAAGGCGAAGTGATAGTCCTGCACCAGCACGACGGGATTGTCCGTCTTCGCCTCGGCGATCACGGCATCGGCGAAGCGGCGGTTGACTTTGACGTACTGCTCCCAGTCGGACGAGCGGAACACGGGGCGCACGTGGGCGATATGGCACAGCGGCCACATGCCCTCATTGGCAAAACCATAATAATAGCCCTGCTCTTCCTCTTCCGTCAGCCACACGCGGCGCAAGGTATAGCTGGGATTGTCGGGCGGCACGGGCACATGGTCGAGCTTATCGACCGTCTCGCGGTCGGCGGAACCGGCGCCATGCGCGATCCATGTGCCGGAGCACGCCCGCATCACGGCTTCCACGGCCGTCACCAGGCCGCTGGCCGGGCGCTGCACGCGGATATCACCGCTGCCGTCATCGGCTTTCGTGTGGATATACGGTTCGCGGTTCGACACGACCAGCACCTGGTCGCCCTGCAAATCCGCTTCCAGCAGCGCGCGCAGCTTGTCCGGCGTCCAGTCGGACGACCAGCCGTTATCGCCCTGGCGTTCCAGATGGTATTCCTGCAGCAATTCGCGCAAGTCGCCGATCAGCGGCTGCATTTCCGGCGGCGGCGCGGGCGCGGCGGCGGGCGCCGTGGCGGCGGCCACTGCGCCATTGCTTTTCGGCAGCAACTCGCCCCGTAAAATATCCTTCACGGCCGTCAGCCAGCCGCGCCAGCTCAGGTGGGCGACGAACACGGTCATCAGGGAAATCAGCACGGCCAGCACGGCCAGGAAGGCAAAGATGAAACGCTTGGTATCGGTATTGCGGCGTTCGACAAAGCTCATGTCCTGCACCAGCACCAAACGGCCCAGCTGGGAGGCGTCCTGCATGACGGGGGTTTCGCTGAGGTGGACTTGCCCTTGCGGCAGTTGCGCCAGGGATTTGTACAGGCCGCCCGTCGAAGGCGTGCTCCAGCAGCCGATGGAGGTTGGGTATTGCGCGGACTGGTACAGCAAGTGGCCCGCGTTGTCGCAAAAGCCGATGGCGATCAGGCGTTCGTCGCGCGTGGCGCCCTGGAACAGTTCCTTGACGCGGTCGGCATCTTGCGCGGGCAGGTATTCGGTGAGCGAGGGGCGGAGAGTTCCAGCGAGCAATTCGGCCCGGCTGTCGAGGTCGCGCACATACCAGCGCAGGGTAATGTTATCGAGCAGGGGTACCACGATATAGGCAAACAGTCCCAGCACGAGGGCAAGCGGCAGGATGAAGCGCAAGGACATTCGGAGTGATCGTACTATCATCGGTTTCCTTTGCAAAAACAAAAAGCATGGCAAGTATGACTATGTTTCCAATGCGGCGACGCCCGCTTGCTTTCCGTATTGAAACGTCAACGTGGCATGGCGCAGCGCAGCAATTTCTTCCAGTATCCATCTTGATGCAAGTCTTATCCGTACGGCAACGCACGCCCCCGCGACGTCATCTGCCCGTAAAATACCCGCTTCCGACATCCATTCCACTTATCAATAAGGAGTTTTCGCCTATGGATCTCAGCACGTTTCACTCGCTGATGGGAGGCCCGCTGCGCTCGGCGCTGACCGTGCTCGTTTCCGCCCTGCTCGTCACCCTCGTCGCCATCGGCGTGCACCGGGCCGGCATCGGCTTGCTGAAAAGACTGGCCCATGGCCACGCGCTGGCCAGCAACGTCGCGCGCGTAGCGTTCCGCGCCAGCCAACTGTGCCTGATCGTCTTCGGCCTGCGCATGGTGCTGGCCAGCGCGCCCGACGACACGCCGGGCCTCGTCGCCATGTCGCACCTGGCCAGCGTGGCGCTGATCATCGCGCTGACCTGGCTGGCCATGCAATGCATCGAGTCGCTCAGCATCACGATTTCCCAGATCAATCCCGTCGACGCGGCCGACAACCTGCGCGCGCGCCGCCGGATCACGCAAGCACGCGTGCTCACGCGCAGCGCGCATGCCATCGTCGTCCTCCTGGGCGTGTCCTTCGTGCTGCTGACCTTGCCCGGCGCGCGGCAGATCGGCGCCAGCCTGCTGGCCTCGGCCGGCGTGGCGGGCCTGGTAGCCGGTATCGCCGCCCGGCCCGTGCTCGGCAATTTCATTGCAGGGCTGCAAATTGCGTTCTCTCAACCCATCCGCATCGACGATGTGCTGATCGTCAACGGCGAATGGGGCACGGTCGAGGAAATCAAGGGCACCTACGTGGTCGTGCGCGTGTGGGACGAGCGCCGGCTGATCGTGCCGTTGCAATGGTTCATCGAAAATCCGTTCGAGAACTGGACGCATACCTCCTCGGACATCCTGGGCACGGTGTTCCTGTGGCTCGATTTCAGCATCCCGATCGAGCCGCTGCGGGCGGAACTGACGCGCATCTGCGCATCCGCCAAGCAATGGGATGGCCGGGTCTGCACGGTGCAGGCGACGGATTCGAACGAGCGGGCCGTGCGCGTGCGTTTCCTGATCAGCGCGGTGGATTCGGGCACGGCGTTTGAATTGCGCTGCCTCGTGCGCGAGCAGATGCTCGCCTTTATCACGACCAATTATCCGCACAGCCTGCCCCGCCTGCGCTCCACGCTCGACCCGATCGAGCTGCACGCCATGCAGGCGCAGAACGATACGGTACAGTTGTACAAGGCGTAACAAAACCTGCGGCGCGCTGCCCCGGCCCGCGCGCCGCTAAAATAGGAGCATGAGCACCACCGCCTGGTTCATCCTGATCGGTTGCCTGATGCTGGCGCGTGGCCTGGGCGCCGACGGCATCGCGCGCCTGCCATTGACCTCGGCCATCGCTTACCTGGGCGTGGGCCTGCTGCTGGGCCCCATGTTCCTCGGCCTGTTCGCGTTCGACCTGGTGCAGCAGGCACCCCTGCTGGAAACCCTGACGGAAATCGCCGTCCTCATCTCCCTGTTTTCCGCCGGCGTCAAGATGCCCGTGCCCTTCAGCCTGGCGCGCTGGCTGCCTTCGCTGCGCCTGGCGTGGCTGTCGATGGCCATTTCCGTGGCGCTGGTGGCGGCCTTTGCCTGCCTGCTGCTGGACCTGCCATTGGGCGCGGGCATCCTGCTGGGCGCCATCCTCGCGCCCACCGACCCCGTGCTGGCCACCGACGTGCAGCTGCGCCATGCGGGCGACAGCGAGCAATTGCGCTTCATGCTGACCAGCGAGGCGGGCATGAACGATGGCAGCGGCTTTCCTTTCGTCATGCTGGGCCTGGGCTTGCTGGGCCTGCATGAGCTGGGACCGCATGGCGCCACCTGGCTGTGGCGCGATTTATGCTGGGCCAGCGCGGGCGCCATCGCCCTGGGCGCGGCCGGCGGCGCGCTGCTGGCCTGGCTGGGCTGGCAAGTGCGCGCCAAGGAGCCGAAACACGCGATGCTGGACGACCTGGCGGCCCTGGGCCTGATCGCCCTCGTCTACGGCGTCTCCACCTGGCTGCACGCGTGGGGCTTCCTGGCCGTCTTCTTTGCCGGCGTGGCCTTGCGCCAGACGGAACTGCGGCTGGCCGGCGCGCCGAAAGACCGGCAAGGCTTGCTGCAGGCCGAGGAAACCCACGCCGTGTCCGCCGCCAAGCCGCACGACAGCGAGGTGACGCTGACCGTCAGCGGCGAAGCCCTCGTCTTCAAGGAACACCTGGAACGCCTGTCCGAACTGACCCTGGTGCTGTTGCTGGGCGGTGCCGTCACGGCTGCCGCCTGGAGTTGGCGGGCGTGGAGCGTGGCGCTGTTCCTGCTGCTGGTGGCGCGCCCGGCCAGCGTGATGCTCGGTTTGCTGGCCTCGGGCACCGGCATGCGCCTGCGCGGACTGGCCGCCTGGTTCGGCGTGCGCGGCATCGGCTCGCTGTACTACCTCAGCTATGCCATCGCGCATGGCTTGCCGCAAGGCCTGGCGCGCGAACTGGCCGACATCACCCTCGTCGTCGTCATCGTCTCCATCGTCGCGCACGGCCTGACGGTCAAGCCTCTGCTGGAGCGCTACTGGCGCAAATAACTGGTGTAAATGAGCACCGGCGATCCCCTTTTGTCATTGCTACAGAGCAATGTTTTGTCAATCGCCCCTATGGCGGGCTTAAATATTGTTAAGATAATTAAAAATGGCAAAAGAGAGAATCGATGAAACGAAGAAGCGTGCTGGGACTGGGCGTCTCACTGGCCCTGCTGCAGACAGGTTGCGCCACCGATCCGGCCAGGCTGGCGTGGGAAACGGAGTTTGACGGCTTCATGCGCGATGGCCTGGCCCGCACGGAAACGCCGGGCATGAGCGTGGCCGTGGTGCGCGGCGATCGCACCATCTTCGCGCGCGGCTATGGCTGGGCCGACATCCAGGCCGGCAAGAAGGCCGATGCCGGCACGGTGTTCCATGTCGCCTCCGTCAGCAAGCTCGTCACGGCCACGGCCGTCATGATGCTGCTGGAACAGGGCGCCTTCCAGCTCGACGACAAGGTGGCGGCCTACCTGGACTTCCCGCTCATGCATCCGAAGTTCCCCGACGTGCCCATCACCTTCCGCCATTTGCTCAGTCACACCTCGGGTATTTCCGATGCCGTGTACGACAAGACGGCGGCGTTTGCCGTACAGGGCGACCCCCGATTGCCCCTGCGCGACTTCGTCAAGGGCTATCTGTCGCGCGGCGGCGCCTGGTATGACGCGGATGTGTCGTTTGCCGCCCGGCCCGGCACGGAATGGCGCTACAGCAATGTGGGCATCGCCCTGCTCGGCTATCTGGTGGGCCGGTTGAACCCCGATGGCCTCGACGCCTACACGCGCGAGCACCTGTTCGAACCGCTGGGCATGGATAGCACGGCCTGGAACCTGGCCGGCTTGCCGCGGCGCGCCGTCGTCGCCCAGCCGTACGCGCACAAGGAGCCGGGCCTGCAAGCGCTGCCGCCCGTCGGCTATCCGGACTGGCCGGCCGGCCTGCTGCGCAGCTCGGCGCAGGACTTCGCCCGTTTCCTGGCCATTTTCAGCAATGGCGGCCGGGTCGATGGCCACCGCTACCTGCAGGACGCGACGCTGCAACTGTTTTTCGCCCCGCAAGCGGCTCCCGTCGTGCCCGCCGATTCGTCCATGCGCCAGGCCCTGGTCTGGCTCTTGCGCGACGTCGACGGCAAGGCCCTGGCCACGCACAGCGGCGGCGACCCCGGCGCCGCGTCCGTCGTCTGCGTCGACCGGGCCCGCAAGACGGCCGTGCTGGCCTTCGCCAACGTCAGCGCCGACAAGGAGTTTCGTTCATTCCAGAAAGAAATCGTGCTGCGCCTGCTCGCCCATGGCGGCAGCGACGCGCCAGCTGTCAAGAAAAGCTAGGCGCCGAACCAGCCGCGCAGTTTCTCGGCGGCCCGTTCCTTGACCTCGGCCGTGATGTAGGTGGCGACGGTGGCGACGGCCGCGGCCAGCACGGCCAGGTCGTCCGCATAGCCGACCACGGGCGTGATGTCGGGAATCGCATCGATGGGCGAAATGAAATAGCCGAGCGCGCCATAGATGGCCGTCTTGGCCCACAGCGGGGTGTTCGGCTGCTGCGCCGCGTAATACAGCCACAGGGCTTTTTCGATGACTTCGCGTCCCGCCGTCTTGGCGAACTTGACGACCTTGTCCCAGAAGCTGTCATCCGTGTATTTCTTTTCATACTGCTTGTCGGCCTGGGGGGTGTGGTCTTCTTCCAGATTCTTTTTTCTGCCAAACATCTGCTGCTCCTGTCTGCCGCGCACGGCGTTACGAATGCGCACCTTAGCATAACGGCGCGCCGGGTGGGCGGCGTGCAAGGTAAGCTATCGTCATGGAAATATCCGCCACCACCACGGCCCGCGCCGCCGGCCTGCGCTACACGGGCGACCATCAGAACGGCATCGCCCGATCGGGCAAGCCCGGCAAGTTCCGCTACCGCGATGCGGACGGCCAGATCGTGCGCGATAGCGCCGCCTTGACGCGCATCAAGGCGCTGGCCATCCCGCCCGCCTGGACGGACGTGTGGATCTGCCCGCATGCGAATGGCCATTTGCAGGCGACGGGCCGCGATGCGCGGGGCCGCAAGCAATACCGCTACCATGCGCGCTGGCGCCAGGTGCGCGACGAGGTGAAATATGAGCGCATGCTCAGCTTTGGCCGCGCCCTGCCCGCCATCCGCGCCGCCGTCGCGCGCGGCATGCAGCTGCCGGGCTTGCCGCGTGAAAAAGTGCTGGCCACCATCGTGCACCTGCTGGAATTGACGATGATGCGCATCGGCAACGAGGAATATGCGCGCGCGAACAAATCGTTCGGCCTGACCACCCTGCGCACGCGCCACGTGCAGGTCGACGGCAGTGCCGTGGCCTTCCACTTCAAGGGCAAGAGCGGCGTGCGCCACGATATC
This sequence comes from Janthinobacterium sp. GW821-FHT03C10, assembly GCF_059420865.1. Classification (NCBI taxonomy): domain Bacteria; kingdom Pseudomonadati; phylum Pseudomonadota; class Betaproteobacteria; order Burkholderiales; family Oxalobacteraceae; genus Janthinobacterium; species Janthinobacterium sp. GW821-FHT03C10. The sequence goes on along the minus strand of NZ_JBWKUN010000001.1, from coordinate 314,275 downwards.
CGCCTGAGCGACCGCAAGCTGGCCAGGGTGCTTGCGCGCATGCGCGAGTTGCCGGGCCAGGAACTGTTTCAATACATCGATGACGAAGGCGCGCGCCACGGCGTCGATTCAGGCGACGTCAACGATTACCTGCGCGAGGTGACGGGCGAAGACTACACGGCCAAGGATTTCCGCACCTGGTCCGGCACCCTGCTGGCCGCGCTGGCCCTGCAGGCGTTCGAGCAGGTCGATTCCGATGCGCAAGCGAAGAAAAACATCGTGCAGGCGATCGAGTCCGTGGCAAAAAAGCTGGGCAATACGCCGACGATCTGCCGCAAGTGCTATGTGCACCCTGCCGTGCTGGAATCGTATCTGGATGGCAGTTTATTGGAAGGCATGCGCGCGCGGGCGCGGCAGCAGTTACGGGAAGAGCTTCCGGCACTGGCGCCGGAGGAAGCGGCCGTGCTGGCCTTGCTGCAGCAGCGCCTGCAAGCTGAGGTCAAGCCTGGCGCGCGGGCTGGGGCTGGCACTGGGCCGACAGCGTGAGGGCATCGCTGCCGCACACGGGCAAGGCACCGTGTCCCGCTTCCCGCGCCACGGACGCGGGCGCGGCATCGCTGGCCGGCGCCTCGCCCGTAGTCATCCAGGTGGCTGCCAGGGTCGAAAAGGTGAACAGGCAGATCAGCAGGAATGGCTTGTTCACGTGAAGGGACTGGCCTGGCTTTTGCATCGCATACTCCGTCGGACTGGTTGGCTGTTGCAGCATGGACACGATCATCGCGTGTTTCCGCAAGGCATACAATCAGACGGTTTCGACAAGATGGGTAGGACAGCGCTGACAGACTCATCCATAAAGTCCGGTGTCGGAATATTTGACACCCGCTCCCGCCCGCCTCAGCCAAGCCCTTGTTTTTACGGTATATTTTACATGGGAACGCTTCCTGCTTGACCTCTTGCCTGGGCACGCTTGGCGCCAGTCAACGGGGGACGATCATGAGCTTTATCAAACAAGTGCTGCTGGCGCTGCTGCTGTGCGCCATGTCGGCCGCGCACGCCACCAGCATCGGCTACACGGCGACGTCGCTGGGCGGCACGCAGTGGCGCTACGACTATACGGTCAGCAATACCACCCTGGCCGTGCCCATCGAGGAATTCACCTTGTTCTTCAGCGTGGGCGCCTACGCCAACCTGCAGAACGTCTCCACGGCGCCCGGCTGGGACGTGCTGCTGGTGCAGCCCGATCCCGCCATTCCCGCCAGCGGCTACTTCGACGCGCTGGCGCTGGCGGGCGGCATCGTCCCCGGCGCCACGGCCACGGGTTTTTCCGTCACCTTCGATTACCTGGGCGCGGGCAGCCCCGGCGCCCAGCCGTTTAGCATCCTCGACCCCGTCTCCTTCATCGAACTCGACGCGGGCATCACGCAGCCGGCCGCCATCGCCCTGCCGTCCACGCCATGGCTGCTGCTGGCCGGCGTGCTGGCCCTGGCGTGCCTGCGGCGGCGCCAGCTGGCCGCCGCCGCGCTGGCTCCCTTGCTGGCCCTGAGCCTGTGCGCCTGCGGCGGCCCCAACGATCCCACGCAGCCGCCCGCGCCGAAAATCATGCTGGCCGCCGCGGCAAGCAGCAGCACCGCCCAGGCCGCCGGCGACCTGGAAGTCATCTTGCTCGATAAAGTGGCCGAGCAGCGCATCAGCCGCACGGCCTGGGACTACACTTACCGCGTGCACATCCGCAACAATGGCAGCGAGGCGGCCGGCAATGTGCAAGCCGTGCTGGCCAGCGCGCCCCAAGGCAGCACCATCATCGATGGCGAGGTGCTGGCCGGCAGCATCGGCGCGGGCGCCACCGTCACGCCCGCTGACACCATCACCCTGCGCATCGAGCGCAGCATCGCCTTCCAGAGCGCCGGCCTGGCCTGGACTTTCAGCACCAGCACCGGCATCGCCCTCGATCCCGTGCGGCCCGCGCAGGTGGTCGTGCTGTCTCTGTCCGGGCTGGGCTTTCCCGACGGCGCCGACAGCGTCAAGGCCAGCGGCGCCGTCACGGACGTGCTGCTGCAGGACGGCACTCTGCGCTTTTCCACGCCGGGCGACACGGGCGTGGACCAGCACGCGCAACTTTTCCTCAGCAAGGGCGGCAAGGTCACCACCCTGGACGTGCTGATCCGGACGGAACTGCCGACGGCCGTGGAAACCTACGTGGAACCGGAAGACGATGGCAGCCTGCCCGCCACGGCGCCCGTGCTGGCCATCACGGGACTGGGGCCGAACAACCGCCTGCAGGCGGGCGCCATGGGGTTCCGCCTCGTGGGCGCGGCCCCCATGGCCCTGCAGGACGACAGCGACGGCCTGCTGTCCACCCCGAACGGTGTGGCCATCAGCCTCAAGAACTACTGGACGTTCGATGCGGCCAGCGGCAGCTTCAGCATCGGCGCCACGGCCATGCAGCAGCTGCTGGCAGCATTGCCCAACGGCAGCTACGACCTGAACCTCAATTTCGTCTCGCAGGACGGCGAGTTCACGGCCAGCTATGCCTTGATCGTCATCAAGTCCGGCATCGTGCTGCAGGGACAGCTGCGCACGCCCGCGGGCGGCAATGCCACGGGACTGGCCGGCAAGAAGATGCTATTGGCCGGCTATAACAACCATCAGCGCCAGGTGGCCGTGGTCGACGCCACGGGCGCCTTCCGCTTCGATGGCGTGCTGCCCGATACCTGCCAGCTGACCTTGAACGACCTCGCCCACCCGAACGTGGTCAGCGTCAGCGCCGTCGTGTTTGACAACAGCAGCACCGTCAATGTCGACATCGTGTATCCGTACGGAACCGGCCTGGCCCGGCGCAGCGCGGCGCAGAGCTATGTGGCGGGCACGGTCACGCAGGATGGCGCCGCGCCGCCCGCGCGCGCGGTGATCGCCAGCCCCCGTGCCACGGACGACGTCACGCCGCAGGATGACGAGGGCAGCAAGACGTTCACGGCCACGGCGGCCGCGCAAAACCAGACCATCACCTCGCCCGTCGCCTTCACGGTGCCCAAGGGCACGAAAAACGTGGGCGTGAAAATCACCGTCAGCACGGCCGAGTATCCCGTCTACACGACGGCGCAAAGCCAGTACAACGATACCTGGTCCTACGCCGTGACGGGGTTGCCCGGGGTCAACCTGTCCGCCGCGGGCGCCGTCAACCAGACCCACTTCACGCAAGGCACCATCGTCAGGACCGAGTGCATCGACGTCAGCAAGCAAACCAAGGATGGGGCGTTGAGCCTGGGCGGCAACGTCAGCGCCACGAATATCGGCGACAGCGCCCTGCCCACCGTGACGACGGTGGAGCTGAGCCTCGCATGCAAGGGCTTGAAGGTGACGCTGGCAAAATTCCTTTCGCCCAACAAGGACGCCCACCCCGTGCTGCAGCCGATCAAGCTGACGGGCAATCTGGCAGGACCGTATGTGTCCATCTCGCAAGGCAACGCCACGGCCACCCACACCTTGCCGCTGGAATTGCATTACACGCCGGCGGCGGCGACGATTACGGAAGTGAACATCGGCATTGCGTCCGGCGGCGGCGATCCCGCCTTCAGCACGGAGAATTTATTGTCCCAGACCAATACCAAGACCGCCGGCAGCGTAAAATTTCCCGGCCTGGTGCTGCCCGCCTTTGCCGGCGCCAAGCTCGACAAGAAGGCCGTCGTCACGCTGCGCCTGAAGGGCCGCATCGACAATGCCGACGCCAGCTCCGACCCGGCCGAAGGGGGCCAAGTGGAGTTCAAGGGCGACACGGCCTACATCCCCCTGTACCTGGCCGACAACGAGGCGGCGCTGGCGGCGCGGCGCTACGGCACGCGCGATGCCGGCGGCGATTCCTGGGCCACGCGCCTGGCCATCGCCTGGCTGGCGGGCAAGGCTTACCGCTTCGACGACATCAGCGGCCAGCACGTGACGCAAACGGCAACGGGCCGTTCCATCCTCGGTCACAGCGGCCACAGCGACGGCCAGCAGATCGACTTGCGCTACGCGGACGGCGCGGGCGGCTACACGGACGCGCTGGGCGGCCAGAACGATGGCGCCGCCATTCACCAGCTGATCAACGACGCGAAAGCGGAAGTGGCGGCCAACCCCGCGCAAAAGCCGAAACTGGCGGCCCTGCAGGCATGGATCGCGGCGAACCGGGCCATGCTGGCCCAGGAAGCGGCGCCGGCCAGCACGCGCATCATCTACATCGGCCCCGGCTTCATCAAGCTGGCCCTCGTCGACGGGCGCTTTTCCGCCGCGCCGGCCGACCATATCCCCGGCGCGGGCGCCTGGACCAAGCCGGCAAAGGTGCACATCGAAACGGGACACCTGAGCCACTGGCACATCAGCATCACGGCCCATCCATGACGCCGCGACGGATTCAGGCGGGCAGATCGGACAATTCCAGCTCCGAAAACCCCGCCCGGCGCCGCGCTTCGAGGTTGAACGGGCCGCGCAGGGTGGGCGCTTCGTAGCGCAGCGCCAGCTCGGCGTAGGTGGCGCGCAATTCCAGGCCCCGCTGCTCGCACAGATAACCGTACCAGCGGTTGCCGATTTCCACGTGCCCCACTTCATCGCGCAGGATGATGTCGAGGATGGCGGCCGCCGCCATGTCGCCCGCCTGCGCCAGCTTGGCGCGCAGCGGCGGAATGGCGTCCAGGCCCCGCGCTTCCAGGGTGCGCGGCACCAGCGCCATGCGCGCCAGCACGTCGCCGCGCGTCTTGTCGACCATTTCCCACAGGCTGTCGTGGCCGGGGAAGTCGCCGTACGTGTGGCCCAGCACCTGCAGGTGCGCCTGCAGCATGGCAAAGTGCGTCGCTTCCTCCTTCGCCACGCGCAGCCAGTCCGTATAGTAGTCAAAGGGCAAATCCGGGAAGCGCCACAGGGCGTCGAGCGCCAGATTCATCGCGTTGAACTCGATATGCGCCAGCGCGTGCACCAGCATGGCGCGCCCCTCCGGCGTGATCATCGAGCGTCGCCCCACCAGGCGCGGCGGCACCAGCTCCGGACGCTCGGGACGGCCCGGCACGGCACCGGATGGGGCCAGCGGCGCCTGCGCATCGAGAGAAAGTTGCGCTGCGGCCATGGCCGCCACCATCGCTACCTTGGTCGCCGGGTCCGGTTCCAGCAGGCAGGCCAGCGCAGTGCTGCGTAACTCGCGCAATTGCGGCGGCGCGGTGGGGGTCGATGGGGATGGCTGCATGGGCATTCTTTCGTGCGCGTTTCAATGAGGGGCGCAGTGTATCAAATTGCCTGCCCCAGCAGCCAGTCGAACAAGGCCTGCACCCTCGCCGGCAGCGGCCGAGCGGCATGCACGAGGTAATACGCCTGCGGGCTGGGCAAGTTGAAAGCGCCGAACGGCAAGACCAGCTGGCCGCTGGCCAGCCACGGCTGCACCAGCTGGCGCCGGCCCATGGCCAAGCCCGCGTGGTGGATGGCCGCCTGCGCGCACAGGTCGGCGCGGTCGAAACGCAGGTTGCGCGCGGGCAAGTTCACCTCGGGCGCCTGCCCGTCCAGCCACAGCCGCCACTCGGCATCGGGCGCGCAGGCGGGCCAGGCCAGGGTATCGTGCAGCAGCGTCGCGCTGGCCAGCTGTCGCGGCGCCTCAAACAAGCCGTGTTCGCGCGCATATTGCGGGCTGCACACGGGCGCCAGCCATTCATCCATCAGCTTGCGCGAGGCCAGGCCGGGAAAGTGGCCGTCGCCATAATGCAAGGCCAGGTCGACCTGGCCGGCGCGAAAGTCCACGCTTTCATTGCCCACGCGCAAGTCGATCGACACGTCCGGATATTGCGCAGCGAAACCTGCCAGGCGCGGCACCAGCCAGCACTGGGCGATGGACGGGCGCGCATGCACGGTGATGCTGCCCGCCAGCGCATCGCCGCCGGCCAGCGCCGCCTGCAAGCCATCCCAGCCGATTTGCAGGGCGGCGAAGATGCGCTCGCCGTCGGCCGTCAGCCTGACTTGCCGCGTCAGGCGCTGGAACAACCGCAAGCCCAGGCTGCTTTCCAGCCGCGCGATGCGGTGACTGACGGCGCTGGGCGTGAGCGCCAGTTCCTGCGCGGCCAGCGCAAAGCTGGCATGGCGCGCCGCCACGAGAAAGGTGTGCAGGTTGGCGAACTGGCTGGCCGTCAGCGTGGCCCTGCTCGGCGCGCCGGCCGGCATCACGCGGCTCCGGCTGCCAGCAGCGCCCTGCCCCGCGCCACGTAGGCCGCCATTTCCTCCTGCGGCACCATGCTGCCGCCCGTGCCCCACACGAGGTGCGTGGCCGTTTCCAGCTGCGCCTGGTATTGCGGCGCGGCCAGCACGGGATTGATGCCCGCGAAACCGGCCACGGCGGACGGTTCCAGGCGCAAGCCTTGCGTTTGCTCCAGCGTCGCCAGCAAGCGGTACAGTTCTTCATCCGTGACGGTGGCGTAGCCGTCGATCAGCCGCTGCATGGCGCGCCCGACGAAGCCGGACGGGCGTCCCACGGCCAGGCCATCGGCGGCCGTGAGGTTGTCGATGCCGATTTCCTGCACGCTGATTCCCTCGTGCAAGCCCGTGTGCACGCCCAGCAGCATGCACGGCGAATGGGTCGGCTCGACGAAGACGCAGTGAACAAAATCGCCAAAGGCCAGCTTCAAGCCGAAGGCCACGCCGCCGGGACCGCCGCCCACGCCGCACGGCAGGTAGACGAACAGCGGGTGCTCCTCGTCCACCGCGACGCCGGCCGCGGCGAACTGGGCTTGCAGGCGCTGGCCCGCCACCGCGTAGCCGAGGAACAGGTCGTGCGAGTTTTCATCGTCGACGAAATGGCAAGTCGGGTCGCTTTGCGCCTGCCTGCGCCCCGCTTCCACGGCCACGCTGTAATCGGTCGCGTACTCGACGACGATGACGCCATGGCTGCGCAATTTATCCTTCTTCCATTGGCGCGCGTCGGCCGACATGTGCACGGTGGCGCGAAAGCCCAGGCGCGCGCTCATGATGCCGATCGACAATCCCAGATTGCCCGTGGAGCCGACGGCGATCGCATATTGGCCGAAGAAGGCGCGCACGGCGTCGCTGGCCAGCAGGCTGTAATCGTCGCCCTCCTTCAGCAAACCGGCGTCCAGCGCCAGCGTTTCCGCATGTTTCAGCACCTCATAGATGCCGCCGCGCGCCTTGATCGAGCCGGAAATGGGCAAATGGCTGTCCTGCTTGAGCCACAGCTGACCGCCCGTCATGCCTGAGGCCAGACCCAACGCCGCCTGCATGGCGGGCAGCGGCACGACGGGCGACTCGATGACGCCGCCGCTGGCCTGCGTTTCCGGGAACGCCTTGGCCAGATATGGCGCAAAACGCGCCAGGCGCGCGCTGGCATCGGCCACGTCATCGGCCGTCAAGCCCACGTCGTTCAAGGCCTCGGCCACCGGCGCGATGCGGGGATTGAACCAGCTCAAGGGCTGCAAGGCCATCAAATCTGCAATTAGGGGAAATTTTTCGCGCAGCGCGGCGATGGCGGGAGTGGGCAGCATGGCAAGCTCGTGTAGGAACAAGCCATGATTAGACCGCATCCGGACGCCGCTGGCAAACGATGGATGCTCAGGCAATGGATGACGGCAAGTCATGTATCCCGCATTCATCTCCAGGCACTGACCTTGGCCCATAGCTAAATTTAATTCCTGAATGCACTATCGATTAAAGAAAAATTTCCACAAAAGCACAAAAATAAGTTATCTTAAAGGCAAATAAAAGGAGACATTTTTTCTCTTTTCTACCGAGGCAAAAATGCGCTCCAAGAATGACAAAGCCACTGCTACGAATATGGATACCCTCGACTGCGCCAGGCAGGACGATTTGACGGCCCAAAAGGTCGAGGTCGGCATTATTTTCCAGGAAATGCTCGATACCGCCACGGCCGCCGCCTACCTGGCCAAGAACAAGGTGCCGATCGCTACCGCGCTGCGCGTGCTGACGGGATCGCGGCGCAAAAAGAACGGCGGCGGAAATTGATGGTTCTGTGCGGGATGAGCTGGGGATGGCGTGGCTGAGCAGATCAGGGGTTCAAGGGAAGAGCCGCTACTTCATACCACACCCGTATCCCTCGCTCAACCTGGCTGATCGCCGTCCAGCCCCTCGTTTCCGTGATGGTTTCGATGTTGACCGGACGCACGCCCGTTTTCAGCAGCCATTCATTGGCCAAGACCAGCGACCGGTCCATGCCATCGGAAAGAGGACTGCCCGCAGTGGTCGAACGAAAATCTTTAAATGCGATCATGGACACCTTTTATTCAGTCAGCTTCATTTGAGCAGATAAAGCCTTCAGCCTCCGCTATCGCACCGATGTGCGCCAACGCCAGAAGCAGGCGCCAGAGAGCATAACAAATTACCGTCGAGAAACATGCGCACATTGTCACGCCCACATGGCGCTCGCCGATGCGGCGATGCCAGCGTGCGCCTTCTTCCCGCATCGGCAGCAGGAAGGCGCACGCTGATTGCCAGGCTTAGAACTTCAGCTGCAGCCCCAGATCAATCGACCGACCCTCGGCCGGCAAGGCTTGCAGCGCCCCGCCGTTTGCCTTCAGTCCCGACAGGTACACGCCACCGAGCGGGTCCGCATACGCGCGGTTGAACAGATTGCTCACGCCAGCGCTCAGGCTGGCCATCTTGTTCAATGCCACGCTGCTGCGCAGGTTGACGAGCGCGTAGCCGCCCGTTTCCGGTTCGAAGCGCCGGGCATCGACCTTGTCCTTGCGGGCCACGATCTTCGTTTCGATGCGGCTGCTCCAGGCGCCCAGCTTGTGCTCGACGGCCAGCAAGGCGTTGAACGGCATCATGCGGTACAGGTCGCCGCCATCGCTGCGCTTGCCTCGCGTGTAAGCCGCATTGCCCGTCGCCATGAAGCGGCCCCAGCGGGTGCTGCTGGCCAGCGGCAGCTGCCAGGCCAGATTCGCGCCGTACAATTTGGCGTCATGGTTGGCAAAGCGCAGCAGGTTGCCGTTCGCGCCCATTTTCATGTACGGGTGGAAAGACGCCAGCACGTCGACGTCGATGTAGTTGTCGACCTTGCTGTAATAGGGATTGACGCGCAGGAACCAGCCCTCTTCGCCGCCGCCATGCCAGTCGGCCGTCAACGCCGCCGTGTAAGCCGTCTCGGGTTTCAGGTCGATATCGCCCACATAGCCGTTGCCGTCGCCAAACCAGTTGGTCATGGTCATGGCCATCGAGCCGCGCCCCCACGAGTAGCGCTCGTACAGGTTGGGCGAGCGCACCTTGCGCGCCAGCGCGAATGCATAGCTGCTGGCCGCATCGGGCGTAAAGGTGGCTTGCGCAGAGGCATCGATATTCGTGTCGCGCCGGCTGCGGCTGCGCGCATTGAAGGCTTTGGCGGCCATCAGGTCCGGCATGTTCATCATGTTGGTGCCGTACGATTGCACGTCGCCCGTGTCCATGCGCACGGATTCGCCGCGCACGCCCAGCACGCTCGTCCAGCGCGCAGCGTGGCGCGTTTCCAGTTCGCCAAACAGCACGGTACGGTCGCGCTTGCCGTCATTGATGTTCAAATAGGTACGCGGCCCCATCATCATGGAACCGGGCACGGCCGGCCAGTAGTCGTCGAGGCGGAAGCCGTGCCACTCCTGGCCCAGGCGCAACTCGCCCGCAGCCGTCGGCAGACTGGCCATCAAGGCATAACCGGTGTTGCGTCCATGCGTAATCATCGGCATCGAACCCTTGCGTTCGGGCGAGAAAAAGCCCATTTCGTGGTCCGTCTGCTGCCAGTAGGCGCGCGCATCGAACACGCCCCAGGCAAACGTGCCCTGGTAGGCGAGGTTGGCAAACTGGCCGTGGTTGTCCGTCATGTCCATATACTGGCTGGGGAAACCCTGGTACGGGATGTGCTGCACGCCGGCGCGCAGGGTCAGCTGCTGGCCATCGCGCTTGGCCGCCAGCACGATGGCCTGGTTGATGCTTTCAAACATGCTGGCCAGCACTTTATTGCCGTGGCCATCTTCATAGCTGTGGCCGCGCGTATAGGCGCCGCTGTAGCCGATGCTGAGCACGTCGCTGGCGGCAGAGGCGTTCACGCTGGTCGCCACGCTGTTGTTGACGCTGCGGCCCGACACGGCAAAACTGCCTTGCGTCAGCAACGCCGCGCCGGGCTGGGCGAACACGGGCGCCATCGACTGCACCTCGATGGTGCCGCCTATGCTGTCGCCGCCCGCGCTGACGGGGGTCACGCCCGCGATCAGGCGGATGCGCTGCACTTGTTGCGGATCAATGTAGGACAGCGGCGCATTCATATGATTGGCACAGGCGGACGTCAGTTCCATGCCGTCGATGCGGATCTTGAGGCGGTCATCGGCAAAGCCATTAACCACTGGCAAGCCGGACACGCCGCCCCCGGCCGCCACGCTGTAGCCAGGCGTGCTGGAGAGCATCAGCGCCGTGTCGGACGCGGGACGGTAGCCGTCGCCTATGGCCGTGACGATGACTTTCATCTCGGGCAAGACGGTGGTGCCTACTTCATTGTGGGTTTGCGCCACGGCGGGCATGGCGATGGCGAGGGAAATCAATAACGGTAAATGTTTCATGGTGCTGCTTTCAGATGCTGTATGGTAAGACGAACGGCCGCAAGCGCAGCACATAGCCGCGCGGCGCAAGGCAGTTCAGGGAAAGGGACAGATCAGAAAGCGGCGGGCGGCCCGCGGGGCTGGACGGGCGTCCAGGCGAACAATGGCGTGGCGGACTGGTAGAACAGCTCGGGCAGCAAGCCCGTGAGGAGCTCGCCAGAAGCGAGCACGAGGGAGGTGGGCGGAATCGACAAGGTGTCCGCATGCATGCTGCAGCAGGGGCAGTCGCCCATGCGCATGCCCGATTTTTCAGGCGTAGAAGGTTCCTGCGCATCGTAGCGGACGGGCATGGCTTGCATGCCGCCCGCCACCGAGCAGATTTCCAGGCTGGGCACGGCCATCCCGCTGGCGACCGTCAGCGCGCGCGATACCGTAGGGGCGAGCGTGGCCAGGAAGATGGCGATACACGCGATCCACAGGACGATGCCGGCCTTGCCTTTGCTGATGAACATGGCAACATTGTATCAGCGCAAGGCCCCTGCGCACAGGGCGCAAGTCAAACCTTCCTATAAATCCACCTTCATCGACAGCTTGATGGCGCGCGGCGCGCCCGATGCCAACCGCGTGCCCGCGCCGGCCCAGTAGCGCTTGTCGGCCGCATTTTCCACGTTCAACTGCCACACGACGGCCTTGTCCATCACGCGGCTCGCATAGCGGGCACCCGCGCTGAACAGGCTCACGCCGCCGAGGAACGCCTGGTTCAGGTCGTTGACGGGACGGGCGCTGTAGTAATACGCGCCGCCGTTGACGGACAAGCCAGGCACGGCGTCAAACGTGTAAGCGAGGAAGGCGCTGGCCGTGCGCTTCGACGCGTTTTCCGGCGCCTTGCCGTTGTAGTCGGCGTTGATGTTGGCGAACCTGGGGTCGAGCAACTGGGCCGACGTCTGCCACGACAGCTGGCGCGTCAGCTTGCCTTGCGTCGAGATTTCCAGGCCGCGGTAGCGCTGTTCACCGTCCGACGTAAAGACATTGCCGGTATTCGTGTAGTAGCCGGGGCGCGTGATGTCGAACAGCGCGGCCGACAGCAAGGTGCCGCCCGGCGTCAGCCAGCGCGCACCGAGCTCTTTCTGCTTGCTCACGCCGGGCGCCATCTTGACGCCCTGGTTGACGGTGCCCGTCGGGCCCGTCTCGCCCTCTTCCAGGCCCCGCGCCGTGGACGCGTACAACGACAGTTCGGGCGTGGCCTTGTAGATCAATGAGGCCATCGGCGTCGTCTTGCTGACGTCGTAGTGGCTGGCGCCCTGGTCGCTCTGATAGCTGCTGCGGCGCACGCCGACGACGCTTTGCCATTGCGGGCTGAAGACCATGCGGTCGAGCGCGTACAAGCCCGTGTCGCGCGTCTCCAGCGCGGCCGTCGTTGGCGCCGTCGGCTGGGGACCGAACACGACATTCGTCACGGGCACGGGCTGGTACAGGTTTTGCGAAGCGATCGTGTAGTTGCTCTGGTAAATAGCATCTTGGGATTTCTCCGTGCGCGAGGCGCCCAGGGTCAGTTCGTGGGCAATCAAACCCGTATTGAAATTGCCGGCCAGTTCCGCGCGCAGCAAGTCCGACGCCGTCACGCTGTGCTGGATATTGCCCGTGATGCGGCCCGCGCCCGTGGCCAGCGCCGCCGCGTTGTTCAGACGGAAGATGGCCAGGCGGCGGTCGCGCGCCGTTTCCGAGCGCCCCGCTTCCACCGTCAAGGCCCAGCCATCGGCAATGGCGTAGTCGGCGCGCAATTGCGCGTTCTTCGTCTGCGCCTCGAAATTCGACCAGTCGGGGCCGATCAGCTGGCGCGGGTCGACGGCGCGCGGCAGGCTGATCACGCCTTTCACGGCGGTGGGCAAGGCCACGCCCGCCTGCTCCGTCACCTTGCGGCGGTCGTATTCCAGGTCCGCCTTCAGCAGCAGCCTGTTCGTCACCCGCCAGTCCAGCGCGGCGGACAGGAAGCGGTGGTTGCCATTGCCGACGTTATCGAGGTAGGAACCCAGGGTGCCACCGGCCGCGTTGATGCGCACGCCGAATTCCTGCTGCGCGCCGAAACGGCGGCCCACGTCGACATTCGCCACGGCACTGCCCCGGTCATCGAGGCTCAGGCCCATGCTGGTGACGGGCTTGCCGCCTGCCCGCTTGGTGACGAAATTGACGACGCCGGCCGGCGAGGTAAAACCGTAGTACAGGGCCGAAGCGCCCTTCAGTACTTCCACGCGCTCCTTGTTTTCCATGGGCACTTGCGAGAAGTTCATGATGGGCATGGAACCGTTGAGACGGTAATTCGTGCGGTTTTCCACGGCGATGCCGCGTATCACCAATTGATCCCAGGTCTCGCCGCCATTTTGCTGGCGCGTCACGCCGGCCGTATTGCGCACGGCATCGTACAGGCCGGACACGGCTTGCTGCTCCAGCAATTCGCGCGTGATCACATTGACGGTCGACGGCACGTCCATGATGCTGGCGCCGCGAAAGCTGCCCGCCTCCGTGCTTACGGGCACCAGGCCTTGCGCGCGGGCGCCCGTCACTTGCACGGCCTGCATGACTTTCTCATCGCCAGCCGTCAAATCGTCTTGCCCAGTGGCAATGACCGCAGGGGAAGCGAAGGCCAGCGACAAGGCTGCGGCGACTGGAAGTAAGCGGGTGCGGGGAGAGACGACAGGCATGAGTTCAGGCTTTCAATATGTACAAATGGAAACTTACGGTTAGCGGGCATGATACCGATAATGAGAATCATTATCAAGTAAGGCTGGATTTGTGTGAGTTTTACAGAAGAAACAAGGCCACCCCGGCGTCTGTTATCACTTGAACACGTTTGGATTTTGCAGACGAGCTCGCAAAGAGGCATACTGACAGTCACGGCGTGCAGGATGTGCCGCCCAACAAGATCAAAAGGTAAGTTCGTGAATACAATCGACAACAAAAGCGTGCAGACGAAAACATTTCGCTGGAAACGCTGGCAGCGCTGGGCCGTCGGCACCGGCTGCGCCCTGGCCGCCTACAGCGCGGCCGGCTTCTGGCTGGTGCCCTACGTTATCAAAAACCAGCTGCCCAAATTTGCCGAGAAAGAACTGGCGCGCCAGGCCAGCATAAGCTCCGTACGCTTCAATCCGTTTACCCTGCGCCTGGAAGCGGACCAGATCGCTTTCAAGGAAGCGGCCAGCGCGGATGGCCAGAGCGGTGCGCCGCTGCTGTCCATCGGCACCCTGGCCGTGCAGCTGGAATGGAAATCCATCGTGCGCCGCGCCTGGAGCCTGGCGGAAATCCGCATCACGGCGCCGCAGGCGCAGCTGACCATCACGCCGGACGGCAAGTTCAACCTGGCCGAAGTGCTGGCCACCTGGCAACGGAACCACCCGGAAAAGAGCGACGGCGGCATGCCGCGCCTCGTCATCGGCCACTTTGCGCTGGAACAAGGTAAAGTGGACTGGCAAGACCAGAAGGCGGGCTATGCGGATAACTTCACGCCAATCAACTTTACGCTCGACAATATCTCGACCCTGCCCGACGCCAACGGCAGCTACAGCCTGAGCGCCGATGCGGCGCGCGGCGGCAAGCTGCACTGGCGCGGCACGGCCTCCCTCAGCCCGATTCGCGGCGACGGCGAACTGGTTTTGAACGACGCTTCCCTGCCCGGCCTGGCCGCGTATTTGAAGGCGTACACGCGCGCGACGGTGGCCAGCGGCAAGCTGTCGGCGCGCCTGCCCTACGCCTTTTCGTATGCCGACGGCACGCTGGAAGCGACCGTCAAGGGCGCGGGCCTGGCCTTGCGCGACCTGGCCCTGGTCCGCGATGGCAAAGGAGAACCGTTTATCTCGCTGTCCACCCTGGGCATCGCCGGCGTGAACGCCGACCTGGCGCGGCAGAACCTCACGGTGGATAAAGTCAATCTGTACGGCGGCAAGGTGGCCGTGCGGCGCGACAGCAAGGGCGAGATCGACGTGGCGAACCTGATGCTGCCGGGCAATCCCGCACCCGCAGCATCGGCCACCGCCGCGCCAGCCAAACCTGGCAAGTGGAAGGTGGATTTAAAACAGCTGGCGCTGGCCAATGTGGACGTCTCCGCCATCGATGAAACCGTCTCGCCTGCCCTGCAATTGAGCGCCAGACAGTTGCAAGCCCAGCTGCAACTGGGCATGCAGCAGGGGCCAGCGGGCATGGCCACCGTCATCGACGGCGCCAATTTCAGCCTGGCCGATCTGGCCATGCAGCGCGGCGCGCACACGCCGTTCAAGCTGGCACAATTGGGCTTTACGGATGGCAAGATCGACCTGGCGGCGCATAGCGTGCACCTGGGCGCCGTGACGGCCAGCGGCGCGCAGATCGACCTGGCGCGCAACCGCCAGGGAGAGTTTGCGATTGCGCAAAAACTGCCCGTGTTTGCCTCCGGCAAAGCCGACGCAGGCAAGGACGCGCCATCCGCGCCCTGGTCCACCACGGTGGACAAGGTGGAACTGAGCAAATTCGGCGCCCGTTTCGACGATGCGGGCACGGGCATCAAGGGCACGCTGCAGGATGCGCGGCTGTCGTTGCAGAATGTCAGCAACGACATGAAGCAGGCGCTGCCGTTTGAGCTGGGCGTGGGCCTGCGCGAAGGCGGCTTGCTCACGGCCAACGGCAAGTTCGTGCCGGGCACGGGCGCCGTCGATGCGCAGCTGAACCTGAAACAGCTGACCCTGGCGCCCGTGCAACCGCTGCTGGCGCAGCATCTGAAACTGAAGCTGGCGGGCGGCACCCTCTCCGGCAGCGGCCGCCTGACGACGGGCGGCGGCGCGCCGAAGGCGCCGAAAGTGCGCTATGAGGGCGGCGTGGATATCGCCGGCCTCGTGCTCAATGAAACGGATGGCAAGCGCTTCGCCTCGTGGAAGAGCGTGCGCGCCGACAAGCTGACGGCCAGCGTGGGCCCCGATTTTGTCGACATCCCCGAGCTGCGCGTGGTCGAGCCAAACGCCCAGCTGATCATCGAAAACGACCGCAGCCTGAACGCCCAGCGCCTGCTGGTGAAAGCGCCCGAGCCGGCCACTGCGCCGGCGCCGGCAACCGCCAGCGCGCCCGCCGACGCCGGCTTCCCCGTGCGCGTGCGCCGCGTGCGCCTGCAGAACGCCAAGCTGGACTTTGCCGACCTCAGCCTGCGGCCCCAGTTCGCCGCCAAGATCTATGAGCTCAACGGCGTCGTCACGGGCTTGTCGACCAAGCGCGATGCGCGCAGCCAGATCGAACTCGATGGCCGCATCGACGAATTCGGCCTGGCCCGCGTGCGCGGACAATTAAATCCCTTCGCCCCGACCGACAACACGGACTTGAACGTCGTGTTCAAGAACGTCGACATGGTCTCCGCCTCGCCGTACACGATGAAATTCGCCGGATACAAGGTGGCCGAAGGCAAGATTTCGCTGGACTTGCAGTACAAGGTGCGCAACCGCCAGCTCGACGGCACCAACCAGATCGTGCTCGACAAGCTGACCCTGGGCGAGCGCATCGACAGTCCTGACGCCCTGAAGCTGCCGCTGGAACTGGCGCTGGCCATCCTCAAGGATAGCGACGGGCGCATCGACCTGGGCCTGCCCGTGTCGGGCGACATGAACGACCCGCAATTCAGCTATGGCGCCCTGATCTGGAAAGCCGTGGGCAATGTGCTGACCAAGATCGTCACGGCGCCGTTCCGCGCGCTGGGCAACTTGCTGGGCATCAGCGCCGACAAGCTCGAATCCATCGACTTCGACGCGGGCAGCGCCGTGCTGCTGCCGCCCGAGCGGGAAAAACTCAAGCAGGTGGCGCACATCCTCGCCAAGCGCGAACAGCTGAAGCTGGCCGTGCCTGGCCAGTACAGCGACACGGACGGGGACGCCCTGCGCGCCCAGGCCGTGCGCCGCGCCGTCGCCGCCAAGGCCGGCATCAAGCTGGAAGCGGGCGAAGAACCGGGGCCGTTGAACCTGGGCGAACGCAAGGTACGGGGCGCCCTGCGCGACCTGTACGGCGAACGTTTCGGCAAGGCCGAGCTGGACAAGCAGAAGAAGGCGGCGGAGTCGGCCGCACCTGCCCCAGCGGCGGCATCCGCCAGCGCCTCCGCGCCGGCAACGGCCAAGATTCCCGTCTTCCAACGCCTGGGCAAGCTGATCGAGGGCGAGCCGCAAGTGGCCGACACGGGCGCCTTCTATACCGGCTTGCGCGAGCAGCTGGAAGCCAAGCAGGCCCTGCCTGCCGACGCCTTGAGCAAGCTGGGCGCCCAGCGCAGCGCGGCGATTCTGGCGGCCCTGCAGCAGGACGGCACGCCGGCGGCCAGGGTCAGCGCGGGCGCGCCGGAAAAAACGGAGGCGGCGCCGGGCAAGCTGGTGGGCTTGAAGCTGGGTTTGGCGGCACAATAAGATACGGAACATACGGAGATCATCTGACGCATGAAAAACCTCGACAAGGTAACGCCCTATACATCGTCTGTCACGCAGGGCGACTGGGGCACAATGACAACGTTGCTTGCCGAGACGGCAATATCCGCAAAAGACAGCATGTCATTTGCTGAAAAGACGCTGCTGGCTAATTACGTCTACGAAAAAAATGGCACGTACAAGCTGATATATACGACTGTCGGGATGGATGGCAGTATTGAAAACTACGTCGAGGATGACGGCATCTTGCCGACACTGTTCCTGAGTCCGGATCAGGAAAACTATGTCTCCGTCATTCCCTATCATCCTGATAAAGAACTGGAAATCAGCATTCCGATCTTTCATCGTGAAGATGTGGAATTACCAAAGGGTAACCGTCCATGTACAGGAGACTTCATTGGAACGACGGACTCACATTCGATATTTCACGATGTGGATTTTGACGATAAGAAACCGGACAAAATCCTGGCCATCGAGTTTATCAACGGGAAACTGAAGAAAAAACACAATAGCAAGGTCCCCTTGCCCGCGAATAACCGCATTGCCATTTCCAAGCAGGCGATTCACTTGCTGGCGAATGACGGCAGCATCCTGCTGCACCGGGAGATCGATGAAAAAGGCAACGTCACGCGCTCGCGGGAGATCGACGCGAACGATATCCTTGTTTTGCAGACATTAAGCGCCTCCTTCGACAGGGATTCCTATCTGCTGGCGCAAGATAAAGATAAAATCATTATCGAAAAAATAGATGCGGCTGGGGCAAGCGACATCATCGAATTGGCGGACTTTGCCGATCCTCTGTTCAATACATGGCAGCCGGTCGACATCGCTGACGACACTTTTGTCACGCGTTTCAATACCGAGTTTGGAAACGGCTGGCTGACCACGCAAAATGATAAATTACTGGAAATATTCTATAGCAAAGGCGTGCAAGGCTACCGGAACTTGCTGACCAACGAGGTTCTGTCGATACCCGGTGACAAATTGATCATTTCCAGCATCAACAAGACCACGGATCACGCCTACGCGGTCGTGCTCTACCCGCTGGCGGACGGTACGGCGGATAATGCCGAACTCATCGTCTTGAATCGCCGCTTGCGGTAACGCCGGGCGACTCAATGGCGGCGCATCGGCGGCATGACCAGTCCATGCCGCCGATGCGCTTCACTTACTTATCCTCTTACTTCGCTTTCCCCGCCTCCTTCACCGCCTCGTCCGGCAAGGCAAACGCCACCAGGCTGTCGCCCATCTTCGTGCCCAAGGAGCCATGGCCGCCGGCCATGACGACGACATACTGCTTGCCCGTCTTGTCGGAGACATAGCTCATCGGCGTGGCCTGGCCGCCGGCCGGCAGGCGGGCTTTCCATACGGTCTTGCCGTTGCGCACGTCGTAGCCGCGGATGTAGTAGTCGAGCGTGCTGCTGAGGAAAGCCACGCCGCCACCCGTCGTGCTGATGCCGCCCAGGCTGGGCACGCCCAGCGGCAAGGCGATGGGCACGGGCGCGCTGTCGCGCGTGGTGCCGTTCTTGTGCATCCACACTTTTTTCATGGTGCGCAAGTCGACAGCGGCGATATAACCCCACGGCGGCGCCTGGCACGGGAAGCCCAGCGGCGACAGGAAGGGCTTGATTTCCACGGCAAACGGCACACCCGTCTGCGGCTGCAAGCCCATCTCCGAACCCGTGCCGCCCTTCGCATTGGCTTGCGCGCGCGGCACCAGGCGCTCCAAAAAGCCCATGTAGTCGGGATTCACCAGCAGCAACTGGCGCACGGGATCGACGGCCGCCCCGCCCCATTCGAAGATGCCCAGCGGGCCGGGCGAAATGATGGCGCCCTTGATCTTGCCTTCGGCCACCGTCTGCGGCGTGAACGGCCCTTCATAGCGGTGCTGGCGGAAGATGATGCGGCACGCGAGCTGGTCGAACGGCGTCGTGCCCCACATATCCGTCTCGCTGATGTGCTTCTCGGGCAGGAACGTCAGGGCCGAGAACGGCTGCGTGGGCGACAAACGGTCGCCGGGGGCGGCGTTGGCCGTCGGCACGGGTTTTTCCGGCGCCGGCACGACCAGGCTGCCGTCGCGCCGGTCGATCACGTAGATGTCGCCCCGCTTGGTGGTCGCCACCACGGACGGGACCTTGCCTTTCGGCGTGTCGATGTCGACCAGGGTGGGCTGGCCGCCGATATCCATGTCCCAGATATCGTGGTGCACGGTCTGGTAGACCCAGCGCACCTTGCCGGTGGCCAGGTCCAGCGCGACGATGGCGCTATTGTATTTCTCGCCGTTCGGATTGCGGTTGCCGCCCCAGGTATCGGGCGTCTCATTGCCCATCGGCACGTACACCATGCCCAGCTTTTCATCCACGCTGGACACGCCCCAGGAGTTGGGCGAGTTGTTTGTATAGGTCTTGCCATCGGCGATCGGCGCCGTGTCGTCGGGATTCGAGGCATCCCAGTTCCACATCAGCTTGCCGGTGACGGGGTCGTAGCCGCGGATCACGCCGGACGGCTCTTCCGTGGAAAAATTGTCGGTCACGCTGGCGGCCATCACCACCACGTTTTGCGCCACGGCCGGCGGCGACGTCGGCATCAGAAAGCCCCGTTTCTTCATGCCCATTCCATGGTACAGGCCGATGACGCCATTTTCGCCAAAGCTCTTGCACGCTTCGCCCGTATCGGCATTGACGGCGATCAAGGTCGCATCCATGGTGGGCGCGAAGATGCGGCGCGGGCACTCCATGCCGGCCGCCTCGGGCGCAGGGTCGCCTTTGGCGCGGCCCGCATTGACGTCCCAATACGCCACGCCGCGGCAGATCATGTGCTGGTAGCTCGACGCGTCGCGGTTGATCTTCGGATCGTGGCGCCAGAGCTCCTTGCCCGTGTCCGGATCGAGCGCGATGACGATATTGTGCGGCGTGCAGATATACAGCATGCCGTTCACCTTCAGGGGCGTGACTTCGTTGGCGATCTCGCCCGGATCGTTCGGCCCCTTGAAGTCGCCCGTGTGGTAGACCCACGCCTGTTTCAGCTGCGCGGCGTTGGCCGGCGTGATCTGCGCGGCCGGCGCATAGCGGTCGCCATAGCCGGAGCGGCCATACGCGGCCCAGTCGTTGGGCGCCACGCCCGGCGCGAAATCGCCTTGCGGCACGGCAGCCATGTTCTCGGCCGGCACTTCGCCGTGCAGGGTGTAGTAATCCTGGAACAGCGAGAACACGCCCACGGCGGCAGTCAGCACCACGGCCGCCGTCAGGGCGCTCTTGCCCGCGTCGCGCGGTTTTGCGCCGGCCGTCAATGGCGGGTCGAGGCGGCGGTCGACGAACGGCAGCAGCAGCCAGACGGCGGCGGCGAACCAGATATCGAGGCGCGGCAGCAATTGCCACCAGTCGAACTTCACTTCGATGACGGACCAGATCAGGGTGGCGAACAGCAGCAGGGCCAGGAAAAGCTGGGCGCTGCGCCGCCCCTTCCACACGAGCGCGCCCGCGACGAGCATGCCGATGCCGGCCACCACGTAATACCAGGAACCGCCAAGGCTGACGAGCCAGGCGCCGCCGCCAACGAGCGCCAGTCCAAGCAGGATGAAGATGACTGCGGTGAATACTAACAAGGGTCCAGGCCGGGCAGAGGCAGTCATGATGCTCCTTTACAAGAGTCAGTCGGCGGCACGCGCCTGCGCACCGTATTTGATGGCGATCAAGCAAATCCCATTTTTTCACCAATCAGCAAAGCGTGCCACACGCGAGAACGCGCGCCGCGCGGCGTGTGGCTTTTTATACACGGGCTGGCGGTCCAGACAGGCACAACAGTACGATTTTGATGAAAATCATTGAATAAAATAAATCAACAACAAATTCCTCGAATAAAACAGATTTTTATCGTAGAATGAAAAAACACCGAAAATAATCATTTTCTTGAATTTCACTTCATTGGAGCGGCGCCCATCATGACCATCGCTAAACGGCTGTACGCCTTGATCCTTTCCGTCGTCGTGGGACTGGCCGCCCTGGCGGGCTTTGGCATCTACCAGATGGACCGCGTGTACGCGGCGGCCAGCTATGCCACCGTCAACACGGTGCCCAGCCTGCTGACCCTGAACCAGGCTTTCGTGCCGTTCGCGCAGATGCGCACGGCCGTCTGGCAGCACATGGCCAGCAAGGATGCGGCCGGGCGCGACAAGCTCGAAGCGGGCATCAGGGAAGCGCGCGCGGCGGTCGGCAAGGCGCTCGACCAGTATGAAAAAGACGATATCACCGATGAGCAGGACCGCGCGCTGCTGGCCGCGGAGCGTGCCGTGCTGGCGCGCTACGACACGGTGCGCGACAAGGTGCTGGCGCTGTCGAAGGCGGGCGAACTGGACGCGGCACGCGACTTGCTGATGGAAAACCAGCCCATCATCAAGGAACTGGTCGACGCCCTGGCCGCCCACCACCGCTACAACGAAAACCTGGCCGCCAGGGGTGCCGCCGACGGCGCCGCCGCCGCGGCCAGCGCGCGCTGGATTTCCATCGGCCTGGCCCTGGCCGTGACGGCGCTGGTGGCCGGCATGGGTCTGCTGCTGGCGCGGCGCATCGCCGCCTCGCTGGCCGGCGCCATCGGCGTGGCCCGCAGCATCGCGGGCGGTGACCTCAGCGTGCAAGTGAACGCCACGTCGAACGACGAGGTGGGCCAGCTGATGCTGGCCATGGCGGACATGAGCGCAAGCCTGGTGCGCATCGTGGCCGAAGTGCGTGCGGGCACGGACAGCATCGGCACGGCCTCGGCCGAAATCGCGGCCGGCAACCTGGACTTGTCGGCGCGCACGGAACAGCAGGCCGGCTCGCTGGAAGAAACCGCCTCGGCCATGGAAGAACTGACGGCCACCGTGCGGCAAAACTCGGACAATGCCCGCCAGGCCAAGCAAATGGCCGTCAGCGCCTCGGACAAGGCACAGCGTGGCGGCCAGGTGATGGACGACGTGATACGCACCATGGAAGCGATCGACGGCTCGTCCAACAAGATCGCCGACATCATCGGCGTCATCGACGGCATCGCCTTCCAGACGAATATCCTGGCCCTGAATGCGGCCGTGGAAGCGGCGCGCGCCGGGGAACAGGGGCGCGGCTTCGCCGTCGTGGCCACGGAAGTGCGCAACCTGGCCCACCGTTCGGCGGCCGCCGCCAGGGAAATCAAGGTACTCATCGGCGACTCCGTGGAACAGGTCGAACAAGGCGGCAAGCTGGTGCAGCAGGCCGGCGCCGCCATGACGGAAGTGGTCGACACCGTACGCGGCGTGACCGACATCGTCAGCGAAATCTCGGCCGCCAGCGCGGAGCAAAGCACGGGCATCGAGGAAATCAACCGCGCCGTCACGCAGATGGATGAAGTCACGCAGCAGAATGCGGCCCTGGTCGAAGAAGCGGCGGCGGCATCGCAGTCGCTGCAGGAGCAGGCGGCCAGGCTGGCTGGGGTGGTAGGCGCCTTCAGGCTGGCGCCAGGCCAGGCCGGCGCGGCACCGCAAGCGCCTGCCACCCGGCGGCCCGCACAGCACAAGGCGGCGCTCAAGCTGGTCGCCACGCGGCCCGCAGGCCAGGCCAGAGCCACGGCGCCGGCCGCCGCCGATGCGGGCGACTGGGACGTCTTTTAGGTCCGCCATTACGCAGGATCACTTGCCTAGATAGCATTGGAGCACTGTCATGAACACCTTCCTCGCCATCCACCCCTTCCTTCGCTGCGAAGACCTGTCGCTGATGCGCCCGGCGCTGGCCCTTGCCGGCCTGGCCTTGCTGCTGGCCGCCCTGCTCTGGCGCCGCACCCGCTGGCGCCGGGCCGGCCGCGCGGCGCCGGCCGATCTGCATGCGCTGCTGCAGATGCGCAAAACGGCACCGCCAGCCAAAGCGGCTGACAGCGCACCGCCGCCAGCCAAGGCGCAGGAAACGCCGCCGTTCGACGCGGCCCGCCTGGACGCCATGTTCGGCTGCGACCGGCGCCTGCAGGGCGAAATTCTGGCGCTGTTCGTGGCCGAGACGCGCGACCGCCTGGCAGGCATCGCCCATGCGTTGCGCTGCGAGCGGGCCGCCCCGGCGCGCGTGCTGGCGCAGGAAATCCTCGACGGCAGCCAGTCCATGGGCCTGCTCCCCTTGCAGGCGCTGGCGCGCCAGGCCGTGCATGCGGGCTTTTCCAACGATACGGGCGCGCTGCGCCGCCTGCATGCGGAACTGCTGATGGCGCTCGATGCGCTGTCGCAGGCGGTCACGGCCCTGCAAACGGCGGGCGCGGCGCAGGCAGATGCGCGCGGCAGCGTCGGGAGCCGGCCATGAGCGCGCACATCGACCTGGCGCGCCTGCTCGGCGGCACCATCCTGCCTTCGCCCGCCTGGCGCAGCCAGTGGCTGGCTACCTTGTGCCAGCGGCAGCTGCCGCTCGACGAGCTGGCGGAACAACTGGGCTGCGATCCCGCCCTGACGGGCAAGGTCATCGGCCTGGCGAATGCGGGCGTGCCGCCGGGCGAGCGCATGCATGCGGCCGTCAACGCCACGATGCTGGCGGCCATCGGCTTGCCCGCCCTGCGCCAGGCGTTCGCTGCCCCCGCCCTGCCCGCGGCCACGTGCGCGCACTTCGACGCGCAGCGCTTCTGGTCGCACTCATTGGCCATGGCGTGCGCGGCCCGCGTGGCCGGCGACGCGCTGCAGCTGGCGCCGGCCGATGAACTGTACAGCTGCGGCTTGCTGGCCAACTGCGGCCAGCTGGCCCTGGCCACCTTGCAGCCGCGGGAATATGAAGAATTGCTGGAGCAGCACGGCAATGGCGCCACGGCCCGGCTGCTGTGCACGGAGTCGCAGCGCTTCGGCCACCACCAGCTGGCGCTGTCGGCCATCCTCATGCGGGGCTGGGGCATGCCGGACATCCTGTGCGACGCCGTGCGCTGCCATGCCGCGCCGCCCGGCTTCGGGCGGGCCGGGCGCATGACGGACCTGGCCTGGCTGCTGAAGCTGGCCAGCGGCTTCGCCGACCTGATACTGCGCAACGGCGCGGGACCGCGCGGGCCGGCCCTGGCCGCCGCGCGGGTGCTGGGCCTGGACGGGGAGCGCATGGAAACCCTGCTGCGCCACAGCAACGCCGAGTGGAGCGAGTGGCGCGAGATCCTGGAACCGCAGGCCCATCTTGTCCCCTGCCGCGCGCGCACGCCAGGATTTTAGTGAATTCATCTAATTCGTTGAAATTGATTTTTTGAGCGCGATTGCGTATCATCCCCTTCAACTTCATATGCGACCATAAAGCCCATCATGCACACTGCAGACGTTTGCACTACCCAAAAGGCCGCCGAAATCCTCGGCATCTCGGTGACATCGGTGCAGCAACTGGTCGAGGCGGGCGTGATCGAAGCCTGGAAGACCAAGGGCGGCCACCGGCGCATTCCCCTCGCGGCCGTCGAGGCCTACAAGGGCAATCCCGGCCAGCCGGGCCAGGACCAGCGCGCGGCACGCGCCAGCCGCCCCGCCCCATCGGGGCGCCCGCCCTCCATCCTCGTGATCGAAGACAATCCGATCGAGCGCGCGCTGTATGAAAAGCAGATCGGCTCATGGGGCTTGCAGGCGGACTTGCGCTTTTGCGAGAACGGCTACCAGGCGCTGATGGAAATCGCCCGCGACCAGCCCGACATCCTGCTGGCCGACATCGTCATGGAAGGCCTCGACGGCTACGAAGTGATCCGCACCATCCTGGCCGACCCGCTGCTGGCGGACATGCACATCGCCATGCTGTCGAGCCTGACGCCGGAGGAACTGGAAGAACGGGGCGGCGTGCCGCCCGGCGTCGTATTCTTTGCCAAGCCCGTCAATTACGACGAGCTGCGCGGCTATCTGCGCGCCTGCTGCGCCGGCCATGCGCGGCGCAACAGCCTGGCCGCCTAGCGCGTCACCTTCGCGCCACCGCTTTCCCCTCGCCACGGAGCCGCCATGCCAGCCTATCGCCACATCGATCCCGCCGTGCTGTTCCAGGCCACCGGCCAGGACCTGGACATGTTCCGCGCCCTGTCCCAGACCTACCTCGACACGTCGCCGGCCATGTTTGCGCGCGTCGAGCAGGCCGTGCGCGGCGGTGCGGCGCAAGCCATCGTGCATAGCTGCCATACCTTGCGCGGCACCGTGGCCCTGCTGGGCGCCGGCGCCCTGGTGGCGCGCCTGGCGGAACTCGAGCGGCTGGTGCGCCACCAGGGCGTGGCGGCAGCGGACTGGCTCGATGAGACGGCGGCGCTGCTCGGCGCGGTGGAGCAGGAGGTTCGCCGCAGCATGCTTGAATACACGGGCGCGCAGGCATGAACGCGCGCCAGGCCGCCCTGCGCCTGGTGCACCGCTACCGGCCGCGCACGACGACGGCCGTCGTCGGCCTGGTGCTGGTGGGCCTGCTGGCGCTGCGCATCGCCGTCTCCGGCGTGCTGCTGTACCGCGAAGCCGTCGATGACTGGAAACAGGACCTGTCCAACCTGTCGCTGCTGCTGGCGGAAAACACGGCGCAGAGCATCACGGCCGCCCGTCTGGTGCTCGACGGCGTCAGCAACGAGATCGGTGCCCCCGCGGACGCGCCAGCGCTGGCCGCCGCCGTCGGCACCCCGGCCATGCACCAGACGCTGCGGCACAAGATCGGCGGCGTGCCGCAAGTGGACGTGGTGTCCAT
Organism: Janthinobacterium sp. GW821-FHT03C10; assembly: GCF_059420865.1. Taxonomy (NCBI): domain Bacteria; kingdom Pseudomonadati; phylum Pseudomonadota; class Betaproteobacteria; order Burkholderiales; family Oxalobacteraceae; genus Janthinobacterium; species Janthinobacterium sp. GW821-FHT03C10. The sequence goes on along the minus strand of NZ_JBWKUN010000001.1, from coordinate 288,694 downwards.
CGTCGGCAGCGACGCCAGCGTGCTGGCCTTCAGCCGCGCCTTTCCCGCGCCGTCCATCCGCCTCGGCGAGCGCGACTACTTCGAGTATCACCGGCGCCACCCGGACGGCGGCATGCATGTCAGCGCACCCGTGCAAAACAAGGGCAACGGCGCCTGGACCTTCTATATCAGCCGGCGCATCAGCGGGCCGGACGGCCGCTTCCTGGGCGTGGTGCTGGTCGGCCTGTCATGCGACTTCTTCAGCAAATTCTTCCAGAGCACCAGCATCGGCGAACACACGGCCTTTTCCCTGTACCGCAGCGACTACACGCTGCTGGCCCGCTGGCCGGCCGTGCCCGAGATGATGGGCAAGCGCAACCTGACGGGCAGCACCTACCGCCTGCTGGAACAGGGCAAGACCGATGGCGTGCTGCAGGTGGACACGCCGCGCGCGGCCGACCGGGGACGCACGGTCGACCGCCTGGCCGGCGTACGGCTGGTGCGCGACTATCCGCTGGCCATCAACGTGACCGTGACGGACGAAGTCTACCTGGCGGGCTGGCGGCGCATGCTGCGCACCATGGGCGGCGCGGCCGTGGTCAGCCTGCTCGTGCTGGCCGCGGCCATCGCGCTGATCATGGCCCTGCTGCGGCGCCAGGAGCGCGACGCGGCCATGGCGCTGGCGCTGCAAACGCGCGCGGAAGCGGCGAATGCCGCCAAGTCGCGCTTCCTGGCCGTCATGAGCCACGAAATCCGCACGCCGATGGCCGGCATCGCCGGCATGGCCGAACTGCTGCGGGACACCGCGCCCGATGCGCCGCAGCGGCAGCATGCGCAGCGCATCGGCGATGGCGTGCAGCACCTGATGCGCATCCTGAACGATATCCTCGACCTGTCCAAGGTCGAGGCGGGCCAGATGGGCATCGAGCTGCGCGACTTCGATCCGCGCCAGCTGCTCGATGACGTACTGGCGCTGCACCGCCCGCAGGCGGACGGGAAGCAGCTGTGCCTGGTCAGCGAAATCGGCAACAGCGTGCCGCCGCTGATTTGCTCGGACCGCACGCGCCTCGCGCAAATCCTCGGCAACCTGCTCAGCAATGCCATCAAGTTTACGCCCACCGGCACGGTGAGCGTGCGCCTGCACCTGGAACCGGCCACGCCGGACGGCGCCAGCGCCTGCCTCGTCGCCATGGTCAGCGACCAGGGCATCGGCATGACGGCGCAGCAGCTGGGCCGCATCTTCGAACCGTTTTGCCAGGCCGACGACAGCATCAGCGGCGCCTATGGCGGCACGGGGCTGGGCCTGACCATCTGCAAGCACCTGGTGGCGCTGCTGGGCGGCGAGATTTTCTGCAGCAGCACGTCCGGCGCCGGTTCCCGCTTCACCGTGCGCCTGCCCTGCCTGGCAGCCCAGGCGCCGGCACCGCAGCCGGAACCGGAACCGCCATCGGAACCGGCCGCCCCGCCCGCAACGGCCCCGGAAGGGGGCGCGCGCATCCTGCTGGTCGAGGACACGGCGCTGAACCGCCAGCTGGTGTGCCTGCAGCTGAGCGCGCGCGGCTACAGCATCGACACGGCGGAGAACGGCGCGCTGGGCCTGCAAGCGCTGGCCGCACAGCGCTACGACCTGGTCCTGATGGATTGCATGATGCCCGTCATGGACGGCTACCAGGCGTGCCAGGCCCTGCGCGCCCGCGAAGCGGCCAGCGGCGCGCCGCGCCTGCCCGTCATCGCCCTCACGGCCGGCGTCACCGAGGACGACCGGCAGCGCTGCATGGCGGCCGGCATGGACGATTATCTGCCCAAGCCCTTCACGGCCGCCCAGCTGCGCGCAATGGTCGACCGCTGGCTGACGCGCCAGGCGGCGATACGCTAGCGAGCCGCCCGGCCCGCGCACAATACAACACTTTTCCCGCAAAAATCATTTTATTTGATAAAATCAATTATATTCGATATAATTGATAAATCGACGCGCCAGTGACGCCGGGCATCCTCGCACAACGGCACAACTGGAAGAACCGACGGACCTTGCGGAGGCGGCATGCGGCAGCACAGACACTGGAAGGCCATGGCCTGGGAACGCTGGGAGCGTTGGGATACGCGCACCCTGCTGTCGCTCTTCATGGCCATCCTGCTGGCGGGGCTGTGGGGCATCACCGTGCTGCAATTGCGGCACGCCCGCGACGCCGCCATCGCCAGCGCCGGGCGCGATGCGCGCAGCATGGCGCGCGTCTTCGACGAGCATGCGATCCGCACGATCGAAGCGGCAGACCAGGCGGCCACGTACTTGCGCAGCCGCTACCAGGCGCTGGGCAGCCGCCTCGATATCGTGGCGGATCTGCAGCAAGGCCTCAATCCCGGCCCCCTGTACAACCTGTTTACCATCGTCGACGAACAGGGCGACACGGTCCTGTCGAGCCGGCCCTTCCAGCCGACCAACCTGGCCGACCGCGAGCACGTACGCGTGCACATGCGGCGCGACAGCGGCGAACTGTATATCAGCAAGCCGGTACTGGGCCGCGTATCGAAAAAATGGTCGATCCAGATGACGCGCCGCATCAACCATGCCGATGGCCGCTACAAGGGCGTGGTGGTGGTCTCGATGGACCCGTATTACTTTACCCGCCTGTACGACGAAGTCGACCTGGGCGACAACAGCTCCACCGAGCTCGTCGGCAGCGACGGCGTGGTGCGCGCGCGCCGGGTCGGCACCGTCAACACCATCGGCCAGGATATCGGCGGCAGCAAGGTATTTTCTTTAATGCAAGGTAAAACGCGGGGCAGCTTCATCGAACGCAGTCCCGTCGACGGCGCCCTGCGCTTTTATGCGTTCGAAAAACTGGCCGGCTACCCGCTCTACATGCTCGTCGGGCTGGACCGCGACACGGTATTGGCCGACTACGTCTCGCGCCGCGACCAGGCGCTGCTGATGGCGGCCATCACGAGCGCGCTGATCGTGCTGTCGTGGGCCGCGCTGGTGCTGCTGATCGGCCGCCTGGTCGACAGCCGCGCCAGGGCCATCGCCGCCAGCGAGGCCAAGTCGCGCTTCCTGTCGAACATGTCGCATGAATTGCGCACGCCCCTCAACGGCATCCTCGGTTTTTCCGAGCTGCTGCAGGAACAGCTGCGCGAGCCGGAACAGACCGCCTACGCGCAAACGATACACGACAGCGGCCGCCAGTTGCTGGCCATGGTTGAGGCGGCGATGGAATTGAGCGCGCTCGAGCATGACCAGGTACGGCTGGAGTCCAGCGCCGCGCCACTCGACCAGCTGCTGGAACTGGCGCTGGCGCCGCACCGGCCGCGCGCGGCGCACAAGGGCCTGCAGCTGGCCGCGCAAGTGGCGCCCGCCACGCCGCCCAGCATCGATTGCGACCGCGTCCGCCTGGTGCGCGTGCTCGATATCCTGCTCGACAATGCCATCCGCTACACGGCCGCGGGCCGGGTCGACGTACACGTCATGCACAGCGGCGCGGAGCTGCGGATCGAGGTGCGCGATACGGGCATCGGCATCGCGCCGGCGCAGCAGGGCCTCATCTTCGACAAATTCTCGCAGGCGGACGATTCGCCAAGCCGCGCCCATGACGGCGCCGGCATGGGCCTGGCCATCGCGCGCCAGCTCATCACCTTGATGGGCGGCAGCATCGGCGTGGCATCCGTGCCGGGCCAGGGCGCCGTCTTCCGCCTGCACCTTCCCCTGTCCCTTGGGGGCAAATTGACCACACTATCACATGCATAGTTGTGCACAAAAGTTGTTCTCCATCCATATCGGGTATAGCATCGCCACATGACCTATCACACAGATGCGGCGGCGGTGCGCAGACAATGGATCGAATGGCTGTTCTTGCTCCTCGGGCTGCTCATCGTGGCTGCCGCCCTCGCCTACGCGCATCTGGCCGAAGCCGCGCGGCATGACGCGGCCGAACGCGAGCGCCTGAGCGTGCTGACGGCGCTGCTGGCAAAAAACATCGAAGTCGACCTGGAAGCGACCAACCTGGTGCTCGGCGGCGTGATCCGCGACTATCTCGCCGCCGGCGCCGCACCCGACGCGGGCCAGGCGCTGCCGCGGCGCCTGGCCGCGCTGGTCGACGCCATGCCGGGCGTGCGCACCATGCTGGTCATCGACACAGACGGCAAGCCGGTCGCCACCAACATCCCGGAACTGGCGGACCAGGATTTTTCGCGCCGCGGCTACTTCCAGACGGCGCGCGACGCCCCCGATGCGCGCATGCTGTACGTCTCGGCGCCCTTCCATTCCTTCAAGGGCGACCTGGTCATCACGGCGTCGCGCATGGTGCAGGACAAACAAGGCCGCTTTGCCGGCGTGGTGGTGGCCACCTTCGCCCCCGAATACTTCACGGCCAAGTTCCGCACCGCCATGTACGCCCCCGACGTCTGGGCCGTGGTGCTGCATGGCGACGGCCGGCAATTCCTGAACTATCCCGCCAGGAATGCCAACGGCGCCGATATGGACGTCCCCGGCGGCTTCCTGCGGCGCTTTCGCGACAGCGGCTATCAGGCGGGTGTCCTGAGCGGCGTCGAAATTGCCGGCGGCGCCGCCCCCCGCATCATGGCCATGGCGACCATCGCCCCGCCGGCCCTGCACATGGACCGCGCCCTCTTCATCGGCCTGAGCCGCGAAGAGGCGGCCATCGCCGCCCCGCTGCGGCGCCAGGCGCTGGGCTACGTTCTCGCCTTTGCCATACTGGCGCTGGCCGCGGCCAGCCTGCTGTTCTGGAGCCAGCGGCGGCGCCGCCAGCAGGCTGCCTGGCATACGGAACAGGAAAGGGAGCGCCAGGCCATGCAAGCCGTGTCCGACAGCGAAACGCGCTTTCGCACCCTGATCGAAGACGCCCCCGTGGCCATCGCCATCCTGCGCCACGGCCGCTTCATCTACTCGAATCCCCGCTACCGCAGGCTGCACGGCTACACGGCGGATGACAATCTGAACGGCCTGCCCTGGTCGGCCATGATCTCCGCGCAATCGCAGGCGGCGCTGGCCGCCAATGAAGCACTGATCGAGGCGGACTCGCCCGCCGAACAGGTGTTCGAGGCCGTCGGCCTGGGCAAGCAGGGCCTGCCCGTGCCCATGTTCAAGACCACCACGCGCGTGGTGCTCAAGGATGGACCGGCGACCCTGATCTTTGCCCAGGATATTTCCGCGCAAAAGCAGGCCGAAGAAGCCATGCTGCTGGCGCGCGACGCATCCGAAGCGGCCAACCGCAGCAAGGCGGAATTCCTCGCCAACATGAGCCATGAAATCCGCTCGCCCCTCAACGCCATCCTCGGCATGGCCTGGCTGCTGGAACGGGACGGCCTCGATGGCGAAGCGCTGCTCATGGCGCGCAAGATCCGCGCCGCCGGCCAGTCCCTGCTGGGCATTATCAACGACGTGCTCGACGTGTCGAAAATCGAGGCGGGTCACATGACCATCGAACGGGCGCCGTTCCACCTGGCCGAGGTGATCGAAAAAATCGCCGCCAGCATGGGCGTGGCCGCGCATGACAAGCCGATCGAAGTGCGCATCGGGCCGCTGCCCGATGGCGTCGACCACGTGATGGGCGATGCGCTGCGGCTGGAACAGGTGCTGGTCAACCTGACCAGCAATGCCATCAAGTTCACCGCGCAGGGCACGGTCGAGCTGACGAGCGCGCTGGAAAGCCGCGACGGCGACGCCGCGGTGCTGTGCTTTTGCGTGCGCGACACGGGCATCGGCATCGCGCCCGAGGTGCAGGAAGCGATCTTTTCCGCCTTCGCCCAAGCCGACACCTCCACCACGCGCCGCTTCGGCGGCACGGGCCTGGGCCTGACCATCTGCCGCCAGCTGGTGCGCCTGATGGGCGGCGCGCTGCGCCTGACAAGCGGTCTGGGCCAGGGCAGCGCATTCAGCTTCACGGTGCCGCTGCAACTGCTGCCCGCCAGCGCCCCGTCCTCGCCCGACATGCAGGGCTTGCGCGTCCTGCTGGCCGATGGCAAGGCCGACACGCGCGCCGCCGTGGCCGCCGTGGCGCGGGGCCTGGGCTGGAGCGTGCATGCCGTGTCCGGCGGCCAGGCGGCACTCGAACATGCACTGGCCTGCGCCGGGGACGCGCGGCCCGGCGTCATCGTGCTGGCCGCGCGCATGCCGGACCTGGACGGGCAAGCCACGGCGCGCGCGCTGCGCGAACACCTGCCGCCGCAGGACTGCCCCATCGTCATCCTGGCGGCCAGCGGCGCGCCGGCGACGGCGCCAGCGCGCCGCCATACGGACCCGGCCAATCCGGCCGATGCCATCCTCAACGAACCGGTGACGGCCTCCAGCCTGTACAACGCGACGATGGAAGCGCGCCAGCGGCGCGCCGAAGCGGCCGGCCTGGACGCGGGCCACGCGGCGCTGGGCGAACGCGTGCTGGCCGGCGTGCGCGTGCTGGTGGTCGACGACAGCGAGATCAATCGCGACGTGGTCAAGCATATCCTGTGCGACCAGGGCGCCCTGCCCTCGTTCGCCTGCGATGGCCAGCAGGCGCTGGACTGGCTGCTGGCCCACCCGGCCGACGTCGACATCGTGCTGATGGATGTGCAGATGCCTGTGATGGATGGCTTGCAGGCCACGCGCGCGCTGCGCCAGCTGCCGCAGTTCCAGGACTTGCCCGTGGTGGCCCTGACGGCCGGTGCGTTCCAGACCCAGCGCGCGGCGGCACTGGAAGCGGGCGTGAACCATTTCATCAGCAAACCGTTCGACGTGCCGCAGACCATCGCCCTGATCGCGCGCGCGCACCGGCGCCATGCGCAAGGGCTGCCGGCCTTGCCGACGGTCATGGCCGCAGCCGCTCCGCCCCTGCGGGCGGGCGGAGCGGCCTCCGTTATCGACCTGAAGCAAGGGATGGCGCAGTGGCTCGGCGAGGCGCCCTACCGCCAGCACCTGTCGCACTTCGGCAACACCTACCGCAACACGGTGAGCGCCATGCGCGCGCTGCTGGCGGCCGATGCACGCGGCGACGCCGCCGCGCTGGCGCACAAGCTGGCCGGCGTGGCGGGCAGCCTGGCCCTGCCCGCCACGCTGCAAGCCGCACAGCAAGCCGAACAACTGCTGCACGGGGGCGACGATGCGTCAGCCGCGCTCGATGCACTGGAACAGGCGCTGGCGCACGCCATCGATGCCGCCGCCGCATACACGGCACAGGCGCCGGCGCCCGGCCAGGCAGCCGTGCCAGAAACGCAACATGGCAGCGCATGCGAATGATAGACTTGCCAGTATGAAAATTCAGGAGACGCCATGATCTGGTGCAGGGATTTGCTGCTGAGAGCCTTGATGCTGGGCCTGCTGCTATTCGTCGTGGGCGAATCGCTGTCCTACTGGACGCCGGAAATCAGAAAACTGCTGGCTTGGCGCCCGTTCTGATACCCGCCTAGCCTTCGCGGCCATCCACCCTGGCGCGCCACAGATACGGCGCATACACGCACGCATACAGGCCAAAGGCCAGCGACCAGCACGCGCCGGCGGCCAGCAGCAGCGGCATGGCCAGCGCGGCGGGACCGACGGCGGCCAGCAGGCGCGCCAGCGCGCCCAGCTGGATCAGCCAATACATCGCCGCTTCCGCCCTGCCGCCCTTGAGCGCACGGCCCGTGTGGCCCAGCGTGGTGCGCGTCATCATGCCGATGATCAGGCCCGCCATCGAGCCCACCGTCAGCGCGTGCAAGGCGGCGCTGGCCGGCAGCAGGCCCAGGCTGGCGGCCGCCAGCAGCGCGAAGCCGATGCCTATCCACGCATACGACAGGTGCAATATCCACAGCAGCGGCACGCGCACCGTGCGCTGCGGCTGCCACGCCAGCAGATTGGCCAGCGACACGCCGGCAGCACACAACGCCAGCGGCGCCGTCAGCCAGGCCGGCGCGCCGGCCAGCCACGCGATCGCGGCGGCCGCCATGCAGGCCACGGCGACCAGCGCGCGCTGCGGACTGGCCACCGGCGTGCTGCCCGGCGCGCCATTGCGGGTAAACATGGGAATGACGCGCGCGCCGATCACCGATTCGATCAGCACGATGATGAAGATGGCCGCCTGCACCGGCACAAACAGCGACAGCGGCAGAGCGCCCAGCACGGCCGCGTGAAACAGGCCGTTGGCCAGCGCCAGCAAGGCCAGCAGACCGACGAGGAACAGGTTGCGCGTATTGCCCGAGCGGCGCAGCACGCGGTACAGGGGCAAGGCGGCCAGCGGCAGGAACAGCCACTCGACCAGCGCCGCCAGCAGCCCGGGGCCGCACAGCATGGCCACGCGCCCCGCCAGCCACAACGCCACCAGCGCCATCAGCGGCGCGCCGTGCGGCGTCGGCAAGCCCGTCCAGTTGCGCCCCGCCGTGTACAGGAAACCCACGACGACGGCCACGGCGAAGCCGAACACCATCTCGTGCATGTGCCAGCCCAGTCCCACGTGCAGACCGCCCGTCAGCCAGCCCGCATAGCTGGCCAGCCACAGGGGTATGGTGACGGCCGCAAACACGGCCGCCAGCAGGTAGAACGGGCGGAAACCCAGTTGCCAGACGGCGTGGCCGGCTTGCCAGGGCGCCGCGCCGGAGGCGGCGGGAGAGGAAGAAGGTTCGCTGATCGGAGTGATGGCCATGATGGAGTCGCCTTTAAAGATATATTCAATATACTACTTTAAAAGCGCAGATGCCGCCATCGGCATAAAGGACTAGAGATAATAGCCATGGGGTCCGGCCCGGCGGGTCAGACCCCAACTCGGGCTACTTCCCCTGGCGGTGCTCGACCGCGTACACGGCCGCCTGCACGCGGCTCGTGAGGTTGAGTTTTTTCAGCACGTTCTGCACGTGGATCTTGACCGTGCTTTCGGCCAGGTCCAGGGTGCGCGCGATGCCCTTGTTGCTCTCGCCGCGCGACAGGCAGTCGATAATTTCCTTTTCACGCGGGGTGAGCTTGTCCAGCTCCGACACGGGCTCCTCGCGCCGCGTGCCCGCCTGCAGCTGCGCCACCAGCTTGCCCGTCATGGCTTCGGCGATGACGACTTCGCCGGCCGCCGCGCGGCGGATGGCGCGCACCAGGTAGTCGGCGTCGATATTCTTGATCAGATAGCCGCAGGCGCCCGCGCGCAGGGCCGTGGCCAGGTCTTCGGCGTCTTCCGACACTGTCAGCATGACGATGGCCGTGTCGGGGCAGTCGTGCTGCATCAGCTGCAGCGCTTCCACGCCGGACATGCCGGCCATGTTCAGGTCCAGCAGCACCACGTCGGGCTGCAGCTGGATGGCGCGCTTGATGCCTTCCACGCCGTCGGCGGCCTCGCCCACGACGGAAAATTCCGTGTGGCGCTGCAGCAGCGAGCGTATGCCGCTGCGGAACAGCGCGTGGTCGTCCACCAGCATGACGGTGATCGGTTTATCGGGAGTCTCCATTTTTTTGTACTTTCAGATAGTGGCTTAGGCGGCGCGGCGCTGCTCGCGCGACAAATGCAGTTCGACGGTCGTGCCGCCGCCGGGGCAGGCATGCACGTCGAACGTGGCCTCGATGCGCTGCGCGCGCTCGCGCATGATATGGATGCCGACATGGCTGTCGCCCTTTTCCAGCACGGCGGCAGCGTCGAAGCCGACGCCGTTGTCGCTGATCGTCAGCGTAAAATCCTGGTGATCGGCGAGGCGCACCTCGACGTGGCTGGCCTGCGCGTGCTTGCGGATGTTCGACAGCGCTTCCTGCACGATGAATAATAACTGCAATTGCTGCTCGCGGGGGAATGGCGCGCCGTCGACGTCGGCCAGCAGCTCGGCGTCGATGCCCGTCTGGCGGCGAAATTTGTCGAGCGCCGCGCGCAGGGAGCCGATCAGGTCATCTTCCATCAGGCGGCTGCGGAAATTGGCCAGCAGTTCGCGCACGTCCTCGTAACTTTCCTTCACGCCCGCGTGCAGGGCCGGCACGATGCCCGCCACCTCGTCGAAGCGCGCGTTGCGCACGGAGTCGTCGAGCATCTGCACCTGCAGGTTGAGGAAGTTGAGGCTTTGCGCGATGCTGTCGTGCAGGCCCTGCGCCACCAGGTTGCGCTCTTCGGAAATAGCCATTTCGCGCTCGCGCGCGGCCAGGCGCAGGTTTTCCAGCGCGATGCCCAGCAGCTGGCCCAGGGTTTCCAGCAAGGCCAGCTCGCGCGCGGAAAACACGCGCGCATGGCGGAAATGCAGGTTGAAAAAGCCCAGGTGCTGTTCGTGCGCATGGATGTGGAAGACGGAAACGGTGGCAAAACCCTCGCGGTGGCAGCGCAGCTCGTGCGCCTTGTCGATGCGGCGCATGTCGTGCACCTTCGCCACCTTCATCTCGACGGCCGTGCCGCACAGGCAGTCGCCCACCTTCAGGCAATGCTCGGACGCCACCAGTTCTTCGGACAGGCCCGTATGCACCACCATGTGCAGGTTGCCCCGCTCGGCGTCGAGCACGCGCACGGTGGAGCCGTCGGCCTCGAAATAATCGACGATGCGCTGCATGAAGCCGCCGCAGATGTCTTCCAGCGGTTGCGGGCGCTGCAAAAAGGCCGCGCTTTCGTACAGCAGCGCCAGCTCGCGGTTGCGGTATTCGAGCGTGGCCGTCTTGCTGCGCACGCCCTCTTCCAGGTTGCCGTACAGCGCCTGCAGACGGTCGGCCATCTGGTTGAAGCCGCTGGCCAGCTGGCCGAATTCGTCATTGCTTTCGACGGCCAGGCGCACGCTGAAATCGCGCTCCTTCATGCGCTGCATGCCCAGGCGCAGCCGCGTCACCGGCTCGATGATCAGCATGAACATCAGGTAAATCATGCTGACCGTACCGATGACGGCCATGCCGACGAGGATCAGCTGCGAGGCGCGCAGCCAGAAGGTGCGCTGCTCGCTATCGTGCTCGATCAGGCGCACCAATTGATCGACCTGGCCGACGAAGGTATCGGCGTCATGCTCGAACTGGCGCGCGCGCGCGGCGGAATCGGCGGCCAGCGCGGCCGGGCGCAAGGCGCCGCGCCAGGCGGTGCCGATGCGCTCGAATTCGGATTTGATGGCCGTGCTGGGGGGCAGGAACAAGGGGCGCTGCGGGTCGCCGTGGCCGATCTTGGCCAGGGTCTCGTCGATCAGCAGCACCTGCTGGCGCGCCTGTTCGCGGGCGTCGCTGGCAAGCAGCAGGGTCAGGCGGTAAGTCTGCATGCGCAGCCGGCCCGTCTCGTTGATGGCGGCCGAACTGCCTTCGAGCTGCCACGACAGGAACAGGGTGCAGCCGATGGCGCTCAGGGCCAGCACCAGCATGAGCAGCAGCGCGCCGACGATCTTGGTCGACAGCTTCTGCCAGGAGGAAAACATCGCCTTGAATTTCATACTACCCCTAATAAATACCTGTTTGTGGCCCCTATGCAGTCAAGTCAGCGACATCACTCCACCCACAGGCAAAGATCCGGGGTCAGTCCCTGCGGATCGAAATACGGCCCACTGGGACGTATTTCCCCGGCGGGTCTGACCCCAGCAGTGACACATCCACTCAGCCGCCCGTCTGCGCCATGAACCGGATAATCTTGTCCGGCTGCGTATTGAAATCATGCTGCTGCGGCTTGAGTTCGATGGCGGCGCGGATCGCCGCTTCGATCTGCGCATCCGTGGCCCCGCCGCGCAGCATGGGGCCAAACGCGAATTTCTCTTCCTGTCCCAGGCACAGGTACAGGGTACCATCGACGGACAGGCGCACGCGGTTGCAGGTGGCGCAAAAATGCTGCGACATGGGCGTGATGAAGCCGATGCTCGAGCGTCCGTCGGGGGTCGCCATGTAGCGCGCCGGCCCGCCACCCAGTTCCATCGCCTGCGGCACCAGGCCGAAGCGGGCCGCCAGGCGTTCGCGCACGGGGCCCAGCGGCATGTAGCTGGCATCGCGGCCCGTGCTGCCCATCGGCATGGCTTCGATCAGGCGCAGGATGAACTGCTGCTCAATGCAAAACGCCGCCATGGCCTCGATCTGGCCGTCATTGACGCCACGCATGGCTACCATATTGATCTTGATCGGATCGAAACCGGCCGCCTTGCCCGCCATCAGGCCATCGAGAATCGGCTGCAGGCTGTCGCGCCCCGTGATCTGCTGCATGCAGGCGCGGTCGAGCGAATCGAGGCTGACGTTGATGCGGTCCACGCCCGCCGCGCGCAAGGCCGCGGCATGCTTGCCCAGCTGGGTGGCGTTGGTCGACAGCGACAGATCGTCCAGACCGGGCAGCGCGGACAGCCTTTGCGCCAGCTGCGGCAGATTGCGCCGCAACAGGGGCTCGCCGCCCGTCAGGCGCACGCGGCGCGTGCCGAGACGCACAAAAATTCCCAGCAGGCGCTCGATCTCGTCGAACGTCAGCCAGTCCTTCGGCTCCTCGAAGCCGCGAAATCCCTTGGGCATGCAATAACCGCAGCGCAAATCGCAGCGGTCGGTGACGGACAGCCGCACATAATCGATCGAACGGCCAAAACGGTCCTGCAACTTGACGCTACCCATGACGCTACTCCTGATTCTTCCGTGATTGTAAAGGCTGGGGCACGATCTGGCAGTGCCCCAGAAGGCCTAGCGGCCTACGCCTTTTTAGCTACGCATTTCTACTTACTGAACCAGCGGGCTGGCTGTGCCTTCGAGCTCGATACCGGCGATGTCCGCGCGCCCCACGAGCAAGTGCAGGTACTGGTGCACGGCGCGCTGCCACGCCGCCCGCGCCAGCCGGTCGGCGATCTGCGCCTGCACGGCTTCGTAGGCGATGGCCTGGCCTTCGACCCGGCGCTGCACCTGCACGATGTGGTAGCCGAAGCGCGTTTCCAGCAAGTGGCCGGCCAGCGCGCCCTCTTCCAGGCGGAACACGAGGGCGTCGAATTCCGGCACGCTCTGGCCCGGCGACAGCTGGCCCAGGCTCCCGCCCAGGGCGCCGGACGGGCAGTTCGAGTACTGCGCCGCCAGTTCGGCGAAGCGCTCGGGCGCCAGTTTCAGGGCGTCGAGCACGGCTTGCGCCGTCGTGCGCAGCAGCTCCAGGGGCGCTTCCGGCGTCACCTGAAACAGGATGTGGCGCGCCTCGACCAGCGCGCCGCTGCGAAACAACTGCGGGCGCTGTGCATAAAAGGTGCGGCAAGCCGCATCGTCGGCGGGCGGCACGCGCACTTCCTGCGCGAACAGCGCCTCGATGCGGTCGTCATCGCTGCCGCCCTGCACGCCGAGGCGTCCGGCCTCGTCCAGCAGCAGCCGGCGCAGCACCAGTTCATGCACGGCCTGTTTCAGCGGATTGCCGGCACCGTCGTGATGCGGCAATTCCTGCGCGATGTCGGCATCGTCGATGTCGATGCCATTGACGGAGATTCCCATGATGTGACTCCTTTCTTAACGGCGGCGCACCAGTTGATAGGCGCGGCCAAGGTAAGCAACAGCGCCAAAGCCGCTCCACACATGCACCAGGCGGGTGAACGGGAAGATGACGAACAGCGACATGCCCATGAACAGGTGCAGCTTGAACACCAGCGGCGCATCAACGATGAAGCTGGCCGCGTCGCCGCGGAAAGTCACGATGTGCTGCGCCCAGTTCATCAGCAAGACCATCATGTGGCCATCCATGTGCGAAGCCGACACAAAAATCGACGACAGGCCCAGCAGCAAGGTCAGCAAGATCCACAGCATCACCAGCTTGTCGCCGGCCGTGGTGACGGCGCGCAGCCGTGCATTGCCGAAGCGGCGCGCCAGCAGGATCAGGATGCCGGCCAGGCACAGGCCGCCCATCACGCCGCCGGCCGCCATGGCCACGCCCTGCTTCAGGCTATGCGACACGCCCAGCGTATCCCACACCCAGACCGGGGTGAGCAAGCCGGCCGCATGGCCGAACAGCAGGCCGATGATGCCGATGTGGAACAGGATATTGCCCAGGCGCAGGCTGCCGCGGTGCAGCAGCTGGCTGGAATCGGACTTCCACGTGTATTGCTCGCGGTCGAAACGGATCAGGCTACCGAGAAAAAAGATGGCCAGCGCGATGTATGGATAGATGCCATACACAAATTGATGCAAGTAATTACTCATGATGTACTCTCCTCATGCGGGCGCAGTGGGCCAGTTAGGCGGCGCGCCGCGGCTGCGGGTGAAAATGCACGGGATGGACGCCGCCCGCGACCTGGCCAGGACCTTGGCGCAGCAGCGGCTCGACGCCGTCCGCACCGGGACCGAAGGTTTCCAGCGCTTCATCCATGTCGCGCACCGGCGGTTCGGCCAGCATTTCGGCCGCCACGGGGCTCAGGCGTTCGAGCAAGGTGAAGACGGGCGCATACGGGCTGCCGTTGGCCGTCAGCTTGCGGCCGATGTGCGCCAGCACGTGGACGGCGTCGCCCAGCAGCGGCGCCGAGACTTCCTCGTCGAGCTGCGCCAAGAACTCCAGGAACAGGGGCACGAAGTCGGGCAAGTCGTCGCCCACCATCTGCAGGCCGTGGCGCTTGTATTCCTCCATCAGGTCGACCATGGCCTGACCCCGGTCGCGCGATTCGCCGTGGATATGCTCGAACAGGTGCAGCGAGTGCGACGGATTGCGGTCGAAGGTGGCCACGTACTGCTGCTGCAGGTCGATCAGGCTGCTGCTTTCCAGGTGCGCCAGCAAAGGCCGCAACAGCGCGTGCTGCTCCGGCACGGCCGCCAGCGCGGCCTCCAGTTGCGGCAGGTGCGCGATCAGCTCGGGCTCCGGGTACAGCAGCAGGCGCGACAGGACTTGATAGTGATGCATAGCGTGTGTCATATCGTCTCCTTAGGCGCCAGGCGCCGTTTTGCGCGACTTCGGCATCTGCATGAAGATGGCCGAACCGTGTTTTTTCTTGCCGAACAAGGTCGGCTCACTGCTGCCGTCCGAGCAGCCGTTGCCGAAGCTGAAGCCGCACGAACCCTTCTCGTTGAAGCTGTCCTCGGCCATTTCCTTGTGGCTGCTGGGGATGACGAAGCGGTCTTCGTAATTGGCGATGGCCATGATGTGGTACATGTCCTCCACCTGCGCCTGGGTCAATCCCACCTGTTTCAGCACCGTGAGGTTCTCCACCTTCTCGACCGTCTTGCTGCGCATGTAGGCACGCATGGCCAGCATGCGGTCCAGCGCCGTGACGATGGGCGGCTGGTCGCCGGCCGTCAGCAAATTGGCCAGGTACTGCACGGGAATGCGCAGGCTTTGGGTGTCCGGCAGCATGCCGTTCACGCCCAGCTTGCCCGATTCGGCGGCCGCCTGGATCGGCGACAGGGGCGGCACGTACCACACCATCGGCAAGGTGCGGTATTCGGGATGCAGCGGGAACGCCACCTTCCACTCGACGGCCATCTTGTAGACGGGCGACTTGACGGCCGCATCGAGCCAAAGGTCCGGGATGCCCTGGCGGCGCGCCTCGGCGATGATGGCCGGGTCGTGCGGATCGAGGAACAGGTCCAATTGCGCCTGGTACAGGTCCTGCTCCTGCGGCACGGAGGCGGCAGCCTCGATCTTGTCGGCGTCGTACAGCAGCACGCCCAGGTAGCGGATGCGGCCCACGCACGTTTCCGAGCACACGGTAGGCTGGCCCGCCTCGATGCGGGGGAAGCAGAACGTGCACTTCTCCGCCTTGCCGGACGACCAATTGTAGTAAATCTTCTTGTACGGGCAACCGGAGATGCACATGCGCCAGCCGCGGCACTTGTCCTGGTCGATCAGCACGATGCCGTCGTCTTCGCGCTTGTACACGGAGCCGGACGGGCAAGACGCCACGCACGTCGGGTTGAGGCAATGCTCGCACAGACGCGGCAGATACATCATGAAGGTGTTTTCGAAGGTGCCGTACATCTCCTTCTGCATGTTGTCGAACAGTTTATCTTTGCTGCGCTGGGCAAACTCGCCGCCCAGGTCATCTTCCCAGTTCGGACCCCACTCGATTTTTTCCATCTTTTTCCCCGTCAGCACGGAGATCGGACGGGCAGTCGGCGGCGTCTGCGACAGCGGCGCGCTTTGCAGGTGCTCGTAGTCGTAGGTGAACGGCTCGTAGTACTCGTCGATGGCGGGCAGGTTCGGGTTGGCGAAGATATTGGCCAGGATCTTCAAGCGGCTGCCCTGGCGCGGCTCGATCTTGCCAGCGTCCGTGCGGCGCCAGCCGCCATTCCACTTGTCCTGGTTTTCCCACTGCTTCGGATAGCCGATGCCGGGCTTGGTTTCCACGTTGTTGAACCATGCGTACTCGACGCCGTCGCGGCTGGTCCACACGTTTTTGCAGGTGACGGAACAGGTGTGGCAGCCGATGCACTTGTCCAGGTTCAGCACCATGCCGATTTGCGCTCTGATTTTCATACCATGCTCCCGTCTTCTGTTTCCAATGGCCCTTCGAGCCAGTCAACCTTGTTCATCTTGCGCACCAATACGAATTCATCGCGGTTGGAGCCCACCGTGCCGTAGTAATTGAAGCCGTAGGCCAGCTGGGCGTAGCCGCCGATCATGTGCGTCGGCTTGGGCACGGCGCGCGTCACCGAGTTATGGATGCCGCCCCGCTTGCCCGTCATCTCCGCGCCGGGCACGTTGATGATCTTTTCCTGGGCGTGGTACATCATCGTCATGCCGGCCGGGATGCGCTGGCTGACGATGGCGCGCGCCGTCAGGGTGCCGTTCACGTTGAAGACCTCGATCCAGTCGTTGTCGACGATGCCGGCAGCTTGCGCGTCGGCCTCCGACAGCCACACGTGCGGTCCGCCGCGCGACAGGGTCAGCATACGCAGGTTGTCCGAATACGTGGAGTGGATGCCCCATTTCTGGTGCGGCGTCAAAAAGTTCAGCGCCAGTTCCTTGTTGCCGTTCGGCTTGGTGCCCAGCAGCGCTTCCGTCGTCTTCGTGTTGATGGCCGGCTTGTACACGCACAGTCCCTCGCCGAAGTCGCGCATCCACAGGTGATCCTGGTAGAACTGCTGGCGGCCCGTCAGGGTGCGCCATGGAATCAGTTCATGCACGTTGGTATAGCCGGCCGTGTAGCTGACTTCCTCGCTTTCCAGGCCCGACCAGGTGGGCGAGGAAATGATCTTGCGCGGCTGCGCCTGCACGTCGCGGAAGCGGATGCTGTCATGCTCGCGCGGCAGCGCCAGATGCGTGTGCTCGCGTCCCGTGATGGCGGACAGCGCGGCCCAGGCTTTCACGGCCACGTGGCCATTCGTTTCCGGCGCCAGCGACAGGATCATCTCGGCCGCATCGATGGCCGTATCGAGGCGCGGCTGGCCCTTCGACACGCCTTCATCGAGCACCGTGCGGTTGATGCCGCGCAGGACCTCGACTTCATGGCCCGTCTTCCAGGAAATGCCCTTGCCGCCGTTGCCGATGGTTTCCAGCAGCGGTCCGACCGAGGTGAACTTCTTGTAGACGTCGCGGTAATTGCGCTCGACCACCGTCATGTTCGGCATGGTCTTGCCGGGAATCGCATCGCATTCGCCGGCGCGCCAGTCCTTGGGATCGAAGGGCTGGCCCAGTTCGCCCGGCGTGTCGTGCATCAGCGGCGTGAGGATGATGTCTTGCTGGGTGCCCAGCAGTTCGCCGCCGATTTCCGAGAATTTCTCGGCCAGCCCCTTGTAGATTTCCCAGTCCGACTTCGATTGCCACAGGGGCTGCACGGCTTCGGACAGCGGATGGATGAACGGATGCATGTCCGACGTATTCAGATCGTCCTTTTCGTACCAGGTGGCCGTCGGCAGCACCACGTCGCCGTACAGGCAGGTGGTCGACATGCGGAAGTCCAGCACCACCAGCAGATCGAGCTTGCCTTCGGCGGCCGGGCGCACTTTCACCTGCTTCGGCGTGATGCAGTCGTCTTCATCGCTGAGCAAGCCGTTCTGCGTGCCCAGCAGGTATTTCAGGAAGTATTCGTGGCCCTTGCCCGAGCTGCCCAGGATGTTCGAGCGCCAGACAAACATATTGCGCGGGAAGTTGGCTGGGTTGTCCGGATCGTCGCACGAAAACTGCAGCTGGCCCGCCTTGATCTGGTCGAGCGCATACGCGGCCGGCGCCTGCCCTGCCGCCTTGGCGGCCTTGGCCACTTCCAGCGGATTGGTCTGCAGCTGCGGCGCCGATGGCAGCCAGCCCATGCGCTCGGCCTTGGCGTTGTAGTCGAGCAGGGTCAGGTCGCCCGTGCCGCCTGCCGCCGATGGCGAGGCGATGTCGCCCGTCTCCAGCTTCTCGTGGCGCCACTGGCTCGTGTGGGCATAGAAGAACGAGGTGCCGTTCATCTGGCGCATCGGGCGCACCCAGTCCTGGGCGAAGGCCAAAGGCGTCCAGCCCGTTTGCGGACGCAGCTTTTCCTGGCCCACGTAATGGGCCCAGCCGCCGCCGGACTGGCCGATACAGCCGCACATCATCAGCATGTTGATGATGCCCCGATACGTCATGTCCATGTGGTACCAGTGATTCAGGCCGGCGCCCACGATGACCATGCTCTTGCCGCGCGTCTGGTCCGCGTTTTCCGCGAACTGGCGCGCCACGGTGATGACGTCGGCGCGTTTCACGCCCGTGTGCTTTTCCTGCCACGCGGGGGTGTACGGCACGTCGTCGTCATAGCTTTCCGCCACGTTTTCGCCGCCCAGGCCACGGTCGATGCCGTAGTTGGCCAGGGTCAGGTCGAACACCGTGGTGACGAGGCCCGTCGTGCCGTCGGCCAGGCGGATGGTTTTCACCGGCACCTTGCGCAGCAGCATGTCGGACGCGTCCTTGCCGCCGAAGTAGGCAAAACCCACTTCCGTGACGGCGTCGCTGTCGTTGATCATGGAGAGCATCGGCACGATGGGCGCGCCGCTGCCGCCCGCCTTCTGTTCCAGGTTCCACTTGCCCGACTCGCCCCAGCGGAAGCCGATGGAGCCGGCCGGCGCCGTGATCGCACCCGTGGTTTCGTCGATGACGAGGGTTTTCCATTCCGGATTGTTGGTTTCGTCGAGGTTGTTGTCCAGGTGCGAAGCGCGCAGGAAGTAATCGGGCACCAGGGTGCCGTTATGCTCCTTGAGCAGTACCAGCATGGGGAAGTCCGTGTACTGGCGCGCATAGTCGCGGAAGTAGGCGCTCTGCCCTTCCGAGTGGAATTCCTTGAGGATGACGTGGCCCATGGCCAGCGCCAGCGCGGCGTCCGTGCCCTGTTTCGGCGCCAGCCAGATGTCGCCGAACTTCACCATTTCGCCGTAATCGGGCGAGATGGCCACGGTTTTCGTGCCCTTGTAGCGCACTTCCGTGTAGAAGTGGGCGTCCGGCGTGCGCGTCATCGGCACGTTCGAGCCCCACACCATCAGATAGGTCGAGTTGTACCAGTCGGCCGATTCCGGCACGTCCGTCTGCTCGCCCCACACTTGCGGGCTGGCCGGCGGCAAGTCGCAGTACCAGTCGTAGAAGCTCAGGGCCACGCCGCCGATCAGCGACAGGTAGCGCGTGCCGGAGGCGTAGCTGACCATGGACATGGCGGGAATCGGCGAGAAGCCGACGATGCGGTCCGGGCCGTATTTCTTGATCGTCAGCGCGTTCGCGGCGGCGATGATTTCATTCGATTCTTCCCACGTGGCGCGCACGAAGCCGCCCAGGCCGCGGATGGATTTGTATTGCTGCGAGCGCACGGGGTCCTGGCTGATCCAGTCCCAGGCCGTGACGGGGTCCATGGTCTTGCGCGCTTCGCGCCACATTTCCATCAGCCGGCCCCGCACCATCGGGTATTTCACGCGCTGGGCCGAATACACGTACCAGGAATAGCTGGCGCCGCGCGGGCAGCCGCGCGGTTCGTGGTTGGGCAGGTCGGGGCGCGTGCGCGGATAATCGGTTTGCTGGGTTTCCCAGGTGATCAGGCCATTCTTGACGTACACCTTCCAGCTGCACGAGCCGGTACAGTTCACGCCATGCGTGGAACGCACGATCTTGTCGTGCTGCCAGCGCTGGCGGTAGGCGTTTTCCCAGGTGCGGTCTTCATCGACCACGGTGCCATGGCCGTTCGAGAACGGCTCGGCGGGCTTGCTAAAAAATTTAAGACGGTCCAGAAAGTGACTCATGCTACCTCCACATTGCGCCGCAGGAGCGGCGCCAGGTCATAAAAACGCTGCAAGCCGGATGGCCCACGCGTCGATACAAACAGTCTATCGACGCGCCGTGCCCGGCGGTATTGGCAAGAAGTCGGTTTCCGGCACCAGGAATGCATAGGCGCGTAGTCACCCGGATAGTCACTATTGCCTATGGGCGCCGCGACCGTGCTGCGGTATACCTGTCGTCATCGTTCAACACAGAGAAAGAGCATCATGTCGATTACCGATTACGCCAGCCTGCTGCACAGCGCCCGCAACCAGGAGCAGCCGCAACGCCTGCTGTTCACCTTTACCCAGGCGCAGGCCCAGCCTGGCGGCCAGGGCAAGTCCCTCACGCCCGTGATGTGCGCCGACAAGCTGCCCGAGGAACTGGACAGCTTCGAGACATTGAAGGAGGAGTCGAAACAGATGCAGACGCACTGGGACGTGGTCTTCGTGGCGGGACTGGCGGGTCGCGAGGGCCAGCCGCCAGCGGCGCAGGAATGCGAAGCGCCCCTGCGCGCCATGGTGACGGCCATCGAGCAAGGCCGCATCGACAGCCTGCTGGCGTTTGACCGCAGCGGGGATTTATTGCGTTTTAGCTGAGGGAACTTGTCGGATTACGCCCTGCGGGCTAATCCGACCTACCTTGCGTAATTGGCGGAAGAATGCCGCGACGCAGGTCGGATTAGCGTAGCGTAATCCGACACATTGTTGGCGCCACGTTTCGGATTACCTGGCCGCATCCGGCCAGGGGCGCTCATGCAGATGGCGCGCCCGCTCTATCGGACAGACGAGCGGCAAAAACTGCTGCTGGCGCGCCGAATAGGCCATCAGCGCCCCGCTGTCGATATCGAAATACCAGCCATGCAGTTTCAATACCCCCTGCTCCACCCGGCGCTTGAGCCACGGGTAGGTGAGCAGGTTGTCCAGCGACTGCAGGATGCTGGCCAGTTCGCACGCATGGTGCTGTTCGTCCGACGAGCGGTGCGCCAGCTCGCGCCGCACGCGCTGCGCCACCGGTTCGGCAATGCGCATCCACTGTCCCACGAAGTCCGTTTCCTGCCCTTCCGCGCGCGGCTGCGGTTCCAGCAGCGCGCGGATGCCGCCGCAGCGCGCATGTCCCAGCACGATGACCCTGGCCACTTCCAGCTTGCAGACGGCGAACTCGATGGCCGAACTGACGCCGGGCGGCGCGTCGGGCGTGCACGGCGGCACCAGGTTGGCGATATTGCGCACGACGAACATGTCGCCCGGGTCGCTGCCCGTCAGCAGCATGGGATCGACGCGAGAATCGCAGCAGCCGATCAGCAAGGTCGAGGGCCGCTGCCCGTCGCGCAGGCTGTCGTACAAGGTTTGCGGCTCGCTGAAATACTGCTGCTGAAACAGGCTGAAGCCGTTGACGAATTTTTCCAGTTCTTCCATGACATACTCTCATTTCCTCAACGTCTGGCAAGAACGACTTGCCAGACATTCCAACTTTAGCAAGGCATCGGCGCATTCTTGCGCGCATAGCACCACCAGGTGATGGCGATGCAGCTGACATAAAAGCCGATGAAGCACCACAGGGCCGCGTCGGGGCTGCCCGTCAGCGCAATCGAGGTGCCATAGCTTTTCGGGATGAAGAAGGCGCCGTAGGCCGCCACGGCCGAGGTGAAGCCCAGCACGGCCGCGCCTTCCTTGTTGGCGTCGACGATCGCCTGCTCCTGCGCCGCCTTGCCCTTGCCGGCGGCCGCGCGCTGGTGCTCCGTCAGGAAGATCACGGGAATCATGCGGAAGGTCGACGCATTGCCGATGCCCGTGCCGGCGAACAGCAGCATGAACATCCAGAAGAAGCCGTTGAAGCTGCCCGCAGTGTGCACACTTCCGCCCGCTTGCGGCATGAAGTACAGCACGCCCAGCACGGCGCCTATCATCAAGAGGAACGACCACAGGGTGACGCGGGCACCGCCCAGTTTATCGGAAATCACGCCGCCGGCGACACGCGCCAGGGCGCCGACCAACGGGCCCAGAAAGGCGTAATCGAGCGGGTTGACGTCGGGGAACTGGATCTTGATCAGCAGCGGAAACGCGGCCGAATAGCCGATGAAGGAGCCGAAGGTGCCCGTGTACAGCCAGCACATGAGCCAGTTGTGCTTGCGCTTGAAGATCACGGCCTGCTCGGAAAACGAGGCCTTGGCCGATGCCAGGTCATTCATGCCGAACCAGGCCAGCAAAGTGGACAGCGCGATGAACGGCACCCAGATGAAGCCCGCGTTTTGCAGCCACATCTCCTTGCTCACGCCATTCTTGACCCAGGTGAGCGAATCGCCGCCCCAGGCGCCGAAGACGGCGAAGGTGATCACCAGCGGCACGACGAACTGCACCACCGATACGCCCAGGTTGCCCAGGCCCGCATTCATGCCCAGCGCGAAGCCTTTGCTGGCCTTCGGATAGAAAAAGCTGATGTTGGCCATCGACGAGGCGAAATTGCCGCCGCCGAAGCCGCACAGCAGCGCCAGGATCAGCATGGTCGGATAACCGGTGTTCACGTCCTGCACGGCCAGGCCGATGCCGATGGCGGGAATCAGCAGCGAACCCGTGGAAATGGCCGTCCAGCGGCGGCCGCCGAAGATCGGTACCATGAACGAGTAAAAGATGCGCAAGGTGGCGCCGGACAGGCCCGGCAAGGCCGTCAGCCAGAACAGCTGGTTGTTACTGTAGGTAAAACCGATGTTGGGCAGGTTGACCACCACCACGCTCCACACCATCCACACGGCGAACGCCAGCAGCAGCGCGGGAATCGAGATCCACAGATTGCGCGCGGCCGTGGCCTTGCCCGTGCTTTGCCAGAAGCTCGGTGTTTCCGGCTCCCAGGTATTGATCATATAGCGGCTCATGCTTGTACTCCTGCAGGTTGAGTAGTTGGTGCCGCACGCAGCGGCTTGAACGAGAAATGCATCCAGACGAGGGAAACGCAGACGGTGCCGTACAGGAGCATGAAGGAGCTCGAACGCACGCCCGTGAAGTCCACCAGGGCGCCGAACATCACGGGCAGGATGAAGCCGCCCAGGCCGCCGGCCAGACCCACCACGCCCGAGACGGCGCCAATGTTGTCGGAAAAATCATCGCCGATGAACTTGAAGACGGACGCCTTGCCGACAGCCATGGCGATGCCGACGATGAACAGCAGCACGGTGAACCACAGCGGCGACAGACCGATATGGAAGGCCAGCGGCCCCGTGACGGTCTCGATCACCATCTGCGTTTGCGGATACGACAGCAGGAAGAAGCACACCCAGCACACCCACATCACGGCCCAGGTGACTTTCGCCGCACCGTATTTGTCGGATATCCAGCCGCCCACCGCGCGCAGCACGCCGCCCGGCAGCGAGAAGCAGGCGGCCAGCAGCGCCGCGTGCTTCAAGTCAAAGCCATATTCGGCCACGTAGTACTTCGTCATCCACAGGGCCAGCGCCACATAGCCGCCGAACACCACCGAGTAGTACTGGCAGTAGCGCCACACGCGCGGATCCTTCAGCACCTTCATCTGCGCCGAAAAACTTTCGCCCGATGGCGCCAGGTGCGATTTGTCCGTGTACGAAAACAGCCAGAAGATGATGGCCGTGGCCAGCATGGCCACCGCATACACCTTGGGCAGCATCTGCCAGCCGAAGGCGGCGACGATGCCGGGCGCGACGAACTTGGTCAGCGCGGAACCGGAGTTACCGGCGCCGAAGATGCCCATCGCCAGGCCGCGGCGCTCCTTCTCGTACCAGCGCGCCACGTACGGCGTGCCGACGGAAAACGAGCCGCCCGCCAGGCCCACGAACATGCCCAGCACGAGGAAATGCCAGTAGGCGGTGGCGTAGGAGATCAGGTAGATCGGCACCACGCTGGCCAGCATCAGCCAGAAGAAGACGCGGCGTCCGCCGTATTTGTCCGTCCAGATGCCCAATGGCACCCGCACGAGGGAGCCCGTCAGCACGGGCATGGCGGCCAGCAGGCCGAATTGCGTTTCAGTCAAACCCAGGCTGGTCTTGATGGGGATGCCCAGTACGGCAAACATCATCCAGACTGCAAAGCAGATGGTAAATGCAAAGGTACTGCTGATCAATACGGACGCCTGCTTGCGCCGCATGCCCGGTTCGACTGCCTTGTTACTACTGTTGTTCTTAGTGCCATCTAGGGTAGCCACGATGTTTCTCCATGAATGCACTGGCCGTCTGGCCAGCCGTCCCGACCAGCTTACGTGGCAGCGGCGAAAGGCACTATCGGCCACAGGGTGATTCCGGGAAGGCAATCTGGATAGCCGCATCGGCAAAAGTGACTAGATGGCGGGGTGCGCGCCTAGCCTGGATGGCGGGTGTTTTACAAACCGGCGCATTTTTGGCACACTCGGCGCCTGGAGAAAAGGAGCGGCATGCAGAACAGGCACGAAACAGACGACATCATCACGCGCGTGGCCCAAGCTGGCGATGTGGCAGCCATGCTGGCTTGCGACGCCTATGCCCAGACGCACCCGGAGCGCGGCGAGGCCGTGCGCGCCGCCGTCGGCATGGGCCACTGTCAGGTGGCCATCCGGGCCGGCCAGGTGGCCGGCTATGTCCTCACGCACGGCGACTTCTTCGGCCACGGTTTTGTCTCGCTGGTGGTGGTCTCGCCCGCGCACCAGCGCTGCGGCGTGGGACGGCGCCTGCTGGCCGCCGCCGCAGACGCGTGCACGACGGCCAAACTGTTCACCTCGACGAACCAGTCCAACGCCGTCGCGCAAGGGCTGTTCGCCGGCGCGGGTTTCGTGCGCAGCGGCCGGATCGACCATCTCGACGAGGGCGATCCGGAACTCGTCTACGTCAAATTCCTGCCTTAGGCCCGTCTCATCCCGACGGCGTATGGCGCAGCATGCCAAAGGCGGCTATGCTGGCGCCACCGTCAATCACCGTACAACATCACGCATGGATTATCTGAGCCTCAAGCATTTCCACATGGGCTGCGCCGCCGCCAGCGGCGCGCTGTTCCTCTTGCGCGGCGCCTGGATGCTGCGCGCCTCGCCCGCCTTGCAGCAGCGCTGGGTGAAAATCCTGCCGCACCTGATCGACACGGCCCTGCTGGCCAGCGCCATCGCCCTCGCCGTGTGGAGCGGACAGTCGCCGGGCAGCCAGCCGTGGCTGGCCGCCAAGCTGTGCGCGCTGGTGGCCTACATCGTGCTGGGCACCATCGCCCTGAAGCGGGGCAAGACGCCGGCCGTGCGCGGCGCCGCCTTCGCGCTCGCCGTGCTGGTCTTCGCCTACATCGTCGCCGTGGCCGTCACCAAGCAGGCCTGGCCGCTGTAGCACCAGGCAAGCGCATCAGAAGAGGTAGCGCAGGGTGACGCTGGCGTTGCGCGGCGCGCCCCAGTAGCCCTGGTTATACATGCCAAGCTGGCTGTAGTAATGCTTGTCGAACAGGTTGTTGACGTTCGCCTGCAAGGACAGCTGGCGCGACAGCGCGTATTTCGCCATCAGGCTGGCCACGGCATAGCCGCCCTGCTCCACGCGCTCGACACCGTTCGGTCCCGTGGCGTCGCGGTAGGCGCCGCTCTGCCAGTTCACGCCGCCGCCCACGGACAAGGCGCGCCAGCCGCCTGACAGCTGGTACGTGGAAAACACGCGCGCCAGGGTCTGCGGCACATAGCTGTTCAGGCGCGCGCCCGTGTTGTCCTCGGCCGCCGCGTGCGACACGCTGGCCGAGACGTTCCAGCCCTGCGCCAGTTCGCCCGACACGTCCAGTTCCACGCCCTTGCTGGTGGTGCCCGCTGCCGCGTAGTACGCCTGCGTCAGGGAGTTGCCGACAAAATGGCCCGTGTCTTCCTGCGCCAGCCCATCTTGCGCGATACGGAACACGGCCAGCGCCGCATTGAGCTTGCCGCCGAAATACTCGCCCTTCACGCCCGCTTCCACATTCTTGCCCTGCACGGGGTCGAGGTAGCGGCCAAACCGGTCCTGGTAGCCCTGCGGCTTGAAGATCTTGCTGTAGCTGGTGTACAGCGCATGCTGCGCATCGATATCCCATACCAGGCCAGCATACGGCGTGACGGCATGCTTGGCATACGCATAGCCGCCGCCCCAGTCGTCGACGTGGTCCGCCTTGTAGCGGCTGTAGCGTGCGCCGACGATCAGCTTCAAGGGATCGGCCAGCGAAAAGCGCGCCGTGCCGTAGATGCCGCGCTGCTGCACCGTGTCGAGCAGCTTCCAGCGCGAGAAATTCGGGTCGTTCCAGTCCGGCTCCGGCGTCAGGCCCTGCCACTGATGGAAATTGCCGTAGTCGACGCTGCCGCCGGCAATGCCGGGGTTGCTGGCGAACTGGTTGCTGCCCGAGACGCCGAACGCCAGGTCGTGCTTGCGGCCCAGCAGCTGCAGCGGCCCCTGCACATAGGCGTCGACGCTGTCCTGGCGACGCGTGCCCGAGTAAAAGCCGGCGTAGCCCGTCACGCCCTGGCCCGTGGCCTTGTCCGGCCAGGTATTGGCGAAGAGCTCGGCCGCCGAGTAATTGCCCCAGCCGTGATTCAGCATGGTAGTCAGGTTCCAGCCGTGCCCCAGCTCCTGCTCCAGGCGCAGGAAAGCCGTCTGGCTGGTGCTGAACCAGCGGCTCCAGGTGGTCGCCGTGGTGGCGGAGCGGGACAAGGTGGCCCGTTCGCCATCCGCGTACCACAGCGGCAGGCCGCCATACATGCCGCCGCGCGGGCGGTTGTCCTGGTATTCATAGCCGGCGATCAGCACGCTGCCGGGCGCCAGATCCGCCTCCACGGTGGCGTAGGCCATGGCCTTCTTGCCATGATACAGATTCACATACGATTCGCTGTCCTGGTAGCTGGCCACGACGCGGCCGCGCACCTTGCCATCGGCACTCAGGGGTGTGGAAAAGTCCGCGCTGGCGCGCGCATTCCGCCAGGAACCCAGGCTCAGGGCCGCCGCGCCGGCCAGCTGCGCCGACGAGGCGCGCTTGCGCACCAGGTTGATGGTGGCCGACGGTTCGCCCGCGCCCGTCAGCAGGCCCGTGGCGCCGCGCACGATCTCGACCCGGTCGTAGGCCGTCATGTCCAGCGTGCTGTCGCCCACATTGAACGCATTGTCGACCGTGGTGGGAATGCCGTCGTACTGGTAGCTGGCGATGGAAAAACCGCGCGCGAAGAACGAGGTACGGTCGCTGTCGTAGCGGTTGATGGCGATGCCGGCCGCGTTTTGCAGCACCTCTTCCACCGTTTGCAGGTTCTGGTCATCCATCTGCTGGCGCGTGACCACGCTGACGGCTTGCGGCGTCTCGCGCACGGACAGGCCCATGCGCGTGGCCGAGCGCATGCTCTGCGTCGTATAGGCGCCGCTGCCTTCCGTCGCGCCGTTCGCATCAAAGCTGGCACTGACCCTCATCTCGGGCATGGTCTGGCCACCATCGGCCGCTGCCACGTCGAGCACATAACCGCCATTGGCCTGCGGCACGGCGCGCAAGCCCGAGCCGGCGACGATGGCGCCCAGCGCTTCAGGCACGCTGTAGCTACCGGTCAGGCCGGCGCTGCGCTTGCCCGCCAAGGCGGTGGCCTGGTAGGAAATCATGGTACCCGTCTCCTGACCGAAACGCACCAGCACCTGTTCCAGGGAGCCGGCCGGTATCGCCAGCGCGATGCGCGCCGCATTCGCGGCCTGGGCCGCAGGAGCGAAGATGGTGGCGCCGCTGCCGGCGAGCAGCCACAGGGCCTGACTGACGGCCAGCGCCGCCACGCTGCGGCGGCAGGTACGGGAGGCGGAAGAAACGTGAATAAGTGTTGTGCTGGGCATGCGGACTGTTTTCCTGAAAGTGAATGAAGGGTTCACTTGCTATGTCACGCGAAAATCGCAAACCCCTCACTTTTCAGAAAATATTCATGCAGGCTGCCGATGCGGTACCACGCTCACCCAGAAGCGCGTGGTCTGGCGCACGTCGACGGGCAAGGTGCGCGTCAGCATGTCGAGCACCTGCCCCGTGTCGGCCAGCGGGTAGATGCCGGACACGCGCAAGTGGGCGATGGCCGGATCGCAAGCCAGGCGCCCATGGCGGTAGCGGGCCAGTTCGCCGATAAATTCCGCCAGCGGCATGTCGTGCGCCACCAGCATGCCGGCCGTCCACGCATCCGCACCCGCAGCCAAGGTCCGAACGGCGCCGATCTGCGCCGCCGTAAAGCTGGTTTGCTGGCCCGCCTGCAGCCTGCGCGCCGCATCGGACGCCTGTTCCAGTTGAATGTCGACGGCACCGGCGAACACCCCCAGCTGCGTGCGGTCTCCTTCCACGCGCACGGCAAAGCGCGTGCCCACCGATTGCAAGCGGCCTTGCGCCGTTTGCACGAAAAATGGCCGGCCGGCCGGATCGCGCGCCGTGCTGACCATGATCTCGCCTTTGACTACCGTCACCAGGCGCTGGCCCGCGTCATAGCGCACGTCGATGCTGGATGCCGTATTGAGCGTGATGCGCGTGCCGTCGTCCAGCACGACGTGGCGTAATTCTCCCGTGCCCGTGCGGTAGTCGGCGAGCCAGAAGCGCGCCTGTTCATCTCCGCCCGCCAGCCAGGCGCCGCCGCCCACGGCCAGCAGCGCGAGGAATTTCAAGGACTGGCGCCGCGCCGCATTCGCCTGCGCATGGACCGGCTTGCGCGCCAGCGTGCCGTGCGCCAGCGGCGCGGGCAAGGCACGCATGCGCGCCATGCAGCCTTCCACATGCTGCCAGGCTTGCTCGTGTTCCGGGTCGCTTTCGCGCCAGGCGCGCCAGGCCTGCTCCACTTCCGGCGTGGCGTCGCCGGCCTGCAGGCGCACCAGCCATTCCACCGCTTGCAGGCTGGCCGCTTCCGGCGTCAAGGCGCCCATCACGATGCCGGATGGGCAAAGAAACACTGGTGCATGGCCTTGACCAGGTAGCGCTGCACGGTGGCCAGCGAGACATTCAGTTCCAGCGCAATGGCCGCCTGCGGCATGCCATCGAGCTGCGACAGCAGGAACGCGCGGCGCACGGCAGGCGCCAGGCCGTCCAGGCGGCGGTCGATGTCGAACAGGGCTTCGAGCAGGATCGCCTGCGCCTCGGGATCGGGCGCGTGCTGCGCCGGCAGGCTGGCCAGCGTTTCCAGGTAGGCCGCCTCCAGGTCGCGGCGGCGGTACAGATTGCCCAGCACGCCCTTGGCAACCGTCGTCAAAAAGGCGCGAGGCTCGCGCGCGGCGATGGCCTCGTCGCGATTGAGCAGGCGCATGAAGGTGTCGTGCGCCACGTCGGCCGCGTCAAAGGCGTTGCCCAGCTTGTGCCGCAGCCAGCCTTGCAGCCACCGGTGGTGTTCGTGATACAGGCTGCCCACCTCCTGGTGAGCGCCGGGTTGGGCAACCGACACGTCGCAACCTCCCTGATTCGTAAATAATAATGATTCGCATTCTATCCCCATGCCGTACCGCGGCGCAAGCGCCCTGCCTACGCTTGTTTGTCGCGCTTCTTTCCAAATTTCCTTGTCGATCGTATCCGGTGGCGTAGCCCGCATTGCAAATTCTGCAGAACGCGCCCGGCTAGGCGGCAATGATAGTATCGGCAACATCATCAACAAGCCGGCCACCCTGGCCATGCATCCCCCATTGAAAGGCGAACATGCTGCTATCCGAACTGCTGACCAAGCTGAGCTGCGGTGACCTCGAAGGCGAGGAGCTCGACGAGGCCGTCGCCGCCATCACCGCTGCGCCCTCCGCGCCACGCGACGAATGGATCGACAGCGATGCGCAAGCCTACGCGGTCGCGATCCTCTCGCACCTGGGCGGCTATATGGCGTCGAGCGACAAGCTCGATGAGCTGCACGAACAGATACAGGACATGTTCGACGAATTCCCCGACTTCCCTTGCGCACTGCTCCAGGCAGGGCGCGGCAGCGCGCTGCCCTATTTCGAGTGGCTCGATACGGAATTGGCGCAGCGCGCCGTGGAAGAAGGCGGCTATGAGCTGATCCAGATCGACGGCAGCGGCAGCGACGAAATGGATGCGATGGTGGTGTACCGGCGCGATACAGACGACATCATCCAGGCGGCGGCGTTGATGGGCGTGACGATAGGCCGGCCGGCCGCCTACTATCGCGGCATCGAAGCGATGGCGGGCAAGCGGCCGGGCTAAGCAGCAAGGCCTATTGCATCGGCAAGGTGCTTACGTCGACGGCGGGCGCCTGGCCTGTCGCCGGACGCGTGAAGTTCTGGCTGGTTTTCACGACATCGGCAAAAAAGCCGCCGTTATGCAGGTAGAATTTGCCGTTTTCCAGCCCGCCCGCGTAATCCATGCGCTGCGCATTGGTGGCCGTGGCGTCGCCGGTGAACCTCCCCGCCGTCACTTCCGACCAGGTGCCGGCAACGTTCCTCGCCCACTGATTGCCGAACTGGACGCGGCGTTCCGTGTAGCCCAGGGTATCGATGAAATTCTCGAGGAAGGAATGCACGCCCGTCAAATACGTGGAAATCGCCGGCCGCTTCCAGGTGGCGATGTAGCGCCACTTGCCCGTCTCGGGCGCAAAGAACCAGGCCGAGTAATCGCTGCCGCCATTGCCGTCGGGCCGCGCGCGCGTGATGAAACGGTAGGTCGTGCCGGCCGCCCAGTTATACGACAGATAGGTCTGGCCGCCCGTGCCCTCGCCGCCGAACGCGTTGTCGACCACGCCGGCACCCTTGCTGACCAGGGTGGTTTTCGCGCCATTGTCGGCATCCCACACGGAGAACAGGATCCAGCGCTCGCTCGGCGATTTCACCTGGATGCCCATGTAGCCCTGGCCAAAGCCGTTGGCCATGAAGTAGGAGCCGATGGCGTCCTGGCCCTGGGGAATGGTCATCTCGTTATAGAAATACTCGGTATTGGCGGGCACCGTGTAGCCCATGTGCACGGACGGGCCGCGCCGCGACCAGTAGTAATTGGCGGGGTCGTTCGCGTAATTGAGCGCGGCGTTCGACGTCACCTTCAACGCCGCAACGTCGCCAAACGTGTCCTTCACGCGCGACAGTCCCTGCAAGTCCACCTTCACATAGCCGGCCGCCGCCACGTTCACCGTGCCCACGGCATAGGTCTTGCGTTCCTTGCCGGCCAGCTTGACGTCGAACGGCGTGCCGTTGACCTTCACGCGGATGGTGCTGTTGCCGCCATCGGCCAGGCTGGCGTCGAGCGCCACCTGCACGGGTCCCGCCCCGGCCACGCGGAAGTAGGTGCTGGCGACGGCATTGGGATTGCTCCAGCCGGACAGGCCACGCTCGTTGATGACGGCGCCTTTGTCGCCGCTGGTGATGAAGGCGTTGCCGGCCAGTTCCACGGTGGCGGACGTGGCGGGCGCGGCCACGCTGGCGGCCAGCAAGGCGGTGCCGCCCGTGCCGGTGGCAGTGGCGCCGCCGCAGGCCGCCAGCAGCATCGGCATGGCGGGAAGGAATGCAAAGAGCAATGAACTTCTGTGTTTCATCAACGTCTCCTGGTGTGGTACGGCTTGCGGCGGACGAGCAAGGGCCTGCGCGCCTGCGCCGCGGTTGAAAAACGGATGGGGAAAGAAAAAACCCGCTACGGCGGCAGGCGCGGTAGCGGGCGGATGGTGCTTAGTACTTGCCGTCGAGGGCGAAGATCGGCTTGCGCGACTTCCACTGCCCGCCCGTGAAGTCCGGGAAGTCCAGGGTCTGGAAGTTGGCGGCGATCGACTGCTCGGACAGCGGCGTGATGGCGCTCCAGGTGACGGCATCGTAGATATCGATCGGCATCGGTGCGTTGGCCTTCAATGCTTCGACAAAGGCGTGGATGACGAAGAAGTCCATGCCGCCGTGGCCCGCGCCCTCGGCTTGCGCCGCGTACTTGCGCCAGACGGGGTGTTCATACTTGTCCTGGTAAGCCTTGAATTCGTCCCACTGGTGCGGCTTGCTGACGCCCTCGATATGGATGGCACTGTTCAGGTCCATCCACAGGCCGTCCGTGCCTTGCACGCGGAAGCCCAGCGAATACGGGCGCGGCAGGCTGGTATCGTGCTGCAGGATGATGGTTTCGCCGTTCTCGCACGCCAGGGTGGTGGTGACCACGTCGCCCAGCTTGAATTTCACCTTGGCGTTCGCATGCTGCGCGCCGCCCGGCTGCTTGACGATATAGTCGTGCAAGCCGCGCGCCTTGGTGGCGAAGGCGTTGATGCGCGTAAAACGGTTGCCGCGGTTGATGTTGGTGTACATGGCGCAGGGGCCGATGCCATGGCTCGGATACAGTTCGCCGTTGCGCTCAACCGAGTGCTGCGTGCGCCAATGGGCTTCCGACCAGCCCTTCTCTCCGAATTCCACGCCGCCGCCATACGGCTTGGCCGGATTGCCGCTGTTGAATTTGACGGCGCGCAAATCATGCTGGTAGCCGCCCTGCAGATGCAGCAGTTCGCCGAACAGGCCCGCGCGCACCATCTGCAGCGCCGCCATCACGTCGCGGCGGTAGCACACGTTTTCCAGCAACATGTACGGCGTGCCCGTTTTCAGCTGGGTATTCAAGACGTCCCAGTGGTCTTGCAGGGTGATGCCGGCCACCACTTCGCAGCCGACGGCGATCTTCGCCTGCATGGCGGCGATCGCCATGGGCGCATGGAATTCCCATGGCGTGGCGATGATCACGCCATCGAGGCCGCCCGCGTCCAGCATGCGCTTGTAGGC
Source organism: Janthinobacterium sp. GW821-FHT03C10 (assembly GCF_059420865.1). Classification (NCBI taxonomy): domain Bacteria; kingdom Pseudomonadati; phylum Pseudomonadota; class Betaproteobacteria; order Burkholderiales; family Oxalobacteraceae; genus Janthinobacterium; species Janthinobacterium sp. GW821-FHT03C10. The sequence goes on along the minus strand of NZ_JBWKUN010000001.1, from coordinate 256,081 downwards.
TTTCTGGTCGCGGTCTTCGCCATAGGTGCGCGGCCGCGGCTTGCCGGCTTTGGCCACCTGGCCCAGCGCGTGCTTCAGCATGATCGGTTCGATATCGCACAGGGCCACCACCTCCACGTCGTCGCGGCGCACCAGTTCGGCCAGCAGCACCTGGCCGCGCATGCCCGTGCCGATCAGGCCCAGGCGGACCTTGTCGCGGCCGGCGGCAGGTGCGGCGTTGGCCTCGCCAGGCAGCAAGGCGCTGCCGGCCATGGCGCCACCGGCCAGCGCGGCGCTGGCGGACAGGAAATTGCGTCGATTGAATTGTGTCGTCATTGGTCTCTTCTCGCTTCCATTGGTAATGATCGTCGCTGGCCCGCCGCACGGCGGGCCGGTTGCAATTTAATAGGTGTATTCCGCCGTGAAGCGCACGGAACGCGGCGCCGTGCGGCCGGCCACCTGCAGATAGCTGCGGGCGATGGCGCCATGGTCTTCGCGCGTTTCGTTATAGCGGGTCACGGTCTGGCTGTTGAACACATTGAACACGTCCACTTTCAGGCTCAGGCCCTTGACGGCGCTGGGAGTATAGGCCAGATTCATGTCCAGCTGGGCTTGCCACGGCAGGCGGCCCTGGCTGCCGCGCGGCGCCGGCTTGCCATTGCAATAGAAGTAGGAATCGCCGTAGTCGTTCTCGAACTTCAGGTTGTCGGGCAGCGCGCCGATGCAGTTGCGCGGCGCGCCCGAGGTCAGCGACAGGTTGGCGCCGACCGTCACGTCCGGGATCACCTGCATGAAGCCGTAGGCCTTGAACGCATGGCGGTGGTCGCCCGGCAGGTAGCCATAGGCGTTGTACATCAGTTCCTTGTGGTCGTCGCTGACCGTCAGACCCACGTCGCCGCCGCCGATGCTGTCCGTCTGGCCTTCCATATTGCCCTTCAGCGCAGAAAGGGTGTAGGTCAGCTTGCCGTACCAGCCGTTCGTGTACGGGTGCTCGACGAACAGGTTCAGGGCGCGGTAGGTGCGCGACGGCAGCGGATTGCCCCACTCGGCCGCCGAAATGTCCACGCGGCGCAAGCCCTTGCCGTCGTCGAAGTCCACCATCAGGCTGTTGTCGCGGCCCGGGTTGATGATGGCGCACTGGAAGCCGCCCCAGTTGCTCGTGTCGACGCTGTTGCGCGTGGCCCAGGCTTGCAGCGGGCGCGCGTCGCAGACGTCATCGTTGGTGTCGTTCAGCTTGCGGTACAGGACGCTGGCGCCCACCACCAGCCTCTTGCTCAGGGCGCGTTCGAAACCGAGCGAGAATTCATCCTGCGACAGCGGCTTCAAGCCGATGGCCGTCACTTCGCGCGCATCGCGGCTCTGGCCATACGCATTGTTGGCCGAATACGGCTTGCTGATGGCGTGCAGGCCCGTCGGCGCGCCCGTGACGGGATCGACGCCAGTGTAGGTGTACATCTCGCTGGTGGCCAGGAAGGGGCTGGCCATGTTGCTCGACAAATTCGATGGCACCGGCAGGTGGTAGCGGCCGCCGTTGGCGAAGAATTTCAGGGTGCCGTCGCCCAGGTAATCCCAGGTGGCGCCCACGCGCGGGGCGATCATGTTGCGCTGCGAGATGAAGGCCACGCCGTCGGTGCTGTAGTTGGTGAACTGTTCGCGGCGCAGGCCCAGGTCCAGCAACACGCGTTCCGTGACCTGGTAGTGATCCTGGATGTATTGCGCCGATTGCACGCTGGTGGGACGGGCCAGGTTGGCGTTCAAGTCCTTGCTGACGTAGTAGCCCTGCGCGCCGTAGCCGCCGCCCTGGGCCGGCGTCTCAAACGCGCCGTTGATCGGGCGGTTCGGATCGGTCGCGCGCTGGTAGCTCCAGCGGTAGCCGCCGGCCAGGCTCAGGCCCACCTTCGATTCCACGTCGATGCGGTCGATGCCGCCGCGCAGCGAATGCTTGCCCAGCTTGTATTCGAGATCGAGTCGCTTGGCTTTCTGGCGGTCTTCCGACGACGGGTCGACCAGGGTGCCCGTCACCGTCTGCGGATTGGCATAGCTCAGGCCCGGCACCTGGGTCGATGCGTTCGACGACGTTTGCGCCAGCAGCGGATTGTAGCCATTCGGCGTGCGCGTGTGCGAGGTGCGCGATTCGCCCATCATGGCCGTCACGGTCAGGTTGTCCGTCAGGTAGCCCGTGTACTTGAAGATGTCGATGTTGGCGCCCGGAGCGGCCGACGAGCCGCAGCAGTTGACCGTCGTCTCGCCCTTGCCTGCCTGTACGCCGTTGCTCGCATGCGTGGCGTAGCTGTAGCCATACGCCTGGCTGTCCGTCTTCGTGCGGTCATACAGCTTGGTATATTCGAAGTGATGGTCGTCCGTCAGGTTGAAATCGAGCTTGGCCGTCATGCGGTCCACCTTGCTCTGGCTCGTGCTCCAGCCGCGCGCCAGGGCCGTGCCCGAGTCGGCGGTGGCGGCGACGGCCTGGCTGTCGGTGCGCGTCTGTTCCAGCGCCACGAAGGCGAACAGCTTGTTCTTGATCAGCGGACCGCTGCCGTACAGGCCCACCACCTTGCTGGTGCTGCCGTTGTCGCGGTTCCAGTACAGCAGATTGCCGTCCGTCTTGGGATTGGCGCCCGTGTTCGGGTAATACGTGTTTTCCGGCTCGCCTTTCAGCGAACGGGGAATGATGGAGACCTTGCCGCCGAATTCGACCTTGTTGCCGCCGCTCTTGGTGGTGATGTTGATCACGCCGCCCGTGGAGCGGCCAAACTCGGAACCGTAGCCGCCCGACAGCACCTGCAGGTTCGAGATCGCGCCAAACGGCAGTTCCGACGCGCCCACCTGGGTCAGGATGTTGGTGATGGGGAAACCGTTGACGTAGAACGCGTTTTCCGACTGGCCCGAGCCGCCGATCGACGGCGCATTGCCGTACACGCTGTTGGTGCCGCGCGACACGCCCGGCGTCAGCTGCACGATGGAGGCCACGTCATTGCCGACTGGCAGCGCTTTGAGTTCCTTGGCGGTGAAGATCACGCCATTGTTCGTGTTCGACACGTCGATCGGATTGCGCGACGCCTTCACGACGACGGTCTGCTCCTGGCCCACGGGGCCGGCCGCGCTGGCCGGGCCGAAGTTCGCTTCGGCGCCCGCGCCGATCAGGGCTTCGACTTCCTGCGACGCTTCCACCGAACCGGCACGCAGCACGCGCACCGCATAGCGGCCCGGTGGCATGGAGTTGGCCACATAGCGGCCCGACGTATCCGGCGTCAGCGTGCGCTGCACGCCCGTCGCCAGGTTTTCCAGCACCACGGTGGCGCCGGCGGGCGCGCTCACTTCGCCGAAGATGGTGCTGGTGGCGTTCGACTGTGCCCAGGCCTGGCCTGGCACGCCTGCCGCCAGGGCGATCACGATCGCGGCGGCGCGGCTGATGTCGCGCAATTTGAGTCGGGTGGTATGCATGTGTCTCTCCGTCTATATCGAGGGTTATACGCGCCCTCCCCGCTCCAGGGCGAAGCCGGGGGATGCAATTCTTATGGTGAGCGTCGGAAGGGAGAGCCAGGCAGCCGTCCCTTCCGGGAAACCAGTCCGTTTCGGCTGATTTTCGTTTTCTTGGGATTACTTTAAAAAGAAAAATAAGTATCGTCAACAAAAAGAAAGTTATAACGCAAATTTATTGCTAAACCAAGCAAATAAAGGCGTTTTTTCTTTCGATTCAATCAGCCGCGCGGCAGATAACTTTCGTTATCGTGGTGTGACAGATACACGCGCATGCAGACAGGTGACAGACAGCGGAGAATCCGTCCGATAATCCGGGAGAACAAGGCGAAAGAAGACAGGGCAATCATCTTTCGCTTACGTTTATCTTTCGTATTACGCATTTCGGAATATTGTTTTTTTCTTTTTATGACCATACCCCGGTCCGCTGGCAGACCGGGGCGGCATCAGCTGTTAAAAGAACTTGTAGCTGGCCGACAGGGCAAACTGGCGGCCGAACAGGTCCTGGCTATGGTTGTAGCCTTCCCAGCCGTTCGGGTCGTAGTACGGCTGCTTGTTGAACGCGTTCTTCACGTTCAGGCCGATGTCCAGGTGCTTGATCGGCTTCCAGCTGAAGGCCAGGTTGACCGTCGTGTACGACGGCGCGCCCTTGCACTGGCCGGCCGGCAGCGCCACCGAGGCGGCGGTGCAGTTTTCCGGCGTGTTGTCCTTGTCCCATGGACCATACGCCCAGCGCGTCTTGCCCGAATAGTTGATGAAGACGCTGCTGACGAAGTCGCGGTAGCTCCAGTCGGCGTTGACGGTGGCGCGGTAGCGCGGCGAATCGTAGTAGCCGACGGTATTGCCCTTGATGTCGCTGCCGTCCTCGCTGTCGTGGGTGTCGCGCTTGCGGATGGTGGCGGCGATGCCCGTGCTCAGCTTGCCCCAGTCGCCGAGCCCAAAGCGCGTGCGCGCATCGATGTCCACGCCATCCATCAGGGTGCGGCCGCGGTTCGAATACGAGTTGATCAAGCCGCCCAGGTTGCCCACGGAATACTTCGGCACGCCGCCCGCGCATACGCCCGCGTTGGCGGGATTGGCGCACATGGCCGCCACCGCCGCCATATTGCCCCGGTCCGTGTCCGTCAGGTCGTTGCGGATGGCGTTAGGCGCGCCGGCCAGGGTCGGGCCGTATTTGTCCACCAGTTCCGTAAACAGCTCGTTGAAGTCCTGGCGCACGATTTCGTCGCGGCGGTTGATGAACCAGTAATCGATGGAGATGCTCACGTCCTTGGCCGGTTGCAGCACCAGGCCCACGGTGGAAATCTTGGCCTTTTCCGGACGCAGGTTCTGGTTCGGCGGCGTCAGGCCGCCCACCGTCGTCGAGCAGTTCGAATTGAGCAGGCTCTTGCCCAGGTCCGCATCCGTCGCCACCCTGGACTTCATCAGGGCGCGCGCCATGGCATTCGTTTCATCGCAGCGCACCGTGTCGCGGATGCCGCCCACCTGGGCAAAGACGCCGCCCGAGCCCGATTCAGCCAGATTGGGCGCGCGGAAGCCTTCCGAATACGTCCCGCGCAGCATCAGGTCGGGCCGCGCGCGCCAGATCACGCCCAGCTTGGGCGCCAGGTTGGCGGAGAAATGCGGATATTTGTCCAGGCGCGCGGCCGCGTTGACTTCCAGGGTGTCGCTGAGCGGCACCACCACTTCGCCAAACACGGCCGCGATGGTGCGCTTGCCATCGAACCAGGAACCGCCCTGCTGCGTGATCAGGCCATTGGCCGCATCCGCGTTGCCGGGCGTAAGAAAACTCTCGCGCATGACGTTGGTGCCCACGGCGGCGCGCACTTCGCGCTCGCCCAGCTTGAATAAAGTGCCTTCCAGCTTCGCGTCCCACGTCATCAATTTGGTCCAGGATTCGATGGCGAAGGTCGGATAGGCGGCGCGCAGCAGCGCCGCGTTGGCTTCGCTGATTTCGCCGAACTTGTAGGCGGGATTGTCCGAGATATACGTGCGGCCGCTGACGGGATCTTTCGTGAACGGGCCGAACGCCTGCTTGAAGCCATTGATGTTCAGGTTGGCCGTCTGGAACAGGGTGGAATGGCTGCCCGCCACGCTGAGCGCCGTTTCGAAATCCCAGCCGCCGCCGATGCCGCCGCGCAGGCCGACGAGCGCGCGGTAGTTTTCATCGACGTTTTTCTGGCCGAAGTGGCCCTGCGCATCCTGCAGCAGGTAGTTCAAGCCGGCGGCGCCGCCCATCTTGGCCAGCATATCGGCATCGAGCTTGCCCTTCAGGTAGACGTTGTTCGGACTCAGGAAAGGCGTGGCGAAGGTGTTCAGGGTATTGCCCGTGTTGCGCGCGAACCAGTTGTTCGTGCTGCCGCTGTTGAAGCTGGACGGGCCATTCTCGCCGCGCATCTTGATGTGGGTGAAGGCTCCTTCCGCGAACGCTTCCATGTCGTTGCCCAGTTTCAGCCGGCCGCTCAGGTAGGCCGTGGCGCGCTCCGAGGTGGGGCCCGTGTCAAGCTGGTTGGGCAGCGCATTCCACACGCAGCGCGTGCCCGACGCTTCGGTGATGCTGGTGCTGCAGCCGGGCGCGGCGCGCTGCGTGCGGGCATTGTTGTTGGCCTTGTCGAAGACAAAGAAGGTCCCCGGATTCATCACGCCCGGTTCGCTGCCCACGCCCACGCGCATGTTCGGGATGAAATTGGGATTGTTCACATAGAAATACGAGGGACGCTTCTGCCAGGTGTCGGCCAGCGCGATGCGGTCGCGCTGGTAGACGTTGACGGAACCGTAGACGTTGTAGCCGTCGCTGGCCAGGTCGCCCACGCCATACAGCACGCTGGCCTGGCGTTCGCCGTACGCTTTCACGCTGGGCGAAAATTCGCCATTGGCGCGCGCTTCCAGGCCCTGATACGACTTCTTGGTGATCACGTTGATGACGCCGGCGACGGCATCGGAGCCATACACGGCCGACGCGCCATCCGTCAAAATCTCCATGCGCTCGATGGCGGCGGCGGGAATGGCGTCGATATTGACGAACATGGTCTGGAAGCCGGCCGGGGCGCCGTAGAACGACAGGCGGCGGCCATTGAGCAGCACCAGCGTGCCCTGCGCGCCCATGCCGCGCAAGTTCGCCTGCGAGCCGCCGTCGGAGCCGGTGAACATCGAACGGAAATCCTGCTGCGCAGGACGGGCGGCAGGCAGGTTGTCCAGCACCTGCAGCAAGGTGAGCGCGCCCATGTTTTCGATCTGCTTGGCGTTGATCACCTGCACGGGCGACGCCGTTTCCGCGTTGATGCGCTTCAGGCTGGAACCCGTCACTTCGACGCGCGCCAGTTTTTCCTCCTCCGCTGCCAGCGCCGTCGACGCCAGCGCAGTTGAGCCCAATCCTACCGCCACCATGGCGGCCATCAGTTTTTTCAAGTGCATTCCCATCTCCCTTTTATAAGTGATTTGTTTTCGTCAGGCTGCAAGAGCCCCTCCCCGGTCCGAAGAGGGGCTCGTTGTTAGTGAAATGATTGAAGTAGTTAGCGCGGCTTGACCGTCGCGCCTTGCGTGCCGGTCAGTACGGCGTTGGCCCAGTTGCCGCAGACCTGGGCCGGGTGGGCGCCGCGCGCGCCCAGGGTGCGCAAACTGAGCTGGCTCAGGCCGCGCACGTCGATTTCGGGCTTGACCACCCCGGGAGCCGTGACCAGGCCGCTGTCGTACAGCAGCCGCTCACCGCTCCAGACCTGGAATTGCAAGCCGCCCGCGCTGCGGCAGCTATCGTCCACGCCCAGGTCGGCGCGCAGCAGATTCCAGTTGCCCGTCAGCTGCAAGTCGATGCGGCTGGCAGGTCCCACGCCGAGGCCCTTGCGGAACCACAGCCCGTTCATGCGCATCTCGGCGGCCTTGCCGGCCGGCCGGTCTTTCGCGACAGTCTTCGGCAGCGCCAGGTCCGACAGATAGCGCTGCACCTCTTCTCCTTCGGCCACGCGGTGTTCGAGCACGCGGAATTCGGACAAGGTCACGGGCGCCACGTCGGTCGCCAGCGCCGCGTCGAACGCGCGTGCCACCGGCCCGGCCTGCGCCGCCGTCACCATCGGGTCGGTGGACGCCGCGCCGTCGCCTTCCGGATTTTGCGTGCTCATGACGCGGAAGCGCAGCAAACGCCCTGCCGTGGCGGGGAAATTGATCGTCTGCACGCCCTGTTCCAGCTTGAGGGTGCCCCGCTGCAGCGCCGCGCCCCAGTCGCCGTTGTTGTCGCCGACGTAGATTTCGTAATCCCGCACCTGGCCATGCTTCCAGTGCTGGTCGTTGCGCGGCGCCAGTTCGATACCATCGACCAGGCGCCGTTCCGTAAAGCCGATCACCCATTCATGGGGACCGCTTTTCACGGACGGGCTGCGCACGGTGCGGAACCACGTCTCGGGCTTGCCGTCGAAGGCGTTTTCCAGCGGATAGCCGCTTTCTTCCGCCGGACGCGCCACCACCTGCATGGCGTCGGCCGGCAAGGCGCGGCCCGGCACGGGAGCGGCGGGGAAATCGGCATCGCTTCTCGCCACGGCCTGCGCACCGGCCACCTGCAAGGCCAGGGACTGGCGGATATCCTGCGCCGCCACTTTCACGTGCAAGGTGCCTTGCCTGTCTGCCGCGTCGAAATACCAGCCTTCGACCGCCTTGTCGTAGGCGGCACGATCGGCGGACGCCGCGAGCAGGCGTTCGCCCGCCCTGACGGCTGCCGGTCGCTGGCCCGCCAGCATGCGCAGCGCATAGCCGCGGCGCGCTTCCTGGCCCTGGTACTTGCCCTCAACGGCACCGATGTCGACCTGCACGTCGGCGCCCGTCTGGCGCATGCGGATGATTTGCTGGCTGAAGGCGCCGCCCTGGTACTGGCGCGTGTTGCCATCGTCTTCATACAAGGTGTACTGGGAATCGCCGTGCGGGTAGATATCGAGCGTCAGCTGGTCCTTCGGCTTCTGGCCGTCGTACAGCATTTCCGGATACATGGGCAGGATGGCGCCGGCGCGCACGAACACGGGCAGCTTGTCCAGGGTGACCTGGAGATCGAGGTCGCGCCCTTTCGCGTCCGCCGTGGCCTGGCGGCCATCCCAGTAGTCATACCACGTACCCTGCGGCAGATGGATGCCCTTGCACCAGCCGCCGCTGACGGCCTGGCTGCGGTAGACGGGCGCCACCAGCACGTCGCGGCCCAGCAGGAATTGATACTTATACGCTTCCGTGTAGGCGGCCGGGTCTTGCGGATAATCCCACATCAGGCCCCGCACCAGCGGCGCGCCCGATTGCTCCGCTTCGCGCACCAGCGTGTACATGTACGGCGTCAAACGCATCTTGAGCTTCAGATAGCGGCGGTTGATGTCGCGGTACGGCTGCTCGAACCACCACGGATGCTTGCGCTCGGCCGCGGCCCAGCCGGACATGCCCATCAGGACGGGCGTAAAGCTTTTCCACTGCAAATCGCGCAGATAGGTTTCCGGGCTGCCGCCGAAGATGGCGTCGACGTCGCCCGAGGCATACGCCTGGCCGGAAAGACCTGAGCCGATCAGGGTCGGAATGTGCCAGCGGATGTAGTCCCAGCTGGCGCTCTGGTCGCCCGTCCACGCCACGGCGTAGCGCTGGATGCCGGCCCAGCCCATCACCGTCCACAAAAACGGGCGGCTGTCGGAGTTGTTCAGGATGCCGTCATAGGCGGACTTGTTCGCATCCATGGCAAATTGATATCCCTTGCCCGTCCACGCCACGTCCAGCTTTTGCACGCGGCTGCCCGCCTGCCCCACTTCCCAGGCGATCTTGTCGACGCCGTTTTCCGTCCACAGGCCCGTGCGGAAGCCATAGCCGGCCAGGCCCTTCACCGTGTCCGGCAAGTTCGTGTAGCCGCAGCCATAGCCGTCGTTGGGCAGGATCCAGCCGCCCGGCATGTCGTGCTCGCGGTACTGGCGCGCCACGCTTTCCACCACGTCCGGCGTCTTGCCCGTGGGGCCGTCGCTCCAGCCTTTCGGCACGGAACCGGGCTTTTTCACGTTGTCGCCATCGTTGTAGCAATCGGCGTCGCCGTATTCCAGCGCCCAGCGGGGCAGCATGCGGGCGCGGCCCGTCACCTCCGTGTAGCGGGCGACGACGTCGCGCAAGTCCTTGCCGACGAAGAAATACGCATCGAAGCGCCCTTCCGCGTGCTGCAGCGAGATCTGTTCCTTGTCGCGCAAGTCATAATTGCCGTCGGACCAGGTATTGCGCAGCACGCCCCAGCCCCGTGAACTCATGAGGAATGGCGCGGGATTCGGCCGGTCGCCCTCTTCCCAGCCGCCCGAATACGACACGGGCACCTGCTTGCCCTTGAATTCGAAGCGGCCATTCTGCTGCCCGCCGCCGAAGTAACGCTCGCCCGGCAAGCTCGATAGCACCTGCACGCCCTGCTTGTCGTCGAGCGACAGCGGCTGCACCTCGCGCCACAGCGGCACCGCATCGCCCTTGCGGTACAAGGTAAAACGCAAGGGTTTGCGGTCGATGCGCAGGCTCAGGCTTTCGGTGCGGATCACGATATGCTCCGGCTGTTCATCGATCTGGTATGCCACCTGCGCGGCAGGCTGGCCCACGACGATGGGCGCGGCCTTGTCGCCGGGGCCCGTCAAGCCCCCCTTGCCGCCCGCCTGGATGCGCAGCACGTCCGCCTGCGGCAGGCTGATACGCAGCTGCACGCCCGTGTCGCTGCGCAGATCCCAGCCCAGCGCCTCGCCCTTGGCCACGTCGGCAGCACGCACCGCACTCAAGCTTGTCAGATTGCCGATAGGCGCGGCCTGCAGGCCCGGCGCTCCCAGGGTGGCGAGGGCGGCGAGGACGCAGGCGGCAAGGGCGCGACGGGGAAGCGGGAGAGGTTTCATCTGCTGGCTTTCAGAATTGATTCAATGAAATTACTTTAAGAAGAAAAATAAATATCGTCAACAAAAAGAAAGTTAAAGCGGCAATTTATTAATAAAATGCCCAGAATTGGCGCGTTTTTCTTACGTTTCACCAAAATGTCACAAAACATACTTTCGTTATCGTCGCATTTCAGCGACAGGCGGCGGCAGGACTGGGTTTCATGCGGCACCGCAACACGAATGCGGTCCAGGAAAACACCCATACGACGCCATTATTTCGCAAGCCGCACAACAATTTACTTTCGTTTTACTTTCGTATTTGACTTTTCGAAATTTAGTATTTATGCTTTCTCCAACAAACACTTTACTGACCTCTCATGACTACCCTTCTTCAGCGTGACATTCAAACCTGGCGCGACATCGGCGGCCTGCACACGGCCGAGGAAATCGCCCACCAGCCCGCCATCTGGCGCGCGCTGGCCGGCATTTTGCGCAAGGAGCAAGCCGGCCTGGCCGCCTTCCTGGGCGATGCGCTGTCCAATCCTCTGCAGCGCGTGATCCTGACGGGCGCCGGCAGCTCGGCCTATGTGGGCGAAATCGTCGTCGACACCCTGAACGCCGCCTGGCCCGCGCAGATCCGCGCCATCGCCACCACCACCCTGCTGACGCATCATGAGCTGTACCTGGAAGCGGATGCACCCACCTTGCTCGTGTCGTTTGCCCGCAGCGGCGACAGCCCGGAAAGCCTGGCGGCCGTGGAACTGCTGCGCCAGGTCGTGCCCGGCGCGCGCTTCCTGAACATCACCTGCAACGCGGACGGCAAGCTGGCGCGCCAGGGCGCCAACGACGACCATACCTATAACCTGCTGATGCCGGAAGGCAGCTGCGACCGCGGCTTCGCCATGACCAGCAGCTTCAGCAGCATGCTGCTGGCGGCCCTGTCGGTGCTGGGCAAGGACGTCGACGTGGCGCGCCTCGAGACCCTGGCGCAGCTGGGCGAAGACGCCCTGCGCGACTGGTCGGCCCCCGTGGCGGAGCTGGGCTCGCAGCCGGTGCAGCGCGTGGTCTACCTGGGCAGCGGCCCGCTGGAAGCGCTGGCCAAGGAAGCGGCATTGAAAATCCTGGAGTTGACGGGCGGCCGCGTGATGGCGATGGCGAATACCCCGCTGGGTTTCCGCCACGGCCCGAAATCGGCCGTCACCACGGAGTCCTTGGTGGTCCTGCTGCGCAGCAGCAAGCCCCTGGCGCGCCAGTACGAAGACGATCTACTGAAAGAACTGCAGCGCGACAGCGTGGCGCAGACGTGCCTGACGGTCGGCATCGGCGGCGACTTATCTGCCAACTTGGCGGCCGACTTATCTGCCGACTTAGCGGCCTGGCCCGACGCCTGGCTGGCGCCGCTGTGGCTGCTGATGGCGCAGCAATATGCGCTGCACCAGTCCGCGCTGCTGCAACTGCGCCCCGACAATCCATTCGCCGGCGGCATCGTCAACCGTGTCGTGCAGGGCGTCACCATCTATGGCCATGACCAATTCTAATTCCATCCAGGGCTTTCACGGCATCGACATCGGCGGCAGCAAGATGGAGCTGGTCGCGTTTGCCGACCGCGACGGCGCGCTGACCGAGGTATTCCGCGAGCGCGTGGCCACGCCGGGCGACGATTTCAGCGCCTTCGTGCAAGCGATCGTCGGCCTGGTGGCGCGCGGCGACGCGGCCCTGGGCACGACGGCGCCTGTCGGCATCGGCTTGCCCGGCGTGATCGACAGCGCCAGCGGGCGCCAGCTCAGTTCCAACGTGCCGGCCCTGAACGGCCGCCTGGTGGCGCAAACCCTGCAGCAAGCCTTGCAGCGCCCTGTCGCCATCGGCAACGATTGCCAGTGTTTCGCCCTGTCCGAGGCGCAGGGCGGCGCGGCCGACCATGCCGCCAGCATGTTCGGCGCCATCCTCGGCACGGGCGCCGGCGGCGGCTATTGCGTGGGTGGCCAGCTGCTGCGCGGCTTTAACGGCGTGGCCGGCGAATGGGGCCACTGGAGCCTGCCGGCCACCCTGCTGGCGCAGCATGGCCTGATCGACTATTCCTGCCCGTGCGGCAAGGCGGGCTGCCTGGAGCGCTACGTTTCCGGCCCCGCCATGAGCAAACTCCATGCGCACTTTGGCGGCGACGGCGCCGAACCGCTGGCCATCGTGGCCCGCGCCAACATGGGCGACGCCGTGGCCGAACGCACGGTGGCCGTGCACCTCGACTTGCTGGGCCACGCCCTGGCCGGCCTGGTGCTGGCCTACGACCCGCACGTCATCGTGCTCGGCGGCGGCCTGTCCAAATTGCCGCACCTGTACGACAAGCTGCCGGCCGCCGTGAAGCGCCACCTGTTCCCCGGCGTGCACGTGCCGCCCATCCTGCCGCCCCGCTTTGGCGACGCCGGCGGCGCGCGCGGCGCGGCCCTTTTGATACGACAACATATAAAGGCGTCAACATGATGAAGCAAGCGGAAAACCCGAGTTTTACCCTGTCGCCCATCCAGCAAGTGATCAAGGCGCACCGCCGCGGCGAGCGCGTGGGCCTGTACGCCGTCTGCTGCAGCCACCAGAGCGTGCTGCGCGCCGCCATGCGCGTGGCCAGCGAGTACGACACCGTGCTGCTGGTCGAAGCGACATCGAACCAGGTCGACCAGTTCGGCGGCTACACGGGCATGACACCAAACGTTTTCCGCGACACCATGCTGGCAATGGCCCGGGAACAGGGCTTCCCCGCCAGCCGCCTGGTGCTGGGCGGCGACCACCTGGGTCCGAACGCCTGGCAGCACCTCGGTGCGGCCACCGCCATGGACCACGCCGAAACGCTGATCGCCGCGTATGCGTCGGCCGGCTTCCATAAAATCCACCTCGATTGCAGCATGCGCTGTGCCGACGACCCCTTGCTGCTCGACGATGAAACCGTGGCCGCCCGTTCGGCGCGCCTGTGCATCGTCGCCGAAGCGGCGGCCGCCGCGGCCGGCTTCGCGCCGCCCGTCTACGTGATCGGCACGGAAGTGCCGATTCCCGGCGGCGAAGCGTCCTTGGCGCAGGCCGGCGCCGTCACCAGCCCGCAAGCGGCGCGCCGCACCCTCGACGTGCACCGCCGCGCCTTCATGGAGAACGAGCTGCATGGCGCGTGGCGCCGCGTGATCGCCATGGTGGTGCAGCCGGGCGTCGATTTCGACCAGAGCAGCATCCAGCACTACGATGCGGATGCCGCCGCCGAGCTGTCGGCCTTTGTCGCCGAGCAGCCCGGCCTCGTGTTCGAAGCCCACTCGACCGACTACCAGCGCGAATCCGCCCTGCACGCCATGGTGCGCGACCATTTCGCCATCCTGAAAGTGGGCCCGGCCGCCACCTTCGCCCTGCGCGAAGCGCTGTTCGCGCTGTGCCAGATCGAGGAAGAACTGTTGCCGGCGCACGCCACCTCGCAGCTGATGCAGGTGCTCGACGATGTGATGCTGGCCAAGCCGAAGAACTGGATCAAGCATTACCTGGGCACGCCGGAAGAACAGCGGCTGATGCGCCGCTACGGCTTGAGCGACCGTTGCCGCTATTACTGGGGCGAGCCGGAAGTGGCGGCCGCTGTCGGCAAGCTGCTGGCCAACCTGGACACCGTGGCTATTCCGCTGCCGCTGCTGAGCCAGCATTTGCCGGAACAGTATCTGGCGGTGGTGCAGGGCAGCCTGCCAGCGCAGGCGCCGGCCCTGATCGAGCACAAGATCGGCAGCTTGCTGGCGCAATATGCGCGCGCCTGCAACCGCAATGCGGCAGTGGCCGTCATTGCCGAAGCGGCAATCTGTTAAGCTCGGTATTTTCATTTTTTACTGAGCCCGCCACCATGCGAAATACCAGCCAACGCCGTGAATCCATCCTCCAAATGCTTGCCCAGCAGGGCTCGGTGCAAGTGACCGATCTGGTGGAAAAGCTCGGCGTGTCCGCGGTCACCATCCGCAGCGACTTGAATGCGCTGGAAGCGCAAGGCATGGCCACGCGCAGCCACGGCGGCGCGACGCTGACGCGCACGCCGCCGCCCGAGCACACGATACGCCAGAAGGACGCCATCAACCACGAGCAGAAGGAACGCATCGGCGCGTATGCGGCGCGGCTGGTGGAACCGGGCGACAACATCATCATCGACTCGGGCACCACCACCATCTCGCTGGCGCGCCATCTGCGCGATGCGACGGGCGTGACGGTGGCGACGAATGGCCTGAACATCGCCTGGGAACTGGCCGACGCGCCCGGCGTGGACCTGATCCTCACGGGCGGCCTGCTGCGCAAGCAGTCGCTGTCGATCCAGGGCAGCCAGGCCGAGACCTGTCTGCAAGCCTACAGCTTCGACAAGCTGTTCCTGGGCGTGGACGGCTTCGACCTGCAGTTCGGCGTCACCACCCACCACGAAGCGGAAGCGAGCCTGAACCACAAGATGGTGGAACGGGCCAAGAAAATCATCGTCCTCACGGACGCCTCCAAGTTCGGCCGCGTCAGCCTGCACCGCATCGTGCAGCTGGACCGCGTCGATACCGTCATCACCGATGCCAGCATCAGCCAGGAATACCGCGAAGGGCTGCACAAGCTGGGCATCGAACTTTTTATAGCGGAATAACACATGCTGAGCGGCAGAATCCTTACCCCATCTGGCTGGATCACGGGCACCATCACTTTTGACCAGCGTATCGTCCAGATACAGGAAGACCCTGCCGCCGACAGCGCGCTGACCATCCTGCCCGGCTTTATCGACCTGCACGTGCACGGCGCGGCCGGCGTCGACATCATGGAAGGCGCAAACGCGGGCGCCACCGTGGCGCAGGTGCATGCGCGCCACGGCACCACCGCCCTGCTGGGCACCACCCTGACGGCGAAAGAGCCGTCGATCGTGCGCGCCCTGCAAGGCCTGGCCGGCGTCATCGCCGAGCGCCCCGCCAACGGCGCGCGCATGCTGGGCGTGCACCTGGAAGGACCGTTTTTGAACCTGCACCGCCTGGGCGCGCAGCCGCCCGACGTGGTGCAGGCGAGCCTGGCGCTGGTGCAGCGCTTTCACGCCATCGCCCCCATCAAGGTCTTGACCATGGCGCCGGAAATCCCCGGCCACCTGGAACTGATCCCGCAACTGGCGGCCATGGGCATCCGCGTGCAGATCGGCCACAGCGCCGGTACGTATGACGAAGGCGTGGCCGCGCTGCAAGCCGGCGTCTCCGGCTTCACCCACCTGTACAACGGCATGACGGGCATGACGCATTACGACCCCGGCATGGTGGGCGCGGCGCTGGCGCATGCCGAATATGCGGAAATCATCCCCGACCTGCAGCACGTGGCCAAGGGCGCCCTGCGCGCGGCCCTGCGCGCCATCCCGCGCCTGTACGGCGTGACGGACGCCACCTCGGCCACCGGCATGCCCGATGGCGAGTACGGCCTGGGCACGCAGCGCGTCTACAAATGCCTGGGCTGCGTGCGTCTGGCCACGGGCTCGCTGGCCGGCAGCGTGCTGACCATGGACCAGGCCCTGCGCAATTTCGTCGACCTGGGCCTGGACCTGGCCGACGCCTCGAACCGCCTGTCGCTGTACCCGGCCGACTACCTGGGCGTGTCCGACCGGGGCCGATTGGCGCCGGGCGCCTGGGCCGACATCGTCGTCCTCGATTCAGCACTACAGCCAGTGTCCGTCTTCGTCGAAGGCGCGGCCATCGATCTTTCCACCCGCTAGACCACTTCACCCACTTCAACCCCAGCCCCGGAGTTACCATGCACGACACGTCACACAAGGCCCCCGTGTGGGCCATGCGCTACCTGCTATTTATTGCCGGCATGGGGGGATTGCTGTACGGCATAGACATCGGCATCATCGCCGGCGCCCTGCCCTACCTGGAATCGACGGCCTCCGTGGCCTGGAAACTGACGGCCCAGCAGCTGAGCTTTATCGTCGCCGCCGTGCTCCTGGGTTCGGTCCTCTCGTCGCTGTTCGCCGGCGCCCTGGCCGATATCCTGGGCCGGCGCTGGGTGATGTTCCTGGCCGGCGCCCTATTCAGCGCCAGCATCCCGCTGATCGCCCTGGCCGACGGCTACACGCCGTTGCTGCTGGGCCGCCTGCTGCAAGGCATCAGCGGCGGCTTGATCGGCGTCGTCGTGCCCCTGTACCTGGCCGAATGCCTGCCCGCGCAGCAGCGTGGACGCGGCGCCGCCCTGTTCCAGCTGCTGCTGACCATCGGCCTGGTGGCGGCCGCCCTGATCGGCCTGCTGCAGGCGCAGACGGTGGAAACGGCCACGCAAGCGGCGCAAGCGTTGCCGGAAGCGGGCCGCATCGCCGCCATCTTCACGGCCAAGGACCACGCCTGGCGCAGCATCTTCTGGGTCTGCCTGACGCCGGGCCTCGTGTTTACCGTCGGCGCCCTGCTGCTGGCCGAATCGCCGCGCTGGCTGGCGCGCCGCGGCCGCGTCGAACAGGCGCGCCAGTCGCTGCTGCGCACGCGCCTGCCCGCCGCCGCCGACCTGGAACTGCGCGACATGCTCGATACGCCCGAGAACGCGGCCAAGGCCAGCGGCAACGCCAGGGCAAAAGACCCGCTCTTGAGCCGCCGCTACGTGCTGCCCTTCCTGCTCGCTTGCCTGATCCTCGCCTGCACGCAGGCGACGGGCATCAATTCCATCCTCGCCTATGTCGTCAATATCCTGAACCAGGCGGGCCTGTCGGGCGCCTCGGCCAACATGGCGGACGTGTTGCTGAAGGTGCTGAACGCCGTGATGACGGTGGTGGCCGTGCTGCTGGTGGACCGCAAGGGCCGCAAGTTCCTGCTGATGCTGGGCACGGGCGGCATCGTCGTCTCGCTGCTGGCGGCCGGCCTGCTGTTCCGCGGCGCCGAAGCGCACCTGGCCGACGTACGCCCCGCCATCGCCGCCCAGGTGCAGAACGACGGCCTGGCCGTGCGCCTCGATGCGGCCACCCTGACGGCCTTGGGCGCGGCCGCCGACGGCACGCCGCAGCAGCTGACCATCGCCTATGCCTACGGCCCGTTCACCAATGTGAAAAGCCTGCGCAGCGACGATCCCGTGCTGCGCCAGGTGACGATCGCCCGCGAAGACGCCGTGCAGGCCGACAGCGTGATCGGCGTGTTCTTCCGCAAGCTGCACCTCAATCCGTTCGCCGACCCGGCGGCCGGGCGCGAGGCGCCGCTGCGCATCGAGAAGGCCAGCCTGGGCCCCGTGCCCTCGTCCACGCACGGCTGGCTGGTGGCCGTCGCCATCTGCGTGTTCGTCTCCAGCTTTGCCGTGGGACCGGGCGTGTGCGTGTGGCTGGCCCTGTCCGAGCTGATGCCGACGCGCATCCGTTCGAACGGCATGAGCATCGCCCTGCTGGTGAACCAGTTTGTCTCGACGGTGATCGCCGCCATCTTCCTGCCCACCGTGGGCTTGCACGGTTATTCGACCCTGTTCTTCTTCGGCGCCGGCTGCACCGTGCTGTACTTCCTGGCGGCCGCGTTCTTGCTGCCGGAGACCAAAGGCAAGACCCTGGAAGAGATCGAGGCGCACTTTTCCAAGTAACCAACTGTAGCAGTCTCCTTTCCAGCCCCGGCCCACCATCCGGGGCTGTTTTTTTGCCTGTTTCGCAAGTTGACAAGACCGGCGCGCACTGCACCGTACGGTTTTCCTTCTGGAATCACGGGCGCGTGGGCTAGAATCTGGCTGCGTCGTGCTACTCACGAGGCGGCAATGGCGCCATGACAAAAACCACCAGGAGACACAGTGAGCTTATTTAGAACCAAGAATTTGGATGACATGATCGCCCACAGCAAGAAGCCGGGAGGACTGGCCAAGGTGCTGGGCCCCTTCGACCTTGTGCTCATGGGCATCGGCGCCATCGTCGGCACGGGCATTTTCGTGCTCACCGGCACGGGCGCGCTGACGGCCGGCCCCGCCCTGTCGCTGTCGTTTGTCGTGGCGGCCGTCGCCTGCTGCTTCGCCGCCCTGTGCTATGCGGAATTCGCCTCCACCGTGCCGGTGGCCGGCTCCATCTACACCTACAGCTATGCGACTTTGGGCGAGCTGGCCGCCTGGATGATAGGCTGGGACTTGCTGCTCGAATACGGCCTGGCCGCGGCGGCCGTCTCCGTCGGCTGGTCCGGCTACTTCCAGTCGCTGCTGTCGGGCTTTGGCATCACCCTGCCCGTGGCCCTGACGGCCGCGCCGGGCGCCCTGCCCGGCGTGACGACCTTCATCAACCTGCCCGCCCTCGTCATCATGCTGCTGCTGACGGCCATGCTGGGCTGGGGCGTGCGCGAATCGGCGCGCCTGAACAACATCATGGTGGCCATCAAGGTGGGCGTGGTGCTGCTGTTCATCATCTTCGGCGCGCGCCACGTGCAGCCGGCCAACTGGCAGCCCTACATGCCGTTCGGCTACCACGGCATGCTGAGCGCCGCCGCCCTCGTCTTCTTCGCCTTCATCGGCTTCGACGCCGTCACCTCGGCCGCCGAGGAAGTCAAGAAGCCGTCGCGCGACCTGCCTATCGGCATCATCGGCTCGCTGGCCGTGTGCGCCGTGTTGTACGTGGTGGTGTCGGCCATCATGACGGGCATCGTGCCGTATCAAAAATTCCTCGGCGTCGACCATCCCGTCTCGCTGGCCCTGCAGTATGCGGGCGAAAACTGGATCGCCGGCTTCGTCGACCTGGGTGCCATCCTCGGCATGACCACCGTGATCCTGGTGATGGCCTTCGGCCAGACGCGCATCATCTTCGCCATGTCGCGCGACGGCCTGCTGCCCAAGCGCTTGTCGACCGTGCACCCGCGCTTCCACACGCCGTTCTTCGCCACCTGGCTGGTGGGCATCGTCTTCGGCCTGATCGCCGCCGTGATCCCGCTCAACATCCTCGCCGAGCTGATCAACATTGGCACCCTGGCCGCTTTCACCATGGTCTCCGTCGCCGTGGTGGTGCTGCGCAAGAAGCGCCCGGACCTGCATCGCGCCTTCCGCTGCCCCGGCGTGCCCTTCGTGCCGGCGCTGGCCGTGATCCTGTGCGTGGGCCTGATGACTTTCCTCAGCTGGGTTACCTGGGTGGCCTTTTCCATCTGGCTGGTGATCGGCCTGGTCATCTATTTCGGCTACGCGCGCCGCCGTTCGCTGCTGCATCCGCAACAGTAATCGCGTCACTGCGCCATCGCAGTAAGATGGCGGTCTCGCAACCCCGCAGGCCGCCATCCATGCAACCTTCCCCCGACCTCATCGCCCAGCTGGACCAGAGCACGGACCAGCTCAAGCGCGCGCGCCTGCGCGGCATGCAGTGGCTGGCCGCCGGCTTGCTGCTGCTCGCCGCGCTGGTGTTTGCCGTGGCCCGCTCGCAGCGGGGCGGCCACCCCGCCTGGGGCTATGTGGAGGCATTCGCCGAAGCATCGATGGTGGGCGCGATCGCCGACTGGTTCGCCGTCGTCGCCCTGTTCCGCCACCCGCTGGGCATCCCCCTGTGGCATACGGCCATCATCCCGAACAGCAAGGCCGACATCGGCCGCAGCCTGGGCGCCTTCGTGGAAAACCATTTCATCACCGAGCAAGGCATCGCCGAGCGCATCGCGCAAGCCGATCCCGCCGCGCGCCTGGGGGCCTGGCTGATGGACGAGGCCCACGCGCGGCAGCTGGGCATGGCCGGCGCCGGCGTGGCGAAACAGCTGCTGGCGATGGCCGACCACGACACGCTGGGCCGCCTGCTGCGCCAGCAGGCCAGCGGCTACCTGGCGCAATTGAACCTGTCGGACGTGGCGGCCGACTGCATCGATGCGCTGATCGCCGACGGCAAGCCGCAGCAGCTGCTGGACTTCATGCTCGACCGCAGCGCCGCCTACCTGGACGACGAACGCCACCACGCGGCCATCGGCGACTTCGTGCTGGGCGCCTTCCAGATCGAGAACGCGCTGGTGAAAAAGGCCGTGAAGGCGTATGAGCCGCGCATGATCGCCTCGCTGCAAAAATTCGCCCTCGCCGTGCGCATCGACCCCGGTCACCCGTTGCGCCAGCGCATCGCCGGCTGGATCGCCGACAGCGCGCTGCACCTGAAGGCCGACCCGCAGTGGCAAGCCACGGTGCGCCGCTACCAGTTGCAGCTGATCGCCAGCGACACGCTGCAAGCGATGCTCGGTGACGTCTGGAAGCATATCAGCGCGCGCCTGCTGGCCGACCTGCATGCGGATCAGCCCGTGCTGGCGCAAGTGGTCGCCGGCGTGGCGCGCAACACGGGCCTGGTACTGGGCAGGGACGAGCATGCGCGGGCATGGCTGAACGGCGCCATCGTCGCCGGCAGCGGTTCGCTGGTGCGCCGCTACCGGGGCGAGGTGGGCGCCTTCATCGCCGGCCGGCTGGATTTGTGGAGCAAGGAAGAAATGAGCGAACGCATCGAACTGGCCATCGGGCGCGACCTGCAATTCATCCGCATCAACGGCACCATCGTGGGCGGCCTGGCCGGCTTGCTGATCTACGCCGTGAGCCAGGCGCTGTAAGCGCCATCCATCAGCCGGGCACCCTGCCAGGCAGGCCCGCGCACGACACCACGCCGCACGCGGTGCTGAACAGTGCCGGCACGCCGGCGCGCCCCGCGCCGATGCAGGCCGCGGCCGGCACCACGGCAAACAGCAGCAGCAGGTAGCCGATCGCCTTCAGGCGCGGCACGGATGAACGGCGGACACCCGCGCCCGGCCCGTGCGGGTGGCCCTTGCCTGCCTCTTTGCTGCTCCTTGCCGACATCGTCGTATGCATGTCCATCTCCCGTATCGAGCCTAACTGGTCCGTCTTCACTGCATTTTGCTACATAAATTTACCAAATACAATAAATAAATGCACGGAAAAATGATTTTTTCTGTCCCAGGACAAGCCGCGCGATAGAAGAAGAACGGCCGCGCCGCAGGGAGACCGTGGCGAACTTCGGCTTCAGCGCCTTTCCTGCGTAGTGCTTGCGCGTGCAGAAAATCGACACAAATCATGAAAATCATAATATTCGTTGAAATCATTTTTATTTGGTGTATGATGAGCTCAAAGGAGAACGCAAGGCGATGCGGCAAGCCTGATTGCCGCGACCGCCCGGTATCTCCGCCTTCTTTGTAGGGGACAAGCACATGAACAAAACCCTGGCCTTGCGCCTGCTCGACGCCGCCGACGACGCCGCCGTCATCATCGATACGGGCTCGCGCATCCGCTATGCGAACGACGCCATGTATGCGCTGAGCGGCTATGCCGCAGGCAGCCTGCCGGGCCAGCAGATCGAGGCGCTGCTGCCCGACGCCGTGCGCGAGCAGCATGGCGCACGGATCGGCGCATACCTGGCCGGCCACAAGCAGTCCAGGGTGCTGGGCCACAAGCGCCATTTCGCCATTCGCCACCGCGATGGCACGATGCTGCCCATCGTGCTCAAGGCCATGGACCTGGGTACCCTGGACGACGAAAACTTCATGGGCGCCTTCTTCATCGACCAGCGCCGCGAACTCGCCCTGGAACAGCAGAATGCGGCCCGCTGGCAGCAATTGCAGCGCATCGCCCTCAGCGATCCCCTGACCCAGCTGCCGAACCGCCGCGCCTTCGAGACCGACGCCGTGCGCGCGGCCGCGCGCTCCAGGCGCTCGGGCCATCCGATGACCATCGGCATCGCCGACATCGATTTCTTCAAGCGGGTCAACGACCAGCATGGCCACGCGGCCGGCGACGCCGTGCTGCAAGCCGTGGCAGCGACGATCCAGTCCCAGGCGCGGGCATCCGACGTCGTCGCCCGCGTGGGCGGCGAGGAATTCGGCTTGCTGTTCCCCCATACGGACATGGCCACGGCGCGCCAGGTGGCCGAACGCATCCGCCTCGCCGTGGCCGACACATGCGTCGACTTCGAGCACGCGCCCATCACGGCGACGATCAGCATCGGCCTGGCGCCGCTGCCCCACGACGGCGACTGGAAAGCCGGCTTCATGCAAGCCGACGCCGCCCTGTACCAGGCCAAGAAGAATGGCCGCAACCGCGTCGAGCAGGCTTGAGCGCCGCCCGGCATCCCCCGCAGTTTCATGCATCACGCAACACCTGACAGGAGCAAGCACATGGAAACCATCACCACACATGCCGCGGCAGCGGGGCAACCGGCGCAAGCGGGCGCCCGGGAATTGCTGGTCTTTGGACTCGGCAAGGAGGAATATGCGATCGACATCGGCCTGGTGCAGGAAATCCGCGGCTACGGCGCCGTCACCCGCATCGCCAACGCGCCCGCCTTCCTGAAGGGTTTCATCCACCTGCGCGGCAGCATCGTGCCGCTGGTCGACCTGCGCATCGCGCTGGGCCAGGCAGAACCCGCCTACGACGCTTCGACCGTGGTCATCATCCTGATCTTCGCGCATGGCGCCACCGGCATCGTGGTCGACCGCGTGGCCGACGTGGTGCCGCTGGCGCCGGCGCAGATCAAGCCGCCGCCGCAGCTGCACGGCTCGGCCATGGCCGGCCATGTGACGGCCATCGGCGCCCTCGACGAACGCATGCTCATCGTGCTGGACATCGACAGCCTGCTGGCCCGCCTGGGCATGCACGCCACGGGCAGGCTGGCCGCCTGAGCCGGCCATCGCCGCCCCGCCCGCCACTGACCGCCATCCGCCGGAGATACCATGAGCATCCTGATCGTCGATGACAACGACACCAACCTGAGCCTGCTGTCGACCCTGGCGCGCAAGGCCAGCGCCATCGAGTCCGTCTGCATGAACGATCCCATCGATGCGCTGACCTGGTGCGAATCGAACGTGCCGGACCTGGTCTTGCTCGATTACCGGATGCCCAGCCTGTCGGGCAACGAATTCCTCAGCATTTTCCGCAAGATGGAGGGCATGGCCGACATCCCCATCGTCATGGTCACCACCGAAAACGACCGCGCCGTGCGCAAGCAGGCTTTTTCGCTGGGCGTGACGGAGTTTCTCACCAAGCCCGTCGACACCATCGAGTTCAGCCTGCGCGTGCGCAACCTGCTGGCCCTGCGCACGGCGCAGACCATGCTGGCCGACCGCGCCAAGCTGCTGGAACACGAGGTGGCCCAGGCCATCGCCAACGTCACGGCCAGGGAGATGGAGCTGGTCGCGCGCCTGGCGCGGGCGGCCGAATTCCGCGACCCCGAAACGGGCGCCCACATCATGCGCATGGCGCGCTACTCGGCGCTGATCGCCAGGGAGCTGGGCCTCGACGCGCAATGGCAGGACCTGCTGCTCAAGGCGGCGCCCATGCACGACGTGGGCAAGCTGGCCACGCCCGACCATATCCTGCTCAAGCCGGGACGGCTGGACCCCGATGAAATGGCCATCATGCGCCAGCATGCGAAGATCGGCGGCTATATCCTTGCCGGCAGCGACTCACCGCTGATCCGCCTGGCCGAGGAGATCGCCTGCGGCCACCACGAAAAATACGACGGCAGCGGCTATCCGGATGGCCTGGCGGGCGAACAGATACCGCTGCCGGCGCGCATCGTCGCCGTGGCCGACGTCTTCGACGCGCTCAGCTCCGAACGCCCGTACAAGCCGGCCTGGCCTTTGGCCCAGGCGCGCCAGTACCTGGAGCAAAACAGGGGCAGCCATTTCTGCCCGCTGTGCCTCGACGCCTTCCTGGGGGCCTGGGACGAGGTGCTCGCCATCCGCAACAGCCTGCCCGACCCTGTCCATCACGACGCCCACCCACTATAAGCGAGGAGCCTGCCATGCGCGTGCAACAACTGATCCTGAACAGCCATGCGGACTTCGATGCCGCCCTGGCGCCCCTGGCCGCCATGGCGCCCGACCTGGTGCTGGTCTTCGGCGCCTGCCCCTACTTTGCCACGCCCGGCCTGACGGCGGCGCTGCAGCGCCAGTTGCCGGGCGCCGTCGTCGCCGGCTGCTCCACGGCCGGCGAGATCGCCGGCAAGCGCGTCTACGACGACAGCTGCGTCATCACCGCCATTTGCTTTGCCCGCACCACGGTGGCGATTGCCGACGCCATCATCTGCGACATGGCGGACTCGCGCGATGCGGGCGAGCGCCTGGCGCAGGCCTTGCCGCAGGACGGCCTGGCGGCCGTCTTCATGCTGGGCACGGGCGTGGCCATCAACGGCAGCGCCCTGATCGCCGGGCTGCAGGCGAACCTGCCGCCCGGCGTGACGGTGTCGGGCGGGCTGGCGGCGGACGGCGGCGCCTTCCGCCAGACCTGGACCCTGGGCCCGCGCGGCGCGGCCGACAATACCATCGTCGCCGTCGGCCTGTACGGCGAACATATCCGCCTCGGCTACGGCAGCCATGCGGGCTGGGAAGCGTTCGGCCCCGCGCGCAAGGTGACGCGCTGCGTCGACAACGTGCTGTATGGCCTGGACGGCGCGCGGGCGCTGGACATCTACAAGCTGTACTTGGGCGACCATGCGCGCGGCCTGCCCGGCTCGGGGCTGCTGTTCCCGTTTGAAATGCTCTCGGCCGCGCATGAAAAAAGCAATGTCTTCCGCACCATCCTCGCCGTCGACGAGGAACAGGGTTCGCTGACCCTGGCCGGCGACATCCTCGCCGACGGCTACCTGAAACTGATGCATTCCAGTACCAACCGGCTGATCGACGGGGCCGAGACGGCCGCGCGCGGCGTCGTGCCCCATGCCGATGCGCAGGGCGACCAGCTGACCCTGCTGGTCAGCTGCGTGGGACGCAAGCTGGTGATGGGCGACCGGGTCGAGGAAGAGGTCGAAGCGGTGGCCGACCAGCTGGGCGGCGCGGCCTGCATCGCCGGTTTTTACTCGAACGGCGAAATCGGCATCGGCCAGCCGCACGGCGCGTGCCAGTTGCACAACCAGACGATGACCGTCACCGTCCTGAGCGAAGCATGAACCGCACCCTGGCACGCCAATTGAACCGCGTCTGCGGCATCGACTCGGAAAGCGCCTGCGCCGCCTTGCTGGAACAGGCCCAGGCACTGAGCGGGCAAGCGGGCACGCCGCCCGAACTGGCCGGTTTCCTGGCCGGCTTGCCGGCCCTGCTGCAGCGCATCGACGGCGCCTACGAACAGTCCGAACGCGACCTGGACTTGCGCTCGCGCAGCCTGGAACTGAGTTCGAATGAGCTGAGCCTGACGAATGACTTGCTGCGCACGGAACTGGCCAGCCGCAACCGCGTGATCCAGTCGCTGCGCGTGGCGGCCGTGCGCCTGCTCGACAACGACGATTCCGGCCTGCGCCTGCCGCAGGAAAGCGATATCGAGGGCCTGTCGGTGCTGCTGGCCGAGCTGGTGTCGCAGCAGGAACTGCGCCGCATCGAATTGCAGAACCAGCGCTTCGCGATGGACCAGCACGCCATTGTCAGCATCACCGACACGGCCGGCGTCATCATCTACGTCAACGACAAGTTCTGCGCCATCAGCGGCTTCGCGCGCGAAGAGCTGATCGGCCAGACGCACCGCCTGATCACTTCGCACACGCATGCGGACGCCTTCTTTGCGCAGATGTGGCAAACCATTACCGCCGGCCAGGTCTGGCACGGCGAAATCTGCAACCACGCCAAGGATGGCGGCCAATACTGGGTGGACGCCACCATCGTGCCCTTCCTCGATGCGGCCGGCAAGCCCTATCAGTACATCGCCATCCGCACGGAAATCAGCGACAGCAAGCGCATGGCCGAGACCATCGCGAAAAGCGAGCGCGAATACCGCAACGTCGTCAACAGCCTCAACGAGGTGGTCTTCCGTACGGATCTGCAGGGCGCCTGGACCTTCCTCAATCCCGCCTGGCACACCATCACGGGGTTTTCCATCGCCGGCAGCCTGGGCAAGAGCGTGCTGCAATTCGTCGATGCGCGCGACCGCGAGCGCGCCGCCGACGGCCTGTCCCAGCTGCTGGGCGGCCAGGTGGACAGCATGCGCCATGAAGCGCGCTATATCACCAGCGACGGCGACGTGCGCTGGATCGACGTGTGCGCGCGCGCCGAACGCGATGGCCAGGGGCGGCTGGCGGGCGTCACCGGCAGCCTGACCGACATCACGGAGCGGCGCCAGGCGGCGCGCGAGCTGCGGCACAACCTCAACTTCGTCGACGCGCTGATCGAGACCATCCCCATCCCGCTGTACCTGAAGGACGTGCAGGGCCGCTACCTGCGCGCCAACCGCGCCTTTTGCGCCTTCTTCCAGCTCGACCAGGCGCGCATCGCGGGCCTGACGGTGGCCGACATCCTGCCGCGGCAGGAGGCGCAGCAAGTGCTGCGGCACGACCTGGCGCTGCTGCAGGACCGGGGCAACCAGACGTACGAAGACCGGCTGACCGTCGGCACGCGCCAGGTCGATGTCCTGTTCAGCAAGGCGGCCCTGCTGAAGTCCGACGGCAGCCTGCACGGCCTGGTCGGCACCATCGTCGACATTTCCAGTCAAAAGGCGGCCGAGCGCGCCCTGCTGCTGGCCAAGGAAGTGGCCGAATCGGCCAGCCGCTCGAAGAGCGAATTCCTGGCCAACATGAGCCACGAGATCCGCACACCGATGAACGGCATCCTGGGCATGACGGACCTGGTGCTCGATTCCGACCTCGATGGCCACCAGCGCAAGTACCTGGAAATCGTCAAGGCCTCGGCCGATGCCCTGCTGTGCATCATCAACGACATCCTCGATTTCTCGAAGATCGAGGCGGGCATGCTGACCCTGGAAAGCGTCCCCTTCGACCTGCGCCAGCTGCTGCAGGAAACCCTGCGCGCGCACGCCATGCGGGCGCAGGCCAGCGGCCTGGAACTGGTGCTCGACGTCGATCCCGCGCTGCCGCACACGCTGCTCGGCGACCCGGGCCGCCTGCGCCAGGTGCTGACCAACCTGGCCGGTAATGCCATCAAGTTCACGCCGCAAGGCGAGGTGGTCGTCAGCGCCCGGCTGCGCGCCAGCGGCGCCGGCATGGCCAGCCTGCGCCTGTGCGTGCGCGACACCGGCATCGGCATCGCCGCCGACATGCGGGAGGCCGTCTTCGACGCCTTCCAGCAGGAGGACGGTTCGACCACGCGGCGCTTCGGCGGCACGGGACTGGGCCTGTCGATCACGCGCCGCCTGGTGACGATGATGAAGGGCAGCATCGGCCTGTCGAGCGCACTGGGCAAGGGCAGCCGCTTCAGCGTGGACCTGGACCTGCCCATCGGCGAGCAGCAGCCCTTGCCGCCGCCCGGCGCCACGCTGGCGGGACGCGCCATCCTGCTGGTCGACGACAACCCCAGCAGCCTGACCATCCTGCGCCGGATCTTCGGGCACAGCGGCGCCATGGTCACCGCCTGCGAGTCCGGCGAGGCGGCGCTGGAGCACTGCCGCGGCGCCTTGCCGGCCGACTGCATCATCATGGACTACGCCATGCCCGGCATGAATGGCTTCGACACGGCAGCGGCGCTGGCCGCCCTGCCCCACTGGAGCCAGGTGCCCATCGTCATGCTGTCGTCCTGCGGCAGCCTGGGCGACGCGGCGCGCTGCCGTGAACTGGGCATCGGCGGCTACCTGCTCAAGCCCGCCAGTCCCGAGGAACTGCTGGCCACCACCACGAGCGTTCTGGGCACGTGCCGCGGCATGCCCGGCGCGGCACCCGCCGCCATGCGCCACGCCGCGCGCGAAGGCATGCCCGGCCTGGACATCCTGCTGGTCGAGGACAATGCCATGAACCGCGAACTGGCCACCGTGCTGCTGTCGAATGCGGGCCACCGGGTCACGCATGCGGCGAACGGCCGCATCGCCCTCGATTGCCAGGCGGCCCGCCATTTCGACCTGATCCTGATGGACCTGCAGATGCCGGAAATGGGCGGTTTCGACGCCACCGCGCAGATACGCGCGCGCGAAGCGCAGGGCATGCCGAGAAGCGTCATCATCGCCATGACGGCCAGCGCCTTCGAGGGCGACCGCGAACGCTGCATCGCCGGCGGCATGGACGACTACCTGTCCAAGCCGTTCCGCACGGCCGCCTTCCAGAGCCTCATCGAGCGGCATGTGCGACGAATCGGCAAGCAGACGCCGGCGGCGGACAGCCTGCCCGGCTCCCGCTTCGACTACGCAGCAGCGCTGGCCCAGGCCGACGCCGACGTGATCGGCATCATCGGCGCATCGTTCCTGGCCGGCTTGCCGGCGCAGCTGACGGCGCTGCGCGCGGCCATGCAGTCGGGCGACCGGCCCACCGCGAGCCGCCAGGCGCATACCCTGGCCGGCTTGCTGGCCAACTTCCGTGCCGTACCGGCCGTCGCCATCGCCGCCGCCATCGAGCGCGAAGCGGTCGAGGCGCCGCAGGACGCGTTGCTGGCGCGGCTCGATGCGCTGGACGAGCAATTGCGGCTGTTTGTGCAGGAAACGGGCGCGGCCATCCAGGCGGCAAGCCACATGCTGCACGCATCCGGGCAAACTTGATATAGATCATAATTTTTTGAACAAGCTCTTGCTATCCTGTAAAAAAATAACGGGAGCCCTGGATGAGCAAGACGCAGCCGAGCGAGACGCAGCACAAAGTGGAACATGAGCGCCTGGGCAGCGCCTGGCAAGGCGTGCCGGCGCACGACTATCCGGAAAGCGCGCCGGAAGGCGCCACCCTGGACCTGCTGCTGAACGCCTGGCTAGGCAAGTTCACGGGCGGCATTTCACCGGCTGCGCTGGGCAACGCCTATGCCGACTGGCTCAGCCATCTGGCGCTGGCGCCATCGAAGCAGCAAGCCTTGCTGCAGGAAGCGTGGAAAAAGATCGGCCGCTGGCAGCAGTACGCCGTGCAGGCTGCGCTGCCGGGTGCGCCCTCCGGGCCGCCGTGCATCGCGCCGCTGCCGCAGGACCGGCGCTTCGAGGACGCGGCCTGGCAGCGCTGGCCTTACAACCTGGTCTATCAGGGCTTCCTGTTGCAGCAGCAATGGTGGCACCGCGCCACCACGGGCGTGCGCGGCGTCGCGCCGCACCACGAGGATGTCGTCACATTCACCGTGCGCCAGTGGCTCGACATGCTGGCGCCGTCGAACTTCCTGCTGACCAATCCCGTGGTGCAGCAGGCCACCCTGGAAAGCGGCGGCGCCAACCTGGCGCGCGGCATGGCCCACGCGGCCGAGGACTGGCAGCGCGCCGCCATGGGCGCGCATGCGCCCGACCAGCGCACCTATCAGGTGGGCGTGAACGTGGCCGTCACGCCGGGCAAGGTGGTCTACCGCAACGACTTGATCGAATTGATCCAGTACGCCCCCGCGACCGCCAAGGTGCATGCCACGCCGCTGCTGTTCGTGCCCGCCTGGATCATGAAGTTCTATATTCTCGACCTGTCGCAGCACAATTCGCTGGTGCGCTACCTGGTGGAGCAAGGCCACACGGTGTTCATGATTTCCTGGAAAAACCCGCTGGAAGAGGACCGCGAGCTGTCGCTGGAAGACTACCGCCAGCTGGGCGTGATGGAGGCGCTCGATGCCGTTGTCCGCCTCACGGGCGCGCCGCAGGTGCACGCGGCCGGCTACTGCCTGGGCGGCACCCTGCTGGCAATCGCCGCCGCCAGCATGGCGCGCGACGGCGATATGCGCCTGGCCAGCCTGACCATGCTCGCGTCGCAAGTGGACTTCAAGGAGCCGGGCGAACTGTCGCTGTTCATCGACGAGAGCCAGGTGAGTTTCCTGGAAGCGGCCATGTGGAAGCAGGGTTATCTCGATACCAAGCAGATGGCGGGCGCTTTCCAGCTGCTGCGCTCGAACGACCTGATCTGGTCGCGCCGCCTGCGCCACTACCTGCTGGGACTCGACGAGCAGGACAGCGACCTGATGGCCTGGAATGCGGACGCCACGCGCATGCCCTGCCGCATGCACTCGGAATACCTGCGCCGTCTGTTCCTGCACAACGACCTGGCCGAAGGGCGCTACCGCACGGCTGGCCGCCACATCGCCCTGCCTGACATCAAGGCGCCCATCTTCGCCGTCGGCACCCTGACGGACCACGTGGCGCCGTGGCGCTCCGTGTACAAGCTGCAACTGCTGACCGACACGGACGTCACCTTCCTGCTCACCTCGGGCGGCCACAACGCGGGCGTGGTCTCGCCGCCGGGCCAGCCGCGCCGCAGCTACCAGCTGGCCACGCACCGCCACGACGCGCCCTACGTCGACGCGGACAGCTGGCAGCGCGACGTGCCGCACCACGACGGTTCGTGGTGGCCCGCCTGGCAAGCCTGGCTGGCAGAACACCCCGGTGCGCAAGCGGCGCCGCCGGCCATGGGACCCGACCTGGGCGACGCGCCGGGCAGCTACGTGCTGCAGACCTGAGAACCGACAACCGACAACCGAGGAAAACACCATGCCCTACACTACCCTGCTGGTCCACGTCGACAATTCCCGCCACTGCGCCCAGCGCATCCGCCTGGCCGTGCGGCTGGCCGTCGCCGAGGGCGCGCACCTGATCGGTTCGGCCATGAGCGGCATTTCGCGCTATGCGTATGGCGGCGGCGTCAACGCGCTGCAGTTTGCGCCGGCGCAGATGCAGGCGCTGCGCACCCAGGCCAGCGAAGCCTTGCACGACTTCGAGCGCATCGCCCGCGAAGAAGGCCTGGGCACCTACGAAACGCGCTTCGTCGACGACGACGCGCAAGGCGCGCTGCTGCTGCAGGCGCGCTATTGCGACTTGCTGATCCTGGGCCAGACGGATGCGCAGGACACGCCGTCGCGCATCATCGCCGGCACGGCCGAATACCTGATGCTCCATTGCGGCCGGCCCGTGCTGATGGTGCCGCACGCGCCTTGCGCCGCGCCAGCGGCCATCGCGCAGCATCCGCTGCTGGCCTGGAACGGCAGCGCCGAAGCGCTGCGCGCCATCACCGATGCGCTGCCGCTGCTGCAAAGGGCGCGGCAGGTGACCCTGGCCGTCGTCAATTCGCACGCCCAGCCGGCCGCGCACGGCGAGCAGCCGGGCGCCGACCTGGCCCTGTACCTGGCGCGCCATGGCGTCAACGTCGAGGTGCTGCAGCACGACACGCCGCCGGGCCAGGACGTGGGCGCGGCCCTGCTGGCCATGGCGGCCCAGCGGCAGTGCGACCTGGTCGTGATGGGCTGCTACGGCCACATGCGCCTGCGCGAAGCGCTGCTGGGCGGCGTCACGCGCACGGTGCTGCAGGACATGACCTTGCCGGTGCTGGTGTCGCACTAGCGCCGCCGGGCGGGCCTTCAGCCTTCCTTCAGCGGCTCCTCATCCGCGCTTCATGCGCGGCGCCGATACTGCTCATGCCCCCAACCACACAGGAGTACAGCATGAGCAACACCCCCGACGCCGGCACGCATTGCCACGCCCGCCGCCGGCTGCTGCTGGGCACAGCCGCGTTGGCCGCCCTGGCCGCCTGCGGCGGCGGCGGGCCGCACAGCACCGGCGCTGGCGCGCCGGCCCTCGTCATCACCGTCGATCCCGGCACCTTGCGCAACCTGTTCCCATGGCTGTTGCAGGCCGACCCCGCCACCCAGGCCCGCGCGCAAGCGGTGCTGGACGATTTCCGCACGCTGCGCCTGGCCGACGGCGACCACCTGGCCGCCGCCCTACCCGGCAGCAGCCACCTGCTCATCCACAACGGCTTTCACAGCGATTTCTTCATCGAATACGAAACGGCCGTGGCAGGCGCCATCGAAGCCATGCGCTGGGACAGATGACGCACCGCTGGCAAGGCAGGCGGGCGGAGAAGGTCTACAATGGATGTGCATCCCCCCACCATGTCCCTTTGCCACAAGGAGTATCCGCATGAGCCAGCCAGCCACCATCGTCCTCGTCCACGGTTTCTGGGGCGGCGCCGCCCACTGGAGCCGCGTCATCCTCGAATTGCGGCGCCAGGGCCACACGGCCATCCGCGCCGTCGAACTGCCGTTGACGTCGCTGGCCGACGACGCCGAACGCACGCGCAAGATGGTGGCGCAGGTGAATGGCCCGGTATTGCTGGTGGGACACTCCTATGGCGGCGCCGTCATCAGCGTGGCCGGCAATGCGCCGAATGTGGCGGGCCTCGTGTACATCGCCGCCTTCGCTCCTGACGCCGGCGAAAGCCCGGGCAGCATCACGCAGGAACACCCGCCCCTGGGCGCGGCCAATCTGGAAGGCGACAGCGACGGCTATCTGTGGGTCAAGCCCGAGCAATACCATGACAGCTTTTGCCAGGACCTCGACGCGGAAGAAGGCGCCGTGCTGGGCGTGGTGCAGAAGGCGCCGCTGGCCGGCACCTTCGGCGACACCGTCAGCGACCCGGCCTGGAGGCATAAGCCCAGCTGGTACCAGATTTCCAGCGCCGACCGCATGATTTCCCCCGTCAATCAGGAGCGCATGGCGGCGCGCCTGCAAGCGCGGAAGGTCATCACGCTCAACGCCAGCCATGCGTCGCTGGCTTCGCGTCCCGTGGAGGTGGCGGCGCTGATCCTGGAGGCGGCCAGCGCGCTGGCGCAGGCATAGGCGGCACGGGCAAAAAAAAGGCTCCTGAAAACCAGGAGCCTTGTGGCGTCGGACAGGCAAGGTGGTCCGCACCGGCGGCTCTGGGGTGCAGCGCCGGCCGGACCGCTGTCCACGCCAAGGAGGTTCAGCCACCTGCCGTCAAGCGCATTCACCGGGACAGTTTCATCGTAGCAGCTGATGGCGCGGCAAAACTCTCCAATATTTGCATGCCGGCCATCCGCCGCTGCTACAGCCAGCCTTCGCGCTTCAGGCGCCGGTGCAGCCAGCAGCAGCCGGCGATGATGACGACGATCACGGCCGGATAGCTGCCGCGCCACTTCAGCTCCGGCATGAATTCGAAGTTCATGCCGTACAGGCTGAAGACCATGGTGGGCACGGCCAGGATGGCGGCCCAGGCGGCCAGGCGCTTGACGACCTCGTTCTGGCGGATCGAAATTTGCCCCAGCGCCACCTGCATGGCCGAATTGACCAGCTCGCGCATCTGCCCCGCCGTGTGCGTGACCCGTTTGACGTGGTCGAGAATGTCGCGGTAATAGATACGGTTTTCCTTCGGCACGATGTCGCCATGGAAACGGATCAGCTGGGTGCAGATGTCGTGCAGGGGGTTGACGGCCGCATCGAGTTTCAGCAGCTCCGTCTTGAGCTGGTAGAAATCCTGCAGCTTGTCTTCGTTCAGGCTGGGCTTGAACAGCTGCAGCTCATAGTGCTGGAAGCGGGCCTGCAAATGGTCGATGCAGGGCTGGTACTGGTCGACGATGAAGTCGATGATGGAATACAGCACGTAGCCGGGACCGCTGGCCAGTTTCTCGGGCACGCTTTCCTTGCGCTCGCGCAACTTCGCATAGCCGGCCGAGGGGCCGTGACGCACCGTGATGATGAAGCGGGGGCCGAGAAAGACGTGGGTTTCGCCGTAGGCGATGGCGTCGCCGTCCAGGGTGGCCGTGTGCACCACCATGAACAGGGTGTCGCCGTACTCTTCCAGCTTGGGCCGCTCGTGCGCGCCCTGCGCATCCTCGACGGCCAGTTCGTGCAGGCCGAAGGCCGCTTGCAGGGCCTGCATGGCCGTGGCGTCGGGGCTGGCCAGGCCGATCCAGACGAAACAATCGGCGTCGCCGAGAAAGTCGCCCACCTTGTCGATATCGAAATGGGCGATCTTCCTGCCGTCGCGATATGCTTCGCAATTGACGACGGCGGCGTGGGTACTGAGGTCCATGGTGATTTTCGGCTGATGGCGGCAATATCGGGCCGCCAGTATAGCGGAAATGACCTGACAGCCATGCCAACTGAGCCAGCGCATTGACATTCAGGCACGTCAATGTAAAATGAGAACCATTCGCATTTAAGAAGAGCCTGCATGCGCCAGCGGCACGGGACTTCCGCGCCAACTGGAGTGTGCCGTGACGTATGCCGTATCCCCTGCCGCCGATCCCTTAGCTCAGATATATGGCCAGCACCATCCCTGGCTGCTGCGCTGGCTGCGCGGCAAATTGTCCTGCACCGATCATGCGGCCGACCTGGCGCAGGATACCTTCGTCAAGCTGCTGGCCACGCCCGGCGAACGCGCCGCCACCCTGCGCGAACCGCGCGCCTACCTGACCACCGTGGCACGCCGCCTGCTGATCGACCACTACCGCCGCCAGTCGCTGGAACAGGCATGGCTGGCCACCCTGGCGCAGCTGCCCGCGCCCGCCGCGCCATCGGCGGAAGAACGCTTGCTGATCCTGGAAACCCTGCACCAGATCGATGCCATGCTCGACGGCCTGGGCGCGAAGGTGCGCACGGCCTTTTTGCTGTCGCAGCTCGAAGGCATGGCATATGCGGACATCGCCGCGCGCCTGCACGTGAGCGAGCGCACCGTCAAGCGCTACATGGTGCAGGCGTTCGAACAATGTATTTTGTTGCTGGCCTGACATGGGCACGGCTCTCGATGCGCGCGCCGCGCGCGAGGCGGCGCACTGGATGATGCGCCTGCAAGGCGGTGAACTCGACGCTGCGGCGCAGCAGGGCCTGGCCCGCTGGCGCGCCGCCCACCCCGACCATGAAACGGCCTGGCAGCGGGCCGAGCAAGTCTGCCGCACCTTCGGCATGCTGCCCCCGCCCCTGGCCATGCCGGTGCTCGACCGTCCATCCGGCGCGCCGCGCCGCGCCGCCCTGAAAACCCTGGCCCTGCTGATCGCCGCCGGGCCGGCGGGCTGGTCCATGCTGAAAGTGCCGCCGTGGCAGGCATGGACGGCCGACCTGCGCACGGCAACGGGCGAAATCCGCCATCTCGCCTTGCCCGATGGCAGCGCGCTGAGCCTGAACACGGCCAGTGCCGCCGACATCGCTTTCAGCGACGCGCTGCGCCTGCTCCAGCTGCGCGCCGGCGAACTGCACGTGGCGACCCGCCCCGATCCCCTCGGGCGTGCGTTCATCGTACGCACCAGCAACGGCAGCATCCGCGCCCTCGGCACGCGCTTCACGGTGCGCCAGGAAGACAGCCTGTTCGGCGCGCGCACCCACGTGGCCGTCTCGCAGGGCGCCGTCGAAGTGCGGCCCGCCGAAGGCCGCCCCCTCATCGTGCGGGCGGGCTGGCAAGCCAGCTTCGACGAGGCGGCCGCCAGCGCGCCACAGCCGCTGGCGCCGCATGCGTCCGCGTGGACCAGAGGATTGCTGTACGCGGACGATACGCCGCTGGCCGACGTGCTGGAGCAGCTGAGCCGCTACCGCCACGGCGTGGTGCGCTGCGACCCTGCCGTGGCGCGGCTGCGCGTGTCGGGCGTGTACCAATTACATGATACGGATCAACTATTATCACTATTGCAAGCATCACTGCCCATTCGCGTGCAGCGCCACAGCCGCTGGTGGATTTCCGTCGAACCCGCATAACTATTTTAAAAAATAATGTCCCTTTCGCGCATGTGCCCCGTCAATCCACACAGGACCAACACATGAACGAAGGGAAACAAGCAATGAAGCATTACCGCAACACCAGCATGACCCTGGCCCTGTTGGGCAGCCTGGCCTTGACGCCGCCCGCATTCGCCCAGCAGCATCAGCAGGCGCCCGCGCGCCACTACCAGGTGGCGCCCGGTCCCCTGGGCACCGCCCTGTCCGCGTTTGCGGCCGAGGCGGGCGTCAGCATTTCCGGCGCCGCCAGCCTGTACGCGGGCTTGCACAGCCGGGGCTTGAGCGGCAATTACCAGGTGGCCGACGGCTTCGCCCGCCTGCTCGATGGCAGCGGCCTCATTGCCGTCGACCAGGGCGGCGGCAACTACGCCGTGCGCAGGCTGCCGTCCGCCAGCGATGCAAGCACCCTGCCCGGCATCGCCGTGCGCGCCACGGCCGAGCGCAGCACCAGCACGGAAGGGACGAATTCGTACACGACGCCGGCCACGGCCAGCGCCACCGGATTGGTGCTGTCCTTGCGCGAGACGCCGCAATCGGTCAGCGTCATCACGCGCCAGCGCATGGATGACCAGGACTTGCTGACGGTGCGCGACGTGCTGCGCAACACGCCCGGCATCGCCGTCAACCAGTTCGACACGGAACGCAGCACCTTTTCCGCGCGCGGTTTCGACGTCGACAATTTCCAGTACGACGGCGTGCCCACCACGTATAAGGTGCAGTATTCGGGCGGCGAATCGGAAATGGATTCGCTGATCTACGACCGCGTGGAAGTGACCCGGGGCGCCACGGGCTTGCTGACGGGCGCCGGCTACCCGTCCGCCTCGATCAATCTGGTGCGCAAGCGGGCCAGCGCCCGGCAGTTCGAGGGGCAATGGTCGCTGGCAGCAGGTTCCTGGAGCGATTACCGTGGCACCGTCGACCTGGCCGCGCCGCTGAACGCGGACGGCTCCGTGCGCGGCAGGATCGCCGGCGCCTGGCAGGACCGCAAGTCGTTTACGAATGGTTATTCCAACCAGCGCCAGCTCGTCTACGCCACCGCCGAGGCGGACCTGGCGCCCGGCACCGTGGCCACGCTGGGCGCCAGCTACCAGAAGAACGACCCAAAAGGCAGCAACTGGGGCGGTTTTCCCCTGTGGTACAGCGACGGCACGCGCACCGATTTCGACCGTTCCGTCACCACGGCGCCCCGCTGGGCCGCCTGGGCCACGGAGCAGACGAACGTGCACGCCACCTTGGAACACGCGCTGGGCCAGGGCTGGAAGGCGCAGGCGCAAGCCATGTACAGCAAGCACACGGAAGACACGCCGCTGCTGTTCCTGGCCGAGCGGCCCGACCGCATCACGGGCCTGGGCATGCTCGGCTACCCGAACCGCTACATCGGCGCGCGCGAGCAGAGCAGCGCCGACCTGAAGCTGTCGGGCCCGTTCTCCCTGGGCGGACGCGAACATGAAGTCATCGTGGGCGCCAATTACACGCTGCAGCACGCCGAGTTCAGCGTCAAGGAAGCGCTCGATCCCGAACCGATCGGCAATTTCCTCGCCTGGGATGGCAACTACCCGCAACCGGCCTGGGGCGAGCCCGTGCTGTCGGAAAAATACACGACCAAACAATATGGTGCCTACGGCGCGGCGCGCCTGAACCTGGCCGACAGCACCAAACTGATCCTCGGCGGGCGCCTGAGCCGCTGGGACAAGGATCGCATCGGCTTTGACGGCAGCGCCCGCTTTTCCTTTGCCAAGAGCAAATTCGTGCCCTACGCGGGCCTGGTGGTCAACCTGAACGACACGTATTCGGCGTATGCCAGCTACACGGACATCTTCCGCCCGCAGGAAAACCAGGACCGCGCGGGCGCCTGGCTGGACCCGCTGACGGGCCAGAGCATGGAAGTGGGCGTGAAGGGGGAACTGGCCGGCGGCCAGGCCAACGGCTCCATCGGCCTCTTCGAGATCAAACAGGACAAGCTGGCCCAGCCCGACGGCGCGCACCGGGTCCCCGGCACCACCACGCAAGCGTATTACGCGGCGCGCGGCGCCACCAGCCGCGGCATCGAGGGGGAATTGTCGGGCCGTCTGGCGCCGGGCTGGAACGTGACGGCCAGCGCCAGCCACTTCCGCGCCAAGGACCGCGACGGGCAAGACATCAACACCCTGTCGCCCCGCTCGACGGCGCGATTGTTCACCACCTGGAAGGTAAGGCCCGACCTCACCGTGGGCGGCGGCGTCAACTGGCAAAGCAAGTTCTACTTTGACGACGAGGGCCCGAACGGCAAGGAAAGAGTGACGCAGCAAGCCTACAGCACGGTGAGCCTGATGGCCACCTACCAGCTGTCGCGCCAGCTGACGGCACAGCTGAACGTGGAAAACGTACTCGACAAGAAATACATCAACATCAACACCTATGCGCAAGGCACGTATGGCGCGCCGCGCAGCGTGCGGGGAACCTTGACGTACCGGTTCTGATACAAGCTGTACCGATATAAAACGCCAGGCGAGCGGTGGCAACGGCTGAAAAATGCCGTTGCCGCAACTCGCCTTACTGCGTTCTTTCGTACATCACGCGCACCTCCACCCTGCGGTTCAAGGCATTGCACTGTTCCGTTTCATAGGAGGTAGTACTTGCTTCGACAGGGCATTTCACGCGCGGTTCCCGCGCACCCGCCCCTTCCGAGGCAAATGTCAGGTTCTTTCCCTCCAGCGTAGTTCTGAGCACATTGACAATCGCCTCTGCGCGCAACTCCGAAAGACGCTGGTTATCCACGCCTTTTCCTGCCAGGTTCCGGGCGAAAGGACGGGCATCGCTGTGACCGCGTACCAGAATGTCACGCGGCGTACCCGACGCCAGAATGGCTGAGGCAAGAGCCCGCAGACGCGGCTGTGCCGTTGGCAACAATTGATCGCTGCCAGTCTTGAACAGCAAGTCGTTGGAAAGGTCGAAACAGGGATTCAGCGCAGGCCGGCTCTTGATGATGCGCATCGTGGCCGCGTCCAGGCGCAGGGTGGCAACCCTGAGGATGGTCGGTTCGGGGCTGAAAATGCCGGCCTCCGGCTTCGTGCGTACACTGAACGTGACAAGCGACACGCCGCCAACGCCAGTCCACAAGACATCGGCATGATGTACCAGCAATCGCCCCCCGGCGCCCCTGCGGCAGTCAAGGATGGGGCGGCCGACGACTTCCGTGACGCGCTCGATTTCACCGAGCTCGCTATCGGGTACTTCGATGCTCACGTCGGGAATACGCACACCCAATAGCTGGAAAGCCATATGCACCATATTCATGAACGGCCCGAAGAACAGCACGAGTACCAGCGGTGCCACGAACACTGCGGCAAGCTGCGCCAATCTGCGCTGCGGCTTCGGCCGCGCGCCTGTGACCGTGATGCCGCCTTGCGTGCCAGCCGTAACTAGCATCAGGGCGAGAAAACCGGCACAAAAAAAGATCGTGATCAATAACAGCAGTGAAGGTTGTACAAGGGCAAAGGCATAAAACAGGGACAGCAAAAAAAAGAGAAGCGATAACAGGAAATAGCCAAGGCCGTGCAGCCCGGCAGGAACGACAAACAGGGTCGCCTGAGCATGGGCGGCGCGCCGCCTGGAAACCCGCACTTCCAGCAAAGAAAGTAGTTTGAGCAGCCACAGTGCAGACATGGCCCCGAACAACAAAAAGATGCAGTACAGAAAACCGAACATCAGTGCCACAAAGATAAAGAACACCACTTCGCCTGGCGTCAGGCCACTGGGGAAAAACTGAATGTCAAACAGATAGGTCAGCGTGACGATGGCGCCCGCCGCAACGGCCAGTTTATATGTCAAGGTCGTCACGAGATCGAGGATCGCTATTTTCTTGCTCAGCGAATCGCTGCTGTACGTCGGGACAGGTGCTGCTCCTGGCGGGGGTCTCGGTATGATCACAGTATCGCCCTAATTTAACGACAAGTCGTTTGACGCGCTTGGACAGACAACAGACATTCTCATCACGCCTTTGGCAAAGGCTGGAATGACGGGTCCATCCATGCAAGTCTAGTGAGTCGTCACGCGGCTGTGCGGACATCGCAGTGAAGCTTGATACGGATTAAACAAGGATGATCGGGGTTGAACGACTCGGCGGCGCTACCCCGTCGAAATGACCTTGTTCAGGGCGCGCCGCAATTCCTTCAACCGGGGCGGCTTGCCCAGCACGCAATTGACGTCTTCCGGATAATCGCTGTCGGCCGCCAGGCGCTGGCCCCAGCCCGTGAGCATGATGATGGGCGTGGCCGGCGAACGCTGGCGCACCGCGCTGGCCACCTTGCGCCCGTCCACGTGGGGCATGCCC
Source organism: Janthinobacterium sp. GW821-FHT03C10 (assembly GCF_059420865.1). Taxonomy (NCBI): domain Bacteria; kingdom Pseudomonadati; phylum Pseudomonadota; class Betaproteobacteria; order Burkholderiales; family Oxalobacteraceae; genus Janthinobacterium; species Janthinobacterium sp. GW821-FHT03C10. Next base: position 216,196 of record NZ_JBWKUN010000001.1, on the reverse strand, counting down.
AGGTCCGTGATGACCACGGCGAAATGTTCGCGCCGCTCGTATGCGGCCTGGAAGCAGTCGATGCCGGCCTGGCCGCCGTCGGCCGACACCACCTCGTGGCCATCGATTTCCAGGATGTCGCGCAGGGACTTGAGCACCATCGGGTCGTCGTCCACCACGAGGATGCGCAGGCGTGGCGGCACAAGGTAGGCCGTGTCGGGCGCTTCATTTTCCTCGTGCGCCGCGCAGGCGGGAAAATCCAGGCGTACCGCCGTGCCCTGCCCCGGCGCCGTGACGATGTCGATGCTGGCCCCGTGGCGCTCCATCATGCCGTACACCATGGCCAGGCCCAGGCCCGTGCCCCGTTCGCCCTTGGTGGTGAAAAACGGCTCCAGGCAGCGGCGGCGCGTATTCTCGTCCATGCCGATGCCCGTGTCGGCTACTTCTATCCGCACCTGCCGCGCCGCCTCGCCCGCCGCGCCGGTGCCGCTGGTGCGCACGCTCAGGGTGCCGCCTTCCGGCATGGCGTCGACGGCGTTGAAGACCAGGTTCGTCAGCGCTTCGCGGATTTCGCCCGCACTGCCCGGCAGCATGGGCAAGCCGTCCGCCAGCTCCGTGCGCAGGGCGATAACGATGCCGCGCTGCTGCGGCATGTCGCTCCAGCGCGCGCGCGTCAGGTCCAGCACCTGCCGCACCACCAGGTTGGCGTCGATGGGTGCCAGGGCCAGTTGCGGTTCGCGCTGGCGGTAGAATTCGCGCATGCGCGCCACCGTGGCGGCCACGTCGTCGATGGCGCGCTCGATTACTTCCAGGCAATGCCGGCCCTGCGCACTGAGATTGGTTTCCGTCTCCAGCAGCGATTCCGTGTACAGGGCCACGGGAGAAATGGCGTTATTGATATCGTGCGCGATGCCGCTGGCCATCTGCCCCAGCGCGCGCAGGCGCTCCTGCTGCATCACAGACTGCTGCGTCTGGCGTAAATCGTCGTACGCGCGCTGCAGCGCGCCGTAGAGCTGCGCCTGGTTGGCGGCCAGCGCCACATGTTCGCTCAGCTGGCTGAGGAATTCGCATTCGCCGCTGGTAAAGCTGTGCGCGGCGCGGCGCGCCACGATGAGGATGCCGAAGACCGTGCTTTCGGCCAGCAGGGGCGCCATGACGAGGGCCCGCAGCCCCCCTTGCGCCAGCCGCTGCGGAAACGGAAACGCCACCCCGGCGATGTCGGCTTCATATACGAGTTTGCCGCGCACGCAGCTCGACAGGCCATTCTCGTCGATGGGGATGTGCGCGTGTTCGCTCATCATGAACGACAGCGCCAGCGCCTCGCTGCGCACGCCCACGCACGTCACCTGCAGCGCGTGCTCGGACGGCCGGTACAGGCAGATGCAGCTGAAATCGATGGGCAGCTGCTCTTCCAGGCTGCGCACCACCACCTGGAAGATGCTGCGCAAATCCTGCCGTTCGCCGATCGAGCGCGTGATCTGCTGCAACAGGTTCAGACGTTCGAGCTGTTCCTGCACCTTGCGCTCGGCCAGCTGGCGCTCGGCGATCTGCGTTTCCAGGGCGGCATTCGCGTGCGCCAGCGCGTCGCGCGAGACGGTGGTGCGCCGCAGCTTGTCCGTCATGCCGTCGAAGGCGCGCGCCAGGTCGCCGATTTCATTCCTGGTATGCACGCCGAGCGCAAAATCGAGCTTGCCGGCGCCGACGATGAGGGTGCCCTGGCGCAGCTTTTCCAGCGGTCCCGTGACGCTGGTCATGGTGAAATAGATCAAGCCGGCCACCAGCGCGATGATCATGCCGCCAAACAACATCACGGCCACGTTGGCCCGCCGCTGCGCATCCAGCACGCCCTGCCGGCTCAATGCGGACAGCCGCATCGCATCGGCGATCATGCCCTGCACCTTGCCCATGATCTGGCCGGACAGGCGCGACTCCAGCTCACTCAGCACCTCGCGCCGCCGCGGGTCCTGCCCCAACTCGCGGTGATTCGCGACAAACAGCTGGAACAGGCCGCCCACGCGGGCCAGGTCGCCCCGCAATTCGCGCAGCAGCGCGCGCTCTTCGGCCGTGCCGAAGGCGGGCGTGGCCAGCAGGCCGGTGGACAGCGACTCGCTGCGCAGCTGCCACTGGGCCCGCGTGCGCGCGCCATGGTGCAGCGCATATTCGATCGACAGGTAGCGCAGCGACGTGACGGCTTGCAGGATATCGGCCGCCGCCTTGTTCTTCGCCAGTTCGCGCTGCATCGCCATGCTGGTGGAAAACAGCACGGCGACGATGATGGCCACGAGCGCCACGCAAAACAGCTCTGCCAGCTTGAAGCGCGTGACGATTTTCATGGTGGCCGTCTCAATGGATGACCGTTACGGCCGATGGCGCCACGGCTTCCAGGCCTTCCAGGTAGACGGCATCGAGGAAGTTCGGCATCTCGCCGTTCCCGGCCAGGCGGTTCCTGATGGCCCAGCGCGCCTCGTCTTCCAGCGCCAGCAGCAAGCCCTGGTCGAGCACGACGCCGAAGCGGTAACCGTGCCAGGCCGCCTGCAGGCGCGCCGCCTCGCTGGCCGACGCCCTGGCAAACAGGGCGCGCGCGGCATCGGGCTCGTCCCGGCAAAAGCGCGCGCCGGCGAGCAGCGCGCGCAGCACCTTGCGCACCGTCGCCGGGTGGCTGCGCACGTAATCGCCCGTGCCGGCCACGTTGAACAGACCCGCATACACATCCTCGCCGTAGAAGATGGCCGCCTTGCCCTCGAGGCCATGCGTCATGCCCGTCAGGAACGGTTCCCAGCCGGCCGCCGCGTCCACCTCGCCCCGCGCCAGCGCACCCGCCAGCTGCTGCGGCGCGTAGTTGCGCACGGTGACTTCGCCGGGCAACAGCTTCTGGCGGTTCAAAAAGGCGTCCAGCGCGAATTGGCCCGACGTGCCCAGGGTCACGCCGATGCGCTTGCCCTTCAGGCTGGCGGGCGTGGACACGCCGCGGTCCAGGCGCCCCACGATGCCGTGGTCGCGCTCGGCCTCGAAGATGCTGGCGATGATGACGACGGACTGTTTCTGCAGGCTGGCCAGCACCACGGGGATGTCGGACACCGTGCCCAGGTCGGCCTTGCCCTGCAGCACGGCTTCCAGCGACGCCTTGCCAGACGAGTACGGCTGCAGCAGCGCATCGATGCCTTCGCGCGCAAAATGGCCCTGCGCGTGCGCGGCCAGCACGGGACAGCTGCCCACGTATTCCCCATTCACGGCCAGACGCAGCTTTTCCACCGGGCCGGGCGGCGGCGCGGGACCGGCGTCGAGCCGCCACACGGCGATGCCGGCCAGCGCCACCAGCAGCAGCGCGGCCGCCAGCCAGACCGCCCGCCGCGCCGGCGCCGCGCCGCTCATGCGCTGCACGGCGCCGTGGCCGGCTCCAGCGCGCTGTTGATGGCCTCGGAAAACGCCACCACGTCGATCGGCTTGGTCAGATAGCGGTAGAAGCCCGCCGCCAGTCCCTGGCGCACGTCGCCCGGTCCCGCCACGGCCGTCAGGGCGATGACGGGAATATGCGCGGTGCGGGCATCGGCGCGCAGCAGCTGCATGACTTGCGTGCCGCTGATGTCGGGCAGGTCGCTATCCATCAGTATCAGCTGCGGCAGGTGGCGGCGCGCCATGTCCAGGCCCGTCTGCCCGTCACCGGCCGACAGCAGGTCGAGATCGGGGCGATAATGGATCAGGCCCGCCACCAGCGTCACGTTCAGGGGATTGTCTTCCACATACAGCAGCGTCTTGCGCTCCGGCAGGGGCATCGTTTCAGCGGGCCGGGCAATGGCGGACAGGCGCGGGCTCTCTTGCGGCGGCTGGCGTGCCGGACAACTGGCGATGTCGAGCCAGAAGGTGCTGCCGCGCCCGGGCGTGCTGGCCACGCCTATGGTCGCCTGCATGGCTTCGGCCAGGCGCTTGCTGACCGCCAGCCCCAGGCCCGTGCCCTCCTCGTCGCGCGCATCGCGTCCCAGGCGGTTGAAGGGCTGGAACAGCACCTCCAGCTGCGCGGCGCTCAGCCCGCCGCCCGTGTCGCGCACGGACAGGCGCAGCTGCCGTGCATCGACGGGCTGGCAATCGACGTGGATCTCGCCCTGTTCCCGGTTGTACTTGACGGCGTTCGACAGCAGATTGATCAGCACCTGCTTGAGGCGCGTGCGGTCGGCCAGTACGTGCATGTTGCCCGCCTCGACGAACGTCAAGGTGATGCCGCGCTTGCGCGCCAGCGGTTCCATCATTTGCCAGCATTCATGGTAGATGCCGGCCAGGCCCACGGACTCCATCGACAGCGACAGATTGCCCGACTCGATTTTGGCGATGTCGAGGATATCGTTGATCAAAGTCAGCAAATGCCGGCCCGCGCCGAAGATGTGCGAGGCAAAGGTTTTCTTTTCCTGCGCCGTCGAGGGGATGGAATCGGACGTCAGCATCTGCGAAAAACCCAGGATGGCGTTGAGCGGCGTGCGCAGTTCGTGGCTCATGCTGGCCAGGAAATTGGTCTTTTCCTGGTTCGCCCGCTCCGCCACCTCGCGGGCCAGCCGCAAATCCCGGTTCATGGCGTCGAGTTCGGCCGTGTGCTGGCGCAGCAGCAGTTCCAGGCGCGCATTGGCGATGCGCAGCTGGCGCGTTTCCAGCGCCCGCGCCAGTATCAGCAGGATGCCCGAGACCTTGAACGGCTTGACGACGTAATCGAGCGCGCCCGCCTGCATGGCTTGCACGGCCGAGGCGATCGTGCCTTCGCCCGTCATGACGATGCAGGCCAGGTCAGGATCGATCTGCCGCGCCGCTTCCACCACGGCGATGCCGTTCATGCCCGGCATCATCAGGTCGACCAGCAGCAGGTCGAACGATTCGACGGCCAGCAGGGCCAGCGCCGCTTCGCCCGAAGCAAGTCCCGTCGTGTCATACGTCTGGCCGCGCAAGGTGTCGCACAGCGCACGCACGTGCGCCTGCTCGTCATCGACGATCAGTATCCGCGGCGGCATTGATGAGCTGTTCATGCATTCTCCTGGCGGCATGGGCTTGCGGCGAGGAAACTTTCTCCGCAACATGCGTTCCGAGCATAGCACTTGAAAATTACCAAAAATACACGCTTTGTCACGCGCGCGGCCGCGCCAGGCCGAAGCTAGCTCATGGCGGGCAGCCCCCGCAGCAGCTTGTCCAGGGTGAGCGGATACTCGCGCACCCGCACCCCCGTCGCGTTGTAGACGGCGTTGGCGATGGCGGCCGCCACGCCGCAGATGCCCAGCTCGCCCACGCCCTTGGCCTTCATGGGCGAGGACATGGGGTCCGTTTCGTCGAGAAAAATGACGTCCTGGTGCGGGATGTCGGCGTGCACGGGCACTTCGTAGCCGGCCAGGTCGTGGTTGACGAAGAAGCCGCGCCGCCGGTCAACGACGAGTTCTTCCATCAGGGCCGCGCCCACGCCCATGGTCATGGCGCCGATCACCTGGCTGCGCGCCGCTTTCGGGTTCAGGATGCGGCCGGCCGCGCACACGGCCAGCATGCGGCGCACGCGCACTTCGCCCGTGTCGCCGTCCACGCCCACTTCCACGAAATGCGCGCCGAACGTCGATTGCTGGAATTTCTTGTCGAGGTCGCCGTATTCCATGCGGTCTTCCGCGACGACGTCGCCATGAAAGGCGGCGGCCGCGAGCGGCACGCTGCGCTCGCCCTGGCTCACCTGGCCGTCGGAAAAGCGCGCCTCCTTTTCATCGAAGCCCAGCTTGCCGGCGATGGCCTGGCGCAGGCGCACGCAGGCCGCGTACACGCCGGCCGTGGCACTGTTGCCGCCCCACTGCCCGCCCGAACCGGCTGAAACGGGGAAATCCGAGTCGCCCAGGCGCACGACGACCCGGTTCAAGGTCACGCCCAGCATTTCCGCCGCCGTCTGGGCGATGATGGTATAGCTGCCCGTGCCGATATCCGTCATGTCCGTTTCCACGGTCACGATGCCCTTGCCGTCCAGGCGCACGCGGGCGGCGGACTGCATGACGAGGTTGTTGCGGAAGGCGGCCGCCACGCCCATGCCCACCAGCCAGCGGCCGTCGCGCCGCATGCCCGGCTGCGCTGCTCTCTCCTTCCAGCCGAATTCCACGGCGCCCGTGCGCAGGCAATCGATCAGGCGGCGCTGGGAAAACGGCCGCCCCGGCTTTTCCGGGTCTACCTTGGTGTCGTTCAGGATGCGCAAGACGATGGGGTCCATTTTCAACTTCTCCGCCAGCTCGTCCATGGCGATTTCCAGCGCCATCAGCCCCGGCGCCTCGCCCGGCGCGCGCATGGCGTTGCCTTCCGGCAAATCGAGCACGGCCAGGCGCATGGCCGTCATGCGGTTGGCGCCCGCATACAGCAGCCGCGTCTGCATCACGGCCGTTTCCGGCTGACCGCCCTTCAGGTCGCCCGACCACGATTCATGGCCGATGGCCGTGATCTTGCCGTCGCGCGTGGCGCCGAGGCGCAGGCGCTGGATGGTGGCGGGCCGGTGCGTCGTGTTGTTGAACATCAGGGGCCGCGTCAGGGCGACCTTGACGGGACGCTGCGCCGCCCGGGCCCCCAGCGCCGCCAACAGCGCTTCGGCGCGCACGAACAGCTTGCCGCCGAAGCCGCCGCCGATATACGGCGAGACGATGCGCACCTTGTCTTTCGGTATGTCTAAAGTGCGGGCCAGGTCGCCCCGGCTCCAGTCCACCATCTGGTTTGCCGTCCACAGCGTCAATTGATCTCCCTCCCAGGCGGCAATCGAGGCGTGCGGCTCCATCATGGCATGCGACTGGTCAGGCGTCGTGTAGGTCGCGTCCAGCCGCACGGGAGCATGGGCATAGGCGCCGGCGAAGTTGCCCGTCTTGCTGTCGGGCTTGCCATCCTTCGGCTTGGCGGCGCTGCCCTTGGCCTTGGCCAGGTCGAAGGCGCCCGGCTGCCCGACATACTTGACGTCGAGCAACTGCGCGGCCGAGCGGGCTTGCTCGAAGGTTTCCGCCACCACCAGCGCGATGGCCTGGTGGTAATGCTCGATGTCCGGCCCGCCCAGCAGCTTCGCCGTGTTCATCTTGCCTTTGCCCAGCTTGCCCGCCGACTCCGCCGTCACCACGGCCAGCACGCCGGGCGCGCGGCGCGCGGCGCTGGCGTCGATGGAAGCGATGCGCCCCCTGGCGATGGCCGCGCCGACGACATGGCCATAGGCGGCGTGCGGCGCGGCCTTGTTCTGTTCATACGCGTACGGCGCCGTGCCCGTGGTTTTCAGGGGGCCGTCGATGCGGTCCGTGGGGCGGCCCACGACTTTCAGCTGGTCGATGGGATTGGTGGTCGCAGGTGTCGTGAATTTCATGGCCCTAGCCTTTCTTCGCTGGTGCTTGCGCCAGGACGGACGCCACGGTGCGCTGCGCCAGGATCAGCTTGAAGCCGTTATCGGCCGTCGGCCTGGCGCCGGCCAGCAGGCGTTCGCTGACGGCGGCCGCGCCAGCGGGCATGGCCTGCTCGGCGGCGGCAAGCCGCCACGGCTGCGGCGCGACGCCGCCCAGAGCCAGCCTGCCGGTGCCATCGGGCAAGATGATCGCCGCGACAGACACCAGCGCGAACGCATACGAGGCGCGGTCGCGCACCTTGCGGTAGACGTGCGTGCCGCCGACAGGCCGGGGCAAGGTCACGCTGGTGATCAATTCACCCGGCTGCAGCACCGTTTCCAGCTGCGGCGTACTGCCCGGCAAGCGGTAAAAGTCGGCGATGGGGATGCTGCGCGTGCCGCCGTCGGCCCGCACCGTGTCGATGCCGGCGTCGAGCACGCGCATGGCGACGGCCATGTCGCTCGGGTGCGTGGCGATGCACGCCTCGCTGCCGCCCAGGATCGCCAGCGGCCGGCTGAAGCCAGCTATGGCCGAGCAGCCGCTGCCCGGCACGCGCTTGTTGCAGGCCTGGTTCGTGTCATAGAAATACGCGCAGCGCGTGCGCTGCAGCAGGTTGCCGGCCGTCGTCGCCTTGTTGCGCAATTGCGCCGAGGCGCCGGCCAGCAAGGCGCGCGACAGCACGGCGTAGTCGCGCCGGACCGTCGCGTGCGCGGCCAGCGCCGTGTTGCGCACGAGGGCACCGATGCGCAAGCCGCCGTCCTTCGTCGTCTCCACCTTGTCCAGCGCGAGGCCATTGACGTCGATCAAATGCGCGGGCGTTTCGATCTCCAGCTTCATCAGATCGAGCAGATTCGTGCCGCCGGCGATGAAACGGGCGCCGGGCGTAGTCAAGGCGGCAGCCGCCGCTTCGGCCGGCGTGGCGGCTTTCTGGTAGCTGAAGACTCTCATGCCGGCCTCCCCGCCACCTCGGCGATGGCTTCGATGATGTTGGAATAGGCGCCGCAGCGGCACAGGTTGCCGCTCATGCGCTCGCGCAATTCTTCCGGCGTCACCGAGGGGCGCGCATCCAGGTCGACGCTGACGTGGCTGGGAATGCCCTGGCGGATTTCTGCCAGCGCGGCGACGGCCGAACAGATCTGCCCCGGCGTGCAGTAGCCGCATTGGTAACCGTCATGCGCGATGAAGGCGGCCTGCATCGGATGCAGTTTCTCGGGCGTGCCCAGCCCCTCGATGGTGGTGACTTTCGCGCCGTCATGCATCACGGCAAGCGTCAAACAGGCATTGATGCGCTGGCCGTCGAGCAGGACGGTGCAGGCGCCGCACTGGCCGTGGTCGCAGCCCTTCTTGGTCCCCGTCAGGTGCAAATGTTCGCGCAAGGCGTCGAGCAAGGTGGTGCGCGTGTCGAGTTCCAGACTGTGGCGCCGGCCGTTGACGTCGAGGCTGACTTTCATCAGGACGGGCGGCGCCTGTCCGGATTGGGCCGCGCCATGGGCCGCTTCGGCTGCCCCCGTCACGCCGGGCACGGCCACCGCCGTGGCCGACAGCGCGCCGGCGATCAGCAAGCCGCGCCTGCCGGCATTGATGTGATTACACTCTGTCATCTCGCGCTTCCTCCTGGCTGTGGACTGGCTGGGCGGGCGCATGCAGGCCCGAAGCAGCAGTCTGGCGGCCGGATGCCTAAGCGTCTGTACGCGAACGAACGTTCAGCCTCAAGCTGCGCCGGGTCGTGCCGACGCCGCCCTGCGCCGCGTAGCCCGTGTGGCGGGCGCAGTGGTCGAGCGCCTGGCGCAAGGCCGTATCGACGTTGCGCAACGACATGTCGTGCCGCTCGGCCACTTCCTGGCGGGTCAGCTCGTCCACGCGCAGCGCTTCGAGCACTTGCCGGTGGCGCCGCGGCAGCAGCTCGACGGCTTGCGCCAGGCGGCGCACGTCGTCCTGCAGCTCGGCCAGGCGCTCCGGCCCGGCCGCCGTATCGGCGAGGAAATCGACCAGGCCGGCGGCGCCGTCGCCACCGCCCTCGTCCGCATACAGCCAGGCACGGTTGCGCCGCAGGTTGTCCATGGCCGCATTGCACGCCACGCGAAACACATAGGCGACGGGGCTGTGCGCCAGCGCCGCGCCGTCCCCGGCCGCCAGCGCGCCCAGGCGCAGCCAGGCGTCGTGCAGGCTGTCGCTGGCCAGCTCGGCGCAACCGAGGTGGCGCGCCAGGCGCCGGTGCAGGGCCGCGTAATGGCCCTCCAGCACCGCCTGCAGCCGGGCGCCCTGCCCCGGCACCGGCGTCGGCACGGGCGCCACGTCGTTGGCCGCCTGCAGGCGGGGCCGGATGGCGGGCCGGTAAGGGGCCATCCCCGCCATGCGCAAGGGCAAGGCGTTGGCCATGCCAAGCATGCCGGCCATCATGGCGACAACCTGCTGCGTTCCTGCGCCGTCAGCTGGCGCGTGGCCGATTCCGGCAGCGGGCCCAGGCCCAGCACGCGCACGGCGCTGCGCGGGTTGTAGTCGGCCGCCTCGGTGCGCGCGCCCTCCTGCGGCGCCGCTTGCGCGCTGTCCGGCGGGGCGTCGTTGCCAAAACCCAGCACGCGCACCGTAAACACGGACGGCTGCGCGGCGCGCGTGGCGGCGCGCTCGCGCCGCACCACGTCCTGCGCGGCGGCCGTGGCCTGCGTGGCGGCCGCGCTGGCGTTCGTCATGGCGGCCACGTTGACGGACGCCACCGTCGGCATGCCCTTCGCTTCGCCCTTGACCTGGATGTTCGCCGCGTTCACCACCGTCAGCGCGGCCAGGTTGACGCTGCCCGAGACGCGGATGCCCGCCTCGCCCGCGTCGATGGTGCCCAGCGGCGCCAGCAGGTCGACGTCGCCGGCCGGCACTTCCGCGATCGGCGCCAGCGTGGCGATGCCGGCGCCCGTGCTCGGCACGTCGGACGACAGGGTCACGTTGCCCCAGTTGTCATACACGCGCTTGGGCGGCGTGTAGATGATGGTCGACTTCGAACCGCGGCCCGCGTTGATGTCGCCCTGCGACGACCAGCCGAGGATATCGCCGCCGAACGTCGTCATGACGCGGCTCTGGCCCAGCAGGATGCTGCCGTGCGAGAACAGCTCGATATTGCCGCCGCCCTTGGTGATGACGCCCGAGGTCGACGGCGGCGCCTCGCCCTCGATGCCGAACACCTGCTTGCCGCCCGGCGTCAGCAGCTGGATGCCGCCGCCGAAGTTGGTGTGCACGTAACCGCTGCGGGGGAAATAGTCCCAGCGCTGCTCGCCATCATTGCGCACCGCGTACAGGCCGCGATACATGACGATGTCGCCCGCATAATCGATGGCCTTGCCGCTGGCGTCCTTGGCCGGCGCCAGGGCCGCGATGGCATTGCGGCTGCGCAGGAAGCTGCCGTAGCGGGCGCTGTCCGCATCGTTGAACTCGCGCCCGCCCGCCTTCAGCTCCGCGAAATACACGTCGCGGGCAAAGACGCGCTGCTGCGGCTCGGGCAAGGCCAGATAAAAGGCCTGCGCCTCGGCGGCCGTGCCCTTGAAAGCATAACGCTCGGCCAGCCAGGTGGCCAGTTCGCCCTCGTACGATTTCACCACCTTGCCAGCCTGGCCAGCCAGCGGCACGCCCGTCTGGGCCACGTTGGCCGGGTCCAGATACGGCTTGACGAAGCGCAGGTAGTCGAGACCGGCCGCGCCCACGCCCGCCTGCATGGCGATGCCGGCGCCCGGGCGTTTGTCTCCGGCGACGACGGGACCGAGGCTGACGACGCTGCCCTTGTCCTGCATCAATATGTTGCGTCCGGCGCTGATGTCGAGCGTGCCGGGGCCGGCCACGTTGAAGGAGCTGTTCAGGATATCGCGCCCGGCCGAAACCACGGAGACGTCAAACGCATTGTTGTGCACGAACAGGTTGCTGATATTCCTGAAGCTCATGTCGCTGTTGCTGGCGCTGCCGTTACTGGCTTCCAGCTGCGCCGTGCCGCTGCCGACGATATCGCGGCCCGCCTTCATCCACACGGGTTGGCCACCCTCATACCAAGTGATGCCCGCATGCCTGGCGTCATGAAACGCGAGGATACGCCCGCTGTTTACGCCCACCAGGTCGCCCGTGACGGCATAGATGCGGGCCGTCTGCGTGCCGCTGTTGGCGGGGCCGGCCGAGGAATCGGGACCGAAGGCAAACAGCGGGAAGTTCCATTTCGCCGCTGGCGTCCCCGTGCTCGAGACATTCGTGGCCAGGGGATTGGTCTCATTCGGCCGGATATCCCAGCCCGTGAAGCCTGGCTTGAACGGCGTCGCCATGCTGTCGGCGGCGGCGCCGGACTGGCTGACGGCAAAACCGCCCGCGTAGATGGAATCGCCAGCCAGCCATTGCAGCTGGGCATTGGGAGACGGCGCCAGCAGCAGCGGCGGGCCATACGCGGATGCAGCACCCCAATCCGTGATGGTCTTGCCGTAGTACAAGCTGCCATTTGCGGCCGCGGCCCGCACGATGGACGGATAGACGGTGGCCAGATCGGTATCCGTGCCGACGGACGCCGACAGCGGCGTCATGTTGCCGCCGGCGGAGTAGAGGTCGAGCGCCGTGCGCGGCGTCCACAGGCTGAACCAGCTGTAGCCGTAGCCCTGCTCACCGGCCGCGCCGGTGAACGGCGTGGCATTGAACGCGGTCACGCGGCCGGGATCGGCCACATCCTGCAGCACCAGGTCGCCCAGCGTCGCCACGCTGAACGTGGCGTCACCTGGCACCAGGGTCATGCCGCCCCGGGCCGTGGCGCGCGTGGCGCGGAAGGCATCGTAGGCGCGCGTTTCCAGCGGCACGTGATCGGTGGAGCGCGTGCCGTATTCCAGTTCCACGCTGCCCAGCTGCGCGGCCGACGTTTCCGCATGGCCACGCAAGTCGACCAGCGCGCCGTTCAGGTGGTTGCCACCGGCCTTGCCGGCGGGATTCAGGGCGCCGCCCACGCGCAGCTCCAGGTCGCCGCCGCCCGTCTGCAGCAGGCTACCATCGGCCAGCACGCGTCCCGTGCCGCCCACGGCCAGCAGCAAACCCTGCGAACGCGGGTTGATGCTGCCGTTATACGAACTGCCCGTCAGCGGGGCCAGCGCGCCCGCGTCGCCCGCCACCTCGGCGCGCACATTGCCGCCGCCCAAGGTGCCGAAGCCTGTAAAGCCCAGCACGGTATCGGCCAGCGTACCGCGGCCCACATAGCTGCCGAAATTGATCCACCACGCTGTCGGCTGGGGCGCGCCGCCCGTGGCCACGCCGCCGCTGCCCTGGCGCCACAGCCAGTTGCCCACTGCCACCGAATCGGCCATACCATCCACGGGAACGGGACGCAGGTTGATGGAACTGGCCGCGTCGATCAGCGAGCCGCTCAGGTCGCCCGCTACCTTCAGCAGCAGATTGCCCCCCTGCTCCGGATACCAGGCGCGGTAGATGCTGTCGGCGCCGCCGTCGACCAGGCGTTCATGCGCGCCGTCGGAGTTGCCCAGCACCTTGCCGTCGGCATTGCGCGCACGCGGCAGGTTGTACGGGTCGCCGGCCGCCGTCGGCGCGGACGACATGCCGGCCGTGTACACGCCATACAGGCTGTCCATGCGCAGGCTGCCGCCGCTGACCAGGTCCAGGTCGCCCGTGCCCGTGCGCAGCACGCTGTAGCGCAGGCTGCTCGCCTTGTAGTCAAACGTGGGGTTCGACGTGCCGCACCAGGTGGGGTTTTCCTCGCAAATGGTCGGCCACTGCAGCGCCACAGGGTCGAGCAGGTCGCCCGCCTTGACGCTCGGGTCGGCGAACTCTTCCGCGCCTGCCTTGGTCCACACATAGGCCACCTTCAACACGCACATGCTCGGGTCGCCGGCGCAAAATTCCGCCACAGTCTGACCGAACTGGCTGATGAATTCCTCGGTGATGGGTTCGCCCGCCACGATGCCGACGATGCCTTCCCGCTCGCCCAGCTCCTGCGCTTCCTTGGTCCAGTACTGAACGCCCTTCGGCGGGATCAGGATGCCGTACATGCCGTAGTGGCTGTCGGCCAGGCGCAGGGTGCCGTGGCTTGGGTGCGCCTGCACGCCGCGCGTGTCGGCCCCGTCCAGGTCGGCGCCGGCCACCAGGCGCATGCCCCACGCTTGCGAGCCTTCGGCCAGCATGGGCGCGACGGCCCACAGCTTGCCCTGGCTGCCCGCCACGTCCGGACGCAGCTGGATTGAATCCACATTGGGCATCAGCTTGACGTCGGTGCCGGACGGGATCAGCGACCCCACGGCCAGCGCCAGGTTGCCATTCAGTGCAAACACCGAGCGTTCGCCCGCCACGCCAGGCAGTGGCACGCCCTTGGGCCAGGTCATGGCGCGCACCATCACCGATTGCTTCAGTACGCTGCCCGCGTCGAGGCGCATGCCGGCTGTCAAGGTCTGCGCCGTGGCCAGCACGGTGCCGGCCGCGTGGACGATATTGCCGGCGCCGTCGCGCACGGCGGCCGCCAGCACCGTGCCGGCCGGCACGGTGACGGCCTGGTCCAGCGTCGCGGCCACGGGCAGGCGCGTGTCGGCGAGCAGATTGAAACCCTTGACGGGCAAGTCGTAGTTAAGCGCGATGCCTCCCGGGAACAAGGTGCCATCGGCCACGGTCACGCCCTTGCCCGGCACGATGACGTCGCTGCCGTTGATGTCGCGCCCCGGCAGCAAGATCCAGCCCTTGTCATCCTGGGTGGCGGGCGGCGGCGCGAAGCCGTCGTTGATGCTGCCATAGATGCTCAAATCGCCGCCGGCGCGCAGCAGCAGGCTGCCCACCTCGCCCGAACCGCGCACATTTGTTGCGTGAAAGCGCGGGTTCAGGCTGGCGTAGCGCATGCCCGACAGATCCAGGTCGCCCCGCACCACCAGGTCGCCGTCTGGCGTCTTGCTGACGATATCGACGCCGGGACGCAAGTGCAGCGCATCGGCATACGCGGCCGTGTTCAAGCCCGCCAGCTTGATGTTGCGCAAGTTCGTGTTGGCCAGCGCCGCGTCGATGAAAGCCGTGCTGTCCGCATGCTTGCTGTCGAGATATGCCTGGTCGATCACCTGGTAGGGGCGGCCGCTGGCCGACAGATCCGTGGCGTAGGCCGCATCGTCATAGCGCTGCATGGCGTTGACGGCGATCGATTTCGCGCCGCGTATCGTCAAACCGCCGCCGGCCGCAATGGCGATGTCGCCGAAGGTGGCCGCATCAATATCCGTGCGAACGCCGCCGCTGCCCAGGCGCGGCGCGCTCAATTCCACGGTGCCGCGCGCGGCGCCGTCGTGTTCGCCCTTGCCCTTGCCGGCCACGGCCGTCGTGCCGTGGCGCACGTCGATCTGCGCACCGCCAGCCAGGTCGAGTACGCCTTCGCCCGCGTTCAGTTCCACCGTGGCCCGGTTCGGGCTGTCGATGATCTTGCCATAGCTGTCGACGCGCAAGACCGTGCCATGCGCATCGAGCACGGCATTGCCGGCCAAAGTCAATCCATGCTTGCCGGCCAGGCGGATGCTGCCCACGCGCTCGCCGCTGGCATCGACGGTGCCGGCAACGGACAGCTTGCCGTTGTCGAGGGCCACCTGTACCTCGCCCGCCTTGAGTTCATTGCCGATGGTCAAGTCGCCCTGCTTCAGCTGGAAACTGCGTCCGCCCGTCACGCCGCCTTCATTCAAACGCCCGTTCAGCAACGCAAACTGGCTGTCCGGCGTGCCGCCCGCGCCCAGCGTCTGCGCGCGCACGTCCACGCTGCCCTTCTTGTACGGGACCATGGTGCCGCCCGCGTCGTAGCTGCCGCTGGCGCCGCCCAGTAACTTGCCTTGCAAATCGACCATGCCGGCCGCGCCATCGAGGGCCACGGCCTTCAAGCTGCCGGCGCGGTTGTTCACGGCCGACACGTCGATCACGGCACCGCTAGCTGCGCGGATATCGCCGGCGCGGCTGTCCAGCGTCACGTCGCCGCCCCAGCTGTATTTGTCCACGTCGAAAAAGGTGCTCTTGCGGCCCGCCATGTCGATGCGCGCGCCGTCGGCCACGGTGATGTCGCGCTGGGCGCTGATCGTCAACTTGCCGCTAGGCAACACCACGGCCGTCGCCACGCTCACGCTGTCGCCGTTCAAGGCCAGCTGGGCGCCCAGTCCATCGGTATTCTTGACGGGCGCGGCTGGCGCCGTACCGGCCGGGGCCGCTACCGTCAGCGCGCCGCCCGCCGTGTAGCTGTGGGCGGAACCGGCGTCGCCCGTCAGCAGCGGCGTGCTGATGTTGAGGTTGCCGCCGCTGTACTGGAAACCCTTGCCCGTTTCATACGCGCCCTGCGCCTGGTAGACGGACAGGCTGCCCTTGTGGTTGGCCGTCACCTGGCCCGACGCCTTCAGGTTGACGTTGCCAAAACCCAGCGCCAGGCGGTCGAACGAGGCGACGCCGGCCGGCTGCGTGAACGGGCCGAAGCCGAAATCGATGCGCTGCGCTTCCAGGTTCAGGGTGCCGCTGCCCGTGCCGGCGCCATGCGCGATCACATTGCCGGCCGGCGACAGGGCGCCGCCCCAGATCAGGTTGGCCGTGCGGATGGTCGCCACGGTATCGGCGCCGCCCTGGCCATACATGGCCGGCGTGGTCAGCACCAGGCGCTCCAGCGTGGATTTCCCCGTGCCCTTGTCATAGGTATCGAGCACCACGTCGCCATAGAAATTGACGCTGTCGGCCGCGCTCAGCATCAGCGCCTGCAGGGCCGGCGCGCCCGTGCCGGTATCGCCGCGCAGCAGGCGTTCCAGCACGCCCTGGTTCATGGTCAGGCCGCTGGAACGGGTGCCGTTGGCCTGGGCCGCCGCCAGCGCCTCGCCGCTGCCCATGTTGATGGCGCCCACGGCCAGGCTCAGGTTGCGCGTGCCGTAGCGGGCCGTGTCGTCCAGCGCGAAACTGCCGTTCGTCGACAGCAGCAAGGTGCCTTCCGAGTACAGGCTCGCTGTTCCTTGGTCGGTGCAGGCGTCGTCGCACACGCCGATGCGGATGCCGCCGCGCGCCGTGCCGCTGGCCGGCGCCACGTTGAGCAAGCCGTTCGAGGCCGCCAGCATGTGCACGTCCGCGCGGCCCTTCTTGTAGATGAAGCCGTCGTTGGCGTCATACGCGGCCTTGCCCTTGCCCAGGGTGCTGATGCCGGCACCGGCGGCGATATCGATCAAGCCATCGCCCAGCAGATAACTACTGGGGTCCTGGGCGACGAGGAACACCTCGGGCGCCGACAGGACGGCCCCCGCGCGCAGGTAGATGGCGCGGGCCGAGTTGGCGCCGAAGTTCACGTAGTTGCCAGCCTGGCCATATTCCACCGATGGTGCATTGCCCAGCATCATGCGGGCAGCGCCTATATTGTTCAGGCTGGAGGCGCGCACGCTGACCAGCCCGGCGCCGCTGGTGGCGGGCGCGCCGTCGGCGAGAATTTCAATATCGCCGTTGGCGGTATTGCTCGACATCAGTATCACGGTGCCGCCATAGCCGCCCTCGGCGGCGCCAAATTTACCGGTGCCCTTGAACTGGAAGGTGTCCAGGCCGCCGTCCTGGAGCAGGGTCAGCTTGAGCGTTTTCGCATCGGACGGCAGCAGTGCGCGGGGGATGCCCCGCGTTTGCGCATCGGCCAGCGCGAATGCGGCATAGCCGGTCTCGTTGTACTGGGAATAGCTGCGCAGGACTTTGGCCGGCGTGAGTATCAGCTGGCTGGCCAGCGGCGCGCGGATGTCCGTGCCGGCGATCGACAGGGTGCCCGGCGCGGTCCAGGAACCGTTGCGCAGCGGCTGCGCCAGCGTGCCGGCACCGCCCTGGCCCGCCAGGCCGTTCAGCTCCACGCGGAAAGCACCCGGCAGCAAGGCATAGGTCGACGGCATCAGGGTGTAGGTGCCGGCGGCCAGGCCAGGCACGCCGCTGCCCAGCGTCACCTGCCGGCCGATGGCCGGATCGGACGCCGCCTTTTCTCCGCCGGCGGGCGCCTGCCGCGCCTGCACGCCCGGCACGATGGCGTACACGGGATTCGTTGCCAGGCCCGGCAGGACAAAGCCGCCGTTCGTTCCCACCTGCGCCAGCGGATGGTAGCGCGCGTCGGTCGAGCCGCCGCGCCCGGCGATGAAGCCGGCGCCCGTCAGTTCGCCGCCGCCGGACAGGTCGAGCAGCGCGCCCGGCCGCACGTCCACGGCCGCGCCCGCCAATTCCACGCCGTTGCGCAGGCCGCCCTGCGCATTGATGCCGCCCACGCCCATCAAGGCTGCCGGCTTGCCGTTGACGTTCCAGGTCTGGCCATCGACGGTACCGCCATACGGCATGACGAGGCCGGCGCCGCTGACGGAGGTGATACTACTTGGCAACAAGTTAACGGTCAGGCTCCTGTCGTTGTCATAGCCGGCCGCGCCAACCGCCAAGCGCCCCAGCGGCGCGCGCACGACGCCGCCCTGCTCGATATGCGCGGCCGCCAGTTCCAGCGAGCCGAAGGCGGAATACGGCATGGCCGGCACGTCAGCCGTGCTGCGAGTAATGTTCAGGCTGCGCGTAGGGTCATAGCCAAGCTTGCCGTCGACGATGCCATAGCCGGCGCGCACGGCGGCGCCGGCGCCCGTTTCCGGGTACAGCTGGGCCGCAGCGAGGGTCATGTCGCCCGGCGTGGACAGCACCGTCGTCGCCTGATTGCCATCCCAGCCCAGCGGCGACAGCAGGAAGCGCAGGTCGCCGCGGCTCGTCAAACGCACGTCGTCCGACCGAATGTCGACCAGGCCGCGCACGTCGATCAGGTCGCCAGCTATGCTGACCTGGCCGGCCATCGGCGACTGGCCCGCCGTGCCCGGCGTGACATAGTAGTCGCGTCCTGTCGGCTTGACGCTGGCCAGGCGCACGTACGGCGCCGCGATGCCGACCTTCGCGCCGGGCTTGCTGCCTGGCGCCAGCACGGGCGCGCCATACAGCTGGAAGCTTTGCTGCAGCGTCAGCGACACGTCGCCATCGAAGGAGGCGGCGCCCAGCAGGGCCAGGTTGCCGAAGCCGCCCGCCTCCACTTGCTCCACCGAGTAGCGGCCATGGCCGTACTGCAGCGCCTGCGGCCCGTCCTGCGCCGCATCCCGCGCATGCACGCCGTCGGCCAGGTCGCTGGCAACTTTGTGCTGCGTCAACGCCAACTGGCGCCCCTGCAGCACCTTGTCCGTCGCCAGCGTTTTCAGGTAGACGGGCGTGCCCGTGGCCACGGACAGGCTGCCGCCCGCCGCGCCCGCGCCGCCCGCCTTGGCCAGCAGCTGGCCATCGAGGTACAAACCGTTGTTCGACGCCAGCGCGATGCTGCCGCCCGCGCTGGCCACGTCGACGGCCGCGCCGTTCACGTCCAGCACGGCGTGCGCACCGGAAGCATCCAATACGGCGCCATCGCGCACGACGACGAACAGGCTGGCGGCCGACGTGCTGCCCTGCGCATGGTCGATCTCGCCGCCGACGACGATGCTGCCGCCATCGATCACCTTGCCATAGCGCCGGCCCTGCGCGTCCGTGGCCGTGACGGCGCGCGACGCGACGTCGAGCACGGCGTTTTCGCCTATCCAGATGGAACGGCCATGGCCGGCCGCCTCCACCGCTTCGGAGACGTTCACGTCGACGCCCACGCCGCCGAGGCTGATCTTGCCGCCCCACGCGTTCAGGCGCCCGTCCACCGTCAGCTGGCCCACGCCGGCCAGCTTGATGGACTGGCCCGCATCGACGCTCACCACGGCGCCCTTGCCTATCAGCAGCTCGGCGCTGGCCATGTCAGCCGCGCCGGACTGGATATCGCCCACCTGCAGGGCCAGGCTGGCGCCCTTGCGCTGGGTCAGGGTACCCTTGAGCGCGTTTTCCGTGACCTGTTCCGGCGTCCACAGGGCCAATCTTTCATTGTCCACTACGCGCAGCAAGGGCATGCGCACGTCCACCTGGGTGCCGTCTGCGACCGTCAAGCCTTGCTTGCCGACCAGGCTGTAGCTGGAAAAACCCTGCTCAAAAAAGTCGCCGCCCAAGTGCAGGGCGCCGGCCCCGGGTTTTTCAATGTCGCCAATGACGATCTTGTTCGCCTGCAATTCCAGCTTGCCGCCGCCTTGCACGCCATGGCCGCGCAGCTGCGCGCCCTCGCCCAGCACCAGGTCCGATGTCGTTCCATAACTGGCCAGGGTCACGTTGCCGCCCTTGCCGCCCTGCTGTTTCGCCTGCGACAGGATGGCCGCGCCCGAGCCGGCGTCGATCAGGCTGCCGCTGCCGATGCGCACGTCGCCGTTCGCCCGCAGCGACACACTGCCGCCATTGATATACGGCAGACCGGCGGCGGCCAGCGGATCGCGCAGCACATTGACCAGCAAGCCGCTGGTATCGAGGCTCACGCCATCGGCCAGCACCAGCTTGCCCACGGCCCCGCCCGGGTTGACGAACGTATCGTTCATGCCCAGCGCGCCGACCTGGTTCAGCACATTACCGGCCGCAATGCTGCCGCCATGGCTGCGCAGGCTGGCATTGATGGCCACGTCCTTGCCGAACAGGGTGATGTTGCCGCCGTCGCCCACCTGCAGCGCGCTGTCGACGGTGATCGCGCCTTTCGCGGCGAGGCGGATGGCGCCCAGCCCTTGCTGATTCAGCAAGCCCGTGTCGAGCAGCAGCTTGCCCTGGCGCTCTGAAGCCAGCACGCCTGTCACGTCGAGGCCGGCGGCGATGCCGTCCTGCACGCGCGTCAGGCGCACCTCGTCCATGACGGCCGACAGCGCATGCTGCAGCACGCCCGTGCGCTTGTCGAACATGGGCTGGTACTGGCCGACGATCAGCTGCCCCCGCTGCGCTGCGGCCAGCTGCGACTGCTGGTAGCCGTCGAGCAGGGCCTGCGGCGCCTGGCTCTGGCGCTCGCCCTGGAAGACGTCGCCCGCGATGCCCCCTTCCAGCACGGCCGAACCGGTGGCGACCACCAGCTTGCCCGCGTCGCGGCCCACCGTGTAGCCGTTTTCCAGCCGCTGTTGCGCGGCGATCAATGGATTGGCGTAGAACGCGCTGGCATCCTTGCCCCAGCGCGCATGTTCTTCCTCGTAGCCCTTGTACACGCCCGCGTACGGCAAGTCGGCCGGCGCGCTGCCCGCCTCATGCAGCTTGCCGTCCACGCCTTTGAGCCACGTCTGGCGCAGCGCGCCCGTCTGCACGTCCAGGGTGCCGCCCGACAGGTTGATGCTGGAGCCAAGCTGCGTGACGACATCCTTGCCGCCGAAGCTCACCGTGCCGCCCTGCGCCATCCACTCGCTGACGGAATGGCCCTGCGTGCCCAGGTAGCCGGCCACTTCCAGCAAGCCGCCGGCCGTGTACCAGCGGTCGCTGTCGTAGCCGTTCGTGCCCTTCGGTACGAACACCAGCTTGCGGCGGTCGACCCAGATACTGCTGTTGAGCAAAGCCTTGCCGTCGCGGTTGACGGGCGCGTCGCGCTGCTCGTTGCCCTGCACGTTGATCTCGACATTGTTCGCCGCCATGGCCACCTTGACGCCCACGGCGCCGGAGACGTCGAGCTGGGCGCCGTCGCGCAGCAGGCTGCGGCTGGCGGCGTTGACGGCGATCTGGCCGCCCGTGGCCAGGGTCAGTGAGTCGCCCATGAATTCCACCGTGCCGGCGCTGCCGATCTCGATGCGCGACTGGTCGCGGCGGTCGTTGACGGCAACGATATTTTCCGTCGCCGTCACGGCCGGGCCGCGCATGGCGTCGCGCTGGCTGTCGAGCGCCGTCGTCTTGCCGTCGTCCTCGATGACGATGGCCGTGGTGGCGCCCCGTCCCACGGTGACGGCCGCGTCGCTGCCCAGGGCGTTCAGGTGGATGGTGCCACGCGTGGCTGTCGTCGTCGTGGCCAGCACCACGCCTTCCTGGCGCACGTCGCGTCCGGCCAGCGTGACGTCGCCTTCGCGCGCCTGGATCAGGCCCGTGTTGACGACCTTGCCCGCCGTGCTGCCGGCCGCGAACTGCGGCGTGACTTCGCTGCCGCGCGTGGTCGACAGCGGATTGCCATCCGTGCCCACGCCTTTCTTAATGGTAAAACTGTCGCCGGCGGCCAGCAGGGCCTGGCCCTTGGGCGTGGCGATCTCGCCTGCCTGGTGCACCTCCTTGCCCAGCAGCATCACGTAACCGCCGCCTTCCGTGCTGCCCTTGGGCGCATTGCTGGCAAGGCGCGCGCCCGCCTGCACCTGCACCTTGCCGCCCGCGTCCGTAAAAGTCGTGGCGCCGGCCGTGCCGGGGCTGTAGATGCCGTTTTTCTGGAATTGCGCGTCGCTGATGCGGGCCGCGGCCGCCACCAGGCTGCGCGTGTCGACCTGGCTCGTGCCGCTAAACACGATGCCGTTACGGTTGACCAGCAGCAGCGTGCCGTCGGCCTTGATCTGGCCCTGGATCTGGCTGGGACGGGCTTGCGGATCGTTGACACGGTTCAGCACGGCCCAATCCTTCTGTTGCTGGAACGTCAATGTCGTATCCTTGCCGACGTTAAACGTTTCCCAGTTCAGGATGGCCTTGTCCGCCGTCTGCTGCACCACCACAGCCGTCTTTCCCGCCGCCACCGTCTGCACGGGCGCCTGGGCGTTGAGCCAGCCGGCCGTCAAGCTGTTGGTGTCGACCTGCAAGCCACCTTTCACGAGACCATCGGGTGCGCCAGACACGCCGGCGGCCGCCTGGCGCGCCTGCGCCTGGGCCGCTTGCTGCGCGGCGATGACGCGCGCGGCCAGGTTCAGGTTGTTGAGCGAACGCTGCAACTGCTGATTGGCCTGCTGTTGCTGGCCCTCGGGGCGGCTGCCCAGCGGCAGCGGCTGGCCATTCGGCAGGCGGCCCGAGCTGGCCGCCGTATTCTGGTTCGCCCCCTTGGCCGCGAACCAGCCGCCGCTGAACGCCTGCTGCGCCCGCGCCGGCGTGGTAAATGCGCCCGCCATCAGCATGGTGGTCAGTGCGTAAGCGAGCGGCGTGAGCCGCAAGCGGCTGCCCAGCGTGGAGGACCGCTGCGCGCCCGTGTCGACGGTCGGGACTGGGCGCTGGGCAGTGTGAAGCTTGGTCATGGCAATGGTTTCCTGGCTAGAGAGTAGGGAACGGAGCCTGGCGGTAGCGCAGGCGTCCATGCCTCCATGACGTAGCTGGGCGGCGGAAGGGATAATGTTTTTGAAAAAATATTTGGATTCGCCTGCCGCCGGGGCATCCGGCAACCGCTGAAATCAGCTCAGCAAGACGATGCCGCCTGGCAGGCTGGTCATTTGCGCGCCCGTCAAGTCGCGTATCATCGCCAGCGCGCCATCCATCTGGCGGATGGAAAAGCGCATGCGCACGAGGCGGCGGCCCAGTTCGGCATTGCGCAGCAGCACGCGGCCGGGCCGGTAGCGGTTGATTTCATCGACCACCTGGGACAGCGGCTTGCCGGCGAATGACAGCGCGCCCGTGCGCCAGGCGCTGGCCTCCTCGGCCGGCGCGGCCGTGGCCGCCTGCACGTCCCGCTCGTCGTAGACCAGCTGCTGCCCCGCATCGAGAGTCAGGCGCCGCTGCTGCCAGACCACCTCCACGGCGCCCGCCAGGCAGGTGACGCAGACGGCGTCGTCCGTGTGGCGCACATTGAAGCGGGCCGACTGCGCCAATAAACGCCCCGCGCCCGCCAGCACCGACACGGGCTGGCGCGCGCCGCTGGCGAGGATTTCCGCTTCGCCGCCCAGCAGTTCGATCGCTTCCGGCGCCCGCACATCGATGCGCGTCTGCGTATTCATCTGCACCGTCATCTGCCGCGACAGGGCCAGTTGCCGCTGTTCGCCCGTGCCCGTGCGGTAGTCGGCATTCAATTCCTGCAAGGATGGCCAGGCGCTCAGCGGCGGACGCAGGGCCAGCACGGCCACGCCGGCCGCCAGCGCGCCGCCGAGGAAGGCGCGCCGCCCGGGACGGAGGGGAAACGCCAGCACGTTCGCCTGCGGCGGCGCGGCGGCGGCGCGGGTCAAGGCGGGGTCGAGCGCCTGCCACACCTGCCTGAGTTCGCGCCAGGCGCGCGCATGCGCGGGGCTGCGCGCGCACCAGGCGCGCAAGGCGTCGGCGTCGGCCTGCGTGAAATCGTCGGCACGCAAGCGTGCCCACCAGGCGGCGGCTTCCCGGCCGATGGCAGTGTCGTCATGTTCAACTAGGTCGCGTGGATCGCGGTCGGGAGCGGTCATGGGATTCATCAATATTTACGGCGGCCCGACACATCGCTGCGCTGGGCCGCATCGGCGTCGGCCATGCACGTTTTACAGTGTTGCATGGCGGCCTGCAATTCTTTCTTCACCATCGCCACGGAAATGCCGAAGCGCTCGGCGATCTCCGCATTGAGCATGCCGTCGATGCGCGCCGCCGTCAGGATGGCGCGGCGGCGCGGCGACAGGCCCGCCAGGGCCGCGTCGAGCGCCTGCACGTCGAGCCGCGCCGAGACGATGCGGGCCGGGTCGCTGATGTCGTCGCCGGCCTCGTCGGCCATGTGCATCAGCTCTTCGCGTTCGCGCTCGGTGACGATGATGCGGTCGCGGCGGTAGGCGTCGGTGGCGATATTGGCCGCCATGCGCAGCAAATAGGCGTCGGGATTGTGGACGGGCGCGGCGGCGGGACCGGGCGCCACCATCGCTTCGAGGCGCAGCCAGGTTTCCTGCAGCGCATCGGCCGCATGGTGCTTGCAGCCGACCACGCGCTCGAGG
Organism: Janthinobacterium sp. GW821-FHT03C10; assembly: GCF_059420865.1. Classification (NCBI taxonomy): domain Bacteria; kingdom Pseudomonadati; phylum Pseudomonadota; class Betaproteobacteria; order Burkholderiales; family Oxalobacteraceae; genus Janthinobacterium; species Janthinobacterium sp. GW821-FHT03C10. Next base: position 192,195 of record NZ_JBWKUN010000001.1, on the reverse strand, counting down.
CGCCAGCGCAGCACGGCGTAGCGCGAACTGAGGTGGCGTTTGAGCTTGGTGCGCAGGTCGGGCATGCTCATGGCGCGGAGATTCCCTGCGCGCCGGCGGCGCAATCGGCTTCGCTGCCCGGCCCTTGCGGCAGCAGCAGGATGGAGACGGGCTGCGGCATCGACGGCAGCGGCGCCGCGCCCACGCGCATGCCCAGCACCACGCGCGCGATCGCCGTGTCGCGCGCGCGCAAGCCCGTGCTGTCGAGCAGGTGCACGCGGTCCACCACGCCGGCGCGGTTCAGATACAGCTGCAGCGCCAGGCGGTAGCCGCCGGGGCGCGTCTGCGCGGCGCGGCACAGCAATCCCAGCAGCACGTGCTGCAGCCGGCCCACATAGGCCGCATGGTCGCCGCCGTCCTGCGTGGCGCCCGGGATGTCGACGGCGGCCACGACGGCGGCAGGCGGCAGGTCCGCGGCGGCGGCTGAAGCCGCGGCCGGGGCATACACGATGACGGCTTGCGCGTCGGACAGGCGCGATTGCAGCCCCGTTCCTTCCAGCAAGACTTGCAGGGCCGCGCCCGCCGCATAGGGGCCGCGCACGGCGGCCGACTGGCGCCGCGCGTAGCGCTGGTCCATCAGCACGGCGATGCCCGTGCGGCGGCTGTACAGGTCGAGCGCATCGCCGAGGTGTTGCGCGGCGATATCGAACTGCAGCACGGCGCCGTCGGCCGGCTGCGCCCGCGCGGGCCCCACCGTGGCCAGGAAGCCCAGCAGCACCAGGCATCCGGCCAGCGCAAGCACATGGACGGATGCCGGGCTGCCTGTCATATCGCTCTCTTGTCGCTATCGTGTGAGGAGGGAAACAGGACGCAGGACGGTGTTTCAAATGAAGCATCCTTGCGTCAACTGCAACAGACTACACAGCAAACATGACGGCTTCGTGACATGCTTGTCACCAATAAATTTCGTCATGCGGGACGCCGGGAACAGGCTGGATTTCGGCTACACTGGCTGTCACTTTCCCTTTCAGACGCCTGATGATCGAAAAGAATCTGCCCGAGCTGGTCATGCTGAAGCGCCTCATCGACGAAGGCGGCAGCCACCTGGAAGTGGCCGCGCCCTGCAGCATCGCCATGGATGGGCGCGAATTTCCCGTGTATTCGATCGCCATGGGCAATCCCAGCCCCGACGTACCCGTGCTGGGCTTTTTCGGCGGCATCCACGGCCTCGAACGCATCGGCACGCAGGTACTGCTCTCTTTCCTGGAAAGCCTGGTCGCGCGCCTGCGCTGGGACGCCACCCTGCACCAGCAGCTGGAAACCATGCGCCTCGTCTTCATGCCGCTGGTCAATCCGGGCGGCATGTGGCAAGCCACGCGCTGCAATCCGCAGGGAGTGGACCTGATGCGCAACGCGCCGCTGAGCGCGCGCGAAAAAGTGCCCTTCATGCTGGGCGGTCAGCGCTACAGCCCCCGCCTGCCCTGGTACCGGGGCGCGGCGGACGGCCCGATGGAGCGGGAAAGCCAGGCCGTGTGCGATCTCGTCGGGCGCGAATTGCTGTCGCGCCAGTTCAGCATCGCCCTCGATTGCCATTCCGGCTTCGGCTTGCGCGACCGCATCTGGTTTCCGCACGCCCACACCAAGGTGCCGATCGAACACCTGGCCGAGATCGGCGCGCTGGAAGAGCTGTTCAGCCAGAGCTACCCCAACCACAACTATGTGTTCGAGCCGCAAAGCCGGCAATACCGCACGCATGGCGACCTGTGGGACTATCTGTACCTGAACGGCACCAGCTACACGGGCCGCGTGTTCCTGCCCCTTACCCTGGAAATGGGCTCGTGGCTGTGGGTCAAGAAAAATCCGCGCCAGCTGTTCAACCGGGTCAGCATCTTCAACCCCACGGCCGCGCACCGCTTGCAGCGCGTGCTGCGGCGGCACCTGGTGTGGTTCGATTTCCTCATGCGCGCCGCCAGCAGCCACGGCCGCTGGATGCCGGAAGGCTTGCTGCGCAAGGCGCAGCGCCGGCGCGCCCTGGCGCAATGGTACGAATCATGACGACGCCCACCTGGATTTTATTGCGCGGCCTGATGCGCGAACAGCGCCACTGGGGCAGCTTCCCCGCCACCCTGGCGCGCGCCCTGCCCGGCGCCCGCATCGTCACGCCCGACCTGCCCGGCAACGGCACGCGCCACGACGAAGACAGCGCCACCCGCGTGGCCGTCATGGTGGAAGACTTCCGCCAGCACTTGCTGGCGCGCGGCATCCCCGCGCCATACCACTTGCTGGCCCTGTCCCTGGGCGGCATGGTGGCCGTCGAATGGGGTCACCGCTATCCGCAGGAAATCGCCCGCTGCGTGCTCATCAACACCAGCATGCGGCCGTTCAGTCCGTTTTACCGGCGCCTGCGCTGGCAAAACTTCGGCACCCTGCTGCGCCAGCTGCTGGCCGGCGACCAGCGCAGCCAGGAAAGTCTGATCTTGCGCCTGACGAGCCGCCGGCATGCGGGCGGCAACCCCGCGCTGCTGGCCGACTGGCTCAGTTACCAGCAGGAATACCCGGTCAGCCGGCGCAATGCGCTGCGCCAGTTGCTGTCGGCCGCCCGCTACCGCGCCCCGGCAATCCGCCCGCCCATGCCCGTGCTGGTGATGGCCGGCGCGCAAGACCGGCTGGTCGACCACCGCTGCTCGCAGCGCCTGGCGCGCGCCTGGCAAGCCGATTGCCTGATCCACGGCGAGGCCGGGCACGACTTGCCGCTCGACGAAGGCGAATGGGTGGCGCGGTCGGTGGCGCGCTGGCTGGGGGTGACAGAGGCAGACGATAACAAGATAAACACAGCACAATCAATATGCATATAAGCAACCATACTGACCAGCTGGCAGCGCTGGTAGAGGCCGGCGTGCAGGAGCGGATTTTCCCGGGCGCGGCCTGGGCCGTGGGCACCGTCGATCACGGCGTGGCGGGCGCGGCCGGGCGGCTCACGCCCGAGCCAGCCAGCGCCGCGATGCAGCTCGACACCCTGTTCGACATCGCGTCGCTGACCAAGATCGTCAGCGTCTGGGCGCTGACGGGCCGGCTGCTGAAGCAGGAACGCCTGGCCCTGGACAGCCGGCTGGCCGAGGTGCTGCCCGGCACGGTAGGATACGCGCTGGCGCCCGTCACGATTTTCCAGCTGCTCACGCATACGGCCGGCCTGCCGCTGCGCGCCCGCCTGCGCGCCAGCTATGGCGAGGTGTACGACGATATCGTGCGCGGCGTGCTGCGCGAGCCGCTGGAAGGCATACCAGGCCAGGCGGTCGACTACACGGACCGCGCGGCCCTGATCCTCGGCCTGGTCATCGAACGGCTGCTGGGCATGCCCCTGGACCAGGCCCTGGAACAGCATGTGCTGCGGCCGCTGGGCATGGCCGCCACGGGCTACGGCCCGCTGGCGCCACGTTCCGGACAGCTGGTTGCGCCGACCGAGTATTGCGAACAGGCGGGCGCCCACCTTGCCGGCGTGACGCATGATTTTTCGACGCGGCTGCTGGGCGGCGTATGCGGCATTTCCGGGCTGTTTTCCAACGTGCCCGACCTGCAGCGCTTCCTGCAGGCAATGCTGGCGCAGGAGCGGCATGCCGAGGTGTTCGATGCCGGCTGGGTGCGTGATTCGCTGACGGTGCAAACGGGTTCCCTGAACCCGTCGCGCGGCCTGTTCTGGCACCCGGCGGCAGGCACGGAGCCGCACGATGACGTCTGGTGCCATCAGGGGTTCACCGGTACCGCCATGTGGCTCAGCCCCCGGCGCGGCCGCTATGCGGTGCTGCTGACGAACAAGCTGTACTACACGCGCGATTCCGCCCGGATCAACGCGCTGCGGCACGCTTTCATGCGCTGCGCCTTCGGGCTCTGAACCCGCGGCTGGCGCACGCGCAGGCGTCTGGCCGGATCGCCGGCCGAAATCCGCAGCCGTGCCTGAGCCAGCGCGACAGCACGCCCCTCCCCCTTTCCTGACACCCCCCCATCCAGCGGTTTACTACCCTATCCGGCGCTCCAGCAGGTCCTTGTTGTATTAAGAATTTAGCGATGTGCTTTAAGACCAGTCCTATTTTTCCTCCCTTTCCCGCTCGGTATATTTGAAGTCGCCCATTGGGAAAAATACAATATTTCGATGAGCGCTAGCCGCTGATGCATCAAGCCACACCGGTGCCATACCAGGCAGCGGAATGGCTAGGCGGCAAGTCGCGTTATTGGCTACCACAACAATTACCTATAACCAAAGAGGGTGCAATGTTACTCAACGAAAAAAAACTCGTCGTACTGGTCCGGCTCGCAATGGCGACAGCCGCCGGTTTCAGCATCGCGGGGCAGGTACAGGCGCAGCAAGCAGGTGCGGATGTTCCCGCCATCCAGGCGGACGCGACGGACGCGGCGGACAAAGCCTCCACGCAGAAGGTCTATGTCACGGGCTCGAACGTGCGGCGCATCGAACTGGAATCAGCCTCTCCCGTGCAGATCATCACGCGCGAAGAACTGACGCGCGGCGGCGCCACGTCCCTCAACGAGGTGCTGCGCACGATTTCAGCAAATATGGGGGGCGTCAATGAAAACAAGACCAACGGTTTCACGGCCGGTGCCGCCGGCATGAACCTGCGCGGCCTCGGCAGCCAGGCGACCTTGATGCTGATCAACGGCCGCCGGCTGGCGGCGTACGCGCAACCGGACTTCCAGACCACCTTTGTCGACATCAACTCCATCCCCGTCGGTGCCGTCGAGCGCATTGAAATCCTGAAGGATGGCGCCTCGGCGATCTACGGTTCCGAAGCGATAGCCGGTGTGATCAACATCATCCTGCGCAGCAGTTACGAAGGACTGGAACTGAGCGCTTCGCTGGGCCAGTCCAGCCGCAGCGATGGCGAAACGCAGCGCGCCAACATCACCTTCGGCAAAGGCAGCCTGGTCAAGGACCACTTCAATGCCTATGCCACACTCGATGTGCGCACGCGTAAGGAAGCGTATCTGCACAAGCGCGACGCGTACCTGGGCACGGAAGATTTGCGCGCCTGGGGCTACAAGGATAACCGCACGCTCTACACCTACCCTGGCAACCTTTTCTGGACCGACAAGGCGACTGGCCGGTATGTGATGCGCACCTTGGACAGTCAATGTCCGGCGGACCGTCTGGTGCCGGCGTCGGGGATTCTGGAAAAAAATGCAATGGGGCAGGCCTGCGTCTTCGACAATTTGAAGGATAGCACCATCAACGCTGGCGGCAAGACGGACCGCATCGGCCTGATCAGCAGGATTACCTGGCAGGCAAACGCCAGCACCACCGTATTCGGCGAGTTGATGTTGAACCGGAATACGGCAACCGTGACCGGCATACCGCACTGGCTTGCCGGGCAAAATAACCAGCCCACTCTCGACCTGCCCATTACCCATCCGCAATACCCGAAAGAACTGATCGGCCCTGACGGCAAGACCCTGGCCGGTGGCAATGGCACGGTACGCGTGCGTGCATCATTGCGTGACTTCCCTTCCCAGGGCATGAAGAATACAACCGATTTCAGCCGTTACCTGGCAGGCGCCAAAGGCGACTACAAGAGCTGGGATTGGGAAACAGCCATCCTTTTCACTGGCAGCAAAGTCCAATCGCACAACAGTAGCGCGATCCTCACCACGCCCTTCATCAGTGCCTACCACGATGGACGCTTTATCTTTGGCGGCGGCAGCGCCAACGAAGCGCTGTTCCGTACGATAACGACCAGCGCCGACAGCACATTCAAATCGTCCCTGGCGCAAATCGATGCCAAGATCTCCGGCGAATTGTTCACGCTGCCCGCGGGCGCCGTGGGTGTGGCACTGGGGACGGAATTCCGGCGCGAATCGCTGACCACCTCGCCCGACGCCCGCGCCATTGCCAATGAGCTCTATCATCAGGCACAATCGCCCCCTGGCATCTCGAACAACCGCCATGTCTCTTCCGTGTATGGCGAGGCCACCATTCCACTGCTGAAAAATCTGGAAGCCGGCCTGGCGGCAAGGCATGACCGTTACTCGGACTATGGCAGCTCGACGACGCCAAAGGTGGGCTTGAAATGGTCGGTCACGCCAGCGTTCCTGGTACGCGGCACGTATGCGAAAGGCTTCCGCGCGCCCACGCTGGTAGAAAACTCGACCGATGTACGCAATGCCTATTTGTCGTACAAGGATACGGCCCGCTGCAATGCCAGATTTACCCTGGGCTGCGATAGCAACTCTCCATATCGCAGCGGCGCCAACAAGGATCTCAAACCGGAGACGGCGAAAAACCTCACCTTGGGCATCGCCTGGGAACCCAGCAGCTCGTTCCTGACGACGCTCGATGTGTGGCAGATTGAGCGCAATAATGAAATTTCCACCCTGGCCCTGTCGAAGGTGCTCGCTGACCCGGCACGCTACGCCAACAATCCTGCCGTGGCCATCGTGCGTGAACCGCTTACGGCTGACGACCAACTGGCCGGGGCCACCGCAGGCCAAGTCAAATCCATCACCATGCTTCTGACCAACGTGGCAATGACGCAAGTACGCGGCCTGGACTTGAAGATGGTGGGCAGGCTCAACCTCGGCGAATACGGCACCCTGCATCCGCAACTGAACCTGAGCCATACCTACTCGTTCAGGACAGCGCCATCGGCAAATGAAGAACTGATCCAGTATGCCGGTGTCGCGGGAACGCCTACCGTGCAGGGAAATCTGGGCCTGGGCTGGAGAAAAGCCGCCTACAACCTGTCGGCCGACGTGGAATTTATCGGCAAGATGTCTTCTTTTGAAGACCGCACCGAACCATGCAAACTGGCAACAGAAGGCTATCCCGCCTTGTGCAAGGGCATTGCCTCGTTCACCGTCTTCAATCTGGGGGGCAGCTACTCCGGCGTCAAGAACACCAAGCTGAGTTTTGCGGTGCGCAATGCCTTTGACCGGAAACCGCCATTCTATCCGCATTATGGCAATAACTTCATTTCTGGCCTGCATGGATCAATGGGACGCTACTTCCAATTGACTGCCGATTACGCCTTCAAGTAAGCCAAGGATCAAGCCGTGCCAGCTTCTCTGGCGCGGCCCTGCTTGCCATATGTACTCTGATTAGCCAGAGCGCTGTCCCATTCATGATGGAGATATAAGTGAAATACACCCCCACTCTTACCCTACTCGCCTTGCTGCTTGCCGGCGCTGGCATGCATACCGGTCTGGCCCACGCCGACGAGACGATTCCCATTGCGGATTTTTTCAAGAAAAGCGAATTTAGCGGCAGCCCCGTGCTATCGCCCGACGGGCTGAATCTTGCCGTGCTCACGCCCCGCAACGGACGTTTCGTGCTGGCCATTATCAACCTCGAGACGCGCGCTTCCACCGTCGTGGCCTCCGATCCGGACTGGGATGTCACCAGTCCGCTGTGGGTGAACAACCAGCGCCTTGTGTTCAGCATCAGCAAGGGCAGCAGCGAAGTGATGGAAAAACAGACGGGCGGCGGCTTGTTTGCCGTCAACCGCGACGGCAGCGCTTTCCGCATCCTGGTAGCCAGCGTCAAGGACGCCATGAGCACCGGCAAGCCCTACAAACCGGTACAGGTATTGAAGCGGGTTGGCGACGGCAGCAACGATTTGATTGTCTCCAATAACGAGCGCGGCAGCGGGGCCGACCTGGGCGCCAGCGACGTTTTTCGCATGGACACGACCACTGGCCGCAAGACCTTGTTGACATTTGATAATCCCGGCGCCGTCAGCGACTGGCTGCTCGATCATGACAATGTGATCCGGGTGGCCTCGGCCATGAGCGTGGAAGATGGCAGCAAGCGCATCAAGCAGACCGTGTATTACCGCGAAGAAGACAAGGCGCCGTGGAAACCCATCTACCAAGCCTATTCCACTGAAGGCAAAACCATGAATCCGCTGGGCTTCGATTTCGACAACAAGACCTTGTTTGTCGCCGGCCGCTTCAACGGCCGCGACAAGGCGGGCGTCCACATCTGGGATTTCTCCGGCAATAAGGCCGGGGATTTAATTGCCGAGGATACACTAGTCGATGTCAATAACGGCTTGCTGTTCGACTATGCGCGCAAGAAAATCATCGGCGTGCAGGTGGATGGCATGAAGCCGACGAAGCACTACTTCGATCCGGAATATGCACGCCTGCAGGCGTCGCTGAACGCCAGCTTGCCCAACGAAGAGGTCAATTTCCAATGGCGTGGCGACCACGCGGTTGTCAGTGCCACAGGTGTGAATAATGTGGGCAAGCTGTATTTGTTCAACACGCGCAAAAAAACCTTGGAGCCTTTGTACAGTGTGAAGCCCATTCTGGATGGCAAGAAACTTTCGGAACAGAAAGTAATCTCTTACCAGGCACGCGACGGACTGAATATACCGGCCTATCTCACCTTGCCGCAAGGCCGCGCGCCCAAGGCCCTGCCGCTGGTCGCCTACATCCATGGCGGACCGCACTCGCGCGACCATTTTCAGTACGATCCCTTGACCCAAATGCTGGCCTCGCGCGGCTATGCCGTGCTGCAGCCGCAATTTCGCATGTCGACCGGTTTTGGCTGGAAACACCACACGGCGGGCTGGAAGCAATGGGGCCTGAGCATGCAGGACGACATCACGGACGGCATCGAGGAGCTGGTCAGGCAGGGCATCGTCGACCGCAAGCGCGTGTGCATCATCGGCGCCAGTTACGGCGGCTACGCCACCATGTACGGCCTGGTGAAAAACCCCGACCTGTACCAATGCGGCATCAACTGGATCGGCGTCACCGACGTCAAGATGCTGTTTACCGTCAATTGGTCCGATATGTCCGGCCCGGTCATGGATGACATGGGTGCCAAGATGCACGGCGATCCGAAGACCGACGACGCGTATTTCCAAAAAGTTTCGGCCATCGGCAATGCCGCCAGGATCAAAGCGCCCGTGCTGATGGCCTACGGCAGCGAGGACATGCGCGTGCCCCTGATTCACGGCGAGAAAATGCGCGACCAGTTGCGCAAGCAAGGTAATACCGTCGAGTGGATGGTGATGACGGGCGAGGGCCATGGCTGGGCCAAGGAAAGCAACCGGATTCTGTGGGGCGAGACCGTATTCCGCTTCATCGACCGTTATATCGGCCCGGGAACGGCACGCTAGCCGGGCAAACTGGCCGGTCCGTCATGACGTCCAGCCTGGGCGGGGCGGCGCTTTTCAGAACAGTCCGATTCTCCGCTGAAATCGCCGTCCCTATACTTATTCCATCTTAATCCGCCGGGAAAAATGCCATGAGCGCCACCGTGTATGCCATTCCTTCCATCACGGTGTGCCAGCGCCTGCCCTTGCGCCTCACCGTGCCCGGCGCCGTGCCGCAGGAACGCAAACAGCATCCGCAAGCGCTCAAGCGATATGCCCCGGCACGGCCCAGCGATGCCGACGTTGTCCATGCGATATGCACGGGCGAGGGCCTGCGCGTGCTCTACCAGCCACAGTATGACCTGCACAGCAGGCGCATCGTCAGCGCGGAAGCACTGCTGCGCTGGCGGCACCCACGGTATGGCGACGTGTCGCCGGCGGTGCTGATTCCCATGGTCAACCGGCTCGGTCTGCATATGCAGCTATTCGACCGGGTCGTCAAGGAGGTCATCGATGTGCTGCGGCACCTGCGCCGTCAAGGTGCCGACGTGCCGGTTGCCGTCAACGCCTCGATCGATACCGTGTGCGCGCCCGGCATGGCAGATATGCTTGCCACAAGAATGTGGGATGCCTGCCTGCCGACGCGGCTGCTGAAAGTCGAAGTCACCGAAGACTTGCCTGTCCTCGATGAACTGTGCCTGTCGGGCTGCCTCAACACGCTGCGGGCGAAGGGATTTCCCCTGTCGCTCGACGACTTCGGCGCCGGTTCCGCCACCTTCAACGTCCTGTTCAAGATGCCTTTCGATGAAGTCAAGATCGACGGCGCCTTTATTCGCGACATGGAAACCAATAGCCATTCGCATGCCATCGTCGCCACCCTCGTTGCCCTGGCACACAGGCTCAATCTGAAACTGGTGGCCGAAGGCATCGAAAACGAATCCGTGCTGGCCGCATTGCTGGGCATCGGCTGCCGCATCGGCCAGGGCTATGCGCTGGCACGCCCGATGGAGCGCGAGCAATTCCTCCAGGGTCAACTGGCCAAGCCTGGAAGCATGGCGGTAAAGGCGCAATGACATGACCATCATGCAGCAACTGATACCGCATTCCCAGGCCGCCAACCCCATGGAAGCCGAAACACCGGCCCAGGGGCATGGTGCCACGGCGCTGGTCGAACGCCTGCTCGCCTACATGGGGCTGCGTAATGACGCCTGCCTGGCGCGCGAGCTGGGTGTGCCGCCCTTCGCGATCAGCAAGCTGAGAAAAGGGAACTCCGCAGTCGATACCGACATGCTGATACGCATGCACGAGGCATCGGGCCTGCCCATCGGCGAGCTCAGGGCACTCACGAACTCCCGGCACTGATCGCTGACGAGCGGCATGGCCGCTCCCCACGCAAAAACGGCGCGCCATCACTGGCGCGCCGTTTTTTTGCATTTGATCTTGCAAAAATTATTGATAAGTCAATGTATAAGTCGCCACCGCATTGGCCGGACCAGCCGTCACTTTACCCGGCGTGGTTTTCAGGTAGCGCGCTCCCAGGGAAATATCGAGCGACCGGGTGCCGGCAGCGAGCACGTTACTCAGCTTGACATCCTTCGACAGGGGCCAGGGCGCGCCTGCACTGTCGAGCAATTGCACGCCCACGCCAGTGGCCACCCCTCTTTCCGTCGTCAGGCTCAGCACGCCCCTGGCCGCATCGATTGCCGGTGCGGCAGGATCTATCCGCACGCTGACGCTGTTAGGCAGAAAACTGGGGTCTCTGACAACCCCGTTTTCAGACGACATCGGCGCCGTCGCCTGGGTGAGATGGAAATTGCCGGGAAACCCCGGGCAGTTGGTCAGGCCGAGCACAAAGCTGACCGTCGGCGTGGGCGTACCTGCCGCCCCCGTCAGGGCAGATACTTTCCTGCTGCCCAGCGCCACCTTGACGTCGGGCGTACGGCAAGTGCTGCTGACCACGCTGATACTGCCTGTCAATCCAATTGAAGTGATAATGAACTCCGTGCTGCCGCCATTCACGGTCGCAAAATAGGACACACTGCCCAAGTCACGTGCCCGTATGATTCCCGCCCCCACCGGCCCCGTCTTGATGAGCGCGAAGGAGGTAGAGGGGGGTGCCCTGTCGAGCAGTTTAGTGTTGCACGTTCCCGGAGGGGCTCCATCGCCGCCACAGATGTAGGACGATGGGTTGCTATTGATAGTATCTACATTTCCGTCAGTCATCCACTTCCCGTTGGCGAACCAGGCGACGCCAATGCCAGGCACCCTCGTTGCATAGACTTTGCCGGCGTACGCCTGGTTTCCGCTAAAGTTGGCATTCGCGCCAACGCCCTGCATACGGAATGATTGCTGAACCGCAGCGTTTGGCGCATCGCATTGCAGTTGCAGGCCATTGGCTGCCTGGCTAAAATACTGGAAGTACAGCATGGTGCCATTCGGCACGTCACGCGGCACGGTAAGGCTGCCCAGCTGCAGCGCCATCGTGCCCGTAAAACCCAGGTTTCCATTGATGGCGAAACAGTTGGGCGCAGCCTGGACCAGTTGCGGCGCTGCACACAGCAGCAGCCCGGCCATCAGGCCAGCCATCGTACGAATTTTCATGGTTTTTTCCTTTGCGTGATTTTCACGCCAGTGTCTTCCTTCTGGATGCCGACAGCGGCCAGTTGCAAGCCCTGGCGTGGCGCGCGCGCCACCAGCGATGCCGCCGGCACCTGAAGATCGAGGCGCTGGACGGCAGCCTCATGAGTCCAGCTGGCGCCGGGAATCGACGCCAGCACCTGTTGGCACGGCAGCAGCAACTGCTCTTTGGACAGCTGCACGCCATACGCCTGCAGATCCACCGTACTCATGCACGGCGAGGGACGGCTTTCTCCAGCCACCGGCATGAAGGCCACATCGCGCTGTTCCATGCGCTGGCCATTGACGAAAATATCGACCGTATGCGTGCCGCCTAGCACTTCGGCGCTGCGTTCACCGGCGGGCGCCGCCTTGGCATTGATGAGTTCAGGCACGCACACGGCATCGGCCTGCTGCAGCTTGCCGCCCTCGCCATGCAGCAGCGAAGCAGCGATGGGCATGCTGCAACGCTCATGCGCCTTGCCGCCCCAGGAAATCGACAGTTGCCGATTGTTTTCCTGCAGGCGCGCATACAACTGGCCATCCTGCCCCACCATGCCCACGACCTGCCCTTGCTCATCCTTGACGGTGGCGCCAAACGGCAGAGCGTCGCCGCCGGCCAGACGCACCTGAAACAGGATCGCGCGGCCCGTGCTGCTGCCATACTTCAAAAACACGACAGCGCCATCGCGCGGTGCCACCTGCTGGCTTGTTTCGCTCAGCTCGACATCCATCGACGTGCCCTGCGGATCAATCGCCACTTCATTCAATTCATACGGACGCAAATAGGGCAGGACCGCATTGCCACTGGCGTCGAGCCTGAGGCCAGGATAGCCGGCCACCTTGGCGCCGGCGGCACCAGGTGCATGCACGACGGCCATGGTTTCGCCACGCAGTGGCGTCAGGGTCACACCACCAGGATGGGCCACCACGCTGCCGCTCATGCTGACCGAGGCACTGCTATAGCCGGTGCCGCGCCCCACGGCGGCGCCAACCATCGCCTGCGCCCCGGTATACTGGCCGTTGAGGGAGCTGCTGGTGCTGCTGCCATTGCGGCTCACTGATGCGCCATAGCCAAATTGCCGTTCTTCTCCCGCGCTGCCGCTCAGCGTTGCCAGCTGGCTGTAGCGACCATCCGTGTCGCGCGATACCTGCGCCGACATTTGCGGAGCAGACAGGCTGTCATTGCCACCCAGCGGCATGCTCAAGGTCAGTTGTATCCTGCTTTCCATGCCGCCATAAGATAATTTGCTGCGATTGGCATTGATGCCGTAGCTCACGCGCCCCACCTGCTTGTTGTAACTGAGCTGGTATTGCAAGTCCTGGCCAGGCCGGTTCCAGTAATTCTGTGCATAACCACTGATGCTGACCTGCCCCCACGCACCCAGGCGCTGGTCGGCGGTCAAGGACACGCGGTTGCGGGGCCTATACTGCATATTGGAATCGTAACCCCTGCGTTCGGCGTCGATTATTTGCGTAGCATTGGCAAAATCCAGATAGCCGCTGGTGGAAAAGCGGTAAGCAGCCATCGAAAAATTACTGCCAGTGCTCAAGACATTCTTGCTGTATGACAAACGCAGACTTTGGCCCTTGGCCGTGTCTGCGGCAAGTTTCGTCTGCGCGTGACTCAGATCGATGGATACGGCACCTATCGGTAATGCAAAGGCCACGCCGCCGAGCAAGGACAAATAGTCCTCACTGGCCTGCAAGCCACCGTAACCCGTCAGGCTATTGTTCAAACCATACTGCAAAGTCCCCTGCAGGACGCGCGCCTGCTTACTCAAGAAATTATTGCGCGTTACGCCAGCCGCCGTGCTGAAACGCAGCGAACCCGGACGCAGCAACTGGCTGACGGCCGCATACGGCACGACAAAGCGCTGTTCGCTACCGTCCGCTTCGGACACCGTCACGTTCAAGTCGCCACCGTAACCCGTGGCATACATGTCATCGATGACAAAGGCGCCTGGCGCCACCGTCGTTTCAAGCAGGAGATTGCCCGCCTGACGTATGCTCACGCGAGCGTTGGTGCGGGCAATGCCGCGCACCACGGGCGCATAGCCGCGCAAGGAATTGGGTAACATGCGGTCATCGCTGGCCAATTGCACACCCCGGAAGGATAAGGTATCGAAAATCTCCCCGCTGGTATTCGCATCACCCAGGGTCAGCTGGCTTTTCAGCGCCGTAATGTCGCGCCGCGCATAGGTATCGAGCACCTGATAACGACTGCCTCCCTGCTGCTGCTGCCAGCTGAGTGCGCCATTATGGCGAAAACGCCAGCTTCCCATATTGAAGCCGCCATTGAGGCCCAGATAGGCGGAGTCGAATGAAGAACCGCCACTCTTATTGTGATAGCTGTTAAAGTTGTAACCCAACATGCCCGAAGTGACACCGCTATCCCATAGCTCCGGGCTGACATAACCGCGCGCATTGCGCCGCAGCGACGCCTGAGGAATGCTGATATTGACCTGCTGCATCTCCGGCAAAAACACGGCCGTGGCATTCGCTATCAGTTTACCCAATTCTACACACTGCCCCTCCTCCAGCAAGGTCATGGATTCCGGCGACAGCATTGACATATTCACGCCCAGCAATTCAAGCATCTTGCGCGATACGCACACGACGGGATTGCTGCCGTCATCGTTGGCATTGATGCGGATATCCTGACGCGTATTCAGCTGGCCGTTGAGGGCGATATCGGCGCGGTACGTGCCCGGCAAGACAGGATTGCCTTTCTGATAAATGGCGAGATCCAGGCTGCGCGAGCCTTCCGGCAGGAACGCGCTATTGAAATCGACCTCGTCCGCATGCGCAGCTGGCATGACCATGGCACATGAACTGAACGCCACCGCCTTGAGCATGCTGCCAACGAGCGCATTGACGCCCAGACTAGGCTTTGCTTGAGGATAATAGCGGACATGGCGATGAGTACTCATGATTCAAACCTTAAGGAGCGGGCCGGGCGGCCGGCGCAGAAAGGCTACGCCGTGTCGGCACTGGTACACCGTAATCATTGATGGCGTTAAATTCCACCTGCGCGCCGGCGGCCGGAAAGGCATGCAGGGAGGGCAGTGCAAATTGTTTGGTCTCGCCTGGCGCCACCATGCCGCCATCACTCTCACTGCGCTGGGCGCCGGCCACCAGCGACAGCGACGCCATCGATACGTGAAAGGCGGACGGGTTATATGCTTCCAGTGCAAAGCCCTTGCCACTGCTGGCATGAACGGCACGCCATTGCACTTGTTCGATCGCGTCGACAGGATTGCCAGCGAGCCCTTCGGGGCGATAAAAAATCTTGACGCGCGAGCGGAACGCCATCTGCAGGCTGTTCACATCTGCCTCTTGCGACTTGGGTGGGATCTCCAGCATATTCAGCCAGAACACCGATTCTTTCGTTGCAGGCAAAGCCGGACCGACAAACATCAGGCGCAGACTCTGCCCCTTTCCCGGATCGATGCGGGCCAGCGGCGGGGTCAGCACGAAAGGTACTTTGGACGTGGCGGGCGTCGATGCGACATCGCCAGCATCGATCCATGTCTGGACCAGCGCCGGCACTGCGCCATCGTTATTGACCTTGATGGTGATTTCTTTTTGCTTCGCCGGATAAATCTGCCGCGTGCCCGTGATCACGACGCTGGCCATTGAGGAAGAACAAAACAGCAAGGCCAGGCTGAGCAATAACGAACTTTGCAATGAATGATAGGGGGACATGGAAGACCTCAGGATGGTTGCTGGAAGCGCGCCCTCGCCAAAGCGGCGAGAACGTGCTTCCCTGGCGAGCAAATTACTCGTAAGTGATGGAATAGGTAACGGCACCCTTAACCAGACCGGCGCTGGCAACGCCGGTGGAGATGTATTGCACGGCATACGGCAAAATCGTATTGCCGGCAGCGTTCTTCGTGACCTTGGAGGTATTCGCAGTTTGCGAGAAATCACCAGCCTTGATCACATTACCGTTAGTGGCATCGACCAGTTGCAGTTCCACAAACTTGGCGCCCTTAGGGCTGAGGTCGCTATTTTTCACATTGGCGGTCAGTGGGTTAACACCGCTACCCGATTCGAAAAATGCGGCAGCCTTGGTGCTGGTACCGGTACACGCACTCAGCGTAATATTAAAACCTGTCTGGCCTGCAACGTCTGTAGCCTTTTTCAGCTGGGCAGCCGATACTTTTGGCAATGTCACGGTCGCAGGCGCAGGGCCAACCACACCGTTGACAGTAACGGTACAAGTCGAATCGAGCAGTTCACCTTCGAAATTGATCGTGCCATCGGAAGCGAAAGCGGATTGGGTTGCAGCGGCGGCCAGCAGAACGGCGAAGATACGGGCTTGGGATTTCATTGAGACTACTCCTGAAAGATAAAGGTAAATGCGCACCAGTTAATGTAGGAACGCGGCTGTTGATGCAGATTCGTACTTTACAGAGCCGCGACAGTTGTCGATATGAGAATGGTCTTAAAAATCCGCGTCGTCGGATGTGACGTGCTTTTATACGAATCTGCGACAGCACACACGCAAGACGCAAGCAAGCTGTAGTTGCGGCAGGGTTAGACCGAATGGGGAGGTAATGCGAGGATAAAAGCCAGGAGGATGGCGCTGCAAGACAGGCGAACGCCCGGCATTACCGGGCGTACAGGTGGGTGCAAGAGCGCCTGCAGGGCGGCGCTTGCAGGTGGTACGAATGGTTGCTGGCCAATCAGCCCGGAAGCACAGCCTTGTCGGCCGGCGTCAGTATTCTCTGCGCCAGCCAGACGAGAACGGTCGCCAGCACCAGGGGGAAGACAAGTTGCACCAAAACCAACGCCGTCCACCCAAGCATCTCTCTCAGGTAGGCAAAAAGGACACCCGTGACAGGAATGCCCAGGTTGAACGCGCAGTAGAATAAACCCGCAGCCCGCATGTTCTGCATGGGCGCCACCGATTGAATCAGGGCCGCCAGCATATTGACATAGAACACCGCAGTCAGGCCCAGGCCCATCAGAAACACCTGGAAAATAAGGACACTCAAGGGCATACGCCATCCCAAAAATATCAGGCCGCCGACAGCCGCCGTGACGGGCAGCGTCAGCAACAGCGTTTTCATGGCGCCATAACGGTCCCCCAGCCACCCGGCCAGCGGCGACAGCAAGGTTGAAATCCCGGCAATGCCCATCGCCATCTGCGCCGTCTTGATGGGCAATTCCAGTATCTCGCGCAGGTAGGTGCTGTAAAGGTAGTCAAAGTTGGCAGTACTTAATGGCATGCAGAAGGCGGTCAAAAACAGCAGCAGCGGGCCGCGTGACCAGACCGACCCCACCGGACTTTTGGCTTCAGGACGGATGAACCGCCGCTCGCCGGCGGCGCTGATTTGCTGAAAAAAATGCCAGATCAGGATATACAGAAGAATCAGGATGAGCATGCCGGCCATGGCCGGTAACAGGGGCAGTTTCCCCTGTTCACTGAAGGCATGCTGAATGGCACTGAGTTTGGCGGCGACGATGCTACTGGCCACGGCAAGGCAATTCATGAGCCCCACCACCAGCGCGCAATGGCGCGGAAAATATGTGACCCCGATACTGATCCAGGCACAGATATTCATCGTACATCCGATGCCGCCCAGCAAGCTCCAGCAGCACAGCTCAAATGGCGAACGGGAAAACAGGCCCATGAACGCCGCCAGCGCCAGCAGCAGGAATCCGGACAGCAAGGTTTTCTTGCGCGACAGGGTTGCCGGCAGAAGTGCCAGCACCAGCCCCGTCAACCCCATGCTGATGTAAAGGATCGCGGCGGCTATCGGCAAATTGCCGAGCGTCGCAGGCAAGCCGAATGGCAAGGGCCGGGATGCCGACGGCAATGTCGTCGGATCCATGCCGGACAGCACCAGGAACAGCAAGGTGGTCGGCAACATCAACGCCAGCATCCCCATTGCCTCTTTCTTATTCTTGTTCATCCTACGCAACATGATGCTCCTTTCGATTGAAATCAATGCTGGTCACGGGTACGCCAGGCTGCCACGACTTCCTGCAGGGGCTGACTGCAACACGCATCGGTCGGCTCCGCCACGCTGCGCAACAGGCTTTCCAGCTTCCCCGCCGGCTGCGCCATCTCTGCCCATTGCATGGCCAGGGCCGCGCCATGCAGGCGGTGCGCGGCGCGCAAGGCGGTATCATGTTCATGCATGGCCATGGCCTGCAGCAACTCATCCATATCGTTGGCGAACGCGGCGCGTACTTGCGGCATATCAAATACCGCCAGGGACTCCATCGGCGGCGCTTGCAGCACCAGCGTCACGTCGCACCACAGTTCGACGATATCCTGCAGTTTCGCCAATCGGATCGGCTTGCTCAATATGCCATCCATGCCAGCCTCGAAGCAGCGTTCGGCATGATCCGTTCCCGTCGAGGCGGAAATTGCGATCACCGGGCAGCGCGCCTGTTCCAGGTCCGCTTCACGCCTGCGCCACTCAACCGTCAGGCTGTAGCCGTCGATGTCAGGCAAGTCGCAATCCATCAGTACCAGGTCATATTCGTGCAGGCTGAAGCAAGCCAATGCGCTGGCGCCATCCTCGGCAATGTCCGCATCGCAGCCGAGGCTGGCAAGCTGGGCCCGCAACACGGCCTGGTTGGCCGGCACATCCTCGACCACCAGAATGGAGAGGCGCTGCGCCGCCATGCCGCCCACCGGACCGGGCCGGGCAACAGCTACATCCACCGCCGGAGGCGACCCGGTCGCCAACGCCACAGGCAAGGAAATCACCATGCGCGTGCCCCTGCCCATCTCGCTGTCGATGGTGATCGTGCCCTGCATCAGATTCACCAGTTCGCGGCAAATGACCAGGCCCAAGCCGGTACCGCCCGAGCGCTTGTAGGTGC
This sequence comes from Janthinobacterium sp. GW821-FHT03C10, assembly GCF_059420865.1. Taxonomy (NCBI): domain Bacteria; kingdom Pseudomonadati; phylum Pseudomonadota; class Betaproteobacteria; order Burkholderiales; family Oxalobacteraceae; genus Janthinobacterium; species Janthinobacterium sp. GW821-FHT03C10. The sequence continues at coordinate 173,647 of NZ_JBWKUN010000001.1, read as the reverse complement.
CCTCCACCTGCACATACGGCCGGAACAGTGTTGCCTGCATGGCGGTGCCGATGCCGATGCCCGTATCGGCAACGGCAATTTCCAGCCGCGCCTGCTCCGTTCCCTCATCCAGCATGGCGATCTGTATCTCGACGCCGCCCGTCGCCGTAAATTTGATGGCGTTCGACACAAGGTTGTGCAGCACCTGCAGCAGCCTGGCCTCGTCCAGCATCAGCCGCGGCACGGTCTGGTGCGCCGTCACATCGAGCGTAATGCCCTTCTCGCGCGCCCGCAGCTGCTGCAGGGCCGCCACATCGCTGGCCAAAGCTGCGACATCTACCGGATCAAGGCTGAGCGTGAGCTGTCCCGCCTCCAGCTTGGAGACGTCGAGCACGTCGTCAAGCAAACGCAGCAGGATGTTCCCGCCGTTGCTGGCCAGGTCGACAAAGTGACGCTGCTCCGCATTCATGGGCGTGGAGCGCAGCAACTCCACTGCCGCCAGCACGGCATTCATGGGCGAGCGGATTTCATGGCTCATCACGGCCAGGAACATGGCCGCCCGGCGCTCGTTGCGCAAGGCCCGCCGGTGCGCGCTGTAGGCCTGATACGCCAGGCCCGCCAGGATCAGCAGCAAAGCGGCCGCCAGGCCCACATGCTCGCCAAAGTGGTCCACCGCGAACAGCATGTTCGAGTGATTACCGGCCTCCCCCCCCAGCCAATCCTGGCGTACCAGCCTGATTTGGGCCGGGGTCATCGCGGCCAGCGACTTGTTTACGATCGACACCAGCATGGGGTCGCTGTCGCGCAGCGCCATGCGTACGTCGGACGTCATCGCCACGGGCAGTTCCGTAAAATGCAGGTCAGCGCCTTCCTCGCGCATCAAATCCGGTAACAGCTGCGCCTTGCTGCCGATGGCGACATCGGCGCCGCCCTTCGACAGCAGCGCCAGCGCCTGCCGCATGGTGGGGCTGACGACGATGCGCGTGCCGTCGTAGCGCTGGCGCAGAAAGGGACCGAACAGGCCAGCTTCTGCGGCCGGCAGCACCACTGTCTTGCCATCGAATGCGATGCCATCGGCAACGGTGCCAACCTGTCCACGCGTGACGGCGATAGCCTTGGTCGAGAGGTAAGGCAAGCTGTAGCTGACACCGGGCACCTTGGGCGGTGTGCCGATACTGCGCACCGTGGGAAGACAATCGACCCTACTTTCTCGCAACAGGACAAAGCCGCTGTCCGTGTCGGCCAAGGTCACTATGTCAAAGGTCAGGCCGCTATGCCGCTCAATGACTTTCATGTAATCCGGGCCGATGCCAACCCCGATCGCCCCGCGCTGGATGGTTTCGAATGGTGGACGGTTCTGCATCATGCCCAGCTTCAGCACAGGATGCGCGCGCACCCAGGCTTGTTCCGCGGCGCTGAGCGGATAGGTCCCCTCCTGTCCCTGCGCCGCCATGCAGCAGGCGGCCAGCAGGAACGCGGCGACGCCAGCTCGCCAGCGCCTCATGCGTCCCCTATGCTATGCCGGATCTTGAACAGTTCATTGTTCGACGTCACGCCCAGCTTGCGGAAGGCGGTGGTCTTTTGCGAGCTGATGGTCTTGATGCTGCGCTTGAATTTTTCCGCGATTTCCGTCACCGTCATGCCCGCCAGATAGCAGCGGATCACCTCGCGCTCGCGCGCCGACAATGCCGCGCCCAGCAGCAGCGCGTCCGCGCCGTCATCGCCTTCCCGCGCATCGAAGGTGGTGCTGGCTTCCGCCACCCGGTAGGACATCTCGGCGCTCAGATACACGGCGCCGGACACCACCTTGCGCAATGCCTTGACCAGCTCCGCCATGTCCTCGCCCTTGCCGACGAAACCGCGGGCGCCGACGCGCAAGGCCAGCGCCACCGTGGCCGGCTCATGGTGCGTGGACAATACGAGTATCGGGCAATCGGGGAATTTGGCGCGCAGTGCGCGGATCAGCGAGACGCCATCGAGTTCGTCCGGACCCAGCGCATAGTCGAGCAACAGGACGTCTGCCGGGGCCCGGATCAGCCCGGTCATCAGTTGGCGGCTGGTACTGTAAGCACCCACGACGTCAATATCGGGTTCAGCCGTAAGGCGGGCGACGAGGCCATGCCGCACCACCGCGTGATCATCGAGCAAGGCAATACGTAAGTGTTTCATAGGCAGGGGCTAGGAGCAGGCACTGCATGGGAAGGATTTCCTTTGATGAGATTACTCCTATTTGCGTCATTAGCGCCATCCAAGATGTTATTTATCAACATAAGTGCCCTTGTGCAACAAAAATGCTCCGATTCGCCATGCAACAGATACGTGGCCGAGAAAATTATCTTTATGCTACTCCTTCAACCCTCTCGTTACTTGTTGCTGACGCTGTCGAAAAAATCGCGCAGCTCCATGGGTCGCGCCAATGCATAGCCTTGCCCCGTAGGGCAGCCAAGGCAGGCCAGTGCCTCGATACATGACGCCTCTTCGATCCCTTCCGCCACAACCTTCAGATTCATCAGCCGCGCCAGGCTCACCGTCGCGGCAATCACGGCCTGGGCGGAAGCGCTGGTTTTCATGTCGCGCACAAACGCCCCATCGATCTTGACCTCATCGAAAGACATTTTTGCCAGGAGATTCAGGGTCGATGTGCCTTGTCCAAAATCATCGAGCGAAACGGGGAAGCCTTTTGCCCGCAGTGTATTGAGCGATGCAGACAGGAGCAGTTCATCGGCGACCGGCAGATCGCCGGTCAGTTCAATTTTCAGCAAGTGCGGCGACAGGCCCGCCCGCTGCATTTTCTCGGCCAGCCGCTGCGCCAGACCGGGCGTGCACACGGTTTCGGCCGAGGCATTCAAGGCGATGGGCAGCGCCACCTGGCGGCTCTTGAGCACAAGCAATACATCGATAACGCGCGTTTCGATATAGCTGAACAGCAGCAGATGCAGGCCAAGGCGGTCGACCATCGGAATCAGCACGGACGGCGGCACTTCGCCTACGCCGGGAAGGCGCCAGCGCAGCAGCGCCTCGGCACCGATGATGCGCCGCGTGCGCAAATCAAATTGCGGCTGCAGCATCATGCGCAGGTTCTTTCCTGTCGTCAACGCCTCGATCACATCGACCTCGGTGGGAGCATCGGCGGGGGCGGAGCACGATGCATGCCGGTTGTTCGACGGCGCCAGCAGCAAATCTCGCAAGGCCTCGGTGAATGCGGCCTTGCCGCCACCATACACCATCCCGACATTGATGCCGGCCCGGTGCGCCAGGCGTGCATGCGCCAGCAAGGCCGTCACCGGCAGGCCGCCGACGCGGCGGACTGCCGGGGGCTCCGCCAGGGCCGGCCATGGCGCAGGCAGCAGATTGACGGGCGGTGCCTGCCCCACCCATAAAATACGCGGGAAACGCGGCATCGGAGTCGCCGCATCGAGCGTCTTCAGCAAACTGGGGAGCATCAGTCCACCGTGCGCGACGTCCGCGACGATCACGTCGATATCCCCTTCGCGCAGGAGCGCGGGCACCATGCTCAAGGCCCGGACATTTTTTACATTGGCAATATCGATGGCATTCAGCATCGAGCCCAGCCAGCGTGCGCCCTCCTCCGAATCAGGCGTCAAGGTCAGCACGCGCAGGGAATGAAATTCGCTACGCATGAGGGAACTGATGGTTTTCACGGCATTTTTCCTAGGGTTAGATCATATGGAGAGACAAGGCTTGGGTCTGCTACCAGAGGAGCCGCCGCGCGCCAGTAGGATGGCGGGCGGCAAGCCTCCTATTTTCTTTCGCCCTCGTCGAACATGCCGAAATTGGCGCGATGATCGCCCATGCATGCCCGCAGTTCAAGAATACTCAGCCCGCTCACTTCGTGCATGCGTATGAGTATGGCGGCGCTGACGGGCAATGCCCCATGCCGGATTTTGGAAAGGATGGGAGCCGACACCCGCAGCTCGCGCCCCAGGGCCGCATCATTCTTCAATCCCAGGAAATCGATGAGCACGTCGAGCAGGTCGGCGCTGCGAAAGCTGTTCGCCCCACTCCGGGGGAGGCGATTGCGCAAGCCCGTCATGCGTGCCGAATGCTGCTGCGGATGCTGTTGTATTTGCTTTGTCATTACCGCTACTTTCAAATAAGGGAGATCAGGGACCGGGCTTGCCACGCGCATATTGGCTGGCGGGGTCCGGTGACTTATTGAAGTCTAGCAACGGAGTTTCTTGAGCGAAATCAGAACAGTCCTAAAATGATTCGAGAATGTCAGGCCGGGGGGCGCTGCTGAGATGCGTCAGCGAGCGGATTGAAAAGGATTTACAGGCGCAAGCTCGCGGCAATGGCCAGCAGCAGCGCGCCGGCGGCCGCCAGCAGCGAACTGTTGAAACTGTGCGACTGCGCATACAGGCTGCCCGCCAGCACCGGGCCGATGATCTGGCCCACGCCATACACCAGCGTCATGATGGCCGTCATGTTGGTCCCTGCCTTGACGGCGGCCCGCTGCGCGGCCGGCATGGCGATGGTCACCGTGCCGACAAACGTGCCGCCGACGAGGATGGCGCTGAGCAGGTAGCCGGCGGCCGAGGGCGCCAGCACGGGCAAGGCCACGCCCAGCGCCTGAAACAGCAAATTGAGCCGCAGCGCCTGGCGCGTGCCCAGGCGCCCGTGCAGCCGGTGCCACAGGAAGCACGAAGGCGCCGCGCCGAGGCCGAACACGGCCCACACATGGGCGGAATTGAGTCCGGGCAAGGCCGCGCCCACCAGCACGGGCAAATACGTGGCCGTAACGATGTAGCCGAGCCCTGCCAATCCGTAGATCAGCACCAGCGGCCACGGCGCCACGGGTGCCAGCGCCGGCGCGGCGGCTGGCGGCGCATCCGGGGTCGCCTGGCCGCCGGCGGCAATCGCGGGCGCGGCCGCCAGCCCCGCCAGCACGGTGACGCCGGCCAGCAGCAGCCACATGCCGGCGCTGTGCCAGCCCAGGTGCGAGGCCAGCACCAGCAATTCGGCCGACACGGCGATGCCGGCGCCCACGCCCGCGTACAGCAGCGGCGCGCCGCGCGCCTGCCCGCGCTGCACCAGCAGCCACAGCGAGGCGGCCACCATGGCCAGGGCGCTGAAGACGCCCGCCGCGCCCCGCACCGCCACGAAGAGCCAGACGGGCATCGGCAAGGCCAGCACGCCCAGGCACAGCGCCGTGCCGGCCACGGACCACAGGCACAGCCGGTGCGCGCCAGGCGCCCGCGCGTGCATGGCCAGGATGGCGCCCAGCAAGTAGCCGGCATAGTTGGCCGAGGCGGCCAGGCTGCCGTCGCGCAAGCTCAGGACGCCTTCCTTGACCATGTGCGGGTAGATGGCCGTGAAGGCGAAGCGGCCGAAGCCCATGCCGATGGCGAGGATGGCCGCTGCGGCGATGGCCGCGCCCAGCCTGGCCGGCGCGCTCACGGCGCCGCCTCGCCGAGCTGCGCCAGCAAGTGCTGAAAGGCGGGCACGTCGAATCCGACTCTCCACACGAGCACCGTGTCGGCTTGCCCAACTGACAGTGTTTTCAGGGTGGCCGGCGCATCCGCCAACGCCAGCACGCTGGCCGGCAGCACGGTCACGCAGGCGCCGGCCGCCACGCAGGCGATCATGGTGTGATACGAACTCAGTTCCTGCACCCGCCACTGCGTGCTGCCGGCCACGCCCAGCACTTCTTCGGCGATGCCGCGGTAGGTGCAGCCTTGCGGGAACGCCGCCAGCGAGCGCGTGCGCACGTCCGCGGGGCGCCGCGCCTGCCCTTCGCTGGCCGGCAACAGCAGACACAGTTCCTCGCGCCACACGGCCGTCGACGCCAGGCCCAGCTCCGCCAAGGCGGCGGCGCCGCCGAACGCTGGCGGCAAGGCGACAAAGGCGCAATCGAGCAAGCCCGTGCGCACCTGCTCGATCAGGGGGCGCGACGGCCCCGTGCTCAGCGCCAGGCGCGTGTCCGGATGGCGGGCGTGATACGCGGCCAGCAAGGCCGGCAAGCGGCTGGCCGCCGTGCTTTCCATGCTGCCGACGCGCAAGGTGCCGCCCTCGCGCCCGCCCGTGACGACGTGGCGGGCTTCGTCCGCCAGCGCCAGCAAACGCTGCGCATACTCGAGAAAGCGCTCGCCCGCCGCCGTCAGGGCCATGCGTTTATTGGTACGCACGAACAGTTCCGCGCCGATATCGGCTTCCAGCTGCTGGATGCGCGTGGTGACGCTGGACGGCGCGCGGCCCAGCCGGGCCGCGGCCTGGGTGACGCTCAGTTCAATGGCCACGGCACAGAAAATCGTCAGGGATTCCATGTCCATCATGTTCTCACTTTAAGAATTATCATGCTATTATATTCTCAAAATAAGAATTGAATGCGGCATCCTCAACTTGATGAAGGAAACATCATGACTTCAATCCAGCGCTTCCTCGACCGTCTCGGCTTGCAGCACCCCATCATCCAGGCGCCGATGGCGGGCGTCTCCACGCCGCGCATGGCGGCCGCCGTCTCAGGTGCGGGCGGCCTCGGTTCGCTGGCCATCGGCGCCGGCAGCGTGGCGCAGGCGCGCCAGATGATCGAGGAAACCCGCGCGCTGACGGACCGCCCCTTCAACGTGAATGTGTTCTGCCATGCGCCGGCGGTGCGCGATGCGCGGCGCGAAGCGGCCTGGCTGGCCCATCTGGCGCCCCTGTTCGCGGAGCTGGGCGCGGCCGTGCCAGCGGAACTCGACGAGATCTACCAAACATTTCTCGGCAACGAGGCAGCGTTCGCCCTGTTGCTGGAACAGCGTCCCGCCGTCGTCAGCTTCCATTTCGGCTTGCCGGCGCAACAGCAGATCGCCGCCCTGCGCCAGGCCGGCGTCTACACGATGGCGACAGCGACCAATCTGCGCGAGGCGGCGCTGATCGAACAGGCCGGTATCGACGCCATCGTGGCGCAAGGCGTGGAAGCGGGCGGCCACCGGGGCGTCTTCGACCCGCAAGCGCCCGACGAGCGCCACAGCACCAGCGTGCTGCTGCGCCTGCTGGCGGGCCGCACCGCCCTGCCCCTGATCGCCGCCGGCGGCATCATGGATGGAGCAGGCATTCGCGCCGCGCTGGACCTGGGCGCCGCGGCAGCCCAGCTGGGCACCGCGTTCGTGCTGTGCCCGGAATCGTCGGCCAACGCGGGCTACCGCGCCAACCTGCAAGGCGCACGGGCCGCAAACACGCGCCTGACCAGCGTCCTCTCGGGCCGCCTGGCGCGCGGCATGGTGAACCGGCTGATCGACCATGGCGAAGCGCCGGGCAGCCCGCCGCCGGCTGATTATCCCGTCGCCTACGATGCCGCCAAGCAATTGAATGCGCTGGCCAGCCGGCACGGCAACAGCGACTTCGCCGCGCAATGGGCTGGCCAAGGGGCGCCGCTGGCGCGGGAAATGGGGGCAGCGCAACTGATGGCCATGCTGGCGCGGGAGATGACAGCCACACCGTAAGCCGCACGCCAGCTGCGTGTCATAGTTTATATCGTCGCCAAAATACATAGAAAACCAGGCCACAGAGAAAGCCATGCGCTCCGAACCATAGGGCGGCTGCAGCGTACTCCATCCACGCTGACGCCATCACATGACTATGGTCAGACAACATAGGAAGATGCTCGTGCCATTGCGTATTCGTCGTATCGCCGTGCACGGTTCGGGGACGCGCGATGAGCAGATAGGGAAGCATCGCGAGGACGGTAGCACAGCCGCTTAAACTGAAGAAATTGAGTTTTTCCGTCTTGTGTAGCGCATCAAAGCAGGGAATGCCGAACAAGAGTATTGCCAATCCAGAAACAAGCAGAACAGCTGCCGAGTAAAAGACAAAAAGTTCAAAGGCCGGCAATTCGCCTGCAGAGATCAAACAGAACGCAAGCAAGCCAGGCAATGGCTGCAATAAAAGGGCGACAATGGTGGCAAGAACAATATGCAGCGTCTTCATCAATTAAGTATTTCAGTGGCTGGAATTGGCCGAATCAAAGACAAGTCGCTGGCCCAGCTCGAATGCATTGTCATGGCAATAAAATATTATAAGGGGCGTGTCGTGCGAAGGGACAAAAATATCCGACCAATTTTCTATACAGAACACGCTGCTGCATGAGAAGCACGCGTCTTCTCCAAACACCACGACAAGCTGCTGCGCACCCGGCACGCGCGCGCGTAACCATCGGGTCGCACTGGCAGCATCCGCTCCGAAGTCGAAGCGTTCGAGCGAACCCACGGTGCTGCCGTTCAAGCCGGGATGCGTCTTCGAGTCATAAAGGCCGACCAAGTCATATGCACGGCGCGCACCATCGGCATCAAGCCAGACGATCTCCGCCGAATGATGTTTCAACTCCTCAAGCCGCCAATGCGTTGCGTTCAATATCTCTCGAAATCTACAATATTCATGGCCGTGCGTTCGGCGAGTTAAGGAAGCAGCCTGCAATGACGCCTGTCGCCAACGCAGGTACGCCAGCAGTGCGCCCCGCTACGGCAACCTGTGCCGGAACGTCGGCTCGATGTTGCGCGCATGCAGCCAGCGCACGATGTCTTCCAGGGTGGCGTCCTGCAGCAGCAAGCCCGGCGCGGTGGCGGAAAATGCAACAGGCGATGCGGCCACGGGAACGGTTGCGGGCGCAGCAGGCTCCGCCAGCCCCGCATGCCCCTGCAGCTTCGCCAGCGCCTGCGCGAACTGGGCCGGATTGATGCTGCGCAAGCTTTCCAGGAAACCCAACTGGGCGGCGGGCGGCGGCGGCATGTCCAGGCCAGGCTCGTCGACGAAGGCGGCGCCCATGCTGGGGTGGATGAAGGCGGCCCACTTGCCGGACGGCTGCAGGCATGGCGGCAGCGCCGCCTGTTCCACGTAGGCGGGCGGCGCGGCGGCGAGGATGTCCGTCGAGGCGGGCAAGAAGGTGGACCGCAGCAGCTGCGCGAACTGGCGCGCCTGGGCGGCGGGCACGGGCGTGGCCAGTGACAGCCATAACTGAAACGCGGTGCCCGAGATGCTGACGGCAGGCGCCGGCAAGTCCAGCTCGTGCTGCACGGCATTGGCGATCGTGCACAGCGCGCTCCAGTGCGCCTCGCCGCCGCCCTTGCCGCCAAACTCCAGCACCAGCGCGCGCGCCAGACCGTGCCCGCTCACCAGCCGCACCGCCACCGTCTGTTCGCCCGACAGGTGGCGCGCCAGCACGGCCGGCATCAAAGGCTGCATGCCGCCCTGCGCATCGACGTAGTGCTGCTGTTCCTCGAACAGGTACAGGCGGGTGAGTTCGGAAATCAGTTTATGCATGGGCGGCCTCGTAATAACGTTGAGCAACACTTGCCAACGTGCCCCGATTATAGCCTTCCCGCCCTTGGCGCACCCGAGCGACCGGCGCGAAACACCAGCCGGCAAGGCTTGCGCGCCGCCGTGCTGGCGGACTTGGCGATCACGGTCCTGCCGCAAGGCGACCTGGACGCGGGCATGGTGGTCATCGATGGCCAGCATGGCTGGCGTGCAGCCAGCAAGACGGCGGCGGCCGAAGCGTTTGGCCAATTGCTGCGCGAGTGGTCAGCCGCGCCCGCGGCATGACAGCACCAGCAGCAAGGCCAGCGCCAGCATGGCACTCGCGCTGCCCAGGGCAAGCGTCACGCGGTGCGCCAGCAGCGGCACGCCTGCCAGCTGGTGCGCGCCAACAGCCGAGATCGCCACAAGGACAGCCAGCCCCAGCGAACTGCCCAGCTGGTGCGCCACGTTGACGATGCCGGATGCCGCGCCCGCATCCCGCGCCGGCACGCCGGCCACGCCGGCCGCCGTCAGCGGACTGAGGGCCATGCCCTGCCCCGCGCCGATCAGCACCATCGGCAAGGCCACGCCCAGCCAATAGGCCGTGCCAAGGTCGACGCGGCTCAGCCATGCCATGCCCAGCAGGGTCAAGCCCAGGCCCATGGCCAGCAGGCGCGCATTGCCGAAGCGCCGCGTCAAGCGCGGCACGCACAGGGCCACGCCGAAGTTGACCAGGGTCATGGGCAGGAAGGCCAGGCCCGTCAGCGATGGCGGATAGCCGAGCACCACTTGCAGGAATTGCGTGGTGAAAAAGAAGAAACCGATCATGGCGCCCAGGAACAGCACCCTGGCGCCGTACGCGGCATTGCGTTGCCTATCGGCAAAAAGACGCAGCGGCAGGATCGGTTGCGCGGCGCGCCGCTCGATGAATATGAAAGCGGCCAGCAGCAACATGCCCGCCGCCAGCGTACCTTGCGTCAGGAAGTCGCCCCAGCCGGCGCCGGCCGAGCGGATCAGGCCATACACGAGCGCCGTCATGCCGATGGTCGAGCTGGCGGCGCCGGCCACGTCGAACGAGCCCCGGCTGCGCGCGCTTTCCGCGATGTAACGGCGCGCAGCCGCCAGCATGGCCGCGCCGATGGGCAGGTTGAGGAAGAAACCGACTCGCCACGACAGCCATTCGGCCAGCACGCCGCCCAGCACCAGGCCCACGCTGGCGGCGATGCCGGCCACGGCGCTGTACAGGGCGATGGCCCGCGTGCGTTCGCGCCCTTCCGCAAACGTGGTTTGCAGCAAGGCCAGGGTCGACGGCGCCAGGATGGCCGCGCCCACGCCCTGGATGGCGCGCGCGGCGATCAGCATGGCCGGCGACCGCGCCAGGCCGATGGCCAGCGACGCCACGGTGAACAGCGCCAGGCCCAGCTGCAGCATCCTGCGCCGACCGAAAACGTCGCCGGCGCGCGCGGCCAGCAGCAGCAAGCCGCCAAACGTCAGGGTGTAGGCGCTTTGCACCCAGGCCAGGCCCGTGTCCGTAAAGCCCAGTTCCTGATGGATTTTCGGCAAGCCCGTCAGCACGATGGACGTGTCGAGCACGATCATCACATAGCTGACGAGGATGATGGCGAGGATGGCCGCCTTGTGCGGCGCGGCGGGGATAGCGGGGAGATTTTTCATGCCGCCACTGTATGCCTTCCCCATTACGATGAATAGATGCTAAAGTCCGCATGAACTTATTAGTCTCACTAATAAATGGAAAGTCATACATGGCACAAACCAACTTCAACGATATCCTCGCCTTCGTGGCCGTGGCCCGCGCCGGCAGCTTTACCCGGGCGGCGGCCAAGCTGGGCGTGTCGCAGTCGGCGCTGAGCCAGACCGTGCGCGCGCTGGAAGAACGGCTCGGTCTGCGCCTGCTGGTGCGCACCACGCGCAGCGTCTCGCCCACGGATGCGGGTGAACAGCTGCTGCGCACGGTGGCGCCCCGCTTCGACGAAATCGAGGCGGAGCTGGCCCTGCTCAGCGAACGGCGCGACAAGCCTGCCGGCAACATCCGCATCAGCGCGGGAGAACATGCGGCGCTGACCATCCTGCAACCGGCCATCGCCCGCTTGCTGCCCGAATATCCCGACATCAATATCGAAGTCGTCGTCGACAATGGCATGACCGACATCGTCGCCGCGCGCTGCGACGCGGGCGTGCGCCTGGGCGAGCAAGTGGCCAGGGACATGATCGCCATGCCGATCGGCCCGGATTTCCGCATGGCCATCGTTGCCTCGCCCGCGTATTTCAGCCGCCATGCGCCGCCCGTCACGCCGCAGGACTTGATGGCGCACAACTGCATCAACATGCGCCTGCCCACCCTGGGCGGCCTGTTTGCCTGGGAATTTGCCAAGGATGGGCAGGAGCTGAAAGTACGCGTGGAAGGACAGATGATTGTCAACAACATGGCCATGCGGCTGCATTCGGCGCTCGATGGCCTGGGCCTGGCCTGCATGGCCGAAGATATCGTCCTGCCCTGCCTGGCCGATGGCCGCCTGGTCCGCGTGCTGGACGACTGGTGCCCCACGTATGCGGGCTACAAGCTGTATTACCCGAGCCGGCGCCACCCGTCGCCCGCGTTTACCCTGCTGCTCGACACCTTGCGCTATCCATCTCCGACCGTTTGAGCCAGCGCAAGCCGTGAGCGGACGCGGACGGCAAAGTGAACGAACACGCATTTACCGTGCGGCGGCGCAGGACTATAGTGGCTGCTTTCCCACCTGTTCAAGGATCGCCATGAAACTCTTTTATTCGCCGGGCGCCTGCTCGCAGGCACCGCACATCATCCTGCGCGAAACGGGGGCGGCCTTCACCCTCGTGAAGGTCGACCTGGGCCGGCACCGCACGCAGGAAGGCGGCAATTACTACGACCTCAACCCGAAAGGCCAGGTCCCGCTGCTGGCGCTCGACGATGGCACGACCTTGAGCGAAGGCCCCGTCATCGCCCAGTATCTGGCCGAGCGGGCCGGCAGGCAGGATTTATTGCCGCCCGTGGGCAACTTTGCCCGCTACAAGGTGCTGGAATGGCAGAACTACATCACGTCCGAACTGCACAAATCGTTCAGTCCCCTGTTCGATCCCCGCTTCGACGCCGCCACCAAGACCTTATTCATTGAGCAACTTGGCAAAAAATTCAAGTGGGTGGACAGCCGCCTGGAAGGCCGGCCCTATCTGACGGGCGACACCTTCACCGTGGCCGACGCCTATCTGTTCGTCGTCACGGGCTGGGCGCCGAACGTGGGCGTGGATTTGTCCGCGCTGGCGCATCTGCAAGCCTTCCTCGCAAGAGTGGCCCAGCGCGACAGCGTCAAGGCTGCTTGGGAAGCGGAAGGATTAGCCAAGGCGGCTTAAAAGCAGTGTTGCTGAGCAGGGAAAGACCGCTCCTTGACGGCGCTGACATAGGCCGTGAAGGCGCCGCCAATGCTGGCCTGCCCCGTCATGAAGTCGCGCACGAAGCGCGCCTTCTTGCCTGGAAACACGTTGAGCATATCGTGCATGACGAGTATCTGGCCTGAACAATCGGGACCGGCGCCGATGCCGATGGTGGGAATGGCCAGCAGCGCTGACACTTCCCGGCCCAGCGCGGCCGGTATGGCTTCAAGCAGCAATAGCGCGGCGCCAGCCGCCTGCAGGGCCAGCGCGTCGGCTTTCAAGACTGCCGCGCTTTCCGTCGTCTTGCCCTGCACCTTGAAACCGCCCAGCTGATGCACGGACTGCGGCGTCAAGCCCAGGTGGGCGAACACGGGGATGCCCCGCTCGGTGAGAAAGCGCACGGTATCGCACAGCCAGCCGCCGCCCTCCAGCTTGACCATGTGTGCACCCGCCTGCATCAACTGGACGGCGTTGGCATACGCCGCCTGCGGCGTGGCATAGCTGCCGAACGGCATGTCGGCCGCCAGCACGGCCGTACGGTTGCCGCGCGCCACGCTCGCCGTGTGATAGGCGATGTCGGCCACGCTGACGGGTAAGGTCGTGCCCTGCCCTTGCACCACATTCCCCAGCGAATCGCCGACCAGCAGCAGCTCCAAGCCGCAAGCATTCATCAGGGTGGCAAAACTGGCGTCATAACTAGTCAGTGCGGCAATTTTTTTCCCCGCATCGCGCATGGCTTGCAAGGCTGGCACCGTCAACGGCTTACTATGCGGCAAGTGTTCACTCTGGTCTGGGGCTGGCATAGTTTTCATTTCGTTAAGTTAAGTTTTTTCGGACTTGCCGTGCATCACCATGATGGTTTGCTGCATCAGCGCACACAGGGTTTCCTGGCCATCCTTGACGGCATACACTTCGGCTTGCGTAACGATCAGGGTGCGGCCGGGCCGCATCACCTTGCCGCGCGCAATCAGTTTCTCGCCATCGGCGGGCACCAGCAAATTCATCTTGTATTCCACCGTCAGCACGGACGCGCCTTCCGGCACCATGGTCATGGCCGCGTAGCCGGCGGCCGAGTCCGCGATCATGCCCACCACCCCGCCATGCACGAAGCCATGCTGCTGCTCGATACCGCTCCAGTGCGGCACGTGGATTTCCGTGCTGCCATGCGCCACCACGGGCATGCTGGCCCGGATCAGGGTCATGGCGTTCTGCAAATCGAAACTGGCGCGGATTCGGTCGGCGAATTGCGGGTCGGGAAGTCGTGTCATGGTGAAATACTTTCTCAAGTGAACAGAAAAAAGAACTTATGGCACCACTCTACCCTGCTTCTCACGCCCTGCGAACAACAGCGTCAGCGGGCCGCTTGCACTGACCAGCACGATGCCGGCCAGCAGCACGCCGGACAGCGGCGTCAGGATTCCTTGTTGCATATCGGAGTCCTCATTATCAACGGTGCGGCTTTTCTTGATATAGTGAGAATCCGACACTCCCTCCTTCAATACAGCCAACCACAATGCCCGTGCCCACCACAAGACATCTGCTGCTGGCGCCCTACAGCGGCGCCCTGCCAGCCGCCATCTGCTTTCGCAGCGCCGCCATGCCGGCCGCAGGGATTTATCCCAGCCACAGCCACTCCTGGGGCGAGTTCGTGTATGCGCTCAGCGGCGTGGTGGAAGTGCTGGTGGCCGGAAAACACTATCTGGTGCCGCCCCAGTACGGCATCTGGCTGCCGCCCCGCGTGGCGCATACGGGGCAGAACCGCCATCCCGCCTTCCACAGTTCGCTGTATGTGAGCGAAGCACTGTGCCGGGAGCTGCCCGCCGCGCCGTGCGCGCTGGTCGTCACGCCCTTCGTGCGCGCCATGCACGAGCACTTGCGCGCCCACCCGCCCGGCTTGCCGCAGACGATTCATGAAGAGCGCCTCTTGCATGTCTTGCTGGACCAGCTGGCGCGCGCCACGCCCGTGGGCAGTTACCTGCCCAGCTCGGATGACCCCATGCTGGGCAAGGTACTGGCCATGCTCGACAGCAACCCCGGCGACGACCGCCCGCTGGCCGCGCTGGCGCAGGCCGTCAACACCACGGAGCGTACGCTGATGCGCCGCTGCCAGCGCGACCTCGGCATGAGTTTTGCCCAATGGCGCGCGCGGTTGCGCGTGATCAAGGCCATGGCCATGCTGGAAACGGGCCAGACGGTGGAAAGCATCGCCTTCGACCTGGCATATGCCAGCTCCTCGGCCTTCATCACCATGTTCCGCAAGGTGACGGGCGAGACGCCGGACGAGTACCGGCGGCGCAGTACCTAGCCGAACGCGCCAGGCGCCCGCAATGACCCGCGCTGTGCGAAAATGCCCGCCTTCGCCATTGCCGGATTTTACTCATGCCGCACGCTACCCTTGCCACCCTTTCCGGGCGCGACGCCCGGCGCATCGGGCGCCACGCCCAGGCAGCCGACGCCGCCCGCTTCCTGCACCCGGCCCAGCAAGCCTTGCTGCACCGGCGCGGCTGGCTGACGATGCTGGCGCCGCGCAGCGCGGGCGGCGCCGAGCTGCCCCTGCCGCAGGTGGTGCGCCTGGAAGAAGCCGTGGCCGCCGTCGACGGCAGCATGGGCTGGGTGCTGACCCTGTGCGCGGGCGCCGGCTGGTTCGCGGGCTTCCTCGCACCAAGCATGGCGCGCGCCATCATCGGCACGCCGCGCGTCTGCCTGGGCGGCAGCGGCGCGGCCACCGGGTACGCGGAGGAAGAAGGCGACGGCTACCGCATCACGGGCAGCTGGGACTACGCCAGCGGCGCGCCGATGGCGACCCACTTCACCCTGAACGCCCGGCTGCAGCGCGCTGGCCGGCCCCTGCTCAACGAGCAAGGCCAGCCGCGCATCCGCGCCTTCCTCGTGCCCGCCGCGCTGGTGCAGCTGGTGCCGTCGTGGAACAGCATCGGCATGCGCGCCAGCGCCTCGCACAGCTACCGCATCGACGGCGCATGGGTCGGCAAGGAACACGGTTTTACCATCAGTCCCGATACCGCGACGGCTGGCGGTCCCCTGTACCGCTACCCCTTCTATTCATTAGCGTATGTCACCCTGGCCGCCAACGTGGCCGGCATGGCCGCGCATTTCATGGAATTGGCCGAAGAATGCATGCGCCACCGCCGCCATGCGCGCGCCGGCGTGCCGCTGCTGGAGGTGCCGGAAGTGATTTCTATGCTGCAAGGCAGGAAAGACGCCTTGATCGCCGCCCGCGCCCGCTTCTATGCCGTGCTCGACGCCAGCTGGGCGCAGGTGGCAGGCGGCGCGGCGCTCGACACAGACGCCATGCAAGCCGTGCAGGCCAGTTCGCTGGATTTGGTGGCCGTGTGCCGCGCGGCCGTCGACGGCCTGTATCCGTACTGCGGCCTGTACGCGGCGCGCGAAGACAGCGCCATCAACCGCGTCTGGCGCGATTTCCACACGGCCAGCCAGCATGCGCTGCTGCTGCCCTAGTTTGTTGCCACGCGCACCATCGAGCCGGCTGTTAGCCTTTGCTTTCCCCGGGTCTAAAAAGCGGGGCCATCCGTAACGCCCGCGAGAAAGACATCAAGACGCCCGGCTTTTTTTGCAAGCGGCGCCTTGATCGCAGCCGCGATGTGTTTATAATGTTTTTTGAGGGTATCAACCTCATACACCGTGCCCTGCAGTTTATTGTCGAGACGATACCCCTCGGTATCTGTAGCAACCTTGATGCAGACCTGATCCACTGTGGCGCCCGACTCTTTTTCATCCCAACATGCGAGCCCCATCAATGGCGCCAGATAGCTGCCCCGCTTGACATCAAAGAATAGCGGATGGCGCAGTCCGTTCACGAAATTGGACTCGTCGAAACGGCGCCTTGCATAATTCGCTCTGGCAAAACCCTTGTCGCGCGCTTTACCCAATAACGCTTCCCTTAAATAAATAAGGGCCGCGTCAATCTGATGCGGAGCCTCGTCGCCGATTTTTATGCGCAAATAGATGCCATCATTCTGTTTTGTATTATTAAGCACCACGTCATTGGCGTCATCATCAAAAATATCGATGCCAGCACCGCGGAAATAAGGTGTGATGACGCCTGTGCCCAGCAGCAGCGCCAGGTCGTCAGTGGCCTCGTCCGTCTCCAGCATGAATGCCCAGCGGGTGTCCGCCTCCGCCACATCAGAATAATTTTCGATGCAGGAACAGTTCCTTGCCCGGTGGTATGTATGATAGTAACGCTTGACGAGCTCCAGGGCATCCACCCGCACACTCACGGCAAGCACACTATAAATCTCGAAGATGCGACACGTCTCAACCAGACCGTCGATGAAATCCAGATTCGCCAGCAATAAGTCCAATACTTCTCTCGCTGATTCTTCATGCAGCGCCGTGAAGGCCGCCAGCTGCGGCATCTGCATTGCATCCTCAAATGGCATCAACGCCCCTGCCCGCAAGGCCGCTCGTCCGCTCCTCGTATTCAGCACGTGCATGATATCGAGCAAGGCAAAGTGCCTGTCACGTTGGTTTGACAATAGGCGCCACATACTTGGTCGCACGTCGATCGCAGCCATGACGCTGTTCCGCAAGTTCCTCAGCTCCTGGAATTGCTGCCCGTGCCGCGACTGAAAGCGGCGTATCGCACACTGATGCACAAGAATTTGATCCGCCTGTATGCGCCCTGGAAATAATTCTTTTTTTGCAATCATATTTTCTTTCAGTCTTTTCTCGCCATGTCAAGGTACGTAATTCTAGCATTATGCGGGTCCAGTTTCCGATGCCAGGGCCGTTACACTTTGCTCGGTAATCCACCGTCTCAACGCCAACGCCATAAGGAGGCAAATATGTTAGATACACTGATCGATTCACTGCGCAGTCCCCTGGGAACGGCACGCTTGCTCGAAGGCTTCAGCACGCTCAATCGGGCAGATAAAGCCGGCGTCTCTCCGCAGCAGATGCGCGCTGTCTTTTCCGACCTGAAAGGCCATTCGGATGAGCAGATCCGCGGCTTCGTCGACATAGGCCAAAAGCTGGTCTCCGGCGGGGCGCGCTTCGCCGGCACGGCGCTCACGACAAGCAGTGACACGGCCGAGCCCGCGCCAAAGCCGCGCTAGCAGCTTCGCCATCGGGCAACCCAGCCCTTGACCGCCAAACGCGCAATGCCGCCCGGCTACTCTTGGGCGGCACGCAGTGGCTATCGGGAAATGCTGCCCGGCGGGCAGCCCTGACTATCTGGGGTAGCTGTCATCCGCCACCTGTTCCAGCCACGTCACCGCCGTCCCATCTTGCGCCTCGGCAATGGCGACATGCTGCATGGCGGACGTGGCCGTCGCACCATGCCAGTGCTTGACGCCGGGCGGTATCCACGCCACGTCGCCCGCGGCCAGCGCCTGCAGCGGGCCCTGCCAGTGCTGTACCCAGCCGTGGCCTTGCGTGACGATCAAGGTCTGGCCCAAGGGATGCGTATGCCAGGCCGTGCGGGCGCCGGGCGCGAAGGTGACGATGCCGCCGCCCACGCGAGCCGGAGACGGCCGCTGGAACATGGCGTCGACCTCGACCGTGCCCGTGAAGTAGCGGGCGTCGCCCGTGATGGTGGGCATGACGGCGGCGCGCGTGACGGTGACGGCGGCTGGCGCAGAAATGGCCCCGGCGGGCAGGCAAAGCGGCAAGAGTGCCGCGGCGTATCGATGCATGTCTGGTTTCCTTTCTTACCTGTATGATTTACCCCACGGGCAGCCGGGCAGCCGGCTGCGCCTGTCCTGGCAAGTCCAGCTTAACAGCACTGGCCCGCGCTGATTAGCGGCGCAAAGCCACTAGCGCCTATAAGCTGGGCTGATGAATGGACCGATGCGCGGCCGATGGCAGAAAGGCATGCGAACGCCATGCCAGCCGCATTGCCTGATAATATGGAGACATCGCTACTTCCCTGCCCCCATCCATGCACGTCAACACGCTCAGCAGCCTGGCGCAACTTTTGGCCAGCGCCGAAACGGAAACCCTGGCCTTTCCCACCAGCATCAATACGGCCCTGCTCTTGCAAAAGGAACTGGCCAATCCGGATTGCCACTCGGCCGACATCAGCCGACTGCTGCTGTGCGAACCGACCTTGTCGGCGCGCGCCGTGGCGCTGGCCAATTCGGCCCTGTTCGCGCCCGGCCAGGCGCCCGCCATCACCAGCGTGCGCGCCGCCGTCGAAAGGCTGGGCCACCGCAACCTGTATGCGCTGGCGACGGCGGCCGTCATCCGCCAGCTGAACGCGGGCATCCGCGACGAAGCCTTGCGCGCCCATGCCATCCAGCTGTGGGCGCACACCGTGCACGTGGCGGTGCTGGCGCATGCGCTGGCGGGCGCCGTCACGCACACGGATGCCGACACGGCGCTGTTCGCCGGCATCGTGCATGAAGTGGCAGGCTTCTATTTGCTGGCCCAGGCCGACAAGACCCCGGGCCTGTACGCCCAGCTGGAAACGCAGATGGCGTCCACGCTGGAAGTGATCGGCCGGGGACTGATGCGCCAGCTGGGCGTGCCGCAGCAGGTGGCCGACGCCGTCAACGCCTTGCCCGGCTCGACCATCATGCTGCCGCCCGAAGGCTTGCGCGACACCCTGCTGCTGGCCAAGGCGCTGGCGCCGGTTCCTTCGCCGCTGCCGCAGGCCTACGTCACCATCAGCGCACCGCTGCAGGCTTACCTGGAGCACGATCCCATGCTGCAGGCGCTGCGCACGCAGCCGTCGGCCGAAGCGAAGGGCCTGATCGAGGTGCTCCTCAGCTGATGGCCGATCTGCTATGATGGCGCAGGCCGGGATGGACCCGGTCCGCTTTCATTGATGTCCACTGGAAAACTGCCTTGACTACCTCCTTACGCATGCTCGGCCTGGCCGCAGCTCTGACCATGGCGTGCAACGCCAACGCCGACAGCTTCGTTTCCTCGGCCTCCAGCGCCGGCTCCCAGTCGAGCGGCAGCATTTCCGATTCGCTCAACGGTTCGAGCAACAGCTCCTCGCGCGACAACAAGGTGGCCAATGGCCCCTACCGCATCATCGACGTGGCCGCCGTGCCGGGCCGCGACGGCATGACGCGTTTGACCATGCAGGCCGACGCCACGGCGACGCCGCTGGTGCTGGACTTGCCGCAGGCGGCGCTCGACAAGCAGCAGCTGGCGCAGGGCGACGTGGTGCATGCGCAAAACCGCGCCTACGGCATCGAATTCTCGCGCAACGACACGCGCGCCGCCTTCTTCCTCGTGCTGGCCGACGACTGGTACGGCGAAATGGCCACGCGTCCCGTCAGCCTTTGATCCGTTTTCGCCTGCACCGCCCGGCACTGCTGCTGGGCGTCTGCGTCATCGTCAGCGCTGGCGCCGCGCAGGCAGGCACCTCGCTCGCCTCGTCGCGCTTTTGCGACCGCGCACAGGAACTCACGGCAACGGAACAGGATCGCCTGCTGCGCTTTGCCGCCGTCGTGCGCGAGGAACTGGCCGCCAGCGAAGGCAGCGTAGCCCTGATCAGCCGTTCCGGCCTGGACCTGGCCCGCTTCGGCATCCGCTATTCGCACGCAGCGCTGGCCTGGCGCCACGACAATGACAGCGGCTGGTCCGCGCGCCAGCTGTACTACGCCTGCGACGAAGGCCGCCCGCGCATCTTCGACCAGGGCACGGCCGGTTTCGCCATGGGCACGGCCAATCCTGCGCTCGGCTACATCTCGCTCGTGAAACTGCCGGCGGAAACCGTGCCGCCCCTGCGCCGCGCCCTGCTCGACCCCGTGCGCGTGCAGGAGCTGCTGGCGGGCCGCTACAGCGCCAACGCCTACGCCTTCAATTTGAAATACCAGAACTGCAATCAGTGGGTGGTGGAAATGCTGGCCGCCGCCTGGGGCGAACTGGCCGCGGGCGGCGACTTGCGCGCGCGCGCCCAGGACTGGCTGCGCGCCGCGCCTTACAACCCCGCTCCTGTGGACGTGGGCGCCCGCTGGCTGATGCTGGGCTCGATCTTCGTGCCCCTGGTGCACATGGACGACCATCCGCCCGAAGCCATCGGCACGATGCGGCTGGCAGTCAGCCTGCCGGCCAGCCTGGAAGCGTTCGCGCGCCAGCGCCTGCCCGCCAGCGAGCGCGTAGAAATCTGCCACGACGGCAAACAGGTGGTGGTGCACCGGGGCTGGGAACCGGTCGCCGACGGCTGCGTGCCCGGCCCGGACGACCGGGTCATCGCGCTCGACTGATTACATCTGCGCGTCGAGCGCCTCGCCGATCGCATAGAAACGCCCGCCGGCGATGTAGTGCAGGCTGCGCCACGATGCATCGGCCTCCTCGAAATGCCAGTGCCCGTCGCGGAACACGCGCGTGTCGGCCCAGGCCCCCACCACTTCGCCGATGAACAGGTCATACGCAGCCTGGTTGTGCGGCTCGGGCAGCAGGCGACAGGCCAGCCAGGCGGAGCATCCGGCCACGAACGACAGGTCAAGCCCTTCCATCTGGAACAGCTGCACGCCGGCGCGCGCCAGCTTGTCGGGCTGCGCATCGAGACTGTGCGTGCCCACCGCATGCGTCAGCCGCAGCTGCGCCGCCGTCGGCACCTGGATGACGAAGCTGCCGCTGCCCTCGACCAGCGCGCGCGTGCGCGTGGCCTTGTCCAGCACCACGGTGAGTTTCGGCGGCGCGAAATCGAGGGCGCAGGCCCAGGCGGCGGCCATCACGTTGTCCACGCCAGCATGGCGGGCCGAGACGAGGATGGACGGGCCATGGTTGAGCAGGCGGTAGGCTTTTTCCAGCGGCACGGGGGCGATATGGCGATGTTCAGGCCCCCTGCTTTTCAGGGACAGGAGCATGTCCCACTGGTCGATGCCGGGCCCGAAGCCATCCGGCGTCACCTTCACGGGCACAAAGCCGAAGCGCGCATAAAACTGCTGCGTATGCTGGCTGGTATTCATGCTCACCTTGGCCACGCCAGGCATGGCGCGTATCGCGTCCAGGCGCGCCTGCGTCAGCGCGCGACCCAGTCCCTGGCCGTGCAGATCCTGCGCCACCATGCCCAGCACAGGCTGGCGACGCTGCCGCCCGCCTCGATGGCATGGCCGCCGCAGGCGACGATGCGGCCGTCGCGCAGAATGACCAGATACGGATGCGTCGAGGTATCGAGCCAGGCGGCAAAGTCCGCGCGCTCGGACGGGTCGAAAAAGCGCGGCGTGTTGCCGTCAAAGAGGGCCAGGCAGGCGTCGCGGTCGCCGGCCCGGTAAGGACGTACTGTTTGCATTTTCCGTACTCAAAAGAAGATGAACGCCGATTATACGGGGTGCGCGTTCAGGCCAGTTGCTCCGAGCTGACGACATGCACGCCCGGCGCGGCGGCCAGCGCCGCTTCCAGCAGCGCTTGCGCGATGCGCGGCGCGGGATTGATGCGCCAGCGCGCCGGCAGCACGGGCCCCAGCACGCGCAGCAGGCGCAAGGCGGCACCCTCGCCCGCGCGCGCCACGTCGCGCTCGCCGCCGATCAGGCCCGGGCGCACATAGGTGAGCGATATAAAACCCAGTTGTTCCAGCTCGCGCTCCACTTCGCCCTTGACGCGGTTATAGAAGATGCGCGAGGCGGCGTTGGCGCCGGCGGCGGAATTGAGCGCATACGCAGGCGTGCCGGCCGCCAGCGCCAGGCGCGCCACGGCCAGCGGATAGTCGTGGTCCACGCGCCGGAACGCCTGCCGCGTGCCCGCCAGCTTCATGGTCGTGCCCAGGGTGCAGATGACGGCGTCTGCCTGCCACCACGGCGCATCGGGCGGCAAGCGGTCGAAATCGACGACGGGCGCCTCGAGCTGGGGATGCGCCGGCAAGGGCTGGCGCACGGGCGCGACGACCTGGCTGACGCGCGCGTCACTCAGCGCCAGGCGCAGCACTTCACGGCCCACGAGGCCGGTGGCGCCGACGAGCAGTAGTTTCATGGCTTTCCCGTTCAAGTTGCTGTCAGCCACCACCATACACGGAACTCAGGACAGGCGCAGCGCCAGCGCCGCCAAGGTCACCAGCAGCACGGGCACGGTCAGCACGATGCCGACGCGGAAATAGTATCCCCACGAGATGTGGATATTCTTGCTGTCGAGCACGTGCAGCCACAGCAAGGTGGCCAGGCTGCCGATGGGTGTGATCTTCGGCCCCAGGTCGCTGCCGATCACATTGGCGTAGATCATCGCCTCGCGCACGGCGCCCTGCGCCGTCGTCGGGTCGATGGCCAGCGCGCCCACCAGCACCGTCGGCAGGTTGTTCATCACGGACGCCAATAAAGCCGTCAGCACGCCCGTGCCCATGGCCGCGCCCCACACGCCGTACTGGGCACAGTGATTGAGGATGCCCGTCAGATAAGCCGTCAGGCCCGCATTGCGCAAGCCGTACACGACCAGATACATGCCCAGCGAAAAGACGACGATCTGCCACGGCGCATGGCGCAGCACGTGGCGCGTGGAAATCACGTGGCCCTTGCCCGCCACGCCCAGCAGCAGCGCGGCGCCCACGGCGGCGATCAGGCTGATGGGCACGCCCAGGGCTTCTTGCGAGAAAAATCCCGCCAGCAGCAGCGCCAGCACCAGCCAGCCGGCGCGGAAGGTGGGCAAGTCGCGGATGGCGGCGCCCGGGCGTTTCAGTTGCGCCACGTCATAGTCGCGCGGAATATCCTGGCGGAAAAAGATCAGCAAGGCCGCCAGGGTGGCGCCCACGGCGACGACGTTGACGGGCACCATCACGGACGCGTACTCGGCAAAGCCGATCTTGAAATAGTCGGCCGAGACGATATTCACCAGGTTCGACACCACCAGCGGCAGGCTGGCCGTGTCGGCAATGAAACCGGCCGCCATCACGTAGGCCAGGGTGGCTTTTGCGGAAAACTTCAATGCCCGCAGCATGGCGATGACGATGGGCGTGAGGATCAGCGCAGCGCCGTCGTTGGCAAACACGGCGGACACCAGCGCGCCCAGCAAGACCAGCAGCACGAACAGTTTTCTGCCGCTGCCGCCGCCCCAGCGCGCCACGTGCAAAGCGGCCCACTCGAAGAAGCCGGCCGCGTCGAGCAGCAGGCTGATGATGATGACGGCAACAAAGGTGCCGGTGGCGTTCCACACGATATGCCAGACGACGGGGATGTCGCCCCAGTGGATCACGCCGGCCAGCAAGGCGACGCCAGCGCCGATGACGGCGCTCCAGCCGATACCCAGGCCGCGCGGCTGCCAGATGACGAGGATGAGTGTGGCGAGAAAGATGAGGAAAGCGGTCAGCATGCGGCGAGGGTCCCGTGCGGTGCGGCGTCGCGGGCACCATGCGCCGCAGCCTGTGAACGTCAACAATAATTCCATAATACTGGAATTATTGAATGAATGCAAAGGCCGCGGCGGGACTGCCTTATTTCAGCGCGATGGCGATATCGGTCAAGCCCACCGTCCCATTGCCGATGGCGGAGGCGGCCGGCGTGGCCGCGCCGCCGCTCAGCACCGCCGCGCCCGTCGCCAGGTCGATGCGGTACAGTGCGCTGGGGCCGCCGGCCGCCGTGCGCAGGGCCGCCAGAATCAGCCCGTTGGCGCCGCCCGCGATATCGAAGCCCACGTCGCCCGCCACGGCAACGCCGAGCGCGCCCGCCCCCACAGTGGCCAGGGTGCCGTCATTCGGCGGATTCTGCAGGGCGAGACTGGCGCTGGCCGTGTCGATATCGAACAGCATGGTCGCCGCCGCGCCCGCGAAGCTGTTGGTATAGGCGGCCGCCGTCACGGCCGGCGCCGCGCCCGCCCGGTTGATGGCGCCATCGGTGGTGGTGGCGCCCGTGTCGGCATTGATGCGCAGGCTTTGCCCCGTGTTGCCGATCACGCGCAGGCGGTCGGCCACGGGGTTGAAATCGACGCCAAAGGCCGTGCCGGCGATGGCCGTGTACGGCGCGCTGGTATCGAGCGCGTCGGCCGCCAGCGTCGCCTTGACGGCGACGGCGCCCGTGGCCGGATCGATGGTGACGATGCGGGCCGCGGAGGAAATACCGTACAACAAGCCATCCTTGGGACGGATGTCAAAGCCCAGCAGGCGCTCGCCCGCCGCCAGGCCCGTGACGGCCACGTTGGCGTCGAGCGTGTTCGGCGTGGCCGTCTTGAAGGTGACGATGCGGCCATCGTCCGTCAAGCCGTAGGCGACGGGCGCCGCCGGCGGCGTCAAGGCGATGCCGCGCAGCTCTTCCGTCACGCCGATGGCCGCCACCAGGGTCGCCGGCGCCGTGGCCGCCGCCAGGTTCAGCGTGTACAGATTGCGCACGCCGGCCACCGTCATGACGGCGTAGCCCGTATTCGTGCGCGCATCGATGTCGAAGCCGGCCACACTGGTGGCCGCCACGCCCAGCGGCACGGCGCCGGCCAGGGTGCCGTTGTTGGGCGGATTTTGCGTGTACAGGGTGGCATTGGCCCCATCGATCACAAACAAAGTGGTGCTGGCCGTGCCCGCGAAACTGTTGGTATAGGCGGCGGCCGTGACGGCCGTATTGCCTGCGCCGCCATTGATGTTGCCATCGGTGGTGGTGGCGCCCGTATCGGCATTGATGCGCAGGCTTTGCCCCGTGTTGCTGACGATGCGCAGGCGGTCGGCGACGGGATTGAAATCGACGCCAAAGGCCGTCCCGGCCAGCGCCGTATAGGGTGCCGTGGTGTCGGCCGCATCGGCCGCCAGGCTGGCTTTCACGGTGGCCACGCCCGTAACGCCATTCAAGGTGTAGAGCCGGCCCGTGCTGCCGACGCCGTAGAGCTGGCCATCGGCGGGCCGGAAATCGATGCCCAGCAGGTTTTCCCCCGCCTGCAAGCCCGTCACGGCGACCGTGCTGCGGATGGTGGCCGGCGCGGCGCGGTCGAACGACAGCAGTTGATTGCTCGCCGTGAGCACAAACACGTCGCCCGTGACGACGGGAGGCGGCGCTGGCGTGACGACGGCCTCATCGTGGTGGCCGCCGCCCCCGCAGGCGGACAAGGCGATGGCGACGGCGGAAGCGAGCAACAGCCTGGAAAATGGCAAGGATGGCAGCGTGGTCATGAGCGTGACTCCGGTAAGTGAGTGAAGGGACGTGCTGCCCAAGCCGCTGTGGCAGCGAGCGCACCCCGGTACTACCCGCCATGCGCGCATTTGGATGCAGCGGCGCAAAAAAAGTGTTCACGCCGCCATTTTTACTTATCTTTAGGCAACTTAACCGGTGTATAGTCGCAGGCACGATGAGAACTGGGGTCAGGAAAGTGGCGCGCATCTATCAGACCAACAATATGGGCGAAGCCGACGTGCGGGTAGCCATCGTGCAGCGCGGCAATGCCGACCTGCTCGTGCACCGCGCGGCCAGCTGGGGCCTCGCGCATGGCGACGCGCAGTGGTTCATCACGCGCGAGCGCCAGGATGCCACGGCCAGCGTGTACTTCACCTCGCAAGGCTTTGCGCAGCTGACCATCTGTTTTGTCGACCAGGCCGGCGAAGCAGGCTGGACCAGGCCACATCGGCTCAAGGGCTGCCTCGCGCACGGCGGCGGCTGACACTCAAGCGGAGGAATGCGTCATGGATTTGATTTTGCTCGAACCCGGCAACGGGGAACTCGTGTTCGGCAAGATGCCGGACAGCTGCATCGACAGCAGCGGCGGCAGCCTGATCGACAGCGCCTGGCGCGATAGCGGCGCGCTGCAGGACATGGGCCGCTGCATCGAACTCGTGTCATTACATCAGGGCATGAAGCAGCAGGTGACGACCGACGTCAGCAATGCGGCGCGCACGTCGGGGCGGCCCGTGATCACGGAATTTACCTGTGTCAAATATGTCGATGCGATCTCGGTGAAACTGTACGAACTGTGCCTGAGCGCCCAGCCGCTGGGCAGCGGCGCGGCCCAGCCGACCAAACTCTACATTGCCCGCAACTCGGGCGACAAGACGGTCAACATCATCACCATCGCCCTGCGCGACGCCCTGATCAGCGAAATCCAGCTGCAATCCCATCCCAACGACATGCCGACCGAACAGTTCAAGCTGAACTTTACGGAAATCCTCTGGAGCTACAGCGTGCAGCAGGCGCACGGCCAGCCAGCAGCCCAGCACACGACGGGCTGGAGCCTGGCGCGCAACCGCCCGATCGGCGCGTTTACGGCTTGACACCGAGCACGGCTTCGACTTCCGCCTTGCACTGCAATAGCGCCGACAGCAGCAGCTCCCGCTGGGCGTGGAAACGCAGGGCCGGCACGCCCAGCGACAGCGCGTAGCGCTCGCTCGTGCCCGTGTCCAGGGCCACGCCGATGCCGCACACGCCCGGCGCATGCTCTTCCATATCGACGGCGTAGCCCTGCGCGCGCACCTGCGCCAGGTGCGGCAACAGTTGCGCAAGCGCCGCGATGGTCTGACCCGTGCGCGCTTCCAGGCGTTCGCCGAACAGCCGGCCCAGCGCCTCGTCTGACAGACCCGCCAGCAGCGCCTTGCCATGCGCGGTGCAGTGGATCGGGTAGGCCGTTCCCACGGCCGAGACGACGCGCAGTTCATGGTCGGAACAATACTGATCCACCGACACCGCATGCAGGCCGCGGTACACGCACACGTCGACCGTTTCGCGCGTGCGCCGGCCCAACGCTTCCGCATGCGGCCGCAGGACCGCCACCACGTCCGTATGCGCCGACGCCGCCAGACGCGCGATGGCCGGCCCCAGCTTCACCCCGCCGGCGCCGGAACTGACCAGCTGCTGGGCTTCCAGCGCGGCGACGATGCGGTGCACCGTCGTGCGCGGCAAGTCCGCACCCTTGGCGATCTGCGCCAGGCTCAGGCCGCCCGCTTGGTTTTCCAGCGCGCGCAGCACCGCCGCCGCGCGCGCGATGACTTGCTTGCCGCTATTGCCTTCGTTTTCTTCACTCATCTCTTTACCCAATTGTGCATGACGATAGCTGCCGTGACGGCATTGACCGGCATTGACCGGCATTGTACATGGCCCTATAA
Source organism: Janthinobacterium sp. GW821-FHT03C10 (assembly GCF_059420865.1). Taxonomy (NCBI): domain Bacteria; kingdom Pseudomonadati; phylum Pseudomonadota; class Betaproteobacteria; order Burkholderiales; family Oxalobacteraceae; genus Janthinobacterium; species Janthinobacterium sp. GW821-FHT03C10. The sequence goes on along the minus strand of NZ_JBWKUN010000001.1, from coordinate 146,091 downwards.
TTGTTCCATCATTCGGAACACTGTTCCGTTAAACGGTTTACCCAACCCAAACACCAGGGAGGCGCATGTCCAGCCGCAGTATATCGAAGACAGCAACGTGCACGCTCCTTTCCGTTGCCAGCCTGACCATCATGGTGGGATGCGTGCTGGTTCCGGGATTGCCGTCCATCGCCGCGCGCCTCGGGGTGGCCGACGCCGCCAGCTGGCTCGTCACGCTGCCCTCGCTGGGCGTGGTGCTGTCCGGCCCCTTCGCCGCCATGCTCATGCAGCGCCTGGGACTGCACCGCACCCTGCTGACGGGACTGTTCCTGTACGGCTTGCTGGGCATCTCGGGCATGTTCTTGCATGGCCACCTGGCCGTGTTCGCCAACCGTTTCCTGCTGGGCGTGCCGACGGCGCTGGTGATGGCCTCGGGCACGGGACTGATCTCGGCCCTGTTCAGCGGCCAGGCGCGGCTGCGCATGATCGCCAGGCAAGGCATGACGATCGAACTGGGCGGCGTGCTGTTCCTCGCACTGGGCGGCCTGCTGGCCACGGCGGGCTGGCGCTATCCCTTCCTGCTGTATCTGGCCTCGTGGGTGCTGCTGGCCTTCGCCTGGCGCTGCGTGCCGGCACCCGGGCCGGCCGGGGATGCCGGCATGGATGGCGCGCCGCCGGCGCCCGGCCCGTCACGCGCCCTGCTCCTCGTCCATGCGCTGGCGGCGCTCTCCATGACGGTGTTCTTTGCCGCCATCATCGTTTTACCGCTGCGCCTGCAGCAGCTGGGCTGGAGCGAGGACCGGGCTGGGTATCTGCTTTCCTTCGTGTCGCTGGTGGCCGTAGCGGCCGCCTGGCTGATGCCCCGGGCGGTCCGGCGCCTGCATGAACACGGCACCCTGGGCGCTGCCTTCGCCTGCTATGCGCTGGCGCACCTGCTGTTTGCGGGGGCCGCCGCGCTGCCCGCGCTGCTGGCCGGCGCCATGGCGCTGGGGATGGGCTTCGGCCTGTCCGTACCCCTGTGCACGCACATGACGGTCGAGCGCAGCCACTTGCCCAGCCGCAACCGCAACCTCGCCTATCTCTCGATGGCCATCTTCGGCGGGCAATTTCTCTCTTCCTTCATGACGTATCTGCCCGGCAGCCACGCCACGATGTTTGCCGCCACGGCCGCACTGGCCCTGCTGGGCGCGGCCGTGGCGGCCGCCCTGCTGCTGCGCCGCCGCGCCGCGACTGTCTCCACCACCCGCACTGAAAGGTAAGACCATGGATCTCAACGACGTCCACGCCCTGCTGCACCCCGCTCCCCTGGCACTGGAAACGGGCTTCGAACGGCTGCCCAGCGGCGTGCTGCACGTGGCGTGCCGCACCGACTTGGCAAATTGCACTGGCGAGATGTTTGAATGGTGGTTCCGCTCGCGGCCCGACACGGAGCGCTACCTGATGTGGCACCCGGTCGACCACCTGGCCAGCGGCTGGGCCGAAGGCAGCGCCGGGACGCACATCGGCTCCATCCATCTGGCGGAAGAATTTTTCAGCGGCATGCCGGCCGAACAGCTGGCCATCCAGTTCCGCGATCCCCGTGAATTCTTCGAGGGACGACAATATGAGGTGGCGCGGACCGAGGGCCGCATTTCAGCCGCCGTGTGCGCCAGGGTGGGCATGAGCTATGCGCCGCCCCGCACGGCGGACGGCGCCGTCATCGGCGGGCGCCTGCTGCACATGGGCCGCGACACGGCCTGGGGCATGACCTTGCGCAGCCATTTCTACATGGGCCAGGACTTGCCGGACGCCGGCCACAGCCCGCAAGAGATCGCCGCCCTCTTCCCCGATGCATTCGCCCGCGCCCTGCTCATGCATTGCTACAACGAATTCACCTTCCTGGCGCAATTCCTGCGTTCCCACTACCAGGCGAAGCACCGCGACAGCGTGCCCGTGGCGCTGCCCTGGTAGACGGAGGTTCACTCCTCGAGGCCGCCCCCCAGCGCCTTGTACAGCGCCACGGCCGACTTGAACTGGTCGCGCCGCGCGTCGAGCAGGGCTTGCTGGGCCGCATACGACTGGCGCTGCGCGTCGAGCAATTCCAGGCGGCTGTCCTGGCCCGCGTCGTAGCGCAGCTGCGACAGGCGCTGGCGCTGCCGCGACGCCGCCACCACGCGCTCCTGCGCGGCGATCTGCTGCGCAAACGTGGCGCTGCCGGCCAGGCCGTCGCGCACCTCGCGGAACGCCGCCTGGATCGCCTGTTCGTACTGCAGCACGGCCACGTCCTTGCGCAGGCGCGACAGCTGCAGTTCCGCGCGCAGCTGGCCGCCCTGGAACAGCGGCTGCGTCACTTGCGGCGCGAACGACCAGCTGCGCGCGCTGCCGCGGAACAGGTCGCCCAGTTCCGGGCTGGCAAAGCCCAGCGACGCCGTCAAGGACAGGCGGGGGAAGAAGGCGGCGCGGGCGGCCCCGATTTCCGCATTCGCCGCCGCCAGCGCGTATTCAGCCTGCAAAATGTCGGGACGGCGCGCCAGCAAGTCCGACGGCAGGCCGGGCGGCAACTGCGTCAGCACGGGCTGGCCGTCGAGCGGCCGGCCGGCGGGCAAGTCCGTTGGCAATGGCGCACCGAGCAGCAATTCCAGGTTGTTGCGCGAAAGTAGACTGGCTCGCTCCCGCGCCTGCACGTCCGCTTCCGCCGTGGCGGCCTGCCCTTCGGCTTGCGCCACGTCCAGGCCGCTGCCCTGCTGCGCGCCGTGCAGGCGCTGCGTCAGCACCAGCGCCTGGCGCCAGTCAAGCAGGGTTTGCCGGGCCAGCGCCAGCTGTTCCTCGGCCAGGCGCTGCTCCAGGTAGGCGTCGGCCACGGCGCCGATCAAGGCCATGTGCGCGGCGCGCTGGCCCTGCTGCGTGGCCAGGTAGCGGGCAAACGCCGCGTCCGACAGCGAGCGCAGGCGGCCGAACAGGTCGATCTCGAACGCGCTCATGGCGATGCCGGCCGTGAACGTGTTTTGAAGCGTGGCATCGGCGCCGCGCTGGCGCGCGCCGCCCGCATTCGCGCCGACGGCCGGATAGCGGCCCGCATCCTGGATCTGGTACTGGGCCCGCACGGCTTCCACGTTGAGCGAGGCCACGCGCAAGTCGCGGTTGTTTTCCAGCGCAATATCGACCAGGCGCTGCAGGCGCGCATCGAGCAGCATCTGGCGCCAGCCCAGGTCGGCTGCGGTGCCGGCCGCGGCTGGCGCGGCAGATTCTGCATAGCGGGCCGGTATCGGTGCCGCCGGCTTGACCAGCGGCGGCGTCAGGGAACACGCCGACAAGGCCAGCGCGGCCAGGGGCGTGAGAAAAAATAAACGCATTACAACTCTCCTTCCACCGCCTTGACGGCGATGCGATCACTGCGTTTGTTGAAGTACGTGCCCATCTTGTCGACGGCGCCCAGCACCACGACAAAGAACACGGGCACGAAAAACACGGCCAGCACGGTGGCGGTAATCATGCCGCCGAACACGCCCGTACCGATCGCGTGCTGCGTCTCGGCGCTGGCGCCCGTGGCCAGCATCAGCGGCACCACGCCCAGCGCGAACGCCAATGACGTCATCAAAATCGGGCGCAGGCGCAGGCGCGCCGCTTCCACCGTCGCCTCGACCAGCCCACGCCCTTGCGCCTGCAGCTGGCGCGCATATTCGACGATCAGAATGGCATTCTTGGCGGAAAGACCAATAATCGTGATCATGCCCACCTTGAAGAACACGTCGTTCGGCATGCCGCGCAACATCACGGCCAGCACGGCGCCCAGCAGGCCCAAAGGCACCACCAGCATCACGGAGACGGGAATCGACCAGCTTTCATACAGGGCCGCCAGCACGAGGAAGACCACCAGCATCGACAGCGCCATCAGCATGGGCGCCTGCGACGCCGATTCCTTCTCCTGCAGCGACTGGCCCGTCCACGCCAGCGCGAAGCCCGGCGGCAATTGCTTCACGAGCCGCTCCATTTCCAGCATGGCGTCGCCGCTGGACACGCCGGGCGCCGCGCTGCCCGAGATGCGCGCCGACGGGTAACCCTGGTAGCGCACCAGCTGCAGCGGCGACTCGCTCCACACGGGGCGCACGAGCTCGCCCAGGGCCACCATGCCGCCCGCGTTATTGCGGATGCGCAAGGCCAGCACGTCGTTCAGTTGCATGCGCGATGGGGCATCGGCCTGGATGATCACCTGCTGCATGCGTCCGGCGTTCGGAAAATCGTTGACATAGGTCGACCCCATGGCCGCCGTCAGCATGTCGGCAATCGCCGTGAACGGCACGCCCAGCGCCTCGGCCTTGGTGCGGTCGATATCGAGGCGCACGCTGGCGCCGGGCGGCAAGCCGTCCGGATACACGCCCGCCACCTTGCTGCTTTGCGCGGCCAGGCCCAGCAGCTGGTTCTGCGCCGCCTGCAAGGCCGCGACGCCTTGACTGGCGCGGTCTTGCAGGCGCATCGAAAAGCCGGACGAGTTGCCCAGTTCATCGATGGCGGGCGGCATCAGGCTCATGATCACGCCCTCCTTCGCCTGCGACATGGCCTCCTGCGCCAGCGCCACTTCTTCCTGCGCCGTGGCGCCGTTGCGCTGTTTCCAGTCCTTCAGCATGGTGAACGCCAGGCCCGCGTTCGGTCCCGCGCCGGAAAAGCTGAAGCCGAGGATCGACTGGTTCACTTCGATGCCGGGCCGCGTGGCCACGTGCTGTTCGTACAACTTGACGACATCGAGCGTGCGCTCCATGGTGGCGTCCGACGGCAGCTGGATCGAGGTAATGAAATAGCCCTGGTCTTCCTCGGGCAGGAAGGCAGACGGCAACTGCATGAAGGCCACGCCCAGCGCCGCGACGATGGCGCAGTACAGCACCATCGAGCGGCCCGCGCGCTTGAGCATCGCCACCACGCCTTTTTCATAGCGCGCCGTCATGCGCTCAAAACAGCGGTCGAACCACAGGAAAAAGCCCTTTTTATCGTGGTCGTGCGGGCCGATCGGTTTCAACATCGTGGCGCACAGGGCCGGCGTCAGGGTCAAGGCCAGAAACGCCGAGAACAAAATCGACACGGCCATGGCCAAGGTGAACTGGCGGTAGATGGCGCCCACGGAACCGCTGGCCAGCGCCATCGGAATGAACACGGCCGTCAGCACCAGAGTGATGCCGACCACGGCCCCCGTGATTTCGCGCATGGCCTTGGAAGTCGCTTCCTTCGGCGACAGGCCCTCGGTCGCCATCAGGCGCTCGACGGCTTCCACCACCACGATGGCGTCATCGACGATGATGCCGATGGCCAGCACCATGCCGAACATGGTCAGCACGTTGACGGAATAGCCGGCCAGCAGCATCACGGTAAACGTTCCCATCAGGGCGATCGGCGCGACGATGGCGGGAATCAGGGTGTAGCGTATCTTTTGCAGGAACAGATACATGACGAGGAAGACCAGCACCATCGCTTCCAGCAGGGTGACGACGACCTTCTCGATCGAGATCTTCACGAACGGCGCCGTATCGAACGGCACCGAATACTTGATCCCGGCCGGCATGGTGTGCGCCAGTTCGGCCATGCGCGCGCGCACGGCGGCTGCCGTCTGCACGGCGTTGGCACCGGGCGACAGCATGATGGCGGCACCCGACGCGGCTTGGCCGTTTTCGCGAATGCTGAAATTGAAGCTTTGCGCGCCCAGCGACACCTTCGCCACGTCGCCGATGGTCACTTTCGAGCCGTCCGCGTTCGCGCGCAGCACGATGGCGGCAAATTCGGCCGGGGTTTGCAACTGCCCCTGGACCGTCAGCGGAATCGTCACGCGCTGGCCGTGCACGGCGGGCGAATCGCCGAGGCGGCCCGGCGCGATCTGCGCATTCTGCTGCGCGATGGCGGCCGTCAGTTCGCCCATGGCGATGTTGTACGACACCAGCTTGGCGGGATCGACCCAGATGCGCATGGCCCGCTCGGAGCCGAACAGCTGCACCTTGCCCACGCCGGGAATGCGGCGCAGTTCTTCCGTCACGTTGCGCGCCAGGTAGTCGCCCAGCGCCACTTCGTCATGCTGGCCATTCTCGGAAATCAGGCTGACGATCATCAAAAAGCCCGACGACGCCGATTCCACCGTCAAGCCGTTCTGCCGCACGGCTTGCGGCAGGCGCGGCTCGATGGCCTTCAGGCGGTTTTGCACGTCCACCTGGGCCATTTCCGGGTCCGTGCCCGGCTGGAAGGTGACGGTGATCGAGGCCGACCCCGAGGTATCGGTGGACGACTCGAAATACAGCAGGTGCTTGACGCCCGACAGTTCGCGTTCGATCAGGCCCACCACGGAATCATTCATGGTTTGCGGCGTGGCGCCGGGGTAATTGGCGCTGATGCTGACGCTGGGCGGCGCCACGGAAGGAAAACGCGCAATCGGCAATTGCGGTATGGCGATCAGTCCGAAGAGGACGATGAAGACCGCCACCACCCACGCAAAGACGGGGCGGTTGATGAAAAATTGAGGCATGTCGTTAGGCTTTCATTGTATTCAAAGTGTGCATCAACGCGCCTTGGCGGCAGCCGCCGTGGCCACGACGGCCGGCTTCCACGGTTGCGGTGTGGCGGTGGCGCCCGGCTGCAGGCGTTCCTGGCCTTCGATGACGACGGTGTCGCCCGCCTTCAAGCCGCCGCTGACCACGTACTGGTGCTCGACCACGTCGCCCACGGCGATCGTTTTCAAGCTGGCTTTGTTCGTGCCGTCCAGCACCCAGGCCTGCGCCTGGCCGCCGCTGCTGCGCAACACGGCTTGCTGCGGCAGCAGCACGCCGTTGGCCTGCACGGCGCGGGCGATGCGGGCGCGCACGAACATGCCCGGCAAGAGCTGGCGCTGCGGATTGTCGACCAGCACGCGGATGACGGCGTCGCCCGTGCCCGCATCGACGCTGATGCCCGAGAACAGGATGCGGCCCGTGACGGGATGCGGCTGGCCATCGGCGCCCAGAATGGTCACGGGCAGCTTGTCCGCGCCACCCGTACCCGAGGCTTGCAGCGCGGCCAGCGCGGCGGCCGGCTGGCGCACGTCGACATACACTTTGTCGATCTGCTGGATGCGCGCCATCGGCGCAGCATCGGCCACGCCTACGAGCGCGCCTTCGGTCACCAGTTCGGAGCCGATGCGCCCGGCAATCGGCGCCTCGATGCTGGCAAAGGCCAGGTCCAGGCGGCGGCGCGCCAGGGTCGCGCGCGCCTGCGCCACGGTGGCCACGGCTTGCTCGCGCTGGGCCACGGCATCGTCATACGCCTGGCGGCTGATGGCATCCGCTTCCACCAGTGGTTTCAGGCGCTCGGCCTGGCTGCTGGCGCGGTTGGCCGTGGCCACCGCGTGCTGCAGGGCGGCGGCGGCCGAATCGACGTCCGCCTGGAACGGCGCCGGGTTGAGCTGGAACAGCTTCTGCCCCGCCTGCACGTCGGCACCCTGCTCGAACTGGCGGCGCAGCACGATGCCGCCCACCTGCGGACGGATGTCGGCCGTGCGGAAGGCGGCCACCCGGCCCGGCAATTCGTCGCTGAGGACGACGGATGCCGCTTGCAACTTGAGGACCGTCACGGCGGCGGGCGGCGCGGCCGCCTCGTCCGGCGCGGGTTTGGAACAGGCGGCAAGGCTGAGCAGTGCCGCGGCGATCAACATGTTTTTCTTGGTGAAGTGGCTCGGATGCATGGTCTTTCTCTATGGCAGATCCCAACCGGCGGTCCGGTCGACAGATAAGCGCAGCATAAAAGGCCAAGGTGGACATTTCGTCAAAGAAATGTGGAGATTCGATGGAGAGAAAGAAGAATGCTAGACTATTTGCATGAACTATCATCACAGCGCCAGCCAGCCCTCTTTTCTTGCCACCACGCCCCCTTCCGCCCTCGTCCTGATCGCCGAAGATGAACCGCAAATCGCCCGCATCCTCGCCGGTTATCTGGAGCGCGACGGCTACCGCACGGCCTTCGCCCTCGATGGCCAGGAAGCGCTGCAGCAGCACCTGGCGCTGGCGCCGGACCTGCTGCTGCTCGACGTGCAGATGCCCCGTGTCGACGGCTGGGGCGTGCTGGCCGAAGTGCGACGGCGCGGCGAAACGCCCGTCATCATGCTGACGGCGCGCGACCAGGATGCCGACAAACTGGCCGCCCTGCGCGTGGGCGCCGACGACTACATCATCAAGCCCTTCAACCCGGCCGAAGTGGTGGCCCGCGTGGCGGCCGTGCTGCGCCGCTCGCGCGTGCGCCACCACCCGGTCGGCGGCCAGCGCCTGCGCTGCGGCCCCATCGAGATCGACCAGGAAACGTACGTGGCCAGCGTGCTGCGCGACGGCGCGCCCGTGCCTTTGACCCTGACGTTGACGGAATTTCGCCTGCTGGCGCACCTGGCGCGCACGCCGCGCCGCGTCTGCAGCCGCCTGGAACTGCTGGAGTCGTGCATGCCCGAAAGCAATTCGATGGAACGCACGGTGGACAGCCACGTCAGCAAGCTGCGCAAGAAGCTCGAGGAAGCGGGCGTGATGAACATGCCGGCCAGCCTGCGCGGCGTGGGCTACCGCCTGGAAAGCGAGCTCTGATGCGATTCACTGGCCTGAACCGGCAGATCATCCTGTCGATGTCCGTGCTGATGGTGTGCAGCATCCTGATCATCTGGATCGGTTCCTGGACCTTCTTCGCCATCGCCTTCAAGATCGATCCCGGCATGCTGTCCGAGCCCGACGACTGGTCGCCCAGCACCGTCGAATGGCTGTGGATCTTCGCCATCACCGTCTTCGGCCTGGGGCTGGCCGCCTTTTTCGCCATCAAGCTGGCCGCGCGCATCTTAAAACCGATCAATTCCGTGATGGACAGCGTGCGCCGCGTGGCCCACGGCGACCTGTCCGCGCGCGCCTTCGCGGGCGACCGCAGCCTGGGCGAGACGGCCATGCTGGTCGATGACTTCAACAGCATGGCCGAGCGCCTGCAGCGGGGCGCCAAGGAAAGCGAAACGTGGAATGCGGCCATCGCGCACGAACTGCGCACGCCCGTGACCATCCTGCGCGGCACCTTGCAGGGCGTCGTCGACGGCGTCTTCAAGCCCGAGGAAGTGCCGTTTTCCAGCCTGCTGGCGCAAGTCGAGGACCTGGGCCGCCTGATCGAGGACTTGCGCACCCTGAGCCTGGCCGACAGCGGCCACATGCAGCTGCGCATGGCGTGGACGGACCTGACCCTGGAAATCGAGGAAGTGGGCCGCCTGCTGGCGCAGGAAATGGAAGCGGCCGGGTTTACGCTGCAATTGCACCTGTCCGACCATCCCGTCTGCTGCGACGCAGCGCGCATCCGGCAAATCGTGCTGGCCCTGCTCGACAACGCGCGCCGCTATGCGCATCCGGGCCTGCTGCGCGTGCGCACCCGCGTGCAGGCCGGCCAGTACTACCTGAGCGTCGAGGATGCGGGCCCCGGCATTGCAAAGGAACTGGCGCCGCACGTGTTCGAGGCGTTTCGCCGCGGCGACAGCGATGGCGGCGACCCGCATGCGGGCAGCGGCCTGGGCCTGGCCGTGGTCGAAGCCATCGCGCGCGCGCACGGCGGCAGCGCCGTCTGCACGCGCGGCAAGGCGGGCGGCAGCGTGTTTACCGTCAAGTGGCCGGTCGAGCACGGCGCGCCGCCGGCCGCCTAAGCAAGACCGTCGGCGCGGACCATGTCGACGAAGGCGCGCAGCACGGGCGGCATCTGCCGCCGTCCCGGGTAGTACAGGAAGTAGCGGGGCGGCGGCGGCAGGCAGCGCTCCAGCACGCACGCCAGGCGCCCCGCCGCGATATCGGCGCGCGCATCGGCTTCGTACACATACGCCAGCCCCGCCCCGTCGCGGGCCGCGCGCAGCATCAGTTCATCGTCATCGAAAACGAGCGGCCCGCCGACGGCGATGCTGACGGCTTCCCCCTCCCGCCCGAACTCCCACGCATACTGGCGCCCGCTGGGAAAACGCCGGCCTATGCAGGCATGCGCCAGCAAGTCGCGCGGCGTGCCCGGTGCCCCATGCGCCGCCAGGTAGCCGGGCGACGCCACCACCACGAACGGTTGCGGCGCGCCCACGGGCACGGCGATCATGTCGGCCGCCACCTGTTCGCCGAAGCGGATGCCCGCATCAAAACCGTCGCGCACGATATCGATCATGCCGTCGTCGGTCACCACTTCGACCTGCACGCGCGGATAGCGGGCGACAAAACCGGCCAGCATGGGCCCCAGCAGCAGCCGGGCGGCCGGACGGGGCACGTTCAGGCGCAGCTTGCCTGCGGGCACATCCTGCATGGCGCTCAAGTCTTGCAAGGCATCGTCGATTTCGCGCATGGCCGGCGCCAGCCGCGCCAGCAGCTGCTGGCCCGCCTCGGTCGGCGTGACGCTGCGCGTGGTGCGGTTCAACAGGCGCACGCCCAGGCGCTCTTCCAGCGCGCGCAATGCATGGCTGAGGGCGGAGGCGGACACGCCCCGCTCCAATGCCGCCTTGCGGAAGCTGCGCAGGCGGGCGACGGCGGCAAAGGCCGTCAATTCGTTGAGATCAGCCATTGTTGAGGAAAAAATTCATGAAAAAAATTCAGCAATACATGCAGGATTAGCCATCTTATCGCATGCTGTTGCTTCATCCATACTCCTTGCATCTTTTTTTGAAAGGAAATGACAATGGAACACAGAACACTGGGCCACTCCGGCTTGCGCGTCGCCCCCATAGGCCTGGGCTGCATGGGCATGAGCTTTGCCTATGGCGGCGCCGACGAGGCCGCCTCGCTGCGTGTGCTGCACCGCGCCGTGGAGCTGGGCGTGACCCTGATCGATACGGCGGAAGTGTACGGCCCCTACGCCAACGAGGAACTGGTGGGCCGCGCACTGAAGCAATTACGCGGCAAAGTCAGCGTGGCCACCAAGTTCGGCTTCAAAATTTTGCCTGAAGGAAAAGGCGTCGAGCGCATGGCGGGCGTGGACAGCCGCCCCGAACATATTCGCCAGGCCGTGGAAGCGTCGCTGTCCAGGCTCGGCATCGAGTGCATCGACCTGCTGTACCAGCACCGCGTGGACCCGGCCGTGCCCATCGAAGACGTCGTCGGCGCCATGGCCGAACTGGTACGGGCGGGCAAGGTGCGCCACCTGGGGCTGTCGGAAGTGTCGGCCGCCACCCTGCGCCGCGCCCACGCCGTGCATCCGATTGCGGCCGTGCAGTCCGAATACTCGCTGTGGAGCCGCGACGTGGAAGCAGACGTGCTGCCCGCCTGCCGCGCGCTCGGCATCGGTTTCGTGCCCTACAGCCCGCTGGGCCGGGGCTTCCTGACGGGCCGGCTCGCGTCCGCCGCCGCGCTGGCGCCCGACGACTACCGCCACAGCCTGCCCCGCTTCCAGCCGCCGGCGATGGCGGCCAACGCGCACATGGTTGCCGACCTGCAGCGCCTGGCGGCGGCGCGCGGCGCCACGGCCGCGCAGCTGGCCCTGGCCTGGCTGCTGGCGCAAGGCGACGACATCGTGCCGATTCCCGGCGCCCGCAGCCTGGCCCACCTGGAAGAGAACGTCGCCGCCGCGCAACTCACTCTGAGCGGCGCCGAGCTGGCCGCCATCGGCGCCGCCATCGCGCCCGCCAGCGTGCAAGGCGCGCGCTACCCGGAGGTTGAGCTTGCCATGGTTGGCCTGTAGACAACTGTGCTTGAGTGCGCTAGCTTGAGGTCGATAAGCAGTTTCTTTGCCCCTTTGCACTTGAAATGCCTGAATCCGCTATCATTTTCAATCTGAACTATTCATTATGAAAGGGATTTACATGTCCGATTTGCTCGAAACACTGCAATGGCGCTACGCCACCAAGAAGATGGACCCGTCGAAAACGGTGCCGCAAGACAAGGTCGAGCGCATCCTGGAAGCCGTGCGCCTGACGGCCAGCTCCAGCGGACTGCATCCTTACGAAGTGTTCGTCGTGACGAATCCGGCCCTGCGCGAGCAGATCAAGCCGCATGCGTGGAACCAGTCGCAAGTAACGGACGCCTCGCACCTGCTGGTGTTTGCCGCCTGGGACAATTACACGGCAGAACGCATCAACGCCCGCTTTGACCTGGTCAACACCGTGCGCGGCTTCAAGAATGAAGGCTGGGAAGCATACCGCCAGCAGATCCTGGCCACGTATCCGCAGCGCGACGCGGAAACCAACTACCAGCACGCGGCGCGCCAGGCGTATATCGGCGTGGGCACGGCTTTGATCGCCGCGGCGCAGGAAAAGGTCGATTCGACGCCGATGGAAGGTTTTGACCCGGCCAAGGTCGACGAAATCTTGAACCTGCGCGAAAAAGGCTTGCGTTCCGTCGTCATGCTGCCGCTGGGCTACCGCGCCGACGCAGGCGACTGGCTGGTGGACCTGAAAAAAGTGCGCCCCGCACGCGAGCAATTCATCACCGAGCTGGCGTAAACGCCTCGAGCGTGACTGAAAAGCGGATGCCCTTAGCGGCATCCGCTTTTTTTTCGTTCAGGCCGCTTGCGGAAAGCGCACGGTCACCTGCAGGCCCCGCCCCGCCTCGCCTTCGGCCAGCGCAATGTCCGCCTGGTGATGCTCGGCGATGTGGCGCACGATGGACAGGCCCAGGCCGCAGCCCCAGGCGTCGTTGCCGTCGGGGCGGAAGAAGCGGTCGAACAGCCTTGCATGGTGCTGGCGCGGCACGCCGGGGCCGTTGTCGGAGACGCGCAGCAGGGGCCTGCCCTCTTCCAGCGCCGCCTGCAGATCGACCCTGCCGCCCTGCTGCGTGTAGCGCAAGGCGTTGTCAATCAGGTTATTCAGCAACACTTGCAAGCCATCGGGATCGGCCTGCACCAGCACCGGGCCCGGCGGCGTTTCCAGCACGCCCAGGTCGATCGCGCGGCTGTCGGCCAGCGCGCTGTGGTCGGCCACGGCCGCTTCCAGCAACTGTGCCAGGTCCACCGTGTGCAGCTGGCTGGCCGCCAGCGCCGTTTCATGGCGCGCCAGGCTCAATAGCTGGCGCACCAGGTGCGTGCTGCGGTCCAGCCGTTCATGCAGCCGCGCCAGCGCCACGCAGCGCTCTTCCTCGCTGCCGGCCCGTTCGGCCACCTGCAGCTGCAGTTTCAGCGCCGTCAGCGGCGAACGCAATTCATGCGCGGCATCAGCGACAAAGGTGCGCTGCGCCGTCAGCGCCGCCTCGAACTGCCCCATCAGGCTATTCAGCGCCAGCGCCACGGGCCGCAGTTCGGGCGGCATGTCGTCGGCCGCCAGCGGCGTCAGGGCGTCCGGCGAACGGCCCGCCACCGATTCGGCCAGCCGGTGCAGCGGCGCCAGCGCGCGCCCCACCACGACGACGATCAGCAGCGCCAGGATCAGCGCGAACACCAGCAGGGGCGCGCCCGCGCGCATGGTCATCTGCCAGGCCAGCTGGTCGCGCACGGCCTGCGCCTGCGCCACCTGCACGTAGCGGCCGCGCCGCGTCTCGCCGTACAGGCGCCAGTCCTCGCCATGCACCGTGACATCGGCAAAGCCGGCCAGCGCATAGCGCGGCAATGCCGGCTGGCCCTGCAGGACGGGCAATGGCTGGCCGTCCTCGTCCCACGCCTGCAGCACGAACGCTTCTTCCGGCTCCTGCGCGGCGGCCAGCCCCGTCTGCGGCTCGAACTCGTCGGGCAAGGCCACGGCCAGCTGGCGCAGCTGCAAGTCGGCCAGCTCATTGGTTTCCTCGAGCAGCGAGCGGAACAGCGAAATGCCGGCGCCCAGCACGCACAGCAAGGTGGCGGCCAGCAAACCGAGCAGCAATTGGCGGCGGATGGTCAGCAAGATGCCACCCGCATCTTGTAGCCCACGCCGCGCACGGTCTGGATGGCGTCCGCGCCCAGCTTCTTGCGCAGCTGGTAGACGTAGACGTCGACGGTATTGCTTTCCACTTCGCAATCCCAGCCGTACAGCTTTTCGCTCAGCTGGCGCTTCGACACCACCTTGCCCGGATGGTCGAGCAAGGCGCGCAGCACGGAAAACTCGCGCGGCGGCAGCTTGATCAGTTCGCCCTCGAACGTGACGTCGTGGCTGGCCAGGTCGAGGATCAACGCGCCATGCTCGATGACCGAGCGCGAACGGCTGACCCGGCGCCGCAGCAGCGCGCGGATGCGCGCCAGCAGCTCGTCGAGGTCGAACGGCTTGACCAGGTAATCGTCGGCGCCGCTGTCGAGTCCTTCCACGCGGGCCGGCGTACCGTCGCGCGCCGTGATGATCAGCACGGGCAACTCGGCGCCCCGCGCGCGCATGGCGCGCAGCACGTCCATGCCCTGTTTGCCGGGCAAGCCCAGGTCCAGCAGCATCAAATCGTAGGCGAAGCCGGCCAGCGCCAGCTCCGCATCGTGGCCATCGCGGACCCAGTCCACGGCATAGCACTCGCCGCGCAAGCCCTCGACCAGGCTTTCCCCGATCATCGGATCGTCTTCCACCAGCAGCACGCGCACCTGGACCTCTCGCAGTCTTGAAAATACCGCTATCTTAACGTGGCTGGGGGAAGCTCGCCTGGCGCGCCGCCGCACGCCTTGTGTCGGGCGCCCATCGCACGAATTCACGAAGCGGTGACTATGTGCGCATTTGGCGCATTTTTTCTGCGGTATATTTTCCTTCCCTCCACGCCACCTGGAAAGGCATGCCATGTCCAGTTCCTCCCAAGATACCGTCATCGTCAAGGCGGCGATTTATCCGCCCATCGGCATTGCCCGCGTGGGCAACAGTCCCAGCGAATACTTTCTGGGACCGGAGGTGCCGGAACCGGCGGCGCGGCCGGCCGGGTATTACCGCGATGCGGCCGGCGCCATCAAGCGCCAGGCGGCCGGTTTTCGCATCTACGGCCTGAATGCCGCCGGCGTGGCGGTGGCCGAATTAAACTCCGGCAATGCCGACATCGAATGGGCCGTCACCCTGGCCAACACCAAGGCGGCGTGGTACCAGTTCCAGATCGCGCTCGATATTCCCGAGGCGAATGTCACCCAGCCCTCGTTCCTGCGCAACATGGCCGTCACCGACCGCGCGCAACTGTCCATCACGCCGGGCGAGCGCAAGATCAGCGGCAGCGAACAGCCGGCCGTGGCCTTCGACGGCGGCCGTTTCATGGGCACGCCCGTCTACCTGGGCGAGTTGCGCACGGACGCCATGGGGCGGCTGATCGTGCTGGGCGGCCATGGCAAGTCGGCGTCGTGGAATGGCGCGCGCGCCATCACCTTCGCCAACAACGAAGGCTGGCATGACGACACGGCCGACGGCCCCGTCTGCGCCACGGTGCGCTACCAGGGGCAGGCCCTGCCCGTCGACATGGCCTGGGTGGTCGTCGCGCCGCCCGACTACGCGCCGCAGCAAAAGTCGGTGCGCACCATGTGGGACTTGATGCGCGACCTGTTTGTTTCCACAGGAAAACTGGCAGCGCCAGCCGTGCCCTCGTTCCAGGACGATATCCGCCCCATTTTCGAGCGCCTGTCCAACCTGCAATGGGTGAATGCGGGTTTCGCGGCCGCCTTCGGCTGGGACGGCAGTACGCCGTTCAGCCGCGACGAATGGATGGCGCGCCTGGCCAGCCCGGCCGAAAGCCGCAGGGAGTGGCGCAACGTCATCTACAACCAGTTCCGCCAGTTCGAGCGCGACGCCTGGGCGCCATCGCCGTGGCCTTGGCTGTATGGCGATGCGATGGCCATCCCGCCGGCAGACACGCCGCGCCAGAACTGCGCGCTGAGCAACTTGCAATTGCGTTTCCTCAAGCAATGGGCCGCCGGCGAGTTCACGGCCGACTACGCGCCCGGCAAGACGCCGCCGCAAAGCCTGGCCGAGGTGGACGTGGCCCTGCAACCGGACACCCTGCTGCGCGCGGCCATGGAATTTTGCCTGGCAGACGCCTTCCACCCCGGCTGCGAAATGACCTGGCCCATGCGCCAGGCCAGCATGTACAGCGCGCCGTTCCGCCTGGCGCACCGGCCGCCGGGCTGGGTCGAGCCCGACTATGGCGCCGTCTTGACGCCGGACAATATCAGCAGCCCCTGCTCGGCACAGATCGCGGGCGGCGTGACGCGCTGGATGGCCGTGCCATGGCAAACGGACACGGCCAGCTGCCGCTCCGGCTACCAGTCCGACTACGATCCCTACGTGCCCACGTTCTGGCCCGCGCGCGTGCCGAACCAGGTGATGAGCAAGCTGGCCTACGATACGGTGATGAACCGCGAAGTTCCCGTCGACGACCGCCTGGCCGCTTTTGCCCGGCGTGCCGCGTGGATACGTCCGCTGGGCAACATCAGCTATGAAGAGCAGATCAACAACATGATCGCCGACCTGGCGCAAGTGGGCGTGGTCGAGGTGCGCCCCGGCCCCACGGACGTGAACGGCTTCCCCGCGTTCCTGCAGGTGGAGAACCTGCCGCCGCCCACGGCCGGCAAGCACCTGCTGCGCGCGGCGGCGGCCATGCCGGACGAGTTCGTCGACGTCGACCTGGAAGGCACGGAAAAAGCGCGCCATCTGCAGCGGCACCGCTTGTGACCTTGCTGCAGGCCGACGTGCTGATCGTCGGCGCCGGTCCGGCCGGCGCCACGGCCGCCCTGAACCTGGCGGGGCGGCACCGGGTCTTGCTGGTGGACCGGCTGGCCGCGCCGCTGGCGCGCATCGGCGAATCGCTGCCGCCGGCCGCCGCGCGCCTGCTGCGGGACATGGGCTTGCTTGACGCCTTCCTGCGCCAGGGCCACGCGCCCTACCACGGCAACCGCGCCTGGTGGAACGGCGCCTGGACGGAGCACCACTTCCTCAGCGATCCCGATGGCCACGGCTGGCATCTGGCGCGCGGCACCTTCGACCTGTGGCTGCGCGACGAGGCGCGCCAGCGCGGCGCCGCCTTGCTGGCCTCGGCAAGTGTGACAGGAATCGCGCCGGGGGACGGCGGCTGGCGCGTGCGGCTGCAGACGCCGCACGGCCCCTGCGACGCGGCGGCGCGCATCGTCATCGACGCGACGGGACGGGGCGCCCGGCTGGCCCGCAGAATCGGGGCGCGGCGCCAGCGCGGCGACCGGCTGGTTTCAGTATGGCAATACGGGCATGACGGCACGCCGTCCGCTCGGGGCTTTGCCCACATCGAGGCTTGCGAAGACGGCTGGTGGTACAGCGCACCCCTGCCCGGCCAGCGCCGCGTGCTGGCCCTGCATACGGATGCGGACTTGCTGGCCAAAACCGGATTGCGCGATGCCGGCTGGCTGGAAGCGGCGGCGCGCCGGCTGCCGGCGACGCGGGAATTGCTGGAGCAGCAAGGCTATGCGGCCGATACGCCCACCCTGGCCACGCCCGCCCATACTGCCAGCCTGGACGCCGGTGCCGGCCCAGGCTGGTTCGCCGTCGGCGACGCCGCCCTGAGCTTCGATCCGCTGTCGTCGCAAGGCATCTTCAACGCCCTGTACACGGGCCTGGCCGCGGCCGAGGCCGCCGACCGCACGCTGCGGGGAGAACCGCAAGCCTGCCAACACTACAATGGGGAGCTGGCGGCCATCGGCGCGGCGTACGAACGCCACCTGGCGTACTGCTACGGCCAGGAAACGCGCTGGCCGTCGGCGCCGTTCTGGCGCCGGCGCGTCCCGGCGCGCCTCAGCTCCCGCTGAAGTCGAAGCGCCACAAGCCCTGCTTGCGGTTCAGAGTGACGTCCGCTTCCTTGACCGTCTCCGGCATCACGTACTGCGTCATGTCCGAGAAATTCTGCGCGATATAGGTTTGGCCCACCATCGGCGGCGAAGCCACCATGAAATAGAAGTTGGGCAGGTGCTCGAAGCTGACCGTCATGTTCGTATCGACCTGCGGCATGGTCACGACCGGCCTGTCGTTGACGTACCAGTTGCTGTCGAACTGGATGTAGGGATTGGTCTGGTTGATCACGCCGCACTGCTGCGGCGTCAGTCCGGTTTGCGCCAGGGATGCGGCGCCTGGCTGCAGCAACGGCGGCGTCATGCCGTTCGGGCTGACGGCCGGCAGCAGCTGCCCCGGCTGCACCGGCTTGCGCGCGGAGACGATTTTGCTGTCGTTGACGCCCAGGCTGGTCACGTCGGTCGAGATCTGCGCCGTGTAGTCGAACGATTCGGTAGTGCCGGGGGCGCCGGCCAGCACTTGCCAGGCGTGGATCTGGTAATTACGCTGCGGATTCTGCGGTTTCAGGAAGACCAGCACGCTCTTGCCCTGCAGCTCATCCGCCGACACGTTGTAGTTGACCTTGAATTGAGTAGTCATCGCCTGCCCTTTGCTCTGGATCTGCCCGGACTCAGGAAAGACAGCGCCAGGGGGACGAGTCCGTGATCTCCCCCCGGCGCCGGTCATTCAGTACAGCGGCACTTGCCTTGCCGATGCGGCAGGACGCTTACTGCGCCAGGTAGCGCTCCGAACGGGGGCCGTACAGCAAGCCGTTCGGCACGCCGGCCGACAGCATGCGCGCATTCGCCGTGCCAGCCAGCGGATGGCTGGCGTCGGTGCTGGTGTTGATGATCTGCTTGACCGCCGCCGTCACCAGCATGCCGACCAGGCCGCCGCCACCGCTGTTATTGCCTTCATTGCTAGACGCGCTGGCCGCGCCCTGCCACAGCAAGGCGCCCGTCTTCAGGTCGACCAGTTTGGCATCGACCGCCACCACCGTCACGCTGTCGATCACGGCGTAGGTGGTGCCGTACTTGGAGATCGTCACGTACAGGCCAGCATCGGCGCCAAAGATCTCGTTGAGCTTTTTCGCATCGACACCGTGGATATCGGCCGCGTTCGTCAAGCCGTTCTGCTTGAAGGTCTCGCCCACCACGGCCACCGGCAGCACGTAGTAGCCCGCTTCGGCCAGCGGATAGGTCACTTGCGCGTAGACGCTGTTGCCGGCATTGACTTCCGGCGAGTTGTTCAACGGCGGCAAGACCACGATGGAGCGGGGCTTGGCGGCCTTGAAAGCCGTGTAGTCGTAGGCCGCCTGCTTGGTGGCGCAACCGACCATGAAGATGGCGGGACCCAGGCACAGGGCCATTTTCAACATGCGCGACATCATAATTTTTCGCCTTTTTTCATTTTACCCAACAGGAAGTCCATGTACGGCGCCGATTCCGGGAACAGCTTCTTCTCGTCCTCGAACTGCGCGGCGACCTGCTCCGGCTTGCCGGCGATCGAGTACAGCATGCCCAGGTGGGCATGGAAGCCCGGCGGCGCGTGATTGCCCTTGGCAGCGATCACTTGCAGGTCTTTTTCCATGGCGGCGACCTGCTGCTCCGGGCTTTCGCCCTTCAGGTATTCGTACACTTGCGGCTGGTAGCCTTCCCATTGGTACAGGGACTTCGATTGCGTGGCGCAACCGGTCAGGGCGGCACAGGCGAGCATGGCCAGCAGGGCTGCGCCCTTGTTCATCATTGTTTTCATGGGATACCTTATTGTTTGCGCAATGCGCCCGCTTCGACGCCAGCCACCAGGCGCTCGACCGCTTCGCGCATGGCCAGGTCCAGGACTTTACCGTTGAGGGTGGCGTCATAGCTGGCGGTGCCGCCAAAGCCCAGCACTTCACGGTTCGACAGGCTGTATTCGCCAGCGCCGCCGGCCGAGTACACGACTTCCGAGGTGGCGATATTGACGACGTTCAAGGTGACCTTGGCATACGCCACTTGCGTCTTGCCGCGGCCCATGATGCCGAACAATTGCTTGTCGCCAACTTCCTTGCGGCCGAATTCGGTCACGTCGCCCGTGACGACGAAGTCCGCGCCCTTGATGTTCTGGCCCTGCTTCTTGAATTCGGCTTCCTGCTTGAGTTCCGCCATGTTATCGCGGTCGAGGACATTGAAGCGGTTGGACGTTTGCAGGTGCGCAATCAGAATCGTCTTCGACTGGCTGCCCAGGCGGTCGACGCCATCGGAAAAGATGCCGCGCATGAAGTTCGAGCGGTTGTCGAACTTGCCGACAGCGATCAGGGTGCGTGGACCGACGTAGGGTCGGGCCGCGCTGGCGACTGTGGGAACAGCCAGGGCTTGCGACGATTCGGAAGCACAGCCAGCCAACGCCACGCCAATCAGCGCTGCAATCAACAACGCGCCGGGTTTATTCTTGTTCATAGTGCCCTTAAGATATGGAGGATCAGGAGCAACCCGCAAAATTGAATTTTGGCAAGTTAATTTCCTAATTGCAATTATATGAGATTGCATGTCTCACAATTCTCTCCAAAAGTAACGATGATAAAGATTGCATTGTTGCCAGCAATGACAGGCGCGGCGCAGCTTGACTTCCCGGGTCCGATTCGCTAACTTAGCAGTAAAAAAGCGTGTCGCCAGCGCCACTGTCCCGCACAGACCTTGCCCGCCGGCCTGCCCCACCCGGCGCCCACTCCACGCTCCCTCATAGACGGGTATCCAGGCCATGCCGACACACGATCGTTCCCCGTCCCATCCGCTGGCCACGGCGCTGGCGCTGTCGCTGGGCGCCGCCGTCGCCCTGGGCCTGTCGCGCTTTTCCTACGGTTTGCTGCTGCCGCCCATGCGTGACGACCTGGGCTGGTCCTACCTGCTGGCCGGGGCCATGAACACCTTCAATGCGCTCGGCTATTTTCTCGGCGCCCTGGCCACGCCGGCCCTGATGCGCCGCCTGGGCGTGTGGCGCCTGCTGATCGCCGGCAGCGTGCTGGCCAGCGTCTTCATGCTGCTGTCGGGCCTGGTCAGCGACACGGCCGCCCTGTTCCTGCAGCGCGTGTGCGCGGGCGTGGCCAGCGCCTTCATTTTCATCGCCGGCGGCGTCCTGGCGGCGCGCCTCGGTTCCATGCACAGCCAGCACGCGGGCTTCTACATCGGCCTGTATTACGGCGGCACGGGCTTCGGCATCGCCCTGTCGGCCCTGCTGGTGCCGGCCGCATTGGCCGCCGCACAGGACCACGGCGCCGCACATGCCTGGCAATGGCCATGGCTGGCCTTGGGCATCGCCTGCCTGGCCGCCACCGCCATCATGTCCCTGCCGGCCAAAGCGATCGGCGAAGCGCCGCGCGCCCTCGACACGCCACGGCGCTTCGCCTGGCGCGATTTCGCTCCCAGCCTGGCCGGCTATTTCATGTTTGGCGTCGGCTACATCGGCTACATGACCTTCGTCATCGCCCTGCTCAAGCAGCAAGGCATGAGCGCCACCTCGATCACCGTGTTCTACACGGCATTGGGGCTGGCGGTGGTGGCCTCGTCGCGCATCTGGGCGGGCATGCTCGACCGCTACCGGGGCGGCGAATCGCTGGCGATATTAAATGGCGTGCTGGGCGTGGTCACCATCCTGCCCGCGCTGACGAGCGCTGTGCCCGTCGTGTTCCTTTCCGGGCTGGTCTTCGGCGCCGTGTTCCTGTCGGTGGTGGCCTCGACCACGGCCCTGGTGCGGCATAACCTGCCGCACCAATCGTGGACGGCCGGCATCAGCGCCTATACGACCGTGTTCGCGCTGGGCCAGATCGCCGGCCCCATCGTCGTCGGCTGGATCGCCGACGGCCCGGCCGGACTGGAGCGGGGCTTGATCGCCTCGGCCATCGCCCTCTTCATCGGCGCGGCGCTGGCTACGCGGCAAAAAGCGCTGGCGCCAGCCGCATAGTAGACTGCAAGCCTGGACCACATTCGCGGAAAGCACACGATGAACACCGAAGCACGAAAACGCCCGGCAACGATGGATGCCGAAACGCTGGAATTCATCCAGGGCCTGTTCGCCCTGGTGCGCGAAGGCGATACGCAGCAACTGGGCCCCATGCTTGCCCAGGGCGTGCCGGTCAACTTCCGCAACGAAAAAGGCGACAGCCTGATCATGCTGGCCAGCTACCATGGCCACCTGGAAACATCGCGCCTGCTGCTCGAAGCGGGCGCCGACGCCAACGTGCCCAACGACCAGGGCCAGACCCCGCTGGCCGGCGTGGCCTATAAAGGCTATCTGGACATCGCCGCGCTGCTGCTCCAGCACGGCGCCAGCGTGGAAGGCGCCAGCCCGGACGGCAAGACACCGTTGATGATGGCCGCCATGTTCAACCGCCTGGCCATCCTCGACCTGCTGCTGCGGCACGGCGCCCGCATCGATGCCGTGGACAGCCGCGGCATGACTGCCGTTTCACTGGCCAAGAGCATGAACGCGCAGGAGACTTTGACCCGGCTGGTCAGCCTGGGGCAAACCACGTAGCCGGCTTGGGAAGTTTCCAAGTCGCCACACGACATCGCCATCCTTGATCTTGTCAGCGTCTCTAATAACACCACAGACTACTCTCCCGTTGACCCGGCCGGAAAAATTATGCATATCTTCGCCATCGTAAAAACTCAGCATGGCTGCATTCACCAACGCCCCTGGCATGCCATTGATGGCGGCAGCGACGCCACCTGCCAGATTTTTTTCCGCGAGGCAGTTTTGAATTTTACTGAGTAAATTGACACTTGTTGCAGCCACATGAAATTCTGTGATTTTTCCTTCCACAGTAAAAAAACTTCCTTGGAAGAAGCATGTTTATTACTCTCTGCGGCCATCATACGCACCCTGACAATTACGACTGAATCTATTTTGATGTTTTCTGCGATTTCACTACGTAGACAAGGTGAGGACGCACCTCTATTTGGCGTGAAACAATCCACTTTTAGTTCAACAATTTAAAATTTAAAAGTTAATTGAAATTTATCAGGCAGATT
This sequence comes from Janthinobacterium sp. GW821-FHT03C10, assembly GCF_059420865.1. Lineage (NCBI taxonomy): Bacteria > Pseudomonadati > Pseudomonadota > Betaproteobacteria > Burkholderiales > Oxalobacteraceae > Janthinobacterium > Janthinobacterium sp. GW821-FHT03C10. The sequence goes on along the minus strand of NZ_JBWKUN010000001.1, from coordinate 123,504 downwards.
GAATGTTGTATTTCAACCTGTGCTTCCTCAAGGCCAAATCACAATTCACGCCACCATATCCACGGCTTTGATCTTTATACATGGTAATACCTCCGCGTATATCCAAATCATCCGGCTTTGGAAAACCATATGCAGTGAAAATCGCTGATGCATATTCTGAATAATAACGCATGGACTTGTAGGTCCAGTATTCAAATGGAAAAATGATCAGCAAAGGAAGCAGCAATATAATACTGCAGGCTATCAAGGGCTTTACCAGGTCATCCATGGAAATATCGACGCTGTAAAAAAACCCGCCAAACATCACGATCCAGATGAATAAGGTAAAACGCCAAGCGACCTTCATACAGGCCCTGAAAAATGCCCGCTCTCCGCAATAGGTATTCAATGGCATTAATAACAAACTATCGCCGATGCGCAGCAGACTGTGTACATGCAGTATCTCCCGCCGTTCAGTCACAACCAGCTTGACAACATCGCCATCCTTGAGCTTATTAGCATTATCAAAGACACCACACACCACTTTGCCGTTAACTAGTCCGGCAAAGTTGTATGCATCTTCACCATCATACAAACTCAACATGGCTGAATTGGCCAATGCACCATACATGCCGTTGACGGCAGCCGCAACTCCGCCAGCAAGGTTTTTTTCCGCCACATTTTTCTCTATATCTTTGAGCAAATTGATGGTCGTCGCTGAAATATGCAGTTCCGTCAATATTCCTTCGACAGTAAATAAAATTTCATCGGAAAATCTGCTTGTATTTTTTTCTTTGCTCATCAGCCTACCCCTGCGTTTTAGGATTGAATTGCCTTGAAGGCCTTTTGCAGTTCCATTAATTCCTTTTCAGCCGTGTCATAAGGTTTTTCGCTGAACCATCCCCTATTTTTCCTGTAACTACATGCTTGAAACCAATTCTCCAAGTCATCATCCATGATCCACACGCGATATCCGACTTCCACCACCGTCACCGCTACGCCAATCAAATTAAATCTGGCCAGTCTGATCAACCACAGAGTGCGGCCTGCCCCCAATCTGCCCGCCAATGTTGCTGATTCGGCAAAAAAATGCGTCATTCTGAGGGCGAGGACAGAATTACTCATCAGCGTAGAACTGGCAATCCGCCACAACAAGGGTGCCGCATAAGAAAAAGCTGCAATCATCCCCAATCCCGTATTAAACAAACCGATAATGGCGCGTCCCACATATATTCCAAAGAGAATCCAATTCACCCGTTCTTTGTTGTACTCATCGTAAGCGGAAAGCATATCCAAGCACGATGCAATCGCGCCAGCACTGGCGCCTAACGTTCCGGCCGTCATTTTTAGGCCGCCACGTATGACGTCTGCCGCATTATTAATTCCGGCAATATTTTTGTAGGGTTCAATTTCCCTGATTGATTTTGCCACGGCATATACCAGATCGAAGGACATGCTACTCAGCGACAGGATAGATGCTGTAATTTCCGCCTTGATCCTTGGCGATTCCGTAAAATGCGTCAATTTCGTTGACAGCGAAATGCCTTCGATCGACATCAGAACAACGCCTAGCCTGGCGTGGCGAAAATTGTTGGTCGCAGGTCGTTTCCCCTTATCAAGTTCATCCAGCGTCAGCTTGATCTTGTTTTTGACTTTCAGCTGTTCATCCTGAATTAGCTTTTCTATGCTGCCCTCTACTTTTGCTGCATCTGCTTGGGCAATTCTGGTCGCTTCGGCCCGCGCCATGCGCGCAGCCTTTTTATCGATACCCTGTTCCAGCTTGTTTTTCTCGTTTTCTGTTTTAAGGGTGTCAGCATATTTTTTTGCCTTTTCCTGCAACTCTCCAACAAGCTTAGTTTTCAAGGGATTCATCAACTCCTCAAAGCCGATCTTTTCCGCCAGGTCGGTCAGCTTGGAGTACAGCAATGCACCGACGACGCTGGAAATCGCTTTATCAAGCCTGCTGCTGGTGCTGGATAAGGCTTGGGTCCACTCTGATATTCGCGCAAAGGCCATGCCTTCCGCGCTGCGATGATATTTAGACAAACTGTGTATTTTTGAACCGATCTTTGCCTCTTCCTGGCCGGTATGAATCTTGATAACGTCCTTATCTCGTAACCATTCATCCCAGGCGGAGTCGATCTTCTTGAAGGAATCGACCAAGCCTTTGCATGCCTTCAGCCATGGTGCGCTCTGGACCTTTGAAATATCGCCAGACGCCTCGACCTGGTCTTTCGCATCTTGAAAAGTTTTCTTCGCTTCCTCATACAGCGACTTAAGATTGTAAAAATTTGTGCGCATATACAAATTTTTCCGCTCGATCGTCGTTACGTCCATCCACTTTCTAAGTAGCGGTAAATTTCCCTTGTAGGCAAACATACCAAACGTACACAGTGAATGCTCCAAGGTAAAGCAAAAGCCGCTACTCAGGTTCTGCTCATCATAGGTATCGAAGGCATCGACGAGTTCGGCGGATGTCACCCATTTGATATGGTCCGCATTTCTTTTCTTTGTTTCTACATCCGCCTTTTTTGACAGATTTTCCAGGGTTTTCTTGAACAGATCGATTTCATCGAGCGCTATCAATGACTCATATTTGCTGCTGAATTTTTCACGTTCATTCTGCTCACTGGTCGCCAATATTTGCTCGCGCCGCTTCTCGCGCGCAGCCTCGTTTTTTCTCATCCTGTCCTCGATGATCTCTGCCTCCTTGACACGATTTAACTTCCTGAGTATCGCCGCATTATCTTTGTCGATCGTCGGCATCCTGCTCGCATCCATTTCAGCAAGGCTCTTCTTCCTGATTTCGACGCCATATTTGATGGCGGATTCCTTGACATCCTCGATCGCGATCATCACCTCCAGTTTTCGCCGGTTGCTGACTTTTTCCTTGTCCTCACGATCGAGAAAATTTTCAAGCGGCTGCAGGGCGGCATTACGAAAATCATTCAATTCCTGCGTGATGCCGATCGGGTCAAACAGAACAAATGCTGCCGCCTTCGTCGCCACCATTTTCTCTTCCAGCTTCCCCATCCGCCCGCCCGGCGTCGCCAGTGGAAGATTTGCCATGCCTACATATGCATCGGAACTTCCCATGTAGAGCTGCTGCATGAGATTCTTCCCCAAGGGGCTCTTCCAGGCATTGTGATATTGCCTGGCGAGTACGGCTTCGGGAACATACTTGCCAAGCTCTTCAGGTTTCAGGCTGTGGGGCTGCGCGGTACTGCCTGCAGCCCATTCCTTCGGCAGAAAAACCTGCATCTGTCCCTTTTCAGCCCTGGCGTCGGCATTGGCCGCATACGCATCGAGCCTGTCTTGCGTCATGGCAGTTGGCGTAAACAACAGATAAATTTTTTCGACAAACTCGATCTTGTCGATCGCGATCATGCTGGCGTTGATGCCGCAGGTGCTGCGGTCGCAAGAAAAATTCACGGCCGCCGATGGCGGCGTATCGACGGGAAATTTGGACAGGAAGGCGTCGTCGTCGGCAAAATAGCCTTCCCAATACAACAATCCCGACCGCTTGATCAGCACGTACAGGAAACCGGAGCGCAGCAGGCGCGGCGCATAGCTGGCGTTCTCCAGCGTGATGTGCTTGACCTTGTCGCCCAGCTTGCCGGGCAAGGCGGGGACCTGACTGGCCGCGCCCTCGCCGACCACTGCCGCATAACGCAGTGGCAAAATGAACAAGCCGTTCTTATCGCAAAATTTACAGTCTTTCATCGCTCTTCCTGTTGGGTGGGCGGCACGCGGTCATCCTGCTGGGCATCAGCCCAGGGAATGCAGACGGGCGTTCAATACGATATCCAGTGGCAAGCCTTGCATGCTTGCCATTCGCATCAGTTCCCCAAGGGCGGGGTGCGAGGTGAAGGCCTGGCCGTGTTCGACGGCGCGCCAGGCATAGGCGATCTGATCGTCCGCCTGCGCCAGGCCCGCATTTGCGCTGTCGACAAGATAGCGGTCGATCTGCGCATCGATGCCGGCGCCGATTGGCGTTTGCCTTGCGCGCAGGATGCGTACTACCAGGTTGATCTGCTCGATGCGGTCCATCGCCTGCGTGGTTGGCTCATCGATGCGCAGGGGAACGTCTTGTACTGCCGACACCAGCTGCGCATGGCCATGCCGGATCAGCTGCCCATCGCGATCGAGCTGGCACCAGGTCTCCACAGGACCGAGCAGATCGGCAAAACTGCTGTACCCCGGCGTGCCTGCCGCGATAGACGGCGGCAACAGTCTTGCCAGATGCGGCATGACGCGGGGGTCGAAATAGCGCAGGTAGACGGCTTCGCCGGACGGATAGCGCACATTCAGGCGCGCCAGCATGGCGCTGCGCAGGCGCGCCAGGGGCGCATGGCTAAATAGCCAGGCGCAGATGCGGGGCACCGCGCCCGGTTCGGCATGCTGCTCTTGCGCCAGCTTCAAGCTATGTTCGACCAGCGCATAGTGCTCGGGCAGCTGGTTGGACAAGGCGAGCAGCATCGGCGCGCGCTGCAGGTCATCCTCGAAGATCGGGTCATCGAGCAGCACGCTGGCCGCGGGCGGCGACAGAGCCTCGATCGCCTCGCGCAGGGGATTGTCGATGAACTGGTCGATCAGGACGACGGTCCTGTCATAGTCGCGGGCCACGTTGTAGAGCACTTCATCGGCGCGCGCCGTCGATACCGCCGCCGGAGACAGTGCCGGCGATGGCGCTTTATCGTTTGACACTGGCCGCTCCCGCCTGCGTGGCATCGAGAAGCTTCAGTGCGCAGCCTTTTAATTGTCCTATCGGCAAGGCCAGCGGTACAGGACTGGCGCTCGCCGGCCCCGTCAACTCCTTCATGCCAGCCTTGAATTCCATCTTGCCGGGGCCGTGAATCTCGATATTGCCGCCTTCGAGCTTGATGTAGGCGCCCTGCACCGTCAGCAGCACATGCTGCTTGCCGTTCACGTTGACGCTCTTGCTGACGCTGGCCACGGTCACGGCCTTGTCTGCGGTTAATTTTGTTTCATCGGACTGGCTCTGGGTGCTGACCTTGCCGCTGGCGGCGTGCAGGCGGATGCCCGTTTCCTGATTCGGTTTGTCGGCCTTGCTGGCCTTGCCGTAGGTAAACAGGCTGATGCCGGAACTGACCGCATGAAAATGGTTGCCTTGCGCGCCGAAGTTGATGTCCTGCCCGGCCGCGATGCTGCTGGTATTGCCGGCGGCAAGGAGCGCGTTGAGCGGGGTGGTGGCGGCGATGCCGGCCGGACTGGACAATTGCAGCTGCGGCGCGCCATAGGCCGTGGCCTGGCCATCGCCTGCGCCTTCCGCGCCCTTGAGCATTTCTATGCTGTGCGCCAATTGTTTCAGCGCCGGCAAGGTGCCGGGCGCCGCGTCGGCCTGCCCTTGCCCGCCGTCCAGCACGGCCTTGTGCTTTTGCGCCGTCTCGGCAAGCGATGTCAGCAGGGCCAGGCTCTGCTCGATCTGGGCCGCCGCCTCCTTGCTATCCATCTGCGTGCCGCTGGCGTTCGTGCGCCCGTCGGTCGACAGCAGCAACCCCTGCCCCGCGCGCAGCGCGGCGCTGTGCTCGGTTTTCAGCTCGGCGCCGAAGCCGGCGGCGGCCAGCCGCTGGTTGTCCGTCTGATGGCGCAGGTGTCCCAGGTTCAGCTCGGCAGTACCCTGGTGCGCGCCGGCATGGCGCTGCAGGGCCACGCGCGGCTGGCCCGGGCTATCGTCGAACACCAGCTGGCTGTACGCAGCACCACCCTGCTGGCTGGCCTGCATGGCCTGGCTCTTGATGCCGGACAACGCGGCCGGGTGGGCATGCGCGCCCGCTTCGCCGGGAAACCAGGCTGGCGCGTTGCCGGTGGCCGGTCCGGCGCCATGCGCCACGCGGTTATTCTGGGCATCGGCCGTGCCCTGGCCGTTGTAGACGGCGCCGATGACGACAGGCCGGTCGATATTGCCCTCAAGAAAATCGATCAATACTTCCTGGCCGATGCGCGGCAGCGCATGGCCGCCCCAGTTGGCGCCCGCCACCGGCGCCATGGTCGAGGCCACGCGCACCCAGGTACCGGCGCTGTCGTCGCCCGGCGCGCCCGTATGCCCGCCGCCTTGCGGATGCTCGAGGCGGCTGTGGCTCATGACGCCGCGCTGCCAGTGAAATTGCACCTTGATGCGGTGGTCGCGGTCGGTGTGAATCACGGCGCCGGCCGGCCCCACCACGACGGCCGTCTGCTGGCCATGTACGGTCGGGCGCGGATGCAGCAAGCAGCCATGCTGGTCCTTGCCGCTGGCGCGATAGGGAATATTGCTGCGGATGGCGTCGATGCGGTTGCGGTACAGGGGCCGCTCGGCAATGGCGCCCTGCAGCGCGGACATGCGATGCAGGCTGCCGGCGTGCTCCTTGCGGATGGCCGCATCGAGCAGGCCCGTCTTGAGCGTTTGCAGGATCGACGACTGCAGATCCGCGCTCAGGTTGTTGTGCATCAAGTGGACCGTGCGCACGACCAGGAAAGTGCGCTCGGCGTCGCTGCCGGCCTGGTCGAACACCGGCTGTCCCTGCAGGACAAACGTGGTGCCCGGCGACAAGGTACGCACGGTACCGGCCGCCACGTGGATCTCCTTGCCCGCTTCCAGCGCCTGCAGCTGGTTGCACGCGATGCGCTGGCCCTGTTCGCGCGAGGCGTAGGCATAGGCGCCGGGCGCGTCGCGGCTGAGCAGCTCCACGCCCTGCGCCGCCCCCCCTGCTCCCGCCGCGCTGGCAACGCGCTGGTCGAGCGAGCGGTAATCCCAGCTGCCCATTTCGATGGCATTGGTCTGCTGGCGCAATTCGGTGCGCCAGCGGTCGATACTGTCGACCTTCATGACGGCGCCTGGCTGCGTAAAATTGATGCCGCTCTGGGCATTGGGCTTGAATGCGCCGTTATGGTCAGCGATCACCAGGCAGTGGCTACCCAGGCCGGGGCTGCCGGGATCGCCGCTGTGTTCATAGTAATAAAACAAGCCTTCCTCATACATCAGCCGCTGGGCGTAGGCCCAGTCGCTTTCCTGATACTGGGTGCTCAGGCTGCGCTTCGGATATGCCGCGCGGTCGAGAATATCGAAACGCCAGGCCGGCGCCAGCTTGCCCTGCCCTTGGTAGGCGGAAAACAGCGCGTCGAGGATGTCGAATACCGTCATATCCTGGAACACGCGGCTGTCGCGGCCGTGGTCAAGAAAAGCGCTCCATGGTTCGATGGTCAGGTGATAGCGCGCCATGCCGCCGTTCGCCCCGGCCAGCTCGACACCCGTGATGTGGCCGTGGAACGGGCGCAGCGCGTCGGCGCTGGTGGAGGTCAGCAATTGCAGCAAGGCCGGCTGGCCGATCAGGGTGCGCAGCGAAATGCCCGCGTCGGTCGACAGGGCCGCGATCTGGAACACGAAGTCCGTACTCAAGCCCTCCTCGCCGCGCACGCATTCGGCCAGCAGGCGGTCGGCGCCGAGGGGCGTGGTCAGCTGCAACAATCTGCTGGCTTGCGTGAAACTGGCGGGCAAGGACATCGACATCCGGAAACTCCATCACGCGGCTTCCCGCAAAAAATTAGTAAATAAGCACTTTTATCAAGGCATTACACCCTAGAAATTTCGTTATAGCAAGAGTGATTCGATTGAAATCGGGACCGCATCCATCACTGCGCGCCCTGCAGACCACGTAATTCCGGCATGGCCGGTTCGGTCGGCCGCAAATGCGTACTCTTCAACAAGGTTTCCAGGCGCGCGTAGCTGGTTTTGAACGGCGGCGGATTCTGCTTCAGTTCCGGCGCCTGCTCCATGCTGCGGCTGCCAAGTTCGATCAGAATGTAGGGCAGCACCGCCGTGCCCAGCCATCCCGCGTAACCGGTAAATACCGCATAGGTTTCAAACGGCGCGCTGCCCGGCCGGCTCACCTTCAGCGCCACGCCGCCCTGCTGCGCCGTCAGCGCGCCGATACGGGCGCTACGGGGCGCGATGCGTTCGACGATGAAAGGCTGGGCTTCCTGTTCGCCGCGGCTGCCGAACTGGCCGATGCCGCCGGTGGCGGCCGCCTGGGCCAGCGGCACTTTCAAGGCGCGCGGGTCGACGTTGCCGGTGCTGATCGTATACAGCACGCCCGGCGCATCCGGCCAGCGCAGCGACTGCTTGATGCTGCTGATGGTCTTGCCGTCGTCGGCGATGAAGCCATGCGGGATGCACACGCCCAGCTCTTTCGGCACCTCGCCGGCGGCGCGCGGGCGAAAGCTTTTCAGGAAGCGGGTAAAGCGCTGGCCGTGGAGCGCCACGCTGTCCTGGCCGCGTATTTCCTCCATGGATTCAAACACATAGACATAGTCGCCGCGTTTCAGGTGGCTGCGATAGATGGAATAGCGCGTCGGATTGGTCGTTCCCGAACCTTCGCTGGTGCGGTAGCCTTCGCTGTCGGGCAGGCCGGAATCAAATGTCTGGTAGTTGCTTTGCAGTTCCTTGAGCTGCGCCTGCCGGCCTGTGACGGACTTCTGCGCCAGGTAGCTCGCCTGGCGAGTCCTCGCATCGGCGGGCTGGCCTTTCAATTCGGCCAGTTCTGCCTCATCGTCCCTGAGCAGCGCCCGCAGGCTGTCGATCCTGGGTTGCGGCAAGGCTTCCCGCAAGGCGGCCAGGTCTTCCTTGCTCAACGGACCCAGCACGCCGATGCGGACATTGCCGACCTGTATCTCATCACCCTGGTGAAATACCTGTTCGCTGAACGAGCGGTAAAAGATGCCCGTGTCGGACGCGTCCTTGTAGCGGGTCGGCCACTGTACCGGCGCATGCACGTCGAACACCAGCCGCCCCAGGCATTCGCACGCCATGCCGGCCGGCGTCACGTACCCGGGCGCCGTCGCTTGCGCCAGCTCCTGCGCGGTGGGCTTGCGCGACGGCGCCGCCGGATCGGCCTGCTTGGCGGCCATGCCTTCGCCATGCGCGCCGGCACACAGCAGGAGAGCGGCGAGATGGCGTGCGGAAAAATGCGGAAGACCAACTATCGTCATGGGTATCACTCAAAAAATACAGCGTTCGTCAAGCCGAGCTTTCGCGCTGCCCGGCTGGCAGGCGCCTGCCTGATTCAACCTGGGCATAGGTTTCTTGCGGCAAGGAATGGTCGGCATCGTGCAGCGGTTTCTTCTCCTGATGGGCCAGCAGGGTCAGATTCATGCCTGAAATATTGTTTTCGCCCGCCGTCCAGGTGACCGGCAAGGCCACGATGAAACCCTGCACGCCCACGGGAGCCGATTCGGGCGCGCGCGATTGCGCCTCCCAGGAATGCGATTCATCGCGCAAGATATCGGCATCGCGCCAGAAACGCTCATGGAACGGCATGTAGTGCTGCAGGCTGCGCGTCCTGGCGTTCCACGTGGGCCAGATCGAACTGGGCTTGCCGCTTGGACGCGCCAGGAAGGCGAAGGCCTTGGCATACGCTTCCGCATTGGCCAGCGCCACCTTTTGGATCGCTTCCCAGGTGTCCGGGGCCGCCGGATGCAGCAGGTGCTTGATCAAGTCCTTGGCCGGGGTGGCGCCATCGGTCAGGCCAAAGAGTTTCTTCCACAGGCGCACCCGCAAGTCATGCACGTTGACGCTGACCTTGTCGCTATCGACACCGTCGAGCGCGACGTCGGTCTGATGGTCATCCCTGACGACGACCGCCAGTTCCGAATCGCGTCCGCCCAGCTGGCTGCGGTCGTTGATATTGGCGCTGCCCAGGATCGCCACCCGGTCGTCGGCGATCAGCAGCTTGGAGTGCACATAGATCTGCTCCGTCACATGGCGCTTGCCCAGCGTTTCCCACGAGCGCAGATTGAGCAAGGTCAAATAGCTGGTCCACTTGTCGCCGGCCAATTCGGCAAGCCGGTCCGTCGCATAGCCCGCGACGGTTTTCTTGGCCTCGTCCGCATCCAGTTTCTTGCTCTTGCGCAGGTCCCGCACCAGGATGGCGCGCCTGATCCGGTTGACCAGGCTATCCTTGCCGAACACCAGCGACTGCATCGTCAGATGCAGCTGTGTCATGATGTTGAGGGTGTCGAGCGTGCCTTCCGGGTGTACCGGCAGCACCATGTACACATGGAAGGGCAAGCCATCGTTGATGGCGCGTTCGATGCGCTGGGACAATGCCAGTCCGATCGGATTCAGAATGCCCGGCTCCTCCTTGCCCATCATGCGGGTCGAGGTGATATCGGCGTAGTTGCTCATCACATTGAACAGATCGGCCATGAAATCGCTGCCGCCGCCGGCAATGTCGGCCTTGACATCGTCGATCTGCGACCAGACCAGCTTGTCGATCATCTGTGCCGGCGGCACGCCATAGACGCCGAGCTGCTTCGCATACTTTTCATAGGCCGGCGACTTGCTGATGTCGAGCAGGGCCGCCATCGGACCGGACAGCGGCCTGGTCTTGCTTTCATCGCTGCCATATTCAGACTGGAAAAACTGGCCCTCGATATACATGAATTTCTGCGCGCCGTTAATCGCCGTCAACATCGCCTTCAGACAATTGTTCTGCGGCCATGCCGGCCTGGCCGCCTGCTGCCCCTTGCGCGCATGCGCCGCCATTTCGTCCTTGAGCAAGGTCATCGGCGCGCTGCGCAGCACTTGCACCCAGGCGTCGCCCGGCTGCGCATGCGTATTCGGCGGCGGCGCGGCGGCGATGCGCTGCAAGACCAGCCTGGGCGTGCCGGACATGCCCAGCGCCTGGAACATCTTGACCAGCGCCGGCGGCACGCTGGCCTGGTACGATTTTTCATAGCGCTGGGCAATGCCATTCCAGCGCTCGATGAAATTGCGGCTCAAGTCGCTGACCGAGGGCCCGACGATCGCCGCATGCACATCGTGCCACGGCATGCGCGGCTGCGTGGCGGCGAAGGTCTTGGCCCCGGTCGGCATGATCTTGCGCAGTTTTTTCAGGTTTTCATAGCGCGTGGGGCGCGCGTCGGCCAGGGTCGACAGATAAGTGAGGACGCCGATCACGAACGTTTCGATCAGCCTGGCCGTGCCGCTGCGCAATTCGGGCGGCAGCTTGTTCAGCGAGCCCGCGTTCAGCCACGACATCAGCGCCGTGCCGCCGTCGATCACATGCGCGCTGCCCGTGGTGCGCACGCCATCGACCTTGTCGCGCAAGCCCTTGTCGAGCTGGCCGTAAGCCCAGCGCGACATATCCTGCGCGACGTCGATCGGTATGTCCTGCAGCTTGCCGATAAAATCGGGCATCAGGTCGATCGCCTTCCATTTCGCGGAAAGATTCTTCGTTACCCGGGCGATGCCATCCTTGGCGCCCTGTACCACGTCGAGCGCGACGGCGATCGGCGCGGCCGTGGCCGAGGTGGCAAACGCGGCCGCGCCACCGACTTTTCCGCCGATGCAGCCGGCCAGCAGTTCCGCGCGCGTCAGGTACGCCGTTTGCGCTTCATTGCTCATGGGCTCGATGGCCGGGATGCAGGTGTTGTAGACCTCATTGCCCTTGCGCGTGCCGTGGCTGAGGGCGAACTTGCCATTGTCGCGCCGGCCATAGGCAAGGTCGATGCCGCCGACAAACGCGCGTTCATCGTCGATCACCACCAGTTTCTGGTGATGCGAAAAGCCGATGCCCAGCATCCCTTCCATGTCGCTCTGGGCGATCGCCGGCAAGGCGAATGCCTTGGCGGGGCCGCCGACGCCGGCATTGAGCTGGAAGATGGCCAGCACGGTTTCGAAGTCGCCCGTGTCAACCCCGACCTTGGGCGAAAGCCACGGCATGACATACACTGTCGGCGCGGCGGGGCTGCTGATGGCCGTATCCAGGCATTCGAACAGGGTCTTGCTCGCCGTCAGTTCCACATCGAAATTTACTTGCCAGCCTGTAATGAAAATCGATTTCTTGGCGCCTTCGATGGCCTTCGCCACGGCCGTGAAATACTCTTCGCCAGTCACATAGAACTCAACGCGGTTGCCCTTTTGCTGTTCGGAAAAGATACTGCCCCACTTTTGCTTGGGAAAATTGGGCAGCTCCTCGCCATCGTGCACGAAACAGCCGGGCGCCGAGGTCGCCGGCGCGCTCGGCGTACCGTCCTTGGCCGTCAGTTGGGAGATATTTTTATGTGTCATGACGCATGTCGCTGTCGATCGCCAAGGTGGCGTGCCGGGAATGAAATCGTCACCATCAGACTTTCACCTTCGGCAAGATGTTTTTCAGGGTAAGCGAGGCCAGCGCTTCTTTCGCATAGCGCGCCTGCGGCGCCGCGGCCGCCTCGAAGATGGTGCCGTAGCGCCCGGCGCTGAAGTCCGCCGCCTGCATCGCATGGAACAGCTTTTCCTTGTCGGTCCAGTCGGGCGATTCGGTTTCCACGTTCAGCCGCACGCTGTGGCCCGGATACACGATCCACGTATGGTCCGGATTGCTCGCATAGACGGCGGCGAGCTTTTTTTCCTCTTCATCGCTGAGCTTGATGTTGCCGGATGCATCGGTCTTGCCCTGCGCGACGAGCTTGTCGCCGTCGATGAAATCCATGCCGTCGGGCTGCGTGCCATGGGTGATCTTCCACGGCGTGTGCGCCAGCGCATGGCCTTTCAGCCCTGGCGTGTCGGCCAGGCGCAGCATGAATTTCAAGGGCCGCAACGCCAGCTCGGAACGCGGCAAGCGCGGCAAGGGATAGCCGAGCCCTTGCGGCCCCAGAAAACTTTTCTTGCCCGCAAACACGGTCATCTTGCCCGGGCACTGGATCGTGATATTGCCGCCCTCGATGGTGATGTTGGCCCCGCCCGCCGTCGACAGGCGGATGCTTTTCGCCGCCGCCCAATCGATGTGCGCGTTGGCACTGACGACGTTGACCTCTTCGCGCGCCTGCACCTTGATCTCGTCGGACTGGGCCTGTACCTCGATCGGCTGGCTGGCCGCCACCAGCTGCATGCCCAGCTCGCCCTCGCCCGGCTTGACCACGCCGCCCAGCAGGCCGATCGCCTGACCCGTGTGCAATCGCCATGTGCCGCCGCTGGTGAACTGCGTGTCGAGCCCGCTCATCAGGGACACCGTTTCGCCGTTGGCCAGCTGGATATCCTGGCCGGCCACCACGCCCAGCCCCGCCTTGGCCGCCACGGCGAGGATGGCGTCGCTGCTGTGCGGCAGCTTGTCGTCGGCCGGCGCAGTGGGCTTGCCGGCCGCGTCGCTTCGGGCGGCGGCCACGCTCTCGCGGCTCAGCATGCCCGAGGCGCTGGCGAGAAAAGCCGGCAACGGCGCGGCCTTGGCGTCGAGCGCGCTGCTGCCCGGCGCCGTCGCCCCCAGGTGCGCCGCATAGGCGACGCCCTGGTGCGTGACGGCCGCCTGGCTGAAGGTCTCGCCCAGCTTGGCCGCCTGCTTGAGCAGCGCCATGCCGGGCGCATTGTCGCCGGCCGGGTCGCGCGCGCCAGCATTGTGATTGATGACATAACTCGACACCAGCAGGCCGGCACCCGCCCGCACGGCGCCATACGCATCGGTGCGCAATTCGGCGCCGGCGCCGCGCAGGCTGCCGCGGTAATTGTCAGCGCCGTGGATCAGATGACCCAGGTTCAGTTCGCTGGCCGCGTGGCTGCTTTTCAGCTGGATACGGCCCTGCTGGTCGGTGTCGTCGAACAGCAGCTGGTTATAACCGGCCGCACTGCCCGCCTTGCCGAATTCCTTGCTGCGGATGCCCCATTGCGCGGCCGTATTGCGGTGGCCGGCGCTGGCGCCCGATGCGCCATGCCACAGCGGACTGTTGCCGCCCGCCACATTCCCCTGTGCCGACACGCCATGATCGTGCGCCGGCGCGAACACGCCGGCGTCGCCCGGGTCGCGCGCCGCGCCGCCCGGGGTCGGTGCGGTACCGCCCTCGCCCTGGCCGTTGTACAGCGCGCCAATGATGACGGGCCGGTCGATATCGTTTTCCAGGAATTGCACCAGCACTTCCTGGCCGATGCGCGGCAAAAACTGGCTACCCATGCCACCGCCGGCCGCGCGCTGCGCCACGCGCACCCAGCAGGTCGCGCCCGTCTCCCGCTGCCAGTGAAAGCGGATGCGCACCCGGCCCAGCTTGTCGCAATGGATTTCCTCGGCGCCGCTGGCCACGTCATGGCCGTCGGCGCCGACGACGATGGCGCTCTGGCTGCCGAAGGCGGTCGGTTTCGGATGCTGGCGCAGCCCGTTTTCGCCCAGCACCGGGCGCCACGGCGTGGCCGATGGAATCGCTTCCAGATGATTGGCATAGCCGCTGGCCATGGCCTGGGCGATCACCTGTTCGACATGCTCGATGTGGCGCGGCCCCAGATTCAGCGTGCCCAGGCTTTCCTGCAGCAGTTCCGGAATCGGGCCGAACAGTTCGGCCAGTCCCTGCCTGGCCGGCGCCGGCAGGTTGTTGACGCCCACGCTGCACACGCGCAGCAGCGTGTAAGACGGCGCGTCGCCTGCCGCCTGCAGAGGGCCCTGCGTCAGGCTGAACCGCGTGCCGGCGCGCAAGGTACGCACCGTCGAGCGGGCAATGCAGCGTTCGCGGCGCGCTTCGAGCGCCTGCATCCGCAACAGCGCGTAGCGGCTGGCCTGGGCGGCGTCGGCATAGTAATACTGGCCCGGCGTATCGTAGCTTTCCAGCAGCGGCGCACGCCGGCCGCCCATCGCCGTCCGGGTCGGCACGCTGGCCGCGACCGCACGCTTGGCCTTGTAGTCGTAACTGAGCACGGTGGCCAGCGCCGTGTTCAGCGAGCGCGCCGTGCTGAACGCCTGCATGGTGTCGCCCTGCTCGCCGGCGCGCGCGCCATGAAAGCGGATGCCGCCGCCGGCCGCGCTGGAAGCGTCTTCCGGCACGGCGCTGTCGGCGCTGCTGTCGGCAAACAGCACCAGGCAATGGCCGCCGTCCTGTTCCTCGAAGCGCCATGCCAGTCCTTCTTCGGTCAGCAGGCGGCTGACGAAATCGAGGTCCGATTCGCGGTACTGGCAGCAATAGCTGCGCGGCGCGGCGCCCTCCATGAACGGACGCGTTTCATCGCTCCAGCGCCACAGCGCCGCCGGCGCATACGGCTGGAACACGGACTCCACGACCTCGATCACGGTCTTGTCTTGCCAGACGCGGCTGTTACGCACCTGGCCCAGCCGCCACAGCCATGGCGTCAGACGCAGCCGGTAGCGCGCCAGGCCGCCCAGGCTGCCCAGCATGGCCGCTTCGCTGACATGGCCGCTGAAGCTGGCGCGGCTGCCATCAAACAGACTGACCTGCAGCGTGGCCCGCTTGCCCAGCATGGGCGCCAGCGCCAGCTGCGCGCTGGTCGACAATACGATGACATCGCGCGCGCCCGGCGTCTGCAATTGCTCGTCGCCGGCGAACGCTTCCACCAGCAGGGGCGCAGTCTCGTGCGCACTGTCGTCTTCAAACTTGAGCTCATACAAGCGCGTGATGCTGGAGAACGCGCTCAACGCGGCGCCCACCCGGTCCAGCAGCGCTGCGCTCATCGCGCGCCTTTCGCCGCAGCCCTGGCCGCCTTGCATTGCGGTTTGCCGGTGCGGCCGGCGCAGGTTCTCTGGCGGCAGCTATCGGCCGCCGCCGGTTTCAATTTGCTGCATTGCTGCAACTGGGCTTGCAGGCTGGACGGCGCCTTGACGGGCGCCGTGCCCGCCTGGGAATGCGACACCAGCGCGGCCAGCAGGGCCACGTCGCTTTCCTGTTCCGGCGTGGTGGCGGGTTTGGCCGGATCGGCCGGCTTGAGCGCTTTGGCGGGCGGTTTCTGCTGCGGTGCGCGCGCCGGCCTGGGCGCGCTCTTCTGCGGACTTTCCAGTGCCTTGCTCAGCACATCCCTGGGGCGCGGCACGGGCGCAGGGACTGGCATGCCGGCGCCCAGCATTTCGCTCAAGCTCTGCTGCGGCAGCGCCTGCTGCTCCTCCTCGCGTATGCTGGCCGCGGCGGGGGCGGGGGCTGGAGCGGCGGCCACGGCCGGTGCTTCCGGCGCTGGCGCCGTGCCGGCCGGCGCCGGTTCGGCCTGCGCCGCCGTTTCGCGCTGTCCCAGCCAGGCGCCCGTGGCCAGCAGCAGCAAGGCGCCGGCCACCATGCCGCCCCAGACGGCCCAGCGGCCGGCGCGACGGCCGTCATGCGGCACGGGCGCGGGCCGACGGCCGCCTTCGAGGTGGTTCAGGATACGGCTACGGTCGGCCTCGGCCTGCTGCGCGGGCGTCAATAAGCTGGGCCGTGTCGATGGCCTTGGGCTGTCGTCATTGCTTCGCAAAATTTTAACTCCTGTCAATATTTACAATACCTTACGACAATAAAAAAAAGCGTGACGCATGTTAGGAAATCAACAGTGCCGACCCGGCGCACAATTGAAACAAAGCCCCCGTAATTAGCAAGTTAGTAAGATATACTCCGAGGCAATATTAGCGCAAACGCTGGCACCGCGGCATTCAACTGCCCATGCATGGCGCCTTTTTTCGAACGGAGCGGGCGTGTTTTTACTGGCGGTGGCACTCTATTTTTTACTCGCATGCCTGATCAGCTGGCTGGCGCTGTTTCCATCCGGCCGCGAACTGGTGCTGCGGGCGCTGGCGACGGCCGAACAAGGTTTGACGGCGCGGCTCGATCGGCTGGCCCGGCGCAGGAACGCCGGCCTCGACACGCTGCGCCGTGGCGGCGCCAGCACGCTGCTCGGCAGCGCGGCATTCGTGCGCCGCCATTACCTGCTGTTCCTGGGCGGCGCGGCGGTGGTCTGCCTGCCGCCGGCGATCGCCTTGCTGGCAGGCAGCAAGAACATGCTGGGCGGCTATGAGGTCTCGACGCGCGAAATGAATACGCAGGTGTCAGCCCTGCTGCAAGGCGAACAGCTGGTGCCGCCGGTAGACCTGCCGCCGCTGGTGTTCGCCACCGAAGAAGTGCAGCAAATTCGCCCGATGCTGGTATCGGCCAGCCGCAACTGGACGCTGCTCAATGCCGAATACGCGCAAAGGCTGCTGCTGGTGTTCAAGATCATGAAGGAAAAACATGGCTACGACATGGCCATCCTGGAAGGCTACCGCAGTCCGGAGCGGCAAAACATGCTGGCAGGCATGGGCAGCAATGTCACCAATGCGGCCGCGTTCCAGAGCTGGCATCAGTATGGCCTGGCCGCCGATTGTGCCTTTTTGCGCGACGGCAAGCTGGTGATCTCGGAAAAGGATCCCTGGGCCATGCGCGGCTATCAGCTGTATGGCGAAGTGGCCGAATCGGTCGGCATGACCTGGGGCGGCCGCTGGAAAATGATGGATTTCGGCCACACCGAACTGCGCATGCCCGGTGTCATGAAAAAACAACGATGACTGGAAGGAGCACATATGGCTGGTCCCGTAATCAGATTGGGCGATAAAACATCGCATGGCGGCAGCGTCCTGGAGGCCTCGGCGATGACGGACAGCGGCGGCATCGGCATCGCGCGCGTGGGCGACAAGGTCTCGTGCCCGCTGCCAGGCCATGGCACCTGCCCCATCGTCAGCGGCGACGCCAGCTGGATCGTCGACGGCAAGCCGGTGGCCCGCCACGGCGACAAGACCAGCTGCGGCGCGATGCTGATCGCCAGCCAGCAAGCCACCACGGATCAGCTATGACGTCCCGCCGCCACTGCAAGGGGGTGCGCTGATGCGCCCGTGGCTGCGGCGCAGCCTGCTGATACTGGCCGTGTTCGCCTTGTGCTGGGGCGGCGCAATCTGGTACTGGCGCAGCAGCACGCGCATGCCGTCGACGGGCGACCTGGCCGGCACCATGCTGGCGTTGCCGCTGGTGCTGCTCACCAGCTGGTGGCTGGGCAAGAAACTGCTGGCCAGGCTGGCCGCACCGGCAGCGGCGCCGGCCGATGCCGCCGATGGCGACGCCCACGCGGGCGCGAATGAAGCTGCACCGCGTGCGCCGCTGCACCTGGCCGCCGCCGCCCTGCGCATGCCCGGTGGCGAGTCGGCGCCGGAACTGGCGGCCGCGCTGCTGGACAAGCAGCAGCGCCCCGAACTCGATCCCGAACTGACCGACGCGCAGGGCTACCCCGTGATGAGCGCCCGCGTGGCCGGCCTCGATGAACAGGGCCAGAAGGAACTGCTGGACGACTGGCTGCGGACGCGTCCGGCCGATACGGCGCAGGGTGCGGCGCCGCATTTCGATGCCGAACACTTGCGCGCACTGGCGCTGGGCGCTGGCGTATTGAACGAACTGATGCAGGAAGCGGCGATGCACGCGGCGCTCGACGGCGACAAGTCGGCGGAAACGGGCGCGCGCGCCGCGCTGCCGACCCTGCAACTGCATCTGCTGTTGCCGTCCGATTGGGACAAGCCGCAGCGCGACACGGGTGCCGCCTGGCTGCACGCGCAAGCGGAACGGCAAGGCTGGCCGTCCGACAAGCTCAGCACACACTTGGCCGGCGACAGCGGACCGCTGGCGCTGATCGAACAGCTGGCCGCGCAAGCCGCCTTGCAGGAGCTGCCTTGCCTGGCCATCGTGCTCGCTTGCGCTTCCCATATCGGCGAACTGACCGTGCATGACTGGACCGCGCGCGAGCTGCTGTTCAACACCGGCCAGCCGGGCGGCCAGATTCCCGGCGAAGGCGCGGCCGGCCTGTTGCTGGCCGACGCGGCCCAGGCGGCGGCGCTGCAGGTGGACACGCCGATCCTGCTGCATCAGGCCAGCATGGCCGTGCGCGGCAGGTCGGCGGACAGCCGCGGCCCTGGCGATGCCAGCTTGCTGTCCGAGCTGGGCGGCAAGGCGATGTCGGCGGCGGGTGTCGCTCCGGCCGCGATCATGCGGCTGTACGCCGATGCCGACCAGCGCTCGAGCCGCATGATCGAACTGATGAACAATGCCGGCACGCTGCTGCCCGATATCGATCTCAGCAGCGACGTACTGAGCGTGGCGGCCGCCTGCGGCCAGAGCGGCCAGGTGGCCACCTTGGCGGCGCTGGTGCTGGCGCGGCACGAAGCGGCCGGCAATGCCAGCCAGGTGCTCTGCCTGAGCAACCTCGACGCCTTCCACCGGGCCGCCGTGGTGGTGGGCCCGGAAGCCCTTGCCCCTGAATCCCTCGCCGCCACATGAGCCCTCCCTCCACCATGCCTATCAACCTCTCGCCCCTCATACTATGATGCAACGATTCTGGCATTCCATTACTACCCGTTTCAGCCTGTTCGCCATCGGTTTCGTGGCGCTGGCCGCGCTGCTGGCCAGTTGCGCCGTCATCTTTGAATGGCCGCTGGTATGGATCGTGCCGCCGCTGGCGCTGGTTCTGCTGGTCGCCAGCGTGGTCTGGTGGCTGCAGCGCAAGCGCCGCCAGCGCGATGCCGCCCAGTTCGGCGGCATGCTGGAACAGCAGACGGCCGGCGCGGTGCCCAAGGCGGGCCCCACCCAGCGCGAGGAAACCGAAGCCATCCGCAAGCGCATGCTCGAGGCGATCGGCACCATCAAGACGTCCAAACTGGGCCAGCTGTCGGGCGACGCGGCCCTGTACGAGTTGCCCTGGTATATGATCATCGGCAATCCGGCGGCCGGCAAGAGCACGGCGATCGCCAATTCCGGCCTGCAATTTCCTTTTGCCGACAGCAAGATCGTGCAAGGCATCGGCGGCACCCGCAATTGCGACTGGTTCTTCACCACCGACGGCATCCTGCTCGACACGGCGGGCCGCTATTCGGTCAACGACGAAGACCGCGCCGAATGGTTCGGCTTTCTGTCGCTGCTGAAAAAACACCGCAAGCGCGCGCCGATCAACGGCATCATCATCGCCGTCAGCATTGCCGAACTGACCGGCAGCCGGCCCGAATTCGCCATCAACCTGGCCAAGAACCTGCGCCAGCGGGTGCAGGAACTGACGGAAAAACTGGAAGTGCACGCGCCCGTCTACGTGGTGTTCACCAAGGCCGACCTGATTACCGGTTTCAACGAATTTTTCCAGGACACGGAACGCGGCGAACGCGACCGGGTATGGGGCGCCACCCTGCCCTACAACCAGACCAGTTCCAGACAGGACGTGCTGGAGCAGTTCGACCAGCGTTTCGACGAGCTGTATGACGGTTTGAAAGAGCTGAGCCTGGCCAGCATGGCGCTGCAGCAGAACGAACGCATGCCGCCGGGCGTATTCACCTTCCCGCTCGAATTCAGCGCGATCAAGGGTGCGCTGCGCGCCTTCATCGCCACCCTGTTCGAGGAAAACCCGTTCCAGTTCAAGCCCGTCATGCGCGGCTTCTATTTCACCAGCGCGCTGCAGGAAGGCGTGTCCGTATCTGCCTCGTCGGAACGCGTGGCGCAGCGCTTCGACTTGAAACTGCAGCCGCAGCAACACAACGCGGTGCAGGACCAGCATGGCTATTTCCTGCTCAATCTGTTCCGCAAGGTGATCTTCGCCGACAAGGAACTGGTCGCCCAGTACGCCAGTCCAGCCAAGACCCGCCTGCGCTACGCCACCTTCTTTGCCGCCACCGCGCTGGTGGGCCTGGCGCTGGCCGGCTGGAGCTGGTCCTACATGGCCAACCGCCAGCTGGTGGCCAATGTACAGGCCGACCTGGACCAGGCGATCAAGGTGCAGGACAAGCGGCTCGACCTGCAATCGCGCTTCGAAGC
This sequence comes from Janthinobacterium sp. GW821-FHT03C10, assembly GCF_059420865.1. Lineage (NCBI taxonomy): Bacteria > Pseudomonadati > Pseudomonadota > Betaproteobacteria > Burkholderiales > Oxalobacteraceae > Janthinobacterium > Janthinobacterium sp. GW821-FHT03C10. The sequence goes on along the minus strand of NZ_JBWKUN010000001.1, from coordinate 103,002 downwards.
GCTGGAAATCCTGCAGGACCGGATCGAGCAGCTCGATTCCTACCGCAACAGCCGGCCCGTCTCGCTGGGCCTGGGGCTGTATCAGGGGGATCTGCTGGAGCGCAAACTGCGCGAGGAGTATTTCTCGGGCGTGCGTGAAGTGATGCTCAGCCCGGTCGCGCAATCGCTGGAAGCCTTCCTGGCCGAAGTCAACGCCGGCGCCAGCCGCTTGCAGCCGATGGCCAGCACGCCGCAGTCGGGCGCGGTATCGGCCGGCGCGGCAGCCACCCTGCCCGCGCCGGCCGGCACCCTGGCCACGCCCGTGGCCGCCACGCCGACGCCGGCCCTGGCCAGCGCCCCTGCCGCCGCGCCGCCCGCCACGGCCGCCGCCGTCAATTTGGGCGCGCAGCAGTTCAAGGATGCCTCGCCGGCGAATGTGGAAGATGCATATAACGCGCTGAAGACCTACCTGATGCTGAGCGACAAGTCGCGCGCCGAAGCAAGCCACCTGAACGACCAGCTGACCCGCTTCTGGCGTGTCTGGCTCGACAGCAACCGCAGCAGCATGCCGCGCGAACAGATGATACGCAGTGCCGAACGCATGATTTCGTTTTACCTGACCCAGATCAACGACCCGTCCTGGCCGCAGATCGACAGCAAGCTGGCGCTGGTCGACCAGTCGCGCGACAGCCTGCGCCGCGTGGTGCGGGGCATGCCGGCGCGCGAACGCGTGTACGCCGACGTCAAGGCACGCGCCGCCACGCGCTTCGCCTCGATGACGGTGGCGCGCATCGTCGGCGAGCAGGACAAGGAACTGGTGCTGGGCAGCTACGCCATTCCCGGCACCTTCACGCGCGACGCATGGGAGCAATTCATCCAGCAAGCGTTCCAGGAGGCGGCCAACCGCGAACTGCAAAGCGCCGACTGGGTGCTGAAAACGGCGTCGAAGGACGACCTGACGCTGGAAGGCAGCCCGGAGCAGATCCAGAAAGCGCTGGTCGAACTGTACAAGACGGACTACGCCAGGGAATGGCAGAAATTCATCCAGGGCGTCAGCATCCGCGAGTTGAACGGCTTCGACAATGCGGCGGCGGCCATGAACCGGCTCGGCGATCCGCAAACCTCGCCGATCAACAAGCTGATCGAAACGGTGTACAAGGAAACCTCGTGGGACAACCCGTCGCTGCTGGGCCAGGGCTTGCAGCGCGCCCAGCGCGGCGTGATGGGCTGGTTCAAGGAAACCATCCTGCGCCAGAAACCCTCCGGCATCAACGTCAACGTCAGCACGGGCGCGCCCGCCGCCGGCGCCTTGCCGATGGGACCGGTGGGCCGCGAGTTTTCCGGCGTGGCCCGCCTGGTGGTTACCAAGGACAAGGATGCTTCGCTGATGCGCGGCTACATGGAAGCGCTGTCCAAGCTGCGCGCCCGCTTCAACCAGATCAAGAACCAGGGCGATACCGGCCCCGGCGCCAAGCAATTCATGCAGCAGACGCTCGACGGCACCGGTTCGGAACTGGCCGATGCGCTCAAATACGTGGATGAACAGATGCTGACCGGCATGACCGACGGGCAAAAGCAGGCGATCCGGCCGCTGCTGGTGCGCCCGCTGATGCAGACGTTTGCCGTCATCATCAAGCCGACCGAGACGGAAATCAACAAGGTCTGGCTGGCGCAGGTGCTCGAACCGTTCCAGAAAACCCTGGCGCCCAAATATCCGTTCTCGCCCGCCTCCGGTAGCGAAGCCAGCAATGCCGACATCGGCCAGGTGTTCGGACCGGAAGGCAGCATCGCCAAGTTCTTCAATACCACCATCGGCCCGCTGGTGGTGCGCCGTGGCGACGCGCTCAGCGCCAAGACCTGGGCCAACATGGGCATCGGCCTGGCGCCGTCCGTGGTGGCCAGCTTCCCCGGCTGGATCGCGCCGCTCAGCGCCAACGGCGTGGCCACGGCGGCCGGCGCCGGCGAAGCGCAAACCCGTTTCGACCTGCAGGCGCTGGCCGCCAGCGGCGCCACCGAGTACACGATCGAGATCGATGGGCAAGCCCTGCGCTGGCGCGGCCAGCCGCAGCCGTGGATCCATATGGTCTGGCCGAATCCGCAAGGCACGCCCGGCGCGCGCATCAGCGCCATCACGCCGGAAGGCCGCACGATCGTGTTGCTCAACGAACCTGGCCATTTCGGCCTGAAGAAAATGATCGATTCGGCCAAGCGCAAGCGCAAGGATGGCGGCGTGTTCGAACTGAGCTGGGAAAACAGCGGCGTGACCGTAGCGGCCAACCTGAAGATCGTCGCCACGCCGGCGCCGGCCGCCGCGCCGAGCACCGCCTCGGGCGCGGCGGGCTTCCGCGGCCTGAAGCTGCCGGAAAGCGTGGCCCAGAGCGTGCCGGCCGTCAATACTCCCGCACCGGCCGCCCCTGCCGGCGCCATCGCGGCCAATGCCGCCGTCGCGCCATGAGCCGCGCCACCGCCACCGCCATCGGCTACTTCGGCAAGCTGCCCAGCCGCGGCGACTTCGTCAAGGCCAGCGACAACCCGGCCCTGCTGAAGATCCTCGACGACTGGCTGGCGCAGGCGATGGACCTGCTCAGCGCCGACGCGCGCTGGAAGCTGACCTACGATGCGCTGCCGCCCATGCACTTCGCCTTTATCGGCCCGCGCCGCGGGCGCGCCATCGCCGGCCATATCGCCGCCAGCAGCGATGCCTCGTCGCGCCGCTTTCCCTTCCTGATGATGAGCACCATGGAAGTGGACCAGCCGGCCGCGTTTGTCGCCAACTGTCCGCTGGTGCTGTCGCGCCTGTGGAACCGCTTCGAGGCGCTCAGCAACGACATGCGCGGCCCCGATGCGGGCAACGCGCTGCAGGCGGCCACGCATGCCAGCATCGACGTCGACCTGCGCGCCGCCGCCTATGAAGCCGCGTTCAACGATTTTCTCGACATGCAGACGATGGGGGAGCTCGACGCGCTGCTGGCGCCCACCGGGTTCACGGGCACGGTGCGGCAGGTGCTGCTGGCACTGGGCCTGCTGCTGCAGCCGGTGATGGCCAGCAGTTCCAGCCGGCTGGAAAAAAGCCTGGAACTGCCGCTGCCGGCCGACCCGCTGTACCGCAACATGGTGGCGGCGTTCTGGATGCACCTGATCACGCCGTTCCTGGCGCGCGCCGACTTCGAGCTGGCGCTGTTCATCACCCGGCTGCGCGGCCGCCAGACGCTGGTGCTGGGATTTTCCGGCGCCTCGGCGCAGACCCTGCATGTGCTGATGAATCCGCAAGCTGCGCTCGACCACCATATCGCGTTCGACGACCTGGACTGGGTCGAGGAACAGGTCGGCAGCGACTATGCGATCAAGAAAGTGTCGACCTATCTGGCGCAAGCCAACCTCTCGCTCAAATCGGCGCACGATTCCTTGCGCGCCGCCTTTATCGGAACCTGACCATGCGCGTATCCCGGATCGTTCTCCTCCTCGGCATGGCGCTGGCCGCCCTGCCCGCTATAGCGCAAGTGCCGGCAACGGCCGCGCCAGCGCCTGTACCCGCGCCAGCCCCCCTATCGATACCCACGGCCGCCACGCCGCAGCCAGGCCAGGTGCTGGCCGCAGGCACCGTGCCCGACGAAGCGAGCAAGGCCGCCGTGCTGGCGCGCCTGCGCGAACTGTACGGCGCCGACAAGGTGGTCGACCAGATCGCCGTCGGCCAGGTGGTGCTGCCCGCCAACTGGAACGCCTATGTGCAAAAGTTGCTCTCGCCCAACCTCAAGCAGATCAGCCGCGGTCAGCTGAAGATCGACGGCAGCGTCGTCAGCGTGCGCGGCGAAGTGGCCAACGAGGCGCAGCGGCAAAAGATCGCCAGCGATATCGCCACCAGCCTCAATCCCACCTACACCGTCAACAATGGCCTGCGCGTGTCGGCCAGCGAGCAAGGCGTACTCGACACCACCCTGGCCAACCGCACCATCGAATTTGAAAGCGGAAAAACCATGTTGACGCCGTCTGGCCGCGCCATCCTCGATGAAATGGCGGCCGCCATGCAAAAGCTGGCCGGCCGCAAAGTGGAAATCATCGGCCATACCGACAACCAGGGTTTGCGCGCCAGCAACCAGAGCCTGAGCCAGGCGCGCGCCGAGGCCGTCAAATTCTACCTGTCGTCGAAGGGCATCCACGGCGAACTGCTGACGGCATCGGGCCAGGGCTCCGACCGGCCGATCGCCAGCAATGACACGGCGGACGGGCGCGCCCGCAACCGGCGCATTGAATTTCGCATGGCGCAATAACCATCCATCAGAGGACCACATGTTTTCAGCCGAACAGTTATTACTTCCGATCAGCAATGAACAACCGTCAGGCGTGGACCTGGCGTTTTCGCCCGAACTCGACGCCATCACTCTGGCGCGCAAGTTCGACGACCCCTCGCTCGACCAGGGCGAATGGATCGCCGATCTCAAGGAAGCCGACTGGGACTTCGTCGTGCGCAGCTGCGCCGGCCTGCTTGCCGGCAGCAGCAAGGACCTGCGCCTGGCCGTCTGGCTGACCGAAGCGGGCGCCAAGCGCCACCACCTGCGCGGCATGGCCGAAGGCTTGCTGGTGCTGGCCGGGCTGTGCGAAAAATTCTGGGACCGGGGCCTGTTCCCGGATGCGGAAGACGGCGACCAGGAGCAGCGCATCGGCAACCTGAGCTGGATACTCTCGCGTATCCCTGCGCTGCTGCGCGAGGTGCCCGTCACGGGCGGCCCGGGCGGCGCCTTTTCCACCATCGATTTCGAAACGGCGCGGCGCCAGGCCGCCCCGGGTGATTCCGCCAGACAGCATGAAGGCGTCAAGTTGTCCGATATGGAAGCGGCGCGGCGCAACAACTCGGCCGCCTTCTGCGCCAGCTTCGCCGTCGACGCGCAAGATTGCCTGGAAGCGCTACGCAAGCTCGAACGAGTCGTCGACGCCCGGCTGGGCAACGACAGCCCGGCCTTCTCCACGGCGCGCGAAGCCGTCGAAGCGATGCTGCGCGTGATGCCCCCCAGTGCCGGTGTGGCGCCAGCCGTGCCTGCCATGGCGGCGAGCGGTGTGGCCATTGCAGAAAGCGCGATGGCGCCGCCCATGCCTGCGGTCCCGGCCGGCCCGCCCGGCGCCGTCACCACCCGCGTGCAAGCGATCGAGCAACTGCGCGCCGTGGCGCAATTCTTCCGCCGCAGCGAGCCGCACAGCCCCGTCTCCTATTTTGCCGACAAGGCCGCCAATGCGGCCGACCAGGATTTGCACAGCTGGCTGCGCTCGGTGGTCAAGGACGCCGCTTCGCTGGCGCATATCGAAGAGTTGCTGGGCGTGCAGCCGCCCGAGAATGGCTGAAACCGCTGCTCACACCCTGGCGGCGCGACTGCCGCCGCCAGGGTGTTCAAGTTTTTGCCTGGCTCAATCCTATTTCGCTTTTTCCCGCTCTTCCTCGCGCCAGCGCTTTTCCAGCTGCGCCTTCCACACGGCCTCTGCATTGGCATATTTCAAGATGACCTTTTTTTCGGCCTGATAATAAAGCCGGGCTTCCTGGCTGGCTTGCTGCATGGCGTTTTTTGCGGTCTTGACTGCGCGGTCCAATTTTTTTTCCGCCTCGACCCCGGCATCATGCACGCCGTGACCGGCGCGGGTGGCGCCATCGACGATCATCCGGCTCGTTTCCCTGTACGTTGCCACCGCCTGCCGCTCCAGCCGTTTTTCGGCCTCGGCCACCGCCTTCGCGGTCGCGGCAACCTTTCTGCGCGCTGCCCGGTAAGTGCTGACGGTATAGCCATACAACTTCTGGAAGTAGGTCACGGCCGCGTCGCCTGCTGCCTTGACGGCCTTCAAAGATTCATTGGCGATATTCGACATATTCGAATAATCATCGCTTTGCACGAAAACGTTGCGAAAGCGGCCATAGCCGCCGGTCAGCCATACCGGTTCGTGCTTGCCGAGGATGCGAAAGCCGGCGCGCGAATCGTGCACATAATCTTCAAACAGCGTGACGCAGGCAACCGGCGGTTGCGCGCCTTCCGTCATGATTTTCAAAAATCGCTCTTCCCAGTCGCTTAACGGGTCTTTCCCGTCTTCGACAAACAGCATGCCAGCCGGGCTGACGCGATTCAAGACACTCTTGGCACGTTCATTGAGCCACCCCGCCACGGTTGCGTTGGCCTTCTTTCGTTCGCGCCAGGAGCGCAGATATATCCCCAGATCGGTATCGGCCTCCAGCAGATCTTTCTTCCCCGGCTGGTCCGACTCCTTGAAAAAGCGCTTGTTCTTCAATTGCGTTTTTCCCTGCGCGTGCAACATGCCGCGCCAGCGCAGATATTGTTTTGTATGCGCCTCGGTAAAGGTCTTCACGTCGGCGCCCTTGATGCCGTTATGCGTCAGCCAGTTGTTGTAGGAGGCGATCAGTCTTGGGTCGGTGGCAAAGGATTTTTGAAGTGCGCTGTGCTTTGTCTCTTTCATCTCATTCAGGGTGCGCAAGGGCACACCGGCTTTCAGGGCGGCGAAATGCATGTCGATCAAGGGAATCTGCGACAGATGCGGCGACGGTCCCCAGCCCGGCATGGATCTGCCCTGCTCACCTGGGTAATAACCCCCACCTACATCGGAATGCATGCCGGGGTAGCCAACATTGCCACGCCCTGTCGCCGATTCCAACGGAAAGCTGGCACGCTGTTCATGCAAAGCGATGAAATGCGTGCACTCTTCTACTACAGGATGGATGCTCTGGGTTCCTTTTCCCCAGGCCATGTGCCCGAAGGTGACCGGCGTTACATCCCCCACACCAACGGCGGCGACGGTATCGAAAATTCCCAGGAAACCTATGCGTATGGGTACGCCTGCCAGCTCAAATGCGCCGGTTTCCCGTTCGAACACCTGATGCAGCCAGTGCGCACTGGCGCGCGCCTCGGCCGCGCCACGGGAAAATCCAAAGATGGACACGTTGATTTGCTTTACCTTGCGCTGATGATTTTTGACAACACGCGCCAGTTTTTCTTCAAGCGACGTCAGCATTGTCCACCGCTGCACGCCTTCCAACCCGAGCAGCATTTGCGAACTCATCAAATTCACCAGCAGCCTTTGCTCAGCCAGCTCGACCAATGGCAGAGTTGTCAAATATTCATGAACCGAATTGATCAATGATGTAATGCCCCAATTGATGCGATCGGCGCCCATGTAACCGAAGCCACCACCTGCATTATCGGTCAACGTCTCTACCGTATCGCCAATCTCCTTGAACGGCGTACCGACGCCTGGCATATATGCACGAAAGAACCCATTCTTTGGCTCATCAAGATGAGCATCCCATAGCCTGGCAACGTTGCTATGCTTATTTCGTTGCCGCTGTGTCAGGTTCTTGGGGTTGACTAACGGATCTTTCTGCTTCCAATCATGATTATTGCCACTGCCATCATAAAACAGTCCAATATAAATCTGCCCCTGGCATTCTGTCTTCTTGGGCGACCTGACACAGGCCATCGCCTTTGCGCGCTGTGACGATTCTTTGGCAGTGAGCCTGCGCCGCCCATCGAGAGGAGCTTTTCTTCCTGTATAGATAATAGACATTTTATGAAAATCCCTGAATTATTTCACAATTACTACAAACTCTATTCCCATATTATTTCTAGTGGAATTCCCGGTTCCAGTTCTGCCTCCTTGCCAGCAAGTGGATATTTTCGATGCCCAAGCAAGTATTTTGTTACAAATACCTTATAACTTCCATCATGAAGAAAATGGACGACAAACCTGCCGGCATCGGAAGAATTGTAACGAGGTATAGAAACCGTCTTCTCCACTCTAATCCCCTTACCATTTTTTACCGTATCCATGACAATAGTCGCTTTCATTCCGAGCTTCCATGTCGCTGGTATCGAGAGACAGCAAGTTTTCCCGCCCCCACCTTCCCCTGGACCCAAGTAGCCAGCTTCGGCTGAAGATCCATCATCAAGTGTCACGATATAGCTTCCGACACCATGTTCGGTGTGGTTATACGCTGTCATATTCACGACAATCTTCACTGGTTCCTTGCTACAAGCAATATTTGAAAATGATAGAAAAATACATAAAAAAACACAACCCAATTTCTTTCCAAATAAATTCATCATTGCCTTTCAGGAATTTAAATAAAACCGCAAATAACACTTACATAAAAAATTTTACTCCCATATTATTTCCAGCGGCACTCCCGGCTCCAGTTCTGCTTCCTTACCAGAAAGCGGATACTTTCGATGTCCGAGCAGGTATCTGGTAACAAACACTTTGTAACTACCATCGTGAAGAAAATGAGCGACAAACATGCTGGCATCGGCACGAGAATACTGCGGCACCAACACTGTTTTTTCTACGCGGATAGCCTTCCCATTTTTTACTGTATCCATGACTATCGTTGCCTTCATGCTTGGTTTCCATACTGCCGGTATTGAGAGACAGCAAGTTTGCCCCCCACCACCTTGTCCAGGGTCGAGGTAGCCAGCCTCTGCTGAAGAGCCATCTTCAAGTGTCACAACATAGCTTCCAACCCCGTGTTCGGTGTGGTTATAAGCAGTCAGACTCACGCTGATTTTCATTGATTCCTTGCTACAGGCCACATTTGAAAACAATAGAAAAACACATGAAAATAGGCAAGCAAATCGCTTTCCCAATAAATTCATTACAGCCCTCCCTGAATTGAAAATAAATTATCATAAAGAACAGTCATGTAAAAAATTTACTCCCATATTATTTCCAGTGGAACACCCGGCTCCAGTTCCGCCTCCTTGCCAGAAAGCGGATATTTTCGATGCCCAAGCAAATATTTTGTCACAAATACCTTATAACTTCCATCGTAAAGAAAATGGACGACAAACCTGCCGGCATCGGAAGAATCGTAACGAGGTATAAATACCGTCTTCTCCACTCGGATCCTCTTGCCATTTTTTACAGTATCCATGACAATAGTCGCTTTCATTCCGGGCCTCCATGTCGCAGGTATCGAAAGACAGCAAGTTTTCCCGCCCCCACCTTCACCTGGGTCCAAGTAGCCAGCCTCGGCTGAAGATCCGTCATCAAGTGTCACGATATAGCTTCCGACACCATGTTCGGTGTGGTTATACGCAGTCATATTCACGACAATCTTCATTGGTTCCTTGCCAAAAGCAATATTTGAAAATGATAGAAAAATACATAAAAAAACACAACCCAATTTCTTTCCAAATAAATTCATCATTGCCTTTCAGGAATTTAAATAAATACCGCAAAGAACAATTACATAAAAATTTTTACTCCCATATTATTTCCAGCGGCACTCCCGGCTCCAGTTCCGCCTCCTTGCCAGAAAGTGGATACTTCCGATGCCCCAACAAGTATTTTGTTACAAAAACTTTTAAACTTCCATCGTAAAGAAAATGAACGACAAACCTGTCGGCTTCGGAGGAATTGTAGCGAGGTATAGAGACTGTTTTCTCCACTCTGATCGGCTTACCATTTTTCAATATATGCATGGCAACAGTCGCATTCATGCCGGGTTTCCAGGTCGCTGGTATCGAGAGACAGCAAGTTTTCCCGCCACCACCTTGCCCTGGTGCCAAATAACCGGCCTCAGCTGAAGAGCCATCATCGAGTGTCACGATATAGCTTCCAACACCATTTTCGGTATGGTTATACGCAGTCAGATTCACGACAATCTTCATTGATTCATTGCCACAAGCAATATTTGAAAATGATAGAAAAATACATAGAAAAACACAACCCAACTTCTTTCCAAATAAATTCATCATGGCCTTTTGAGGAATTTAAATAAATACCGCAAATAACACTTACATAAAAAATTTTATTCCCATATTATTTCCAGTGGAACACCCGGCTCCAGTTCTGCTTCCTTATCAGAAAGCGGATATTTTCGATGCCCAAAGGAGTATTTGGTTACAAAAACCTTGTAGCTTCCATCGTGAAGAAAATGAACGACAAGCATGCTGACATCGGCACGAGAATACTGCGGTACTGGCACCGTTTTTTCTACCCGGATAGCCTTCCCATTTTTTATCGTATTCATGACTATCGTTACCTTCATGCCCGGCTTCCATACTGATGGTATTGAAAGATAACAAGTTTTACCGCCCCGTCCTTCTCCGGGGTCGAGGTAGCCAGCCTCTGCTGACGAGCCATCTTGAAGTGTCACAGTATAGCTTTCGACCCGGTGTTCGGTATGATTATAGGCAGTCAGACTCACGCTGATTTTCATTGGCGTCCGACCACAAACCATATTTAAAATCAATAGAAAATTACACAAAAACCAGAAGGCCAATATTTTTTCGATTGCTTCATAAAGAACACCTGGGAATTAAATATAAAAATTACATTTAATTTAACTAATTCACCACAAAACTATTCATGTAAAAATTTTACTCCCATATTATTCTAATCGGGACGCCTGGGTGCAATTCAGCTTCTTTTCCAGAGAGCGGATATTTTCGATGCCCCAGAAGATAGTTGGTCACAAACACTTTATAGCTTCCATCGTGAAGGAAATGCACGACGAATTTGCTGGCATCAGCCCGAGCATACTGCGGTACCGGCACCGTTTTTTCTACCCGAATATCCTTTCCATTTTTTACCGTATCCATGACTATCGTTGCTTTCATTCCTGGCCTCCATACAGACGGTATTGAAAGACAACAAGTTTTTCCGCCGCCCCCTTGTCCAGGGTCGAGGTAACCAGCCTCTGCTGACGAGCCATCCTCAAGTGTCACGATATAGCTTCCAATACCATGTTCGGTATGGTTATACGCTGTCAGATTCACGTCAATCTTCATTGGTTCCTTGCTACAAGCAATATTGGAAAATGATAGAAAAATACATAAAAAAACACAACCCAATTTCTTTCCAAATAAATTCATCATAGCCTTTCAATAATTGAAAATAAACTGTCACAAAGAACATTTATATCAGGAAATTACCCTCATATTATTTCAATGGGGCTCGCCTAGTTGCAACTCAGTTTCTTTTTCAGAAAGCGGATATTTTCGATGTTTGAGCAGGTACTTTATTACAAAAACCTTGTAACTACCGCCGTGAAGAAAATGAACAAAAAATCTGCTGGCATCGGCACGAGAATACTGCAGTATTGGCACCGTTTTTTCCACTCGAATATCCTAAAAAATAATTCACTCCCATATTATTTCCACTGGCACACCCGGCTTACGCTCCGCCTCCTTGCCAGAGAGGGGATACTTTCGATGCCCCAATATATATTTAGTCAAAAATACTTTGTAATTTCCATTATGCATAAAATGCACTATAAACATTCCGGCATCGCTTGAGACATACTTTGGCACTGGAACTGTTTTTCCACACTAATTTCTTTTCGATTTTTGATAGTGCTCATGCGAATTGTCGCTGTCATCTCCGGTTTCCATACTGCCGGAATTGAAAGACAACAAGTGTAGCCACCGCCACCAGCACCCGCATCGAGATAGCCTACTTCCACTCGCCCCCTGTCGACAAGGTCACTAAATAACCGCCAATCCCGTGTTCGGTATGATTGTATCCACTTACATTAACCGGCAACATTTTCTTTTCTTTGCTACAAGCAGTATTTGAAAATACCATAAAAATACATAAAAATACATTGAGTATTTTCTTTGGCAATAGTATTTTTATCATATGATCTTCTGCAATGCACGGCCAAATAAATCTTGAGATTGAAATTACATGAAATCAATTTCGAAATTATTATCCCTTTGGCTCATACGCCTCCCACAGCGGCGGCCCCGCTTCCCAAATGGTTTTCGGCAAGGCTTGCAGCGCGTCGTAAAAAGCATCAAGCGCTGCGGGTGGGTTTTTCATGAATGCAATAAACAAGGGCTGTTCCATGGCCTTGCCGGAGGTATATAGCGCCAGCAAGACGTACTGCGTTTGCCTGTCGAGGTCATCGATCCCGGCATCGAGCGCGCGCTGCTGGTATTTCGCGACAAAGGCGTTCAGCACGCGCGGGGGCGTGTCATTGGTTTCATCGGTGATCACGCGCCGCAGATGGCTGACCAGATTGGCGGTGTCGGCCGGTTTCAGCTTGGCGTGCTTGACCGCGCTTGACGCCTGCGGCGCGGCTTTTACCGTTGTCTGCGCCGCGACGTTGCCGCCTGCAAACGCCAAGGCCAGGCATAGCGCCAGCGCCGGCAGCCGGTCAAGCTTCAACCTGTACACCCCATAAAGGTGGGCCGGCTTCCCATACGTCGTCGGACAAGGCTTGCATGGCTTCATAGAAACTTTCGATAGAGGTGGGTGGGTTTTGCATGAGGGCAATGAAATCGGGGTGTTCAATGCCGGCGCCGGACGTATACAGCGCCAGCAGCAGGTACTGCGTCTGGCGGTCCAGATCGTCGATGCCGGCGGCCAGCGCGCGCTGCTGGTAGCGGGCGACGAATTCATATAGCAGCCGTGGCGGGGTATCGTTGGTTTCGTCCGTGATCACCCGCCGTAAATGGCTGATCAGCGTATCGGCGTCGCCGGCATCGACCAGCATGCCGTATTGCACATCGTCCAGGTGGATGAGCGGCGAGTCCGTGAGCGCAGTGTCCGGCACAGCGCCGGCAGTGTCGACGTCGAGCAGGACGGCAACGTCGCCAAAACGGTTGATGTACTGCAAGCTCAACATTCCAGCCACGAACTGCTCGCGCTGCAGCGGCTCCAGGCAGGCCAGCCAGAACGGCAGGATGCGCGTGTCATACCAGCGCAGCATCATCTGCTGCTCGTCGCTCAGGCCGACGGCATGAAACTGGCGCAAATGCCGCGCCAGTTCGGGCAAGGGCCATGGACTTTCCAACCAGCTCAGGCAAGGGGCGCCATAACCGAGCTTTTCGGCCCAGTCGCAGACTTTTTCCAGCATGGCCGGCGCAAGGCCGGACAGCCGTATCAGCAGGGGCGCGATCTCCGGCAGGCTCGCTTCGTGGGTGTCCTCGAACAAGGATGCATACGGCACTTGCCAGCGCTGCAGCGTCAGGTGGCTGTTTTCGGCTTGCGCGCTGTCGAGCAGCAAATAAGGCTGGCGTTGCCGCTCAAGACTGGCCCGGACCCAGTCGTGCAATGCCGAGACGCTGTCGGGCTTCAACGCAGCACTCCCGCTGCGCCCTGTTGCATGGCGCTCAAAATACAGCTTTTACACGTGCTCGACGGCAGCGGCGGCATCACATACGGTGCGCGCGTGGGCCCGATAAAACTCTTCTTGCCCGCAAATATGGTGATCTTGCCAGGACACTGGATGGTGATATTGCCGCCCTCGATGGTGATGTTGGCGCCGCCCGCCGTCGACAGGCGGAGGCTTTTCGCCGCCGCCCAGTCCACATGCGCATTGGCGCTGATGACGTTGATCTCGTCGCGCGCCTGCACGTTGAGCACCTCGGCCTGCGCCTGCACGTCGATAGATTGACTAGCGGCAATCATCTGCAGGCCGATATCGTTCTCGCCGGCCTTGACCACGCCGCCCAGCACGCCAATGGCCTGGCCCGCGTGCACGCGCCACTGGCCGCCACCGGTGAATTGGGTATCCTGACCGCTCATCATGGTGACGGTTTCGCCGCTGGCCAGTTGCATGCCCTGCCCCGCGACAACGCCCAGTCCTGCCCTGGCGGCAATCGCGATGATGGCGTCCTTTGTGTGCGGCAACTGTTCATGCATGCCGGAAACGCTGGCCAGCAGCGCTTTCAGAGGCGCCGCCTGGTCGTCGAGTTCGCTGGCATTCGGCGCGCTGGCGCCGACATGGCTGGCGTAGGCCACCGTCTGGTGCGTGGCGGCAGCCTGGCTGAACGTTTCGCCCAGCAGCACCGCCTGTTTCATCAGCGCGACGCCGCCGGCATTGTCGCCGGCCGGATCGCGTTGCGCGGCCTCGTGCCGGAGCACATAGCTGCTCACCAGCAAGCCCGCCTTGGCGCGCAGCGCGCCATACGCATCGGTGCGCAGCTCGGCGCCGGCACCGCGCAGGCTGCCCCGGTAGTTGTCGGCGCCGTGGAGCAGATGACCCAGGTTCAGTTCGCTGGCCGCGTGGCTGCTTTTCAGCTGGATGCGTCCCTGCTGGTCGGTGTCGTCGAACAGCAGCTGGTTGTAGCCGGCCATGCCGCCCGCCTTGCCGAATTCCTTGCTGCGGATGCCCCATTGCGCGCTGGCATTCCGATGCGCCGCGCTGCTGCCCGCGGCGCCATGCCACAGCGGACTGTTGCCGCCGGCCACATTGCCCTGCGCCGATACGCCATGATCGTGCGCCGGCGCGAACACGCCGGCGTCGTTTTGATCGCGCGCCATGCCGCCCGGCGTCGGTACGCTGCCGCCCTCGCCCTGGCCGTTGTACAGCGCGCCAATGATGATGGGCCGGTCGATATCGTTTTCCAGGAATTGCACCAGCACTTCCTGGCCGATGCGCGGCAAAAACTGGCTACCCATGCCACCGCCGGCCGCGCGCTGCGCCACGCGCACCCAGCAGGTCGCGCCCGTCTCCCGCTGCCAGTGAAAGCGGATGCGCACCCGGCCCAGCTTGTCGCAGTAAATCTCATCGGCGCCGCTGGCCACGTCATGGCCGTCGGCGCCGACGACGATGGCGCTCTGGCTGCCCAGGGCGGTCGGCGTGGCATGCTGGCGCGCATCTTGGCCATCGTGCAGCGGACGCCATGGCGTGCTGGCGGTGAGCATCTCGATGCAGTTGGCGTAGCCGCTGGCTTGCGCCTGGGCAATCGCGGCGGCGACATCGGGAAACCCTGCGCCCCACTGCGCCACGGTTTCTTCCAGCAATTCCGGCAGCGGGCCGAACAGTTCCGCCAGTCCTTCCAGCGCCGGCAGCGGCAGGTTGTTGACGCCGATGCTGGCCACGCGCAGCACGACATATTCGGGCGCGGCACCGTCGGCTGGCTGCAACGGTCCCTGCGTCAGGGTAAAACGCGTGCCGGCGCGCAAGGTGCGCACGGTCGAGCGGGCTTGCCACAGCTGGGCGCGCGCTTCGTGGGCCTGCATCTGCAACTGTGCGTAGCGCTGCGCCTGGGCGCCATTCGCATACCAGTACTGGCCCGGCGTATCGTAGCTTTCCAGCACCGGCGCGTTCTTGCCGCCAAGAATCATATTCGTCGGCACGCTGGCGGCAACCGCCTTTTTCGCCTTGTAATCGTAGCTGAGCACGCTACTCAACCCCACCTGCAGGCTGCGCCGCGCGCGCAAGGCCTGCACCGTGTCGCCCGGCTCGCCGACACGCGCACCATGAAAG
The DNA here is from genome assembly GCF_059420865.1 of Janthinobacterium sp. GW821-FHT03C10. Lineage (NCBI taxonomy): Bacteria > Pseudomonadati > Pseudomonadota > Betaproteobacteria > Burkholderiales > Oxalobacteraceae > Janthinobacterium > Janthinobacterium sp. GW821-FHT03C10. The sequence continues at coordinate 87,815 of NZ_JBWKUN010000001.1, read as the reverse complement.
CGCAGCCCGCCGCCTTGCGCGCTGCTGGCGTCCTCGGGCGTGGCGCAAGCCTGGCTGCTGTCGGCAAAGACGAGCAAGGTCTGACCGTCAAACCGCCAGGCCAGCCCCTCTTCCGTCAGCAGCCGGCGAATAAAATCGAAATCCGATTCGCGGTACTGGCAACAATAGCTGCGTTCGCCCGCGTCCTGCATGAACGACGCGACCTCGTCGCTCCAGCGCCACAGCGCGTGCGGCGCATACGCCGACAATACCGCGTCGACGATGGCCGTCACGCTCCGATCTTGCCAGACGCGGCTGTTACGCGCCTGCGTCAGCAGCCACAGCCACGGCGTGATGCGCAGCCGGTAGCGCGCCAGGCCGCCATTGCTGCCCAGCATGGCGGCGGCGCTGATGTAGCCGGAAAACGGCGTGCGCGTGCCGTCGGCCAGGCTGACATGCAGGCTGGCAGGCTGGCCCAGCAGGGACGCCAGCGCGACATGGGCGCTGGTGGACAAGGCGATGATGTCGCGCGCGCCGACTTCCTGCAGCCCTTCGTCGGCGGCAAAGGCTTCGACCAGCAGGCTGTTGTTCTCGCCTTCACCGATGCTCAACTCGTACAACCGCGTGACGCTCGTGAAAACAGCCAGTGCGTCTGCAATCTTATCGGTCGAGGTGGATGACATGCGATTCCCGTTAGTCTGTTACCACATTTATATATTTGATAATTATTGTAGCTAGGAATGTATATCGCAGGAGCGCGATTGAAACCGGGTGTGCAGAGTGCTCCGTGCCGTCGCGGGCACATTGCGTCCGCCACCCCTCCTTTCCACGCACCATGGCTGCAGTGCTTACCTGATCGTGTACTTGAACTGCCCCTGCTTGTTGGCGCTGACCTTGATCTTCGTGATGGCGGCGCCTTCGGCCATTTTGGCCAGCACCGACTCGGCGATCTCGGGCAGCACGGTGCCGTTGAGGATATTGTCGACATTGCGTGCGCCCGAGTCGACTTCGGTGCAGCGCGCCAGAACGGCGTCGACCAGCGCTTCGTCGTGGCTGAATTCGGCCTTGTGATTGGCCGCGATGCGCTGGGCGATCTTGCCCAGTTTCAAGCCGATGATATTGACCAGCACATCGTCCGAGATCGGATAGAAGGGAATCACTTTCAATCGTCCCAGGAAAGCCGGCTTGAAGGTCTTCACCAGTTGCGGGCGGATCTTTTCCTCCAACTGTTCCGGCGTCGGCAGGTCGGCCGCCGCCACGTTCAGGCAGGCCTGCATCAGGGTGCTCGAACCGACGTTCGAGGTCAGGATGATGATGGTGTTTTTAAAGTCGATCTCGCGTCCTTCGGCATCCTCCATCACGCCCTTGTCGAACACCTGAAAGAACAGTTCGAGCACGTCCGGGTGGGCTTTTTCCACTTCGTCGAGCAGCACCACGCTGTACGGGTTGCGCCGCACCGCCTCGGTCAGCACGCCCCCCTCGCCGTAGCCGACATAGCCGGGCGGCGAGCCTTTCAGGCCCGACACGCTGTGCGCTTCCTGGTATTCGCTCATGTTGATGGTAATAAGCTTGCGTTCGCCGCCATACAGCACATCGGCCAGCGCCAGCGCCGTTTCCGTCTTGCCCGTGCCGGACGGGCCGACGAACAGGAACACGCCCTTCGGCTTGTTCGGGTCGTCCAGGTTGGCGCGCGAAGTGCGCACGCGCTGCGCCACCGCCTCGATCGCATGCGACTGGCCCAGCACGCGCTCTTCCAGCATATCCTTCAGTTTCAGCACCGTGCGGATTTCATCCTTGACCATTTTTCCCAGCGGGATGCCGGTCCAGCCGGCGATGATTTCCGCCACCACGTGGCCGTCGACCTGCACCGGCACCATCGGCGTCTCGCCCTGCAGTGCACGCAAGTCCTTGAGCAAAGCCTGCAGGTCACCGCCCTGGCTGGCGTCCGGTTTTTCGCCAGCACTTTCCAGGTCCTGGCGGGCCGCGCTGACCTTCCCGGTCAATGTCTTTTCGCTTTCCCAGCGCGCGGCCAGCACCGCATGCTCGCCAGCGGCGCTACTGCGCTGCGCGCGCAAGTCTTCCAGACGCACCGGGTGGTTCCCGCCGCTCTTTTCCTCGCGCTCGAGCGTCGCCACTTCGGCGTCGATGCGGTCGAGCTTCTTGACCAGGTTTTCCAGCAGGGCCGGCGTCGCGTTCTGGCCCAGCGCCACCTTGGCGCAGGCCGTATCGAGCACGCTGATGGCCTTGTCGGGCAACTGGCGGCCTGAGATGTACCGGTGCGACAGGCGTACCGCTTCGGTGATGGCTTCGTCGTAGATGCGCACATTGAAATGCTTTTCCATCAGCGGCGCCATGCCGCGCAACATGGCGCAGGCCAGTTCTTCGCTCGGCTCCTCGATCTTGACGACCTGGAAGCGGCGCGCCAGCGCGGCATCCTTTTCAAAATATTTCTTGTATTCGCCCCAGGTGGTGGCGGCGATCGTGCGCAGCTCGCCGCGCGCCAAGGCCGGCTTCAGCAGATTGGCCGCGTCGTTCTGGCCGGCCGTGCCGCCGGCGCCGATCATGGTGTGCGCTTCGTCGATGAACAGGATGATGGCGTGCGGGCTTCTCTTGACTTCGTCGATGACGTTTTTCAGGCGGTTCTCGAACTCGCCCTTGACGCTGGCGCCGGCCTGCAGCAGGCCCATGTCCAGCGTATGGATTTCGACGCCCTTCAGCACGGCGGGCACGTCGTCCTGCGCGATGCGCAGCGCCAGGCCTTCGACCACGGCCGTCTTGCCCACGCCCGCCTCGCCCGTCAGGATCGGGTTGTTCTGGCGGCGGCGCATCAGGATATCGATCGCCTGGCGGATCTCGGCATCGCGCCCGATCACCGGGTCGACCTTGCCGTCGCGCGCGCGCGCCGTCAGGTTGGTGGTGAACTGGTCCAGCGCCGGGGTCTTCGATGCGGCCGCGCGCCCTTCGAGTTCGCCGACGGGGTCTCGTCCTCCCTCGTCCGCTTCGCCACCGGCAGCCGACACTCCGGTCGCCTCCTGCGAGCCCTGCGTGACCTTGTCGAGATTGTGCTTCAGGTCGTCGAGCTTGAATTTATCGAACAGCTTCGAACCGCGGTAAGCCAGTTGCGCCAGTTCCGGATCGGTCAGCAGCGCCTGCAGCAGATGGGCGCTGCGGATGCTGGCCTGGCGGCCGGCCTGCACATCGAGCGAGGCGATCAGCCAGGCGTTTTCAAACAGCTTCGGCAGCCTGGGCGAAAACACGGGGGTGCGCGCATTGCCGGTCTGCAGGCGCGCCACTTCGGCCTGCAGATCCGCTTCGAGCATGCTGACGCTGACGCCGCTGTGGCGGGCGATCAGCGCGAAGTCGCTGGCCGGCTGTTCCAGCAGGGCCAGGAACAGATGCTCCAGGTCAACCTCGTATTGTCCGAGGCCCACGCAAATGCCGGCGGCGCGGGTGGCGGCGATGCGGCTGGTGTCATTGAGCTTGCTGATCAGCGTCTTGAGGTTGATGCTCATGGGGCGAAGGTCCTTGTGTGGAAACGAATGAAAAAAGAAAGATGCTTCATGCCAGCGCATGCAGTTCGTAGCGCACGTCGCCGCGGTCCTGCGCGGCGCCGGCGGTGATCAGGAAACTGTCCCAGCCCAGCCGCCCGCCGCTGCGCGGCTGCTCCAGCGTGACGCCATGCACATCGTCGGCGCGCAGCACCAGCTGCACTTCGTATTCGAGGCACAGGCCGGTAAACAGGGTGAGCATTTTTTCCAGCGCGCGCGCCGCCGCGCCGCCCGGCAGGAAGGCGTCGAAATGCACGCGTGCCAGCGGGCCGACCACCAGCCGCATGCGCAAATCGCGCTGCCAGACGCGCGCGCCGACCAGCGCGGTCGAACCCAGCATGGCGTTCATGCCGCCCAGGCTGCTTTGCTGATCGCGCGGCACGTCGTACCAGCAGCCGACGAACTGGATCACCTTGATCGGCTGGCCGAAATACGCGGACAATACCTGCCCCATCGCCACCGCCGATGGCGGCCGGTGCCGCATGGCGGCGACAAAAAATCCCACGGACTCGTCGAGCACGCCGTCGCCATCGTCGTACAGCCGCCGGCGCAGCGACTCATGGCCCAGTCCCGCCAGCGACAGCAGCAGCGGCAGGAACTTGTCCTTGCCATCGAGCTGGTACTTGAGCTCCAGGCGGTACTTGCGCCACGCTTCGTAGAACAGCGCCAGCGCGCGGTTGGAAAACGTGTCGAGAAAGGCGCGCGGTCCCTCGTCTTTTTCGTACAGCTGGTGCGCGGCGATGCGTTCCGTGTAATGGGCCGGCAGCGCGCCGGCCACGCCGAGAAAACCCATGAAGGCCGGCGTGATGCGGACGTATTTCAGTTCGGCGCGCCGCACGGCCTCGCCCAGCGCGCGCATGTCGCCCGCCAGCGCGCCCAGCTCGCGCGGTTCGGCCTGCACCGCTTCGAGCTGGCTGGGCGCGAAATTGAGCGACACCGAATTTTGAAAGCGCAGGAAATTGGCCACCGCCCCTTCGCGCGCCATGCCGTTGCGGGCCAGCCAGAGTTCGAGCAAGCGCACCGCCTGGAAGTACTGGAAGCGGTAAGGCTCGGCGAACAGGCGCTCGATTACACTAGGCTCAAATCGCCGCTGCGTGGTTTGCATCGCAACAACTCCTCTCCCGATTTTTTCGACAGCACCACCAGTTGCGTGAAACTGTTGGCATGCACGTACAGGCCGAGAAAACACTCGACGATATGGGCAAACGCATGGATGCCGCTGCCGACAAAAGCTTCTTCGTCGAGCGTCAGCCGCACTTCGATGCCGCGCACCAGGCAGGCGAAGGGATTGCCGGGCAGCCAGGCATTGGCCGCCTTGTGGTCGATCGCCGCGATACCGCTGATCTGCCGTTGCGAGGTCGCCGAACGGGGCAAGTCATACAGGGTCAGCATCTCCTGGAACGCTTCCAGGCCGCTGCCCGACAGCGACAGATGGTTCAGCGACAGGTGCGAGATCAGGCGCCAGTGCGCGCCGCGGCCCCGCTCGAAGCGGTGCGACTCGGTCGGTTTGCGCAGGAAACTGATGCTGCGCACGCTGGAACCGCCTTCCAGGAACAGGTCGCCGCCGCGCAGGCCGTAGGTGAGTTGCGCCGGCAGGTCGCGGTTGGTACAGCTCAGCTCCAGGCTCAGGGTGTCCGTTTCAATCGCGGCCGGGTCGAAATCGATGTCGACGATGGAAATCTCGGTCTCGTAACCGGGACTTTTTTCGCTGATCGTGTCATCGCGCCGCATCACCCAGTAATGGCCGTCCCTGGCGGGCGTCTGGCCGTGGCGCAGCGAATAGAAAGGGCGAAATTCGGTGATCGACTCCCCTTGCGGCGTCTGGCGCACCAGCTTCACCGACTCGATTGCCTGCACCTCGAAGGCGTAGGCGCGGCGCGCATCGGCCAGCACCGGATAGCTGGCGGCCGTGTGCGTCAGCCGGATCGGCTCGCCGCGCTGGCGGAACAGGTTGACCACCGGCGTGCAGCCCAGCAGCAGGTTGTTCGTCGACATGGTGCCCAGCATGCGCGCCGTATTCGAATCGGTGCGCAGGCCGGCCAGGGCCAGGTGCAGCGTGATGCGCCGGCAGCCGGACGGCAGCGGCGCGCACAGCGCGGCCAGGTCGATGTCGAAGAAATTGAATTTTTCGGGAAAGCAGAAGTATTCCGTCAACAGCCGGTAAGCCGGATGCGAACGGGCGGAAAACGGGATCAGCGCATCGTCCTCGGCATAGCCGGCCGTGCTGACCGGGATCTGCGCCAGCGCGCTCCAGCGGCCGCTGTCATCGGCTTCCACATAGGCCTTGACCGTGCGCATGAACAGCGCGTCGCGCAGCGCCGCGCAAAACGACGGCTCGCCGTCGATGAACACGCGCAGCTTCGCCACGCCCAGCTGCGCCAGCGAGATCTGTTCGGCGGTCGCTTCGATGACGATGCTGACGCTGGAGGTGGCGTTTGGCGGCAGTGGCATCTGCTCGGGCGCATCGATGATGGCGGAAAATGCCGCGTGCGTCAGCGCCAGCGGCGCCACGGTGACGGGATAGGCGGTGCGGAAGGTGCACGCGACGCCCTTGACGGGGCGCGTCGCCAGTTCGGTGCCGCGCGCAATCTCGGTCGCGGCCGTCAGCTGCGCCGCCGCGCCGCTGTAGTCGAGGCGCGCGATCGAACACGAAGGAAACGGCCGCAGGTAATGCGGATACAGCACCTCGAACAGCGCCTCGGTAAATTCCGGATAATCGTCATCGAGGCGTTTCGAGATGCGCGAATTGAGCAGCGCGAAGGACTGGATCATGCGCTCGATATGCGGGTCTTCGCAGACTTCGCCGCCGATCAGCAGCCGTCCCGCGATCTTCGGATAGCGCTCGGAAAACTCGCGCGAATAGCGGCGCAGGAAACCCAGCTCGCGTTCGTAATACGGTAACAAATCTTCCAAGTTCAGGCTCCTTGCGCCGCACGGCGCGCCTTGCTGATCGTGTAATGCAGGCTTGACGGCTGCAGGATGGCGTCGAAGTTGACGGGCTCCTGGGCCGAGTGCACCACCAACAGCGCGGTAATCGCAAAATTGAGGCGGTTGATCGAGCCTTCCTGGATTTCCAACGAAGCGCGCACACTGCGCAGGCGCGGCTCATGGCGCGCGATGGCTTTTTCCAGGCACTGGCAGATGTACGCGCGGTCGTCGGAACTCGACAAGCTCAGGCCGGCGAAATCATTGAGGCCATAGGTGACGATCGAACGGCCGCATTCGGGAAATTTTTTCAGCAGCGCTTCCGGTATCACGGTGCGCGTGTTGAGCAGCGCCTCCAGGTCGCGCGCCACGGTGTCTTTCAAATCTTCCAGCGACAGGCGTGAGACGGTACTACTGGAAGCGCCCAGAACAGGCGTGTCCATCAGGCGGTCGAACAATCCCGGCGTAAAACCCTTCATCGGTATCCTGTGGTTGGCAGTAGGAAGGAACAAAAGGGCGGCCTGCGGCGGCCCTTTGATTCGGCAGAGTCAGTCACGCAGGCACAAGCCGGAGTCGCCGCCGGCGGCTGGCCGGAACGGACTCATCCGGCAAGGGCCGTTGTCGGTCAAATCGTCTTGTTGGCCGACAGGTCCCAACCGCCGGAGGTATTGCCGCCGGAGCCACCGCCGACTTTTTGCTGCGTGTATTTCCACTTGACCTTGGAATACTTGATCGACAGGTTCTCGCCGAGGATGTCGCCAGGCGCGACGGATGGCGCCACGCTGCTGATCAGCACGTTTTCCAGTTCGATCTCGAAGTATTTGATGCGCTCGCCCTGGCCGTCAGCGCGCAGGAATTCGAACTTGGCTTTCGGGATCGTTTTACCGGATGAGCAATTTTGCAGCAGCAGCGGAGTGGCGAGGTCGGCCAGCTTGGCCACCACGATATCCTTGTGCTCGGTACGTTCGGCGGTATGCCCGCCGCCCGTCGAAGCGGTGGCGGACTTCGGCTGCAGCACTTCCCACTGAACCGACTTGCATTCGATCCAATCTTTATGGGAGGTGTCGGTGGATTCGCCTTTGATACCATCAATTTGCAAGTAAACGTCGATTGCCATGTCATTCCTTTCGGTTGTTGATGAAAAAATCAGGATTTGGTCGATTGCGGCAGCTCCGCGACCAAACGGAGTGAAACGGACAGCTCATCGAGCTGGAAATGGGGACGCAAGAAGGAAACGGCGCGGTAGACGCCCGGACGCCCCGGCACCTCCGACACCTGCACCGATGCTTCGCGCAAGGGGAACTGGGCCTTCTGCTCCTGGCTGGCGTTATCGTCGAGCAGCACGTACTGCATCAGCCAGCGGTTGAGGAACTCTTCGACGTTGGACGCGGCGGCAAAGCTGCCGATCTTGTCGCGCATCATCGCCTTCATGTAGTGGGCGATGCGCGAGACGGCAAAGATGTATTGCAGCTGCGACGACAGCACCGCATTGGCATTGGCCGAATCGGTGTTGTATTTCTTCGCCTTCTGCGCCGACTGCGCGCCGAAGAACGCCGCGTAATCCGTGTTCTTGCAATGCACCAGCGAAATGAAACCCAGGTCGCTCAATTCCTTTTCGCGCCGGTCGGTAATGGCGATCTCGGTCGGGCATTTCAGCGCCACCTCGCCTTCGTCCGTCTTGAAGGTATGGGTCGGCAAGTCTTCGACCAGGCCGCCGCCTTCCACGCCGCGGATCGCCGCGCACCAGCCGTAGTCGTCGAAGGCCGCCGTCAGCTTCGTGCCGAAGGCATAGGCGGCATTGCACCACAGGTATTTCTGGTGGTCGGTGCCGTCGACATCCTCGACGAAATTGAAGCCGTCGACGGTGGCGCCATCGGCCGGATTGAACGGCAGACGTCCCAGGAAGCGCGGCAGCGTGAGGCCGACGTAGCGCGCATCTTCCGATTCGCGGAACGACTTCCACTTCGCGTATTCGACCGTGTCGAAGACCTTGGCCAGGTCGCGTGGCTTGCCGAGGTCGGCATAGCTTTCGAGACCGAACAGCTCGGGCGATGCGGCCGAAATGAAGGGCGCGTGGGCTGCAGCGGCCACATGCGACATCTGTTCGAGGAAATACATGTCTTCCGGCTGGCGCGTGAATTCGAAGTCGCCCAGCAGCGCGCCGAACGGAGCGCCGCCGAAAGTGCCGAACTCTTCTTCATACACTTTCTTGAACATGGTCGACTGGTCGAATTCCAGCGCGCTCTGGAAATCGCGCACCAGCTCGCGCTTGGTGGCGTTGAGCATCTTGATCTTCAGGTTGGTGCCGGTGGGCGTGTTGTCCACCATGTGATGCAGGCCGGTCCAGCTGCTTTCCAGCTTCTGGAATTCGGGCGCATGCATGATGGCGCTGAGCTGCCGCGAAATGAGCCTGTCCAGTTCGGCAACGCGCGCATCGATGGTGGCCGCCAGGTTATCCGACACCACGACGGTGCCTTCCATCACCTGGCTGACCAGTTCTGAAATCAGATCCTTGGCGCGTGCATGCTCGACGCTGGATTTGGCAACCTTGCTTTGTTCGACGATCTGGTCGAGCAAGCCGATATCGGTAGTCGCGGCGGCGCCGGAGGTGGGGGTCAGTTGAGCGGACATGGGATCAGTCTTTCTTGGCGGTGGATTGCTGTTCCAGCTGGGCCAGCTTTTCGGTGCTGTTGAGCACGTCGTTGAGGATGTCTTCCAGTTTGTCGTTGCCGGCCAATTTGTTGCGCAGGTCGGCCAGCTTGGTGCGCGCTTCGAGCAGCCGTCGCAGCGGCGCCACCTGTTCCACCACCGCCTCGGGACGGAAGTCGTTGAGCGACTTGAAGCGCAGGTCCACCCGCAGCTGGCCGCCTTCATCGCTGAGCTCGTTCGACACGCCAAACGCGGCGCGCGGCTCGACCCCCTTGAGCACCTCGTCGAAATTGTCGCGGTCGATGCCGATGAACTTGCGGTCCTTCAGGCGTTTTTGCTCGACTTCGGAATTGCCGCCGAAGTCGCCCACGACGCCCATCACAAAGGGCAGCTCCTTGTTTTCAATCGCATCGCCGATTTCCACGTCATACGTCATCTGCACGCGTGGCGGCCGGACCTTTTGCAGGCGTTTTTGAACACTTTCTTTTTTTGACATGACATCATTCCTTTACGAATAATCGACGGCATCGGCGATGCCCTGGTAACTGCTTTGCTGCCCCGGTTTTACTTCAATCCATCGAAGGGATTGGCGCTGCTTTCGGCCGCCTTGGCCTGCCCTTTGCGCGGCGGACGCACCGGCTTGTCGCGCGCCGGCGGCGCGGCCGGCGCCGGCACCAGCACGGTTTCGCCCAGGCTTTCGCGCAGCAGCTTGGCCAGATCCTGCGATTCGGTGCGCAGCGGGCCGGACAGGTTGTTCTGGCGGCTCAAGTCGGCCAGGGCGCGCGTCGACAAGCGCAGTCCGCTGATCGCAATGACGCTGTTGGCCAGCTTGTCGGCCGGGTCGCGCACCAGCACTTCCTGGGCATTGATGATGGCGTCGCCGTACTGGCCTGCCTCATAGCGGGTCTGCGCCATGCGGGCCCACGGATTTTTGTCGGCTGGAAATGCGTCAGCCGCTTGTTTCCACAAACCCATGGCCGCTTCGTTGTTGCCGGAACCTGCAGCCTGGGTCGCCTTTGCCATCAGTTCGTCGAGCGAAGGCGGCGGCGGCGTCTTGACGGCAGGAGTGGTGCTGCAGGCACTGAGCGTCAGTGCGCAGGCAAGCGCAGCAAGAAAATGGCAGGTGAATTGGCGAGACATGGTCTGATTTCCCTCAAAAAAAATGACGCGGTCATGAAAAAAGGTTGCAATTTATAGTTGCTAAATTCTTATTTTTGCGAGACTAACACGGATTTAATATTGACTCCGTTCAATAGAAAATACGCAAAATCTCACATTCCAATCATCCGCAAAGGCAGTATCCATGCGGAAAACGTACCGTACGCACCTTTCTTTCAGATAATGTTAATGTTGTTGCAGTTGCGAAAAAAGCACATAGTTTCTTGTTGTAAATATTGGATGATCGGCCGCGCCGGCAAGCCGGCGATCGCGCGTCAGGAGAGTCCGGAGCGGCAGCGTTCTCCGCGCTTTTATTCCTCAGGCAAAAGGGCAATCGATGAGCATTACAAGCAAATTGTTATGGGGTGAAGGCCTGTTTCTGCGTCCCCAGCACTTCCAGCAGCAAGACCGGTACCATGAGCACCGCCTGCACGAAAGCATCAAGGCGCTGCACCCCTACGCCTGGGGTGTCAACCACGTGCAGATCGACCGCGATGCGCTGAGCAATAACACCCTGCGGCTGCTGGAACTGTCGCTGGTGTTCCAGGACGGCGAAATCTACAACGCGCCCGGCGCCGATGAGTTGCCCGACGCGCTGGACTTGAGCACGCTGCAGCAATCGCAGCAAACCGTCACGTTTTATGCCGCCCTGCCCGCCTTCAAGCATTTCGGCGGCAACTTTGCCGCGCTTGGCCAGCCCAACAGCGCGGCGCGCTACGGCCAGGCCAACCTGGAAACGCCCGACCTGTACACCCATGCAGCGCAGGCCGAACTGGCCTACCTGCAAAAATCGTTGCGCCTGGTGGCCGAATCGGAGCCGCGCGATTCGTATGTGAATTTCCCCCTGCTGCGCCTGCGGCGCCTGTCGACCGGCGGCTTCGAGCCCGACCCGTCGTTCGTGCCGCCCAGCCTGTCGATCCGCAGCTCGCCGCTGCTGTTCCTGCAGCTGCGCCGCCTGATCGATGCGCTGCAGGCCAAGGTGAACGCCCTGTACGGCCACCACCGCGAGCCAAGCAAGAATGTGATCGAATTTCGTTCCGGCGACATGTCCTCGTTCTGGCTGCTGCACACGGCCAGTTCCGCGTTCGCCTCGCTCAGCCATTATTTCCATCATCCGGCGCTGCATCCGGAGCGCCTGTACGAAGCGCTGCTGGCGCTGGCCGGCGCGCTGATGACGTTCTCGAAAACCCATGCGCTGGCGGACCTGCCGGCCTACCAGCACGCCGATCCGGGACCATCGTTCGCGCGCCTGCACGCGATCATCCGCGAACTGCTCGACACGGTGATCTCCTCAAAGTATTTCGCCATCGCGCTGACCGAAGTCAAGCCGTCGTACCATCACGGCAAGCTCGATTCGGGCAAGATCGACGACAAGACCGCGTTTTACCTGGGCGTCTCGGCCGACATGCCGGGCGTGGAACTGGTGGACGTGGTACCGCTGCGCTTCAAGATCGGCGCGCCGGACGACGTGGAAAAATTCGTGCTGTCGGCCCTGCCCGGCGTGCGCCTGCAGCACACGCCGCAGGTGCCGGCGGCCGTGCCGGTACGGCCCGATACGTATTACTTCACCATCGAAGCGAAGGGCCAGATGTACGACCGCATGTTGCAGGCCCAGTCGATTTCGATCTACGTTCCGTCCGGCATGCGGGACCTGAAACTTGAACTTGTCGCCATCACTTCCTGAAGATAAACGATGAATGCAAACGCCCCCTCCCTGATGTCCGGCGGCTCCGCCGCGTACGCATCGAGCGTACCGGCCGGCCCCGGCACCGAACATACGCTGAGCGACCTGATGTACGACGGTTTCTACGCGCTGTTCATGCTGAAGAACGGCAGCGGCCCGCAAGACAATGCCGACTTCATCAGAAAAATGACGCAGTTTCTCGACGAGTTCGGCAACGCGGCGAAAAAACATGGCGCCTCGGCCGATGATATCGATGCCGCCAAGTACGCATTTTGCGCGGCTGTCGACGAAATCATCCTGCGCTCGCCGTATGCCATCCGCGACGACTGGGCGCGCCGGCCGCTGCAGCTGGTGCTGTTCGGCGACCAGCTGGCCGGCGAAAACTTCTTCATCCGTCTCGAGGCGCTGCGCGCGCGCGGCAGCGCCCACCTGCAGGCGCTGGAAGTGTTCCACATGTGCCTGCTGCTCGGCTTCCAGGGTCGGTACATCCTCGAAGGCTCGGAAAAACTCGCCTACCTGACGGCCCGCCTGGGCGACGAGATCGCCCAGATGAAGGGCAAGAAAGCCGGCTTCGCGCCGCATGCGGAACGCCCCGACCAGATCGCGCACAAGTTGCGCAACGACGTGCCGCTATGGGTGCTGTGCTCGGTATTCGCGCTAATCTGCGCACTGGGCTATCTGGGCCTGCGCACCATGCTTGCCAAGAACACGGAGCGCCAGATGAATGCCTACAGCGATATCGTCAAGCTGGCGCCGCGCACGGCCAACCTGACCATCACGTTGCCGTAATGAGCGGCCCGGCAACGACAGAAGCTGCCCTGGACGCGTTCGGCACAGGCTTGTCCCAGCATGCGCGGCTGATCACGCTGACCACGGCGCAGGCATCGAACCTGCCCGAATCGCTGATGGCCGAGCAGGTGACGGGCCGCGAGGCGGTCAATGAGCTGTTCCGTTTCGAAGTCGATGCCTTGAGCACGGCGGCGAGCCTGGACCTGGCCAGCTTTCTCGGCGAAGAAATCACGCTCAAGCTGCTGCAGCCAGACGGCGGCTGGCGCGCCTGGCACGGACTGTGCACCGACTGCGCCTTTGCCGGCGCCGACGGCGGCGTGGCGCGCTACCGGCTGCGCCTGGAACCTGCCCTGGCCTTGCTGGACCTGCGCCGCGACAGCTATATCTTCCAGGACAAGAACGCGCGCGACCTCATCACGGAACTGCTCGGCGACTATCCGCAGGTCCGCTTCGAATTCGATGTCAGCCAGGAACTGGCGCCGCGTCCGGTCTGGACGCAATACCGCGAAAGCGACCTGGCCTTCCTGGCGCGCGTGCTCGCCTTCGAAGGCCTGAGCTGGCGCTTCGAGCACGAGCAGGATGGCGCGGCGCAGCAGGACGCGCAGCAGGCCAAGCACAAGCTGGTGATTTTCGACAGCAAGGCCGTGGCGCCGGCGACGCCGGGCGCGGCCGGCCTGCGCTTTCACGGCATGCGCGCCAGCGATACCGATGACGCCATCGACAGCTTCAGCGCGCGGCGCCAGGTGCGGCCCAACGCGGTCGGCATCAGCAGCTGGGACCCGCAGCAACTGGCGGCGCCGGCCGCCGAACACAGCTCAAGCCTGGCGGCCGGCGAATTGCCGCCCCTGCCGCTGTACGACGGCGCCGGCGAGCGGCGCCACGCCGACAGCACGGCGGCCGATCCGCACGGCCTGCGCATGCTGCAGGCGCTGGAGCTGGAGAACAAGCAATTCACGGGCGCTGGCGCGGTGCGGCGCATGGCGGCCGGCCATGCCTTCGACCTGCTGCAGCACGAGCATTATCCCGGTGGCGCCAACCAGTTCACCGTGCTGTGGGTCGAGCACCGGGCACGCAACAACCTGGGACCGGCCAGCGGCGCGCTGACGACGGTGCTGTCGAAACTGCCGACAATAGCCAGCCTGGGCGACGTCGCCAGCCTGCTCGATGGACAGCTCGAGGCCGGCACCTACCGCAACACCTTCGGCTGCGTGCGCACCAGCGTGGCCATCGTGCCGCGCGCCACCGCCGCGCGCCAGGCCAGCAGCGCGCTGGGACCGCAGACGGCACTGGTGGTCGGCCTGCCCGACAGCGTGGCCACCACCGGACGCGACCATCAGGTACGCATCCAGTTCGCCTGGCAACGGGGCAGCGCCGCCAATCCGGGCGGCATGACGCACAACACGGATCAACAGGGCAACGCGCCCGGCAACGAAGCCTCAGGCACCTGGGTGCGCGTGGCCGAAGCGCTGGCCGGCCCGAACTGGGGCTCGCAGTTTACGCCGCGCATCGGCACCGAAGTCCTGGTCGATTTCATCGAAGGCGACATGGACCGCCCGCTGGTGGTGGCCCAGCTCTATACGGGCAACGACATGCCGCCGTACGCGGCCGGCGTCGATTCGGACGTCAACCACGCCGGCGTCATTTCTGGCATCCACAGCCATAATTTCGATGGCGGCGGCTATAACCAGTGGGTGATCGACGACACGCCGGGCCAGTTGCGCACCCGCCTGGCGACGAGCAGCGCGTCCACGCAGCTGAACCTCGGTTACCTGGTACAGCAAGGCGTGGGCACGGCCCAGCGCGGCAGCTACCGCGGCAGCGGCTTCGAACTGCGCACCGACGCCTGGGCCGTGCTGCGCGGCGGCGAAGGCGTGCTCATCTCTACTACCGCCCGCTCCCAGACGGGCGCGGGCATTGCCTCTACCCAGCTCGACACCACGGAAGCGTTGGCACAGCTGAAAGGCGCCGCCGAACTGAACAAGACGTTGGCCGAGGCCGCGCAACAGCAAACCGCCCTGTTCAGCCAGGATGCGAAACAGGCCCAGCTGGACCTGATCAAGCAGATCGACCCGCAGCAGGACGGCAAATACCAGGCCAGCGTGGGCGGGCAGGAAGCGCTGAAGGCCAGCGCAGGCGAGCGCAAGCTGGCCACCGACCAGCCGGTGGAAAAATTCGGCCAGCCCCTGGTCCTGATGGAAGCGCCCGCCAGCATCAACTGGGCCACGCCCGGCTCGACCGTCCTGTTTGCCGCGCAGCAGCTGCAATGGACCTCGCAGTCGGACCTGCACATGACGGCCGGCCACACTTTTTCCTCCGTGGCGGCCAGTGCGCATGGGCTGTTCACCCACTCCGGCGGCATCCAGGCGATCGCCGCCAACGGCCCGGTATCGCTGCAGGCGCATACGGGGCAACTCGAAATCCTGGCCGACAAGGCCATTACCGTGATCTCGGTCAACGACAGCATCGATATCAAGGCCAACCAGAAGATCACGCTGCAGGCCGGCCAATCGTCGATCACCTTAGAGGGCGGCAATATCACGTTCACCTGCCCCGGCAACTTCACGGTCAAGGGGGGCCAGCACGTCTTCAACGGCGGCGCCAGCGCGGCCGGCGTGCTGCCGGCACTGCCCGATACGCGCATCAAGCTGTTCGATGAAGGCTTTGTGCTGCGCGACCGCGACACGGGCGAACCGATGCCGCGCCAGCCCTACCGCATCAAGCGCGAAGATGGCAGCTATGAGAGCGGCATGACCGACGAAAAGGGCTTGACGCATGTGATTGCAGCGGCCGCCGCCGAGGCGCTGGTGATCGAGCTGCTGAAAACGATGGGCGGCCAGGGTTCGGCATCGGCACCGGCACCCGCCCCCTCTTCAGCGCCGGCGCCGGTACCAGGTTCGCCAGGACAGCCGGCGGCCAAGGCAAACACCCCGCCGGAACCGAAATACAAGCCGGCAGGCGACTCCAGCACCACGCCGGTGGACAACAAGCGCCGCAAGGAAGTACTCGTCAAGCTGCCGGCCTGCTGGATCGAGGACTACGAAAAGGAAATCGCCGGTCCCTCGTATGGCCGCTATGCGCAGCCTTACCAGCACGACGGCACGCCACACAAATACAGGGACAAGATCTGGTTCAAGCTGTACATACCGGCAAAATCGGACGGTCCGGTGGTGGTGGAAGTGCGTTTCAAGGCCATCACGGTACTGGATGCCGCAGGCCAGGCGCTGGAAGAGAGCGACAAGGGCACGGAATCGGCGGCGCTGCGCGTCAAGCAGCGCGCCAACGTGGTGGCGCTGGCGCAGAAAAACGCGACGGCCGGCATCGAAGGCAACTGGAACAACAAGTTCCGGCTTGAAATCAATGATCCGCAATGCGGACAAAAAGTGTTGCCCGTGGTTTTCCGCGTCGTCTGGGTCGATGAAAATCAGCACTACACGCTGCAGATCCACAAGCGCTATGACCGCGAAAACGTGACCGGCGACGTCATGAACGTGTCGCTGGCGACGGCACTGACCACGTATGCGCATGAATTCGGGCATTGCGTCGGCATGCCCGACGAATACTCGTACACGGAGTTCGAAGAAACTGTACGCTATTTCAAGCCCGACGGCACGCTCGACGAGCCCATCGTTTGCCACGTCAACGGCACCTCGCCGGAAGACCTGACGCAATCGATCATGTCGTATGCGGAAGGCGCGCGGATCCTGAAACGCCACGGCTGGAATATCGCGATTGAAGCGCAGGAATTACTGAGCAAAAAAATCGGCAGGAAGATACGATGCGATATTGTCTGACACTGCTTATCTATGCCATGCTGATGGCACTACCATTGAAAGCCAATAACATGACGAGCACTCACGCGCCCCTCTCCATTTCCCTGCAATGCCTGGGCAACGCTGGCTGCGTCTATCAGCGCAAGCCGATCGACATACTGGTCACCATCCGTAACGATGGCAGCCGCGATATCGGCTTTCCGCTCGACTACCTGCGCAAGTCGGGCCCGATCGTCAAATTCATCGATACCGATACGGGCGCCGTCACCTACGCCCGCCGCGGCCTGGCCAATCCGGCGCTGAAAACGCAATTCACCACGATTGCGCCAGGCGCCTCGGTTTCCATGGAAATCGATGTGCACCCCACCGACATTGAAACGTTTCGTATCGACAAAGTCGATATCAGCGTAGAGGTGATCTTGAAGGGCGACATACGCATCGATGGCGAAACCGAACTGCAGGACTACCAGGGCGGCGCGAAGATCCGCATCTTTGAAAAAGATGAGTAAGACCATGCTGGCGCGGATGGTGCGGTAAAGCATACGCGTCGACCAGCAACTGCCGTCGCTACGGAAACGATCGCACCGTACGATCACTCGCTGGCCGGCCGCTACAGTTTTCCGGCCCCGCATAAAAAATCCCCTGAAAAATCAGGGGGATTAGCTGTTGCATTGACCCGGCGTTACCTTACGGTGCCGGACGGGAGATTATTCCCACTCGATTGTCAACGAGCTGGCTAAACGCTTGATTTTTCAGTGTTTTCCACGTTATTCAGTTGCCGATACCCTCAGAAATACCCACACGGGATCAGTACTTCACTAGCGAGAACAATCAATCTCACAAACATATGGCCCAACAACTTTCTACGGCCTATACCATGCTCCACACTGCCGCCGCTTTTCACGTCTCGAGCAAGACAGTCAGTCGAGCCGTATCGGCATTTAATAAAGCGCAACTTGCCAAAAAAAGAGACGGCCAAAGCTGAGATCGTGTACAAATGGCGGACCTGACCCCGGGACCCACGACGAGGTGATCGCCAACTATTCTCGGTTTGTCGTGGTCGGGATGGACGAGACTAGTCCGCTCGCCCACACCTGCCACCAAGTGCTACTGGGCGATGACACCTTCGTTTCGGCACATCAGCAATCGCAGCGGTCCAATGCATTCAAAGATGCGCCAAGGCAGCAGCGGCGCGCAGTCACACTGTCACTCGCGCAATATCAGGCCCGCTATAGCGACAGAGACGAGGCAATGGCACGCGCTTATCTGTCAACCGCTTTTACTATGTCCCATATCGCCGCCGCTTTTCACGTCTCGACCAAGACAGTCAGTCGAGCCGTATCGGCATTTAATAAAGCTCAACTTGCCCGAAAAAGAGATGGCTAAAGCTGAGATCGTGTACAAATGGTGGACCTGACCCCGGCTCCTTACCGCCCTCCTTAAAAATCAACTAAAAAATTCAAACCTTTTTCATCTCTAATCACATAAATATTTTCATATTGAAATGAAACAACAAATCTCGCGCTACTATTATTAGCCAAATTATTAACCAAGCACTTCATATCGCGATTACACAGATCATAATTCAAATTGAAAAATCTAAAAACAACCTTAATTCCAACGTTCCATTCGATAGGATGAGGTGGGTTTTCTGCGACAACGCAATCCATAAATCCAACCCTATTCCAAAATGGCTTGGATCGTTCATAGACATAAAAATTCATCCCAGACTCTAAGAATTCGCCATTAAAACCATATTCAACCTCTGAAAAATCTGAAGCTCCACAATGGCTCAACATATCAATCAAGAAATTCCTCTGCAAAGCAAAGTCAGCTTCCAAAATAAATTCCAGTGCCATTATTTCCCCACTTTCAATACAATAACTTTACCATCTTTTATGATAATTAATGATTTCAACTTTTCCACTGGATTCCTCTGGAAAAATTGTGCCACTTCCGAAATCGATGATTTTGAATCAGCAAGATTAACAACCACATTGGGCGCCTGATCTCGTGCCTTTTCAATTACCTTATCTCTCATAGTTAAAACATTATTCCCACTTGGAGAATATACGTCTGCAATTTCACCATTTATCCGCAAATCAGGGTTCGCCACCCCTTTTTGTTTCCCCATAGGGAGATATTCCACAACTAAACCATGATCAGCCAAAATTTGTCCTGTTTCATTTTGACGCTGAATTGCTCTAATTTGGTCTGCTTTGGCGGTATTCGGCCAGCCTTCAGGAACTCCACTGAGCTTCCCATTAGAGGGCAGGAGCTGTCTTTCATCAAGAAGGAAAAATGAATCATCGACCATCGATGATCCCCCTCCTAAGCCGCCTTTAGGTGGAATAGAATTTTCGGGGATAGTTATCTTACTTCCCTCGGAAATTGCTATTCCAGGCTTTGTCTTTCCGCCAGCGACAAAAGCACCACCAAGCATCCCAATAGAGAGATCAATAACATTATCCCTTGAAGTTAGCCCTGAAATAACATGCTCTTTTGCACTATTCCAATCCCCAGAATTACCATACAAAGTCGCCGATGCCATATCGAGAGCGTACTGGGGTGACAGCGGCATCATTGCTTGAATTCCCGGTGTCGACTTACGGTATGCAGCGAACTCAAGAGGCTCCATAATGAAGGTTGGTTTGTTGCTATTTCTATCAATGATCACATAACTAACAACTTCATCATTCTTACCATAATTCGCTACTACCTTCCCACCCGGAATGGATGGATCATCCATTGGCATTCCTGAGCGAACGCCACTCATTTTATTAATCCGACCGCACTCAGGTGAACTGCTACCTCGGCAATTGTCTTTTACTCTATCATATTCATTAAAGTGAAATTGCCTATTATAAATGTCCACGGCCGTGGCGCTACCTATTCCTTGCGCCACACTAGCCAAAGCGTCGGCACCGCTCTGCCCCATTCCACTTGAGGCCACCAAACCACCCAGCACACCACCCAGACCGGCAAACGCTTGCTGATAAGTGTTGATTAATGTTCTAGCAGCCTCGCCGTCCAGCCCCTGTTTTTTCGCTTCTGCCTCACCTAAACTCTTACCTATACTCTGTCCTAAATTGCCGCCGCCCACCCCGACAACACTAGATAGCGCCCCAGCCCCTCCTCCTGCCAAACCGCCAATCAGGCCTTGTGTTGCCGCATGCAGCGCAATCCGATTTATACCATTGTCCCCCCAAGACTCAAATTCGACTTTAGCCTGTTCAGCCAGAGTTGTATAACGGTTAGCATCCTCAACGTTACCGTTTTCCTTCGCTTCACTGGCCAGCTTTTGGTTATAAGTCCATTCTTTCTCTGCCGCTACTTGTTTATCGTTACCAATATCCCCTACCTTACTTGCCAGCAAAGGTGCCGCCGCCTTGACGAACTCCTTGGCCACCTCCATCGTCGCCTGCAGCGCAGCCTTGTCGAAGTTATTGCCAATCTTACCGCTGCTATCCACTCCGCTCGTCACATCGCGGTTCACACCCGCGATAGCTTCATCCGCGCCCTTGCCCGTCGCTGCGCGCTGAGCCGCTTCATCGGTGATGACCAGAGTGCCGCCGCTGATGCCGCTACGCGTCGTACTGCTGGCGTTCTCGCTAAGTGCGACAATGGCAGGCAGGCCCACTGTCGTAGCATCTTTTTTGCCAGCGACATCCGTCAGGTTCTCATTTCGTGTTCCCGTGCCAGCAAAGGACATGCCACCCGACACCCCCACACTGCTCCCCTTCGATATCGCATGATTGGCGATATCGCTATGCGTCAAAGTCGACGTAATCAGGCTGCTGTCAAGCTTGCCCGCCTCCGTGGCACTGATGACGGCGCCCTTCAAGTCCGTATTGCCGCCCACCTTGATCTGGAAGCCGCCGTCGCCCGCCTTGATGCCGCTTTGCTCCTGTACGCTGGCGTAGTCGTTGTGCATCTTGCTCTGGCTATAGCTGCCGCTAAAGCTTGCGCCAAAACCCACGGTGCCACTGGCGGACATGCTCTGGCTCTTGCTATCGAACTTGGCCGTATCCTGCAGACTTTCCAGGTTCAAATTACCCTTGATGTCGGCAATCACCTGGTTGGCGCTGGCCACAGCTCCCTTGATGTTGGTGTCGCCACCGCTGCTGATGATGAGCTTGTCGCCCGCATTCACATGCGTGTTGAGCTGCGTCGTGCCGTCGCCGTCCTCATGGCCTTTGCTGCCGCTGACGCTGGCAGTGAAGCCGAAGGACATGCCCTTGCTGCTCACGCTGGCCGCCACGCCAGCCGAGGCGCTCATGCTCGAGCTTTTGCTGTGCTGGCTTTCCGTATCCTGCGCGGCCAGCAGATTGACGTTGTTATCGGCATGCAGGCGGATATCGTTCTTCGCATTCAAGTCGCTACCGAGGATATTGATGTTGCTATCCTTGCCGCCACCCAGGGCCGTGATGTTGACATTGTTGCCTGTCAACACACTGCCGCTATGCGTGGTGCTGGCCGTATTTTGCGTCTGGATGCTTTCCGAATGGCCCGCCGTCAGGCTGATGCTGATGCTTGGTCCGCCTTCCTTCATCATGTCCTTGGCCGCAGCGTTCGCCGCCATGGCAGTGGTCGCCGCCGCCATGGCGGTGACGCGACCATCCTTGGCCGTGCTGGCCGCCGAACTCATGGTTTGCAAGGTCTGGATGGCGCTGATCACGCTGCCGCCCAAGGCCAGGGTCAAACCATCCTGCGTCGTCTTGACTTCAAATTTCCCCTTCTCGTTGTCCTGACCAGGCTTGATGGTGACGCTCTTGCCGATGATATCGAGATCGGTCGCGGCAAGAATATCGCTGCCGCCTATCGTCACGTTATTGCCGGCGACCATCGTCAGCGCGCCGCCTGTGGCGCCGATCGAACTGCGCGCCTCGCCGCTTTGCAAGGTGGCATCTCGTTCCTGGTCTACGGTCGTGGTCTTGGTACCATAGCTGAAGCCGATGCCACCGCTACTCATGAAACCGCTTTTCTTGGTACTGGAATGGTGCAGCTCGTACACGGTATTGGTGGCCGCATCGATAGTGATGTTGTTACCCGCAAGTAATTTCGTCGCATCGTCGCTCAAGATGCTCGAACCGGTCACTTGCAGATCGTGCCCCGCCTGCACCACCACGCTGCTGCCGCCAAGCGAGGTGCCGATTGCCGTGGTGGTATCGACCACATCATGCTTGGTCGTCGTGGTCTTGTTCCAGAAGCCCTTCTTCGTCGATTTGCTGGCGATATCGCTCACTTCGTTCTGGAAACCATTGACCAGGCTGATGTCATTGCCCGCCACCAGGCCCAAGGTGCCACCTGCCTGCACGTCCGCCGCGCGCGCCAGCAGGTCATGGCCCGCCTGCAGATTGACATTGCCGGCGCCCGTGATCTGGCTGCCTACCTCGCTGGTTTTGCTCTGCTTGCTGTAATTGTCTGCATTGCGCACGTTATCGTGCGTCGACGCGACGGCGACGGTGTTGAGGGTAAGGTTATTGCCAGCAATCAGGCTGGTCTGGCCATTTGCGCCGGCATTGGCGATGACGCCAGCGGTGAGTGTCATATCCCTCCCTGCCTGCGCAATCAAGGTATTGCCTTCGCCCGTGCCGGTGACGTACAGTCCGGCCACCTTGTCAACAACCGTGCTGCTGTCACTGATGGTTTTTCCGTCCCGCAGACGTACGCTGGAATCACTGGCGGTCGTCGTCACGAGGTTGATGTCGCGGCCCGCGCTGGCCAGCAGCTGTGTTTCGGCAACGACGCCACTCGCGCGGATATTGATATCGTTTCCTGCCATCAATGCCACTTTGTCGCTTTGCACGTCGCTGACCAGCTCCTTGGCAAAATCCGACCCCACAGCGTTCGTGGCTTTCGCGACGACTGAACCAACACTCAAGTCGCGCCCTGCCGAAAGGCTCGTCGCTCCACCAGGCGCGGTATTGCTGACGATTGCGCCCGTGATGCTGACATCACGTCCTGCTGAAACCAGCATGTTGCCGCTACCGCTTGCGCCGCCACTCACATAGAGGCCCGCCACGCGATCGATCACGTGTCCGCCATCGAGCGTGCCAGTGGCAATATTGATGTCCCGTCCTGCGCTGGCCTGCAGCGTGCTGTTGGCGGAAATAGTCCCGCTGATGTTGTTGAGGTCATTGCGGGCGGCGACGGCAACCGCATCGCCATCGATGCGACCACCCAGGTTATTCACGTTCTCAGCATTGAGCAACACCACGTCACGCCCGGCAATGGTGCCGCTATTGGTCAGATCACCGGTGATATTGATATCGACATTTTTACCGGCCAACAAGGCACCCGTGCCGTCGATGTCATCGGCGCGCAACCGTACGTACACTTGCGGCACCAGCGCCATTTGCGTACTGCCGTCGGCCAGCGTAACTTCGCGCTCGACCAGCCAGACGATGTCGCTGGTCAATGCCGCCATCTGTTCCGGCGTCAGTGCCACGCCAGGGCGCAGACCATACTGCTGGGCATAGCTGACGCCAGCGTCCATCAAGCCGCGGAATTGCGCTTCGTCGTTGCTATAGTCACCGGTAAACCGGTGCCCCGTCAGGTCGGCGACCTGTTCGCGTACCAGTTGCTGCTCATAGAAGCCATCGCCCAGCCGCTTCTGCGTGACGGCGGGATCCAGTTGCATTTTGCTGCTCATATAGTCCGAACCCGTCCAGGTGCGGTACTCGGCAAAGCGAGGATCGGTCTCAACCAGGTACTGGGCCGACGCCGAAGGACTGATCTTGAACAGGCTGGCATTCGGCAGTTGCAGGGGTTTGGCCCCGGTCCTGACGACTTCCGCCTTTCCACCCGGATTGGCCAGCGCCACTTGCCGGATCAGCGGCGAGCGCGCCTGGCCTGCGCCAGGCCCTGCCGCGACCTTGCCAGCAGCGCCAGCCGCCGTGCCGATGGCAGCTTGCGTGCCCTTTCCCACAGCCGCCTGCGTGGCGCCTGCCGCGCCATCGACCTTGGACAAGGCACTCCCCGCCACAGCGCCAGGCTGCGCCGCCAGACCCGCATTGCCGGTCCGATCGCTGCCATTGAGCGCTTTAGCGCCAGCAACGCCGGCCGGGCCAGCGACGGCGCCCACAGCCAGGCCAGCAGCATCGACACTGGCCAGGCCTGGCGCCCCTGTCACTGTCACACCGCTGCCAGCTACCGTTCCCACGCTGCCAGCCTGGCCCGCGCTGCCTGTGCGGTCGCTGCCGCCGGGGCCTTTGGCTCCCTGGACGCCCGCCGGTCCCCCCTGGGCATCCACGCGCAGACTTCCAGTGCCGGCAACGGCGCCGGTACCGGCATTGAGTATCGCATTCTGGTCTGCAACGGCACCGATCGTGCCTGCCTGGCCCGTATTGCCGGTGCGGTCGCTAGCGCCAGGTCCGGAAATCCCCTGGACACCCGCCGGTCCGCCTTGGGCATACACGACCAGACTTCCGGTACCGGCAGTGGTGCCGTTGCCGGCATTGAGCATCGCATTCTGGCCGGCAACGGCGCTGATCGTAGCTGCCTGACCCGCGCTGCCGGTGCGGTCGCTGTCATGCAAGCCTGCTGTACCGTTCACACTGTTCGGACCGCCCTGCGACTGGAATGCCAATTGGCTCGGATCGCCTATGCCGCTGGCCGCCCCCTTGCCCGCCGCCGCGCCCACCCCTGCCGCTGCCACGGCGGAAATGCTGCCGGCCTGGCCAGCCTGGCCGGCCCGGTCGCTGCCTTGCAAGCCGCCACTACCGCTGGCCGCGCCAGCACTGGCAACATCGGTGCCCGTACCGACGTTGGAGCGCAGGATGGAAGACATATGGATATCGGCGCTGCTACCGTTGGCCGCAGACACCGTCTGACCCGCCACTACGTCGACCGCGCCCGTGCCGCCGATATTGCCCAGCTGGCTATCGCCTGGTCCACTGGCTGCGCCTACACTGGCCGCGCCCTGGCCACTACTGGCGGCCACGCCGGCAACGGAACCCGCGGTGTTGCCTACCGTGTTGAGCCAGACACTGACATTGGCGGCGCCAGCGCCGCTGCTTGCGCCGGCAGAGGCGACATTCGCGCGTGCCCCGACACCGTTGGAGGGCGCGCCGCCCGAGGAGGGCGTGTCCGGTCCGTTGATCGTTTTCGTCGTATTGCCATAAGAGCGCGTATAGTGAGCTACTTCCCAATTCACAGCATTCGCTGGCCTTGCCATGTCAAGATACTCGTACTCAGTCATCAAACCTGTTTCGGTAATCAAGGTCTGATTACCTGTAGAGATATTTTCTTCAATCGTGCCCTTGACTTTCAGCACCTGGCCCGCCACAAAGCGGCTGTTTTCATTGCGGATTTTGTAGGCATCCACCGTCAGATTGCCACCCGCGCTGATGACAGCAGGATCCGTTTCCGTCACCGTACTGGTACTGGTGGTACGCGTGATGGTGTATTTGCGGAATTGATAATTGCGTGCTAAGGGATAGGGGCTCACCAGTCGCCGATTGCCGTTGCTCTCCAGGATAGTCTTAATGCCCGGTGCATTGGCAGAATAACGCGTGCCATCTTGTGTTTCATACTCAGTGATATATTCTGTCTGGCCCGGGCCAGAAAACTCCACGGCAAAGTGATTGTTCAACAAGGTAATTTCACCGGCCCTCAGCGCCAGGTTACCCATGGCCTGGATGGTGGCGCTGGCATTGGTCAGGCTGGCCACGGCCCCTGCAGCGTAGCGGTTGCCATCGAGGTTGCCGCCGATTGCCATGTCCCCTGAGCTGAAGATCAGCGCATGTTCCCGGTTGTTGATGGTGGTGGCGCCGATATCGAGGCTGCCGCGCGACGCTATCGTCGCCGCCACGCCGCCCTCGACATCGTTGTTCAGGGTGCCCGCGCCGATACTGAGCGTAGTACCGTAAATGCGCCCGCTGCCGATATTGGTGAGCGTGCCCGCATCGATCTGCGTATTCACGCCATCGATCACGCCGCGGTTAGTCAGGATCGCTCCGACATTCACCTTGGTGGTGCCGGCATTGATGTCACCGCTGCTGGTGTTGTCGAGACTGTAGGCATTGAGCGCCAGTATCTGGCCTGCCTGCACCTTGCCTGCGTTGACAAGGCTGCCATCTACGCTGAGACTGGCATTACGGTTGGCGATCACCTGCGCCCCTGCCTCGATAATGTAATCGCCGCCCAGATCCAGGCTTAGGTCGCCCCTGGACATCACGTTGCCACTACCGTTCAAGCCCGCCGCCTTGATCGCCGCCAGTTCACCGCCGATGATGGTGCCGCCGCCATTGCTGATGACCAGACTGCGGCTGGCTCCCTCGTCCTTGACGCTGACGGTGTGGTTCGCGCTGATCAATCCGGACGTATTGTTCACGCTGCCGTTGCTGCTGATGCTCAGGTTATTGTCTGCACGCAAACCGCCCTGGCTGTTATGGATCGTGCCGGCCGACAGGCTGACGTCACGGCCTTCGATTCCGCTACCGGCCCCCTGCGTTGCCTGGTTGACGATGGCGCCAGCCCCCAAGGTGACGGCGGCGCCGCCACGTATCAGCCCGGACGTGTTGTCGATCGTGCCGGCGCCCGCCTGCAAGCCCAGGTTGCCGACCACTTGCACCTGACCGCCCTGATTGGCCAGCCCGCCGATGGCCAGTTCCAGGCCGCCGCTGGAGACAATTTTTCCGCCCAGATTATTGATATAGCCGCTGCTGCCGCCTGCCTGCCCCGCCGCGCCGAGAAAGCCGGCCGCATTGTTCCAGGCGCCAGTCGCCAGCGTCAGCGTGCCGCCGCTGCTGATGCCGCCGTTACTGCCGGCATGGCTTGCCGCATACGCCGCGGCGTTGCTGTTATCGAGTGCCTGGCCATGGGTGTTGATGACGACAGCATTGCCTGCTTGCAACAAGCCACCGTGATTGTTCAGCTCCCCCGTTTGCAGATTCAGTACTTGCGTGGCGGCGATGGTTCCCAGGCCATTGTTCAAGGCTTGTCCTGCCGTATCGATGCTGACGTTGCGGCCCACGATGCTGCCTGCGGTGGCGTAGCCGGAAGCCAGCGTATTGCCAAGGCTTGTGCTCTGCAGCACGACGTCCGCGCCGGCCTGGATTTGCCCGCTGTCGTTGCGCAGCTGGCCCGTGGCCGCATGCAGATTGCCCGTGACACTGGCCAGTTTGCCGCCCGTATTATCGATACTGGCAGCCTGGATGCCGAGATTGCCATTCGCGGCCACCAGGCCGTCCGTATTATCCAGCGCCTGGGTCAAGGTCAGCGCAAGGTCGCCGCCCGTCGTCAGGCTGCCACCGTGGTTCAGCACACTACCAGCGTGGACGGTCGCGTTGCCTCCCGCCGCGATCTTGCCGCCATTGCCATTGTTCAAAGAAGTAGCGGCAGTCAGGTCCAGCGTGGCACTGCCGGCCGCCTGCACCGTGCCGCCCTGGTTGTTCAGCACCTGTGCGCTGACGGTGGTGTTGCCATTGCTGGCGATAAGGCCACCTTGATTGTCCAGAACTTGCGCGATGCGGATATTGCTGGCGCCTTGCCCCAGCTGCACCAGCTCGCCCTGGCGGTTATCCAGGCTGCCGCTGTCGATGGTCAACTGCCCTGCCTGCGTACTGGCCTTGCGAAGATCGATACTGCTAGCGGTAATCTTCAAGCTGCCATTGGCGGTGATCTGGCCGCCCTGGCCGTTCAAGGCGCCGGCATTGATGGCCAGCTGCCCAAGGCCGGCGTGCTCGATCCGCCCACCGGCATTGCTGAGCATGGCGGCCCCCAAGGCGAGATTGGCGCTATTGACGGCAATCCGGCCATCGGTATTGTCGAGTACGCCATTTGGCGCGCGCATGACGATGGCCGCATCGCCGCTGCCGCTCTGCACGATGCTGCCCTTGTTATTGTTGAGGTTCGCCGTCTGCACCACCAGTTGGCCAGCCACGATATCGCCACGGCTGTTATCCCATGTCTGGCCATTGCCGGCCTGCGCGCTCACGTTCAGCGTACCGGCCGTGCCGATGCTCGCGCCGGCCGTGCTGACATTGCCCTGCGTCGCCGTCAGCGCGATATTCGCCGCGCTGTTCACGCCGCCGGCAAGATCGACGCCGCTACCCGTCAGGCTCATATTGCCTGCGGCCAAGTTCTGCCCGGCCGCGCGCAATTGCTGCGTCGTCGTGACCAGCAGGCTCCCGGTGCCGGCCAGCTTGCCGTCCGCCTGCATGCCTGCCGCCAGCAGGCCTCCCGCCCCGCTGTCGAGGCTGGCGGCCGCGATGGTGGTATTGGCCAGTGCGGCAATCGTGCCGCTGTTGCGCACCACTCCGGTGGCATTCAGCACCTGCGAGGCGCCGTACATGCTGCCGCTATTGCTGACATTGTCTGCCTGCGTAACCAATTGCCCGCCGGCAAGGACGCTGCCGCCGTTGTTGTCCAGATCTTTCACTTGCAGCCTGGCGTCGCCGGTAACGGCCTGCAGGGTACCGCGTGTGTTGGTGACATCGCCTGCGGTCAGGATCAGTCCGGTAGCGCCAGCCAATGTGCCGCCGCTGTTATCAAGTTTCGCACTGGCGTTTACGTCCAGCACGCCGCCAGACAGCACGCGACCGCTCTGGTTGCGCAAGTCTGCCGTTTGCAGCACCAGGCTGCCATTGCTTTCAATCCGGCCGCCAGCGTTGTCGAGACTGGCGCTGGCCGCAAGCAATGTATTGCCCTTGCCAAGCTGTAATAGTTCACCTTGGCGATTGTCCAGTGTGGCGGTGGTAACGCTCAGTTGCTGCGCCATGGCGCTGGCGTTGCGATGATCGATATAGGTGGCGCGCACGTCGAGCGCGCCGTTACCCGTGATCTGGCCGCGCTGCCCATACAGGTTCGTCACGCTGATGCCCAGGGTACCGCTGCCCGCGTGCTCGATCTTGCCGTCCACGTTGGTCAAGGTTCCGGCCGTCAACTGGAGATTGCGGCTATTGACCGCGATACGCCCGGTCGTATTGTCCAGCTGGCCCGCGCCAGCCAGCTTGATGGCGCTATCGCCATTCCCCGTCTGGATGATGCTGCCGCCCGCGTTGTTCAGGTTAGCCACGTTGACATCGAGCTGCCCGGCGCTTAACTGGCCACCTTGATTGAGCAGCGCCTGGCTATTCTGCGCGCTGGCCGTAATGCTCAGCAGACCAGCCGTAGCAAGCACCGCCTTGGCGGTCGTGATATTGCCGCTGCCAGCGCTCAAGGTAATATTGCTGCCGCTGGTCTGACTACCTTCCAGGTCCAGCGATGCCCCACTGAGCGCGACAGCGCCGGCCGCGAGATTCTTGCCGCCTGCCTGCAGAACACCATTGCTGCGCACAGTCAAGTCGCCCGTCTGTGCAAGCGTGCCACTCGCCGTCAATCCAGCCGCCAGCAAGCCACTGCCGGACAAGCTGCCCACCGTCACGCTGGTATTGCCCAGCGCGGCGATGGATCCGGTATTTGCCAGGCTGCCGCCTACGTCCAGAGACTGCTTGGCGCCGGCATACAGCAGACCGCTGTTCAGCATGTCGCCAGTGACTGCCACAGTCAGATCGGTGGCGGCACTGAGTTCGCCAGCAGCGTTGACGAAACTCGCCGCATTCACACCCAGGGCGCCACTTACGGCTTGCACTACTCCTTGCGTATTGTCCAGGGCCAAGGCGTGTACCTGCACATTCTCCTTGCCTACGATCGTGCCTTCCTTATTGTTCAGCGCGCCCTGCGACGATACCGTGACATCGCCTTGCGCGGCAATATTGCCCTTTGTATTGTCCAGACTGCCCGCCGTCACTTGCAGCACACCGTTTGCTGCTATGGTGCCGCCGCGATTATCCAGCGCCTGCGCCACCTGCGCCGTGAGCACCGTTGTCGACTGCAATTTTCCGCCTTGATTGCTCATCGCATCGGCTGCAATACGCAATTGCTGGGCCGAGGTGGTCGCCATGCTGTGGTTGAATGTGCCGGCAACGATGTCGACCAGGCCATTGCCCGTAATCGTCCCACCGGCACCGTGGAAGGCCGGCGTCGTGATCGCCAATGTCCCCACTCCAGCGTGCTCGATCTTGCCGGCGGCATTTGTGAGCGCGCTTGCGGCAAGGGTCAGATTGGTGCTATTGACGGCAATGCGGCCGCCGGTATTGTCCAGATTACCCGTTTGGATGACGGTATCACCCGCGCCGGTCTGTAACACCGTGCCTTTTGCATTATCCAGGTTGCCCACGTGCAGATCGAGCTGCCCCGCCTGCAAGCTTCCTTCCGTGTTGTGCAACGTGGCGTTTGTAGTGATGTTGAGTATGCCCGCTGTCGCTACCACGGCTGTGCTGGTAGTGACATCGCCTTGCGTTGCCGTCAGGCTGATGTTGGCTGCGCTGGTCTGGCTGCCGCTGATATCGACGCTGCCACCCGTCAAATTGGCATCGCCTGCGGCCATGATCTGGCCATGCGCGGCTAGTGTCTGCGCCGCGCTGATGGTCAGGCTGCCAGCCGGAGCCAGGCTACCATCGGCCCGCATGCCAGCACCAAGCAGGCTCGCAGCATTGCTATCGAGGCTGCGGGCCGTGATGCTTGTGTTGCCCTGCGCCGCGATCACGCCTGTATTGACGATGGCGCCGCTGGCGTTCAGGGCTTGATTGCCTGCCGCATACAGACTGCCCGTGTTGCTCAAGGTATCGAGCGTGGTGGTTAGGTTGCCGCCGGCAAACACGCTGCCGGCTGCATTGTTCAAGTTCGCCACGTTCAGGGTGGCGTTGCCAGCCACGGCCTGCAATTGCCCCTTGGTATTGTCGATGTCGCCACCGGACAGCTGCAGATGACGGCCTGCCGCCACCGTGCCTTGCGTATTGTCCAGGCTGTCCACGTTCAATGTGGCATCCTGCGCCGCCACGATGCGGCCTGTGCTATTCAACAATACCTGAGCGTTGACCAGCGCATCGCCATTGCCCTCGATCTTGCCGCCCGTATTGTCCAGCTGGCCGGTAGCCGCCACCGTCATCAGGCCGGTACCTGTCTGCGCCAGACTGCCGCCACGGTTGTCCAGGCTGCCGGCGTTGATGGTCAGTTGATTGGCCACCGTCGTTGCATTGCGGTGATCCAGGGTGGCGGCCGTAATATCGAGCTTGCCATTGCCCGTGATCTTGCCGAACTGGTTGTTGAACTGGCCCACATTGATGGCGAGGAGGCCGGCACCTGCGTGCTCCAGTTTGCCATTGATGTTCGTCAGCACCGTCGCATTCAAGGCCAGGTTAACGCTGTTGACGGCGATGCGACCCATCGTGTTGTCCAACTTGCCCGTGGTGATGACGGTGTCGCCCGTGCCCGTCTGCACGATCTCGCCGCTGGCGTTGTTCAGGTTCGCCACGTTCAGTTGCAGCTGGCCGGCCACCAACTGGCCCTGGTTGTTCACCAGTGACTGGGCGTTGTTTGCGTTGGCGGTAATGGCCAGCAGATTGCTGGCGGAAATCACCGCCTTGTTCGTCACGACATCACCAGTAGTTGCCGTGCTGGCGATGTTTGCCGCGCCCGTCTGGCTGTTCGACATATCCACGCTGGAACCCGTCAGCGTCGCACTGCCTGCCGCCAGATTCTGCCCGCTCGCTTGCAGCACGCCATCGGCATTAATGGTCAGATCGCCCGCCGTGCCCAGGCTGCCGTCCGCCTTGACGCCGGCGCCCAGCAAGCCGCTGCTGGTCACCTTGCCAGCAGATATAGTGGTATTACCAACGGCGGCGATGGAACCGCTGTTGTTCAGCACGCCGCCCACCGTCAGTTGCTGATTGCGGCCCGCGTAAAGCAGGCCGGCGTTGTTCAGGTCTCCGCGCACTTTCGCCGTCAGGTCCGTGCCGGCGCTGATCGTCCCCTGCTGGTTCAGCAGACTGGCCGCATCCAGTGTCAAGACGTCGGCTTGCAAGATGCCGCGCGTATTGTCCAGTGCAGTGCCACCAACATGCAAGTTGGTGGTACCCGCAATCACGCCATCGGTATTGTTCAATGTACCTTTGCTGACGACCGAAGCCGCCGCCGCGGACGTGATACGGCCCTTGCTGTTGTCCAGCACGCCCGCTTGCAGATCCAGAATGCCCGTTCCCGCATGCTCGATCTTGCCATCCTGGTTCGTGACGCTGATGGCGTCGATGTTCAGGTTCTTGCTGTTGACGGCAATACGGCCCGCCGTATTGTCCAGATTGCCGGTCACGATGCTCGTATCGCCAGTTCCCGTCTGCAAGACAGTGCCTTTGGCGTTGTCCAGATTACCTACGTGCAGATCGATCTGCCCCGCCTGCAAGGTGCCCTCCCTATTGTGCAGGGTGGCGCTGGTGGTGATGTTCAACGCACCCGGCGTCGTGATGACCGCCTTGTTGGTGCTGACATCGCCCTGGGTTGCCGTCAGGCCGATGTTCGCGGCGCTGCTCTGGCTGCCCGTGATATCGACGCTGGCGCCCGTCAGATTGGCATTGCCCGCCGCCAGGACTTGGCCATGCGCAGCCAGCGTTTGCGCGGTATGGATCGTCAGGTCGCCAGCCGTGCCCAGCTTGCCATCGGCCTGCATGCCCGCACCGATCAAGCTGCTTGCGCTGCTGTCGAGGGTATTTGCCGTGAGGCTGTTGTTGCCCTGCGCCGCGATGACACCCGTGTTCACAATGGCGCCGCTGGCGTTCAAGGTCTGGTTGCCGGCCGCATACAGGCTGCCCGTGTTGCTCAAGGTATCGAGTGCGGTGTTCAGGTTACCGCCCGCAAACACGCTGCCGGCCGCATTGTTCAAGTTCGCCACGCTCAAGGTGGCATTGCCCGCCACGGCTTGCAGCTGTCCCTTGGTGTTGTCGATGTCGCCACCGGTCAATGCCAGGTTGCGGCCTGCCGCCACCGTGCCATCCGTGTTGTCCAGGCTGCCGACGTTCAATGTGGCATCCTGCGCCGCCACGATGCGGCCTGTGTTGTTCAGCAATACCTGGGCTTTGACCAGCGCATCGCCGTTACTCTCGATCTTGCCGCCCGTATTGTCCAGCTGGCCGGTGGTGCTCACCGTCATCAGGCCGGTGCCGGTCTGCGCCAGGCTGCCGGCACGGTTGTCCAGGCTGCCGGCGTTCACCGTCAACTGATTGGCCACCGTCGTTGCATTGCGGTGGTCCAGGGTGGCGGCCGTGATGTCCAGCTTGCCATTGCCCGTGATCTTGCCGTGCTGGTTGTTGAATTGTCCTGCGTTAATCGCCAGGATGCCGGCGCCCGCGTGTTCCAGCTTGCCATTGATGTTCGTCAACACCGTCGCATTCAGGGCCAGGTTCGCGCTATTGACCGCGATGCGGCCTGCCGTGTTGTCCAGCTTGCCGGTGGTGATGACGGTATCGCCCGTGCCCGTCTGCACGATGTCGCCGCTGGCGTTGTCCAGGTTCGCCACATTCAGTTGCAGCTGGCCCGCCACCAGTTGTCCCTGATTGTTCACCAGCGACTGGGCGTTATGCGCATTGGCGGTAATGGCCAGCAGATTGCTGGCCGAAATCACTGCCTTGTTGGTGATGACATCGCCGCTGCGCGCGGTGATGGAAAGGTTGTTTGCTCCCGTCTGGCTGCCTGATAGATCAATGGCCTCGCCCGTCAGCACGGCATTGCCCGCCGCCAGGTTCTGGCCGCTCGCTTGCAGCACGCCATCGGCATTGATGGTCAGATCGCCCACCGTGCCCAGGCTGCCATCCGCTTTCACGCCGGCGCCCAGCAAGCCGCTGCTGGTGACTTTGCCCGCCGTAATATGAGTATTGTTGACGGAAGCAATCGACCCCGTGTTGTTCAGCACGCCGCCCACCGTCAGTTGCTGGTTGCGGCCCGCATACAGCAGGCCGGCGTTGTTCAGGTCACCGCTCACTTTCGCCGTCAGGTCCGTGCCCGCGCTGACTGTCCCTTGCTGGTTCAGCAAGGTTGCAGCATCCAGACGCAAAGTATCCGCCTGCAATACGCCGCGCGTGTTGTCGACAGTCACGCCGCCGACATGCAAGTCGCTTGTCGCAGCGATGACGCCATCCGTATTGTTCAGCACGCCCTTGCTGACGATGTCGGCCGCCGCGGCCGAGGTGATGCGCCCCTTGCTGTTGTCCAGTAAGCCCGCTTGCAAATTCAAGATGCCCGTGCCTGCATGTTCGATCTTGCCATCGCGGTTCGTCAACGTGGCCGCATCGATGTTCAAGTCCTTGCTGTTGACGGCAATCCGCCCAGCCGTATTGTCCAGATTGCCGGTGACGATGCGCATGTCACCCGTGCCCGTCTGCAAGATGGTACCTTTTGCATTGTCCAGATTGCCTGCATGCAGGTCGAGCCGGCCCGCCTGCAAAGTGCCATCCGTGTTATGCAGGGTCGCGGCGCTCGTCACAGTCAACGTGCCTGGCGTCGTGACGACCGCCTTGCTCGTGCTGACATCGCCCTGTGTTGCCGTCATGCCGATGTTCGCCGCGCTGGTCTGGCTGCCGCCGATATCGATGCTGGCACCCGTCAGCTTGGCATTGCCAGCCACCAGAACCTGGCCGTGCGCGGCCAGCGTTTGCGCAGTGTTGACCGTCAGATCGCCAGCCGCACCCAGCTTGCCATCGGCCTGCATGCCCGCAGCAATCAGGCTGCTTGCGCTGCTGTCGAGGGTCTTCGCCGTGATGTTGTTGTTGCCTTGCGCCGCGATGACGCCCGTGTTGGTAATGGCGCCTTTTGCCGTCACGGATTGATTCCCGGCCGCATACAGGCTGCCCGTATTGTTCAGGCTAGCCAGCGTCGCATGCAGGTTGCCGCCGGCAAACACGCTGCCTGCGGTGTTGTTCAGGTCAGCCACGTTCAAGGTGGCGTTACCGGCCACGGCTTGCAATTGGCCCTTGGTATTGTCGATGTCGCCACCGCTCAATGCCAGATTGCGGCCTGCCGCGATCATGCCCTCGGTATTGTCCAGGCTGCCTATCTGCAGTTCGGCATCCTGCGCCGCCACGATGCGGCCGGTTTTGTTCAGCAACGTGCCCGCTTTCACCAGCGTGTCGCCATTGCCTTCGATCTTGCCGCCTGTGTTGTCCAGCGAGCCGGTGGCATTAACACTCATCAAACCGCTACCCGTTTGCGCCAGGTTGCCGGTGCGGTTGTCCAGCGTGCCGGTGTTGATGGTCAGCTGATTGGCGATGGTGGTCGCATTGCGGTGATCCAGGGTCGCGGCGGTGATGTCGAGCTTGCCATTTCCCGTGATCTTGCCGAACTGATTGTTGAACTGGCCTACGTTGAGAGCCAGCACGCCTGCACCCGCGTGCTCCAGCTTGCCATTGATATTCGTCAACACCGTCGCGTTCAAGGCAAGATTATTGCTGTTGACGGCGATGCGGCCGGCCGTGTTGTCCAGATTGCCCGTGGTGATGACGGTGGCGCCCGCGCCCGTCTGCACGATGTCGCCGCTGGCGTTGTCCAGATTCGCCACGTTCAGCTGTAACTGTCCGGCCACCAACTGGCCCTGGCTATTCACCAGCGACTGGGCGTTGTTCGCATTGGCCGTGATCGCCAGCACGTTGCTGGCCGAGATGACTGCCTTGTTGGTGATGACATCGCCAGCAAGGGCCGTGATGGCGATGTGCGCCGCACCTGTCTGGCTACCCGACAGGTCCACATTGTCCCCCGTCAACACCGCGCTGCCCGCCGCCAGGTTCTGGCCGCTCGCTTGCAGCACGCCATCTGCGTTAATGATCAGGTCACCCGCCGTGCCCAAACTACCATCGGCTTTCACGCCAGCACCCAGTAAGCCGCTGCTGGTCACCTTGCCAGCGGAAATTATCGTGTTGTTAACGGAGGCAATCGACCCCGTGTTGTTCAGCAATCCGCCGACCGTCAGTTGCTGGTTGCGGCCCGCATACAGCAGGCCGGCGTTGTTCAGGTCACCACTGATTTGGGCCGTCAAGTCCGTGGCTGCACTGACCGTGCCCTGCTGGTTCAACAAGGTCACCGCATCCAGACGTAAATTGTCTGCTTGCAACACGCCGCGCGCGTTGTCGATATTCACGCCGCCGACGTGCAAGTCGGCGGCCGCAGCCATCACGCCATCGGTGTTGTTCAATACACCTTTGCTGACGATGTCGGCTGATGCAGCGGACGTGATGCGGCCCTTGCTGTTGTCCAACACGCCTGCTTGCACGGACAAGATGCCTGTTCCCGCATGCTCGATCTTGCCATCGCCGTTTGTCAGCGTGGTCGCATCGATGTGCAAGTCCTTGCTGTTGACGGCAATACGGCCCGCCGTATTGTCCAGATTGCCGGTCACGATGCTGGTATCGCCCGTGCCCGTTTGCAAGACCGTTCCCTTGGTATTATCCAGATTGCCCACGTGCAGATCGAACTGCCCCGCCTGCAAGGTGCCGTCTGTGTTGTGCAAGGTGGAACTGGTCGCGACGTTCAGCGTGCCAGGCGTCGTCACGACAGCCTTGTTCGTGCTGACATCACCCTGTGTTGCCGTCAGGCCGATATTCGCGGCGCTGGTCTGGCTGCCACCGATATCAACCGAGGCACCGCTCAGATTCGCATTGCCTGCGGCCAGTATCTGGCCGTGTGCAACAATATCCTGAGTGGTGCTGATTGTCAGATTGCCCGACGTGCCCAACTTGCCATCGGCCTGGATACCCGCACCGATCAAGCTGCTTGCGCTGCTTTCGAGGTTTTTTGCCGTGATGCTGGTATTGCCCTGCGCCGCGATCACGCCTGTATTGACGATGGCGCCGCTGGCGTTCAGGGTCTGGTTGCCGGCCGCATACAGGCTGCCCGTATTGCTCAAGGTATCGAGCGTGGTGGTCAGATTGCCACCGGCAAACACGCTGCCGGCTGTGTTGTTGAGTTTGCCGACGTTCAGAATGGCGTTGCCCGCCACGGCTTGCAATTGCCCCTTGGTATTGTCGATGTCGCCACCGGTCAATGCCAGGTTACGGCCTGCCGCCACCGTGCCTTCCGTATTGTCCAGGCTGCCGACTGTCAGTTCGGCATCCTGCGCCGCCACGATGCGGCCCGTGTTGTTCAGCAACGTGTCCGCTTTCACCAGCGCGTCGCCATTGCCTTCGATCTTGCCGCCCGTGTTGTCCAGTTGACCAGTAGCCGCCACCGTCATCAGTCCGGCGCCCGTCTGCGCCAGGCTGCCGACGCGGTTGTCCAGCGTGCCGGCGTTGACCGTCAGCTGATTGGCCACCGTCGTCGCATTGCGGTGATCGAGGGTGGCCGCCGTGATGTCGAGCTTGCCATTGCCCGTGATCTTGCCGGACTGGTTGTTGAACTGACCTGCGTTGATGGCCAGCACGCCGCTGCCTGCGTGCTCCAGCTTGCCGTTAATGTTGGTCAACACCGTAGCGTTCAAGGCCAGGTTGGCGCTGTTGGCGGCGATGCGGCCGGCCGTGTTGTCCAGCTTGCCCGTGGTGATGACGGTGTCGCCCGTGCCCGTCTGCACGATGTCGCCGCTGGCGTTGTTCAGGTTGGCGACGTTCAGCTGCAGTTGGCCGGCCACCAGCTGGCCCTGGCTGTTCACCAGTGACTGGGCGTTGTTTGTGTTGGCCGTGATGGCCAGCAGATTGCTGGCGGAAATCACCGCCTTGTTCGTTTGTACATCACCGTTTCGCGCGGTGATGGCGATATTCGCCCCACCTGTCTGGCTGCCCGACAGGTCCACACTGGAACCCGTCAGCGTCGCATTGCCTGCCGCCAGGTTCTGTCCGCTCGCCTGCAAGACGCCATCAGCGTTGATGGTCAGATCGCCCGCCGTGCCCAGGCTGCCATCCGCTTTCACGCCGGCGCCCAGCAAGCCGCTGCTGGTGACTTTGCCCGCCGCAATATGAGTATTGTTGACGGAAGCAATCGACCCCGTGTTGTTCAGCAAGCCACCCACCGCCAGTTGCTGGTTACGGCCCGCATACAGCAGACCGGCGTTGTTCAGGTCACCGCTCACTTTCGCCGTCAGGTCCGTGCCGGCGCTGACTGTCCCTTGCTGGTTCAGCAAGGTTGCCGCATCCAGACGCAAAGTATCCGCCTGCAATACACCGCGCGTATTGTCGATATTCACGCCGCCCACATGCAAGTCGCCAGTCGCTGCCATCACGCCATCGGTATTGTTCAATACACCCTTGCTGACGATGTCGGCCGCCGCGGCGGAGGTGATGTGTCCCCTGCTGTTGTCCAGCACGCCCGCCTGCAGATTCAACGTACCCGCGCCCGCATGCTCGATCTTGCCATCCTGGTTCGTGACGCCGATGGCGTCGATGTTCAGGTTCTTGCTGTTGACGGCAATACGGCCCGCCGTATTGTCCAGATTGCCGGTGGCGATGTTCGTGTCGCCCGTGCCCGTCTGCAAAATAGTGCCCTTGGCGTTGTCCAAATTGCCCACGTGCAGGTCGAGCTGGCCTGCCTGCACCGTGCCGTCCGTGTTGTGCAAGGCGGCGCTCGTCGTGATGTTGAGCCCGCCTGGCGTCGTGACGCCCGCCTTGTTCGTGCTGACGTCACCCGTTGTTGCCGTCAGGCCGATGTTCGCCGCGCTGGTCTGGCTGCCCGCGATATCGACACTGGCGCCGGTCAGATTCGCGCTACCCGCCGCCAGATTCTGGCCATGCGTGGCCAGCGCTTGCGCGGTATGGATCGTCAAGTCGCCAACCGTGCTCAGCTTGCCATCGGCCTGGATGCCAGCGCCGATCAAGCTGCTTGCGCCGCTGTCAAGACTGTTTGCCGTGATGCTGTTGTTGCCCTGTGCCGCGATCACGCCCGTGTTCACAATGGCGCCGCTGGCGTTCAAGGTCTGGTTGCCGGCCGCATACAGGCTGCCCGTGTTGCTCAAGGTATCGAGTGCGGTGTTCAGGTTACCGCCAGCAAACACGCTGCCGGTGGCATTGTTTAATTTACCGACTGTCAAAGCAGCATTGCCGGCCACGGCCTGCAACTGGCCCTTGGTATTGTCGATGTCGCCACCATTCAATGCCAGGTTGCGGCCGGCGGCCACCGTGCCTTCCGTGTTGTCCAGGCTGCCGACTTTCAGTTCGGCATCCTGCGCCGCCACGATGCGGCCCGTGTTGTTCAGCAACCTGTCCGCTTTCACCAGCACGTCGCCATTACCCTCGACCTTGCCGCCCGTGTTGTCCAACTGGCCCGTGGCGTTCACCGTCATGAGGCCTGTTCCCGTCTGCGCCAGGCTGCCGCTGCGGTTATCCAACGTACCGGCATTGACGGTCAGCTGGTTCGCCACCGTCGTCGCATTGCGGTGGTCCAGGCTGGCTGTCGTGATGTCGAGCTTGCCATTGCCCGTGATCTTGCCGTACTGGCTGTTGAATTGCCCTGCGTTAATCGCCAGGATGCCGGCGCCCGCGTGCTCCAGCTTGCCATTAACGTTCGTCAACACCGTCGCGTTCAAGGCAAGATTGTTACTGTTGACGGCGATGCGGCCCGCCGTGTTGTCCAGCTTACCCGTGGTGATGACGGTATCGCCCGTGCCCGTCTGCACGATGTCGCCG
The DNA here is from genome assembly GCF_059420865.1 of Janthinobacterium sp. GW821-FHT03C10. Taxonomy (NCBI): domain Bacteria; kingdom Pseudomonadati; phylum Pseudomonadota; class Betaproteobacteria; order Burkholderiales; family Oxalobacteraceae; genus Janthinobacterium; species Janthinobacterium sp. GW821-FHT03C10. Next base: position 48,898 of record NZ_JBWKUN010000001.1, on the reverse strand, counting down.
CTGGCGTTGTTCAGATTCGCCACGTTCAGCTGCAGCTGACCGCCCACCAGCTGCCCCTGGCTGTTCACCAGCGACTGGGCATTGTTTGCATTGGCCGTGATGGCCAGCACATTGCCGGCCGAGATGACGGCTTTATTCGTCACGACATCGCCAGTATTCGCCGTGATGGCGATATTCGCTGCGCCTGTCTGGCTGCCCGACAGGTCCACGCTGGAACCCGTCAGCGTCGCATTGCCCGCCGCCAGATTCTGCCCGCTCGCTTGCAACACGCCTTCAGCGTTGATGCTCAGGTCGCCCGCCGTGCCCAGGCTGCCGTCCGCCTTGACGCCGGCGCCCAGCAAGCCGCTGCTGGTCACCTTGCCAGCAGATATAGTGGTATTACCAACGGAGGCGATGGAACCGCTGTTGTTCAGCACGCCGCCCACCGTCAGCAGCTGGTTGCGCCCCGCGTACAGCAGGCCGGCGCTGTTCAGGTCACCGCTCACTTTCGCCGTCAGGTCCGTGCCGGCGCTGACCGTCCCCTGCTGGTTTTGCAAGGCCGCCGCGTCCAGACGTAAATTGTCTGCCTGCAATACGCCTCGGGTGTTGTCGATATTTACGCCGCCGACATGCAAGTCGCTTGTCGCAGCGATGACGCCGTCAACATTCTTCAGCGTGCCCTTGCTGACGATATCCGCCGAGGCAGCCGACGTAATGCGGCCCTTGCTGTTGTCCAGCACGCCCGCCTGCACTTGCAGGCTGCCATTGCCGGCGATGTTGCCACGCGTATTGTCCAGGGTCTGCGCCACATCCACGCGCATCTGTCCTGCCCCCGTCTGCTGCAGGGTGCCGTCGCTGTTGTCCAGCTGGCTGGCCTGCACGGCTACCTGCTGCCCCGACGTGACGGCATGACGGTGATCGAGCGTGTCCGCCTGGATATCAACTACACCATTGCCCGTCAGCTTGCCCCGCTCGTCATCGAAGCGCGTTGCTTCAATGTGCAAGCTGCCTGTGCCCGCGTGTTCGATGCTGCCGTCGCGGTTAGTCAGCTGTTCCGCCGTCAATGACAGGTTGGCACTGTTGACGGCGATGTGTCCACCCGTGTTGTCCAGGGTGCTGCCTTGCAAGGTCGTGTCGCCCGTACCCGTCTGTATCAACGTGCCGCCGCGGTTGTCCAGCGACCCCGTTTTTAGGTCCAGCTGTCCCGCGCTCAAGGTGCCGCGCACGTTCGACAAGGCCTGGCCGCTGCCGGCCGCCGTCACGGACAGCAAGCCGGTGGTGGTCACCAGCGCGTTGTCGGTGACGACATTACCGACGCCGGCGTCCAGGGAAATGGCCGCGCCGCCCGTCTGGCTACCGCTCAGGTCGATGGCGGCAGCGTGCATGCTGGTCTTGCCTGTCGCCAAATTCTGGCCGTGGGCACCGATCGCTTGCGTGGCCGTCAACGCCAACTGGCCGTTGCCGGCCAGGCTGCCGTCGGTGCGGACACCGGCCCCCAGCAAGCTGCCGGCCGCGCTGTCGATGCGGCTGGCATCGATGCGGTTGTCGCCTTGCGCGGCGATCACGCCGCTGTTGCTGACGGCGCCGCTCACCTGCAGCGCCTGGCTGCCGGCCGCGTACACATTGCCGCTATTGATCACTTCGCTGGCCCGGGTGGCAAGATTGCCACCGGCAAACACGCTGCCGGCTGTATTGTTCAGCTTTGCCACGGACAGGCTGGCATCGCCCGCCAGCGCCTGGATCTGGCCACGCGTATTGTCGACGTCGCCACTGTCCAGGCGCAGCTTGCCACCGGCGGCCAGGGTCGCCTCAGTGTTATCCAGCGCGCCGGTCGACAGCGCCAGATCCGTGCTTGAGACGATGCGGCCCTTCTGGTTTTGCACGCCGGCCGCCTGTACCGACATCACGCCATTGCTTTCCAGCGTGCCGCCGCGATTGTCCAGCCCTCCGCGCACCTGCACGCCGGTCGCGCCCTGGCCGCTCTGGGCCAGGCTGCCGCCCCGGTTATCCAGGCTACCGGCATCGATATTCAGTTGTCCTGCCACCGTACGGGCATCGCGGTGGTCGACCTGCTCTCCCGTCAGCGCCATGGCGCCGTTGCTGACGATGCTGCCGCGCTGCAAGTTGACCTGCCCCGCACTGATGTCCAGCGCGCCCGTGCCCGCATGCTGGATTTGCCCATCCTGGTTGCTCAAGCTACCCGCCTGCAGGCGCAAGGCCTGGCTATTCGTGGCGATGACGCCGTGCGTGTTGTCCAGGCTCCCCGGCAGTTGAATCGCCAGGTCGCCCGCGCCCAGTTGCGTGAGCTGACCGCCCACGTTCGACAGGTCGTGCGCCTGCACGCCCAGTTGTTGTCCCGTCAGCTGTGCTGCATCGCCGCGCACGGTGCGCGCCGCGTCCAGCTGCAAACGTTCGCGGGCCGTGACCTGCGCACGGCTGGCATCGAGGTCGCCGCTGCTGGCCCCCAGGTTGACGTTCCCGCCCGACACTTGCGCCCCAGTAATGTCCAGCTGGCGCGCCGCCAAGCTGCTGTCGCCGCCGGCCACAGCCGTGCCGTGCACGGCAATGGTGTCGCCAGCTGAAACGCGCAGCTTGCCGCTCGCGGCCAAGGTATTGTCCAGATTCAAGCCTGCCGCCAATACCGAGCCAGCTGAGGCGTCGATGCGCGAGGCGGCGCCCGTGGCTTGCACACTGACATTGCTCTGGGCGCCGATCACGCCGCTGTTGGCAATATTGCCCTGCGCCTGCAGCTGACTGTCGCCGCCCGCATACACGGTGCCGCTGTTGGCCACGTCGCCCGTGACGGTGATGCTGGTCTGGCTGCCAGCGCCGGCGGACTGGATGTTGCCGCTGTTGCTCAGCCAGCCATTCGATTGCAGCACCAGGTTACCGGCCGTGGCCGCCATCACGCCCGCGTTGCGCACGCCCAGACCCGCTTCCGTGCCGATCAGGGTGATTTTTCCGGCGTACATGCCGCCCAGTTGCGCCACGTCCAGCGCGAACGCCGGTGCCGGGCCCGCGCCAAGTGCCGCGCCCGCCACGCCATGCGCCGCATCGATCTGGTTGCTGCCCGTGACCACTTTCAGTTCCTGCGCCCAGATGCCGCCATTGATCTGCGCGGCGCGCGCCAGGATCGCCGTGTAGTCGCTCAGCGACGTGTCCAGGCCACGGCCGTTGATGGTCACCACGCCGCGCTGCACCATGTAGCCGTCCAGGCTGCCATCGTTGAGCATCGGCGTGCCCGTCGTCAGCACCACCCGGCTGGCGTTAATAAAACCGCCGCCATCGATAGCCACGCCGGCCGGATTGGCGATGACGACCTCGGCCCGCTGGCCCGCCACTTCCACATAGCCGCGCAGTTGGCTCGGGTTGGCCGAATTGACTTCGTTGAGGATCACGCGCGCGCTGCCGCCCGCCAGCCACGGATTACCCTGCACCCAGCCGCCCGTCTGCGTCTGCACGTTGCCGCGGCTGTTGTTAAGGATGGCGCCATTCGCCGTCACGTCGAACTGGCTGTAGGTATTGCGCGACACCCCCGCCGCGCTCGGCGTCTGAATGTTTACTTGCGTCACGCCATTCGCGCTTTGCACCACGGTCGGACGCTGACGGCCCGGCGCGTTCGGATCGGCCACGATCTGCCCCATGGCCGGACCGGACACAAAGGCCACCATGCCCAGCGCGCCAAATATGGCCAAGGCCAGCGGCCGCAACTTGCCATTCACACTGAAACTTAGCCCGCCACCGCCATCGCCTTCAAACACGCCATTCGTCAAGCTGCCCTCGCCCTTGGCCGCCTTGCCTTGCGAGGAAGCATTTTCGGCGACGACCATCAGCTGGCCACGGCGTTTATTAAAAATGATGCGGTACAGGTTCTTGTTCATGACATGTCCTAATGACAATCAATTAATGCAAAAGGGAGAAGAGAACGACTGGCGGGTGGCGGCGTCTCACATCGTTACTTATTAATAGCTGGCGTTCAGGCTGAAGCCGGCCGTATGGCTGGCCGTACGGAACAGCTCGGGCTTGCGCACGGGCCAGCCGACAAAGGCGTCGTACTGCACCCCCAGCCACTGGCCGCGCAAGCCGACGAAGCCGCCTGTCAGACGGCGCGCGATCAGCCATTCGGCGGACGGTCCCGATACTTCGCCGTGGTCCAGGCCGGCATACGCTTCCTGGCCGCTGCTGCCCAGCGGCACGCCGACTTCATTGCGCAGCAGCCAGCCGCGCTCGGCCGACAGACTGCTTTCGCCGTCATAGCCGCGCACCGTGTAGCGCCCGCCGATGGCGAAGCGGTCCTGCGGCACCAGCGGCGTGCGGTTGTGCTGCATGCGCCAGCTGCCCGCGTAGCGCAGCGGCTGGCCGGCCAGCGTGAACGGCGCCGACAGGGCCGCGTCGGCCAGGATGAGCTTGAAGCGCGACGTGCCTTCGCCGAACGCTTCCTCGGGCGCTGTCAGCGCATGCATCGCGCCCGTGCCGCGCCGGTATTGCAGGTTCAGGTCCAGGGTGGCCTGTCCCATGAATTCGCGGTGGCCGATGCCCAGTTCCCAGCCGGCCATGCGGCGGCGCTGCACTTCTACTTCCGTGTCGTCGATGAAATTTTGCGCGGCACGCTGCCAGCCGCGCAGGGACAGCATCGTCTTGCGCGAGGCGTCGCGGTACACCAGGCGCGACAACTTGACTTCGCGATTCTGGCTGGCGCCGCTGTAGTTGTAGTCCTGGCTGATGCCGGCCACGGACTGGTGATAGCGGCTGTCGCTGGCCGTGAAGGCCAGCAGCCAGTAGGCGTAGGGAATCGAATAGTGGGCCACCATGCCGCCCGTGCCGCGCGGGCCATTGCGGTCGCCGTCGACGTTCTGGTTCAAGCTCAGGTAAAACAGGTCGTTCAGGGTCAGCCAGTGGTCATACGACAGAGTCACGCTGCCCTGCAGCTTGCCCGTCGAGCGCGAGCCGCCGTCGTCGAGGCCCAGCGCCAGGCGGAACGGCAAGCCCTGTTTCCACTGGATCTGCAGGTCGCTCTCGCCCGGCTTCGCATTGCCACCCTCGGCCGGCATGATCTGGATATCGGCTTCGGCCGTCGGCACGCGCTTGAAGTTTTCCAGCGCCTGTTCCGTATCGCGCACATTGAGCAAGTCGCCCGGCCGCGCCGGCACGGCGTTCCACCAGGTGGCGCGGGGATTGGTGCCGGGTGCAAAGCCGATCTGGCGGATGCGCCCCGGTATCAGGCTCAAGGCCAGGGTGCCACGGCTCAAATCCTGCGGCTCGGCCAGCACGCGCGTGGTGACGTAGCCGCGCGCGATGATGGCGTTCTGCAGCCGCCCCATCAGCACATTGATGGCCTGCGTGCCCAGGCAGCGCCCCAGCGCAGAATCCGGCGCGCCCAGGTCGTCGCGGCTGGCGGCATCCAATGCCCACTGGAACCGGGCGGCATCCTCACCCCGCAATTCCAGGTGGTTGATCGTAAAACACGGCGACTCGCCTGCCGGCAAGCGGTTGGCGGAGGCGGCCGCGGGCGCATCGAGCAGGCGCACGTCGGGCTGGCGCTCCTGCTGCTGGCGCAGGAGGCGCTCGCGTTCTTGCTGGCGTATCAGTTCTTGGCTGGCATCGTCGCGCTGGCCGAGGCCAGGCGGAGTGGGAAGGGGCGGCGCGATTTCGGGACGGGTCTGCGCGGACACGGCGGCACACAAGGTGCCGCTGAACAAAAATACACCGCACCATGGCGTCAAGCGCAGGTGCATATGTTGCCTTACGTAATTATTTTCTTAAGTAGATTATAAAATAATTATTTCCGTGTGGCAATTTTATTTATTTCTTGAGAACTTTAGCTGTTTGGTAACTGCATTTCAACTATCACATTACCACTAGTAAACAGGTGCGCAGCTTGCGGCAGGAGAACCGGCAACGACAGGCGGCATGGACCGATGAACTGCTGCCCCTCCAAATATTCTCACCGGATGTATCCATCGTGGTAAAACTTGCCTGGCTTCACTCTGGCTTCAAGCAAGGTAATCATGCAAGATGATCAGCACCCGACGTCAGCCATCCCTGGGCGTCCAAGCAGGGCCACCTACGATGAAGCGACCACCTGTGTCTATCAGGCGTATCCGGATGTGATCGCGGATGGCGCATTGACGAACGTTGTATATTGAAAGGCAATACATATGTCCAACAACACCCATGTTTCTGAGCGGCTCAAAAGCTGCCGCGAGGATCTTCGTCTCTCACAAGTACTGCTTGCCGAACTGGCAGGCATCAATCCCACGCAGTTGTATCGCTATGAATCAGGCAAAGCCAGTCTTCGGATGGACGCGGCAGAGAAGATTGCCGCAGCCCTCGGCGTCAGCACCGCCTGGCTTGTGCACGGAACCTTGCCCATCGCCAGAGGGACGCACATCGCCCCGCCAGTGCCAGCGGGAGGGGGACTGATCCTGAACTCTCTGGAACTGCCCCCCGCGCTTGCCGGCGCCGTGAAGCGCCTGGCCATGCAAAATGGCAGCAGTGTCGAAATAACGCTGCTGGACCTCGCGCATCAGGGCCTCGACGCCATGCACAAAAAAGCCTTGGCTTGCGCCGAGTCCGCAGGCCAGAGCGAAAAATAAGCGCTGGTAGAGACTTTCGCGGCAACTGGGTGGTGCAGTTCACGGGGAAAATATGCGCAACGCGATCCATGCGCTGACCGGTGAAATCAGAAAGCCACTTGACGGCTAGATGAAGTCGTTGACCTGGAATCACGGTGTGGACGTCAATGCAAGTATTTACTTGGCGCGAACGATCAACCGAACGCACATCAAAAAATGGCCATTGATCATTCTTTTGAAATGATCAATGGCCATATATTTTTACTTTAAAATCAATCATTTAAAGCAAGCTCGTCACTCCCACTCGATTGTCAATGAGGTGGCTAAGCGTTTGATTTTTCGGTGATTTCCAAACCATTCAGTTACCGACACCCTCAAAAATACCCTCAGCGGATCTATCTGTCATTACCGGTTCGTCGCGGACGGAACGGAAGAGGAAAATCCGCTTGTTCAAACCGGTCACCAGATTTTCCTGGCCGATGACGCTTTCGTTTCGGCACATCAGAAATCGCAGCGCTCCGATAAATTTAAGGATACGCCGATCTTGTGACTTTTTGAAATAGATGCGACGCCAATAATGCGTGCTTAAAAGAATGCCGGATCATGGCCGGCGTGCAAGGGGCTGATCCCTATTTATGGTCGGTGAAATCGCAGTACTACCGTGCGCTGCGAAACCATAGAGGTAGCCTTTGCGGCATATAAAACGCATTCGTGTCGCGCTGTCTCGCGTCCCTCTGGATCGCACCACCACAGGCCACCAAATGGCCCGTCAAACAGCTTTACAGCATTTCCGGCTCGGCCGAAGTCTTCAAGTTCTGGAAGCGAGAATTCGTCATCTTCCGCAATCAACAATATCTTGGGTTCTACACCAAGAGCTATGTCGGGACGATTGAATGAAATCCACGATGCAGCACTTTGAGCGTGCGCCATCGCAACCTCACATTGTGCAGCTATCAAAGTATCAAGACCATCTCGAATAAGCCCCTCTTTAGGACACTGATGTTCACGTTGTACGTTCATTTTTTACATACTCCAATTTCGGTTACAGCCAAGATGGAACGCTCAGTGACGGTTTAAAAACTTCATAGCAACTTTCAGGTCAAAGCATCTTTGATGTTTTGGAGTGATTGACGATGTGGACGCAAGAGAATCGAAGCCGGCATCAGCAGGTGAGGACGGCACTCAAACGTGGCTATCCCACAGATGTGAAAGATGAAGAGTGGCGTCTGATCGCACCGCTGCTGCCAAGGCAAGCGAAGACGGAAAGACCTCGCAAGACAGATTTGCGCACGGTGATCAATGCGCTGCGTTACATGGTACGGTCCGGATGCGAGTGGCGCATGCTGCCATCTAGATCGTAACGCAAAAGCGCCAAGCTGTCGTTAGCACAAAATAATGTCCACTATGACAAAAGGCGCCGGGTAATGGCATTGGTCGCACTTCTCAAATACCTGATGTAGACCCTCATTGCACTACATCAGGACATCGCGATGGAGTGCCGTGGCGGCACTTTCGGTAAAAGGTCCAGGATTAATTTCGCTCTCCCTCACATTCTGTTCTCGCCAATACCAGCGAACTGGTGATACGGTTTGCCGAGCCGTAGCAATGCCTGCGCAGCGTTGCACTAGTTAACGACAACAAGGACATGTTCAAGACTGTTGCCACAGCAACGCTGGCTACAAACTAACGGTGCCATATGCCTTTAAATTGACAGTATTGGGAATTTCCGCCATCGACAGAACCCGCAGATGTGGAATCACCCGCTCAGACAAAGCACGGACATGACGCCGCAAATCGGGGGAGCACAACAGCACCGGCAACATATTTGCCTTCATCATGCGTTCGGACTGGGCTGCCAGACGCGTCAGCAGCTGTTCCGCATACTTGGGCTCCACCACCAGCGTACTACCCAATTCGGCGCCGCGGACGCTTTGCATCAGGTTCTGCTCGATGGCAGGATCTAGAGTCAGCACATTCAGTGCTGCCGTATCCCCAAGCAGCGATTGACAGATGGCAGATCCCAGCTTCTGACGCGCCAGCTCCGTTAAATAGTTCAGGTCTTTACTGTTTTTACCCATATCGATCAAGGTTTCCAGTATGCCTTCCAGATTACGGATCGAGACCTTTTCCCTAAGTAGGTTTTGCAACACTTTTTGGACGTCGCCAACCGACATTACGGTCGGAATCAGCTCTTCGACCATGCCCGGCTGCTGTTGCCGCACCCGTTGTAACAACCGTTCGGTTTCCGCGCGGGTCAACAACATGGCCGACTGCTGTTTCAACACCTCGCTTAAATGCGTGATGAACACGGTGCTGGCATCGACCAGCGTGTAGCGGGAAGCACGCGCAAATTCCTTCTCGCTATCCTCGATCCATACCGCGGCCAGGCCATATGTAGGCTCGCGAGTTTCGATCCCCTTCAGCGGCCGTGCTTCTCCCCCCGAATGAATGGCCAGGGTACGATCGCTCATGATCTCGCCGCGTCCGGCAGGCACACCAAATACCTGCAGCTCATACGCATTGACCGATAAATGCGCAGCGGCGCGAAATCGCACGCGCGGCAACACCATGCCCGACTCCAGCGCATATTGCTTGCGTATTGCCGCGATGCGCTCCATGAAAACCGTTTTCTCGCCATCGACCAGCGGCGACAGACCCGCACCGACCAACACTTCAATCGGCTCCACTTTCAACATCTCGTAGGCATCCTGATCGTCCGCCTCTTTATGCTCCGACTTGTCCAGATCGACCTTGCCGGCATCACCTTGACCACGCTTATGCACCAGGATGGCGGCCAACAACAATACGGCAATAATGGACAGCACCGGCAGCACCGGAATACCAGGCAAGAAAATTAAAATACACAGTGCAGCGGCAACCACCAGCAACGTCTTCGGAAAAGAAGTCAGCTGCCGCAGCACTTCTGCACTCAGATTCCCATCGGAAGCAGAGCGGGTCACAATAATGCCGGTGCCAACTGCGATCACCAGCGCTGGCACCTGGGTCACGATACCGTCGCCGACCGTCAACAAGGTAAAGGTTTGCAATGCCTGGTCCCAGCGCATGCCCATTTGCATGACGCCAATCACCAGGCCGCCAATAATATTAATCAAGAGAATCACAATACCAGCGATCGCGTCCCCTTTGACGAATTTACTGGCGCCATCCATCGCCCCATAAAACCCAGTTTCCTTTTCCAGCGTTTTGCGCCGCCGCTTGGCCTCTTCCTGATCGATGAAACCCATGTTCAGGTCCGCATCGATACTCATTTGCTGGCCAGGCATGCTGTCTAGGGTAAAGCGCGCCGCCACTTCCGACACGCGCTGCGCGCCATTCGTCACGACGACATACTGCACTACCACCAAAATCAGGAAAACGATCAGTCCAATCACATAATTGCCGCCCACGACATAGGCGCCGATCGAGGCGATAACGCGGCCGGCATCAGCGTCGGACAGAATCAAGCGCGTCGCCGCCACATTGAGCGACAGACGGAACAGTGTGGCGATCAGTAGCAGCGAGGGGAAGGTGGAAAACTCCACGGGTCGGCTGATATAAAACGTCAGCAACAGGATCAGCAGAGCAAAACTGACGTTGGTCAAGATCAGGAAATCAAGCACAGTCGACGGTATTGGCACAAATAGTACCGTCAATATGCCCACCACCAGTAACACCATCACCAGGTCCGTGTTGCTGCTAAAAATACGACGTAAAGCCGACATCAAACTACCTTTCCAGAAGCACGCCTTGCATCGCGCATTGTATAAACCCAAATCATGATCTTGGCGATTTGCGGGTACAGTTTCTCAGGTACAAAACCCTCCTCGCCCACCTCCCGAAACAATATCCGCGCCAACATTTTGTTTTGCACTACAGGAATATTATGGCGCCCCGCCAGTTCCCGCATACGTCGCGCCATCTCTCCCGCCCCCTTGGCCACCACCTGTGGCGCGCTGGAGGTCCCATGCTGATAGCGCAAAGCCACTGCCAGCCGAGTCGGATTGGTGATCAAGACATCGGCCGACGGCACGTTCGCCAGTCCCTTGCTACGCTTCAATACTTCCTTGCGCAATTCGCGGATGCGCGCACGAATGCGTGGATCTCCCTCGCGATTCTTCGACTCATCCTTGACATCGCGTTTGCTCATGCGCATACGCTTGGCAAATTCCCAGCGGGTGAATCCAAAATCGACCAAACCAATGAACAGCAGCGTCAGCACCAGCTTGACCAGCAACGCTCCAATCAAGGCAATCAGCATGCGCGAGTAAGCCTTGGCATCCAGCGATGGCAACCCGATCAGGCCTGGGATGGCGTCGCGCACCAGGAAGTACGCTACCGTTCCAAGGATTGCCAACTTGATCAGGCTCTTGGCCGTCTCAAACAGGGTACGCATGGAAAATACGCGCTTCAGGCCAGTTGCCGGGTTGAGCCGGTTCAAATCCGGGATCAGGGGATGAAAACTGAATATCGGACCCGTCTGGAATAGACTGATCAGGACCGCCACGACAGCCAAGGTCAGGAACAACGTCCCCATGATGCTCAGCATATCTGTCAGTAACTGGCCAATCCAGGCAGCCATGCCATCAACACCCCAGTCCGCTTGATTGCCATGGGCCAGAATTTTTTGCTGCAGCAAACCTATACGTTGCCACGCATCCCAGCCGCTGCCATAGATCGTCACGACCACCGCCGCCAACATGGCCAGGGCATTCAGGTCATTACTGCGTGGAACGGACCCCTTCTTGCGCGCCTCATCGAGCTTGTGTGGGGTAGCCTGTTCCGATAAATCCGCATCTTGACTGGACATTTAGATCAGCACCTGTTCCCAATAAGTAAAAATTGAGCTATAGACGCGCCCCATGGCAGGCCCCATCGAACCAACGGTCAGAGCCAGCACCGCCACACCAGTAAAAATCTTCACAGGGACCCCAACCACGAAGACATTCATTTGCGGCAACACACGTGAGACCACTGCCAGCGCGGTCTCTGCCAGCAGCAAGCAAAAGATAACTGGGATGATCAGCGCCACGCCCAGAGAGAACATCACACCGAACTGGCGTATCACGGCGTCGAGCGCAAAACCGGCAAAGCCGCCTCCTGGCGCAGTGGTCTGTAAAGAAAACGCCAGTCCGCGCAGCAGCGCATGATGGCCATCCATGCCAAAAAACACAGCCACAGCAAGCAGGTTGAGCATGCTCGCAAACAAGGGGGCGCTGGTACGTGCCACGGGGTCATACACATTGCCGATACCGAAGCCGCTCTGAACATCCAATATCTTGCCAGCCAAAGAAAACGCGCCAAAGGCAGCGAAGACGCCAAACGCCAACGTGGCACCATTGGCCACCTCGGCCATGGCCGCGAGAGCCACCGGCCCCATCGCCAGTGGCGCGGTGGAAGGCCGTACATGTAGTCCGGCCACCAACATCACGCTCAACGCCAGCGTGAATAGCACGCGCACCGTCACCATACCGGTCAGGCTGGAGAAAATGGGCGTCATCACCAGCACGACACCGATCCGCAGCGCTGTGTAGAAGACGGCCATGAACCATGCCGGATCGATATCGACAACCATAAGACAAATCCGGATGTATTAAAAATAGGTGGGTATATTACTGATTAAAGTGACTGAAAAAGCAATCAGCCGCTTCAGCATCCACGGTCCGCACACCACCAGAACGACCACCGCAGCGATAATTTTGGGAATGAATGTGAGGGATGCTTCCTGCACCTGGGTCACCACTTGCACCACGCTGACCAGCAAACCGACTGCCAGCGTTACCGCCAGCAACGGTGCAGCAATCAACACGGCATTCCACAATACGTCGGCCAGCAGTTGCAGCGCCAAGTCCGGCCTCAACCGTCGCTCCTTGCGTTTTGTTGCACAACACCCTGCACCACTTTGCCCAAGTCATCATCAAACACACCCTTCTGGGACGAAAGCAATTTGAAAGCCAGCTGGCGGAATGCGAGAGGATCGACCGTATCTCCGGCCAGTATCATCTGCGCATAGCGGGCAGACAAACCGCGTGGATCCAGTCCCAGGGCCCGTTCGATGCTCTTTTCAGCCTGGTCCCGCTCACCCAGTTGCGCCTGGACCACAGCCAGTGCCCCGTGACTTTCGCCAAAATTGCGGTCCATTGCCAGTGCCTGTTCGAATACCTGCCGTGCACCCGCTAGGTCATGTTCGAACAACCGGCACCAGCCGAGCAAGTGCCAGCTGCCGATATGCGACGGTAGAAACTTGACCGCTTGTTCCAGCTGCGTCCGCGCCGCGCTCAGATCGTTAACGAGCAGGCTACTCATGCCAAGCCCGGCCCAGCTGCGCCCCTCCTGCGGATGACGTGCAATGACTTGTCCGAAACGCTCCACCGCGGCAGCTGTATCGAACCGTGCCAGTGCCATCGAGCCACGTACCATCAGTGCCTCGAGCGGCGGCATCGGATCTGCCAGAGCGGCCAGGCTCAGGCGCTCAGCCTGAGCCGCATCGCCGGCATCCATGTAGACCAGGCTCGCCACGGACAGGAAGCGGTGGTCGGTACTGCAATGCGATTCCTGCGCCGCGATCAACGCGACCGCCTCATCCATCCTGCCCGCATGATGCAGCGCACGCAACAGCAAGGTCACGGCCTCTGGCCATATGCCGGCGGCCAAGCCGAATGGCGCAAGTGCCTGGGCCGCATCGGCATAACGCGCCAGCCAAAAATAGCAATATGCCAGGTTATAGGCCAGATGCATGTCGGCATGAAGCGCGAGCAATGGAACAAACACGGTTGCAGCGTCGTCCCAGCGCTGCTGCGCCATCAGTACATTGCCGCGCAGCGACTGGAAAAAAGCATCTCCCGGAAACAGCGCCAGCGCAGCGTCGGCATAGCCAGCGGCTGCCTCCAGGCGGCCCAATTCCAGGCATTGATCAATCACCGTCGCCAACAGGTTGCGGTTGACGGGATCCGATTTCAAATATTGTTCGGTGCGCTCAAGCCGGCTTACCGCTTCCGTCAGATTGCTTGGTTCTGGCTGCATAGGTGTCAAATCTCATTCAAAAACCAGGACCATCCTGGTCACACATCAAACATAGGGGTGCTTCATTGCGCCGCCCGCTACCCTCCGGCCAGCAAATGACCGATGGCGCTCTGTATCATTACTGCGCTGACGGCATCATTCTCCATGGCCGACTGGATATCATCGAGCACTTGATAAAACTTCGGATCGTGCGCCAATGCTTCGCCGAAATGCGCCAACAGCACAGCCTCTAGGAATACCCGGAATGCCTTGCGGCCACGCTGCGGGTCATCCTGTGCGATTTGCTTCACGCGCTGTTGAATCAGGCCGCTCAACTTATGCGCCGCGTAATCGTCCTCGGCCACTTTGCGGGGCGCGGTGCGTCCTTTGCGTTCCTGCACGGACGCAGCACCGCCCAGTTGCGTCTGGATCAGCGTGACGAGTTGCGTAACCGAAGCAATCGACGATGTCATGTCAGTCCATATCAAGTGAGATAATCATGCTGCGCATCGTCAATGGCTTTGATTACCGGTATAGGCGGACAGCAAAATACTGCGCTCCCCCTCACCAATTTCGGCCACTTTCGATGCTGCCGGTGGCGCAGCCGCGCGCAATATGGCGATCTCACCCAGGACTTTTTGCATATCACCATTGAGTGCAGGATTACTTTGATTCAAGCCGATACCCTGCCTTAACGAATCTTCTGCCTCAGCCAACTCCTCACGTATCAGGTATTGCAAGCCGCGCCCAAAGTGATGTAACGGATCCTGCGGACCCACGGCATCCAATCCAGCGAGTACTTCAGCAGCGCGGGCGCTGTCATTTCCCGCCAGCCACAGCAAGCCGAGTTGCAGCCGTGCTACGGACAGAGCGGGATCCAGGGCGAGCGCAGCTTCCATTTCGTCAATAGCCCTCGCATACATCTTAATTTGCGCATATTCGGCCCCCAGCATGTAATGCGCGGCGGCGCTGCCATCGGGGCGCGATACGGCTTCTTTCAGATAGCCGATCGCGGCGCCCGAATCACCAGCAGTGCTGGCATTCAAAGCCAGTTGCAGCAATTCGGCTTGGTCAAGCATGGACAAGGTCGCACTAGTCATAATGAAATCCGATTCAGTTTATTTTTTCACGTACAAGTAACAGGGCAATGTGGGCGCTAACAATATAAATCCAGGCCATCACGCTTTCGCAAGGCCTCGCGCAGATTCCCCAAGGCCTCCTTGTGTATTTGCGCCACCCGCCCGCGCGACACACCGAGTATCTGTGCAATTTCCTCAAAAGCAACTTGCTGCAAATAATGATACGTAATCACTTGGCGCTGCTTACCCTGCAACTGGACAAGCGCCACTTGAATGCTCTCTTTTAACTGCATCAGTTCAATGCCGTGATACGTATTGTCCTGATAATGGATACCAGTATCAGAATACATGCCAGTATCATCGAGCGCAAACCCCACGGCCAATCCGATCGCCATTTCGGCAAGCTGCGCAAACAACGCAGCAGGATCGGCAGGATATGGCGCGGTGCCGCGCAGTGTCTCAACGCGTTCGGCAACAATGCGTTTGCGCGCGACAATCTGCTCCTGCACCTCGCTGAACGAGCGCAGACCATCCAGTACCGCACCGTTGATGCGTTTTGCGGCAAAGGTTTCAAACTTGATGCCTCGCGCACTATCAAAGCGGTCGACCGCTTCCAACAGCCCAAGACGTGCGTACTGCACGTAGTCTGCAAACTCGGCATTGACATCATGGCGCCCTGCGTACAACTTGGCTGCCATGATGCGCGCAAAGCGCAGGTAATGCGCTACGATGCGGTTGCGCAACTCACCATCGCGATTATCCTGGAACATACGCCACAACAGCGCCATGTCAGCATTGCTGGCGACCACCTCCGGTTGCAGGGCGCAGTCCACGCAGCGTCCTAGGAAAAAGTGCCCAACAACGCTCGCACGACCAGATTCCAGCCATCAATCAGTACGAACATCAGAATTTTGAGCGGCAGCGAGATCGAAGCAGGCGGCACCATCATCATGCCAAGTGACATGAGCGCGCTCGATACAATCAGGTCGATCAGCAGAAACGGCAAAAAAATCACAAAGCCGATCTGGAACGCCGAACGCAATTCCGACAGCATGAACGCCGGAATCAGCTGCACCATGCTGATATCGTCGATCACTTTGGGCGCCTCTGCCTTGGATAACTCGACCATCAACGCAAGATCTTGCTCACGCGTCTGGCGGACCATAAATTCGCGCAATGGCAATACGGCACGCCCGGCGGCGGTTTCGGTGCTGAGCGTGCCAGCGATGTACGGCTGCAGCGCCCTGGTATTAACCTCCTGCAAGGCTGGCGACATGGTGAAAAAGGTCAAAAACAGCGCCAGACTGATAATCACGGTATTGGGCGGCGTTTCCGGCATGCCCAGCGCGTGGCGCAACATGGACAGGACAATCACAATCCGGATAAACGAGGTCATCGACATCAGGATTGCTGGCGCCAGGCTCAGTACCGTCAGGCCAAGCAATATTTTGATTGCCGAAGAGACATTGGCCGGGGTGCCTCCCCCTTCGGCCAAACGTACCTGCAAACCCGGTAGCGCAAGCGCCGGTTCCGCCACGCCACCAGCCCAGGCCGCCGCCATCCCGCCACAGACAGCGGCCAATAGGATGCCCAGCAAGGCGCACTGCCGCAACTCAAGGCGCATCGCTAGCCTCCTTGCCGCCTGGTGGAGCATCCACCACGATCGTATCGATACACGTGATGCCGTGCTCGCCTTGTGCCAGCAAATGCTGCTTTCCACCGAATTCGACCACGGAAATCAGCGAACGAGGGCCCAAACGGCGCGTTTCCAGTACACGCAACAGCGCCGGCGCACCCTTCGCCCGCATGCCCAGCTTCAGGCGCTTGCGAACCAACACCACCGCGCCAATTGCCAGCAGCGAGACCAGCAGCACTGCCATCCCACCCGAGCCAGCCAGGCTGGCTGCCTCGGCATCGCGTTTGAAGGGAATCGTCTGGGTCGCCAGCGCCGCCCCCCCATACCATGAGCAAGCCAGCGCTACGATGATGCCCCGTCTCATGCGTGAGCAACCTTTGCCAGTTCGCTGATGCGAACGCCAAAATGGTCATCCACCACCACAAGCTGGCCGCGCGCGACGATATTACCGTTCACGACAATATCGATCGGATAATCTGCCTTTCGATCAGTTTTCAGCACTGAAGCTTCCTTCAGCGCCATCAATTCGCCAACCGTGGTCTGGATTTCCCCGACCATGACGTTCAAGTTCACCTTGACGCTATCGAGCAATCCCAGGTTCCCGGCGAAAATGGCCGGCCCTGCCGGGGACGGCTCCTTGAATTCGGATAATTCCACGACCTGGGCTTGCGCTATGGCGGCGCCATTACTATTTGATGTACTACTCATTCCACTACTCCATGCTCAATCATGTACATTATTAATCACGCCGAACAACTTCAAGCGCTACTTTTTGGTCTGCAAGACCAAGGTATGCATCGAACAATGCGTCCCCTCCCGGCCCCATGACCGTCAGGGGCCTGTCAGCCAGCGTATCGAGCCGGATCACATCGCCGACCCCAAGCAACATCAGGCTGCCAAGCCCTACCTCGGCACGGCCTATTTCCAGCGGCAAACTCAAAGAGATGTTACGCAAGGCGTGCAGATAGTTCACGATGGCAAGCGGCGCCAGGCGTCCGGCAGCGTGGCCCATCTGCTGTGTGAAGCGCGCTACGGCCGTCTGGTTAATCATCACATACATACTTTGCTTGCCAAGACCAAGCCTTAACGCCACCACACCTGCCCCACGCAACCAGGCTGCTGCTGGCGGTGCCACTGGCGCACCGCCCTGCGCTATGCCACTCAACGACTCGAACAAGGCTTCGCTGGCCGCATCGGCAGCTTCGTCCGCCATCCCGGCTTGCGACGCTTGCAAAGGCTCGGCCACACCAAGTGGAAACATCGCGTGACGTAGCTGCAGGTTCCACTCAGGTGTGCAAGCGCACCACCAGGTCTCGTCACCGCGGCTGCGCGCGGCACGCCATGAGGCGTCGGGGCAGACAGCTTGCGCTTCCCAGGCGCGCTTGCAATCGAAGTCCATGTTGGATGTTGCTATGCCCCACGCAGCACACCACGCTTCTACCGCACGACGCAAAGGCCCGGCCACTGCGTCCAGCGCAGTATCAGATACCAGCAAATACGGGTGTACCTGCATCAACGACGTCCTTTCATGTCGAACAACTCCTGGATCATGTCATTTGCCGTACTGATCACGTGAGACGACGCCTGGTAGCCGCGCTGCATCAGGATCAAATTGCTGAATTCCTCGGCAAGATCAACGTTAGAGCCTTCACGGTGGCCCGGTGCGAGCTTGCCATAGGCATCGACGCCGGCATAACCGTACTGAACCGGGAGCTGCGCCGCTGCGGAAAATGCACCACCGCCAACCTGTACCAAGTCGCCCAAGGCATGAAAATTGGCCAACGCCAGACGCGGCCCCTTCGCCGTCTGGTTATTGGAATAACGAATCGATAGCGTGCCGTCGGCTCCTATTCCCTGCTCCGTCATGCTGCCCGCCAGGTAGCCATCCTGAGATACCAGGCTCAGGCTGCTCGGTGTCGGAAAGGAATTCACGTTGCTGGTAAAGTCGAGCTTGACGTCGAAGGCCGGCACGGTGGCTGAACTATATGCAAAGGTCACCACATCGAATCCAGGCAGCAGGAAACCGGAATTGAATTTCAGCTCGCCTGTGCCGACTGCCGTTCCTGTCGCGACATCGTTGACGGTGACTTTGAAATTTCCACCGCCCTGATCCTTGAAGATCAGATTGACGGTATGACTGGCTCCGGCAGCATCGATGATGTTCAATCCTGTCATCGTCGCATCAATGGCGGGTGTGGCAACAGTGCTGGTGAGGTTGCCGCTAATTTTGATCGTGCTCGTTGCCTTGGGTGGATTGCGCGCCAGTGTCCCAAGCTGAACGTCAGCGAGCTTGCCGCTACTGTCAAGGGCCTGGACATGGTCGCCACTGGTATTGACCAAGATATCCTGGGCATTGAACTGAAAATCGCCGGCGCGGGTATACAGCAATTGATCATCGCGGCGGATGACAAACATGCCATTTCCATCAATCATCACATCAAGTGGATTGCCCGTACCCTGATCAATCCCGCTCTTGAAGTTGATTTGTGCCCCCAAGGTATTCAAGCCGACACCGCGCGATCCGCCACCACTGCGGCCATTGGCGTGTGCGGCGTTGCTGCCCTTGTCGAACAAGTCGGAGAACTCTGGCTGTGACTTTTTGAAGCCCGGTGTATTGACATTGGCCAGGTTGTTCCCCACTACACGCAATCCTTGCGAATAGCCCAACAGGCCGGAAGTACCGATCAACAGCGTATCAAGCATGGTGTTTTCCTTTAACGGACATTCGTAAGTTGTGACAGCGTAATCTTGTCCTGGAAGGCCCCGGACGAGGTCTGCAGGGTCAGCAACGGCTGGCCGGAGGCGAAATCGAGTGCCGTCACCTTGCCGGTGACCACGCCGCCACCCTGATTGATATCCACTGTCTTGCCCAGCAGGCCAACCGATTGCAGCGACGACTGCACCGACAGCAGCTCATCAATCTTGGCGTTGAGCTGGCGGCTTTGCTCCAGCGATGCGAATTGCGCAATCTGCGCCACGAACTCCTGGTTATCGACCGGCTTGAGTGGATCCTGACTGTTCAGCTGCGCAGTCAGGATCTTCAGGAAATCCTGAATAGCGATATTGCTGGACTGGGCTGGCTGGTTCGCGCCTGCCGCAGAAATGGGATTAACGGCCATCAGAGTGCATCCTTATTTATGAGTGGGATTCCGGCGCTGCCGGTAGGCATGGGCTCGGCAACAAAGCAGTCAGCGCCTGCGCCGGCTTTCTGCTTGATGAGTATCTCTTTTCCATTCACAGTCAGCGCGATCATGCGTGTGCCGGTGCCATGCAGCTCGAGCAGCATGGCCTGCGCCACTAGCCGTTCCTGAACTGCACTGAGCGACGCATCACGTATCCATGCACGCACACCGCCGCTTTCCCGGTACAGATGCATTTGCCGCAATGCGTACTCTGGCGTGTCTTCCTGCCTCAGCTGCGTTAGCGGCATACTGGCCGTCTCCGGTATTTGCTCTGTGCACGAAATTGCAGCGGAGCCAGCGCTCAAGCCGGCCGACAGCGCCAAGGGCTGCGTGCGCACCACGCCGCCGCTGTCGCCATCGGAGGGCCCCATGACAGCCACTGTACGGCCTGGGGTATCGCTAGCAACCGTGCCAGGTATCGCGACGCGCGGCAATGCACCTGCCTCCGCAGCAACGGCTACGCCGTACACGGTATACCCGTTTGGCAATGCACCGGGCAAGGCAGGCGCTGGCAGCGTGTTGCCATTCAAACTCCCAGCATCAGCGCGCAACGGTAGCTGTGCGGCAGTCTGCTTGGCTGCCGGCTGCGGCGCCCGCTCTCCCTCTCCCGTATCGGCGGCCTGGCGCTGAGCATTTTTCTTCACGCCTTGCTCCAGCAGTGCCGTTTCCAGTTCAAACAGCCAGCGCTCCTGGTGGCCCTGCTGTTGCGCAAATGATTTGCGGGACGATGGCGCCTGGCCATCGAGCGCTTCAAGATTCACTGTCATATGCTCCTCCTGTCACGCGCGACATTCCCCATTGATCATCGGCGGCCTTGAAGTCAAGGCTGATTCGGCCTTGCAGGAATAGCAACTGCATTTTTTCCCGGTGCTCCTGTACTGCATCCAATGCCCGCTGCGCCAGGTTCAGGCGGTCCGTCAGTTCGTCGCGACGCTGCGTCAGAACGTTGAGCGCCTCTTGCGCGCGCCTGGCCTGCAGGCCGCAATCGTCGATATGGCGCGCCAACATGACAAACAGGTCCACCGATAACGGCCCTGCCGCGCCTTCGAGGCCGCCCCACTCCTGCATCGATGCCTGCTGACGTTGCAACAGCGTCTTCACCGAAGCATCTTGTGCGGCCCATGCCGCATTCATCTCGCCGAGCTCCGAGCGCAGGCGGTCGAGTTCCCATTGGAGCGTCAGCAGCATAGGCTGCAAGGCATACTGGAAGCGGCGGTTGCTGCCCATTACGTACCGCTCCCTGCCAAGAGTGCCGCCCGCAAGCGCACCAAGGCCTCAGCGCGTGTCGTCGACTCCTGTACCGGCTGGCGCAACACCTGAATAATCGCCGGATGCAAGGCGATGGCACGGTCGATCGCCACATTGCTGCCACTGCGGTAAGCCCCCATATCGACCATCTGCCGGTTACGCTGGTAAGTGGACAGCACTTCCACCACGGCCAGCATCAGGTCCTGATCTTCACGCCCCACCAGCTCCGAAGCCAGGCGGCTGGTGCTTTGCAAGACATCGATCGATGGAAAATGTCCTTCATGTGCGAGTTCGCGCGACAGCATGATATGGCCGTCCAGCGTGGCCCGCACGATGTCTGAAATGGGCTCGTTGAAATCATCGCCTTCCACCAGCACCGTATACAGGGCAGTGATGGCGCCACCGGAATCGGTTGTGCCGCAGCGCTCGCACAGGGCCGGAATGTCGGAAAAGACCGACGGCGTATATCCACGCGCGGTCGGCGGCTCACCCGCAGCAAGACCGATTTCACGCCGCGCCATGGCAAAACGGGTAATCGAGTCCATCATCAGCAGCACCTGCCGGCCTTCCTCACGAAAATGCTCGGCAATGGCGGTCGCGGCGTACGCGGCGCGGGTACGTACCAGCGCCGGCTGGTCAGACGTCGCCACCACCACGACACTGCGCTCCAGCCCCTTGGGGCCCAGCTGCTTTTCCACGAATTCGCGGACTTCACGCCCACGCTCTCCGATCAGCGCAATCACATTCACATCAGCCTGGACGTCGCGTGCCAGCATGCCCAGCAAGGTGCTCTTGCCAACGCCGCTGCCAGCAAAAATACCCATCCGCTGCCCCCGCCCCAGTGGCAGCATGGTATCGATGGCACGGACTCCCGTGTGCATCAAATCCTTGATGCGCGGCCGGCTCAGCGGATTGATCGGGGCGGCATGCAGACTGCGCGTTTTTTGCGACGCCAATGGCGCCCCACCGTCGATCGGTACGCCGAAAGCGTCAATAACGCGGCCCAGCAAGCTGGCTCCAACCGGAATACCAGGTGCCTGGCGCACGGCCTCGACGCGGCTGCCGGCGGCAATCCCGCGCAAGTCGCCATAGGGCATCAGGATGACACGTCCTGGACGCATGCCGACCACTTCGGCGAGCAGCTTGCCTGGCGTCTGAGCCAGACTCACTTCGCACACTTCACCGATGCTGACATCAGGTCCCTGCGCTTCGATACTTTGGCCGGAGATGCTCAGCACATGCCCTGAGCGGCAAGTCAACTCGGCATGATGTACGGCGTCCAGGTAAGCCTGCATCATGCCGTGCCGCCGTTCCTCACAGCCAGCAAAGCCTCGCCAAGGCGGGACAGCTGGGTTTCCAGACGTGCATCGAGCGTGCCTTTATCGCTGTCGACCATACAGCCGCCCATTTCCACCGCACTATCGGCCTGCAAGGTAATGCGCGCGTCGAGCGGTATGTCGTCGTCCTGCAGCGTAGCCAGGTCTTGCGGATGCATGCGTATACGCAATTGTTTGGCAGCATGTTCATCGCGCGCAATGGTGCGCACCATGTCCAGCAGCGTGTCCCGGCTTGCAGCAGTGGCGCCGACCATGCGGCACACTGCCGCATGGGCGATTTCCACCAGCATGTCTTCTGCCTGCCCGAGAACATGAGCGCTCGACGTTTCCACGGCGTCGGCCAGCGATGCCAGCACTTCGATTTTACGTGTCACCAGCGCCAACGCTTCGCGCTCGCCCTTTTCCATCCCCTGTGCCAGGCCCCGGCGCTCCGCGTCCTTCAGCACCGCAGCCGCGTCGTCATCGAGCTTCTTCTTGCTGAGCAACAATTGCGCTTTCTGTTCAGCCACTTCCTTGACCGCAGCATCAAATACCTGGCGCTCTTCAGCAGATACTGGAGGAAGAACTGTTGCCGGCGCAGGCACTACCGGCGAAGACAGGACATTTTTTGCAATCTGCGCAGCGAGTGGCACAGCCTGCGCCACCTCGACACGCTTTACCGCACCGCGCAACTGCCGCGGCACGGACGACACTGTCGCAGCGCGGATTATCGGGTCCATGATGTCACTTTGCGCAACAGCGACGCCAAAGGAGAGCTACGCCGCGCTTGCGGCTGCTGGCAAACCGCGACGTCAACACGTGCTAACACCGCATCGAACACGAAACGCTGGCGCGCCGGCGCATCGGGTAGCGGGTACGGACGTGCTGTGCGGATGCGTTCACGCTGTATCGTTGGAAACAGATCGAGCATCGCAGGTGCCCAGGGCCAATCCTGCAGCGCGAGGAACTGCGCCACCATGGATGCCGGTTCATGCTGGAAAATCGCAAACATGGTCTCGGGCGTGGCGGCAATGATACGGTCCAGCGAAGTAACCGCTGGCGGTGGAGCAACAGGTGTCGACAGCACCTCATCCGCATCCGCGCCATCGAACCCCAGCTCCTTCAACTCACGTAAATAGGCGGTCAAGGTGGCGCGGTCGGCCGCCGGCAGTTCGGCCAGGATCAGCCGTCGGTCGGCAGCACCGACAGCATGCAGCGCGATGGCCGCCTGGCGATAGCCGCTCACTTGCGTTCTCCATACAGGGTGCCGCCGGCAGGCGTGGCGATCCATTGCTTGACCTCGTTAAGCAGTTGCTGCCGGGCGGCGGGATCCAGCCGCTTTTCAGCGCGGCGGCGGTTGCGGCGCTTGAACAGCAGATACAGCGCGCATGCCACGGCCAGCGCAGCCAATATAGCCAGCAGCACGGCCGCTACCGGCCAGTGCGGCGCAGTGGCGGCATTCAATGGCGCAGTTTGCAGCGGCACATCGGCGGCTGGCGTGGCCACCGCCGGCGCACGTTCGGCGGCCAAGGCAAATTTATCCATCGAATACACCACCACAGCATCACCACGCTGACTGTTGAAGCCGATGGCCAGCGTGACGACTTCTTTCAGGTGCTCCAGCTGGGCATCACTCAATGGCTGCTTCACCAGCACCGCCACGGTCATGCGCTTGACGGTGCCACTGGCCGGCACCAGCTGTTCGACACGCCGTCCGACTTGGTAATCGGCCTCGCTGCTACTGCCGCCGGTACCCTGCCCTTTTTGTTCCGAGGTCGCCAGCGCGCTATTGGATTCACGGCTGGTCTGGCGGTCGCGCACCATCACGCCGGCAGGCTGGACGTCGGCTGCCAGCCCTTTGGCCGGCAAGACCTCCTCCGTCGTGATCTTGCTCTGGTCAAGGTTGAGCACCACGTCGACGCTAGCCACCGTTTCGCCGGCGCCGAAGGTGCGGTCCAGCACCTGAGTCACTTTCTTGACCAGATATTCTTCCGTGCTGCGCTTGGAATCGAGCTGGGATGCGCCCTGCTCACCACCATCGGCCTGCGCAATGCGCGTCAACGCCACGCCATGCTGGTTCAGCACGGTGACATCATCGCTGACAATATCGGGTACGGATGCCGCGACCAGCCGCTGGATGCCGGCCACTTGCGCTGCGCCAAGCACACGGCCGGCCTTCATGGTCAGCGTCACCGAAGCCTTCGGCTTGGTGACAGCTTTCTTGAACAGTCCCTGTTCCGGCAGCGCCAAGTGCACGCGCGCGGCCTGAATTTCTTCGATGGAAAGAATGGTGCGCGTCAGTTCGCCCTGAATCGCGCGCAGATAATTCACCTTCTGTACAAACTCGGTCATGCCAAAATCGGCATTATTAAATACTTCAAAACCTACCGCGCCATGCAAGGGCATTTCCTTGCCCATCAACTTTAGCCGGGTTTTATAGACGAGATCTTTCGGCACCAGGATAGTATTGCCGCCATCGGTCAGCTGATAGGGCGTTTTCATGCGATCGAGCTCGGCGGTCATCGCCGCCGCATCGGCCGGCGCCACGTCGGAAAACAGCACCTGATAATCGGCGCGGTATGCCCAGAACCCCAGACTGATCACCAGACCGGCGATCAGGACGATGCCGGCAATGATGCCGATGCGCGCCTGTACCGCCAGGCGTTGCCATACTTGTACTAATGATGTCACCGTCTTGCTCCTATACCTGCATCCGCATTACTTCTTGATACGCATCGAGCAAACGATTTCTCACCTGCGCCAATAACTGGAACGACAGCTTGGCCTCCTCGAGATGGATCATCACCTCGTGCAGGCTCTGGGTTTCCCCTGCCGCCAGCTTTTTTACGTCCGTGTCAGCCAGCTCCAGGCTGGTGTTGACGGACTTGAGCTCGGCGGCAAACCACTGGCCAAAACCTGCGACAGGAGGCTGCGCGCTGGCAGGCGCCACGCCGGGCTGGACCAGCGCGGCTGCCGCAATCGATTCGATCACCATTATTGGCCTCCAATTTCAAGTGTGCGGGCGGCCATGGTCTTGGCTGCGTTCATGGCCACCACATTGGCTTCATACGCACGCAATGCCGTATTCAGGTTCACCATTTCGGCCGTATGATTGACGCCCGGATATGCCACGAAGCCCTTGGTGTCGGCATAAGGATGACCCGGTTCGTACACCATGCGCGGCTGCACCGCTTGCGGTTCAACTGACGCAACCTGCACGCCGCGCTGCCCGGCAGCATATAGCGCACCGAACTGCTGGCTGAACGCCATCGGGGTCTGTTGTGCCAGGACCTGCATCGGCCGGTACAGCTGCGCCACCGACGGCGCCGCATTGTGCATGTTGGCGATATTGGCTGTCGTCACGTCGAGCCGCAGTTTTTCAACCCGCATGCCACTGGCGCTGATCTGGAATGCCGCGTTATAGTCCATCAGCGTTTACCCTCATTGATCGCACTGCCCAGCAGCGCAAAGTGTTTGTTCAATGCCTTCAGCAAAGCTTGCTGATGCAAGGTGTTTTCCGATAATGCCGCCACTTCCATGTCGAGCGCCACCGGTTCGCCGTTCCCCGCCAGCTCAAACGCTGGCCGGAAATCACCGAGGCTTGCCAACGACGGTGGCGCACCGCCCATGGTGGTGTTACGGGTCAATTCGGCCAGGCGGCCTTCAAAACTGACTGCCAGACGCTGGTATCCGGGCGTATTCGCGTTGGCAATATTTTGTGCGATCGCTTGCTGGCGCATGCCTGCCGCGTCCAATGCCAGACTCAATAAACCAGTTGTGCTGCTATCGATAAGGGAAACCATGGAACCACGCTCCTGCTTCAATATTCATGACTACTGCCAAGGCCATCGACTGGCGCCAGCGCTCGCTTGTTATTGCACCACCAGCTCCGCATGCAGTGCGCCGGCAGCTTTGACGGCACGCAGGATCGAAATCATGTCGCGCGTATTCGTCTTCAGGCGCGCCAGCGACTGCACCAGGTCGGCCACCGTATTGCTGGTCGCCGCCACATAACCTGTTTCACCACGTTCTTCCACATCGACCCGGCTGTTGGCGACGCGCACGCTGCGCACGCCGTCGCCAACGCGGCTTACCAGCAATGGCTGAGATACCGAATTGTCGGTGAGGATGGTCACCTTCAGCTCACCGTGCGAGACCACCACTTTGGAAATACGCACGTCGCCGCCCGACACCACAGTGCCCGTCCGCTCGTTGATCACGACCCTGGCGCGGCGATCCGGCTCGACCGTGACGTTTTCCAATGCTGTCAGGAAATCGGTGACGCGGCTGCGCCGTGCCTCGGGTATGCGCACCTCGATGCCTGCGGCATCCTGCGCCACCGCCAGGCCCGTGCCCAGCGCGCTATTGATGGCGCTGGCAACCCGGGTGGCGGTCGTATAGTCCGGTTCGGCGAGGACAAAAGTGACGCTCTGGCCTGCATGGGTAACGTCGGCCGGCACGCCAACCTCGACGACGGCGCCGCCAGGCACCGAAGCGACAGTCGGATGGTTTTTTTGTACGACGTTGCCGTTCATATCGTATTTGTAGCCACCAACCGAGACAGGGCCTTGCGCCAGTGCATAAATACGCCCATCCGGCCCCTTCAACGGTGCCAGCATCAGTGCGCCACCGACCAGACTGCGCGCGTCGCCGATCGAGGTGATCGTCACGTCGAGCGTCTCGCCTGCGCGGGCGAATGGCGACAGCGTGGCAGTGACCATGACCGCGGCGACGTTGCGGCTTTGCACATCGTCGGCCACGATACTCATGTCGAAGCGCGACAGCATATTGGCGATCGACTGGCGCGTCGCCTTGTTGCGGCTGGAGTCTCCCGTGCCGGCCAGGCCGGTCACGATGCCATAACCGGTCAGCGCATTGTCGCGCCAGCCCGCCATCTTGCCGAGGTCCTTGATGCGGATCACTTCGGCCTGGCTCCAGCTGCTGCACAGCAACGCCGCCAGCAAGCCAGCACGCAATAGATGTTTGATCATGGTTACAATCCGAAGAAAGTCAGGAAACGCTGCCACCAGGCCGGGCGCTGGGAGTCGGCAAGGTCTCCCTGGCCGGCGTAGCTGATCTTCGCATCGGCGATGCGGGTCGACAAGACCACGTTCGCATCGGACACGTCCTGCGGGCGTATGCGGCCCTCCACCTTGATCGTCTGCTGCTCGTTATTCACATTCAATATTTGTTCACCGGCGACGATCAGATCGCCGCCAGCCAGCACTTCGCGCACGCTGACCGTAATTTGCGCCAGCACCCGTCCTTCGCGCGCCGTGCGGCCACGGCCGTCCATCTGATTATTGGCATTGATACCAGCGGCATATCCGCGGCCCGGACGCTGGATATCGAGACCCACGCCGGCGTCGCGCCCGGCGCTGGTATTGGCAGTGCTGGTGGCGCTGGCATTTTCATACACCATCACGGTAATCAGGTCGCCGGCCCGGCGCGGCCGCAAATCCGAGGTCAGCGACTGGTAGCTGCCAGGCTGATACAGGCTGTCCGCGTGCGCGCACGCCATGCCTGCCAGCATCGCCAAGTAGCCTACCATTTTCAAGTAACGCATTGCCTACCTTCCATCGATTCGCACCTGGCCCGGCGCAATGACTTTTGCACTGACCGCCTCGCTACTTTGCTGCAATTTGACTGGCACCATTTGTCCAAGCTGTCCATCGGCTTGCGCCACAGCCACAGTTTCCAGCAAAATTCCATGATTCCTGACCTCTACCGCCACCCTGTCGCCGCGCATGACCATGCCAGCCGGCGCTACTTGCCGCACTGTCAATACCTGTCCCTGTGCCAGCGCGCCCCGCAAACGCGGTGCGCCAGCCAGCGCCTCCGGCTTTATCGCCGCATCCGCCAGGCCAGCCACATCGCGCACGCCCAGCACCACGTCCTGCGCCGTCACCGTATCGCCCTCGGCCAGCGCGCGGCGCGCTACATATACCTCTTGCCGCGCCACGACCGCCAAGGTCACCACCACCGAGCGGTACAAGGCACCATCGACGAATACATCGACCCACACGGGCAGCCGTGCCCGCAAGGACTGGCGCTCGATGGCACGCGCCCGGTATTCCACCTGGCCTGATGGCAAGGCCAGCTCCGCCAGCGGCGTCGCCAGGCTCAGTTCCAGCGACGCATATTGGGGGCCGAACACTGCCGACACATGCCGGACCGCTTCGGCCAGTGGCAAGGCCGGGTCCAGCGCGCGGCTTTCCCGGCGTATCGTCACGCTACGCGCCCCTTGCCACTCAATGCGCTGCCCCAATGGAAACTGCTGCCCACGCAAAGCCACTTCCAGTTCGGCACGGCTGCGCCGGTCGACATGTCCAGCCAGAGGTGCGCTGCCTACCGGCAGTGCAGCAATTGCCTGTGTCAGCCGCGCGTCACCGGCATCGACCTTGGCAAGATCCGACAACGCCATGCGCGGGCCGCTCAGCAACACTTCGTCACGCAACTCAATTTTTACCGTCGAGGCATGGGCCGCGATACCCAGCACGGCAAGCGGCACGCATGCCAGCCAGCGGTGGATGCATCGCGCGGCAGCCATGGATTATTTCCGTAGGTTATTGCTCATGCCCAGCATTTCATCGGAAGCCTGGATCACTTTCACACTGCTTTCGTACGCACGTTGCGCCACCATCAGGTCGACCATTTCCTCGATCAGCTTGACATTCGACGACTCGACAAAACCTTGCGCTACGGTTCCCAGCCCATCGTCGCCCGGCTTACCGTAGATCGCATCGCCGGAACGTTCCGACGGTTTGTACAAGTTACCGCCCAGCGACAGCAGGCCAGTCGTGTCGGAAAACCGTGCCAACTCGATGCGCCCCGCCTCGCTTGTCTCGCCTTTGTCGCGGCTCACCATCACGCGGCCATCGGTGCTCAAGGTAACTTCCCTGGCATCGTTGCCCACATGGATCGCCGGCTTGAATACGTGGCCATCGGCAGTGGCCAGAAAGCCATCCTTATCGACCGACAATGTCCCGCCGCGGCTGTACGCAGGGGTGCCGTCGACGTCGACCACCTCGAAAAACCCTTCGCCCTTGATGGCGACATCCATGGCCGAGTCCGTCTTTTTCAAGTCGCCAGCAGTGAACACCTGGGACAGTGAAAAGATACCGACACCGCGTCCTTGCCACAGGTTCTGCCCAGCCTGCACATCATCGCCGCGCGCCGCGCGCGACACCTCGCGGCTGACCATATCTTCAAAACTGACGCGCCCTTTTTTAAAACCGGGCGTATTCACATTCGCCAGGTTATTGGCGATGGTGTCGACACTTTTTTGCTGCATGTGCATGCCGGTGGCGGCGATATAGAGCGAATCGTTCATGCTGCGTTAAAACTCCCCAAGCTTGCGTATCGTTTTTTCCAGCACATCGTCATAACCCTGCATGATTTTTTGCAGCGCTTCGAAATGACGCACGGTTTCCGTCAGGCGCACCATCTCCTGAGCGGAATTGACATTCGATGCTTCCTGAAATCCGGAGCGAACCTTACTGCTCATTTCGCGCTCAGCCAAATGCGCATTTCCCTGCACATACAAACCGCCACCGACCGGCACCAGTGCTTCCGGATTGGCGAAATGCACGAGCTTCAAACGCCCGGCAATACGCTCTCCCTGGCGCACATCGCCATTTGCATCGATTTTAAAAAGATCGGGAATAAGAATAATGTCGCCAGTGGCTCCAGCCAGCGGCAAATCGTGTGCGCCTACCAGGCGGCCATTCACATCGACGCGCAAGGCGCCCTGCCGCGTGTACTGCGGGCCAGAACGGCTTTCCACTTCAAAAAAGGCAGCGCCTTCTATCGCCACATCCTGCGCATTGGCGGTATAGCGCAAGGAACCGGCGGAAGGGTCGATCGTCAGGGAAGGCGGAAGAATAGATGGAGATGCAGCATCTTGTTCCAAGGCACCCTGCATATGCGCGGCAAACGCAGGACCGACCACCACCTGTTTTTTATAAGCAGGAGTGAGTACATTCGCCACGTTCTGGCTGATCGTTTCCAGCCTCTGCAAATCATGTTGCATGCCGTTGCCGGCGATAGCCATCAAGTCCATACATGCGCAATCAGAACCCGCGCACGAAGGCACGAAGAAAATTTGAGTAGACTGAAACAATATCATACCTGGCAACAAAATTGTTGCCGTGACGTACAATTTTATTTACTTGAATATATGAAATATTTTTCAAAAAAAGCAAAATTCAATGTACTTTTATCATTTTTATATACAACTTCAAAAAGTAAATCTCCACAAGCTTGCACGGAACAGCTGATCAATTCACTACGTCAGCGAGGATTTACGCTCTGAGCGATCAAACAACGCGTCAACGTACAGCATGTCAGCTGATTTGATGTGATATTGCGTGCCGCTGGGCGGCCAGGACTCACTATGCGATTCAGTGACAATATGGTGCAAACTGAATTAATCAGTGCCTCCTTGCGCCTAAAAGTTAGGTTATTCAAGCTTGTTGATTTGCCTGGAAATCTGACCTACTTCACCCCACAATTTGCAAACGACACTTACCCCACGTTTGAGACACAATCCTGGTCACGACATTGAGCTGGGAATTGGAGTGATCAACGTGGCATTACTACGGAAGTACTGATTTATTCATCTGGTACCGTTCCCTGCTGCGGTCCGACCTGACACAATAACGGTATCGCCACCGTCCGCCATCGACTATCGACCATGCAAAAGTGCTTTTCCGACCTTGAATATGCTGCCAAGAAGAAGCTGACGCGGCGCGACCGTTTCCTGGCCGAGATCGACAGTGTAACGCCTTGGAGCAAGTTGTATAAAGCCGTCGAGCCGCTCTATCCGAAGGTCGAAGGTACCGGCCGGCCACCGATCGGACTGGCGCGCATGCTGCGCATGTACGTGGCCCAACAATGCTTTGGTTTGTAGGAGGAAGGTATCGAAGACGCGATCTACGACAGCCAATCCATTCGTGCTTTCGTCGGCATCGACCTGGGCCGCGAATCGGCGCCGGACGCGACGTCCTTGTTGAAGTTCCGCCACCTGCTTGAAGCCAACGGGCTGACGCGCCAGATCTTCGACACGATCAACGCACACTCGGCCTAGAAGGGTCTGGTGATGCGCGAAGGCACCATCATCGACGCCACGCTGATCGCCGCGCCACCGTCGACCAAGAACAAGGACGGCAAGCGCGATTCGGAAATGCACCAGTCATGGCACTTTGGCATGAAGGCCCACGTCGGCATCGACGCCGCTTCTGGCCTGGTGCATATGGTCATCGGCACGGCCGGCAATGTCGCCGATGTGACCCAGGCGCACGCGCTGCTGCACGGCGACGAGGCCGCCGCGCTTGGCGACGCCGGCTATCAGGACGTGGAAACACGGCCCGAGCACATCGGCAAGTCGGTGACATGGCGCGTGGCCATGAAACGTTCCAAACGCAAGGCGCTGCCCAAAAACAAACTGGGGCGCCTGACGGAAAAGTTGGAGCACCTGAAGGCCAGCGTGCGAGCAAAAGTCGAGCATCCGTTTCATGTCATCAAGAACCTGTTCCGTCATCGTAAGACGCGCTATCGCGGCTTGGCCAAGAACACTGCACAGCTTTTTACCTTGTTCGCCTTCCAACCTGGTACTGGCCAGAAGACATTTTACGGTTACCGAATCCCGTAATCCGTCTTGACTGCAGAAAGACGCGCAGCATCGCGTTTAATTGAACGAAAAAGCGGGCTTGAATGGCAGACTGGTCGACCATTTGGCGCGCCAACTTCGGCAGAAAACCTGATTGATCAGCGCTTCCCTAGGAATTATTCGACGCTGGCGTATTCGAGGCCAGGTTCCATTTAGAGAAGTCGCCAGGCGTTTGGGTATCTCACGAAATACTGTCCGTCGCCATCTGCGCTCGGAAACCATAAAGCCTGTCTACCCCGAGCGGTGATCCAAGCGTGCCATCGATCAATACGCATTCCAGCTTTCAGCGATGCATAAGACCGAGGGACATAACCAAGTTTTCTTCTATGTCTCCCGAGCCACCTAATTGAGTCCCCAAAAGATGTCCCCACGTCTGATTTTCCCCAACAAATTCGCCGTTATGGAATTAGTGTTTCAAATTTCTCCCCCAGAATGCTTTCCGCACCTCTTTCTCGAATAATTTTCTGAAAATTCTTCCAACACTCAGATGCAGCGTGAAATTCCTTAACTGAAAATTGTTGTGGTTGTCCGTCATCAATCGAATAGTCCGAGATATTTTCATTTGAAATCGAAATGCCACCGCCTTTCGCATGTGGAGCAACCAACCAGGCATTGACGTCGTTCACTCCAAAATCCGCTAACAATGGATTGGCCGGAAAGTATTTTCCCACACTCACTTGGGCAAGCAAACTCTCAAATTCCTTGTCCGCTGGAGGAAACAAATGGCTCACAAAATCGCACAAAGTATCGGTTACCGCTCGATCAACTTGGCCATCCTCCTTTACCGCGTAGAGTAAAGGAATAATGGAGCCACTCGGCATTTTAAAAACTTCAGTAATAATTCTCATCATGGTGTGTACTCCGGAAAGCCGCGCCACAATGGCACATTTTTGGTTGGTGAATAGAATCGGAAGTCTACACCGCTGGAACTGCCCATCCAGTTCCCGTTGGGGAGTTGAGTCCGCCCTAAGAATGCTTGGCTCATTTCACCTTTAGCTTGCGCGAGAGACCAAGTATCCGGTGTTAAGCTGGAAAAACCATTGTTATTGGTCTTCAGATACCAATTGCCATCTGGCCCCTTCAAATTTATTTTTGCCCACATCGAACCATTCGCACCAACCGACTCGGTGCCAGGAACGATATCTACTAGTGGCGATGACGAAAAATGCCCTCCTTTCGCCTCTTTCAACCCACCAGCAGAATTGAGGCGAACGTCAGCCTCGATGTGAGCGAAATCCACTTGTCCCTTCGCTTGCTGGTACGCACTTCGTAGGTCAGTCGCCGGTGAGCCTGCTCGATTGTTCGCCGCCATCCGTTGGAGCGCGGACGCCTCGGATTCTACTAACGCGGTATTTGCCCCATTCAATGTAGGAACGCGCGTATCTTCAATTGCGTTCAAAACAATGCCTGTACGCTGAGCATATATGGTCAACCACTCACCCGCTTTCGGCGCCAGCCATTTTACGCTATTCATCCCTCCTTGATAGGCTACGCCCCCAGTAGTAGCTACCAACTTTCCAGCTCCGAAGGTGGCAACATTCTCCAAGCCGAACTTGTATAGTGATTCAGCTTGTTTGCCGTACGACATCTGCGAGAAATTCTGCATACCGTTGATGACGACAGTCGGCAAGTGATTCCACGTTTGCTGCAATCCATTGACTACAGCGGTGAGCGCCTGAGGATCATCATATAGCGAAACAATGCCACGGCCTGCAGCTTCCAAATTGTGTGCAGCGTCGCTCGTCAAACCGGCGACATGCCAAAAAGCCGCAATGGCAGGATGCGATGCCGATGCTTCATTGGCATTGTAGTAACGCTGATTAAAATTGCGCGACTGCTCAGTTGAGTTTAACGATACAGCGTCGCTACCGGGGAAGCGCTCCGCCAGATACTGTTCAGCAGATAAATATTTCCCTTGAACGTTAACTCGCAGCATGTAACCTGGATTTTCCTCCCGCCACTGATCCACGGTATCGCGCCATGAACCAGAACTATCGGATATTTTGTCAGAGGTATAGCCGGACAACCCCATTTTACTCAACCAATTTGTTTCACCAGCGAACAACTGTCGATCACTCAGTGTTGAGCCGTTTTTATAGACCTTTGGACCTTGTTCACTTTCTGACGCTGCGCTAGCCTGCGCCATCTGTCCTGTCACCTGCGCCCCCAGCCCAATCGCATTGCCCACCGTACTGGCGATCACATCCTGCATGATGCCCGGGAAGCTGTTGCGCAAGCTGCCGCCGCGCACCAGACCGCTGGCCATGCCCGCTGCCACGCCGGAGGCGGCGCCGCGCGCCATGGTCTTGCCGATATCGCTCCACAGGGCGGCATCCTTCGCGTCTTGCCCCAAGCCGTTTAGATTGGCCCAACCCTGCTCGCCATACTGTGCTTGCCCGATAGCATTGCCCACTTCGGCAAAAACACCACCGGCGATTGCTCCTGCCGCGACACCGCGCCAGTCAAAACTGTGCTGCAATCCCGTCGCCACCGCTACGCCTTGCGTGATCGTGTTGCTGATGCCCCCCTGCACTGCGCCCTTGACGAATGCGCTGGTGCCAGGGCTGAACGTCGGCCCCATGCCCGTATTCATCACCCCAGCAGTCGCCGCCCCACCCAAGGCGCCCAAGGCAACCCCATTCCAATTGAAGCCATCCTGCGCGCCAATTGCCATGCCCACCGTCTGGCTGGCAATCGCCCCGAGGGCACCGGCAATCGCACCGGTTGCCACAGTCGCCGCCGTAGTCCCGGCACCTAACATCGCTCCTGCTACACCGGCTGCTGCTCCCATCGTCATATATGTCACGGCGACTGCCACGACTACCATGATCAGCTTGCCCATCACCCCGCAACCACCGCCGCCCTTGGACTGCTGTGGTGGAGGAGGCGGCATCGGTTCCGGCGGCAGCACCGGCATGGTGTCGCCGATGGCCTGGCCGGCGTTATACACCTTGAAGGTGCTGGCATTGTTGTGGAAGTTGCTGACCTTGTTCGGCACCGTCAGCACCTGCCCTTCGATCAGCGTGTCGCTGATCGTCAGGCCATTCGCGTCGGCCAGCAGATACCACAGGCTTTCATCACCCCAGACGGCGCGCGCAATCGAACCCAGTGTGTCGCCTTTGCGCACCGTATAGGCGCTCGCGGTGGCGCCCGGATAGGACGAATTGATCGGCTGGTAGTTCTGGTCGAAGTCAGCCGACGATACCGGCTTGGCATTACGGAAGCCGCCAGGCGTGGTCAGGCCGCGCTGCGCCAGCTCTTCCGCATACGAAATCGTCGACGGTCCTTCGCTGCTGACGTCGCCGATGGTATGGCCATTCATATAGTAGAAGCGGTGCGCCACCTCCAGGTTGCCATTGGCCTGTGTTTTGTTGCGGCGCAACACCTGGCCATACTGGTCGCTGACATAAGTCATCGTGCGGCTCGAAGCACTGCCGACCACGGCGCCCAAGCTGCCGGCTTCATACGCATTCATCCGCGTCAGATGACCATTGACGTCATACTGCAGGTCCGAGAAGCCGCTGGCCCAGCGCTTCGCTTCCGGATTGCCCGCATTGATCCCCTGGATCTGGACCTGGCTCTGCTTGGCCTCATCCCACCAGACATAGCTATACATGGTGTGCACGCCGGTATTGGTGACGCCTTCTGCATGCTGGAAGGTATGCGTGACCACACCCTGGTCCACACCCGTGTAGCTGCCATTGCCGACGTCCAGGCGGTAATCGAAATCGGTGACCGTGGTTTTCCACGTCGCCATATCGGTATAGCTCTCTTGCAAAATGCGATTGTCGTAATCGAAGGACGTGTTTTTCTGTGAAATCTTGGCGCCGTTCTTATATTCCATATAGACAGTTACCCGGCCCCGCAAATCATTTTCCCTTCGTGCACCTAGCACACCGTTGATCGTGACGTCTTCCAAATAGCCATCGCTGGTATAGCTGTAGCGCTCAACGGTGCCGTTGGCGGCCGTCGCCGTCAATCGTTGCCCAGCCAGGTCGTAACTGATCCTGGTGCCGGTGCTGCCAGTGCTGACCATGCCATTCGCCGAAACCCCCTTGGTGATCGTAAAACGGTTCATGCTGTCGTACTGGTACCAGTATTCCTGCACCGCCGGGGCACCATTGACCACCGTGTTGTAGGCACTTTTCACCTGACGCCGGTTACCGTTGGCGTCATAGCTATACGTAATGGTCGCTTCCGGATCGACGAACTTCACGACCCGGTTCAGTTCATCGTAGCTGATATCGGCCAGCTGATAGTAGGTACGCTGGCCATCTTTTTCCAGCTTCGCATACGCTTCGCGCGTGCGGTTGCCCTCCTTGTCGTATTCGAAATAGGACTCGACGTTCAGAACCCGGTCCGTGCTACGCTTCAGGTAGCCATTGGCATAGTATTCGAAGTCGATGTTCTGCCCGGCACTGGAGGTCTGGCGGATCAGGTGGGCGGCATGGTCGTAGCTGTAGATCACGTCGCGTTTCATGACATCGACATGGCCAACCAGATGGCCGAAATAGTCGTTGCTGTCGCTGGTGCTGCGCGCATCGCCTACCGTAGTGACCTTTTTCCAGCCGCCGACCACCAGACCGCCCGCTCCCAGCATGGCCGCGTCATAGGTATAGCTGTAGCGCACCTCGCGCTGCTCAAAGCTGAGTGTGCGCACCACCCTTCCTTCGGCATCGTAGTCGGTGCTTTCAGTTTGATTGTAGGCATTCGTATGGCTGATGCGGTTGCCCTGCGTATCGTAGGTGTACGTATCGACGTTCGGTATGCCGTTATTGAATCCAGGCGTACCCTCCACACGTCGCGGCCGAATCACCTCGATCAGACGCCCACCCTGGTCATAGCGGTTCTGCGTCACGCGCTGTAATTCGTCCGTCACCGTGCGCAGGTCGCCGAACACATCGTAGCCAGCCTTTTTCACGCCACCATCCGCATGGAATTCGCTGACGATGCGCCCCTCGCTGCCGTAGCCCGGCAGCAAGGTCTGGGTATTGAGGTTGCCATTCGCGTCGCGCACGCCGATCAGCTGATTGGAGGCATCGTAGTAATACAAGATCACCGGGTGGCCAGGCGCATTGGTGCCATTTTCCAATGCAATGGTGGTCATCGGCGCTTCTTTGCGCGTCAATTTACCCGCCGTGTTGTACGTCAAGTTGACCACGTTACTTCTGCCATCGGTCTCGCTGGCGATCTCGCCAAAGGCGTTATAGGCCTGCTGGCGGTGAATGGTCGCCTCACCGCTCTTCATGAACATTGTCCATTTGGTGAAACTGTAGCTGGTAGTGCGATCCGCCATGACCTCGACAACACCATCATAACTCGGCTTGCCATCCGTTACCGGCTGGCCAGCCACGTCAAGCAAGGTATAGCTGTATTCAAATTTATTGCTGCCGGACTGCGGGCGCAAGCCAGCGTCTTCTACTTTCCAGATGAACTTGTCGCCACTGCGTGGCAACACCACGCGCGTGTAGGCGCCTGTCGAGCCGAGACTGCGGTACTGCAATATCATCTGTGTTGCCGCTGGCACGGGTGGCGCGAAGGAAACGATGCTGGGCTGCGATAACAGCTTGTGCGTCGACTGTATTGGTTCTTTTCCCAACCCCACTACACCTTCTGCCGCGTTGACGCGCTGGCCGCTGGCGTCGAATGCCTCGTAACTATACTTAACCACATAACTGCTGGATAAGACATCGGGGGCCACATCGCTGGCATTCCAGATGAAGCTGTTTGCGCCATTGCGGTCCAGATTTTTACTTCGGGGAATACCATCGGGTCCTGTGTAAAACAGGCGCATACTGACTGCACTTGTTGGCTGATTGTAAAAAGTCACGCTGGCTGGCTTGGCATTGAATGCGGCCAGTGCGGAAACCTCGCCATACGGCGTAAAGGTTCCCTCGGTCCGACCTCCGCCTGGTGCGTTGACCTGCGTCCCCGTACCAGCTGGCCCTGTATACGTTTCAAACCAGTACGTGCAGGCGGGCAATCCTTCGATCGGCATTTTGAACCAGCCTGGAATACCAGGCTCCGCTTCCAACATCATCACCTGCCAAGCATCGGTTCCTTGGCCACGGTAATGGATGCGCATGGACTGCGCCTTGCCTTGTTCCGTGATATTGAGCCAAGCCGTATCGCCGGTTCCGTAAATCGAACTCACCTTGGTTTGAAATGCTTTACCTGTTCCGTAGATTGCCTGCGCTGTTTGCGCAAGCACGGAGTTTCCTTGCGTACTATTGTAAACACCAGATTCGGCATTTAATACCGTGCCATCCGCAGCCAAGGCAACGTATTGGTACTCATAACTACCCGAATCAGGCTCCCAAAAAGATACACCGCCCGCCGATGGAAAATATCCAGGCTGAAGCTGGAACCAACCGGCAATTGGCCCGCCTTGACTGTTGTGCGTTTGCTGCCCTTCATAGGTGGACCACGGCCCGTTCGAGCCAACTTGCCTGCGCATAAATACAAGCCGGCTAGTCGAAGTTGGTTGATTTCGAATATTAATCTGAACCCCAAAAGCACCTAAACCGCTACCCCGTCGTTCATAAGTGAACGGATCCAATCGAATGTGGGTAGGAGCAGACATATTAGTTGCAGCAAGCAGTATCAAGCTTGACGTGGCACCTTCTTGTACCTCTTGTAGTAGCTCAACACGGAAGTTAGAATAAAAGCCGGTAGGGAAAGGTTTAGGAGCATTCATTTCCCACCTAATTTCTGAAACATTCGGTTCAGAGATTGCATTTGGAATATCAACACCGTTAATTCGTATATGCAATTTGCCAGAGCCATTGGCTAACCCCGGAGGAATTGTAACAATAGAGCCCTCGGGAAGCTCATTAATATCGTCGCCTATACCCTTGTTAGTATGGCCTGTCCAGGCAATATTAAAGCCTACCGTTCCATACGAGCTATACCCAATACTGCCGGTCACCGTCGGCATAATCGTTGCCTTGTCGCTTGTTTCCCTGGTCGCCCCGACAGTCAAGCCTCCTGCCGTAAAGTTGACACCCAGCTCCTGCGTCAGGAACGGCTGATTCGTCACAAAATTATGCGCACTTTGCATCGTCGCCTGGTACGTATCGGTCAACTGGTTGCGCTGGTCATACTTGCTCAGGGTGACACTGATGCCGCCAGCCGCCTTGGCCGCCAGCACCACTGGATCTGTTGATTTTCCTTGTATTTCATTGATTGCCAGGATTTGCTCCAGCGTCATTGGGCGCAAATTCGCGCCTGACGACTGGATCAGGACGGTCGCATTGCCGTTCTGGTCATACTGGTACACCTTGGTCGACCCGTCGCCCGCATTCGTCTTCCAGCGCCGCCCCATGATGTCGTACTCGGCAAACTCCGCCGTACCACCATTGACACCCTTGAATACAATTTCGCCAAAGGCGTTATAGCGCACCTCGCGGCTGTCGCCCGCAAGCCAGCCTCCAGCACTGTTCACCGGGCCGGTCTGACGTCTGGTTTCGCGCCCCATCGCATCGTAGCCGATCAGGGTGCCGCTGATGCTGGCGGTGCCATCGGCTTTCTGGCCGTTCACCTGCACTTCCGTCACATTGCCGGCCGCGTCGTGGCCATAAACATAACTGCCTGCAATACCATCCGTCGATTTACCCGTCAGGATACCGGCAG
This sequence comes from Janthinobacterium sp. GW821-FHT03C10, assembly GCF_059420865.1. Taxonomy (NCBI): domain Bacteria; kingdom Pseudomonadati; phylum Pseudomonadota; class Betaproteobacteria; order Burkholderiales; family Oxalobacteraceae; genus Janthinobacterium; species Janthinobacterium sp. GW821-FHT03C10. The sequence goes on along the minus strand of NZ_JBWKUN010000001.1, from coordinate 9,582 downwards.
CGTCATAGCTGAAGCGTGTGACGCGGTCCTCGGCGCGCTTCTTACCCAGCGCGGTCGAGGTGATGACGTTGCCGACGCCGTCATACACCGTGTCGGTGGTCGGGCGTACCCATTCCTGCTGGAAGTCCGTAAAACCAGCGCCTTCGGTCCGGGTCTGGCGGCCCAAGGCATCGTAGCGGGTATCGGTGACATCGCCGTTCGCCTCGGTTCTCTTGAGGATATTGCCCAGGCCATCATATTCGTAGGCCACTGCGGTTGTCCTGGTCTGGCTGCTCAGCCCTCCCTTCGTATCCAGGCTGAACACTTCCTGATTAAGCGTGCTCTGCGTCTTGACCCGGTTCATCCGGTCATATGTCGACACGGTGATGCGGTCCTCGGCGCTGGTGCCGCTGCTGGCCTTCAGGTCGTCGACGCTGCTTGCCGCATTCACCACCAGTTTGACCGGCTGGGCGTAACGGTACTCCTGCAGGATATTGCCGGCCGCATCGCGGGTCCATACCGTCAGGTAGTTCTTGCCATCGACTTGCGCAATCTTCGCACCAGCCGTGTTGTAGTACGACCAGGTCACCGTGCCGCGGCCGTCCTTCTCGGACACCACATTGCCCAGCGCATCGTAGGTGCGCTTGGTCTCAATCGCGACATTTTTGAAATCAAAGCTTCCCTGCTCATTGCGTTCGGCCATGGGGACGCTGAAAACCGGATCACCATTGAGCTCCTTCTGCTTGTCGCTATTGCCTACTCGCGTGCCGACCATGCGGTTGGCCTGATCGTAGTCGTAGTAGGTCTGGCGGCGCTCGGCCGCGTTGACCGGCTGCGGCGCACCATTGCCGGCAGGCGCGCTGACCGGCGTGTTGTACACCAATGCCGAGATCATGTTACCGGCGGCGTCATAGCGCCATTGCGACAGGGTACCTGCCGCGCTCAGTTCCATCTGCTTGCGGTCAGCCGCGTCGTAGTACCAGCGCGTCACCTTGTCATTACCATCCGTGTACGAGGTCTTGTTGCCGCGCTCGTCGTAGGTCCACGCCTGCTGCGGCGCGCCGCGCCGCTGCACGCCGCTGCTGTCGCGCAGCGTGATCTCGTCGCCGCGCTGGCTGACCAGGCGCCCGGCCAGGTCATAGCCGTACGTGGTGCGGCGCTGCGATGCCAAACCCTGCGCTTCGACTGAGGTAATGCGGTTGCCGAATGCATCATAGGTGTAGCTGTTGACGACCGGCTTCGACACGCCATTGGCATCGGGGGCATTGACCGGCAGCGTTTCCGTCAGCAGCGCGCCGCGGCCGTCATAGGTGTAGCGCGTGATGCCGCGCAGCTTGTTCTCATAACTGCTGCGGTTGCCCAGGGCATCATAGGTATAGCTCTCGGAAGCGCCCTCGGCATCGACAGAACGCAATAAACTGTCATTGCGGTCATATTCCAGGCGGGTAATGGCATCACCCGCCGCACTGGTGACCGTGGGCCGCGCGTCTGCCGACCACGTTCCGGTCAATACAGTTTTGTATTCCGTCACCGTTTGCGGTTTGCCCGACAAGGTATAGCTGGTGCCGACAGCATAACCGAGCGGATTGACCTGCAACACCAGCCGGTTTTGCAGGTCGTAATAGAAATACCCGGCATTGCCCTTCGGATCGATGACCTTGACGGCATTGCCAAAGACATCATAGCTGGTCCGTGTCACGGCCCAATTCGTGGCGTCCAGCGGCACCGAGGTCAGCGTCTTGCGGCCGGCCTGGTCAAACTCCTGCCGCGTCACATAGCCGCGTTCGTTGGTGATGCTGATGATATTGCCAAGGGCATCGTAGGCGTACTGGATGGTACCGGCGGCCGTGCTGCCGGCGGCGCGGGTCTGCTCCTGCAGACGTCCCGCAGCGTCGTATTTGCGGGTTTCGGCCACGTCCCTGGCGGCGTCCAGGCGCAATGCGCCCTGCACCACCGCCTCTTTCATGGCGCTGCCGCTGGCCGCCGGCACGGTCACGGCGTTGGCATAGCGGGCTACCCGGGTCACGTGGCCATTCGCGTCATACGTATTTTGCGTGACATAGCCCAGCGCATCGACGCTGTACAGCAACCGGTTGGCGCTATCGAACACGCGGTTGACGTGGCTCGCTGGCAGCGTATCGAGCGGCAGCAAGGCCAGGATGCGCGCCGTGTCGGGCACGCTGTTACGATCAAGCAACGCCGGCACCTGTGTCGCATACGCCGTGCTGCGCACCACGTTGCCCGCATTGTCATACATGCGCCGCGTCACGCCGCCCATGGCATCGACTGCATACACCTGGCGCCCCAGCGCATCATACGTAAAACTGCTGATGCGGTCCGCCGCGCTCTGCGCCACACCCGACAGCACGGCATTGTCCGCCACCGGCACCGCCAGCGCCGTCGCATACGCGATCTGGCGCGTCAGATTGCCGGCCTTGTCGTAACCATACTGCGTCACCGCACCTTGCGCATCGGCGCTGTAGGTCAGGCGGCCGGCGCCGTCGTAATTGCTGACCAGGCGCGCGTCGCGCGCCGGTTGAGAGAGCGTCGCCAGTTGCTGGGCCACGCTGGCCAGCGTCAGCGGCTGCGTGATATTGATGGCTGTGGCATACGCGATGCGCACGATGGCGTTGCCGCTGCCGTCGTAGCGCAGCTCTTGCACCGCTCCCACGCCATCAATGCTGTAGACAAGGCGGCCGGCCGCATCGAACAGCTGCTGCGTGACCACGTCGCGTCCGGCCGCGACGGCCGGCGCCGGCGTGGCGCCGCCCGCCAATGCAGCCAGGGCGGCCGCGTCGAGGCGATTCGCGTACGCCGTGCGCTTGACCGTCTTGCCATCGTACTCGGTACGTACTACTGCACCGCTGCCATCGACGCTCCAGCTCAGGCGGCCATCCTTATCATAGCGCCTGACCTGGCTCAGGTCGTGCGCCGTATCGCGCACCACCAGCGACAGGATCTGCTGCGTCGTCTCGTTGCCCGTCAGCCCGACGACTGGCTTGGCATAGCCGATGCTCTGCACCACATTGCCATTCTTGTCGTACAGCGTCTGCGTGACGCCGCCCTTGGCATCGACCACCAGGACCACGCGGTCGTTGGCGTCGTATAGGTAGCGCGTGACATTGCGATTCGGATCTTTCACCCACACGACGTTGCCCTTGGCATCGTAGCCCGTCAGCGTGCTCAGGTTCAGGCCCGCCGGATCGACATGCTGCTCCGTGCGCCGGCCCAGCTTGTCGTAGATATAGCTGGTGACCATGCCACCAGGACTGGTCACGCCCAGGACGCGCCCGGCATCATCGTATGCATATTGCGTCGTCAGGCGCAGGCCCTGTGGATCAGCAATTTGCTTGAACACTTTGCCGTTCAGGTCAAACTCGGTCTGCGTCACGGCGCCGGCAGGATCGGTGATCTGGATCTGCTGGCCCTTGGCATCGTACTGGTAGCTGGTACGCAGGTTCAAACCGTCTGGATCGACACGGCGCGTCAGGAGACGATTGGCCGCGTCGTACTCATAGCGCACTTTGCGTCCACCCGCATCCACACTTTCCGTCAGGCGGCCAGCGGCATCATAGCTATTCGTGCTATTGAGATTCAGGCTCCCCTCGGCGGCCCTGGACGCATCCAGGTTGCCGTCCAGATCATAGTGATAGGTACTCGTTACACCTTGCGCATCGCGCAGCGCAATCTTGCGGCCCTGCGCATCCAAGCTGCTGACCGTCACCAGGCCCTCGGGCGTGGTCACCGTCACGGCGCGGTTAAATGCCGTATAGCTGTAGCGCGTCACTTGCCCCAGCCGGTCCGTCTGGGTCAGCACATTGCCGTAGGCATCGTAGCTGGTCAGTGTCGCCTGCTGCAGGCCATCGCGCGCCAATACCAGGCGACCATTGCGGTCATAGTCATAGCCGTGCGTGACCTGATTTGCGTCCACGCTTGCCGCCAGGCGGCCAAACGCGTCGTAGCGCGAGATGCTGGTCTGGTTCAGGCCGCCACGGTCGCGCACCTCGCCCGTCACTTGCCCGCGCCGGTCGTAACTGGTCTCGATCAGCAGCGCCACGCCGGTGGCGATCGGCGTCAACCGGCTGACCTGTTCGCCGAACGCATTGACGCCATACGTCGTCACCTTGCCCAGCGCATCGCCCGACGAGGCCAGCGCGCCGCTGGCAAAATAACTGTAGGAAGTGCGGCTATCTTTGGCGACATTGGCGATCGCCAGCACCGCATTCTTAAAGCCAGACGTTGCCATCCCGCCCTGCAAATTTGCCAGGGTGGCCGCATCGAGGCGCGTGCCGTAGGCAATGCTGGCCACCGTTTCGCCCAGCACGTTGTACACCGTTTCGCGTACTTCGCCCAAGGCATTGACGGCATGTGTCAGGCGCGCATCGGCGTCATACAGATACAGCGTCTTATTGCCGTTGGCATCGGTCTGCGCGGTGCGCAGCCCTGCCTTGTCGTAGGTATAACGCACGCCATATGCCTGCCAGACGGCCTCGACCTGGGCCGCGGACGGATTGCTGCCCAGGGCCGCCAAGGCCGCACTGCCCTTGCCCGCCAGTTGGCCGGTGAGGCGGCCCTGCAGGTCGTAACGGCTGGCCGCGCCGACGCCAGCACGGGTTTGACCGATGACATTGCCAACGTTGTCATAGGACAGCGTCGCAGTTTCTGTTGCGCCACCATCGAGGTAGCGCACGCTGGACGACAGGCGCCCATTGGCGTCATAGCTGAAACTTTCGCGCTGCAAGGCGCCAGGCTGCGTCAGCTGTCCAGCGACCATGCGGGCTCCCTGGCGCGTTTCCGCCAGGCGTGCAGCCGCGTCATACGTATAACTGGTGACATAACCTTCGCCATCAATGCGGGTATCAACCAGGCCACGGCCGTTGTAGCTCGTGGAGGTCACGATATCCTGCGCATGCGCCGCAGGCGTGGCCTGGGCCAGCGAACCATTCGCCAGCGCCGCCGCCGACACCTGGTTGGCATAGCGCAGCGTGCTCACCTGGCGCCCCGCACTGTCGTAGCGGTACTCCGTCATATAGCGTTCGCCATCGACCTCATAACGCAGCAGTCCATCCGCATCGTACTTGCGCCACGTAATACGGTCGTCGGCGGCAGCAGCCACCACGGCATTGCCTGTGACCGGATTGGCCGAAAACGCCGCCATGTTCAGCGGCGTGCTGCGGGCAATGGTCTGGACCAGCTTGGAGACGCCGTCGTACACATATTCGGTCACCGCACCGGCAGCGCCCACTGTCTTGACCAGCCGCCCGGCAGCGTCATACAGACGCCACTCGCCTTGATCCTTGGCACTGGCAGGCGGTAATACCCCTGCTTGTGCCAAGGTTGCCGCCAGCGGACTGCCATCGGCAGCCACCAGGCGCGCCAGGTTCGCGCCGCTCACCGCCTGCGCGTAACGCAACGTGCGGATCAGCCGGTGGTTTACGTCGTACAGGTACTGCGTCAGGGTGCCGCCAGCCGTGATGTCCGCTGCCTTGCGCCCTGCCTCGTCGTACAGCACATAGCTTCGCTGTCCCGTCGGCCCCGTCGTCATGCGCAGACGCCCATCGGCGTCGTAGGCATAACTGGTACGGCCCAGCTCTTCTCCAGCCAGGCCTGTCTGGATCACGTCTGTCAGTTCGCCCGCCTTGTTATACACCGAGGTGGTCGTCAAGCCATTGGCCAGTCTGACCGCCATGCGGCCGCCGGCCGCATCGTAGCTGTTGAGCGTGACATGGCCCAGTGGATCGGTCACCGACAGCAGACGGCCCAAACCGTCATACGTGTAACTGGTGACGGCACCGGCTGTATCAATGCTTTGCAGCAATTGGCCAGCCTGGTCGTACACATAGCGCTGCACCGTCTGCGTGGCGGCAATGCCCACGCCAGCAGCATCGACTGCGCCAGACGACAGCGTGCGGGCCAGCAGGCCGCGCGCATCGTATTCGTAATCGAGGCGCACCGTCTGCGATTTTTTCGGATAGTTCACCACCTGTGCGGCGATCTCCGCCTCGCTTGGGGCCACTGTCGACGCCAGTGCGCTATTGTCGAACAGATCCGCTGCGTATTGCACGCTAGCGATGCGCTCACCCTTGGCGTTATAGCGGTACTCGATCGTCCGTCCCACCGCGCTGATCTGGAAGCGCAGGTGGCCCGCAGCATCATAGACATAGCGCACCGTCTGCGCCCGGCCCGGCTGGCCAGGGCCGGTACCGTCCGGGTCGGCAATCTGGTACGTCGTTTCCGTCAATAGGAGGTTACGCACCGGATCATACGTGCGCGTAATCGTATTGCCCAGCGCGTCTCGCTGCAGGACCTGGTTGCCATTGGCGTCGTATTGCATCTCGACCGCATTGCCGCGTGCGTCCACGCTGCGGATCAAATTGCCCTGCGTGTCATACGCGTACATGGTCTGCTGGCCCGCCGGCGTGGTCACGCCGGTCAGCTGGCCTTGCGCATCATACACATACACGCTGACGGCGCCAAGCGCATCGGTCACGCGCGTGGTGTTGGCGGCAAGATCGTAGGCCAGCTGCGTGCGGCGGCCCAGGCCGTCCGTCACCGAGGCCACGCGCCATTCGCTGCCGTATTGCTGATAGGTGAAGGACAACGCCGTGCCGTCGGCCTGCGTCACGCTGGCGATGCGTTCACTGTTGCCATCGTAGGTATAGCGGATCACAGCCACCTTGCCATCGGCGATGCTGTTATCGTCCGGTGTCAAATCGGTGGTCACCGACGTCAGACGGTGCTGCGCATCATAGCCATAACGCACGCGCGTGAGCACGTTGCCCGAGGCGAGCACGTCGCGTACCTGCGTCAGATCGCCATTGCTGTAGTCGAACCAGGTCGTATCGCCGCTGGCAGTGACCACGCGCGACAGCTGGCCACTTCCGGCATCATAGTAATAACTGAGCTGATTGTTGCTGGTATCCGCGGACAGGATGATGCGGCCTTGCTGCGTTGCGTCATACACTTCGCGCACCTGGCCATCGCCCGCAATCCAGGTCCAGCGCTGCGCCACCGCATCGTAAGCAAGGGTGCGGTAGGCGCCGGCACCATCGGTCGAGACATACATGCCGCGTGCGCTGTCATACGTATATGCAGCCTGGCTGCCATCAGCGGCCGTACGCAGCACCGTGCTGCCAGCGCCGTTGACCACGCCGAGGATCCTGCCAACGGACTGGCTGACACCAAAGGTCCAGTGCCGCGCCTGGCCGCCCTGCGCATTGTAGGCCCGGCCCAGGGCCAGGTCGATGCCGCGCGCGGCGATCATATCGTCGCGCTGGCGAAGCACGACATTGCCGTTCGATAGGTTCAGATAGCTGTCGCTGCTGTTGCCGCTGGTATCCACATATGGCGTACGGTTGCCGTTCTGGTCATAGCCCCAGCGCTGCAGCGGCAAGGTCATGTGCCAGCCGCGGTCCTCACGTACCGTCGGCACTGGCAAGCCATTGGCGAAATTGGTGACGATGTCCAGCGCCGGTGCTGGTTTGAGCGCGGCGATCACCGCCTGCAGCGCGGGTCGGTCGCCGACGCTAATGGCGGACGCATACTGGATGGTTTGTTCTACTTGACCGCTGGCATCATAGATATAACGCAGTGCCTTGCCTGCCGCATCGATGACAAATGCGCGCTGGTTGTTCTCGCCATACACATAGCGTTCGTTGATCAAACCCATCACCAGCTTGATCAGCCGGCCGGCCTGATCGTAGCCGTAGCGCGTGGTCTCGCCGTTGACGGTTCGCGACACCGTCGTGCCGCCATCGGCCTCATAGCTGGTCAGCGCGACATTGCCCTGCGCATCGGTGTGCGACACAAGCCGGCCCAGTCCATCGTAGATAGTGCGTGTGCCACTGCCAACATGAGTACTTTGCTGCAGTTTTCCAGCCTGGTCGTAAACGTAATCGACGGTCACCTGTGTCACCAGACCAACGGCAGTGATCAACTGCTTCAGTCGACCGGTGGCATCGTAGCTATACGTATTGATCAACGGATGCGATATGCCCGCTGCATCTTGCCCGGTTGCCGACGACGTCTCGCGGATCGGCAAGCCGCGATCATCATACTCGCGCATGATCGACACGCCATCCGGGTTGGTCGAGCGTATCAGGCGGCCAGTTTTATCGTATTCATAGGTGTACGTCTTGCCATTGAGCTTTTGCAACTCCGTCTTGCTGCCGTCCGTGGCATAAGTGGTCAGTGTTACGTTACCTTGCGCGTCAGTCATCGAAAGTGGACGATTCTGTCCATCATAAATGCTGTGCGTACCTTTTCCGACATACGTACGTTGCTGCAGATTGCCGGCCTGGTCGTAGACATAGTCATTGATTTCCTGCGCCACCAGACCAACGGCCTGGATCCACTGTGTCATCCTGCCCGCATCGTCGTAGCTATACGTATTGATCACTGGATGTAATTCACCAGACGCATCCTTTCCAGTTTCAGTTGACGTCTGGCGAAATAACAAACGACGGTCATCATATTCAGAGATGATGGTATTGCCATTCAATGTTCTGGATTCTGTCCGACCACCGGTCGCATTGTATGTAATCACCGTCTCGCCCTGTAGATCGGTTAAAGACACCACACGATTCAGTGCGTCGTAAACAATACGTAGCCCCTCGGTGACAAAGGTACGCTGCTGTAAATGTCCCGCCTGATCATACACATAGTCAGTTCGCCGCTGCACCACCAGACCAACCCCCTGGATCTGAAGTGTCATATTGCCAGCGGCATTGTAGGTATAGGTATTAATCACCGGATGCGATACACCAGCTGCATCTTTCCCGGTCGCCGACGACGTCTCGCGGATCAGCAAGCCGCGGTCATCATAGCCGCGCATGACCGACACGCCATCCGGGTCGGTCGAACGGATCAGGCGGCCAGTCTTATCGTATTCATAGGTGGTCGTCTTGCCGTTGAACTGCTGCGACTCCATCCTGCTACCGTCCGCGGCATAGGTGACCAGCCTTACATTACCTTGTGCATCGGTTTGTGACGAAAGCCGGCCCAGTTCATCAAAGATAGTGCGCGTACCATTCGCAGTGTAAATTCGTTGCTGCAACTTTCCATCCTGGTCGTACAGGTAGTCGTTGCTTTCCTGTGTCACCAAACCAACAGCCCTGATCTGCTGCGTTATCTTGCCGGCAGCATTGTAGGCATACGTATTGATCACCGGATGCAGTGCGCCAGACGCATCCTTTCCAGTTTCCGACGACGTCTCGCGGATCAGCAAGCCGCGTGCATCATATTCATACGATTTCACCACACCATCCGATGCGGCCGAGCGCAGCAAGTGGCCCGTTTTATCGTACTCATAGGTGGCCGTCTTGCCATTGACCTGCCGCGACTCCGTCCTGCTGCCGTCCTCCGCATAAGTGGTCAGCATCACATTGCCTTGCGCATCGGTATGTGACACAAGCCGGTTCAGTCCATCGAAGACACTGCGCGCACCATTCGCGGCATACGTTCGTTGCTGCAGCTTTCCAGTCTGGTCGTACACATAGTCGTTGCTTTCCTGCGCTACCAGGCCCAGCGCCAGAATCTGCTGCGTTATCCTGCCTGCCTCGTCGTAGCTAAGCGTATTGATCACCGGATGCAGTGCGCCAGACG